>NZ_DAIPZL010000008.1:160628-160874 GCF_036782235.1 Rheinheimera sp. | reverse complement strand
TACCGGCCTGTCACGCCGGGGGTCGCGGGTTCGAGTCCCGTCCGCTCCGCCACTTTACTAAAATCATATTTAGTAAAACATCAACCAGCTTTGCGCTGGTTTTTTTGTTTTTACATCCCTGTAAAAATCCCTGCGGGACCAGCTAAAGCTGTCCAAAAACGCTCCGGGCGTTTTTGTGTTTTTACATCCCTGTAAAAATCCCTGCGGGACCAGCTAAAGCTGTCCAAAAACGCTCCGGGCGTTTTT
>NZ_DAIPZL010000008.1:132666-160528 GCF_036782235.1 Rheinheimera sp. | reverse complement strand
GTGTTTTTACATTCCGGCAATCGCCAGAGGCTCTTGCGTTCATTCGGCAAAACGCAAAATGATTTGCGTTTTGAGATCCCGAATTCACCCCTGTACAAATCCCTTTGGGACCAGCTAAAGCTGTCCAAAAACGCTCCGGGTGTTTTTGTGTTTTTACATTCCTGTACAAATCCCTGTGGGACCAGCTAAAGCTGTCCAAAAACGCTCCGGGCGTTTTTGTGTTTTTACATTCCGGCAATCGCCAGAGGCTCTTGCGTTCATTCGGCAAAACGCCAAATGATTTGCGTTTTGAGATCCCGAATTCACCCCTGAAAAAATCCCTTTGGACCAGCTACTCTGTCTTTTGCAATCCTTATTACGCGCTCCTGGGGATCCGGTTTAGCTTCTTAGTGCATGAACTTATCCGCTTTTACCGGCTTCTGCTAACTTTGATAAAACCCTTTTGGCGGTGAGCAACATGAGCAAATCTCAACTTTTATATCAGCAAAAACTGCTCGAATTTATTGACGTGAGTCATGACGGCTACGCTATTTTGGCTGCTGATGATCGGCTGCTCGGTTGTAACCAGGCTTTTTGTGACATTTTTTATCAGGATCACAAAACCATGTTGGGCATTTTATTTGATGATCTGATGCGCAAATCTTTTGTTGAGCGCAAAGGTATTCGTATTGATGCCGATGATATTGAGCAGTGGTTAACTCAAGCCCATCAACGCCGCCGGCAAAATCCATTTCGGTTGTTTGAAGTTGATTTGTGGGACAACCGTTGGTTTTTGTTTTCTGAGCAGGTGTTGTCAACAGGAGAGATGTTGATCCAGGCCAAAGAGATCACCAAACAAAAAGTACTGGAGCATCAACTCAGCTCAAAAGTCGCCACTTTAAGCGAGCTGGCGCTGACCGACGAGTTAACCAAAGTGGCAAACCGGCGTTGTTTTGTTGAGTCGGCCACAGCGGAATTGTCGCGTTGTCAGCGTTTGCAATTACCTTGCGCCCTTTTTGTGCTGGATTTGGATTTTTTTAAATCGGTGAATGACGTATTTGGCCATCAGGCAGGTGATGAAGTGTTAAAAGCGGCGGCCCACAGGATCAAAAAAGCATTGCGGGAATATGATATTTTTGGCCGAATTGGCGGCGAGGAATTTGCGGTTTTTTTATCGGAAACACCACAAGGGATGGCTTTGCAGGTGGCGGAACGGATCCGTGCTTTGTTGGCAAATTTTCCAATCAAAGCAGGTCCAACCGAACTTTGTGTCACAATGTCGATTGGTATTGCACTTTGCCACGGCAACAGCAGCTTTGAAGATTTGTATACTCAGGCTGATGCGGCGTTGTATCAGGCCAAACGTAATGGCCGTAACAGAGCTGAGCTCTATCCGCAACAAACAGAGGCCACAACAGAGCAAGGGCAGGGTACAACATAACTGTCCTCTGCTGAGCAATCCATTTGCTGCTTTCTATCGTATAAAACTCATATCGATTTGGGCGCACCTCGTCGGGAATGGAGCCGGAAGCTGCCTGTTCCGCTGATCAAACTTAATCGATTGATGCTGATGTCACAGTTTTGCTGATGATGCCTGCCAGTGGGGATTGCTGGTTTGGCACCATAAAAACTGTATTGCTAACTACAAAATAAGGTCCGCTCTATGAAGATAATTAATCGTTTATATGCAGGTTTTGCCATTTTACTGGTCATTATGCTCGGCATTACCCTGTTTGGTTTAGTCAAAATCAGTATTGCTGATGACAACCTGACCCAGCTGTCAGAACAAACCGCAGTGGAACAACGTCAGGCTATTAACTTTCGCGGTAGCGTGCATGACAGAGCCATTTCGATCCGCGATGCGGTTTTGGTGGCCGACAAAATGAAGTCTGAGCAACATCAGCAAGATATCAAAAGATTAAATGATTTTTACCAGCAAGCTGCTGCCACCCTCGACAGCATGTATGGCAAGGTGAAACACAGTAATGAAGAAGTGGCTTATTTGCAGGCCATTAAAGAGATTGAAACTTCCACATTAAAACTCACCGCCACTTTGCTCGATATGGTCAATAACGAACAACAGCAGCAAGCCAGCGAGTATCTGCAAAATACAGTGTCACCTGCTTACACCGAATGGTTAAAGCGCATTAACCAGCTGATTGATTATCAGGAGCGCTCCATTCAGCGTGAGGTCTCAGCTGCGCGTGAGCAAACCAACAGCTTTTCCAAAGTGATGATTCTTGTGACACTCATCGCGCTTGGTATTGGTAGTTTTGTGGCGATCCGCTCAGTACAAAGTTTAAAAAACATTATTGGTGGTGAGCCGGAGTATGCCGCTTTTGTCATCAACCAGATTGCCTCGGGCGATTTAACAGTGGATGTGGCGGCAAGCTCCCACAATAGTATTTTAAGCGCTGTGAAAGACTTAACTTCACATTTGACCGGCATCACCCAAAATTCGATGCAGGCGGCAAACGCTTTATTGTCAGCGTCAAAAAATTTATTAGAAACTGCCCGTCAGAACGAAGATTTAATTGGCCATCAGAAAATGGCAACTGAACAAGGGGCGACCGCCATTAATCAGATGTCTTCAACTGTGACTGAAGTGGCGCATCACACCAGTGAAGCAGCAGGCTTGGCGCAAACTGCTATTGATGAATTTAATGCCGGCCAGCGTGAAGTGCACAAAACCCAGTCCAGCATTAATGCGCTGGCGGCCAAAGTGGGTGAAGCTGCCGAGGTAATAGACCATTTATCACAAGACAGCCGTCAGATTGGCTCTGTACTGGAAGTGATCCAGGGGATTGCCGAGCAGACCAACCTGCTGGCGCTGAATGCCGCTATTGAAGCGGCGCGGGCAGGTGAGCAGGGCCGCGGTTTTGCCGTGGTGGCCGACGAAGTACGTAATTTGGCCAGAAGAACCCAGGAGTCGACCCGGCAAATTCAACAAGTGATTGAAAAAATGCAAAGCAGTTCAGTCAAAGCTGTGGCTGTGATGAATGAAGGCCAGGCCCAGGCCAATCTGAGTGTGGAGCAGGCGCAGTGTGCCGGTGATTCGTTAAATGCCATTAATATTTCGGTGATAAAAATTAGTGATATGAACACCCAAATTGCGACAGCGGCGGAAGAACAATCTGTGGTGGCGTCGGAAATTAACCGTAACTTTGGCCAGATCACCAGCTCAGCACTACAAGCTGAGCAGGAAGCGGCGAAAATTACCACCGCCAGTCAGCAGCTGGAACAGCTGGCCCGCACCCTGGAACAAAACGTCAAACAGTTTAAAACCAAAGACTAAGCTTGCGCTTCTGATCCTGGCGACTGGTGGTAAAACTGATGGTAAAAAAAGGAAGGTTGTTACCTTCCTTTTTATGGTTGGTTGTTCATGGCGACAACTCAGCTGCTACAACTCAGGCGCTTTGGAGCAAACACCACAACTTTAGTATCTCAATTTAAGTACCACAGAAAGTCCGGTAATGCGGCCCGCCTGCAGGCGGCGCTTTTGCAAATATCGCATTGCTGGCTGTGGCGCTGAACGGGCTTTTCAGTGCTTTGGCAAACTGCTGAAATAAGCTCAGATCATCCTGCTGTACGACCTGGGTGATGATCTGTTCTATCTGATGGTTGCGTGGAATAAAAAACGGATTCTGGCTGTGCATCTGCGCCTGCAGCGCACTTAGATCCCGGTTGGGGTTGTCTTGTTGCAGCTGCTGTAACCAGCGCTGGTGCCACTGTAAATATGGCGCTGTATTGCTTATCGCAGCGGCTGGCCCTTCAGGTGATAGCGCACCAATCAGGCTATCACTGAGCTGTCGGAAGGTCAGGGTAAAATCAAGCTGCTCCTGAGCCATAAAATCCAATAGCTCCTGCACCAATACGACATTCGCAGCGTTTGGGGTTAAGGCCAGTTTGGCGCAAAAACGTTGTTGCCACTGTTGTTGATACAGGGCCGGGAATTCGTTGAGTACTTCGGTGGCCACGGCTATAGCTGAGGGCTCGTCGGGAGCAAGCAATGGCAGCAAGGCTTCGGCCAGTCTGGCCAGGTTCCACTGGGTGATGGCTGGCTGGTTTTTATAAGCATAACGGCCCTGATGGTCAATAGAGCTAAACACCGTATGGGGGTCATAACTATCGATAAAAGCGCAGGGCCCATAATCGATGGTTTCGCCACTGATGGTCATATTGTCGGTGTTCATCACGCCATGCACAAAACCCAGGCTCATCCAGTGTGCCACCAGTTTGGCCTGCGCCTGACAGACAGCACGCAGCAGTGCCAGATAAGGCTCGGCCTGGTGTTGTAACTGTGGGTAATGCCTGTGAATAACATAATCGGCCAGTTGTTTTAGCGCCGGTACGTCCTGCAGCATGGCCACATACTGAAAAGTGCCAATGCGGATATGGCTGGCGGCAACCCGGGTCAAAATGCCGCCCGGCAGCCGCTGATCCCGGTAGACCGGCTCGCCGGTATAAACAGCAGCCAAAGCTCTGCTGCTGGGAACACCCAGTGCATGCATAGCTTCACTCACCAGATATTCCCTGACCACTGGCCCCAACGCAGAACGGCCATCACCGCGGCGTGAATAAGGGGTTGGGCCGGCACCTTTTAGCTGAATGTCACGTTTTTGGTTTTGCTGATCAATAATTTCTGCCAGCAATAAAGCCCGGCCATCACCAAGACGCGGGGACAACTGGCCAAACTGATGACCACTGTAAGCTTGCGCCAGTGGTTTACTCCAGGGGGCTTGCTGATTACCGCTGAAGATAGCAAGGCCTTGGTCTGTTTCACAAAGTGCTGCGTCCAGCCCAAGCTCAGCGGCCAGCTCATGGTTAAAAGCCAGCCACCTGGGGGCTGCCACGGGCGTGGCTGCACAAAGGCTGTAAAATTCAGCAGGGAGGGTGCTGTAGCTATGTTCGATTTGCATGGATCTCACTGCTTTTGCAAAAGTGGTGCTCTGACATCAGAACATTTGAATGCTGCGATTGTAGCAATATTGCGCCAGGCGCAGCCAGCATAACTGCCGCCAGCACAGTAGTGGCCTGACAGCGCGCTTTGGTCAACAGAGCCAGGTCTAACAACACCAGGCTTAAGGGTGAGGCGCAATAAATTGATCACCTAATAAGCCCGCGCCCAAATGACCCACTTTGACGTAAATCAGCGCACCTTCAGCACCGGTAAAAGGCTGATGCTGACTGTATCTTGGGTTTCTAAGCCAGCTCATGGCCGGATATTGCCCCAGCTCATCACAAAACAGCCCTTCGAGTACCAGAATTTCTTCACCACCCGGGTGTATATGAGGGTGAAAACGGGTATGTGGCGCAAAACGAACCAATGCGGTACTGACACCATCAAACTCATGCAGTGGTAGCACTGTTAAGCCAGGCGCTATGCCCGGCACAAAATGGCTATGCTGGCTTGGCAGCACCAGCTGCGCCTTGTCAGCTGGTGAAAACTGCCAGAGTTTCACCAGCAGCAGACAACCCTTTTCAGAAAAAGGCGTGTGGCTGCTGCCGGGCGGGTTTCGAAGGTAAGTGCCGGGGGGATAATCACCATGTTCATCACTGAACACACCTTCAAGCACCAGAATTTCTTCACCGCCGTCGTGTCGATGAGCATGGTAACCACAGCCTGGAGCATACCGCACCAGGCTGGTAGCGCGCGCCACTTCGCCGCCCGCTCTGTCCAGCATCAGCCGGCTGACCCCCGGCATCGGTGAGTCCTGCCATTGTTGCTGATGCGGCAGCACTACCACCCGTTTTGTAAAGTCACTGTTCAGCTGCATCAGCGCAGTTATCCAAAATGACTGAACGCAATTTTATTGCCGTCTGTGTCCCGGACATAAGCCCCATAAAACTTGCCCGGAATACGTTGGCCAGGAGCGCCGTCACAGCTGGCACCCAGTGCAATGGCTTTATGATACAGGGCGTCAACCAGCTCTTTGCTGCCCGGGCTGATAGCCACCATAGTGCCGTTGCCTGGAGCGGCCGGCTCTTTGTTAAAAGGAATACAAATGGCCAGCATCGGCTTGGCCAGGCTTTGACCAAAAAAGATGATCCTGTCCATTTCCAGCAAAGGTTTGGCATCCAGCTCTGATAATAAAGATGCATAAAACTCGCGGGCGCTGGCTAAATCGCTGACTCCAAAAGTTACATAACTCAGCATAAAAAACTCCTGTGGTTATTAAAAACAGCACCGGCAGCAGTGGCCGGTGTTTGTTGTGGACATTGCCTGTCTGTGGAGTACGCAGCAGATGGGGGTTTAGAGCTGTCCGTTGGAAAAAGTTACCTTGTTGGGCTGCATTGGCTGCCGCCCCTCTGATCTGCAGCTTCGATTTATAGTGTTAAAACTGAAGTTTCAGTTTTGAAGTTTCAGCAGCTTAACCCACAAATTCATGTTCAGATTTCAACCTTCAGACCAGCGTCCTGCCAGGCCTGAAAACCGCCAGTCACTGAATAAACCCGGCTAAAGCCCATTTGTTGTAACGACAAAGCGGCGAGCGCAGAGCGGGCACCACTGCGGCATAATAAATACACGGCTTTACCGGCTAAAGTAGCCAGAGCCTGATCGGTGTCACAAATAGCAGCAACAGCCGGATGCTGATGAATACGCATTTCCAGTACACCACGCGGATAATTCACCGCACTGTGAATATGGCCGGCATTAAATTCGTCCGGTTCACGCACGTCAATCAGAATGCTGTGTGGGTCACTGAGGGCGCTAGCCAGTTGCTCAACGGACACTTCGCGGATCTGACTTTTGGCCTCGGCCACCAGCTGTTGGGCGTTTTTCATGGTTGTTCCTTGCATTTGGTTAGAAAATTTTGGCTGAAAAGCTGGGCTTAATGTAGCGGCTGGCCGGCAGGCTGACAATGTTTATTAGGCTGATCTAATATTGGGGCCGGCTTGTAATCATAGAATTGCCTTCTTATTATCAAAGTCCATATCAAGCCTTTGTCAGCATTACAGCTTTAACCCAGCAGGAGTGTTGTTTGTCAGGTACAGGTCAGCAGTTATCCAGATTAAAACTTTATTTTCGGCAGACGGTCTGGCTGCTGCTGGCTTTTGTCGGCAGTTTTTTCTGGTATGTGCGTTCAGAACAGGTGATTGACCAAGCCAACCAGCAGCGTCTGGTGTCGTTTTTCCTGGCCGACGAACTTCGGCAAACGTCCGATGATTTAACCCGGATGGTGCGCAGTTATGTCACCACAGGCAACCGGCAGTACCGGGATTATTTTCGCGAAATTATTGCTATCCGCGATGGCAAGGCGCCAAGGCCGCAGGATTACCACCGCCTGTACTGGGATTTAGTGGTGGCAGGCAGCAGCAAACCCAAGGCTTATGGGCCAGCGGTTGCCTTGCTGGAACTGATGCAACAGGCTGGTTTTACTGAGCAGGAATTTGCGTTATTGGCCAAGGCCAAAGCCGCCTCTGATGATTTAACCGCTATTGAATTTCAGGCGATGCAACAGGCTGAGGACGCGGCCGCGTTGCCGTTACCGGCTCAGCTACAGGCACGTCATAACGCGCTGCAGCTGCTGTTTGATGACAGTTACCATCAGGCCAAAGCCGGTATTATGCAGCCGATACAGCAGTTTTATCTGCTGGTCGACAACCGCACAGCGACGCAAGTGGAGCAGGCAATGTTGGCAGCCGATCTGCTGCGTGCCCTTTTTATTGCCATAGCCTGTGCGCTGTTTTTACTGGTATGGCGGGTTCAGCGCCAGTTTCATGCAGTGCTTGGCACCTCCCTTGCCGATTTATACAAACATATCAGTGTGTTGGGGTCTGCTAAAGAGGGTGCCCTGATTGAAGTGGCTGCAGATAAACAAGACACAGTGCTGGGCTGGCTGGCGCGCACCCAGCAGCGGCTGTTGCAGCTGGACGATACCAGGCGGATGGCACAGCACCGGCTGGAACATCTGGCGCATTATGACGGCCTGACCGGCCTTGCCAACCGGCTGTTATTGCTGCAGTCGTTGCAACAGGCGATGGATCAACAGCCCCAGGTTTTGTTGGGGCTGGCTTATCTCGATATCGACGGTTTTAAAGGTATTAACGACCATCATGGCCATCAGCTGGGGGATCAGGTACTGGTGAAGCTGGCGCAGCGGCTGTCGCATCTGCAAAGACCCAAAGATTTGATTGCCCGTTTTGGCGGTGATGAGTTTGTGGTGCTGCTGTATTCGCTGGACAGTGAGCAGCAGGGCGCCATCTTGTTACAGCGTTTGCTTAGTGAAATCAGTTTACCGGTGTATGTCGAAGGGCTGGAGCTGCGGTTGTCGGCCTGTGCCGGCTTAACTTTTTATCCGCAGCCCGGTGTGCAGGCCGATCAGCTGTTACGTCAGGCCGATCAGGCAATGTACCAGGCCAAACAAGGCGGCAAAAACCGTTACCATCGTTTTGATGCGGCGCAGGAGCAGCAGCTGCGTGGTTATCATCATCAGCTGGAGCAAATCCGTCAGGCGCTTGAGCAACAGCAGTTTGAGCTGTTTTATCAGCCCAAAGTGAATATGGCAACAGGGGAGGTGACCGGGCTGGAAGCGCTGGTGCGCTGGCAGGATCCAAAGCGTGGTTTATTAGCGCCGGCAGCTTTTTTACCTGTGCTGGAGCAACATTCGCTGGGCATTAAACTGGGGCAATGGGTGTTGGCCGAGGCGGTACGGCAACTGGGCAGTTGGCTTAGACGCGGCATCCGCTTGCCGGTCAGTATTAATATTTCGGCCAATCATTTACAACATGCTCATTTTGAACAGGATCTGGCTGCTTTATTAGCGCCCAATCCAAAGTTGGCGCAGTATATTGAGTTGGAAATTCTCGAATCCAGTGCGCTGGATGATATCAGCACTGTCAGCAGCCTGATGCGCAAATGCAGTGCGCTTGGCGTGCGTTTTGCGCTGGATGATTTTGGCACCGGTTATTCGTCTTTGTCTTATCTGAAACGCTTGCCGCTGCATAGCGTCAAAGTGGATCAGAGTTTTGTCCGGGACTTACTGGTGGATGATGACGATGTGCCAATTTTGCAGGGCATTCTGGCGTTAACCCGCGCTTTTGATATGCAGGTGATTGCAGAAGGGGTAGAAACCGAAGGCCATGGCTACAAACTGCTGCAAATGGGTTATCAGCAAGCGCAGGGTTATGCCATTGCCAGGCCTATGCCTGCAGCTGCGTTATTAGACTGGTTGCCCCAGTGGCAACCACCGCCTTCCTGGTTGTCCTGTTGCCGCTAACCTCTTGTGAGCCATCACGCTGAATAATAACGGCTCATTGTGATTGCCTGCGCTTTGCTGCTGCGCCTGTGGCTGGTTATTTTCCGGCCTTTTTATCCCGCTGTATTGACGAGCTTCATAAAATCACCTAACTTCTGATGATAACTTTGAAAGCGCTTTCAGGTTTGCGACAACACAAAAATCCAGTGGCCACTGATACAGTAAGTTGCTGAAAAGCCTGAATAATGCTGGCTATTGCTGCCGCAATACATATTGTCATAACAGTGATGTTTAACCCGCAGTGCAACAGCACACTGCGCCCTGGCTTAGCCGCCGGGTTTTGCCGGTGGCAGCACACAACCACAGTGAATAACGATGAAAACAATTCAGTTACCCAAAGATTCCAGACTCTGCCAGCGCGATTTTATTTTTGGGGTGGCCACAGCGTCTTTTCAGATTGAAGGCAGTGCCGACAGCCGTTTGCCCTGTATCTGGGATACTTTTTGTGCCACGCCGGGCAAGATCCGTGATGGCTCCAACGGTCTGGTAGCTTGTGATCATGTCAACCGCTGGCAGGATGATGTGCAGCTTATTCAGTCGCTGGGGGTGGACGCTTACCGGTTATCCATTTCCTGGCCCAGGGTGATGCATCAGGACGGCTCGTTAAACCAGGCCGGTGTTGATTTTTATATTCAGCTGCTGGATGCACTTAAAGCGTTAAATATCAAAACCTTTGTCACTTTATATCATTGGGATTTACCACAGCATCTTGAAGATCAGGGCGGCTGGTTAAACCGGCAAACCGCCTATTTATTTGCCGATTATGCCGACAAAATCAGCCGCGCTTTTGGCAACAGAGTGGACAGTTATGCCACCTTAAATGAGCCTTTTTGCAGCTCTTATTTAGGTTATGAAGCCGGTATTCATGCCCCTGGTAAACAGAAAAAAGCCTGGGGCCGGCAGGCGGCACATCATTTGTTATTGGCACATGGGCTGGCGCTTCGCGTGCTGAAAAAAAACAGCCCCCATAGCCTCAACGGCCTGGTGCTGAATTTTACCCCTTGTTATGCCCAGACTGAGGATCCGGCCGATGTAGCGGCGGCGCAGCTGGCTGATGATTATTTTAATCAGTGGTATATCAAACCTGTGTTGGACGGAGAATATCCGCAGAGTTTTGCGCTGCTGAGCGAGCAGGATAAACCCAGCATTGAACCAGGCGATCTGGCCATTATCAGCGAACCACTGGATTTTCTTGGGGTGAATTTTTACACCCGCACTGTGTATCAGGCCTGTGCTGAACATGGTTTTGCCCCTGTGGATATGGTGGATGCGCCCAAAACCGATATCGGCTGGGAAATTTATCCGCAGGCTTTTACCGATTTACTTGTCAGTTTGCATCAGCAATATCAGCTGCCGCCTGTCTATATCACTGAGAATGGCGCGGCGATGGACGATAAACTGCTGGGCGGCGCAGTCAATGATGAAGACCGGCTGGCCTATTATCAGGCGCATTTATTGGCGCTTGACAGTGCCATCCGGCAGGGCGTGCGGGTGGATGGTTATTTTGCCTGGAGCCTGATGGACAATTTTGAATGGGCCGAAGGTTATTTAAAACGTTTTGGCATTGTGTATGTCGATTACCCGACACAGCAGCGCACCATTAAAACCAGTGGCCTGGCCTACCGCGATTTTATTCAGAGCCGTTGCCGCTGATGCGCAGGACGCTGGCAGCTTGCCTCTTGTTTTTGCATGCGCCTTGCCAGCTTCTGTCTGATCCATTAGGTTTGAATGCTGCTGTTGCAGCACCATAATGTCGCGTACTTTTACTTTATAACAACAAGAACAGGGGAAGGCCGATGGTCAGCGTCAGGGAGAAAATAGCGTACGGGCTTGGCGATACCGCCAGCAATATTGTGTTTCAGACCGTGATGCTGTTTTTAACCTTCTTTTACACCGACATTTTTGGCATTTCACCGGCTTTTGTTGGCACCATGTTTTTAGTGGTACGTATTATTGACGCTATTACCGACCCGTTAATGGGCGCGCTGGCTGACCGCACTCAAAGCAAACATGGCAAGTTCCGGCCTTATTTATTGTGGTTTGCGCTGCCTTTTGGCCTCTTTAGCGTGCTGGCTTTTACCACTCCGGATTTTTCTGAAAACGGCAAAATGTGGTACGCCTTTCTGACTTATACCCTGCTGATGCTGGCGTATACCGCTATTAATATTCCGTATTGTGCTTTGGGCGGGGTGTTAACCGCCGATCCGGGTGAGCGGGTGTCGGTGCAAAGTTACCGTTTTGTGTTTGCCATGCTGGGCGGCCTGTTGGTGTCGGCCTGCACTTTGCCGCTGGTGGATTATTTTGGGGAAGGTGATAAAGCCAAAGGCTATCAGCTGACCATTCTGGCAATGAGTGTGGCCGGGGTGCTGATGTTTTTAGCCTGTTTTTACGGCACCAAAGAGAGGGTACAACCGCCGGCTGAACAAAATAGCCTGGCGCAAGGTTGGAAAGCTTTATGGGCCAATGATCAGTGGCGGGTGTTGTCGTTGGCGGCGCTGTTTTTATTGTCGGGCGCTGTGCTGAAAAACACCCTGGCCATTTATTATGTGAAATATTATCTGGAACTGCCGGATGATATCAGCCTTTTTATTACCCTGGGAATGCTTGGCAGTATTGCCGGTTGTATGGTGGCGCAGCCGCTTGCTAAAAGGTTTTGCAAAGTAAAACTGTATATTGCAGTGCAGCTTTGTGCCGCCGCTGTTTGTGTGGCCGCTTATTTTATCGAACCTTCCCAAAGCCTGCTGGCGTTTGGCTTTTTTATGCTGTGGAATTTCTTTTTTAACGCCGGCACACCGCTTTTGTGGGCAAAAATGGCCGACACTGTGGATTATGGCCAGTGGAAAACCGGCATCCGCACCACAGGCATGGTGTATTCATCCATTATCTTTTTTATCAAACTGGGCCTTGCCATTGGTGGTGCCGCCGCCGGCTGGTTATTGGCCGGTTATGGTTATCAGGCCGACCAAAGCCAGACTGAAACCGCCAAACAAGGTATTTTATGGTCGTTTTGTCTGTATCCGGCCCTTGGCTCAGTGCTGGTGGCACTGGTGATGCGCTGGTACATTCTGACCAATGAAAAAATTGCCCGGATCAGCACGGATTTACAAAGAGCCGATGCTGAAAAGCTGGTAAGCTAAAAAGCACAAACAACCTAAGCGTATGTGAATAAAGGACTTATGGCTACAATTTACGACGTGTCATTGATGGCGGGCGTGTCGCTGGCAACAGTGTCTCGGGTGATGAATAACAACACCAACGTCAGCGAAAAAACCCGGCAAAAAGTACTGGATGCTATGGCTGCGCTTGGCTACAGGCCCAATACCTTTGCCCAGTCGCTGGCGTCAAACTGTTCTAACAGCGTAGGGGTGCTGGTGTCGCAGCTGGACGGTCCTTATTACGGTCCTATGATGGCGGAAATTGAAGCTTCGCTGCGCAGCAAAAACAAACATGTGATTATTGCCGTCGGCCACAGTGATGCGGCGCAGGAAATGGACAGTGTGGAGTTTTTGCAGGACAGAGGTTGTGACGCGCTGATCCTCGACGTAGAAGCGGTGTCGGATGAGTATTTAATTAAACTCAGCCAGGGTGACAAGCCGATAGTGCTGATTAACCGCTATATCGAACAAATCAGCGACCGTTGTATTTACCTGGATAACGAGCTGGGTGGTTATTTAGCCTGCCAGCATGTGTTACAGCTGGGCCATAAAAATATTGCTTATATTTCAGGCCCTAAACGTAAACACGACGCGCTGGAGCGCCTTGAGGGCCACAAAAGAGCTTTGGCTGAATTTGGCCTCAGTTTTGACCCCAGACTTTGTGTGGAAGGCGACTATAAAGAAGACGGTGGCGTGGCCGGCATGGAACAGCTCTTTGCCACAGGATTGCCATTTAGCGCCGTGGTCTGTGCCAACGACCAGATGGTGTCGGGCGCCATTTCCGTTTGTTTAGACCGCGGCCTGAAAGTGCCGGGTGATTTATCTTTTGTTGGTTACGACAACATTCCTTTTGCCCGTTATATCTCCCCCAAACTCACCACAGTGAACAACCCCATCCACGAAATGGGCAAAATGGCCGCTTTGTGGTTATTAAAACATCTGTACAAAGACGACAGCGTGGTTGTGAATAATGTGTTTGTGCCAGAGCTGGTCGTGCGGGAGTCGGCAGCAGCGCTGAAGGGCTGATTTGGCTTGTTTTCAGCCTGCAGCTGATGGCGCTATAGCAGCGGGGTCTCGCCCGCGGGGGCGAGACCCCGCATTCGCGCCATGCCGCAGGCATAAAATAAATCAATAATACCAGTAGGTTGCTGAATAGCGCTGGTCAGCGACAGATAAGGTATTTGTGCCATGCCACCGGCATCAAGCAAAACGCCGCCAACACTTTGGCAACACCAAGCCTCAGCTCAAAATCCAATACCAAATCGGCAAAGTGACAAAACTCAACAACAACCCAAAACCGACCAGATTCCCCACCATCCTGGGTGCCAGGCCGGCCATAATAGCGATGGCGCCGGCGGAAATCATCGGTGGCATGGCGGCTTCAAAAACCGAGACCGTCACTGCTTTGCCTTCTAACCCCAGAGCATAACAACCGGCATAAGCCAATAACGGCATTAAAATCAGTTTGATGCTGATCCCACTCACCAGCGGTGATAACCTCTCGCCACCGAGCGAAAACCTTAAGGTAAAACCTACGGCCACCATAATCAGTGGCACTAAAGTTTGTGCCAGGTTGTCGATCAGCGCCTGGAAAAAACTGGGGTAGGGGGTGTTTTTCAAAAGCAAAGCTGCCACTAAGGCCAGAAAAGGCGGGAAAGTTAAAATTTTCAGGCTGATACTTTTGACCGTGGCTTTTTCGGCGCTGGGGCTAAATGCAGCGGCCAGAATAGTGGAGTAGGTGGCAAGAGCGACAAAAGAGCCGACCTGGTCGTAAATCAGCGCATAAGGCAGATGGTCGCCACCAAAAAACGCCTCTATCATTGGAAACCCCAAAAACGAGGTATTACCAAGTGGCAGTACTATTAAAAGTGCTGCGGTAACGTCGCGGCTCCACTGGAACATTTTACTGAGCAGCAGCACCAAAGCCACCACGATGAGCAATAACAGCCAGGGCGTTACAGCAGGGATCAGTAGCGCTGAGGATAAAGTCAGGGCCGGAATTTTCTGCAAAATAAGGGCTGGCAAAGCAATATAAAGCACAAAAGCATTGAGTACAGCCGGCGTGTCCTGGCTGAATTTGGGGATAAAACGGACGCCAACCCCAATGGCCAGATACAGCAAAATCAGCAGAAAATTATCCAAAATAATACTCCAAAGCAGTCAACAGCCAGCAAAAAGCCTGGAAGTACCGATCATAACCGCTGGCAGTTTTTACCGCTATTCGACTTCTGGTGAACAAGATGTTTTTAAGGTTAAAGCAGTGCTTTACGAAGCTGTCACTTTTATGGCTGCGTCTGCGAACCTGTGACTTGCTGAATTCGCGTTTTGAAAACTAAGGTTGCTTTGGCTGCGGCAGTAGTTCTGACAGTAAAGCTCCGGCAATCAGTCGGTTCTTGTCGGCTTTTTTTAACTGTTTTAGCTGATACTCCCAAAGACTTGCCACACTGCGGTTTGGAGCCTGATATTGCCACACCAAAGTTAATGGCCCTTTACCGCGTAAAGCTTTGGCACCACCGGTGAGTTCGCCACTGTGTTGGCGCAAGCGTCGTGCCGGGTCGGTGCTGATGCCGGTATAGAGTACACCTTTGCCGGTTTGCACCAGATAGACAAACCAGGATTGGGGCGTTTTTGTTTCTGTCTCAGATTGGGGTTCTGGCGCTGCTGACAAAGGTGAAATATCCCGCAAAGGTTGATTCTGCTATACTCTGCTCGTTTTTTTGGCCGCCGTTTTTTCCGACAGCCGTTGTTGTAGGCCGCAAAGGCCAGCGCCCCAATTCAAGGAACTTTATGCAATTTGCAGATTTGGCGTTAAATGCGCCTATCTTAAAGGCAATCGCCGAGCAGGGCTATCAAAGCCCAACGCCAATTCAGCAAAAAACCATACCGGTGATTTTACAAGGCAAAGATGTGTTGGGTGGTGCCCAAACCGGCACCGGCAAAACCGCCGCTTTTACCTTGCCGATATTGCAAAAGCTCAGCAGTGCGCCCAAAAGCCTGCAAGCCAAACAAGTACGTTGTTTAGTGTTAACACCTACCCGTGAACTCGCCCAGCAGGTGGCGGATAATATTGCCGCTTACGCCCGGCATTTACCGCTGAAAACTGCAGTGTTTTATGGTGGTGTGTCGATGAACCCACAGCTGGAAGCTGCTGAAGGCGGGCTGGATATTTTAATCGCCACACCAGGCCGGCTTTTGGACCATATGCATCAGGGCACCATCAGCTTGTATCAGCTGGAAGTGTTAGTATTGGACGAAGCTGACCGTATGCTGGATATGGGCTTTATTCACGATATTAAGCGGGTGATGGCCAAGTTACCGCCTGAGCGGCAAACGCTGTTGTTCTCTGCCACCTTTTCCAAAGAAATCAAAGAGCTGGCAGATACCTTACTGAAAAGCCCTGAGCTGATAGAAGTGGCCACCGCCAACTCGGCGTCTGCCCAGGTGCAACAGCTGGCGTTTCGGGTCGATTCGCAGCGTAAACGTGAGTTGTTATCTCATGTAATAGGTGCCCGTAACTGGCAACAGGTGCTGATTTTCAGCCGCACTAAACATGGTGCCGACCGCTTGAGTAAACAGCTGGCGCTCGATGGTATTGAAGCGGCCAGTATTCATGGTGATAAAAGTCAGGGCCACAGAACCAAAGTGCTGCAGGATTTTAAAGACGGCAATTTGCGGGTCTTAGTGGCCACCGATATCGCCGCCCGTGGCCTGGATATTGAAGATTTGCCGATAGTGGTGAATTACGATTTGCCGCATGTGGCCGAAGATTATGTCCACCGTATTGGCCGTACCGGCCGAGCAGGCCGTTTTGGTCTGGCGGTGACTTTAGTGACACCTGATGATTTACCGATGCTGGCGCAAATTGAAAAACTGATTAAACAGGTGATAGAGCAGCAGGTATTGCCGGGTTATGAGCATAATCCGAAGTTTAATCACTCCAGTAAAGCCAAAGAAGATGCTGCTGATGCTGAAGTAAAAATGAAGAAAAAAATCAGCAATAACAAAAAGTTGTCTATTGAAAAGGCCAAACTGCGCGCTATAGCGCTTGGCAAAAAAAGGCCACAATAACAGCGGCTGGTATCTGGCCTATTGTTGTAAAAACAAAAGGAGCCAATGGCTCCTTTGTTGTTCGATAAAACAGCCAGCTTTGTGCTGCTTAACCATCCACAGGTTCAAGCGGCGTTTTTAACGTCAGCTGATAAAAAGCTAAATCCAGATAACGGCCAAACTTAAAACCGGCCTGGGTAATGGTGCCGCTGTGCACAAACCCATGTTTTTGGTGCAAGGCAATACTGCCGCTGTTGCTGGCATCGATGCCACCAATCAGCAGGTGATAACCCTGTTGCTCTGCGCTTTGAATCAGCTGTTGCAACATCAGGCTGCCATAACCTTTGCCCTGATGATCCGGGTGCACATAAACCGAATGCTCCACCGAATATTTAAAAGCCGGAAATGCGCGAAAAGTGCCGTAACTGCCAAAAGCCAGCAGCTCACCCTCATTGTTTTTTAACCCCCAGACCGGGAAGTTGCCGGCAGCTTTATTGGCAAACCACTGCTGCATAGTGTCCAGCGTGCGGGGTTTGTATTCATATAAAGCTGTGGTGTGCAAAATGGCGTGGTTAAAAATAGCCAGAATGGCTTTGGCGTCTGTATCAAACTGGCAAAGCGAAAGTTGCATCCGGCTATTCCTGTATTGCTGTGCGGCTGTATTAACTGCGGTAAAGGGTTTTGATCAAATGAAAACCAAACTGGGTTTTTACCGGACCATGGACTTCTAATAATGGCTTTTTAAACACCACATCGTCAAAAGGTTTTACCATTTGGCCGGCACGGAATTCGCCTAAATCACCGCCTTTTTTCCCTGAAGGGCATAAGGAGTGTTTTTTCGCAAGCTCATGAAAATTAGCACCTTTGGCCAATTGTTGTTTCAGGTTTTGGGCTTCTTCCTGGGTTTTTACCAGGATATGACAAGCACAGGCTCTGGCCATCAGTTTTACTCCTACCACATGATTCTGAGCGCGCGACTGCAACGCGGCCGCGCATTTTAATGGAAAACTCAGGTTCGCAACAGTAGCTGTTTAGACCAGTAGTGGCGTTTTGTCATTGACAGCCAGGGGCATAAATGAGTAAAGCTATGTTTTATAAAAATAAAAATGGAGGGAAAAAATGGCAAAGTGGTTGTTAAGAATTTTAGGGGTACTGCTGTTGGCTGCAGCTGTGCTGGTGGTGAATGCGGTCTGGTTTAAACCTTTTTCCAGCCGGGTATTTTATGAACGGGTGTTTCTGGAATTTGGTCTCACCAGCCCGGAGCTGCTGACTCAACTGCGGCTACTGGAGTCTTTTGGCCTTCGCTCGCACAATGCGCAGCTGGATGATCGCAGTCAGCAGGCGGCGGATCAGCAGTTTGCCAAAATGAAAACCGACCTTGCCACACTGCGCAGTTATGACCGCAATACGATGTCTGAAGCACAGCGGCTGAACTACGATATGCTGGAGTGGTTTATGGCGCACAGCAGTGAAGGCGAACGCTGGCGTTATCACAGTTATCCGGTCAATCAGTTGTTTGGGATTCAGAGCAACTTACCGAAATTTATGGTCAGCAGCCATCCGCTGGCGGATCTCACCGACGCCGAACACTATATCAGCCGGTTAAACCAGTTCCAGCGGGTATTTAGTCAGGTGGTGGAAGATTTAAAAATCCGCGCTGACAAAGGCGTGATCCCACCGCGTTTTGTGCTGGAAAAAGTGCTGGCCGAAATAGAGGGCTTTACCGCAGGTTCTTTGGAAGATCAGCTGCTGTATAAACACTTTGCCGATAAAATCAGTCAGCTCAATGATATTGATGCCGCCACAGCCACAAGGTTAAAACAACAGGTGGGCGAGGCAGTGCAGCAGTCTGTTAAACCGGCTTATCAGCAGCTCAGCAGTTATTTACAAAGCTTATTGGCACAAAGCAGCACCGACGATGGTGTCTGGAAGTTACCGGACGGTGATGCTTATTACGCCTATATGTTAAAACAACACACCACCACCGACCTCACACCTGAGCAAATCCATCAGCTGGGTCTGGCGGAAGTTGCCCGTATTCAGGCACAAATGCAGCAGATTTTAACGGCGCAAGGCCACAGCGGTGACTCAGTGGCCGCCATGATGACGGCGCTCGGCGACGATCCGCAGTTTTTATATCCGGACACAGCAGAGGCGCGGCAGCAAATTTTGGCTGACTATAAAACCCTGCTGGTTGATATTAATACCAGGTTAGCGCCGGCCTTTAATATCAGACCTAAAGCTGAGATGGATGTGCGCCGGGTGCCGGAATTTAGCGAAAAAACCGCGCCAGGTGCTTATTACAACAGTCCGGCGATGGATGGTTCACGTCCTGGTGTGTTTTATGCCAATTTGTATGACGTGCGGGCCACACCCAAATTTGGCATGAAAACCCTGGCCGTGCATGAAGGTATTCCGGGCCATCATTTTCAGCTGGCGATAGCGCAGGAACTGCAGGGGTTACCTACCTTTCGCAAAATTCTGCCTTTTACTGTGTATGCAGAAGGCTGGGCGTTGTACAGCGAAAAACTGATGGCGGAGCTGGGTTTGTATCAGGATGATCCTTATGGTGATCTGGGCCGGTTACAGGCCGAACTGTTCCGGGCTATCCGGTTGGTGGTGGATACTGGTATTCATCATAAACGCTGGACGCGCGAGCAGGCCATTGCCTATATGAGCAGCAACTCAGGGCTGGCAGCTTCTGATGTGCAGGCCGAGGTAGAACGTTATATTGTGATGCCAGGCCAGGCCTGTGCATATAAAATTGGCATGCTGAAAATTCTGGAACTACGTGAAAAAGCCAAACAGGAACTGGGTGAGCAATTTAAGCTGACTGAATTTCATGATGTGTTGCTGAAAAACGGTGCTATGCCAATTGCCATTCTGGAGCGGGTGGTGGAGCAATATATCCAGACAACCAGGCAAGGTGCAGCAGCCTGACTTATAACAGTCAAAGCCCTGCCTTTTGGTGGGGCTTTGCCATTTTGATCAAACAACAAAGCCACGTCACAGCAGGAAAACGGGTCGGCCACATGAGCGCTCAAACGAGAGTCTGCCATCGCAGTGCACTTTGGTAGGCAACATAAAAAAACGGCGCCTTGGCGCCGTTTTTTACATACAAGCATCAGCTTAGCTGATGCTTGTTCTGCCTGAAAAGCAGTGCTGCTTATTAATAAGCAACATCACGTTTTTCAATCAGATCCAGCTGAACTTCCTGTACCAGGGCAGATTCAGCCAGCGCTTTTCGCAGTTTCATCAGGTTGGTATTTGCTTTGGCTTGTAACAACACCAGACGCTCATCACCGGCACTTTGCACCAGAGTTAAATCAAACTCTTTTTGCAGCTGCGCGAGTTGAGATGCGTCTTTTAACAACACGCTGACAATACCGCTGTAATGACCCAATTCACCTGTCATGCGGTTTTTCACCACAGTACCAGGCACAATGTCAGTGTTTTGCACCAGCATCGGCGACACACTGCGCACAATCACCTGTTCACCAAAGCTGGCAACCACATCAGCAGCCTGTGCTGTTTCAGCAGCAACAACCCGCAGTTCAGGTTGTACTTCATAAATAGGGCCACGCAGGCCTTTTTTAGTCGCTGGCTGAGTCTGTTCAGCTTGTTTGGTCAGTTGACGCAACTCTTTGTCTTGTTCAGTCGCAGTCGCAGGCAAAGCCATGGCAGTAATGAGCAGTGCCAAAGCAGTTAATTTTGTATTCATCGTTTATTCCTCGACTTAGTGACCAAAGACACGCAGAGCTACACCTTCAACCCGAGAGGTTTCGCTGTTATTCATATAACCATCAACTTCCAGAAGACCGCCGGCTGACTCGTAGTTTGCACCGTTGACGTCAAGTACACGGATTTTCCAGGTACCTTTGGCTGACTCACCGTAAAACGCATTGCTTAACAGTACTGTATCTTTCAGCAGATACCCCGGGTTATCAGAGAAATCCGGGCTTAATGCCGGGTAAATCAGTGCTTGTTTAGACGACAACAACACGCTGCGGGTTCCGGCAGGTGAAGTGACTTCAATGGCTAAGTCGATACCGGCAGTGGTCTGGAATACACCATCAGCAGTTTCAAAACCGTAGTTGTATTCAGGGTTTGTGATGCTGAATTTAAACTGTGCCCCTTCCAGTTTGATATCGTCAGTTACGTCAATGCTCAGCTCTGCGCCGGCGACGCTGTTGTCAGGAACGACCAGCGCCAGCGCTTGTTTATCGGCAGCATAGACACCAACACCTTTCCAGGCTGATACTTTTTCAGCTGGTAATGCTTTGTGTTGTTTTGCTAAAGCAACAGCTTTGCCTGCGTCGACGCGACCAAAACCGTAGTTATTGTTAAATTCATAACCGGCTTTGTTTTTCACCCAACCCTGATGCGCAACAAAGTCGCCATCCGGAGTTTTCAGGGTTACAGCTTTGTTGGCCGCATCTACTTTGGTACTGGTTTGTACCAGAATGTCGCGCACGTCACGGTAGCTCAGGTTTGGATTGGCTGACAGCATCAGGCTGACCACACCTGAAGCGTTTGGCGCTGCAGATGAAGTACCGTTAAAGGTTGAAGTGTAGTTACAGCTGGTGTTGTCTTTATGGCCTGGGTTATTAAACGGGAAATAACCGGCAAAAAAACCTGGCCAGTAAGCTTTATCGTATAAATCCACACCGGTAAAGCTACTGTAACCGCGTAAACAGGTCATTTGATCTGTGGTCACCATGGCCGGGGCGAAGGTACCGTATTCACCGGCAGGAGCAGATACTAACAGGTTGGCTCCGGCGGTAGAATAACTGGTGTGACGGCCATCAGAGTTCACTGCGGCAATAGTCATGTAATACGGCGTGTTCTGGCTTGGCTCTAAAGCACCGTTGTAACAGGTTAAGCCCAGGGCGTTGGCACCGTTGTCCCAGCACAGGTCGGCATCATAGTCGTTACCGTCCAGGAATGAGTTACCAGCGGCTTTGACGTTCACCACACCTTTGCCTGCGCGAAGTACTTTGGCGCTGTAAGCCTGGATCAGTTCTGACTGCTCGCTGTAAGCAATGGCGGCTGGTACTGTCGTACCGTAACTGCGGTTAAAGACGGCAACGGGTTCGTTGACACCAATACCACTGCCCGGGTGTCCATGAATTAACAAAGTGCTACGGGCACCTTGAGAGGCCAGGTAGTTCATACCAATCAGTTGGGCATCAGGTGCTACACCACGACCACCCAGACCATTCCAGCCTGTAGCAGCAATTAAACCGGCAACGCTGGTACCGTGGTCGCCACCTGTGGCCATGCTTGTTGGGTTGGTTGGGTCGGCTGCGCCTTTCACCAGATTTAACGAGCGGTTTGGTAACACGTTCGCCACCAAATCTTCGTGGTTAATTTCCAGGCCGCTGTCGACAACGACGGCGATGGTATTTTTACCTGTTGCGCCCAGTGCATAAGCACCCAGCACGTTCATATCTTCGTTGGCTTTTAATACTGAAGGGTCAGCACGTTTTGCTGCGCGCGCATCCGCATCTTCTTTGCTCCAGCCCAGAATACGTTGTAATTGTAACGAGTACTGTTCGATCAGGCTGTCGCTCATGGCATAGGCTTTTTGGCCAGTGTTGCGTAAGTGCCATTGTTGATCCGCCAGTGGGTCGGTTTTTGAGGCGCCGATCTGGATGGTGGCTGTGCTGCTTTCTTTGCCATCAGACACTGTGTAGCTAAAGACTGTGGCGCCAGGTTTTAACGCTGTGTAGCTGAACTCAGGGCCTGTTAACACCAGGTTGCCATTTTTTAACGCATAAACGCCATTTTTAGGCGCGATAGCAACACCGTCTTCGGCTATTTTGGTGATAGTCATTGGATCACCGTCCACATCACGGGCAACTAATTTACCGGTAATTGGCACCCAAACTAAACCGCCGGCAAAACTTTCACTTTTGACTTGCGGAGCTGTATTTTTATTGTCACTACCGCCACACGCAGTCAGTGCAATCAGCACTGATGCAGAGATAAGCGTTCTTTTAAGTTGAAACATGATGATTCCCTGATATTTATTGTCACTAAAAAATAAAGCGCATCCGATGCTAACATTTCGCTCAGGGTGTTTACTATTTTTTAATAAAAAAACCTAAATTGAGTGATTAAAAAGCAAACAAAAAAAGCACCTTGTTGGTGCTTTTTTACGTTTTGCTTGCAATGAAAGGTTAAATTGCTGTGTTAAGCGGGCTGTTGCTGGGTAATACAGTGCACATTGCCACCGCCGAGCAGAATTTCCCGGCCTGGTACTGTCACCACCTGATGTTGTGGAAATACCTTGCTTAAAATTTCAACTGCAACTTTGTCCATCGGATCGTCAAAAGTTGGTAACACCAGGCCGCCATTACATAAATAAAAGTTGATGTAAGAGCCGGCTAAACGCGCTTGCGCTTCGCGTGGTGTGGCTGAACCCGTTAAATCCACTGATGCATATTCTTCAGCTTTGGCCAGCAAAGGGCCAGGCACCGGCAGTTTATGAATAATAAATTTACGGCCTTTGGCGTCGGTGCTGTTTTCCAGCACTTCCAGCGCTGCTTTAGAGCGGGCATATTGTGGGTCAGACTCATCATCAGTCCAGGCCAGCAGCACTTCGCCAGGGCGGACAAAACAACACATGTTGTCCACATGACCGTCGGTTTCGTCATTAAAAATGCCGTCTTCCAGCCAAATCACTTTGTCGATGCCAAGGTAATCACTGAGCTTTTGTTCAATCTGGCTTTTGGTTAAATGTGGGTTACGGTTTTTATTCAGTAAACACTCGGCCGTGGTTAATAAAGTGCCTTCTCCGTCTGTATGAATAGCGCCGCCTTCCAGCACAAAACCTTCAGTGCGGTAACGGGGCAGGCCTTCGACATTCAGTACCTTTTGCGCCACCTGATCGTCTTTATCCCAAGGGAAATATAAACCGCCATCCAGACCGCCCCAGGCATTAAAGGTCCAGTCAACACCCCGTACTTCTTTGCCATTGGTGACAAAAGTAGGGCCTGTGTCACGGCACCAGGCGTCGTCGGTTGACACTTCAATGACGCGGATTGGGTGATTGGTGGGCTCCATTGCCAGCTGGGCCTGGGCGTTGGCAAACTGTTTTGCAGATGCCATCACAGTGACAGGTTCAAAACGGGCAATAGCACGAATGACCGCACAAAATGCCTGTTGTGCCGGCTTAGCACCTAAGCGCCAGTTGTCGGTGCGCTCCGGCCAGACCAGCCAGGTTTGTTTGTGGGTCGCCCATTCGGCCGGCATATAAAAACCGTCGGCTCTTGGGGTGCTTTGTAAGGTACGATCTGAAATAAATCCGCTCACGTCAGGATCCTTATGCTGGTCCAGAGTTCTGGACTAAAGATGACTGCTGAAAAATACTCAGGCCAGAAATCTCCGGCCTGATGTGATGTATTGATAAGGCGTGGGTTTTACCCCCTGAATGCCTTATTCGTTGCTGTTTTTTGGCTTTGTTTTGCCGTCTTTGGTCAGCAGGGTATCAAAAATGTCGATACGGCGGTCACGGAACACACCCCAGCTGCGGCGGATATGCGCCAGCTCATCTAAGTCAAAAGTGTGTACCAGCACAGCTTCGCTGACTTCATCCGCTTCCTGTACCTTGGCACCAAACTGGTCTGCAATAAAACTGCTGCCGTAGAACGTAATAGAAAAATCCTGTTCGGTTTCAGTACCAATACGGTTAGAGGCAATCAGCGGCACCAGGTTAGCGGCGGCATGGCCTTGTTGGGTACGCTGCCAGTGGTCGCGTGATGAAATAGTAGCGTCATGTGGTTCACTGCCAATGGCGGTTGGGTAAAACAGCAGCTCAGCGCCCATTAATGCCATAGTGCGGGCACACTCAGGGAACCACTGATCCCAGCAAATACCAATACCAATTTTGGCATAAGCGGTATCCCAGACTTTAAAGCCGGTGTCGCCAGGGGTGAAATAGTATTTTTCGCTGTAACCCGGGCCATCCGGGATATGGCTTTTACGGTAAGTGCCAAGGTAAGCACCATCAGCATCAATCACCGCCACGCTGTTGTACAGGCAGTTGCCGGCGCGCTCATAAAAACTGATAGGCAGCACCACATTCAGTTCTTTGGCTATCTTGGTGAAATGCGCAACAGCAGCGTTGTTTTCCAGCGGTGTTGCAAATTCAAGATATTCTGGTTTTTGCTTTTGGCAGAAGTAGTTACGCTCAAATAACTCTTGCAGCAGGATAATTTGTGCACCCTGGGCAGCAGCCTGACGTACCAGTTTTTCCCCACGGGCAATATTTTCTTCCACATTCCAGCCACCCACCATCTGGGTAGCGGCAACTGTTACATTACGCATGCAAAGGTTCTCCAAGCCAAAATAAAAAGGACACCTTACTGTAGCCAGTTGTGCTTAATGGCGCAAAACAAAACGCAGCAGAAACAAGCACAATACCGACTGAGTAAAGGTGATTTGGGCGCGCAAAATGCCGGATTTTTCACCGGCCGTCAACGCATTTTTCCTGCCTTTTAGCAATGCACAAAACTGCT
The DNA here is from genome assembly GCF_036782235.1 of Rheinheimera sp. GTDB lineage: Bacteria > Pseudomonadota > Gammaproteobacteria > Enterobacterales > Alteromonadaceae > Pararheinheimera. The sequence goes on along the minus strand of NZ_DAIPZL010000008.1, from coordinate 135,565 downwards.
GCATCAGCATGGCATGAATATGCTAAATATCCGAATAAAGATGGTTTTTATATGCGGTTTTCACAGTGGCTGTGATCTCTGGTTCAGCGCTTTGCCGCTAATTTGGCGGCCAGCAATAACAATTCAGGTTCCAGCCTGGTTTTATAGTTGATATGCACATAACTAAACTGCACTTCGGCTTTGCTATTGAGAATATAAACCGCAGGCACCGGCAGCACAGCTTTGCCTGTGTTGTCGTAGGTGAGCTCAATACCATAACTGCCTTTATATAAAGCTGTGGTTTTATCGTCCAGATAATAAGCCAGGCCAAAAGCACGGGCGACATGAAGTGGTTGATCGGACAATAAACGATAATTCAGCGCAGCGCCTTTGGTGTTGGCCTGGCTATCCGTCACCGCTTTTGGTGCTTGTGGGCTAATGGCAAGCAGCTGATAACCCAAGGCTTTCAGTTTGGGTTCAATATCTTGAAGCCCTGCCAGCTGGGCATTGCAATAAGGGCACCAGTCACCACGGTAAAACACCAACACAGTAGGTTTTTTGCCAACTTCAGTGAGCAATTGCACTTCTTTACCTTGTTGATCCAATAAAGTAACGGCCGGCGCCGTCATGCCATTAAGTAAAGGCCGGACTTGTTGTGGGTTATCTGCAATGACAGTCGCTGTTGTGTTGGCGGCAGCGCCGAGCGTAACGAGCAAAGTAGTAATCAGCAGCAATGTTTTGGTGGGAAAATACATGGGGCAGTCCTTGTAGGTCGTTGAATACAATAGTTGAGTAAAACAATAAACCGGTAAAAGAGGCCATTTCTTTCATGGTGTTAAAAAAATATTGGCTTTGCTGATCTGGCGCAGGGCAGGCTTCTTATTCTCAGGTAGAATAAACTGCAAATAACAAGCGGCCGGGATGCAGGGGCATGACAAAAAAACTGTTTGATATTCTGATTGTGGGCGGCGGTATGGTGGGCGCTTCGTTAGCACTCAGATTTAGCCAGGCCGGTTTGCAGGTGGCTGTGATTGAAAAAACGCCGCTCAGTTTAGTGCAGGACTCTATGCCCACAGATGCAGCAGAGACCACAGAGCCGCCAATAGATTTACGGGTTAGCGCCATTAACAGACGCAGTGAACAATGGCTGCAGGATATTGGCGTCTGGCAACATTTGCCTGCCACCCGCTTATGCCCTTATCGTGCTTTACAGGCGTTTGAAGGCGACAGCCAGCCTCACAACGAAGGGCTGACATTTACCGCAACTGAGCTGGATCAGCCTTATCTTGGCCATATTATTGAAAATAACAGCCTGCAAAAAACCATGTGGCAGCAGTTTAATGAATTTATTACGTTGTTTTGCCCGGCTACTGTCGTGTCCTTGTCGCAGCAAAGCGCAATTTCTGGTTATGCATCTGTCACCACCAAAGAATTTGGTGAAATTTCTGGCCGGTTACTGATAGCGGCCGACGGCGCACAGTCACAACTGCGCAACCTGGCCGGCATTGGCCACAATGGCTGGCAATACCAACAGGCCTGCCTGGTAGCCACTGTTGATACTGAATATCCGCAGCAGGACATCACCTGGCAACAATTTACCGAACAAGGCCCAAGAGCCTTTTTGCCCTTGCCTGGCGCCCAGGCGTCTTTGGTTTGGTATGACGATTTACCCAAAGTAAAAGCGCTGGCGCAGTTACCGGCGGCGCAGCTTGCACTGGAAATTCAAAAAAACTTCCCGGCCAAACTTGGCAAAATAGCCGTCAAACAACAAGGCTGGTTTCCACTGACCCGAATGCATGCCAACCGTTATTGGCAAGGTAGGGTGGTGTTGGTGGGCGATGCTGCCCACAGTATTAATCCGCTGGCCGGACAGGGTGTAAACCTAGGGTTTGCCGACGCAGCTTTACTTTCAGAGCTGGTGTTGCAGGCGCTATCTGAAGGGCGTGATTTAGCTGATAGCCAGCTGCTGCAACAGTATTGGCAAGAGCGCAAAAAAGCGAACTTATTGATGATGTCGGCGATGGATGGCTTTTATCAGTTGTTTAGTAGCCGCTGGCCAGTGCTCAGACTGGCGCGCAAACTGGGGTTAACTGCAGCGGCCAAGGCCGGTCCACTGAAAGCCTGGGTAGGCGCTTATGCCGCTGGGCTCAAAGGTTAAAGCAGCCGGATCTGGTTTATTGCAACAACCTGCTCAGTCTCAAGCGGTTATTGAACGCCGGCCTGGCTTAACAACAGTGGTAATGCTGTTTTCCAGAAACTGCGCCACTGTTCCAACTCTTCTGCGGTAGTGAGCTGCTCATGTTGTAACGACAAAGCTACTTTATCAGTGGCTTTTTGCTGAATATGAAGCACCAGACGCGAACCGTCCACAAGTTCACAGCGCCAATAACGCCACTTTTCAGTCTGACTGACTCTGGGTTCTGCCTTTAACTGCACTTGATTAAAACTCTGGATGCCGGCAACAGCCTGTAGCCAGAGTGTTAGCGTTTCATCAAGCTGTCCTGACAGCGTTTTATTCACCGATAACTTAAATTGGCCGCTGCAGTCCTGGCCCGGCTGGCGTTTACCCAGATGCTGTTCAAACTTGACCGTCAGACTTTGTGCCCACCAATCAGATACCCCTGACTGGCTTTTTAATAAAGCGGCAATTTGTGGGTGGTTGAGGTTGCCGGCCTGCTGTGCTGTTAAAAAATCGAACCAGCTTTGCAGGCTGCGACCTGTGGCAATTGTGATTTTGTCTGTGGTTTGGCTTAAAGGCATAACCTGGCCTGAGGCAATGAAACAGCTGATTGCAGCATACTCATTTAAGCATACCCCTTGCAACGCCCTTGGCCGCTGACTTTTACAGAACGCAGAAAAAAGAAAACCCAGCATAAGCTGGGTTATCAAAGAATGGCAGGGGTACAGGGATTCGAACCCC
>NZ_DAIPZL010000008.1:41981-132566 GCF_036782235.1 Rheinheimera sp. | reverse complement strand
AGAATGGCGGGATCAAAACCCGCTGCCTTACCGCTTGGCTATACCCCTGCAGAAATTTTGTGGCGCTAATTGTATGAACTGATGACCATACTGCCACTAAATTTAATGGCAGGGGTACAGGGATTCGAACCCCAGAATGGCGGGATCAAAACCCGCTGCCTTACCGCTTGGCTATACCCCTGCAGAAACTGCAGAATTCTTACTTGCTTTGGTGCGGAAAGAGAGACTCGAACTCTCACGCCTCGCGGCGCTGGAACCTAAATCCAGTGCGTCTACCAATTTCGCCATTTCCGCAATTTACGGCGAACAACGCAGAGAAAGTGGTGGCTACAGCGGGAATCGAACCTGCGACCCCAGCATTATGAGTGCTGTGCTCTAACCAGCTGAGCTATGTAGCCACTGTGTCTTAGTTGTCCTAAGCAAGTGGCGCGTATTATGCTCAGATGCGTTTTTAACGTCAACCCATTTTTTGCCGCAATAAAGCGAATTCAGTTTGTTTGCTGTTTTTCTATGCAGATTGTCTGCAGCTTAGCCAGTTTTAGCCCAAATTCCATGGGCTTAGCCTGCTTTAGGCTGGGGTTTAGTTGGAAAATCCGTTAGTATCCCAAATCCCGCGTAGGCAAATGCCACGCTCCGACTGCAGCCAAGACTGCTATTTATGCCAAGGCATAAAAAAATATTACAGGAGATCTCATGTCGACCCCGACAACTCAGACCGCAGATACAGCAGGCCCACGCTGGCCAAAACAACTGCCTTACATTATTGCCAGCGAAGCCTGCGAGCGTTTTAGCTTTTATGGCATGCGCAATATTCTGACGCCTTTTTTAATGACAGCTCTGTTATTAGCCATTCCGGAAGAATTAAGAGCCGGTGCTGCCAAAGACGTGTTCCACTCTTTTGTTATTGGGGTGTATTTTTTTCCTTTATTAGGCGGTTATCTGGCGGACCGGCTTTTTGGTAAATACAACACCATTTTATGGCTGAGTTTAATTTATTGTGTCGGTCATGCCTTTTTAGCCATTTTTGAACACAGTGTGCAGGGGTTTTATACCGGCTTATTTTTAATAGCGCTGGGCTCTGGTGGTATTAAACCTTTGGTGTCGTCTTTTATGGGCGACCAATTTGACCAAAGCAATAAGACGTTAGCGCGCAAAGCCTTTGACTGGTTTTATTTCACTATTAACTTTGGCTCCTTTTTTGCGTCACTCTTTATGCCGCTGCTGCTTAAATATTATGGTGCTGCTGTTGCCTTTGGTATTCCGGGCATTTTGATGTTTATCGCCACCTTGTTTTTCTGGCTTGGCCGCAAAAATTATGTGCATGTACCACCAGAGCCAAAAAATCCACATGGTTTTTTACCCGTGGTGCGCACAGCTTTAATGGCAAAACAGCCAGGGCAGGCCAATTCTGGTCTGTATGTGGCCATGATCGGCGCTGCGCTTGCGGTTTATGCGTTATCCCAAATGGCTTCACTCGGTATAGTGGCGTCACTTTGTCTGGCGCTGGTGCTTATTATGGGGTTTGGCGGGGCAGGTGCTGCTATGCAACTGGAGCGCGCCCGGGTTGTGCATCCGCACGCAGCTGTGGATGGTGTGCGTTCAGTACTTAGGATTTTAATTTTATTTGCGCTGGTCACCCCTTTCTGGTCTTTGTTCGACCAAAAAGCATCGACCTGGATTTTACAGGCCAATGACATGGTAAAACCTGAATGGTTTGAACCGGCCATGATGCAGGCGCTAAACCCGGCGCTGGTGATGATCCTTATTCCTTTTAACCACCTAGTGCTCTATCCATTGCTGGAAAAATGCGGTGTGCAATTAACCTCTTTGCGCAAAATGGGGGCTGGTATTGCGGTGACAGGCTTAAGCTGGATTGTCATTGGCAGCATTCAGCTGATGATGGACATGGGCACACCGATGAATATTATGTGGCAAATTTTGCCTTACGCCTTATTAACCATGGGCGAAGTGCTGGTATCAGCGACCGGTCTTGAATTTGCTTATAGTCAGGCGCCTGCGGCGATGAAAGGCACCATCACCAGTTTCTGGAACCTGTCAGTGACAGTCGGTAACTTATGGGTTTTACTTGCCAATAACAGTATTAAAACACCGGCTGTAACAGCGCAGGTGACGCAAAGTGGCTTGAGTGAAACGGCGTTTTTAATGTTCTTTTTTGCCGCTTTTGCGCTTTTGGCAGCGGCGATATTTGCGCTTTATGCCCGAAGTTATCCAATGCAGGATAATTACCGGCCAGTCGGCTAACGATGTTTGGCAAAACAAAGCCTGTGTTGTTTTGCCAATCGCCAGAAATAACAAAGCCACCATAAGGTGGCTTTGTTATTTATAAAGAGCTTAAAGAGACTTAAACGTTAAACAGGAAGTGCATCACGTCGCCGTCTTTACAGACATAAGTTTTACCTTCAACCCGCAGTTTGCCTGCTTCTTTGGCACCGGCTTCACCTTTACAGGCGATAAAGTCGTCAAAAGAAACCACCTGAGCGCGGATAAAACCTTTTTCAAAGTCGGTGTGAATGACACCAGCGGCTTGTGGCGCAGTGGCGCCAACCGGAATAGTCCAGGCGCGCACTTCTTTGACACCAGCGGTGAAATAAGTGTGCAGGTTCAGCAGCGAATAACCGCCACGGATCACGCGGTTCAGGCCTGGCTCTTCCAGGCCCATCGACTCTAAAAACTCGGCTTTTTCGTCGTCTTCCAGCTCAGAAATTTCTGATTCAATAGCGGCACAGACTGGCACCACAATAGCGCCTTCTTTGGCGGCAATTTCACGTACCACATCTAAATGTGGGTTATTTTCAAAACCATCTTCCAGCACGTTGGCGATATACATGGTTGGTTTGATGGTTAAAAAGTTCATGTAGGAGATCAACGCTTTTTCATCATCAGACAAAGCCAGTTGACGTAAAGTCAGGCCTTCTTCCAGATGTTTTTTTACTTTCTCCAGCACTTCAATTTCAGCTTTGGCGTCTTTGTCACCGGCTTTGGCTTTTTTGCTGACGCGGAAAATCGCTTTTTCCGCGCTGTCCATATCGGCCAGTACCAGTTCCATATTGATAGTGTCGATATCGTCAGCCGGGTCAATTTTGCCGGCGACGTGGATGATGTTTTCATCGTCAAAACAACGCACGACGTGGCCAATAGCGTCAGTTTCACGGATATTGGCCAGGAACTTGTTGCCAAGGCCTTCACCTTTGGACGCGCCTTTGACTAAACCGGCGATATCCACAAACTCCATGGTGGTTGGCAGAATACGTTGTGGATTGACAATTTCAGCCAGCTGCTGCAAGCGTAAATCCGGCACCGGTACCACTCCGGTATTTGGCTCAATGGTACAAAACGGGAAGTTGGCCGCTTCAATGCCTGCTTTGGTCAACGCGTTGAATAAAGTAGATTTACCGACGTTTGGTAAACCAACGATGCCACATTTAAAACCCATGAGATGATCCTTTGAACAAAATACAGGGCGAGCCTGCGAAACGAACCTGAACTGAAATGATACATTTCAGTATGTGTCTATCAGTGTGTGCCAGAGTGCAGCTGTGTGCGCTAAACCTTGGCTTTAAAACTATGTAATCTATGCTGGGCTTTCACCAGATCCTGCTGTTGCCAAAGCTCAAAACAGCGCAGGCTTTCATCCAGCGCGTCTTCGATTAGCTTTTGCTCTTGCTGCGGCGCTTTGCCCAGCACATAACCTGTGACTTTGTCTTTATGACCCGGATGGCCAATACCAAGCCGCAGGCGGTAAAAATTCGGATTATTGCCAAATTTGGCTGTTATATCTTTTAAGCCATTATGGCCGGCGTGGCCACCACCGAGTTTCAGCTTGGCAATGCCAGGTTCCAACGCCATTTCGTCATGCGCAACCAGAATAGCTTCAGGTGGAATTTTATAAAACTGCGCCATAGCGAGAACCGCTTTGCCGCTTAAGTTCATATAGGTTGTCGGCACCAGTAATTTAATTTCACGGCCTTGCAACATGAACTTGCCGGTCAGGCCAAAAAACTTGGCTTCGGCTTTCAGACTGGTATTAAAACGACTGGCCAGTTGTTCAACGAACCACTGACCAGCGTTATGACGGGTATTGCTGTATTCGGGGCCCGGATTACCCAGGCCCACTACCAGCTGAATGACTTCCGTCATTATTACTCAGCAGCGTCGTCTGCTTTGCCAGCTGGTTTGTTTACAGAAACAACAGCCTGGTCATGGCCAGCACCTTTAGCCAGTTCAGCGATGACTACGCCGGCTGGAACTTTCAGGTCTGATAAGTGCAGAGTTGTACCAACAGCAACGTCAGCTAAATCCACTTCGATGAATTCAGGCAGGTTTTGTGGCAGAACAGTGATAGCCAGTTCGTTGATATGGTGAGCAACAACACCACCTTTTTTCACTGCAGCAGCTTCGTTGATAAAGTGTACAGGAACAACAGTGTGCAGTTCATGGCCAGCTTCAACACGTTGGAAGTCAACGTGAGTTACTTTTGGCTTGAACGGGTGACGTTGCATCGCTTTAACGATTGCTTTCACTTCTTCACCGCCAACGTTGATAGTCAGGATGTGAGTGTAGAAACCTTCGTTGGCCTGAGCTTGTAACAGCTTAGAGTGTTCCAGCGTGATAGATACAGGGGCTTGAGCGCCGCCGTAGATGATAGCTGGAACTTTGTCCGCGTGACGCAGGCGGCGGCTCGCACCTTTCCCCAGGTCGTTACGAACTTCAGCATTTAACGTGTAAATGGCGTTAGACATGTTTATCTCCAAAAATGAATTGCTCTGGTTTCCGCGACCAGAAAACCAGAATGAGGCTTTTTTCAGGCGCCATCCGGCGGAAAAAAGCGCGACATAATAGCACCGGGGCAGGGGAGCTGCAAACAAAAAAGGCGCCGGTTGGCGCCTTTTCTCTGCACTTCCCACTGCAGCTGCAATTGCAGTGGGAAAGGGCGGGGCAAAATATTAATCAAACATTGAAGAGATAGATTCTTCGTTGCTGATACGGCGGATACATTCAGCCATCATTTCGCTTAAAGTCAGCTGTTTAACTTTGCTGACGGCTTTCATTTCAGCGCTCAGTGGGATGGTGTCTGTGATGATCAGCTCATCAATCACTGAGTTGGCAATGTTTTGTGCAGCGTTGCCAGAGAATACCGGGTGGGTGGCGTAAGCAAAAACACGGCGTGCGCCTTGTTCTTTTAACGCTTCTGCGGCTTTACACAGGGTACCGCCGGTGTCGATCATGTCATCGACAATAATACAGTCGCGGTCTTTCACATCACCAATGATATGCATCACCTGAGCTACGTTGGCTTTTGGACGGCGTTTGTCGATAATGGCTAAATCGGCATCGTTGAGCAGCTTGGCAATAGCACGGGCCCGTACTACACCACCGATATCCGGAGAAACCACCACAGGGGCCTGGAATTCACGTTTACGCATGTCTTCCAAAAGTACTGGTGAGGCAAACACGTTGTCGACCGGCACATCAAAGAAACCCTGAATTTGTTCAGCATGCAGGTCTACAGTTAATACCCGGTCAACACCGACGCTCGACAGGAAGTCGGCCACTACTTTGGCAGTGATAGGCACACGGGCAGAACGGACACGGCGGTCCTGACGGGCATAACCAAAATAAGGAATTACAGCCGTGATACGGCCGGCAGAAGCACGACGCAGAGCGTCTACCATCACAATAAGTTCAATCAGATTGTCGTTGGTTGGAGCACAGGTAGACTGGATAATAAAAACGTCCGATCCACGGACGTTTTCATTAATTTGCACACTGACTTCTCCATCGCTGAAACGGCCGACTTCGGCGTCGCCCAGTTTGATATACAAACGGCTGGCAATTTTCTTGGCGAGTTCTGGTACGGCATTACCAGCGAATATCTTCATGTCGGGCACGGTAGGATCCTCAGGGCGGTTTTGAGTCCGGTTAAAATCTTCAGACGGGTAGCACACCCGTCTTCTCGTTATACGGCATGTTCCAACGCGGTCAGCAGCGGCGACCGGTTGACCCCTCGCGCGACAAAACCACGGCAATTGGCGGGTAAGTTCGCAAGGGCTCGACGAGCACTGATTTCGTCCGGGAATTCAGCGAATAAACTGGCGCCAGTGCCCGTCATTCGAGACGGCGCGTATTCTACCAACCACTGTAAGGTTATTGCAACAATGGGGTAGAGACGTTCAACCAGTGGCTGGCAGTCGTTTCGCCAGTCTGAGTTGTTGAGCCAATTGCCATCAACAGCGCCAAAAGAGTTTAGTACATCCGCTTTGGTGATGGCCTTACTGTTGCGGATTAAATCCGGATGGGTAAAAACGGCAACAGTGCTGACATGGCAAGCTGGCGTGACAACCAAAAATACTTTTTCAGGCAGCTCTACCGGCGTGAGCTTTTCACCAACTCCTTCGGCAAAAGCGGTATAACCTTCGACAAAAAGGGGCACGTCGGCGCCAAGCTTCAGGCCAATAGCGGCAAGTTCGGCCACAGATAAATTCAGCTGCCAGAGTTTGTTCAGCGCATGCAAAGTAGTGGCAGCATCAGATGAACCGCCGCCTAAACCGCCGCCCATCGGTAGTTTTTTATCCAGGACAATAGCGACACCAGCGTCAGCGGCGGCATAAGGTTTGAGCGCCATGGCTGCGCGATAAATCAGGTTGTCACTGCCTTCGAGGCTTTTGTCGTTGCAGCTCAGTTGGATCTGGCCGGACTGATTGGCGCTAAACTCCAGTTCATCACCGCTATCGAGCATCTGAAACAAAGTTTGTAATAAGTGATAGCCATCAGAGCGCCGGCCAGTGATATGTAAAAATAAATTCAGTTTAGCCGGGGCCGGTAATCGAAGCTGCTGCGCTGTCACTGCCTGGTTTTCCTTTCTGTTAATGTTCTGAGCACATGTTTTCTGTCATTGCCAGCAGGGCTGCCTGCCAAAGCCCTGGTTTACACCATTTTCCACTGGCGAATCACCAGTTTGAGTTTGGTGTCTTTGGATTCCAGTGTGATCCGTTTAGGTAACGACAGCTGATCCGGGAAAAACTCCGGATAACTGACCTGCCAGCGCCGGTTTTGACTGTCGAGCAGGCTAAAGCTGATTAACCTGCCCAACGGGTCCCAGCGCAGCTCGCTGCCTTGTTGACCTGCCATGCCTTTAAGCCACAATGGCATTTCGGCAATAGGCAAAGACCAGCCGGATAAATAATCCAGCAGCACGGCCGCACTTTGTGCCTGATGGGTTTCACCACTGACCTGCACTGTGGCGCCAGCAGCATCGGTTTGTAGTTTAAAAATATTAACGCCGATAAAGTTGTTCATATCAGCGCGGTAAAAAGCACCTTGTTGTTGCCAGTTCAGGCTGCCGCTGACACTGTCATTGGGAGCCTTAACCCCTAGCGAGGCAGTCAGTTCAAAATGAGTCAGACTGGCGAGTTTTTGCTGGCGTTCTTTGGCTGGCAACGGCATTTCCACTACGGCCGGCACTGTGGCACAGCCGGTTAACCAGAACAGCGCCAGCGCACACCAGGTTTTTGTCTGAAAAATCACGTTTTTTCCTATCAGCGTCGGCTGCGGCAACGGCAGCCTCTATGGTTGGGATCGGCAGAGTTGTTATGCTGTAGCCATTTTTAGCTGCTTTGCACTCTGGCCTGATGCAGTTAAGGCTTTTCTTGCCTTGTGTATTTTCGTACAATTCGCGCTTTCTTCGGTTTCCCGCCCGCTCTGCTTCGGGCCTTTTCAGGTGAATGACTATTTTTGCGCTTGGCATCAATCACAAAACAGCACCTGTAGCCTTACGGGAACAAGTGGCTTTTGCCCCTGAACAGGTGGCCGAAGCTTTGCTTGATCTGACCGCAAAAACGGCTGTCAGTGACGCTGTGATAGTGTCCACCTGTAACAGAACCGAGCTGTATTTTAGCGGCTCCGAGGCACAATCGAAACAGGTAATTGCATGGCTGGCGCAATTTCATCAGTTGTCTTTGCCTGAGCTGGCGCCCCATCTGTATCTGCACCAGGACAATGCGGCCACTACCCATTTAATGCGGGTAGCCAGTGGTTTAGACTCGCTGGTGCTGGGTGAACCACAGATTTTTGGCCAGGTAAAACAGGCTTACAGTCAATCCCGTCAGGTGGGCACCATAGCGCCGGTGTTTGAACGTTTGTTTCAAAAAACCTTTGCGGTAGCCAAACAGGTACGGACCGACACTGAAATTGGCGCCAGTGCAGTGTCCGTTGCCTTTGCAGCTGTGGCACTTGCCAGGCAGATATTTGGCAAGCTGGCCGATGTCAAAGTGCTGCTGATTGGCGCCGGTGAAACCATAGAACTGGTAGCCAAACATCTGCGTGAGCAAGGAGCCGGTCAGTTAACTGTGGCCAACCGCTCTTATGACAGAGCAGCAGCTTTGGCGGCGCAGTTTCAGGCGCAGGTGGTCAGTCTGGCGCAGGTGCCACAGGCGCTGGTCGACGCCGACGTGGTGATCAGCTCTACCGCCAGTACTCTGCCGCTAGTGGGCAAAGGCATGGTGGAGCAGGCGCTGAAAAAACGCCGGCACAAACCGATGTTTCTGGTGGACTTAGCAGTACCCCGTGATATTGAAGCTCAGGTGGCTGAGCTTGAAGATGCGTATTTATACACTGTGGACGATTTACAAAATATCGTGTCGCAGAATATGCAGTCACGCCAGCAGGCGGCGGCGCAGGCCGAAACCATGATAGCCGCAGGTGCTGCCGAGTTTAGTCAGTGGCTGCAGCTGCAGGGCAATATTGACTGGGTGCGCGATTATCGCGAACGTTGTGAACAGGTCACCCAGGAATTATTGCAGCGCGCCATCAATCAACTGGCCAGTGGCCAAAACAGTGAGAAAGTGTTGCAGGAATTTGCCACTAAACTCAGTAACAGATTAATGCATGCACCAACCAAAACTATCCGCCATTTATTGCAGGAAGAGCAGGTTGATGCCAAAACTTTGATCAATTTTTTAGTAGATATCTAATCAGGTACCCCATTTCCCATGAAAGATTCGGTTTATCGTAAGCTCGAAGGTCTGGTTGAGCGCCACGAAGAAGTGCAGGCGTTACTCAGTGACGGCGGTGTAATTTCAGATCAGGGCCGGTTCCGTGAGCTTTCCAAAGAATACAGCCAGCTCGAGCCTATAGCGCTGGCTTTTGCCCAGTATCGTGGTGCGCAGGACGACCTGCAAAGCGCCGAAGAGATGTTTAAAGACAGCGACCCCGAGATGCGGGAAATGGCGCAGGAAGAATATAAAGCAGCCAAAGAACGTATTGAGCAGCTGGATCAGGAACTGCAGATTTTATTATTGCCCAAAGATCCCAACGACAATAACAACTGTTTCCTCGAAATCCGTGCCGGTGCCGGTGGTGACGAAGCCGCTATTTTTGCCGGTGATTTATTCCGCATGTACAGCCGTTTTTGCGAGAAAAAACGCTGGAAAGTGGAAATTGTCAGCTGCAATGACGGTGAACACGGCGGTTATAAAGAAGTGATTGCCAGTGTGCAGGGGGAAGGGGTGTACGGCACCCTGAAGTTTGAATCCGGTGGTCACAGGGTACAAAGGGTACCTGCCACTGAATCCCAGGGCCGGGTGCATACTTCGGCCTGTACTGTGGCCATTATGCCGGAAGTGCCGGAAAGTGAAGCCATTGAAATTAACCCGGCTGACTTAAAAGTAGATACCTACCGCGCTTCAGGTGCCGGTGGTCAGCACGTCAACAGAACCGACTCTGCCATTCGTATTACGCACTTGCCAACTGGCATAGTGGTGGAATGTCAGGACGAACGTTCACAACATAAAAACCGCGCCCGTGCTATGGCGGTGCTGCAGTCGCGTATTCAGGCGGCTGAAGATGAAAAACGCCGGCTGGCAGAAGAATCCACCCGCCGTTCTTTGGTGGGCTCGGGCGATCGTTCTGAACGCATTCGTACCTATAACTTCCCGCAAGGCCGGTTAACCGACCATCGTATTAACCTGACGGTATATCGTTTACTGGAAGTGATGGAAGGCGACCTGGATTTAGTGTTGGGCCCGCTCAGTCACGAACATCAGGCCGATTTATTAGCAGCGCTGGCGGAAGAAAACCGCTGATGCCAAATGCCGGCAAGCCAGCAAAGCCTGATACAGTTCAACAATGGTTGCTGCAGGCGGCCACTGAACTCGAAGTATTGGCTTTGGTGGATCCGGCGCTGGATGATGTGCGCCTGGAAGCCAGGCGTTTAACGGCGGATGTGCTCGGCTGGTCGCCAACGGCGTTATTAAGCCGCAGTACTGATGTGCTAAGTCCTGTACAATTAAATACCTTACAACAAGCACTGAGCCGCCGTTTAACCGGCGAGCCGCTGGCTTATATTACCGGGCGCTGGTGGTTCTGGGATTTAGAACTGGAAGTAGCGCCTTGTACCCTTATTCCCCGTCCTGACACTGAACTTTTGGTGGAGCAGGCGCTCAGCCTGGATTTACCGGCTAACGCCAATGTGCTTGATTTAGGCACTGGCACAGGTGCAATTGCACTGGCGCTGGCCAAAGCCAAACCGCTCTGGCAGCTGTTGGGGGTGGATTATTCCGCTGATGCGGTAGCGCTTGCCAACCGCAACCGCGATAGGCTGCAACTGCCCAACTGCAGTTTTATCCAAAGTGACTGGTACAGTGCTACCGGCAACAAGCTGTTTGATTTGATTGTCAGTAACCCACCTTATATCGACGGGAAGGACCCGCATTTGACCCAGGGCGATGTGCGGTTTGAGCCTTTGTCGGCGCTGGTGGCGGCCGATCAGGGCCTTGCCGACATCCGGCTGATTTGCCAGGGTGCCCGCAGCAGACTCAAGACCAACGGCTGGTTATGGCTGGAGCATGGTTATCAGCAAGCCGATGCGGTGCAGGCTATTTTGCAGGATAATGGTTTTGTGCAGGTGCAATCGCGTCGTGATTATGGCAATCAATGGCGTATCAGTGGCGGTATGTTGCCACCCGCCTGATTTTACTCAGCTTTTTTACCAAACTTTCCGCTTTATCTTGTCGTAATCTTTTGACCCTGTGCCAATTACCGCATATAACTAATGGAAATGACATCAATTGGTTAGCATGAGGGATTTGGAGTGGCCAACGATTTTCTGTTTGCAGATGAACCTGAAGAAGTAAGCCCAAGCCACAGTGGCAGCTGGAAGGTTTTGATTGTCGATGACGAACCTGAAGTTCATGCAGTGACCAAACTTGCCCTCAGTGACTTTTCTTTTCAGGGCAAAAACCTGGAATTTATCAGCGCTTATTCCGGTGCCGAAGCAAAAAAAATGATTGAACAACATCCGGATGCCGCCATTATGCTGCTGGATGTGGTGATGGAAACCGACGATGCCGGTTTATTGGTGGCGCGTTATATCCGTGAAGAGCTGCACAATCATTATGTGCGGATTATTTTGCGTACCGGCCAGCCAGGGCAGGCGCCGGAGCGGCAGGTGATCGTTAACTACGACATTAACGACTACAAATCTAAAACTGAACTGACCGCACAAAAACTTTTTACTGTGGTGATGTCGAGCCTGCGTTCTTACCGCGATATTTTGTCGATTGATGCCAGCCGTCAGGGGCTGGAAAAAATTATTACCGCTTCAGCCGATTTATTTTCTGCCCACTCGATGGAGCAGTTTATTGACGGTGTGCTGCAACAACTGACATCCATCTTAGGTTGTAACGACAATGCCTTGCTGGTCACCTCCAGCCTGGTGGCCGGCAATACCCATGAAAATCAGGATCCGGACCAGCTGGTGGTGTTTGCCGGTTTAGGTGAATTTGAACACAAAGAAGGGCAGGCGGTGGCCTCTGTGCTGGATCCAACCTTAATGGCCGCCTTTCATCAGGCGCTGCAAAGCCGCAGTATTGTGTACCGTGACAATTATTTAGTGGCCTATTGCACCAGTAAATTTACCCATGGCTCTTTATTGTATGTGTCAGGTTTGCCAAGCCAGGTGAATGAAAACCAAAAACGGCTGATTGAGCTGTTTTCACAAAATGTGCAAATTGCTTATGAAAATGTGCAGCTACAACATGAAATTGAAGATACCCAACGCGAAATAGTGTACCGCTTAAGCGAAGCTGTAGAGCAGCGTTCTATCGAAACCGGCAATCATGTAAAAAGGGTGGCTTTTATTTGTTATGATCTGGCCAAAGCTTATGGCCTGTCTGACACCGAAGCAGAAAAACTGATGTTTGCATCTCCTTTGCATGATGTCGGCAAAGTGGGCATCCCCGACGGCATTCTGAATAAACCGATGAAACTGCAGGAGCATGAATGGGAAGTGATGAAAACCCATTCCAGCATTGGTTATGAAATCTTAAAAAACTCCAAAAGAGCCATTATTCAGGCTGGCGCTATTATTGCACGCGACCACCATGAAAAATGGGACGGCACAGGTTATCCGGCTGGCAAAGCAGGGGAAGACATTCATGTGTATGGCCGTATTGCGGCTATTGCCGATGTGTATGATGCACTGCGTCACCGCCGTTGTTATAAGTCGGCCTGGACTCAGGAAGCGGCGATGGAAAAAATTATCAGTGAATCCGGCAAACAATTTGAGCCGGCACTGGTGGAAATCTTAAAAAGCCGGGTCGACAAAATAGAAGCAATTTTGCAAAAATACCCGGACGACGACGAATAAGCTCCGCAGCTTGACTAAAGCCGGTATAAAAAGCTCAGACAAACCACCTCAGGGTGGTTTGTTTTTATCGGTTGTGGTAATGCTGTTCCCGACTAAGTGCTGGCAACAGACAATAAACAATAATTTTCCTAATTTTTATGGGGTTACTCTGATGTATATGGCAATAAAACACAGTCACATGTTACTGGTGGCGTTAAGTCTGGCGTTTTTAGTATTGCGTTTTGTCATGTCATTGCGTGGTGCAGCGCTGTTGCAAACGAAGTTTTTTAAAATTGCTCCCCATATTATCGACACTCTGCTGTTGTTATCGGCGGTGGCGCTGATGGTGACTATCCAGCAGTATCCTTTTGTAAATCCATGGTTGACTGAAAAACTGCTGGCAGTGCTGGCTTATATCGCTTTGGGTGTGATGGCATTTAAAGGCCGTACTGTTGGGCTTCGGGTTTTTGCTTTTGTCGGTGCCCTTGGTTGGCTGGTGCTGGCGGTAAAACTGGCTATGACAAAAACACCACTATTATTTGGCTGATAACCTGGCTGCTGGTGTTAAACTGACGCCGTTTTTAGTTTATTTTTGAGGAGGCCTGATGGCCATTCAAACAATTCAGGTAGCTGATATTCAGGTTGCCAATGACAAACCCTTTGTGCTTTTTGGTGGCATGAATGTGCTGGAATCGCGCGACATGGCGATGCAGGTTGCTGAAGCCTATGTCAAGGTCTGTGAAAAGCTGGCTATTCCACTGATTTTTAAAGCATCTTTTGATAAAGCCAACCGCTCTTCTATTCATTCTTACCGTGGCCCCGGCATGGAAGAAGGCTTAAAAATTTTTGAAGAAATTAAACGCACTTTTTCTATTCCGCTCATCACCGACGTGCATGAACCTTATCAGGCTGCACCTGTGGCTGAAGTGGTGGATGTGATCCAGCTGCCGGCGTTTTTGGCCCGTCAAACCGATTTAGTCATTGCGATGGCCAATACCGGCGCTGTGATCAATGTGAAAAAACCACAGTTTCTGGCACCCCATGAAATGCGTCATATCATCACCAAGTTCCGTGAAGCCGGTAACGACAAAGTGATTTTATGTGAGCGTGGCTCCAGCTTCGGTTATAACAACCTGGTGGTCGACATGCTGGGCATGGATGAAATGAAACAATATGCACCTGTGATTTTTGACGCGACCCACGCGCTGCAAAAACCAGGTGGCCGGGCCGACTCAGCCGATGGCCGCCGGGCTCAGGCCGCACAGCTGGCGCGCTCTGGCATGGCCCTTGGTTTGGCCGGTTTGTTTATTGAAGCGCACCCGAATCCAAATGAAGCAAAATGTGACGGCCCTTGTGCATTGCCACTGAGTAAACTGGAAGGGTACCTGACACAAATGAAAGCGCTGGACGACTTAGTGAAAAGTTTTGCGCCGCTGGATACGTCAGCGAATTAAGTTGAATTGCCGTTTTGCCGGATATTGTGATGTATCAGCGCCATTTGGCAGCAACGCCGGTTTATCCGGTGCGGCAAACGAAGTAGCACAACGGCAATAATAAAAACAAAAAGGCGCGCCCTGAACAAGTGGCGCGCCTTTTTATTTGGCGCTGCAGCAGGGCAGGCGCCGCAGTTTGCGCTGGCATAAGCCTGGTCTCAAAGCAGGCGCTGAAGAATGCTGTTGCCTATGACGACACCGTTGCCGGTTAGTAGCGTTGTTGTACATAAGCCACCACATCCTGATACCTTTGCCGCAGTTCCAGCGCCTGCTGCGCCAGCTGGTCAAAATCGGCACTTTCGCTGCCTTGCTCCAGTTGCAGCGCAATCTCGGTCAGCTGTAAAGCACCGACACTTTTTGCCGCTGATTTTAACTGGTGCGCCGTTGTGTGCAGGCCGTTTCTATCCTGCAGCTGAATGTTTTGTTCAATCTGCGATAGTAAACCGGCGGCGTGATTGACAAAATAATTCAGATGTTCTTCGTGCTTGGCCGGTTCATTGCCGAGGAAATTGGCAATGGTGGTAAAACAAATCGGCGGACTGGTTTTATTGTTTTGGGTTAAAGCGGCCGCTGTGGCAACAGGGCTCGGGGTTTTCTCCAGTGGTAACCAGCGTTGTAGCAGGGTTTCCAGTGTCGCCAGTTCAATAGGTTTGGTGATATAGCCATCCATACCCACACTTAAACATTTTTGCTCTTCACCTTTGAGTGCATTGGCAGTGACCGCAATAATGCGGGTGAACTGGCTGTTTTCGTCATCATATTGCAGTGCTTCTTTACGAATTGCCGCCGCTAAATCATAACCACTCATATTGGGCATATGTAAATCGGTCAGCAGCAGCGGGTAGCGGTATTGCCGCCATTTTTCCAGCGCAAGAGCGCCGTCGTCGGCCACATCCACGGCATAACCCAGCGCGTTCAGCTGGTCAACGATGACCCGCTGATTCATCAGGTTATCTTCGGCCAGCAAAATCAGTTTGCCCTGGGCCCTGGCTTGTTCCTGACTCGGCGCTGACAACGGCAGTTGCTGTGCTTTGTGTTGCTGCTGCGGTTTTTGTTTGCGTCCTGCTGAAATCAGCACTGTTTCATACAGATGGCTGCGGCAAATCGGCGCACTGTGCAGATAATACACATCAGGTGCATTGTGGTCGGCCAGCTCAGGTAAATTGGTCAGAATGATAAAATGACGGCCGTCTTTGGCCGATTTGGCCAGCAATTCGTGGATCTGTGCCTGACTCAGCTGCTGATAAGTGGCATCCAGCACCCAGACCGCCGCTTCGTTTTTCAGATTGGGTTGATGCGCCACTGTGATCATTTGTTCCAGCACGGCAAGGTTATCGATAGTTTCAACATCAGCACCGGCATAACTGAAATAGCTGTGCAGGCTTTCCAGATTGAGGGCGTCTTGCGAAAACACTTTAATGCTGAGATCCTTCAAGCCAACCTGCAGCGCCAGGGTTTCATCACTGCGGCGCATCGGCAGTTTTACTTTAAATTCAGTGCCTTTGCCCACTTCACTCTGTACTTCAATATCGCCATACATCAGCGCGGTCAGACGCTGGCAAATTGATAAACCCAGGCCGGTGCCACCATATTTACGGGTAATAGAGCCTTCGGCCTGGCTAAAGGGCTGAAACACATAATGCAGCTGGCGCTGGGTCATGCCTTTGCCGTTGTCGATCACCGACAGCTGCACCACATCAAACTCCATGTTTTCATCCAGTAAGTCGGCGCGGATTTGCACTAAACCGGTTTTACCATTGCTGGTTTGGGTAAACTTAATAGCGTTACCGGCCAGGTTGTACAAAATCTGCCGTAACCGGACCGGATCGCCCATCAGGCCATCCGGAATTCGCGGGTCGATATAAATTTTTAAGTCAATCTGCCGCTGATAGGCCATCGAAATCAGAATGCGGCCCACTGCTTCAATAATGTCCCCCAGCGACAGCGGAATAGACTCCAGCTCTAATTTGCCGGCTTCAATTTTCGAGAAGTCCAGAATGTCATCCAGAATACGCAACAGCGAAAACGACGACTCACGAATGGTATCTGTCATACGGAATTGTGCTGTGGCCAGCTGGGTTTTCCGTAATAAATCGATAGTGCCGATAATGCCATTCATCGGGGTGCGGATTTCATGACTCATGGTTGCCAGGAAAGTGGATTTGGCTTCATTGGCTTTTTCAGCGGTCAGCTTGGCGCTTTCCAGCGCATCAGTGCGCTCTTTAATGCGGGTGTCAACTTCCTGTTTGAGTTTGGCAATATCAGCTTCTGAGTTTTTCAGTTCTTTCTGGCCCTGGGCAATTTTTTTAAACAGCTGATTAATGTTCAGTGCCAGCGCTGCCAGTCCATCCCGGCTGCTGAGGCTGCCGCTAAACTGACCCAGCGCAATAGCGGCGCTGATATCGTCGTTCAGGGTGTCGATATCACGTTGCAGTCTTTTATTCAAGTGAGCGGCCAATAACCAGGCCAGCACTAAACCAATGATGAAGCTGAAAATCCACTGCAGCAGCGTTGGCAGATAATTAAAGGGCGCAACTTTACTGACCAGCATCAGCTGGCCCACAGTCTTGCCTTGTTGTTGCAGCGGCAGCAGATAAACCGAAAAACCGGCTTGTAATCTGGGCTGGGTGAGCGCCAGTGCAGGGTTAAATCCGGCCAGGCCATTGGTGTGCACCATCAGGGCGGGTTCAGGTTTTTGTTGTTTGTATAAATAAGCGGCGCGGCCATCTTTGGCGTTATTGACCAGCTCCAGTAGAGGCGCTGCATCGTCCCAGCGATTGAGCTGCAGCATAGGCGTAATGGCCTGCGCCAGCAGCTGGGCGTCCTGTTGCAGATTGGTGCTTGCAGGCTGGGTCTGGTGATGTTGCCAGTCCTGATAAAAACCATAACTGGTTTGCAGGCTAACCAGTAACACCACCAGCAACGACAGCCGGAGGAACAAAGGTGAAACAAAGGAGCTTTTTTCCATAAGAAACAACCGACCAGCCTGATGAATTAAAACAGAATTTTTATTCTAACCATTTTTGTGTTGACCACCACTGTTTTGTCGTCGCCGGATCAATTAGTTAAGACTGACGCTATCAATGCCAAAAAACAGTTTTCTTTGCTTTATACCGGGCTTTGCCGCAGGTTTTTGCTGCTTAATTGGCTATTTTGTACAACTTCTAGGCTGTCAGTGCTGTTCTGCCAAAAAAAAGTTGACTTGCCCCGGCAAAATCCGTTTAATACCCCCCGTTGCCCAGATAGCTCAGTCGGTAGAGCAGCGGATTGAAAATCCGCGTGTCGGTGGTTCGATTCCGCCTCTGGGCACCATAAATTTTTGGTGTGTTGATTTCCTCTGTTAAATCAGTTCACTACAGTGTTCGCTTTAAAGAACAATGCCGCTTTAGCTCAGTTGGTAGAGCAACTGACTTGTAATCAGTAGGTCATCCGTTCGACTCGGATAAGCGGCACCATTTAAAGTAAAGAGTTTGCCCAGATAGCTCAGTCGGTAGAGCAGCGGATTGAAAATCCGCGTGTCGGTGGTTCGATTCCGCCTCTGGGCACCATAAACAACAAGCCCTGCAAGCAATTGCAGGGCTTTTTGTTTTAGGCTTTTTATTGTTCTGGCTTGCCAGAAGTGAAGGTAAAAAAACAAGCGGACCCAATGCAGGCCCGCCTGGTTGCGGCCTTATTGGCAGGAGCCGCAGCACTGACCTTTCTGTTGCTGTGGTTCAACAAACAGAATTTCGTTTTCCAGCAGAATATGTTCCATTAAATCTTCTTTCAGCTCGGTCAGGCCTAGATATAACGCCGACCAGGTATTGCAGGCGCCAGCCGGTAACACCAGGTCTTTGGCCAGGTTCAGCATGGTGTCCAGCGCATCACCATGTTGCAGATGTTCTTCCTGCATCACGGAAATAGGGCCGGCCGGGAAAAAACCGTTACATAACATCGGGAACAAAATTTGTTCTTCTTTATGCATATGGCTTTCCAGCTCCTGATACATATGTTCCAGATGAGTGGCCAGGCCGGTTGGACACTCTGGATGATCGGCATGCACATGCTCTACCCGGCGGGCGAGGCGGATCAATTCCGGCAGCTGCTGCCGGTGTTTGGCGTGAAAACGCTCCAGAATAAAATAAGCCAGCTCTTCGGTTTTTGCCTCGCGCCAGTTGCGCTGCATTGACCCGGGTTTTTGCGCCAGCGCCGCCAGTTCGGTATTAATTTGCGCGGCGTTCAGTTGTCTTTTGGCGGCTGCTGCGGCCAGTGACTCTTTACCACCACAACAAAAATCCAGTTTGTATTTGTGAAATACGGCGGTTGCGCCCGGAATTTGGGTAGCAAGCTGGCCTAAAGGTTGATCTAAATAAGACATAACAGACTCCGGTTTTTGGGCCTTGGGCAGGCGGAAATTTCACATCAGCAGCGTGCTGCCGTTATGCTGATATTCCAAGAATCAGGCCAAAACTACCCCTTTTGATTTATATAGATTTTTTGCCGGCAGTGGTAAATTTAACCCCGAAAAAACCGGGTAATAATTACCAAACAGGGTAAAAATAACCATGCTGGAAGAAACCTTAGTGGCTGATTTAGTAGCCGATTTACCCTCAGCGGTGCGGTTGCAACGGCTGGTGAATACCATGCGCACCCATTTTGGTTGCAGCGCTGTGGCGCTGCTGCAACTACAGCAGGAGCAGCTGAAACCTGTGGCCGTCTGTGGCCTTGCCAGCGAAACCCTGGGTCGGCGTTTTATGGTGGCGCATCACCCCAGGCTTGCCACTATTTTACAAAGCCGGCAGCCGGTCCATTTTGCGCCCGACAGCAGCCTGCCCGATCCTTATGATGGTTTAGTTGAAGTGCAACAAGGCCAGCCGCTGTTGGTGCACGACTGCATGGGTATTTCGTTATATCTGGAAGGCCAGTGCTGGGGAGTGCTGACTCTCGACGCCCTGCAGGCCGGCACTTTCAGCCGTTTAACAGTGCTGGAGTTACAAAGATTCAGTTTGCTGGTAGAAGCCGCGGTCAGGGTCTGTCAGCTTGAAACCGAACTTCGTACAGTGCGCTTTGCCAGAGCCAATCAGGTGCTGGACAGCGGTGTTTACCATTCACCGGCTGATGAAATTATTGGTCAGAGCCCGCAGTTATTGCAGCTGTTGTCAGAAGTCAAAGTGGTGGCGAGTTCCGATTTGCCTGTGTTGCTGCTGGGGGAAACCGGTGTTGGCAAAGAGTTATTTGCCCGTTATCTGCATCAGCAGTCCAACCGCAATAATAAACCGCTAGTATATATCAATTGTGCCGCTTTGCCCGAGTCGCTGGCGGAAAGTGAACTTTTTGGTCATGTGAAAGGGGCGTTTTCCGGTGCGCAGCAAGAGCGCAGTGGCCGTTTTGAAGCAGCTGACGGTGGCACTTTATTTTTAGATGAAGTGGGGGAGCTGCCGCTTCTGGTGCAGGCCAAAATGCTGCGGGTGTTACAAAACGGCGAAATTCAGCGGCTGGGCTCGGACAAAAGCCGCAGTGTGAATGTGCGGATAGTGGCGGCCACCAACCGTGATTTAGCGCAGCAGGTGGCGCAGGGCGCGTTCAGAGCCGATTTATATCACAGGTTATCGGTGTATCCTGTGCCTATTCCGCCGCTGCGTCAGCGCAGCAGCGACATTGCTATGCTGGCCGGGCATTTTCTGGAGCAAAACCGCAGCAGGCTTGGCCTCAGATCCATCCGTTTGTCGCAGGATGCGCAGCTGTTGCTGCTGCATTATCACTGGCCTGGCAATGTGCGTGAGCTGGAGCATGTGATAAGTCGTGCGGCAATCAAAGCGCTCAGTGAAGGCCATAACCGTAGTGATATTCTGACCATAGAACCGCGTTATCTGGATATCAGCCCAACAGCAGCTGTTGCTGGCGAGCATAACATGGCCGCAGCTGAACAGGTGTTTAGCAATACATTAGTCACAGCCAAAGGCCTGCCGCTTAAACAAGCGCTGCAGCAGTTTCAGCGCCAGCATATTGAAGCTGCTTTTAAACAAAGTGGCGGCAGCTGGTCTAAAACCGCCCGGTTGCTGGAAATCGACAGTAGTAATTTACATAAACTGGCAGAAAAACTTGGGGTCAAAGCCCTGCTTAAAGGACAAAACTGATGCAGCTGGCGCGTATTGTATTGTTCCGCCTGCTGGCGCTTTGCAGTTTATTGCTGGGCTTGATTGGCGTGGTGCTGCCTGGTTTGCCGACAGTGCCTTTTGTATTACTGGCCGCTTTTGCCGCCGGTAAAGGCTGGCCACAGCTGGAAGCACGTTTATTGGCACATCACAAATATGGCCCTGTGATCCACAACTGGCGCCGTTATGGGCTGGTGCCACGCGCCGGCAAAATAGCCGCCAGCCTGATGATGACGCTCAGCCTGGTACTTTGCTGGTTCAGTACCTTTGCGCTGCTGTACAAAGTGTTGCTGACGCTGTTGCTTGCGGCTGTGGCACTCTGGTTATGGCGCCGGCCAGAGCAGATGCCAGCAGAGCGGGCATTGGAGGAGCAAAAATGAAACCAACAGCATCTGCAGAGCTGAATTTACACCAGGCCATGCGGTACAGCCGGCAAATTATGTTGCCGGCCTTTGAGCTGCAGGGGCAGGAAAAACTGTTGGCGGCCCGGGTGCTGGTCATCGGAGTGGGTGGGCTTGGCTGCGCCGCTTTGCCCTATCTTGCAAGCTCAGGTATCGGAGCGCTGACGCTGGTTGATGGGGATGTGATTGACCGCAGTAATTTACAGCGGCAGATTTTGTTTCGGGAAGCTGATATAGGTAAACACAAAGCTGAAGTGGCGGCAGCGGCGCTGGCGCAGCTTAATAGCGACGTGAAGTTTGGTGTGGTCAGCAGTTTTGCCGATGAAACCTTGTTGGCTGAGCTCATTGCACAACATGATCTGGTGCTGGATTGTTGCGACAATTTAAGTACCAGGCTGCTGATCAACCAATATTGTTATCAGCAGCAGGTGCCGCTGGTGTCGGGCGCGGCTATCAGGATGGAGGGGCAGGTCAGCAGTTTTGCCATGAACAGGCAACAACAGCCGGACGCACCTTGTTACCAGTGCCTGAGCCTTGCTTTTGCCGAGCAGCAGCTGAGCTGCCTGGAAGCCGGTATTTTATCGCCTGTGGTTGGGGTAATTGGCACTATGCAGGCGCTGGAGGCCATTAAAATTTTATCGGGTTGTGGCAGCGCACTTTATGGCCGTTTGTTGTTATTGGATGGCAAATACAGTGAATGGCAAAGTTTTAACATCCGCAAACAGCCACATTGCCCCTGTTGTGGCGATGTGACCGCTGCTGACAAAGCGCCTGCTGAATAAAGGGGCCACTTGAGCCAGTGTGGCATGCAGGGCTGCAGCTGTCGGCAAATATTGCTTAGCCGGCACCCTGTGGTTTAGCGCTTGGCAAAATATCCTGTTGAATATGCTGCAATAACTTATAAGCCTGTTGCAGATCACAGTCTTCACCGTCACGTTTTTTATAACCAAAACTGGTCAGCTCCAAATGCCAGGTGGGTTCCACCTGTTGCAGCGCCAGGGTGTGGCGCACACAATTAAGCGGACAACCGTCGATGGCCAGAATAGGCCGGCCGGATTTGGCCACTTTCACCAGCTGTTTCACCTGGCCGCCGACACCGGCAATACAGGACATTTCGGCAATACCTTCTCTATCCAGCACCACGGCCAGATCATTGGCCAGCTGCGCTACGTTAGAGCAGCCCGAGCAAGCGTAAACCAGCGGTTTTCCGGTTAAAGGTTGGTCTGTAAAAGCGGCCATACAAAACTCCCTGATTGTGGATAAACACAAACGGCAATACAACAAAGGGCGGCTTGCGGAGAAAGCCCTGCGCTTTTTGTAAAAACGCGGTGCTTAATACACAAAACGTAGTTGGCGTATTACCTGTTGTTGCTGAGTCTAAGCATTGGTGTTTGTTAGAACTTGATATAAATCAACTGAAAGTGGCGGCTACTCACACAGAGGTATCAGTGCCAGGAGGGAAAAAACTGCGGTTTGACGTTATTACACAGGCCAGCGAAAACAAAAAACCAGCCCAAAGGCTGGTTTTCACAAAAAAATTACAGCAGCACAAGAGCCACAGATCTGGGTTACATCGCTTTGCAGTTAACCCGGTCTGCCGTCCGCTCTGGTGCTGCACAGCATGCCGGCATAACAATAACAAAACAGCGCATAAGCCAGTACCCAGCAGCCAATGGCCAGTATCAGCAGCGCCTGGCTCATATCCGGCATCAACCACAGCAGCAGGCTGCGGCTGATGCCTGCGGCCACCACCAGTACAAAAGCCGGCACCATCAAGGCCGATACCTGCAGTGGCCGCCCTGTGTGGCCAAGCGACACCCGCGCCATCATGGCTAAAATCATCGAACCCATGGCGCCGGCTGTTAATGCATGCAGTGCCGTGCTTTTGAGCACCGTATGGCCCAACAAAGTGCTGCCGCTGTAATGCAGTGCAAACAGCGCCAGGCCAAGCGGAATAAACCAATAAGCCAGATGTAAAGACCACAACAGTGGCACTCTGAACGTGATCCAGATTTTCCAGCGGGCACAACGGATAGCCAGCAGCACAGCCGCAATACCATATAAAGCGCCAATCAGCGGATGCGGCAGGAAGTTTTCCAGTTTTAAAAACTGCTGAATAAATACCAGCCATAAAAGTCCAAGCGCCAGCCGGTCGAGCCAGAGCACAGGCTCCACTTTTTTGCTTTGGGTGCCATTGGCGGTAAACATCGGCAGCACCCGGCCACCCATAATGCTCATTACCAGCGTCAAGAGCAGCACGGCGCTATAAAGGCCATGTTGTTGCAGCATATAGTCGTTTAATGCCAAACCAACCCAGCTGACCGCGTTACAAAGCGTAAGCAGCATCAGCACAGGCACAAAAAACAAATTACGCCACTGCGCCACGGCCAGAATAGGTTTGGCCATCAGCACCGCGGCCAAAGGTAAAAACAGCAGGTCTACCAGTGCCACCACCCAGATGGGCAAAGCAGCACCAAATAACACCAATAACCGGGCCAGAAGCCAGCAGAGCAGCAGCCATAACAAAGGCTTGCCGTGGGGGGCTCTAAGGCCCGTCCAGTTTTGCATCGCTGTTAATAAAAAACCGGCCACTATGGCGCAGCCAAAACCAAAAATCATTTCATGGCTGTGCCAGAACAGAATATTACCCACAGGGGACAGCGGCAGGCCGGCAAAAAGCGCCAGTCCCCACAGCAGCATGGCAATACAGCTAAAAGCACCACCGAATAAAAACAGCGGCCGAAACGCCAGCCGAAGTAAAGGTGGTATATCAAGTTCTGTTGTCAGATCAGTAATTTGCATCTTGTTTTCCCAAATGAAACGGCTTTAGTCGCTGCCGTCTTCTAATAAAAAATTGTGGGCTCTGGCGGCGGCCAGTTCGCGCTGATATTGCTCCCGTTGGTTGGCAAAAAACATCAAAATCATACAAAAGGCCAGCACGCCGTACAGCAACATAAAACAGGCGGTGTGAATGCCGAGTAAATCCTGCGACAACCCAAATAACAACGGCAGGGTACAACCCCCCAGCGCGCCAATGGCCGCCACCATACCCCCGGCTGCCCCCATTTGGTCGGGGTAATAGTCATAAATGGTGCGAAATACACTGGCACGGCCAAGACCCTGGGCTATGCCGATGACAAAAATCAAGGCAGTAAACAGCCAGAGGTTGATGTTAATTTCCAGCACCACCTCTTTTTGAATACCGTGGATCACCAGGCTGGTGGGTGGGTAACTTAAAATAAATAAACAAATCAGGCAGATCCAGAACACACTCCAGTTGACTGCCCGGCCGCCATAACGGTCAGCCAGCCAGCCGCCCAAAGCACGCACCATGCTGGACGTCGTAACAAAAAACAGCGTAAAAGCCATGGCATCGGCGGCGCTGAGCTGATAGGCCTGCATGTAATACAGTGGCAGCCACAGCAGTAACGCCAGAAAGCTGCCAAACACAAAATAATAATACAGTGAAAAACGCCACAGTCTGGCGTCTGTCAATAACTGCTTGCTGCGCTGATAGAAGGGTCTGGTTTTATTGGGCTGCGTCTTTGTTAAAGTCGTTTGCGGATGCCCTTGCGGCATTTGGGGTGCAAATAAAACAAACAGCAGCGCCAGCAGGGCAGTTAACAGCGCATACAGAGCACCTACACCGAGTGGCCAGTTAACTTGGTTTAATAGGGGCACCAGCAATAAACTTAAAGCTGCACCGGCATTACCAACCCCAAACAAACCCATCACTGTGCCTTGCTGCGCAGCGGGGTAAAAAGCCGACACATAAGCAATGCCGAACGTAAAAGCCACACCGGCCAGCCCCAGCCAGAATCCAAGCAACACCAGACTCAACAGGCTTTGGGCATAAGGCAATAACAATAAAGCGGGGATCAGCAGCAACATCAGCCACAACCACAAAGTGCGGGGGCTGATTTTTTCCGCCAGGATACCGGCCGGAAATCTTAATAAAGCGCCGGTCAGCACAGGGGATGACAACAACAAACCATAGTCGGTCGCGCTTAATTGCAGCTGTGCAGCCAGCTCCAGCCCCAGGGCTGCATATAAACACCAAATCGCAAAACACCAGGCAAAACAAAAAATTGAAAAACATAAAGCACGGCGTGCCTGCGGCAACGGCATCAGCAGTGAGGTTGCTGTTTCTGGGCTTGTGATCCGGGCGTCAGACATACAGAGTGTGGCCTTTGGCATTAAAAGCTTTCTGATGATAAACCGCCGGGCAACTGAGTGGGGTTTTCATCGGGAGTATTCCTTTCGTTTTGGCCAAAGCGCCTTGCGAAAACCTGCTACCACTAAGTGGGTAGCGGCGTGCTTCAGGTGCTGAGTTGCAGACTTGTTTTGCCCTACCTACAAGGTGATATTCCTTATAAAAACAGTGGTTTAGTTGCTGTTGTTGCTTGATTAAAGTCAATGTTTTTTTGCCCTTGAGTCTCTATGCTTCAGCCAGTTTTGTTATCACTGGGTGTTCCACTGGAGGTTTATATGTCCAAGCTGTCCTCTTCCGTCTCTGAAGCCGGAAAGGTCAATTTGCTGAATTTTGGGGATGCAAAAATAAAAACTTTGCATCTGACCTGGTTTGCATTTTTTCTGACTTTTGTGATGTGGTTTAACCATGCGCCGTTACTTACCGAAATTAAACAGGCGCTTAGCCTGACGGACGCTCAGGTCAAAGCGCTGCTGATTTTAAACGTAGCCCTGACGATACCGGCCCGTATTGTGGTGGGCATTCTGGTCGACAAGTTTGGCCCCCGTATTATGTACAGCCTGTTGTTAATGATTTCGTCGTTTTTTTGTATTGGTTTTGCCCTGGCCGAAAGTTTTGAAAGCCTGGCCTTATTCCGCTTTTTACTGGGGTTTGTCGGTGCCGGTTTTGTGATTGGTATCCGCTTGGTGGGGGAATGGTTTCCAAGCCATCAGGTCGGCACAGCCGAAGGCATTTATGGTGGTTGGGGTAACTTTGGTTCGGCCGCTGCAGCCATGACTTTACCCACCATAGCGCTGATGTATGGCGGTGCCGATGGCTGGCGTTATGCCTTGATCAGCGTAGGTGTATTAAGTGCGGTGTATTCATTGTTGTTTTACCACCAGGCGCGCAACACCCCTAAAGGTTCGGTGTATTTTAAACCGAAAAAAAGCGGGGCTATGGAAGTCACCAGCTGGGGCGACTTATGGCTGCTGATTTTGCTGAATATTCCAATGCATCTGGCGCTGGCGATGCTGGCCTGGAAAATGTCGCCAGCCGGGGTGAATTTATTCTCTGAACAATATATGTATTTGATTTGGGCCAGTTTAGTGGTGCTTTTTGTGATCCAGACCCATCAGGTCTGGCGGGTAAACGTCGAGCACCTGCGTAAAGGCGTGCCAGAGCATGAAAAATATTCGTTTAAACAAGTGGCTATTCTGGATTTAGCCTATTTCACTACCTTTGGCTCTGAGTTGGCTGTGGTGTCGATGTTACCACTGTATTTCTTGGAAACCTTTGAAGGTTTAAACCCTGTGAGTGCAGGTTTATTAGCGTCCAGCTTTGCTTTTATGAATCTGGTCTCCAGACCTATGGGTGGCTGGTTCTCAGATAAGTTTGGCCGCCGCAAAAGTATGGTGTTGTTAATTGCTGGTTTATCGGCCGGTTATTTCCTGATGGGCTTAATGGACAGCAGCTGGTGGTTGCCGCTGGCGGTACTGGTGAGTATGGCTTGTAGCTTCTTTGTGCAGGGGGGCGAAGGTGCGGTATTTGCCATAGTACCGTTAATTAAACGCCGGATGACAGGCCAGATTGCCGGTATGGCCGGTGCTTATGGCAATGTGGGCGCTGTGGTGTACTTAACCGTATTAAGTTACGTTGATTACAGCACCTTCTTTTATGTGATTGGCGCTTCGGCGCTGGTGGGGTTAGTGGCGGTGATGTTCCTGGATGACCCCAAAGGCCATATTACTGAAGTGGATGAAGACGGCAACGTGCATCATATTCACGTCAGTTAAGGCAAAAGGTAAACACCTGATAAAACTGGCTGTTGCAATACAGCCAGTTTTATTCTTTCTGGTTTGTTTATCAATGATCACGGATTTTGATCACAGCTCTTGTATTTATCCGGCAAAAAGGGGCAAAGATGGTGTCAGGGCAAAGTAGTGACCAAGTGTCCTTATCAGAATCACAGCTTAAACTGGCGGTAGGGGGTTACAGCTGCGCCGGTCATAAAAGCCAGAATGAAGATGCTATTGCCTGGCATTTGCCAAAGGATGCCCATTTATTAACTTATAAAGGCGGCTGTTTTTGTCTGGCCGATGGTGTCAGTTCAGCCGAGGCAGGGCAGCAAGCCAGCGACTATGCGGTGCAACATTTTGCCAGCGAATACGCCAATACCCCCGACAGCTGGTCGGTAAACCACAGTGCCAGCCAGTTACTGGCCAGTATCAACACCGCACTTTATCAACAAAGCCATGCTTATGTATCTGAAGAAAAAGGTTTTTTATGTACCTTTAGCGGCCTGATCATTAAATCTCATACTGCGTATTTTTTTCATATTGGCGACAGCCGTATTTACCTGTGGCGCAAAGGGGTCATTGCCCAGCTAACGCAGGATCACACCACTAAACTCAGTGAAAACCGCCAGTTTTTAGGCCGGGCTTTGGGCATGGATGAGCAGGTGCAGTGGCAATCCGACAATGTCGCTTTGGAGCCAGGCGACAGGTTTTTGTTGTGCAGTGACGGTCTGTCAGATTTTATTTCCGACAACCAACTGTCTGAGCTGTTAAACCCTGAGCCGTTAAATCCTGAGCCGGGCGCTGCGGCTGTGCAGTCATCACAAGATTTAACAACACTGGCCGAGCAGTTATGCCAGCTGGCACTTCAAAACGGCAGTGATGACAATATCAGTGCGCTTATCGTCGAAGTGCAGGCACTCTGCGCCCAAACCCTGGAAGATTACAACGAAAAACTGACCCGGCTGCCGTTTTTACCTGTGCTGGTGCCCGGCATGAAAGTGGACGGTTATCAGGTGGAAAAAGAGATTTTTGCCAGTAGCCGCAGTCATTTATATCTGGTGCGGGATTTGGCCACAGATAAACGCTGGGTATTAAAAACACCCTCAGTGAATTTTGCCGACGATCACTGTTATATCGAGCGTTTTATCCGCGAAGAATGGATAGGGCTTCGCATTGCCCACCCCAATGTGGTGCAGGTACACCGTCAGCAGCGCCCCCGTACTTTTTTATATTATTTATTGGCTTATGTAGAAGGTGAAAGCCTGGAGCAGTGGTTTGCCAAAGTGGATAAACCGCTCAAACCAGCCAAAGCCATAGCGCTGGTAAAACAAATAGCCGCGGGCTTACAGGCTTTTCATAAGCTCGGCGCTGTGCATCAGGATTTAAAACCCGGCAATATTATGCGACGCCCTGACGGCACTTTAGTGCTGGTGGATTTTGGTTCTGTTTATGTGGCCGGCCTTGCCGAAATGTTTTCGCCGCTGCAACAAGACATTGCCCTTGGCACCGCCAGTTATTCCGACCCGCATTATTTGCTGGGTCATAACTCGGGCGTGCAGGGGGATGTGTATGCGCTGGCTACCATTTGCTACGAACTTTTTACCGGCCAGCTGCCATACGGCGCTAAAGTCGAAGACTGCCAGACTATGCGCGACTACCAAAAACTGCGTTATCAGCACAGTTATCAACACAACCCTATTATTCCGCCCTGGTTCGACCGCGCACTGGAGCTGGGTGTCAGTCTGGATTTAAGCCAGCGTTACAGCTCAGTCAGCTTGCTGATGAAAGACTTACAAAACCCCAACCCCTTGTTTTTACAACAACAAGTCGTAGCCAAACACAAAACCAACCGGCTGTTATTCTGGCAACTGATGTCCGGCTTCTGGTTTGCCACTTTATTGCTGGTGATTTGGTTGTTTTTAATCAAGAAGGGATAGAGCTGCTTGTACTGCGGCTGATGTGGTTTTTCCGCTCAGGCACAGTGGTGATTTGCGCCTGGCTTTTCAAAGAGTTTTTCCTGTTTTCTGGCATAACTGTCGCGAATTCTGTTGTTTCCATTGACAAGTTGCTTTGTAGATTGCAGTTTGTATACAATTTAAACGCAATCGGAAGTGATGATGCCAGACCATCCAACAAGCTTGTTTCGCCACCTTTTTACCCCAATGATGCTGGCATTATTGTGGCCTCTGGCGGGAGTTGCAGGTGAATGTACCCCTGCTTTATTGGATCGCCACGGCGAACCCCGACTGATGCAGCAATTTGACGACTATGGCAACCAGAGCTTTAACCCTTTTGCGGATGCAGGGGCCTGGCACGCTTATTTATTGCCTGAGGTGTCTAAAGGCGGATTTACTGGCCCTTTGATTGTGGCGCAGGAATATAGTCTCTATCTGGCACCTATGCTGGAGCAGTTGCAGCCAGCTATTGCCGGCCAAGCTCTGGATTATGCCAAAGCCCGAACGCTGGCCAGGGCCTGTGCCGGTGAACTGCAGCTGAGTTACACATGGCCGCAACTGAGTCTGGATTTGCGCTTGCGTTTTATTGACCAACGAAGTGCGTTGATCCGCACTGATATTGTAAATAACAGCCGCAAATCCTTGCCAATCACCGTTGAATGGCAAGGCAACATTTTGCATAAGCTCAATGCTGACAGCCGTCTCGATTGGTCACCGCTCTGGATCCAAAGTGAACAGGGGGTCAAGCTGCGTTTCCCCAAATTACACCAGTCTTTTACTGCATATTTCAGCTCTGGGGCTGAGTTTGAGATCAGCCGCAGTATTGCTGCTGACACCAGGGTCAATGCCGAGGGGTATCGCAGCCGGGCAGAGTTGCACTTAAATGCCGGAGAATCACGTCGGATCTGGACTCGCCAGAGTTATTATCTGGCAAAGTCGGAGAAATCCCAGCTTCAGTCTGCTGCCCCCTTATCAACCACTGAACTTAAAGCACTCTGGCAGCAAAGTGGTGAGCGCTGGCGCTCTTACCTGACAAAGGGGTTGCCGCTGGAAGCTTCCTGGGTGCCCAAAACACTGGCGCAAAAAAGTATTGAAACCTTGCTGATGAACTGGCGCAGCCCTGCCGGCGCTATATTGCATGATGTTGTTACCCCTTCAATGACAGCACGTTCTTTTGATGGCGCCTGGGCATGGGACAGTTGGAAACATGCAGCTGCCTTAAGCTATTTTGCGCCTGAACTGGCAAAAAACCAGATCCGCGCATTATTCGACCACCAAATCACAGCAGATGATCCACTCCGTCCGCAGGACAGCGGCATGATTATCGACACTGTGTTTTACAATAAAGACAGCCTGCGCCAGGGTTCAGGCGAAGGCTGGAACGAACGCAACAGCAAACCGCCCCTGGCGGCCTGGGCTGTTTGGTATCTGAAGCAGGATCTGGCTTTTATCCGGGAAATGTATCCAAAGCTGGTGGCATATCATCAATGGTGGTATCGCAATCGTGATCACGACGGGAATGGTTTTGCTGAATATGGTGCAGCCCTGCACCCGGCACACCAGAACGCCAAAGGAGAAATGCTGTTTTATTTAAAAGCTAAGGACACAGTGCCAGAAGGATGTGAGGCAAAGTCTGATGGTTGGTGGCAGTGTGCCGGTCTGGCGTCTTATCGTGCTCTGGCACAAAGTCAGGACTATCTGGCTCTGGAAAGCCCTGCCCAACATGCGGCGGGTTGGGAATCCGGTATGGACAATGCCGGGCGTTTTGGCTTTATTGACGAAGCTCAGCTTGCCGCTTATGCCAATAAATACCATGCCGGTGATCTGACTCAGGCCCGTCGCGATTGGTTACCCGGATTTGTGGAAAACTTCCGTCAGGGTAAGCTGGTTGGTTATTCCATTGATCAGGAGTCGGTGGAACTGAATGCTTACCTGGCGCTGGAGAAATCTCTGTTGGGACAAATGGCGCAGCTTTTGGGCGATTCCGCGTCTGCCATAGCTTGGCAGCAGGAAGCTGACAGACTGGCAGCGCGCATCAACAAGGCGTTTTACGATCCGCAAACCGGCTTTTATTATGATCGGCAATTAGGCACTGGTCAGTTACTGAGAAACCGGGGGATGGGGCCTGAGGGCTGGAGTCCGCTGTGGACAGGAATAGCCAGCCAGGCACAAGCAAAGACGGTGCGGGCGCATATGATGGATCCGGCCGCATTTCATACCCCGGTTCCACTCGGAACCGCCGCCCGTTCAGCACCGGCCTTTGATCCGCACAGCTACTGGCGGGGCAGGGTCTGGTTGGATCAATGGTATTTTGGTGTGTCGGCATTGGCGCGTTATGGCTTTTATGCCGATGCCAGAACCTTAACTACAGCTTTGCTTAACAAGGCAGAAGGTTTACCCGGCGCTGGCCCAATCAGGGAAAACTATCATCCGCTGACAGGTCAGATGCAGGGCGCGACCAACTTCAGCTGGAGCGCCGCTCATCTGTATTTGTGGTACCGCGAATCTGACGCTTACTCTGCCAAAAGCAACAAGCTGTCATCAACAAGTCCCTGATGCAGAGTCCTTCACTACAAGCAACAAGGGCTCTGGCTTTAGTGACAGTGTCGTCAAAGGT
Organism: Rheinheimera sp.; assembly: GCF_036782235.1. GTDB lineage: Bacteria > Pseudomonadota > Gammaproteobacteria > Enterobacterales > Alteromonadaceae > Pararheinheimera. The sequence goes on along the minus strand of NZ_DAIPZL010000008.1, from coordinate 101,335 downwards.
GTTGCCGTTAATCTGAAGTGCCTGTCTGGCTGCTCTGATAAATCAGCCAGCTCTGGGCTGTTGGGCGGATATTGTTATCATAGCCTCCCAGAACCAGGACTTTGCCCCCGGCTAAAGGGGTTGCAGTACTAAAAGCCAGGCGGTTGCCAATACTGCCGCCGGCTTTGACAAAAGCTGCTGTGCCAGGTGTCCAGATCTCAACATCGTTTGCGTCACCAACCACAACAACATCGCCGCTGGGCATTACTGTGGTGGCGGTCACTATCTTGTACCTGGGGTTTAACAGCGCTGGGCCCTCGCTAAAGCGGCCGGTGTGAGGATCGTAAATCTCCGTTTGGGCAATCCGGTGTTGCTCTTCGCAGTTGCGGGAGCCGCCAATCACCATCACACGTCCATCTTGGAGCAGGACAGCGCCATGTTTGCATCTTGCATGTCGCATAGGGCCAGTTTTCGAAAATGTGTTGCTGGCCGGGTTGTAAAGTTCTGCCGTTGCGGTTGCTGATTGGCGTTTGTGCAAACCACCCATCACCAATACACGACCATCCGACAAACGGACTGCGGCGTGGTGGGCTCTTGCTTGGTGCATAGGCCCAGTTGCAACAAAGTGGCCTTTGATTAGGTTAAACACCTCGGCTTTGGCAAGCGCACTATTCACGGCGCTGGCACCGCCTGCAACCAGGATTGCCCCGTCGGTCAGTGGAGTCGCTGTTGCGTCCATTCTCGCTGATAGCATCGCTGCGGCCGGTGTAAAAGTGCGTGTGCCGGTGTCAAAAAATTCGGCCGATGCAGTTGTTTCGGTGCCAGTCCAGCCGCCAGCGACCAAAACCCGGCCGTCCTGTAATAAGACTGCAATGTGGGCAACACGGGGTTCACGCATCGGTGGTGTAATTTCAAAGCGTCCGGTTGTGGTGTGAAATAATTCGGCTGAACGTTCAACCGGACTGCAACCGCCACCACTGCAGCCGCCCGTCACCAGCACCTGGCTTGGGGAAATGACGGTCGCCTGATGCGCCGCCCTTGGAATTGACAGGTTAGAGGCAGGTTGCACTATCCAGTCTGGTTTTGTTAAGGGCTTCGGCGCAGCAAAGGCCAAGCCAGGGATAAAACAACACAGACCGGCAACAAAAATCAGGTGAAGTCTCATCAACGTTTCCTTGCCATGGATTGCAGCCTAATGATGTACAAGCGGATGAAACAGCACCGTGGAATCAGCCTGCGATTTACCCATCATAAACCTAAATGAATAGTCTGAGTGCTCACGACCAGACGCCCGCCATTGCTGATATAGCCAGACCTAACCCTGCTCCGAACATAGCAAATGCAACAATGGTGATCCGGCTTTCTACTTTGGCTGTGCGCGGCAACTTGAAACGCCCGCCAGTCGTATCCTCGTCGTTTGCCGGTGTAGAGCGTAACCTTTCAACGAGGATCTGTTGCGCTTGCAGCGAAAATAGCGCTGACAACACGAGTAAGCCACTTGCAAGGATCATCAAAGGCCGACTAGAACTTCCGGCAAGCACCGTTTGCAGCAAGGTAATACTTCCGCCAGCGGTGGCAAGAGCAAGGGTAGCCAGCTGTTTGAGAAAATCGAACGAAAGAAAGGCAATAGTGTCGTTCGAAACTGTATGTATATTTGTGTTTCCCTGTGGGGCCATTGTTTTATCCTTTTTATCTGTATCAACCAGTATGGTGAGGCATTGATCAGGCTTTTGTTACCTTTGTTCAATTCGAATATATGCCCAGAACACAGAGGTTCAGGCTAAGCGTTTTGCGGAGCACTTTCTCAGGGATTTTAATGTCTGAACTTTTCAATCAGCCATGCACTGGCACTTTCCCTCATGCATCGAAATTCAAGCCACAGGAAATCCACGTCTGAAGTCATGAGTTTTCCGGTTTTTTCTGAGACATACGTCCAAACTACATAGAAATATAATTCGCGACAAGTCGTGATAAGAAAGTCAGTTGATGTGAGGCTGAAGTATGGGTAAAACCCGCATAGTGGCATTGGCGACAACATAATGTAGATTTTGGATGCCCGCAAAAGAGGCCGGGCTGCCGCGGCGAAAGCCGGCATAAGCACCTTGGCGCCGGGCATCAAATCAATAATAAGTGCAGTCAGTGATTATTTTATCCTGGGCGAATAGCCCTCAACAAAAAGGCCGGGCAACAAGCCACAGCCTAAGCTGCAAAACAATAAAACTTACACCTTTTTCGGCCGGAATACTTTGATAACGTCTTCATTACATTGCAGATAAGGCCCTTCCATCAGGTCGATGCAATAAGGCACGGCCGGAAATACCGCGTCCAGGCACTGGCGGATAGCGCTGGGTTTGCCCGGTAAATTAATAATTAAACTACTGCCTCTAAGGCCGGCGGTTTGACGCGACAAAATAGCGGTGGGCACAAATTTTAGCGATTCAGCGCGCATCAGCTCGCCAAAACCCGGCATCATTCTGTCGCACACTGCCTCTGTTGCTTCCGGGGTTACATCCCTTTTGGCAGGGCCTGTGCCGCCTGTGGTTACCACCAGGCAGCAGCCCAGCTCGTCCACCATGTGGCACAAGGTTTGTTCAATCAGCGGCTGTTCGTCTGGGATCACTTTGTATTCGGCCTGCCATGGGCTTATTAAATACTGATCCAGCGTGTCGATAATGGCTTTGCCGGAAATGTCGTCGTAAATACCGGCAGAGGCGCGGTCGCTGACGGTCAGAATGCCAATTTTGGCTTGCTGCATTATTCTATCCTTTTAGTCGTCTGCCTGTTTTAAATGAGCCTGCTGTAAACCCGCCAGCTGATGCCAATAGCCGTTGCAGTCGCCGGCCGGCAAAGGCTGATGGCCTGCGACAGCACCAGACAGCTTTTGCTGAAATTTATCAAGCCAATCAAAGCTTTGTTCTGGTTCCGGGCTTAACCTGACCACATCGGCCAGGCCGCGCATTGAAGGCAAATCGTTCAGCAGGTTGTATCTGTCGCCCGACTGGGTTTGAATGCCATTAAGTAAAAACACCGCTTCACCTTCCTGTGAATGGGCAATGCGGCCTTTGGGGTAGTTGATACAACAAAGTTCACATTGATCTTTAGCGCGGTTTTCCGAGCGGGCGGTAAAACAACGGCCCGACCAGGCCAGCGGCATATGGCCAAAGCCAAAAACTTCCACTTCAAAACAGTCGCGCACGTCGGCAATCAAAGGTTGGTGCAAGATGTCCTGTAACCAGTCGCGCGACAGCTCCACCGGCATCACCCAGCGTTTCATACCCAGTTGTAATAACTGGCGCAGCGCCTTGTGGTTATAAACACTGATGGCGGCGCCAGCGACAAAAGGCAGCTGCTGCTCCTGCAGCAGCTGAATAGCGCCCACATCATTGGCTTCAATCCAGAACTCGCCATTGTCGCAATAACGGCGCAGCTCTTTAAGCTCAGAAGGGGATTCCAGCATGGTCAGGGTAGATAACACCACTTCTTTGCCGGCTTCGCGCAGCATTTGGGCAATGGCCAGATAATCGCTGAATTTCAGCTCGCGCCTTTTACTGCAGACGGTTTCGCCTAAATACACCACCTGCGCTTGTGACGAGGCCGCTTGCTGATAAAAATCCAGCATCTGTGTTTTGGGCCAATAATATTGCACCGGCCCCAACGCCAGTTTCAGCGGCGCTGCTGTTGAATTTGCTGTTGTTGCTGCTGAGTTGGCCGGTTTTGCTGACTGTGTAAAAAGAGACATAAGTTATTTCCAGCTGCGATGATAAGCACCCAAAGTGGTTTGGCTGCCTTCAGAGAGTGACGCCAGCACCTGATCCCACTGCGCCTGCACGCTAAAAGCATCGGGATTGGCTTTTAAAGTGTCGATAGCCTGCCGCCACACCCGGGTCAGGCTGGCTACATAAGCCGGGCTGCGCTGGCGGCCTTCAATTTTCAGCGACGCTATACCTTCGCGCTTTAATTCCGGCAGCAGTGCCAGGGTATTAAGGCTGGTGGGCTCTTCCAGCGTATGGTAAAGCTCGCCGTCCACGTTAAAGCGGCCTTTGCATAAAGTGGGGTAACCGGCCGTTTCGCCTGGTGCAAATTTGTCGATCAACACCCCATTTAAACGCGATTCCAGACTGCCGTTATTGTTTTCCTGCCAACGTACAAAAGCGGCAGGCGAGCAGGCACCGGCGGTATTAGGCGACTGACCTGTTAAATAAGAGCTTAAATAACAACGGCCTTCGGCCATAATACAGAGGCTGCCAAAGGCAAAAACTTCAAGTTCAATGTCGCTGCTGCGGGCGATAGCCCGCACCTGCTGAATAGACAACACCCTGGGCAACACCACCCGGCTGATACCAAACTGGCGGTAAAATTCAATGGCCGCCAGATTGGTGGCCGACGCCTGCACCGACAAATGCCGTTCAATGTGTGGGTACTGCTCAGCGGCATAAGCCAGCACCGCCATATCAGCAATAATCAGCGCGTCGGCACCGGCCGCTACCGCCTGATCCACCGCTTGCTGCCAGCGTGGCCAGCTACCCGGATGGGCAAAAGTATTAATAGCCACATGCAGTTTTTTACCGGCTTTGTGCACATAAGCACAGGCTTCGGCCAGCTTTAAATCGTCAAGATTTAAACCGGCAAAATTGCGGGCATTGGTGTCGTTTTTCAGGCCAACATAAACGGCGTCAGCACCGTTTTCGATGGCGGCTTTAAGCGCCGCCACACTGCCGGCAGGGCACAATAATTCCATCCCTTTCTACCTCTTTGGCGCAATGGGCGCTTGGCGTTGGCTGTGTCACCATGTTTTATCAGTTTCAGCCGGCGCACAGCTTTATCAGCATCAGAAGCAGTATAAAGTGTTGAGCCCAGGAGATGTTCCCAATGTGTCAACTCAAAATGATTACTCCCAAAGTGATAAAAGCCTTGCCCAAAGCCGGGCAAAAGCTGAACCAGCTGCTGCCACAGCAGATAAAAATTGCCCTGATCAGCACAGTGTTAAATAAGCTCTTTGCCAACGACTGCGCCCTTGGTGCTCTGGACTTTTTAACCGGCAAAAAAGTGCGGATAGAGGTCACAGATTTTGCGTTTTGTTTTGTGGTTGAGTTGCAGTCACAACAGCTAAAAGTGAGCGCCTTAACTACAGAGAGCACAGCACATCAACAACAGGCGGATTTAACAGTCAAAGCCAGCAGTGTGGATTTTTTCCTGTTATGCAGCAGCCAGGCAGACCCCGACACGCTGTTTTTCCAGCGCCGTTTAAGCATGCTGGGCGACACCGAGCTTGGCCTTTATTTAAAAAACTATCTGGACAGTTTTGACAGCCAAAGCCTGCTGCCAGCCACAGTCTGGCAATTGCAGCAGTATCTGGCGTTACAGCTCAGGCCAGAACCGCAGCCACAGCCACAGCCACAGCAAGTGAATAGCGGTTTAGCTCGCCCTTTGTAGCTGAGCCAGCGTGCAGTGCAGCAGTTTTGCCTCAAAACGAAAACGGCGCCTTCTGGCGCCGTTTTCGTGTGTTGGTGCTTATTGTGTTGCGAATAAAACAATAACAATGAAGCTTAATAGAGCGCCACCAGTTCACCCTGACGGTTAAAAGTCAGGAAGTCGGCAATAATGCCGGACTGAATTTTGGCCAGCATCATTTTTAACGGTTGTTCGGCTTCGTCGCTGTTCGGGGCAAAACCACCACGGCCGCCCAGCGCTGATACAAAAGCAATATCCCACTCAATGCCGGTATGGGCCGATTCTGCCGCTAAAGTGGCAAATTCCGCAATTTCGTCCGGCAGTTTATCGACACAAAGCACCGGGCTTAAGGCACCACCATGGCCTTGCTGATAACTGTCATGCTGGTTTTGGGTGTAACCATTGGGCAGTTCGGCTTTGGCAAATACAAACAGCAGCCGTTGGGGCTCGTTTTGTTGTTTAGCGGCGCTAATTAAATCCTGATAACTTTCAATATTCATCTGAAACTCCCGGCCTGTTGCTACAGGCGTGAACAAAACGATGCTGCTGAGTCTGAGTGGTGGTTCGCCAAAACAGACCCAACGCAGGTTGGCGTCAGTGTAACAACAGCGGGCTTTGCGCTGTTTGCACAGAAGGGGGAGTTTCACTCCCCCTTTATGGGTAGCCTGGATGATAAAGGTGTGGCACTTAAGCCGTGGTGGTTTGCGCTTGTTTTTGTGGTTTTGGGTGTTGTGGGCTTAGTGTTGTTGCCTGGAACTGCAACCTGGCCGGGCTTTGATGATAATGGCGCAGCTCGTGCTCCTGGCGGCGGCCTTTGCTAAAAGCCGATACCCGTTTTAAATAGCCAATAACGCGGGTGCCGTAGTCAATATTTGTGCTGCCACAACAAGAGCAGGCTGTTAAGGTGCGTTTGTCGATGGCTTCGCAGCTGTTACAAATGGTGATTTTGACGTTGACACAAAAATAATTACAGCCGGTGCTGGCGGCAATATTTAAAAGTTTTAGATATGCATCCTGGCTGAGTTTTTCTTCCAGGTTTAAATGCAAAGCTGAACCACCGTCCAGGTAATCCAAGAGGGCCCGGCCATGCAGCTGGAACTTATCCAAAGCGTTGCAGCTGTCATCCTCTACCACGTAAAAATACGAGTTATAACAGTCTCTTGGCACAAAATACCCGTCGGCTTTGTCCCACTTGGCGTTTTTAATACCCAGGTTTTCAGCCGGCACAAATTCGGTATTAAACAGATAACCGTATTTGGCTTTGGCTGCTTTGTTGGCATCAAAAATGGTTTTTAGTTTTTGCTGCACAAAAGCAATATAAGCCGGGTTGTTGCTGGCGGTCAGACCCTGAGATTCGGCTGCTTCCACCATGCCGTTAATACCAATGGTTAAAAACTGTTTGTCCAGGCTGATAAAACCGGCGTCGTACACTGTTAATAAACCAGCGGCCTGATACTCTTCCATTAATTTGCGATATGCCACCTGATATTGCTGAATTTTTTCAACTTCAGCTGCTAAATCACGGCCATCCTGTACCAGCCGGTTCATATTGATGGTAATCACATTAATAGAGCCGGTGGCGACGCCCCCAGCCCCCAGTGAATAAGAAAAAGTGTTGTCGCTGATTTCACTGCGTAAACGGCAGCAGGAGGCCAGTGAGTCGGCACTGTCGGACAAATACACAAAAAATGAACTGCCATCAGCAAGTTGCTGTGCCATTTTTTCGGCAAATTCTTTGTCTTTACAATAACTTTGCGCCGGGTTTTGCGTTTTTTCCGTCAGCATGGCCACTGTCACCACAGGGAAAGTTAAAATGGTTTTTTCCCTTTCCTGATTAAACCAGCTTAAGAAAAAGTCCTGTAAAGCGCAGACCGACTGCCACTTTGGTTTGACAAAATCCGGGAACACAAAATTGCCAAACATAGAATCAAAATAAAACTGGTCATACACCGAGATATTCCAGAACACACTTTGATATCCACGGGCGGCCGCTGGTTGATTCAGTGCATACACCACATGCTGCAGGTGGTTTTCAATTTGTTTTTTGTGGGTGGTCAGGTAGTTGTCGCCGTAATCTTTGCGGGCAAAATAATCAAAATAAGTTAAAAACTCGACGGTGGCGACAGCGCCGGCAAACTGGCTGCTGACGGCAAACACAAAATTGACAAAACAACCACAAAAAGACTCTAAATGTTGTGGCGCTTTGGATTCACCACCCAGCTTCGTCAGGCCGTCGCGTAAAAAGGGGTACATGGTGACCGACACACAATAAGGTTTTAAGCTGGTTTCGTCGTGTACATAAATTTCGTGGGCTTCAATTTGCCGCACATATTCCGCAGCCAATTCAGTGCCAAACAGCTGTGCAATTTTCTGACTGACCTGAGCCCGGTTCACCTGAATAAAATAATCTTTCATCAGTTCAGCTTCTAAAGTGGCAATGTTTTTTTGTGTCACATTGGCGTTGGCGTCCATTTTAGAGCCGTCGGCGGCATTGGTGGCGTGCAGGTAGTGCTGAATAAAATCGAGTTTTTGTTGTACCTGGTGGCTCATCAGTCGTTGCATGGTAAAAGTCCTTGTTGTGTTGTTTTTTGGGTTACTGCTGCGGTTTGGTCTGTTGTTAGGATCTGTATTGGTATTTTGTCTGCCGGTGCTGCACTCTTTACCGGCATAGCCTTGTGGCTTTTGCCTGTATCTGCTGGCCGGAACTTCCAGCTTTGTTCCTGCAGCAGGTTTAAATCGTAAAAACGCTGATTGCTGCCAGGCGCGCCCAAAGGACCCAGTTCAGCCTGCCAGCGGCCGGTTTTGATGTAATCCAAGAGCGGCAGCAGGCCAGGGGGCGGGCTGTCCAGCCCGGTGTATAAACAGGTTTTTAAGCCCTGCTTTTTGCAAAGCAGCAGCAGTTGTTGCAAAAGCCCGGCTTGCCACTCACCACCTAAAAACAAAACACAGCTGATAAGACCCCGGTATTGGTTCAGCTTTTGCTGCAGCAATATAGGCGTGAGTGGCATACCAGCCTTGGCTGGCCAGCTTTGTGCACTATGGCAACCTTTGCAGCCCAGAGGGCAGCCACTGATGGTAAAAGCCAGGCTGGTTTCACCCGGTACTTCCTGCCATACCACTTGCTCTGCGTAATAATATAAGTCCGGCATCATCCTGTATCTTGTGTTTGTTGTGTGTTATTGGCACTAGATATGGTGTTAGCTTAGGTTCTGCTCCCGGGCGGACTTTGATCTGGATCAATGTTTTTCGGTGGTTAAAAAGCCTGTCCGGCTGCAGGCGGCATGGTTGCTGTGGTTGTTACCCCAACAGAGGTAAAGGCCAAAACAGGGGGATTTGGGGGTTGGAGTTGGGGTGGCGTTTGCGCTGATAGATAAAAAAGACGCCATCCGGAACCCTCTGGATGGCGCTGCAAAAAACCGACGTGGAGGTCGGGCCGAGAAGAAATTTACAGGTTGAAACTTGCCATAAACCAGACTTTGGTGGTGTCTACGGCATGGTTGTCGGCGTTGTATTGTGCCAGTTTCACCAGCAGATTCAGTTGAGGCGTCGGATCCCAGGCCAAGGTGGCATTCACTTCAGATCCAAGCTGTTGACTGCCCGCGTCGCTGTCGTATTGGTGATAGCTCACCGCCAGTTTTGTGCTGTTCAGCGGCAGGCTGAATTCCAGCGCATTGTCGCGTACACCCTGATTTGGCGTGGTCAGGAATAAATCGGCAAAACCGTCAAAAGCATGCAGGGTGGCAAAAGGGGTTTGGAAGGCGGTTTTACCGTCGCCTGCCAGCCGTTCCTGCCATACCTTGCCGGTAAAGGGACCGAAGTTATAGCTCAAGTCGATGCGGTGATAATAGTGGCTTAAATCAACAGGCGCTTGATGGGCGTCTTTTTGGCTGGCCAATGCCAGTTGCCATTTGAATTTGGGGAAAGCACTCAGGTTGCCGCTGTAATCAAGCCCCTGGGTGCTGCTGTCACGTGCTTGCAGCGTGTCAAAATCTAAGTCATACACAAAAGCGCTCAGCTGCTGTGTTGGTAGCAACTGCCAGTTCAGCGTGGCCAGATTAAAACGGCCGTGTAAGTCGGCAGCGCTGCCTTTGGGGCCAAACACTCTGTTGGCATTGTGCAAAGTGGCAAGATCCAGTTGCCAGTTGCCTGCCACTTTTTGGCTATAACGTACACCATCAAAAGTCTGTTCATTTTGCCGCCAGCCAACACTGCCGATAAAGCGTTGATTTGCAAGGTTAATACGCTGGCGACCCAGGGTGAATTGGGCATCCTGGTTGGGGCTTATTATCACAGCAGCCTGATTAATATCAGTGCCGGTTGGGTCGGCTACCACCGAATAATGACCATGGCCATTGACGGTGCTGTTGTATCTTTCGCCACCAATGCTGCTGACATTGTCAATTTCCAGCAAGGCTTTGCTGTTGAGCCAGCTGCCGGTATTGAGTGTCAGGCGGCTTCTTAAGGTTGAGGCTGTGGCATTGTGTAGTGCTTTGTCTTCATCAACATTTTCCAGCCGGTAGCGAAACTGGGCGCTGACGCTGCTTTGTTTTAGCGCATCGGCGGCAGCGCTGTTGGTGGCATAAGCTGCGGGCAGGAAAAGGCTGGTTAAGGTCAGGGCGAGCAAAGAAACAGGGGTGAGTAAAACTGAGTTGGCTTTTTTCATAATTTCCTTCATCGAGGCGGCTAAAAAGCATGGAAATTATAAGGTCTTTATGTAAAAACATGAATAAAATGAAATGGTTACTATCTGTTGGGTAGTTGGGTGCTATTGGAGGTACTTATCAGGCCCCAAAGGGGTAAAGCAGTCATGTACGGATAAAAAAACCGCCGACTGTGGCCAGAAGGCGGTGAGTTTTATGATGGCTACAAAATGCTGTGATAAATGCTGCTATTGCATCAGCGGCGAGCCACTGAATGCAAAGTCATAACCTTCAATCTGCGCTTGCCCAATCAGGTTCTGAATATAATGGGCTATGGCTTTGCGTTTTACTTTTTCGTTCAGATAATCGCGGATCCGGTTTTCCACTGCGTCATAAGGCAACAGATCGCCTTCAATCCGGCGCAGTACATCCACTACATGCAAACCAAAACGGCTTTCCACCGGATAGGGAATTAAACCCGGTTTGGCTTTAAATACCTGACGTTCAAATTCCGGCACTGTCTGGCCTTTGCTGATTTGGCCTAATAAACCGCCATTGTCTTTACTGCTGCACACCGAATAATTGGCAGCAAGTTTGGCAAAATCGCCAGCCTGGTTCAGCTCCAGCAAAATAGCTTCGGCCAGTTGTTTGGTTTTAGCGCGTTCAGCGTCACTGTCCGGCGCGGCTGGTAATAACATATGCCGCACTTCAATCAAAGGTGAGGTGACAAAACGCTGTGGATTTTGCTGGTAATAATGCAAACATTCAGCGCCGCTGGCCTGTGGTATCTGCACTTCCTGTTGCAGCAGTTTATCCAGCACTAAATCCTGTGACTGTGGATTCAGATCCTGCAGCTCGCTTGCATCGGCCAGACCAAGTGCCAATGCTCTTTGTTTCAGAAGCTCCGCAATAATCAGGCTTTCAGCAGCTTTGAGCATAGCGGTGCGTTTTTCTGCCGCCGGATGGTATTGCATTTCCGCCATAATGGCGTGTTCCGGAATTTGTACTTCATTGACAATAATCATCATTTTCTCCGAAAAAACCGCTTTGGCAGCAACAACCTGTCTCGGTGGATACAGCAGTTGCGGCCAAAACGGTGGCAGAACAGCAAGGGCTTAACGTACAAAACGCTGGCGGACAATCTGATGCTGGCGGCGGAAATATTGCACCGGCACGCTCAGCATATGCACCAGACGGCTGAACGGGAACAACACAAACAGTGTCATGCCTAAAAACACGTGGGCTTTAAAAATCCAGTGCACACCAGAGATGGCTTCTACAGCTGCTGCACTCTGGAAGGTCATGGTGCTTTGTGCCCAGGTCATCAGCTTTAACATTTCGGCGCCGTCCAAGTGCCCCATAGAGACAAAAATCGACAACAAACCCAAAATCAGTTGTGCGTACAGCAGCAGTAAAATGGCGATATCCATGGTGCTGGAATTGGCGCGCACCCTTGGGTTATTCAGTCGGCGGATAATTAAAATGGTCAGACCGTAAAAACAAATCAGACCAAAAAAACCACCGACACCCATCGCAATCAGCTGTTTCATTTCAGTGGTAATACCCAGCAAATGCCAAACAGATTTGGGCATCAGCAAACCGGCAAAATGGCCAAAAAAGATGGCAATCACACCAATATGAAAGGCAATACTGCCTTTTCGCAGCTGCTTTTTCTCCATGATCTGGCTGGAGCTGGTTTTCCAGGTGTATTGTTCACGGTCGTAACGGATCCAGCTGCCGATAAACATAATGGCCATGGCAATATAGGGGTAAATGCCAAAGGCAAAACTGTCAAAAATGGAAGGGGTAAAGGCGGTCATATCATACTCCTTTTGCTGCAGCGCTTTGGGCCGCAGCTTTTTGGTTGGCCGCAGCATGGGCAAAAATCTCTGCGGCCAGTGCATCTTTATCAACAACTTGGGCTTGCTGCGCTAACACGCCAGCCTCTGTGGCCAGCCTGTCAGCAGCAAGCCTGTCAGTAGCCAGCAATTCGGTATTGAGCGGTACATACTGATCTTTACGTTGTTGCTCAGTTGGGCGTGACACACTGCTGGCACAGGCGCCGTTTTGCTGCTCATTGCCAAGGAAAGTCACCATTTCTTCTTCCCAGACTTTGTCGAGCGCCTTGGGTGTATCGTCCCGCTCTTCAGTGGCAATTTGCGCCTGAATATCCGACAAATCGATATCGGTATCCGACAGCTCCAGCAAAGCGATAAACAGCGCGGCATAGTTGCTTTGGCGTTTTTGCAACCGGGCTGTCAACAGCGCCAGCACAGGTGCAACTTCCTGCAAACCATAACGGGCGTTGTCATCGCCCTGAGTCGACAAAAACTCTAAATAAAGCGGCAGATAATCCGGCAGCTCTTTTTGGCCAATGTCTAAACCGGCTTCTTTATATTGGTTTTGCAGATTGACCATGGCCTGGCCGCGGTCGCGTGACTCGCCATGCACATGTTCAAACAACAATAAAGACAAAGAGCGGCCGCGTTCAAACAGGCCGTCATAATCGGCCTGCCAGTCCATTAAATCGCCATCCAGGCGCGCTGTGACAAAGTCACAGAGCGCCTGTTGGTTGGCAGCCGACAGACCGGCGCTTTGTATCAGCGCCAGCAAGTCTTCTTTGCTGTCATGCAAAAGTTCGGTGGGGTAATCCAGTAATAAAGATAAAACCTGTAAAATTTTCATGTTTTAATCCTTCAACTCAACTGGGATCACCTGACGTACCCCTTTGGCCTTGGTGCCAAACAGGCTGACGTCGTTATTGCCATCACCACAACCATTGCCAAAGCTAAAACCACAGCTGCTTTTTAAGTCATAGGCATTTTCGGCATAAGCGCGGTGGCTGGTTGGAATGACAAACCTGTCTTCGTAGTTGGCCAGTGCCATATAACGGTACATTTCTTCCACCTGCAGCGCTGTCAGCCCGACCTGTTTCAGCACGGCCAGATCTTCCACACCGTCTACTTGCTGTGCACGTTTAAAAGCGCGCATTGCAATCATGCGCTCCAGCGCTCTGACCACAGGTTTTTCATCACCGGCGGTCAGCATATTGGCCAGATAACGCAGCGGAATACGTAAAGATTTCAGATCCGGAATTTCACCATTCATACCGACATGGCCAGCCTGCACTGCACTTTGAATAGGTGACAGTGGCGGCACATACCAAACCATTGGCAGGGTGCGATACTCTGGGTGCAGTGGCAGCGCCACTTTCCACTCCATTGCCATCATATAAACAGGGCTTTGCTGGGCGGCATTGATCCAGTTATCCGGAATGCCTTCAGCACGGGCAGCGGCAATCACTTTGGGATCTTTTGGATCTAAAAAGATATCCAGCTGCGCCTGATATAAATCCTGCTCGTTGGCCACACTGGCAGCGGCCGAAATTTTGTCGGCGTCGTAAAGCAGCACGCCTAAATAACGGATACGACCAACACAGGTTTCAGAGCAGACAGTCGGTTGACCTGCTTCAATCCGCGGGAAGCAGAAAGTACATTTTTCTGATTTACCGGTTTTCCAGTTGTAATAGATTTTTTTGTAAGGGCAGGCCGATACACACATGCGCCAGCCACGACATTTGTCCTGATCAATCAGTACTATGCCGTCTTCTTCGCGTTTGTAGATAGCGCCACTTGGGCAAGCCGCCACACAAGCCGGATTCAGACAGTGCTCACAAAGCCGTGGCAAATACATCATGAACGTTTTTTCAAACTGACCGTAGATGTCTTTTTGCACTACTTCATTAAAGTTCTGATCTTTTTTGCGTTTGGCAAACTCAGTACCAAGAATTTCTTCCCAGTTTGGGCCCCATTCAATTTTTTCCATGCGCTGACCGCTGATCAGCGACCTTGGTCTTGCCACCGGCTGATGTTGACTGTCTTTGGCGGTATGCAGGTGCTGGTAGTCAAAATCAAAAGGTTCGTAGTAGTCGTCAATTTCCGGTAAATCCGGGTTAGCGAAAATATTCGCCAGCACCCGGCGTTTGCCGCCAATTTTTAACTCCAGCTCGCCTTTGGCGTTTTTGACCCAGCCACCGTTCCATTTTTGCTGGTTTTCCCATTCTTTCGGAAAACCAATACCAGGTTTGGTTTCGACGTTGTTAAACCAGGCGTATTCCACACCTTCGCGTGAAGTCCAGACGTTTTTACAGGTAATGGAGCAGGTATGACAGCCTATGCACTTGTCGAGATTTAATACCATGCCTATTTGTGCGCGTACTTTCATCATGCTACTCCTATTGGGTGTCCAGCCAGTCGACTTTGTTCATCTTACGGACGATGACAAACTCATCGCGGTTACACCCCACAGTGCCGTAATAGTTAAAGCCATAAGATTGCTGGGCATAACCGCCGATCATATGGGTGGGTTTCATCACTGCGCGGGTCACAGAGTTGTGAATACCACCGCGGGTTCCTGTGGTTTCACTGCCTGGCACGTTCACTATCCGTTCCTGTGCGTGATACATCATGCTCATACCTTCCGGCACCCGCTGCGACACCACGGCACGGGCGGCGATGGCACCGTTGACGTTAAAAATTTCGATCCAGTCGTTGTCTTCAATGCCCGCCGCTTTGGCGTCAATTTCACTGAGCCAGACGATAGGGCCACCACGTGACAAGGTCAGCATCAGCAGGTTGTCGGAATAAGTACTATGAATGCCCCATTTTTGGTGTGGGGTGATCCAGTTCAGCACTATTTCGGTGTTGCCATTGGGCTTTTTATTCAGCACAGGGGCCACAGTTTTTAAGTTGATAGGCGGTTTGTACGCACATTGTTGTTCGCCAAAATCGCGCATCCACTCGTGATCCTGATAAAACTGCTGACGGCCTGTGATGGTGCGCCATGGGATCAGCTCATGCACATTGGTGTAACCGGCGTTGTAAGACACATGTTCATCTTCCAGACCTGACCAGGTGGGGGAGGAGATGATCTTGCGTGGCTGGGCCACAATGTCGCGCCAGCGGATTTTTTCATCTTCTTTGTTGAGCGCCAGATGGCGATGGTCACGGCCGGTAATTTTGCCAAGGGCGTCCCAGGCTTTAACCGCCACCTGACCATTGGTCTCAGGCGCCAGCGTTAAAATCACTTCACAGGCGTCAATGGCCGATTCAATTTTGGCCAGGCCTTTGTTCGCGCCTTCAGCGGTGTGAGTGCGGTTCAGCTCTTTGAGGAAATGCACTTCATTTTTGGTATCCCAGCCGATGCCTTTACCGCCGTTACCGGTTTTTTCCAGCAATGGGCCAACAGAGGTAAAGCGCTGATAAGTATTGGGATAATCACGCTCCACCACATTTAAGTGTGGCATGGTGACACCAGGCACAGCGGCACATTCACCTTTCCACCAGGCTTTGACGCCATATGGCTGGGCCAATTCGGCCGGGGTGTCATGGTGCATGGGCGTGGTCACCACGTCGGTTTCTACCCCTAAGTGGCCAACACAAACGCGGGAGAATTCTTTGGCAATGCCTTTAAAAATTTCCCAGTCGCTGCGCGCTTCCCACACAGGGTCAATAGCGGCTGACAACGGATGAATAAAAGGATGCATATCCGAAGTATTCATATCGTCTTTTTCATACCAGGTGGCGGTTGGCAGAACGATGTCAGAATACAGACAGGTGGTGGACATCCGAAAATCCAAAGTCACCCATAAATCCACTTTGCCTTCGGCCGGACTGTCGGTCCACTGCACGTCTTCCGGTTTTTTACCACCAAAACCGCCTAAATCTTTACCCAGCAAACCATGTTTGGTGCCCAGTAAATGGCGCAGCATATATTCATGGCCTTTACCGGATGAGCCAAGCAAATTAGAGCGCCAGATAAACATATTGCGTGGGAAGTTCTGCGGATTTTCCGGTTCTTCACAGGCAAATTTAATGTTGTGGCTGGTGAGCTCACCAAGCAGATAATCTTTAATCTCCATGCCTGCCGCTTTGGCTTTGCCGGCAATAAACAGTGGGTTTACACCAAGTTGAGGTGCAGAAGGTAACCAGCCCATGCGTTCGGCGCGGGCGTTAAAGTCGATAATAGAGCCAGTCCATTTTTCTTTATTGGCAAGAGGTGACACCACTTCCGCCATATCCAGTTTTTCATAACGCCACTGGCTGGAGTGGTTATAAAAGAATGAAGTACCGTTCATATGACGCGGTGGTTTTTGCCAGTCGGTGGCAAAAGCCAAAGGTGCCCAGCCGGTTTGTGGCCGCAGTTTTTCCTGACCGACATAATGTGCCCAGCCGCCGCCACTCTGACCGATACAACCACACATCATCAACATGTTGATGAGGCCCCGGTAGTTCATATCCATGTGATACCAGTGGTTCAGAGCAGCACCTACAATGACCATAGAGCGGCCACGGGTTTTATCGGCGTTACGGCCAAACTCAGTGGCTATCCGAATCACATCTTCAGGTTTGACGCCGGTGATGGCTTCCTGCCAGGCCGGGGTATAAGGCACATTGTCGTTGTAACTCTGGGCACGGTTAGCATCGCCAATACCGTTATCCACACCATAGTGCGCCAGTGTTAAGTCATAGACTGTGGCCACCAGCGCAGTGCTGCCGTCGGCGAGCTGTACTTTTTTCGCCGGCACTTTACGCAGCTGAATATCGTCATGCGCTGTGTGCTGGAAGTATTTGTATTCGTGCGGCGCACCACCAAAATACGGGAAAGCAACATCGACTAAACCGTCATTGTTGTCTTTTAAGCTCAATGCCAGCTCAATATCACCGTTTTTGTCTTTTTGCTCTAAGTTCCATTTACCAGGCTGGTCGGTATTCTGGCCCCAGCGATAACCAATGGCACCGTTCGGGCTGGTCAGTTTGCCGGTTTTGTTGTCCAGCGCTATGGTTTTCCAGTCTGGGTTATTGTTTTCACCTAGATTGTCCACCAGATCGGCTGCCCGCAGGAAACGGCCCTGGCCCAGTTTTCCGTCGTTTTCTTCCAGAATGACCAACATCGGCATATCGGTATAGCGACGTACATAATCGGTAAAATAGCTACTTGGGTTATTGACATGGAATTCTTTTAAAATCACATGACCAAATGCCATGGCAAGGGCGGCGTCTGTGCCCTGACGCGGTGCCAGCCAGGTATCACCAAACTTCGATGCTTCAGAATAATCTGAGGTAATGACACAGGTTTTGGTGCCTTTGTAACGGACTTCAGTTAAAAAGTGCGCGTCCGGGGTGCGTGTTTGTGGCACGTTCGAGCCCCAAACAATGATGTAGTTGGAGTTGTACCAGTCGGCCGATTCAGGCACGTCGGTTTGTTCACCCCAGACCTGAGGTGAAGAAGGGGGTAAGTCACAATACCAGTCATAAAAACTTAAACAGTTACCGCCAATTAATGACAAATAACGGGCGCCGGCGGCGTAAGACACCATCGACATGGCCGGAATTGGCGAAAAACCAGTGACACGGTCCGGGCCATAAGTTTTGGCGGTATGCACATTGGCTGCGGCAATCAACTCATTGACTTCGTCCCAGCTGGCGCGAACAAAACCACCTAAACCACGGCGCTCTTTGTAACTTTTGGCTTTGGCCGGGTCGTTGATAATAGATTGCCAGGCCAACACCGGATCTTTATGAATAGCTTTGGCTTCACGCCATAACTTCATCAGGCTTTGACGCACTTTTGGATATTTCAGCCGGTTCGCGCTATAGATATACCAGGAATAACTGGCGCCCCTTGGGCAACCGCGGGGTTCGTGGTTGGGTAAGTCGGGTCTGGTGCGTGGATAGTCGGTTTGCTGGGTTTCCCAGGTCACCAGACCATCTTTCACATAAATTTTCCAGCTACAAGAACCGGTACAGTTCACCCCGTGGGTGGAGCGCACAATCTTGTCGTGTTGCCAGCGTTGCCGGTAACCCTGTTCCCAGGTTCTGTCTTCGTTGGTGGTTATGCCATGTCCGTCGGAAAATGGCGTTTTGCGGGTTTTAAAAAACCGCAATTTGTCGAGAAGATGACTCATCGGTTTACTCCTGGCGCTGGTTGCTGCACTTGCATCTGCAACAACCTTGTCTGCTTAACTTCTGAACACTATAAGAATGTTGGGCGAATGATGATTGATCTGGCACAAGCTTGCTATGGCATGAAAATGGGTAAAATGACGCCGAGCTACCCCTAAAGAGGTAGAGTGAAATTTCACTAAGTGATTGAATAAAAATGTAAACTTTGCTGCCAGTTTTCAGGTCTGTTCGCTGACTTGAGGCGGTCGGGGTAAAAGGGGTAGCTCACTTGCGCAGCTTTTCACAGGGCAAAAAAGCATATGCTGTGCCTGGCTTCATTGCGGATTAAATGATGAAAAAATTTTCAATTGTGACGCGGATTGGCGTTGCCCTATCCTGCATAGTGGCGATGGCACTCAGTACCATGCTGATTTCCTACTGGTTATCGGAAAAAGCCGACAGTGATGCGCTGGCCATTAATGTGGCGGGTTCACTGCGGATGCAAACCTATAAAGTGGCGCTGTTGAGTCAACAACAAAAACCGCAGGAGCTGGCCGAAGCACAGCAAAAGTTGCTGGACAGCTGGCAACATCCGGTGTTTTACCGGATGAAACATGAAAAACGGGCCCTGAGTGAGGCTTTCCGGCTGGCCCGTCACAACTGGCTGGAACTGAGCCCTAAAATCAGCGCAGGCAAACTGAGCGCCGACGAATTAAGCAGTGCATTAACCAGCCATGTAGCCATGTTAGAGCAGCTGGTCAGCAGTATTCAGCAGGACGCCGAGCAAAAAGTGCGGGCTTTACGTTTAGTGCAGGTGGTGGCGCTGTTTTTAACAGTGATGCTGGCGATGGTGGTGATGTACTGGCTCAAATCCAGAGTAGAGCAGCCGTTGTCGGAGCTAACCCGCGCCGCGCGGCGCATCGGTCAGGGCGACTTTACCTCGCGCCTTGCCGCCGACCAGCCGGATGAGCTGGGGGTGCTGGCCGGTACCCTGAATAAAATGAGTGACGCCATTGCTTATATGTACGGCAATCTGGAAAAACGGGTGGATGAACAAACGGCAGCACTACAGCAAAGCAATACCAAACTGCAGTTTTTATATGAGATGGCGCGCAGTTTTAACCAGCAGGTACCGGACCGGCAGCAATTAAATTTGCTGGTGGATCGGCTACAGCAGGTGACACAAATCCGGGATATTGAACTTTGTTTGATCACTGAGCAGGGCAGCCAGCCTTATTTACAGCTGCAACCGGCTGACGCTGAGCAAGACGCCTGCGGCCGCGCCAGTTGCCATGAATGTATTGAAGCCCCCAGCCATGGCATGCGCCGTGACGATCAGCTGTTATACCGGTATCAGCTCAGAAGGGATCATCAGCAGTATGGAGTGCTCATCGCCCGCAGTAGCATGGATAAAAAATTGGCAGAGTGGCAACAACAACTGCTCAGTACTGTGGCCGATCAGCTGGCGGTGGCGATGAGTTTAAAATCTGAAGCTGAGCAGGCCCGCCGGCTGGCATTGATGCAGGAGCGCACTGTGATTGCCCGCGAGCTGCATGATTCTTTAGCCCAGGCGCTTTCTTATTTAAAAATTCAGGTGAGCCGGCTGAATAAAGCCATCAGCACAGATGATAAAGCCAGTATGCAGGATGTGTCGGCTGAGCTGAAACACGGTCTGGATGCCGCTTACCGACAACTGCGGGAATTGCTGACCACCTTCAGGTTAAAAATGGACGGTGGCGGCTTGCAGCAGGCGCTGCAGCTCACTGCAACCCAGCTGTCAGAACAATCCGGTATGAAGTTTTTGCTGGACTATCAGCTGACCAACACACCGCTACAGCCGCAGGAAGAAATTCATTTACTGCAAATAGTGCGTGAAGCCAGCCAGAATGCGGTGCATCACAGTCAAGGTTCTGAAGTGCGGATCCGGCTGGCACAGCAACAGGGGAAAGCTATTGATTTAGCCATTGAAGACAATGGTGTGGGCATCACACAAAATGCCGAAAAACTGAACCATTATGGCCTGGCCATTATGCAGGAGCGCAGCAAACAGCTGGGCGGAGAAATTCAGATCCGTCGCCGCGAGCAGGGCGGCACCGGGGTGTATTTCAGTTTTACCCCTGAATATCTGCAACAACAACCGGCAGAGGTTGAATAACAGACTTTTGGCCGCTTGCTGCGGCTTTTTTAAGGAGAGTTTAATGCAAGCGATGATCCGTAACTGGCCAATGCAAAATAAGCTGCTGTTATTGTTGGCTTTGCCTTTGGTATTTTTGTTCTGGTTTGTGAGCCAACATATGTTGGTGCAATATCAGGCGCTGCAAGTGGCGGCCGAGGTTGAGCAAAGGGTGCAACAAACCCTGGTGGTGGGGGCGCTGGTGAATAGCCTGCAAACCGAGCGTGGCAGCAGCGGTGTGTTTTTGGGCAGTAAAGGCACAAAGTTTGCCGACAAAATGCAAAAAGCCCGCAGTGACAGCGACCGTAGCCTCAGCGCTTTTTTGCAGTTAAAAGATGAGCGACTCAAGCAGGCTCAGCAGCAGTTAGCGGCGCTGACACCCCTTCGGCAAGAGGTGGACAAACAGCAAATTAAAAATACTGAGTCGGCTGCCCGTTATACCCAGTTGATAAGCCTGTTGCTGGCGCTCAGTCATCAGGCCGAGCAGCAGTTATCCCATCTTGAGATGGCACGTCAGTTGGCGGTCATGAACCAGCTGATGGAAATGATCGAGCGTGCCGGGCGTGAACGCGCTTTGCTCGGGCTGGTGTTTAATCAGCAGCAGTTGGACGGCGACTTATTAAGCCGGGTCAGCACTAACCTCGGCGCTTTTATTGCGTTTCAGGAAAATGTATTAAGGCAAAGTGGTGCTGAGCAGCAGTCCATCAAAGCTGCCCTGGCAGAAGCCGACAGTGCCGAGTTTAAAAGCCTGCAGCAGCTGGTGTTTCAGACGCCCATTAACACCAAACTTGAGGTGGACAGTGGCCGCTGGTTTGAGTTAGCCAGCCAGCGTATTGATAAGCTGGTAGCCCTGCAAAACCAGTTATTAACCCACACCGCCAAAGCGGCTGCAGCAGTGTATCAGCAAAGTCAAAGCGCTTTATGGTTGGCTTTGCTGTCAAATCTGTTGGTGCTGGTGTTTGTGCTGTGGCTGGCTTTTGCCGTGATTAAAAATATTAAAAATGCCGTGGCCAGAATTGATGATGCCATGGCCAAGCTGGCCGCACGCGATTTAACAGCCCGGGTGCAATACCAGAGCCATGATGAATTTGGCCATATTGCCAAAGGCATTAATCAGGTGGCTGATGAGCTGCATCAGGTGCTGCAGCAAATTGATTCAGCTGTGCATCAGGTGGCAGCAGCCGCTGAGCAGGCGTCTGCAGTGACGGTGCAAACCAGCAAAGGGGTTATGCAACAGCAGCAGGACACTGAACTGGCGGCTACCGCTATGCATGAAATGAGCGCCACAGTCAGAGACGTGGCCAGCAGCACAGCAGAAGCGGCAGGGGAAGCCAGTGCAGTACATCAACACGCGGAAAAAGGCCTGACAGAGTTACATCAAACTATTGATTTAATTGGAAAGCTTTCCAATCAGGTGCAAAGCACCAATAACACTATTGTGCAGGTAAAAAGCCACAGCCAGTCGATTAACACTGTGCTGGAGGTGATCCGCGGTATTGCAGAACAAACCAACTTACTGGCGCTCAACGCCGCTATCGAAGCGGCCAGAGCCGGTGAGCAAGGCCGGGGTTTTGCTGTGGTGGCCGACGAAGTGCGGCATTTGGCGCAGCGCACCCAACAATCTACTGTGGATATTCGCAGCATGATTGAAACCCTGCAACAAAGCACAGAGCAGGCCTCAGCCGATATGCAGCTGAGTTTGCATCAGGCAGGTCAGGGTGCGGAAAACATTCATGCGACCGGCCATTTATTGGAAGCCGTGCTCGAAGGCATAGTGGCGATTAATGATAAAACCACCCAGATAGCCTCGGCCGCAGAAGAGCAAAGCACAGTAGCGGAAGAAATTAACCAGAATATTATCCGCATCAGCGATGTGTCAGTGCAAACCAGCGCCGGCGCTGAACAAACAGCAGCGACAGCACGTGAGCTGGCGCGTCTGGCCGGCTCGTTGCAGGATATGGTGGCCCGTTTCCGGCTGGCCTGAAGCTTGGCCGGACAGGCGCTCACAACAGAGGCCGCTTGGTCGCATTGACTGTTGCAAGCTGCTACCTATTTTTGGGCATTGGCAGGTGGTTGCTTATCGCTGACACTGAGCAAACAATAACCATAGGCTTTGTATTGTTATTGCAAAGCCAATTTTGCGGAGTGTATTGATGCCGTACTCCAGTCCACAGAACAAGCTGCAAACTGTTGTTTATCAGAATGAGCTACAGCAACAAAGACTGCGCCGTTTGGCCTCTGAGCTCGATGCCATTACGGACCCTGCGTTAAAACTGCAGTTTATTGAGCAGCGGCTGCTGGATAACCTGCAGCAGTTAAAACGCCAGCTGGCAATATTGCAGCTGGAACTGCCGCAAGCGGTCGAGCCAGCCAAAACGCAATCCCAAACTACACCTGAGCCATAGTCCGTTGAGCCCGCAGAGCTCAGTTTTTTGCCGATGTTGCTAAGCGCTGGCTGCACGCATTAAACGGTTGTGCACAGCAAGCCATGGCGAGTCCCCTGGCGGGGATTCGACCAAAATAAGCTCTGCCCCGGCCTGGTCGGCAGCATAGAGTTGTTTGTACAACAGCTTACCGTATTGGCGTGCATCATTTGGCATCTGGCAGTGCCAATGGGGCGTCACTGTTAATGGTAAGGGGCTGAGCGCCAGCACCGCTATTTTCTGTGTTGTGTTGGTAAGTTTCTGCGCCAACTCATCACGACTGACCCTTAATAAAGTGGTTTCTGGCTGATAATGCGCCGCGACGTTGCCCGACACTTTCACCTGATGCTGCGCTGGACAAGCGACCCTCTGACCCAACAGCTGTTCAAGTTCAGCCTGGCCAACGGGCCCGGCGCGCAGTATCTGGATGTCAGCACCGAGCAGGCTGACAATGGTCGACTCCAGACCCAGTTCGCAGTCACCACCGTCCAGTACCGCATCAATCTTGCCGGCCATAGTCGCCATCACTTGTGCTGCGCTGGTCGGGCTCAGTTTTTTATAGGGATTGGCTGAAGGTGCGGCTACCGCCATTTGTTCGGTATTTAATAATTGCAGCAGTACCGGATGTGCCGGCACTCTGAGCCCTATGCTGTCTAAACCCCCGGTCAGCACTGGGTCAACATGGTCGGCTTTTTTCAGCAACAAAGTTAAAGGACCGGGCCAGAACGCCTCGGCCAATTGATAGGCTTCAGCCGGAATATCTTTGGCCCAGTCAGCGAGGGCGCTGACGTCAGGCAAATGTACTATTAAGGGGTGATCGGCAGGCCGGCCTTTGGCGGCAAAAATTTTCCTGACCGCTTCTGGGTTACAGGCATCGGCCGCCAAACCATAAACGGTCTCAGTAGGTACAGCCACCAGGCCGCCTTGTTTTAATATCAGGCCGGCGGTGCAAAGATGCTCGCCGCTGTCTGAGGCTAACAATAAAGTTGTTGGCAAGTTTTATCTCCGGTAAATCAGGCTGTCCTGGGATTCAGGGGTTACAAAGCGGACAATGTGCAGGGTCGGCAAAAGTTTGCTGCACTGCTTCAGACTCGGTGTGGCCGCAGCAGCTACAGCTTTTGTGGTAAGTTTTTATTTTTTGTGTTGGGTAGTGGCAGGCCGCGCAGGGCAGGCCCTGATCGGCGCCACTGCGCCAAAAGTCGGGTGCAGCACACTTAGGGCAGCGTGATTGTAATCTAGCGGCCAGTTGCACTGCCGCCTGCTGAATATAAAGCCGGCGCGACGGGCAAAGATGTGCTCTTAAATCCGCAGACAGCCGGATTTTGCAGCTAAGTGCGCTGTCTGATAGCACTAGCCCTGCCTCTGTTAAAGCGGCAAGCATCGCATCAAACCCAACCAGACCTTTAAGTAGCAGATTGTCTGCACTACAGATCCAACCTTGTTGTGGATCTTGTTGTTCGATATGGGTGCGAAGCTGCGCCAGATCAGCGGTTTCAATAGCCGACAAGGGGACAGGGCCTGCGGCATGGGCAATCATAAATTGCCCGCTGCTGGCGTCATATAAACACAACAACTCATCATCCCAATTTACTAGTCCAGGCAGTGGGCCACCGCCAAAGCTGCCTTCACTGCCAAGGCCGAGTGGCAAGGCGGTTAACTCGGCGGCAAGTTTAGCTTTGGTTTTTACACAGTCGACCGGGCTTAACTGCCTGGGCACTTCGCCGGCGAAGGTGCCAAGGCTATCAGTGTCAAAACCCTCAGCCAGCTGCAGTTTGATGCCAACAGCGGCCAGTGCAGGTGCAATCAACGGCAGCTTCTGATGTTTAGTTAATAAAGCCGCCTGTTGGATTTGTGCTGCACTTTGCCCAGCGTCCGGCATTGCTTGTTGAGTTATGGGCATGTTAGTGGCCCTGATCCAGAGTCAAATCAGCTTCACCATTAAAAGTGCTGAGGTTTTGCGTTTTAACAAATGCGAACTTACCGGTGCTGATACTGCTTTCCGGATTAATAAACTGCGGTTGGATTGATGCCTGAACAGCTTGCGGGAACTGTAACTGCGCTGTTGTGATCGGATCACCAATACTATAGGCCATGGCAACGCCAAGGTGACCCTGTGCTGCTGCAGCGCTCTGCCTTAGGCTGCTGTTTGCTCTTGAGCTTTGGTGGCACCTGTTAATGGCGCACGCTGGATTGTACGTCATAGTGACACTCCATCAGGGAATGACGTTTGGACACCCCTTTTGCTAAAGGTGCGCACTCTATGACAGTAAAGGCATAAATAAAAATACTTTGTTTTAATTGAATCTATAGCTTTGAAGCTATAGTTTTGTGCTCATTCTACTTGTCAGGTGATTTATTATGCCCGCATCCACCCTGGCCCGGTTTGGCCGTATTACTCCCCAACAGCTACGCGCTTTTGAAGCCACAGCCCGATTATTGTCAGTGACAAAAGCAGCACAGGAGCTTTATGTCAGCCAGCCTACGGTTTCTGTGCAATTACGTGAGTTGTCGGCCACTACAGGTCAGCGCCTGTTTGAAACCAGAGGCCGGCAGATCCGGCTGACCCAGGCTGGCGAAGAGCTTTATAAAACGGTGCAGGAAGTGGCAGCCTGCTGGCAGCGTTTTGAAGCCAGGATCGCTGAAATTAATGGTTTGGTCAGTGGCCGTTTGCGTATTGCCGCTGTGACCACGGCAGAATATTTTGTGCCGGATTTGCTGGGGCCTTTTTCTGCTGCGCATCAGGGCGTGGAGATTGAACTGGCTATTGAAAACAGAGATAGGGTGGTTGGGCGTTTAATGCAGGGAGTGGATGATTTAGCGGTGATGATGATGCCGCCTGAGCATATCCCGTTGGAGCGTCTGGCCTTTCAAGATAATCCGCTGGTCATTATTGCACCAGCCCGCCATCCGTTGGCATCACAACAAGTGCAACTGGCCGATTTAGCGCAAGAGCGCTGGTTAATGCGCGAACCCGGCAGTGGCACCAGAATGGCGGCCGAGCAGTATTTTAGCGCACACAATTTTAAACCCAATGTCGTGATGAGTCTGGGCAGTAACGAAGCAATAAAACATGCGGTTGCGGCCGAGCTTGGCATTGCAGTGTTATCCCAGCTGGCAATACCACAAGTGTTGTCCCCCTCAGCGGCGTCAGGTGTGGCTGCTTTAGCAGCAGATATACATCAGACCAACCTGGCTACACCTGATTTGTCCGGTCTTCGAATTTTGCAGGTCAGCGGTTTTCCCATCATCCGGCATTGGTCTGTGGTGTGGCGTAAAGATCAGCCGATGTCGGCTACTGCCCGGCATTTTCTCGATTATTTGCGTTCGACTGAAAGTTTGCAGCAGGCTGAGCAGCGTTGAAACAGATAGCCTATCTGCCAAGCGTATCGCTGATGGGATCAGTGCAAATCTATGATCCGCCAATCTTTTGCAGCCCCGCTGATAATAAATTTCCGATTTAAGTTAATTTTAAGTATCGGGCTATAGGCTGTAGTGATGTAAAAACGTCGGTTGTCAGCTTATGCCACAAATCATCTGTCAGCACTCTGATGTATCCAGGTTACTCCAAGACCTGCTTTTCAGTGACGCCTCTGGTGCAGGAGTAGCCTGATGTTGAGTTATTTACGTCGTTATACGCCTGTGTTGCTGGTGCCGGATATACAAAGGCCGGCACGAAGCTGGCACCCGCTGTTGTTGATGCTGGTGGCGGCGCTTGGCATGACACTGATGCTCAATGCGCCTTTTTATGCGGCGTTACAAACGCAGATCCCAGGCCAGCTTGGCCTGCAACTCAGCTTGTTATTGCTGGTGTTTTTACTGAATTTGCTGCTGCTGTTCATTTTTGCCCAGCCGACTTTACTCAAACCCGTGGTGTTGCTGCTGTTTCTTGCCGGCAGTCTGAGCCTGTATTTTAACCAGAGTTTTGGCGTGCTGATTGACAGAGACATGTTGCAAAACGCACTGGAAACGGATCCGGCCGAAGCGCGTGGGCTGCTCAGTGGCGCGCTGCTACTGCACCTGTTGCAGTGGATGTTATTTCCGCTGCTGCTGGTGATGGTACGGGTGCAGCGTCTTTCCCGGCGCAGTTATTATCAACATTTATCGGCAGCCTTGTTGTTGCTGCTGCTGGCCCTGACGCTGCTGGGAGCCAGCCGTTATGGCGAGTTTGCCTCGTTTTTCCGTAATTTCAGAAGTGTAAAACATCTGGCATTGCCGGTCAGTCCTGTTGTTGCCGGTCTTTCGCTGCTTAGCAAATCGGTCAAAGCCCAGACACAACAACCCTTTCAGGTGCTGGCAGGCGACGCCCGGCGCAGCAAAAGTTCAGGCCAGCCCAAACTGCTGGTGCTGGTGCTGGGGGAAACCGCCAGGGCCGACCATTTTCAGCTCAATGGTTATCCGCGTCCGACCAATCCGTTATTAAGCCAGTTGCCTGTGCTGAGTTTTAGCCAGGTGAGCGCCTGCGGCACTGCCACTGCGCATTCTGTGCCTTGTATGTTTTCGGCCCTGAGCCGGGATAACTATGACGAGGCCATCGCCAAAAACAGCAGCAATGTGCTGGATATACTGCAAGCCACGGGTGTCGACACCAGCTGGCTTGATAATAATTCCGGCTGTAAGGGGGTGTGCGATCGGGTGCCTTCTGAGTTTTTATTTCAGCACCCTGATAAGCGCTGCAGCCATGGCCAATGTCTGGATGATGTGTTGCTGGACGGCCTTGCACGCTCGTTAGAACGCCAAACTTCCGAAGACCGCATTATTGTGCTGCACCAGCTTGGCAGTCATGGCCCTGAATATTTCAAACGCAGTGCAGGCCAGGACAAAAAGTTTTTGCCCGAATGCCAGGATAAACAAATTCAGTTGTGTGATCGCAGTGAAGTGGTGAACGCCTATGACAACAGCATAGTAGCCACCGACCGGATACTGGCGTCCGTCATAGCGCAGTTGCAACAACAGCAGCACTACCAGGCCGCGCTGCTGTACCTGTCTGATCATGGTGAGTCATTGGGTGAAAATGGCGTTTATTTACATGGTTTGCCTTATTTTATGGCGCCACAAGCACAAACCCGGGTGCCCATGCTGTGGTGGATGAGCCCTGGTTACGCCGCGGCGGCCAAATTAGATGCGCGCTGTCTGGCGGCTGCAAAAAGCAATCCATTCAGTCACGATCACCTGTTTCATAGCCTGTTGGGCGCTTTTTCAGTGCAGACCACGCTTTATCAGCCTGCACTTGACCTCTTTGATGGTTGCAGGGCGGCTAGCTAAGGCAGAACAGTCTGTATGAAGCCGGCTTTATTCAATTGCAGTAAAAGGCGGTAGCGATGAACTTTATGCAGTGTTTGATGGTGTTACAGCAGCAGGTTTTGTTATCTCGCTGCGCCCTGGCATTTTATTTATCGCTGACGCCTGGGTTGGGCGTTGCTGCTGAATCCCCAAACACTGTGGCTGAGGCTGCAGTGCCGGCCTTAGCTGATGATAAAAAGCCCAGGGAGCTGACATTGGAAGATTTGTGTCTGCTGACAAGATTAGCGCCCACAGCAGATGATAAGCCTGAACCTGGTGCTGGCTGGCCGGAGGCCATCAGGGTTGGGCAGATTGATTTTCAGGTGAACCCCATTTTTGATGAAACAGACCCGAATGCTTTCTGGTTACACCATATCGCCAACTGGCTGCATATCAACTCCAAAGCCTGGGCGCTGAAGCGTGAACTGCCTTTTCGTCGTGGAGCGCAGATAAATGCCGGGGATCTGAGTGAAGCCGAACGTTTATTGCGGCAGAAAAATTATTTGCGAGACAGCAAAATCAGAGTGTTGCCCGAATGTAATGCCGACGGCAGCCATAATATTCAGGTGGAAACCTGGGATACCTGGAGTTTGCAGCCCACACTGGGATTTAGCCGAAGTGGCGGTAACAATAAATATTCTTTTGGTTTTAAAGAAGAAAATTTACTTGGCCTTGGCGTACGCACCAGTTTGAAGTTTCAGTCGAATTATCTGCGTCAGGGTTATGAGTTTCGTAGTGAAATTCCGCTGTCTTTGCTGGAATGGGACAGTTTAGATCACAGTTATGGCTGGTTTGAGTGGGTCGATAACGACGATGGTGCAAAACAGGTGGTGAGTGTTAACCATCCTTTTTATACCGATGACGCCCCGCTGATGTGGCGGCTGGCCTGGATGCAGGATGATCGGCTGGAGCAGATTTTTCATCACAACAGCCTGGAAAACCAGTTCAGAACAGTACAACAGGAAACGGAGCTTGTGTACGGCCGTTTGTTATCGTTCTCCAGCCAAACCAGTTGGCGTTGGTTGTTGGGTTATACCGACCAAAAATTTGAATTTAGTGAAAACCCGCTGCAGCTCACCGCGCTACTGCCGCCAAACCGCCGTTATCAATACCCCTGGCTCGGCTTTGAATATATGCAGCATCAATATCAAACGCTGTCAGATGTATTTTTAATTAATCACACCGAAGATATTCATATGGGCTGGCGTCATCAGCTGAAATTGGGTGTGCAGCGCTCTGCACTGGCACCTGACAAACAACTGGGTTATCACCTGCAATGGCAAAGCAATAAAGGTTTTGGCGATCAGCAGCATCTGGTGTTATTCAGCAGCAGCCTGGCGGTGCAAACCGGGGTTGCCAGTGGCAATCAAACTAAATTAAAGCTTGAGATGGAAGATTTTTATCGTTTATCTGAGCGTTTTGCCCTTTACAGCCATTTGCGCTACGACCAGCGCCGGCAGAATGAACTGGACGATCCGCTATCGCTTGGCAGTGAAGATGGCGTGCGCACCGATGGTGGTATTCGGGGTTATCCGGTGCAGTATCTGCACGGTTTGCGCCGCACTCTGGCCACAGTGGAGTTACGCTGGTACCCCAACATCACTTTGTATCAGCTGTTGGACCTTGGTTTTGTGGTCTTTGCCGATGCTGGCCGTATTGGCGGCGGCAAGGTTGGAGCGCTGGGGTTCGTTTCGTCTGCAGATCCGGCCGCGTCCCCGGCACCCTTGATGACAAATCCGGCGCTGGGGTTTAGCAGCGCTCAGCTTGATTTATTAACACCAAACAAGCTGCACTCCTGGCTTGGTTCTGTGGGCATTGGGGCGCGTTTTTATTCATCACGCTCGGCCAATGACAATGTGATCCATCTGGATCTGGCAAAACCCATAGGGCCAGCCCGGGACGTTCATGCTTATGAGCTACAGCTCAAAGTAGAGCAACGTTTTTAGCCCAATCCTTGTTGGCCTTGTTGTCATTAGTGCCATGCAGCGTCCCTGAAGAAGGCTGTTATTGCAAGCTGGCCTGCGGTGTTGTGTTTAAACGCCAGGTGACCAGCACTGTGCCCAGCAAAAAGGCGCTGGACAGATAAAGGCAAGCGTGAAAACCATAAGCCTGATACACCCAGCCGGATAACAAAGTGCCAATCAGCCGGCCCATGGCGTTGGCCATATAATAAAAACCCACATCGAGCGACACGCCGTCGCGACTGGCCATGCTTACAATCAGGTAACTGTGCAACGAAGAATTCACCGCAAAGACAGCGCCAAATAACAACAAACCACCGACTAACAGCCAAAGGGGGGCGGCGCTTTGTTGCATCACAAGGCTTAGCAGCAGCGGCAGGCCACAAAGCAGACATGCCCAAAACAGGGCTGTGTGCTGGTTGGGTACCTTGCCGGTGTTTTTACCTGCCTTACTTCCGGCCTTACTTCCGGCTTTGCTACCGGTCAAAGCAGGCGCCAAAGCCTGCACAGCGCCATAAGCAATCACCCAGCAAGCTAAAAAAGCGCCCACTTCGGTTTGTGACCAGGCAAAGTTGCCGGATAAATACAGTGGCAGCGCAATAACAAACCAGATATCGCGGGCGCCAAATAACAATAACCGCGCTGCCGACAGCCGGTTAATGGCGGCACTTTTGGAGAACAAATCTTTAAACTTGGGTTTAAAACTACTTTTGCCCAAGTCTTTTTTCAGTAGCACTAAACTCAGTAACCAGATAAGCGCAAGGGCAGCGGCCATGGCCGCCACTGCGCCCTGAAAACCATAAAGGCTCAGTAACAGCCCACCTAAAAAGAAGCCAACGCCTTTGAGCGCATTTTTTGAGCCGGTTAAAATGGCCACCCATTTGTATAAAGCGCCCTGGGCATTTTCCGGCAGCAGCAGTTTCAGCGAGCTTTTGGCGCTCATTTTGTTGAGATCTTTGGCAATGCCGGAAAGCGCCTGCGCTGCCATCACCCAAAGCACAGTCAGAAACCCGGAGGGCACCAGCAACATGGCCAGAGCCAGCACCTGCAGCGCAAGGCCTATATTCATGGTTTTATTCAGGCCAATGCGGGCACCCAGCCAGCCACCCACTAAGTTGGTGACCACACCAAAAAACTCATAAAACAAAAACAATGAGGCAATAGCGAGCGGACTGTAACCCAGCTGATAAAAGTGCAGCACTATTAACATGCGCAGCGCACCGTCAGTCAGGGTAAAAGCCCAGTAGTTGGCGGTGACCACCAGATATTGTTTCAGGCCGGTACTGGCCGATAGTCCAGACATTGTGGTTTCCTGGTCATCAGGTAAAGCTGCAACTAAGCCGTTACAGCCATTTGACACACTTTGCTAAAACACAGCTGCGGGGCAGGGGCAGCTCTGAGCTGGCGAGCGACAGCCGGATCCCCCGCACACTGTGGTTGAAAAAGTTAAGCTGCGCTGCCAACCAGCCGCGCCAGCTCCACAGTGCGATTGGCGTAACCCCATTCATTGTCGTACCAGGCGTAAATTTTCACCTGAGTGCCGTTCACCACCATAGTCGACAAAGCATCAATGACGCTGGAGCGTGGGTCGGTTTTATAATCAATGGAAACCAGCGGCCGCTCTTCATATCCTAAGATATTTTTCAGCTCCCCCTCAGCAGCGGCTTTGAGTAAAGCATTTACCTCTTCGGCTGAGGTAGTGCGTTCCACTTCAAACACACAGTCGGTCAGCGACGCGTTGGCCAGCGGCACCCGTACTGCATGGCCATTTAACCGGCCCTTCAGCTCAGGGAATATTTCGGTAATAGCTGTGGCTGAACCTGTAGTGGTTGGAATTAAACTGCTGCCACAGGCGCGGGCACGGCGTAAGTCTTTGTGCGGAGTATCCAGAATCGACTGGGTGTTGGTTAAGTCGTGAATAGTGGTGATAGAGCCATGTTTGATGCCTAAATTTTCATGAATGACTTTCACCACAGGGGCTAAACAGTTGGTGGTGCAGCTGGCGGCTGTCACTATCTGGTGTTTTGCGGCATCAAAAAGCTGATGATTCACGCCCATCACTACATTCAGCACACCTGGCTCTTTTACCGGCGCACTGACCACCACCCGTTTTACGCCTTGCGCCAGATACTGCTCAAGCACAGCTGTGCTTTTCATTTTGCCGGAACATTCAATGACCAGATCACAGCCTGACCAGTCGGTGTCATTGATGTTTTTGTGCTGGCTGACCGCAATCATTTTGCCGTTAATCAGCACTGTATTGCCCTCAGCCTGCGCCTGATGCTGCCAGCGGCCATGCACTGAGTCAAAATTGAGCAGATGGGCAAAAGTGGCGGCGTCGCCGGCCGGGTCGTTAATTTGTACAAATTCAAATTCAGGCCAGTCAAAAGCGGCGCGCAAAGCTAACCGGCCGATACGGCCAAAACCGTTGATCCCTACTTTAATGGTCATAATGCTCTTCTATCTGTTGAGGTTAAGTTCAGCAGCAGGCGCTTTGACGCGCCGGCCTGTCGCCCATAGTGCACAGCCTGGCCTGTAGTGGCTGCAGCCATTGTGCATTTTGTTGTTGTGTCTGTTGAAGGGTGGTGATAGCCCAGTCGGGCAGCGCCGGATTCAGCCGGTAAAATACCCATTGTCCCTGACGGCGATCCAGCAGCACTTTGCTGGTTCTGAGCATCGCCAGGTGGCGGGAAATTTTTGGTTGTGATTCACAAAGCGCCGATGTCAGTTCACAGACACAAAGTTCACCTTGCTGTGCAATCAATAACAGAGAAGCCAGACGGGTTTCATCCGCCAGTAGCTTAAAAAAATCTACCGGTGCCAGTTCGTGTTTGATCGGAGTATCCATGCGACCTGCGATCCTGATGGTTATTTATATATGGATTATCATATATGTGTTATTTCATATGTCAATTGGCAGCGACTCACTGTTTCAGCTCAGCAGGACTGTATCCAGCACAGCGCCACCTCGATGGATGCCGCCTTCGCTGCTTTGTGCCGCTTTGGTGCGGCATAAATAGCCGCCATCAAGGGCATCCAGACCGAGCGTAAAGATACCCAGTTCAGTCATATGATTTGAACTTATCGCCACTTTGCCCTGGCGCAGGCTGGTCAAAGCCTCGGTGCGCACCCGTGCATCAATAGGGGCCATCAATAGATCGGCGCAGTCCTGCTTTGGCAGCTGTGCTTTGGCGGCCTCATCTCGGGCCACGTTGCCACCGCCTTCCTGCTGGGTTTTGTACCAGAACCCCTGATTAATATGTTGTACTGCCTGCGCTGTTGTCAGCTCAGCAAGGGCAAAAGAGGGCACTACGGCTTGTTGCAGCAGGCGAAGCTCAGCGGCCGTCAGGCCAAACCGCGCTGCGATAAGTTCAGGTGTTGTCAACAGCAATGTGGTCAGCCGGTGCTGAAACCATTTGCTGCCAGTGAGCTGGCCTGCCAGGGTCGGGCACTGTGCCACAGTGCTTTGTTCCAGTTTGGCCCTGAATAACCAAAAATGCTGATCAAGTTCGGCGGATGGGTTATAGCCGGTGCGCCAATATATTAAGTCCACCCTTTGCTGCTGCCAAATCAGCTGATGCTGCTGGTTGATACTGGCTTGCTGCAACTCTGGGACAGTCACCCTTTGTACCTGCACCCCTAGGCGCGTTACTTCGTGACACAGCAGTTGCTGGTCAAAAATATTATCTTCGTTTGCTTCCACCACCATGAGCATCAGGGCAGTGTTTGCAAGTCTGTCTGGAGTCAGGCGCTGCGCTTCTGGTGGTCCGGGCTGCGCTTCTGTTGTTCCAGGCTGCGCTTTTAAGGCGGCTTGCTGTGCAGCCTGTGCCAGTAACGCGGCCTGCAACTGAGTGGCGTTGTTGCTGGCAAAGGTTGCATCCAGATGTTGCTGCAGTAGTTGCAGGTAGGCGGCGTTAAGCGGCCCCATGCCGGCCGCCACAGGGTTGGATTCGACCCAGCGCCACTTTGACTGTTGATCCAGCAAAAAATCATGCCGGTTCAGCATGATATTGCGGCTGCGTAAATGAAGCTGACCGCCGCTTTGTTGCTTAATAGCCGCAAGCTGGCGCCAAATCTCCCCCGGTACTGTGTTGGATTTAGCCAGTTGTTCTGTCTGCGCCAATAACCAGTCCGGTGTCGTGGCGGCTTTGGCTTGCAGTTGCCCAAGCAATTGCGCCAGTTTTTGCGCCGCAGCAAACTGCTCTGTGCTCAGCTGCCAGGGGGTTAATGACACCGGCACCGGCACAAAGCCCTCTGCACCTTGTAACCCAAGCTGTGCTGCCCACAGTTGCTGGTTGATCTGCTCTGGTTTTAATGGTGCCCAAGGCTGTTGTCGATATGAGCTGGTTGTCGCTTTCACTGATCTGTTGTGTACAGTAGTCATGTTATTCCCCTGTTGTGTTCAGCAAAAAGTCGATGCTAAAGCCGGTGATACAGGCCGTCAGAAACACGACAGCGATAAAAGCGAGCAGCAAAGGCCACTGAAAAATCCGCTTTAGAATAATCATTTCCGGCAAACTGGCGCCGGCGCCCCCTATGGTCAGTGCCATCACAGATCCATAACTCATGCCTTTGCCCACCAGACTCAGTGCCAGCGGGATCATCGAACTGGCCCGAACATACAACGGAATCCCCAGCAGTGCCGCGATCGGGATCAAAATCCATTGATTTAAATTGCCAAGCTGCTGAAAAAAACCTGTGGGTATATAACCGTGGATCACTGCGCCCACCAGCACTCCAAACAGCAGGTGTGGCAGGAAACTTTTGGTTTCAGTCAAAGCCCGGCCAAACAGCGATTGCAGATAAGGACCAGAAAAAGACCGCGCTGGTGCAGGAGTCGCCACAGCAGCATCGCTGCTGCAACTACAGGACTTCAGTTCAGGCAGCGTGACAAAACGCTGAAAATTCAGCCAGGACAACAGCACACCTGCTGTGAGTGCAATCAGCAGCACTGCAGCACTGTACAGCAGGGTTAAAGCTGCGCCAAACACGCTAAGCAGTAATACCACCAGCACAGGGTTTAACAGCGGCGAGGTCAGCAAAAAGGTCATTACAGGGCCAAAAGCGGCATTGGCGCGCAACATGCCGACCAGCATCGGCAGCGTGGAGCAACTGCAAAAAGGGGTAATGGCCCCGAGCGCTGTCGCAGTCAGGTAACCCCGGCCGCCACTGAGTAAGGCCTGAATACGTGCGGCCGGAAACCTGTCTTGCAACACCATCACCAGCATGCTGATCAGTATAAATAACAACAATAATTCGCCGAGGGTGCCAATAAAAAACTCAACACTGGCGGCAAAAGCAGGGGAAAACATGGGCTCGTTCATGGTTTGTCCTTAAGTTTATATTTCGAACATCTTGGAAATAATAATATTTCGACAAACATGGAAGTGTCAAATCATATTTCGATATTTGTGGAAGTATTTTGTCAAAAAGCATAGACTGCAAAGCGAAGCTGCTGGCGCAAACCGCGTCTGTCCTGATGTTGTGACAGGTGGTTCCGGGCTTCAGACAAAAAATTGCGGAGTGATAATGGAAGTAAACAGCGAACTGGAACTGGCCGCCGCCCAATTGGCTGAACTTGGGCACCCAACCCGGCTTGGTATTTTCAGGGTATTGGTACGGGCAGGGCGTAGTGGGGTCGCAGTGGGAGACATTCAGCTGGCGCTGGATATTCCGAGCTCCACTTTGTCTCATCATATCAGCCGGATGAGCAAGGTGGGCCTGATGACGCAGCGCCGTGATGGCCGCACCCTGTATTGCAGTTTAGCCTTTGAAACCGTGGAGGCGCTCTTGGGCTTTTTATATGCCGAATGTTGTATTGGCATGCCGCAAGCGCAGACTGCACCGCAGGGCAATTGTTGTGATTAAGCCAAACTGGCAAACAGAAAAAACAAAATGCCAGTCTTTGCGACTGGCATTTTTATCATGAAGGTACAGAACCTGAGCTATGCCGTTTTGTTACGGATTATAAAACTCACCCGATTTACGCAGGTAAAAGAACCAGTTTAATACCAGACATAAAGTGTAGAAGGCGGCAAAACCTATCATGGCGTATTCCGGCGTGGCGGCTTTAATTTGTTCACCCAGTACCTGAGGAATATAAAAAGCGCCATAAGCTGCTACTGCGGATGTCCAGCCTAACACCGGGCCAGCCTGCTCTTTTGGAAAGACCACGGCTATGGTTCTGAACGTCGAGCCGTTACCAATACCACTGGCGGCAAATAAACCTAAGAAAATCAGGAAACAAGGCACAAAATATTGCTCCGGCGTTGCACTCTGATAGGCCAGTTGCATGTAATAGGCTGCGCCTAAAGCACAAACAATCATGATCACTGAACAAATTTGCGTCACCAGTGCACCACCCACTTTATCCGCCACCCAACCACCGACAGGACGGATCAAGGCACCAATAAAAGGTGCTATCCAGGCATAAGTTAAAGCGCTGGGGCCATTGGGGTTTGGCGTGGTGTGGGTCATCACACCGTCCACCATGATATGGCTATAACCAAAAATCACCTGAATTGACAGCGGGAAAGCGGCGGAAAAACCGATAAAAGAACCAAAGGTCATGATGTAAAGCACACTCATCACCCAGGTGTGTTTGTTATTAAAAATTTTGTACTGTCTGTCCAGGCTGGTGCGGATGGCTCCCGGCAGCAGTTTTAACAACATCACAGTGCTGAATAATACCAGAATAATGACAATTTCTTTGGGAATGCCAAAACCTGAACCATTGGTATTTTCCGGCAACATTAACCACAAACCAAGGATCGAGGTTAAAAAGCCAATGCCCAGCATGGCTAAAATAATGGCAAATGAAACTGGCGCAGCTGGCAGTTTGGGCGTGACTTCTTCGGTGTTCAGGTTATTGGTGCCAAACCACAATAAAAAAGCCAGCGGCACTAAAGTGATCAGCCAGGAAAAGCCTGAGTTCTGGATCCAGGTTTGAGTACCGGCCGCAATGGTGCCAATCACAGTACCACTGGCTTTTTCCAGCACCATTGGGTCACCGGCGCCAAAAATTGAAAACACACCATAAGACATAAAAAGCGGTACCGCAATTTGCACTGTGGTGACGCCAAAGTTACCCAGGCCGGCGTTTAACCCCAAAGCCAGACCCTGCTGTTTTTTCGGGAAAAAGAAGCTGATATTCGACATGGAGGAGGCAAAGTTACCACCGCCAATACCGGATAACAGTGCCATTAGCTGAAACACCCACAGCGGTGTAGTTTTATCCTGCAGCGCTAAACCCGTGCCGACAGCCGGGATCATCAGCAAAGTGGTGGTTAAAAACAGCGTATAACGGCCGCCACAAAGCCGGACAAAAAAGCTTGATGGAATACGTAAAGTAGCGCCCGTTAAACCGGCAATAGCGGTTAAGGTAAATAATTCACTGGTGGTAAAAGGAAAACCCACGTTTAACATTTGTACTGTGACAATACTCCACAGCATCCAGACACCAAAACCACACAACAGGCTGGGAATGGAAATCCACAGGTTCCGGTTTGCAATTTTACTGCCTTGCTGTTGCCAGAAGGTTTCGTTTTCCGGCTCCCAACGTTTTAAATTCGACATAGTTCCACTCCGAGCTAACCCACAAAAGGTGCGATGAAACTATGCAGGCATGGCGGCAAGGCCACAATGAGTCTGAGGAGTTAGTCCAAACTGGTTTCCTGGGCAGAATAGATACCTACAAAGTGGTATTTTTACTGAGGTTCTCAGATTTTTGTTTTATAAACAATGGTTTATGTTCGTGATTTTGCCAAAGGGAAATTCCGGGCATTTTGCACTTTGTCCGGTCTTTGCGCCAGACATGATATAAATCAACTTTATCGGTCAGACAAGCATGCAGCATAAGCGCATCAGTCCCAGACAGTGTTGGAGCAAAAGATGTCAGATTGTAAAACCACAGTAATGCTGGTGGACGACCACCCGCTGCTACGCAAAGGATTACGCCAGTTATTGGCTTTTGAGGCTGAATTTGAAGTGGTGGTCGAAGCGGGGTCTGGCGCTGAAGCACTCACCACAGCGCCTGAACTGGATCCGGATTTAATTATTCTGGATTTAAATATGCAGGGGATGGACGGGCTGGAAACCTTAAAACGGCTGCGGGACGAAGGTGTCACCTCCCGTATTGTGATGCTGACGGTGTCGGACAGTAACGAAGATGTGATTAAGGCCATTGGTCTTGGCGCTGACGGTTATCTGTTAAAAGACTCAGATCCGGATGAACTATTGGAGCAAATTAAAAAAGCCGCCAGTGGCAAAATGGTGTTAAGCGACGCCGTGAACGCTGCCCTTGCTACCGCCATTCGCCGTCCGGCGGAAAAACCAGCCGCTGACATTAACAGCCTGACCAACCGTGAATATGAAATTCTTAGTCTGATCGCCAAAGGTCAGAGCAATAAACTGATTGCCCGTGAGCTGGATATTTCCGACGGCACAGTGAAGGTGCATGTCAAACACCTGCTGAAAAAACTGAATTTACGCTCCAGGGTGGAAGCTGCGGTCTGGATGGTGAATCACCAGGGGCGTCAAGGCAGCTAGTGCTGCTGACCACAGCGCAATAACCACCGTCAGCAGCAGAGCCTTGTGAATACGGAGCTATCTTATGCCGAAGGAAAAAAAACCAATGTTGTCGTTTCAGCAGGCGCTTGCGCAGTTGCTGGAAGCTGTCAGCTGCCACCAGCAGGTGCAACAAGTGCCTTTGTCTCAGGCGCTCGGTATGGTATTGGCTGAGGACATTCACTCACCTTTGCAAATTCCGGCTTATACCAATGCAGCTATGGATGGTTATGCCTTTTGTTATGCCGATGTCGCCAGCAGCAAAACTTTCCATCTGATTGGGCAAAGTCTGGCCGGACATCCTTATCAGGGTGAATTAACAGCGGGTTGTTGTATTCGCATTATGACAGGGGCCAAGCTGCCGCAGGGGCTGGACACAGTAGTGATGCAGGAGCAGGTCAAGCTGACTGACGAAGGTCTGGTGCAACTTTGTATCGAACCCAAAATGGGCGAGCATGTGCGTTTGGCCGGTAGTGAAATTAACAAAGATGCCACAGTGCTGCGCCGTGGCGAGCGCCTTGGCCCTTTGCAGCTTGGTCTGGCTGCCACCTTAGGTTTTGCAGAGCTTCCGGTTTATCAAAGGTTGAAAGTGGGAGTGATGTCCACCGGCGATGAGCTGGTGGCGCCCGGTCTTGCGCTGGGTGAAGGTCAGTTGTATGACAGCAACAGATTTGTAATAGGCGCTATGTTACAGCGTCTGGATGTGGAGCTGGTTGATTATGGCTGGATTGCCGATGATCCGGTTTTGCTCAAAGCCGCCTTTGACCAGGCCGCCTCTGAAGTCGATGCGCTTGTTACCAGTGGCGGGGTATCGGTTGGTGATGCTGATTACACCCGTCAGGTGTTGTCGGAGCTTGGCCAGATAAATTTCTGGCAGGTGGCGATGAAACCCGGTAAACCTTTTGCGTTTGGCAAACTTGGCCACTGCTGGTTTTTTGGTTTGCCCGGTAACCCGGTGTCGGCTGTGATTACATTGGATCAGCTGGCACAACCAGCTTTGCGTAAACTCGCTGGTGAAACATGCAAAATGTCGCTTGAGCTTGCTGCTCTGGTTAAACGCAAATTCCGCAAAAAACCGGGCCGGCTGGATTTTCAGCGAGCTGTGCTCTCCGTGACAGATGGGCAGTTGCAGGTCGCGCCTGTTACCATGGACAGCTCTGGCATGTTGTCTTCGTTATTGGCGGCCGATTGTCTGGTGCCGCTGGCGCTGGAGTCGGCCGATATCGAGGCAGGTGAGTGGGTGCAGGTTCAGCTGTTGTCCGATTGGCTCAAATGAAAAAAAGCGGTCTTCCTGTTACATACATTAAGGTTGAGTTAAAGCCCTGTGCTTTGTGGGCAAGGGTTCTGGCCTTTGCATATAAAACTTTCGCCGCATATTCAGAGTGTAAAATTAGCGCTAATATAATCAACATTAATATGATAAATCCTTGTCTCTGTTGATGAAATTACTGGTTCAAACTGCTTTTAGTCCAAGAGGCGTTGCTGCCTGGCTGATTTTGTTATTGGGTTTGCTGGCCACAGCAGCCTTATGGCATGGCCTTTTGACTAATCAACAGCAAAGGGCTGAGGCTGAGTTTGAACTCCATAACCGCGAAGTGTTGGCTGCTATTCAAAAACGCTTACAGGGCCACGAACAAATTTTATTAAGTGGTGCCGCTTTATTTGATGCCAGTGAGCAGGTAGACAGCAAAGAATGGCGCAACTTTGTTGCCAGGCTCAAACTGGAACAAAACTACCCCGGTATTCAGGGGGTTGGCGTGGTCAAAGCCATTCCGGCGGCCGAACTTGCGGTTTATCAGACCATGGCAAAAGCCGAGCATTTACCACTGATGTACCCCGCAGGACAACGTGATTTTTACACCGCCATTATGTATCTGGAGCCCGACAACGACCGAAACAGGGCCGCCCTTGGTTACGATATGTTTTCAGAGTCTGTACGCCGTAAAGCGATGCAATATGCGGTGGAGCACAACAGCACCAGCATTTCCGGTAAAGTGACGTTAAAACAGGAAATTAAAGGCCCGCAGCAAGCCGGTTTTTTAATGTATGTGCCGGTGTTTCATAACAACAGACCCGTTACTACTGCTGCCGAACGTTGGGCGGCGTTATTTGGTTTTGTTTACAGCCCTTACCGGATGGACGATCTGATGCGGGGCATTCTGGGCAACAAAGAACTGATGGTGGACTTTACCATTCATGATGGTGAACCAGCCTCAGATGCAACGCTGATGCACAACTCTGCACGTTGGCACGAGCCAGAACCTCATCATCAGGCGCTATTTTCCAGCCGTTATCTGATCCCGGCTTATGGCCATCAATGGTTATTAACCCTAACCAGTCGTCAGGCCTTTGAGCGTCAATTCAATTCGTTGTTGAACTGGTCCTTGCCGCTTTCCGGTTTGGCTATTAGCAGCTTATTGT
The DNA here is from genome assembly GCF_036782235.1 of Rheinheimera sp. Lineage (GTDB taxonomy): Bacteria > Pseudomonadota > Gammaproteobacteria > Enterobacterales > Alteromonadaceae > Pararheinheimera. The sequence goes on along the minus strand of NZ_DAIPZL010000008.1, from coordinate 60,499 downwards.
TTTTATTAGTATTAGAGCTATTAAGCCGGCAGCAACAGGCGCTGATGCTGGCCGAGCGGTTAGCCAAACAACGTGCCGAATCTGAAGCCCGTTTTCATCAGTTGTTTTTACATATGGGGCAGGGGGTGTTGATTTATAACGCCAGTGCCCAACTGGTGGATGTTAATCCGGCTGCGTTAAAGCTGATGGGACTGACCATGGCGCAGTTGCAAGGCAACTCGGCGCTGCCAGGTGACTGGCAAATCAACCCGCCACAAGCGTTGCCGCCAGCGCCGCTGCAACCGGTGCTGGACGTGTTGGTGTCGGGCGAAGGTAAAACCAGTGAAGAGATAGGTTTTTGGCATGCTGAATTGCAGGCTTATTTGTGGTGCAATCTGGACTTATATCCGCAATTTGCCGTGGATACGCATCAGTTGGAAAAAGTGTATCTGGTGCTCAGCGACATTACCGAGCGTAAAAGAGTGGCGCAGATGAAAGATGAGTTTGTTGCTACTGTGAGTCACGAGCTGCGCACGCCACTGACCTCAATTTCCGGTGCACTGGATTTATTGTGCCATCAGGTGCTGGAAGATGAAGGCCATGCAGCGCTCAAACAACATATGTTGCAGGTGGCTTATGACAATAGCAAAAGACTGACGCTGCTGATTAACGACTTATTAGATCTGGAAAAAATTGCCGCAGGTGGTATGAGCTTTGATATCAAACCCCTGTTGTTAATGCCAATTCTGACCATCAGTGTGGAAGCCAATCAGGTTTCAGGCAGCAAAAGGGGGATCCGGCTTGAGCTCAGCCGCCCGGCTGAAGATGTGCCGGTATTAGTCGATAGCCTGCGTTTGCAGCAGGTGCTGGCCAATTTGTTGTCCAATGCCATTAAGTTTTCGCCTGACAATTCTGTGGTAAGGCTTGGGATCAGCACTGTGCCTGGTTTTATCCGCATCAGTGTTTGTGACAGCGGCGAAGGCATTCCACAACAATTCCGGCCGATGATTTTCCAGAAATTCAGTCAGGCCGATGCCTCCAGTAGCAAAAGACAACAGGGTACAGGCCTGGGGCTGGCCATTTGTAAAGAGCTGGTGGAACGCATGAATGGGCGCATCAGCTTTAGCTCAGAAGAAGGGGTTGGCAGCTGTTTTTATGTTGATTTGCCCCTCGCCTGAGCCTGGCGCAGCCGACTGTCGTGACTGATCAGGCTGCCGTTTATTTCTCCTCACCAGCAATACCTCTTTTGCGCTGTTAGCGTGCTGTAACTTGCTTGATCCAGGTCAACAAGCCTTGTCTTTTGAGCGCTCACACTGGCTGTATTCAAGTGATTGAGGGTGAACTGATGCGTTTAGTTGATTTGTTGTTGCAACAATTGCAACAGGCCGGTGTGCAACAAATTTTTGGTATACCGGGTGATTTTGTGTTGCCGCTTTTTGCCGAGCTGGAGCAGGCGAAAAAGCTGCCGCTGTATTATGTCAGCCATGAACCTTCGGCTGTGTTTGCTGCCGATGCGGCGGCCCGTTTTGCCAATCAGCCAAGCGCCGTTTTGCTTACTTATGGTGCCGGAGCACTGAATGCGGTGAACGCGGTGGCGCAGGCTTATGTGGAGCAGGTGCCGCTGGTGATCATGGCCGGTTTCCCGTCCCGTGCTGAAATCGAACGTGATTTACATATCCACCATCAGGCCAAACATCTGGACTCACAACGCGATATTTACCGCGAAATTACCTGTGCCCAAGTGCGGCTGGACGATGTGCACACCGCAGCTGCTGACCTGTGTCGTGCGATTCAGACCTGTCAGCGTGAATCACGCCCTGTGCTGATTGAAATCCCTCGGGATGCTGCCTGCTGGCCACTGGCTCATGCCCAGGTGGCACAAGCCATAGCGGCTTTGCATTGCCAGCAGCAGGGGCAGGATCCTTTATATCGGCAAGAGCTGCAACTGGCCTGTGACGCTATGTTAAAACGGCTGCAGCAAGCGAAAAAACCAGTGTTGTTATGTGGCATTGGCATCAGGCGTTTTGCCGCTGTGTCTTTGGTAGAAGAACTCGCCAGCCGGCTGAATGCGCCAATGCTCACCACTTTGCTGGGGCGAGCCTGTGTCAACCAAAACCATCCGCAGTATGCCGGTGTTTTTGTTGACCGACAGGATACGGCCGCACTGGCCTTGTTGGCCGATGCTGATTTAATTATTCAGCTAGGGGTTATCCAGAACGACAGTAATTTTGCCGCTCATCAGGAAATTTTTACACCGGAAAAACTGCTGCTTATTCAGCAGGGTGAATTAAAAATGGCTGGGGTGATATTTCATGATTTGCCTATTGCTGCGTTGCTGCAGCAGCTGTTACAGATGCCGTTACCGGAGTTTGTCAGCCGTAGTTTACCGCATAACAGCTTGCGCTCAGCCACTTGTGATCACCCGGCCTTCAAGCCGGAACCGGCGAAAGTGCCGGCTCAGACTTTAGCTGAAACCGAACCCCAGCCCGCCTTTAATTCTGCTTCAGCTTTAACCTTGATTGACCAACTATTAAGCCAGCAAACAAAGCTGGTGCCTGTGATCAGTGATATTGGCGATTGTTTGTTTGCATCTTTACAGGTCAAGCCTACTTATCTGTTGGCGCCAGCTTATTACGCCTCCATGGGCTATGCGGTACCGGCCGCTCTTGGGGTGCAGGCGGTCAGTGGTTTAAGACCGCTGGTTTTGGTGGGCGATGGTGCTTTTCAGATGACAGGGCTGGAGCTTGGCCACTGTGCCCGTTATGGTTTTGCGCCTGTGGTGCTGCTGCTCAATAACAGCGGCTGGCAGATGATTAAAGCCTTTTCGCCAGAGCTCAGTTCCACCTCGTTGCAGGGCTGGAATTATTCGGCGATAGCGCGGGGCATGGGCGGTGGGGCTTATCAGGTGTGGAGTTTGTCGCAGCTGGAAAGTGCTTTTGTGCAGGCACTGCAGGACGATAAAAGATTTTCATTGATTGAAGTGATGTTACCGCCAGGCAGCAGCAGTGCAAGATTACAGCAATTTGCGGCAGGTTTTTTATCGGCGCAAAAAAAGCCAGCGCCTTTGGCTGGCTGCTAACAACAATGGAAAAACCGGTGCAGCAACTTTAGCTGCAGCACCGGTATAACAAAGCAAGTGGCGCTGGACCTTGCCGTAAGAACAGCTTGTTACTGCCATTTTTGCCGTTGCGCCTGATCTGAGACTTTTGCTTCTACCCAGGCCGCGCCATCGGCGTCATATTGTTTTTTCCACAGCGGCGCTTTGGTTTTTAAATAATCCATAATAAATTCGGCACCGGCAAAGGCGCTGCCACGATGTGCCGATGCCACGCCCACCAGCACTATTTGTTGTTGTGGTGCCAGTACGCCAATACGGTGCACCACCGACACAGCTTTTAACGCAAATCTTTGTGCTGCTTCAGTGGCTATCTGCAGCAGTGCTTTTTCGGTCATACCCGGGTAATGCTCCAGCTCCAGTGCCTGAAGTTGCAGCTGTGGATGATCCCGCACCAAACCGACAAAAGTGACCACAGCACCACAATAAGGGGTGGCAGCCAGCTGCTGATAAATATCCTGCAGGGAAAAATCAGCGTTTTGCACCCGGATATCGAACTTAGGCTGTAACTGTTGTTCTTTCTGCGGCTGTTCCTTCTGCTGTTGTGCTGTTGGCATATTGAGTTCTGGCATCAGACTAACCTCCGGTGACAGGTGGGAAAAACGCCACTTCATCGCCTGGCTGAACCAGCACCTCAGTGCCACAAAGTTGCTGATTCAATGCACAGAGCAGGTTGTCGTCTGCCAAAGCGCCGGCAAAAAGCGCAGATTGCTGGCGCAGCTGGTTGAGCAGCTCAGATACAGCACAAGGGGTATGCAGCGGCATTTGCAGGCCGGCACATTGTAATCTTTCGCGTAGTGCCCCAAAAAACAGGATTTTAATCATGAGGTTGCTCCGTTATTGCCTGTGCTTTGCGTTGAGTTAAAAAAGCCGCTCTTTGCCAGAGTCCGGATTTACCACCGGTTTTTTCCTCCAGCTGAATGTGACTCACCACCAGTGCCGGATCCACAGCTTTACACATATCGTGAATGGTCAGGGCGCTGACGGCCGCAGCTGTTAAAGCCTCCATTTCCACGCCGGTATTGCCGTTGACGGCGCAGGTGGCAACAATCTGTAGCTGGCCAAGCCTTTCGTCGAGGCTGAATTCAATTTCTACTTTATTCAGTGCCAACGGATGGCATAAGGGGATCAAATCGCTGGTTTTTTTGGCCGCCATAATGCCGGCGATACGGGCACAGGCCAGTGCATCCCCTTTTTTCAGACCGGCACTTTGTAATAATGCAATCACCGCTGGTGTGGTTTGTACCAAAGCCGAAGCAATAGCCTGGCGCTGACTGTGTTGTTTGCCGCCCACATCCACCATGCGGGCGCTGCCATCCTGGCTCAGATGCGTCAGCTCAGTGTTGGCTGCCATGGTTGTGCTGGTTAAATCTTGTGGCATCTCATCTTCTCCTTGGGTTAGGTCGGCCAGTCAGCGTGGGCAACATAACCGGGTTTCATCAAGAGGGGCGCTGCCGTCGGCCTTCACCGGCTGCAATAGCAGAGGCGCAAAATTGCACGGACCTTGTCTGGCATCAAGCTGCGGCAGCACCAGCTGTTGCATCGCCAGTTCACAGGCAGAAGGGGAGCCCGGCATCGCCACCAGCAGCTTGTGATTGGCAAGGCCAGCGACGGCATTTGATTGCAAAGCTGCACTGCCAATATCGCTAAAAGACAGCTGGCGGAACAGCTCACCAAAGCCGGGCACTTGCTGATCAAACAAAGCGCTGATGGCGGCAACAGTACAGTTGTCGGCGGAAAAACCGGTGCCACCATTCAGTAAAATTACCTGATGCTGGTTTTCACACAGCAGCCGCGATACTTCAGCGCGGATTTGATATTTATCCGACGCCACTATGGCCCTGTGGCTGAGCTGATGGCCGGCTTGTTGCAACAGATGGCAAATCAGATCGCCGCTGCTGTCGGTGGCCGGTGTATGGCGGCTGGACACTGTCAGCACCACCACTGACAGTGGTTGGAACTCTTTGGCGGTTTTAGCCATAAGGTGTGATCTCCTGAAGCATTTGATACTGCTGTTGTTGGCGCTGATAACGCCTTGTGGCTTGTTGCCACTCATCCGGTGTATTGGTGTTTAATAGGGCTTCGGGCACAGGGCAAGGCAGGCTCTGACCGCCACAATAGTGCAGTAGCGCAGTGACCGATAAAGCGGCACCAGGGGCACAACTTGTTGGCTGGTTGTGGGCGGCGGCTTGTTGCAGCTGCTGTAACAACCACTGTCGCACTGCACTGTTGTTTGGGATCACGGCAGGCAGCGGTGAAGCTTCGAAACTGGCACAAGGGTACCGCCATAACAGAGCCAGCAGCTGTGGTTCCAGCAGTGGCGTGTCCACCGGCAGCAGCAGGCAGCTTGGTGCATGCACCTGTGATAAGGCCGCCTGAATACCGGCTAAAGGCCCAGCGCCAGGGTACAGATCATAAATAAAACCGGGTTGATTGCGGCTGATTAAAATCTGGTCACAGCCCGCCGCTTTGGCCAGCGCTACGGTGCGGCTTAGCTGACTTTGTCCGGCCAGTTGCAACAGGGCTTTGTCTTGTCCCATCCGGCTGGAGCGGCCGCCGGCCAGAATAATAGCGCTTTTAAGCGGATTGGCCGCGCTGCTGTGGTGTTGTTTTTGGTCTGTCATATCGAAAACCTGCCTGTTGTCACAAAGCTGCATCAAATGCCTTTTTACTGCCGCACTTTAACCTGGGTGTTTTAACCGCCAATCATCGCCAGGTGGCGGGTGGCGCCGGTGTTGTGCTCGGCCAGGGCATGGCTGCTGCTTTTAAACTGCAGGCTGTGTTGTAAAAACTGCCGCACAGCTTCGGGATCGTCCTGTGTCAGCAAATGACGCAAACTGCGGTGTTGTTCGGTAAACAGACAAAGATACAGCTCGCCAAGGCTCGACACCCTGAGCCTGTTACAGTCGGCGCAAAAGTCTTTGCTGTAAGGCATGATAAGGCCAATGCCGCCCCGATGCTGTGGATGGAAAAACTCCTGCGCTGGCCCGGCATGGGCGTCTTTGACACCCAATAACCAGCCGGCGGCGAGCAGCTGCTGCTTGATACTGTCGCCAGACAGATGTTGGCGGGCAAAAAAGGCATTGTTGTCGCCGGTTTGCATCAGTTCAATAAAACGTAAAGTCACAGCACGGTTTTTGACAAAAGCCATAAAGTCGGGCAGTTCACCGGCATTATGCTGACGTAGCAGTACTGTGTTGAGTTTCAGTTTTTTAATGCCAAGGCTGCTGGCCAGGTCAATCCCTTCCAGAATATCCGGCAGTTTGTCCTGACCTGTGACCAGCGCAAAAGTGGCGGGATCTAGGCTGTCGACACTGACATTGAGTGCATCCAGCCCTGCGTCCAGCCAGCTTTGAATATCCCGTTTAAGCCGGTAGCCATTGGTGGTCATCGCGACCTGTTCTATGCCAGGCACTGCTTTACAGGTGGCAATAATGTCGCACAAGTCACGGCGCAAGCTGGGTTCACCGCCGGTCAGGCGGATTTTGCGGGTGCCACAAAGGGCAAAGGCGGTCACCAGACGTTTAATTTCCGGCAGCGTCAGCTCTTCCGCGCGGCTTGCACATTCATTGCCATCTGGCAGGCAGTAGCTGCAACGAAAGTTGCAACTCTCCGTCAGCGACAGCCTTAAGTAGCTGAAGCGGCGGTTAAATTGATCTTGAAGCATCACTACACACCTTTCCTGAGTGGGGAGGTCTGACCGTTTCCCGTCAGGCCCGGTGGCCCAATTGCCACGGCTGCTGCAGGCGGATTGCATGTGGCAATCACCTATCCGGAATATCAGGACTTAGCTTGCACAGCTCGGCGTTGTGCTTATGGTAGAGGCAGAGACGGGGGATTGTTATGACCTTGAAGGGGGCTTTTGGCTACTCCCTAAGGGGTATGCGGAGTGCTTCAGCTGCTCTGCTGTTTGGCGCCTTATGCCTGCCCTGTTGCCGGCATGGCCGGATAAAAAGCCGGCTTTATTCAGGCTATTTCTGAAGTGATTGCTAAAATTTTTGTTTCGTTCTAAGCTGCGTGCCCTTTTTATTTTTGTGGTCTGACTGACCGGATTTGTTGTTGGGCGTTCAGCCGGGCAATTTCCGTTCTAAAGCAATACCACACGCATAAGTGCAGGACTCTGGGCTATTTTTACAAGAGCAGGTTTGAGATAAACAGCTTCTGATAAAACCAGCAAAGCACAGCAAAGGTTTTGTGCTTTTACTCAGGCGATACAACTGTGGTCTGAGTGCAGAGTCAACCGAGGTAATAACGATGACTAAAGCAATTATTCTGGTTCTGGATAGTTTTGGTATTGGCAGTGCACCAGATGCCGAAAAATTTGGTGATGCCGGCGCCAACACTTTTAACAGTATTGCGCGTGCTTTTGCCAAAGCCAAAGGCCGGCAACTGGCGCTGCCGCATCTGGCACGTTTAGGGCTGGTGAAAGCTGCTTTTGGGGCTTCGTCTGAAATGGCAGCTGTGGCCGATTTAGAGCCGGTGCAGGGCGCTTATGGTTTTGCGGCGGAATTGTCCAGTGGCAAAGATACCCCGAGTGGCCACTGGGAAATTGCCGGTGTGCCTGTGTTATTTGACTGGGGTTATTTTCTTAATAAACAACAGAGTTTTCCACCAGAGCTGATTGACGAATTATGTGCCCGCACCGGTGTGCCCGGTATTCTCGGCAATTGTCATGCCTCAGGCACTGATATTCTGGTGAAGCTTGGTGATGAGCATATTCAAACTGGCATGCCAATTTGTTACACCTCTGCCGACAGTGTGTTTCAGGTAGCTGCGCATGAAGAGCATTTTGGCTTAGATAAACTCTACCACTTTTGTGAAGTCGCCAGAGAGTTGCTGGACCCTTACAATATCGGCCGGGTGATAGCACGGCCGTTTTTGGGTGATGCGGCAGACAATTACGCCCGTACCGGTAACCGCAAGGATTATTCAGTATTACCACCGGCACCAACACTGCTGGATAAGCTGACCCAGGCCGGTGGCACTGTGGTCAGCATTGGTAAAATTGCCGATATTTACGCCCATCAGGGGATTAGTAAAAGCGTGAAAGCCAATGGCCTGGCCGCTTTGGTGGACACCACGCTGGCTGAATTTGCCAAGGCGCCGGATCGCAGCCTGATTTTTACCAATCTGGTGGATTTTGACCAGAACTACGGCCATCGCCGTGATGCGATAGGTTATGGTGAAGCGCTGGAATATTTTGACAGCCGCCTGCCGGAAATTATCAAAGCGCTTGATGAAGACTCAGTGCTGCTGATGACGGCCGATCATGGCTGTGATCCGACCTGGGTTGGCACCGAACACACCCGCGAATTTGTGCCTGTGCTGTTCAGTGGCCCCAAAGTAGCGGCGGTCAATTTAGGGCAAAGACAAAGTTTTGCCGACATGGGCCAAACGCTGGCCGAATTTTTTGGTCTGGAAAAACTGGCTTATGGTGAGTCATTTTTAGCCCAGACCCGTAAATAAAACGAACAGACAACAACTGACTAAAACAACGAACAGATAACTGATAAGAGACAATCAATGACCACTCCACATATTCATGCCGAAGTAGGCGCTTTTGCCCAAACTGTATTAATGCCAGGCGATCCGCTGCGCGCTAAACATATTGCCGATACCTTTTTAACCGACGTGAAATGCATTAACACAGTGCGCAATATGTATGGTTTTACCGGCAAATATAACGGCAAAGACGTGAGTGTGATGGGCTCTGGTATGGGCGTACCTTCAATGTCGATTTATGCCACTGAACTGGTGAAGTTTTATGGTGTAAAAAACATTATCCGTATTGGCTCCTGTGGTGGTTTACCGCTGTCGGTGAAAGTGCGTGAAGTGGTGATAGCTATGGGCGCCAGCACAGACTCAGCAGTGAACCGCAATCGTTTACAGGGCATGGATTTTGCCGCCCTGGCCAGTTTTGATTTATTAGAACGTGCTGTTGCCGCCGCACGCGCCAAAAATATCGGCGTTAAAGTGGGCAATGTTTTCACTTCTGATTTGTTCTACAACCCAAGCGAAACCCTGTTTGATACGCTGGAAAAATACGGCATTTTAGGGGTTGAGATGGAAGCGGCCGGTTTATACGGTGTCGCCGCCGAATTTGGCATTAACGCGCTGGCAATTATGACAGTGTCGGATCATATCCGTACCGGCGAATCGTTAAGCCCGGATGAGCGTCAGACCAGCTTTAACGAGATGGTTGAAATCGCGTTGGCACTGGCATAAGGGGCCTGTTATGTCGCTGAGCAGCAACAAAATGTTTTATGTGTCCTGGGAAGCTTTTCACCGTGCCACCAAAGAGTTGGCCAAATTATGCCTGGACGGCGAGTATGACAGCATAGTGGCGGTGAGCCGTGGTGGTTTGGTGCCTGCCGCTATTCTGGCGCGTGAGCTGAATATCCGGGTGGTGGACAGCATCTGTGTGTCAAGCTACGACCATGACCAGCAGCGCGAACTGAAAATTTTAAAAGATGCTGCCCTCAAAGACAGCCCTAAGCTACTGATTGTCGACGATTTAGTCGACACCGGCGAAACAGCCAAAGCACTGCGTGAACATTTCCCGCAAGCTTGTTTTGTCACTGTGTATGCCAAACCACAAGGCAAACCGTTGGTGGATAAATATATCACCGACATAGAGCAGGACACCTGGATCCAGTTGCCCTGGGATATGGAGCTGGCTTACAGCCGACCGCTGGCGGAACAATAAAGCTGCGTAGCAGTCTTGATGTAGCCAATAAAAAAGCGCCTGATGGCGCTTTTTTATTATTTTGTATTTGTTGCACAAAGTGCAACCTGAGCCTTGGCTCAGGTTATTTCAGCTGCAGTTTAACCCAGACCAGACGGTGATCTGAGCTGGCGCCTCGGCTATTGACCACTTGATGTAGAGGCTCACCTGTCGCTGGCCAGAACACCCCACTTTGTTTGACCTTTATGCCTGCTTTTGACGGCAATACATAATCGGCGCGCATCCGCCAACCTGCTGTGTGACTGGCGGCATGCGGATTATTATTGCTATGCAATTCGCCCCCTTTGCTGGTTGGCGTTGGGCTGCTGTTCACGGCACTGTGACTGAGCAGCGTTTGAATAGCGTCCCGAAATGCATCTCCCTCCACCGGGGAGGAATTTAAATCACCCAGAATCACAAAAGGGGCTTTAGCCTGATAACCGCCTTGCTGGCCATTGTCATCGTAAAAATACGACTGGCCCGACAGGTAATCCACCCAAAAACGCACTTCATCATGGTTACGATGGCCGTTGCGGTTTTCTGCGCCGTCAAAGACCGGTGGTGTGGGGTGGCTGGCCAAAATATGCAGGGGTTTGCCGTTGATATTCAGTGGTATATCCCAGTGTGATTTACTCGATAGCGGCATCTGCTGCCAGGCGTCTGGGCTAAACCAGGGGCTGCCATCGGCTTTGAGCGTGGTTTTATGGCCCGGCATATCTTTCCATTTAAAATGCTGGAAAGTGCGTACTTGCTGCTGGTGAATCGGGAAACGCGATAACAGCACCATACCATATTGGCCCGGATAAAAACCAAAACCCCAGGCGTCTTCACCAGGTGTATTGACCTTACCGTCGTTGTTTAAATCAAAACCACTGGGCTGGCCGGTATTGACGGTATTGTAATAAAAATAGGGGTAATCAAGCGGCTTGCCGCCTTGCTGAGATTTTGCCAGGTAGTTGTCGATAAACAGCTGCACCCCGGCTTGAGGATCGGCAATATAATCAAATTCGTTCAGCAAAATTATATCGGGCTGCACTTGTTGAATAATGGCAGCGATATTTTTGATTTGTGGGTTGTCACCTTGCTTTAAGCGCTCTGACAGCACTTGTGGCCCGATAGGCTGGCCCTTTTCCACATAATTTTCTGCTTCCATACTGACGTTAAAAGTAGCGATAGTGAGTTCAGTGGCGGTCACAGGCAGAGCTCCGGTGAGGAAAGAACATAAAGTCAGCAAAGCTGCCGTCTTTTTCATTTGATTTTATCCATTTGGTAAAAGTGGCAATAGCATATGCAACAAGTCGAATTTAACCCAGAAATATTGCAATTAGATGGCTAGAATGCTGAATTTTGCGGCAAAATTCAGCGAAATATTGAGCAAACTTTGTTGGGAGTCTGCATATTTCTGGTCTGATATGTTACACTGATTTGACAAGAGGCGCTTTTGACCGCAACTAATTGGGTTAGTTCAACTAATCTGCATAAATTTAAAGGTCAAACAAGGCTGTAAAAAAAACGTAATGTTACTGCGTTAAGCTCGTCTCCCAAAATTAAACAACGATTTGCTTTAATCAGGGTTTGATACAACCTACAACTACCGGGTGAAAACAGATATGAAAATGAGACATATTGCTATGGCAGTTGCCGTGGCCTTAAGTTCTAGCTACGCCATGGCTGATACTTCTTCAGCAATCCGTGGTCGTATTTCTAATCCTGAAGGCGCAGCTGCCGCAGGTACCAAAGTTATTATTCTGCACGTACCATCAGGCACCAGCCGCACTGTAACCACTAACGAAAGCGGTAGTTTTGTTGCCTCTGGTTTACGTGTTGGTGGTCCATACAAAATTATCGTTGATTCAGACATTTATGCTGACGAAACTGTCAATGACGTGTTTCTGCAACTGGGCGACACTTACCAGCTGAACAAACAATTACAAGCCAACGACGTTGAACGTATTGCTGTGACTGGCGCTTCGATTGCCACTGCCAACAACGGCAGCAGCAGCTACTTCGGCGAAGATGACATCAAAAACGCGCCAAGCCTGAACAACGACCTGAAAGATATCGTTAAAAACAACCCATTAGCGGTGTTATCACCAAAAGACGGTGAGTTAAGCGTTGCTGGTACCAACCCGCGTTATAACAGCATCAGCGTTGACGGCATTGCCCAGAATGATGACTTTGGTCTGAACGCTAACGGTTACCCAACTACACGTTCTCCAATTTCTTTTGACGCTATTGACCAGATCACTATCGACGTATCACCTTTTAACGCCAAAGACGGTGGTTTCCAGGGCGGTAAAATCAACGCCGTGACCAAATCTGGTGGTAACGATACTTTTGGTTCATTCAAATATGAAATCAAAAACGACAGCTTAGCTGGCACGCCGGAAAACCGTTTTGCTGCCACTGCACAAAACCCGAAAGGCGAAGTACCGCTGGAATATGACAACAAAAACTGGGCTGCAACCTTAGGTGGTGCCGTAGTACAAGATAAGTTGTTCTATTTTATTTCTGCTGAAAGTTATGACGCAACTCCTCCGCTGGAGTGGGGCCCGTCAGGTGCTGGTCTGTCAAATGCCACTGCCGTGACTCAGGAACAAATTGACCAGGTTGTGAACATCGCGCGCTCTGTGTACGGTGTAGATGCCGGTGACTGGAACGTGATTCCGGAAGAAACTGATGAAAAATTACTGTTAAAACTGGACTGGAACATCAGCGACGAACACCGTGCTGCCTACACCTACCAGTACAACAAGGGTAACCAGACGCAAGGTAACCAGTCTTCATCAACTGTGATGCGTTTATCTTCAAACTGGTACAACAAAGAAGAAACCCTGAATAACCACGCCTTTAAACTGTACTCTGACTGGAACTCTGATTTCTCCACTCAGTTAAGTGCAACTTATATGGACGTTGCGACAGTGCAGAAATCACTGTCAGACTTTGGTGATGTATCTATCACTGTGCCACGTTTTGGTGGTAACCCAGGCCAGACAGCCACTATTGCTATCGGTAGCGACTTGTCACGTCACTCAAATGACCTGCAGAAAAAAACCTGGATCCTTGCTGCTGATGGCGATTACCTGATGGACGATCACCGCATCAGCTTTGGTTATCAGTTTAAGCGTTTAGACATATTCAACCTGTTCTTACAGCGTACTAAGGGTCAGTACACTTTCAGCAGCCTGGCGAACTTCCAAAACCAAATTGCGAACGTCCGTTACCAGAACGCTATCAGCCATAATCCAAATGATGCGGCGGCAGACTTTGTTCGTGACGAGCATGCGCTGTACATCAATGATGAATGGGCTGCCACTGACGACCTGACGATGAATGTTGGTTTACGTTATGAACGTTTAGGTTCAAACGACAAACCAGCATTTAACGCTTTTTCTAAGGCGCGTACTGGCTATGACAACAGCGAAAACTTAGATGGCATTGACATTTTACTGCCACGTCTGGGTTTCACTTATACTGCAACTGAAGACCTGACTTTACGCGGTGGTGTTGGCCGCTTCTCTGGTGGTCAGCCAACAGTGTGGATTTCTAACAGCTATTCAAACGTTGGTATCGGAACTGGTGACCGTACTTTGAATAACCTGACCGGTGTGAAGCTGGATCAAATTCCACAGGCGTTAAAAGATGCTGTTGCCGGTGTCACCACTGGTGGTAACACTAACCTGGTTGATCCAAACTTCAATCTGCCGTCTGACTGGCGTTACCAATTGGCTGCTGACTACGTATTCAGCCTGCCAGTGATCGGCGATGACATTAACTGGACCACAGAGCTGTTGTATGTACAAAAACAAGACAGCGTAGTGTGGAAAGACGTAAGTATTCTGCCTTCTGAACAGATCGCAACTACTCCGGATGGTCAGCGTAAGATCTACCGTGACACTGACGGTGTTGTTGACATTATGTTAACCAATGCTGAAGACGATGGCCGTTCAAAGATTTTCAGCACCATGTTGAGCAAAAACTGGGACAGCGGTATCAGTGTTGTGACGTCGTACACCCACCAGGACATTACTGAAGGTGCCCCAGCGACCAGCTCAACAGCCGGCAGTAACTATGGTAACAACCCGGTGATCAACCGTAACGAAATGTTGTTAGGTCGTTCTACATTCGAGACTGAACACCGTTTTGTCGTGAACTTTGGTTATGAAACTGAGCTGTTCTCTGGTTATGCAACTAACGTCAGCATGTTCTATGAGCGTCGTTCAGGTAAGCCAATTAACTACCTGTTAGGTGTAACTGACTTCAACGGTCCACAAGCGACCAACCCGTACGTGCAGTTAAGCCCTGGCACCACTAACAACTACTTCCTGCCGTTTATCCCGGTAAAAGGCGATTATTCAGTTGTTAAATTTGCCAACCCTGCTGCAGAAGCTACGTTCTGGGAGCGTGTAACTCAGTTAGGTCTGGATCAGTACCAGGGTCAATACCTGCCTAAAGGCGTGAAAACAACTCCTTGGGTAACTACACTGGATCTGTCATTGCGTCAGGAAATTCCAGGTTTTGCTGAAGGCCATACAGGCTCGGTATATCTGAATATCGAAAACTTACTGAACCTGATCGACAGCAGCAAAGGTAAAGTTTACGGCGATGACTTCGGTGACATCACTCTGGCTAACTTCACGTTAGATCAGAACACTTACCACTATGTTTACAACAACATCACGTCGAACCAGCGTAACTGGGACAAGTTCTACACAGAAAAGTCTACCTGGCGTATGAAAGTTGGCGTAAGCTACAACTTCTGATAACACAGTAGTCTGTATAAAAAAAGCGCCGGTCGACAGACCGGCGTTTTCTTTTATGCTGAAGTCTGGCTGATTCAGGCCAAAGCCTGAAGTTAAGCAGAGATTAATTATTTCTAATTTGGCGTAAATTCGCGATAATTACGCTTATTTCATCTTGATAAGAACATAACCGTGGCCAAACCTACCATTATTGCAATTGCCGGCGCTTCAGCCTCAGGCAAAAGTCTTTTCGCTTCTACCGTTTATCAGGAACTTGTTGCTGAATTTGGCGGGGAACGTATATCAGTGCTGGCAGAGGACGCCTATTACCGCAATCAGGATCATTTGTCGATGGAGCAGCGGGTGTTGACCAACTACGACCACCCAGCCGCTTTTGAACATGAATTGCTGGCTGCGCATTTACAACAATTACGGGAAGGTCAGGCGGTAGAAATGCCGCAATATTGTTATAAAACCCATACCCGTAAAATCGAGACCATCAAGGTGCAACCGGCCAAAGTGATTCTGGTGGAAGGTATCTTGTTATTAACAGATGCCCGTTTGCGCGAGCAGTTTAATATTACTGTGTTTATGGATACGCCGCTGGACGTGTGTTTATTACGCCGTATTAAAAGAGATATGGAAGACAGGGGCCGCACTTTAAGTTCTATCACCGAACAATACGAAAACTACGTACGTCCGGCCTTTTTTGAGTTTATTTCACCATCCAAACAATACGCCGATTTAGTGGTGACCCGCGGTGGTAAAAACGAAATTGCCATTGATATTATTAAAACCAAGATCCGGGCTCTATTAGCAAGCTAAGCCGTATAAGCTAAAAAAAACCGCCTTTTCGGCGGTTTTTTTTGCGCTGGAACTTTTCAATTGCCACAAAATTCTAAAGTTAAGCGAATGAAATAAAAGCTAAATTTTAGCCAAACCTAGGTAAACATCCGACTGAGTTCAAACTCTTTTCAACTGTAGCTTTTCTGTTATAATCGCGCAGCAAAACTTCAAGTTTAGACAACCCCAGACAAGCAATCTCAAGCCTCGGCAGCTCTGCTGACGGCCTCCCGCTTCGAAACTGTAACTACTTGATCTTTTGGTGCTATCCTAGGAATCCGGCATCACTAGAACAATAATTCTGCAGCTTTGCGGATCTAGATCCAAGGAATATCAATATGATGAGTTTAGTTGGCATCTTTGCCATCTTATTAGTCGCCTATTTGGCGTCAACACACAGAAGCCAGATCAAATGGCGCACAGTGGGTGGTGCTTTTGCCATTCAGCTGGCCATTGGTGCTTTTGTACTTTATGTGCCTTTTGGCAAAGATGTGCTGATGAGCGTGTCTGTTGCCGTAGGTAACGTGATTTCTTATGCGCAGGAAGGTATTCGTTTCCTTTTTGGTGACGCCGGCGCGATGAAATATGGTTTTGTTTTTGCCATTCACGTGCTGACCGTCATTATCTTCTTCTCTTCATTAATCGCTGTGTTGTATCACATAGGTGTGATGAAGTTTGTCATTGGCGTGATTGGCGGGGGCTTACAAAAATTACTTGGCACCAGCCGCCCTGAGTCAATGAGCGCAGCAGCCAATATTTTTGTGGGTCAGACTGAAGCGCCCCTGGTGGTGCGGCCTTTTATTCCAACCATGACCCGCTCAGAGTTATTTGCCGTGATGGTGGGTGGTCTGGCATCTGTGGCAGGTTCAGTATTGGCAGGTTATGCCGGTATGGGTGTTGAACTGAAATACCTGATTGCGGCCAGTTTTATGGCGGCGCCTGGTGGTTTGTTAATGGCAAAAATTTTAGTGCCGGAAACAGAACAGCCCAAAAATACCCTGACTGAAATTGGCGTTGAAGAGCGCAGCACCAACGTCATTGATGCGGCAGCTTCAGGAGCGGCCAGTGGTTTAATGCTGGCGTTAAACGTTGGGGCTATGCTTTTGGCATTTGTGGGTTTGATTGCTTTAATTAATGGCATTGTCGGCTGGGCCGGCGCCATGGTGGGCATGGAAGGTTTAACCTTACAGCTTATTTTTGGTTATGTGTTCCAGCCTTTGGCTTTTATCCTGGGTGTGAGCTGGGAAGAAGCAAGGTTAGCCGGTAGTTTTATCGGTCAAAAACTAGTGATTAATGAATTCGTGGCTTACCTGGACTTCATCAAGTATGTACAGGAAGGCAAGCTCTCTGAGCACACGCAAATAATCGTAACCATAGCGTTATGTGGCTTTGCTAATTTCTCGTCGATTGCCATCCTGTTGGGTGGTCTTGGCAGCATGGCGCCAAGTCGTCGGCCTGACATTGCACAGCTGGGTTTAAAAGCACTGTTTGCCGCAACATTAGCAAATTTAATGTCCGCTGCTATTGCAGGCTTTTTCTTCTCTTTAGGCTAAAAACTTAAGTAAAACAGGTCTGTTCTATGACTCAACAACAAGTCCCAACCTTAGATATCAGACGGTTTGCCACCGACAAAGAAAACTTTGTTGCCGAAATTGGCAAGGCTTACACTGAATTTGGTTTCTGTGGCATTAGTGGCCACGGTATTCCGGATGAAGTAGTAGCTGACACTTATAAAGTGATTAAACAATTTTTCGCTTTACCGACTGAAGTCAAAGCGCAGTACCACCAGCCTGGGCAGGGTGGGGCGCGCGGTTACACCGGATTTGGTGTTGAAAAAGCCAAAGACAGCAAACATCCGGACTTAAAAGAGTTCTGGCATGTTGGCCGTGAGCTCAGCGGCCCGGCACCACACCCAAGCCTGTATCCAAATGTCTGGCCTAAAGAAGTGCCGGAATTTAAACAGGCCACTTATGCGCTGTATTCAGCGCTGGAAAAACTGGGTTGTCAGGTGCTTGAAGCTTTGGCTTTGTTCTTAAAACAAGACCAAAAGTACTTTGCTGACAAAGTGAATTATGGCAACTCTATTTTGCGGCCAATTCACTACCCGCCAATTGCCGATACTTCAACCCAGTCTATCCGCGCTGGTCAGCATGAAGATATTAATCTCATCACTTTATTAGTAGGCTCGCATGAGTCAGGGCTGGAAATTCTGCGCCGTGACGGCAGCTGGTTACCAGTGACGACTATTGAAGGCACTATAGTGGTGAATATCGGTGATATGTTGCAGCGCCTGACCAACCATGTGCTGCCGTCCACTACCCATAGGGTGGTGAACCCGGCCGGCGCCGCAGCTGGTCAGCCAAGATATTCGATTCCGTTTTTTATGCATCCGAACCCGGATTATGTCATTAAAACGCTGGAGTCCTGTATCAGCGCGGAAAACCCAAATCGTTATCCGGAGCCTATCAACTCCAACGATTACCTGATGCAGCGTTTGGAAGAAATTGGTTTATTAAAAAAAGCCAAATATTAACAGGCTGATATTCGTGTAACAGCGGATAAAGTTCAGTCACCATCAGAGGCCATTGCAATTTCTGCGGTGGCCTTTTTATTTGGGGCAATTTTTATCGCTGATGGCCTTTGTAACAGAGTCCGGCAGTTTCCCCTCCTATATAACCATCAGCTTGCTGACCTGCGGGGTCACAGTCTCTGCAAAGTCGCAGCAGATTGACCATGCTTGCAGGCGTTGAAAAAGATATAGCGGGGTGTTGAACCAAGGCCGCAGCAGGGGCAAGCGACTTTTTTGGCAAAATAACCTCAGCTTTGCTGAACATTTAAACGATCAGTTTAAAAATGTCGGATTTTTTGCAAAGGCAGGTTGACGTAAATGCGCCCGGCGCATAATATGCACGGCGTCGGCGGCATATGCCTCGGTGGTGGAATTGGTAGACACACTAGCTTCAGGTGTTAGCGCTTCGCGGCGTGGGGGTTCGAGTCCCCCCCTAGGCACCAAAGTCGCAGACAAATAAAAAAGTCGTATTGAAAAATACGCAAAACACTTGCCTCGGTGGTGGAATTGGTAGACACACTAGCTTCAGGTGTTAGCGCTTCGCGG
>NZ_DAIPZL010000008.1:0-41881 GCF_036782235.1 Rheinheimera sp. | reverse complement strand
CGTGGGGGTTCGAGTCCCCCCCTAGGCACCAAATAATCCAGCTTTATGCTGGATTTTTTGTTTTTACAGCAGCGCAAAACGTGTTGTGCCGTTGTAAGCTTCGTATTGAATCACAACTGTGGTGGCCCAGCAGGTTGGCAAATATTTTTGCCGTGCTGATACTTTTTGTCACAATTTGTTCAGTCCTCCGATAACGCCAGCACCGGCACTGCGGTATACACTCAAAGCTGTATGAACTGCAGTTGAGGTGTGTGATGTCGCTATTCATTCAGCAGCCAGCGCTCAAACTTTTATCCGCCGCTTTAATGTTGGTCCTTAGCGCTTGTCAGCAATTACCAGCTACCCAGGATCCGTTGTTTGCGTCCACCTTGTTATTACAGGACTCCGAGTTTAAGCCGGTTGAGACCAAGGTCGAAACCGAAGAGGAAATTTTTGCCTTGCCGCCTGCGGTTATTGCGCTGGCGCGACAGCAGGTGCTACCCAACGAATATGCGGATGGCCGCAGCCTGGCATTGCTGACTTTTATTTTTGGCAATGACAATGTTCCGCTGGAATATGTCAACAGTGCGACTTTGATTGCCAGTGAAACTTATGCCAGAAAAGAAGCCAATTGTCTGTCGCTGACCATACTGGCTTACAGCCTGGCGCAACATCTTGGTTTTGAAGCGCATTTTCAGGATGTTGCAGTCCCTGAATATTGGGTCACCCGTTCTGGCAACAGTATGTTAAACGGTCATGTCAACCTGATGATTTATCCGGGTAAAATCCGCGACGCCGGGCAGTATGTTGTTTTGCTCAGAGGCAATGGTTATCTGATTGATTTTGATATGGTGCCGGAGCGGGCAAGGCAACAGGCAAAACGCATTTCCAAACAAGCTATTGTTGCAATGTTTTACAACAACAAGGCCGCAGATGCGATAGCGATTGGTGATTATGATGTTGCCTATCATTACCTCAAAGCTGCTGTGACCACTGCGCCACAATTGGCACAAAACTGGAACAATCTGGCCGTGTTGTATCGGAAAAAAGAGTTGTTAAGCCTGGCCGAGCAGGTGTATCTGCATAGCCTGCAGCTGGAGCCGGAACACACCAACACTATGTCTAATCTGGCGATGTTGTATGCGATGACCGGCAGAGAGCAAGAGGCCGCAGTGTTGGAAGAAAAGGTTGAGAAAAAACGCCGGACCAACCCTTATTATTTTATTATGCAGGGCAATGAAGCGCTGGAGTTTCAGGCGGCCGATGATGCCATTCAACACTTTCGTCGTAGTCTGAAACTACAACCTCATGTGCCGGAAGCTTATTTTGGTCTGGCGCGTAGTTATCTGCTGAAACAGGATCTGGCCAAAGCCAGTTATTACCTGCAGGCAGCCAAACGATATACCGACTCCGCGACTGAACAGCGTCGTTACCAATATAAGCTGGATATGCTGAATGCAGTGGCAAGACAAGATTAAGTTTATTGCGCCTTTAAAGCGCCGGCTTGGTTGCCCGGCGCTGTTATGCCTGTTGTTATCTGTGCTGCTGTCACAGGGTTCAATTGCGGCGATACAGCCAACACCACCCTTAGCTCATGCTGAGGAGATAAAGCAAGCCGCTTTGTTTGGTCAGGCCTGGCAGGACTTACAACAATTATCGTCGGATGAGATGGCTGGGCGCAGTAGTGGCAGTCAGGGCAGTGTGCTGGCACAACAATATCTGCAACAACGTTTTGCCGCCCTGGGTTTAACCTCTTTTGCCGACAATTACCGCCAGCCCTTTCGTTATCAGCTTGGTTTTACTGAGCAGCAGGGCGTGAATCTGCTTGGTCTGAAACAAGGCTGTCGTTACCCGGACATTTATATTGTGGTAACAGCACATTACGATCACCTGAAACCCCAGGGCAAGCGGATTTATAACGGCGCTGATGACAACGCATCCGGCGTGGCCGGTATGTTATATCTTGCCGCTATGCTGCAAAGCCAGTGCCCGGCTTATTCTTACCTGTTTGTGGCCACAGATGCTGAAGAGCATGGCTTGGATGGCGCCAAAGCCTTTTTAGCACAGCCGCCGGTCAGCCCCGCAAAAATGTTGTTAAATATCAACCTCGATATGATTGGCCGGGGGGAAAGAAACAATAAGTTGTATCTGCTTGGCAAACGCAGTTTGCCGCTGATCACACAAATGCCGCGTACTGAAAAAAACGGTGTACGATTGGTGCTGGCCAGTGAACGGCGGCCAGAAAGCAGAGGCAGCGCCAGTGTCGACTGGAGTAATGCCAGTGATCATGGTGTATTCAGGCGCGCCGGTATTCCTTATTTATATTTTGGCGTGGATATCCATGCTGATTACCATAGCCCCAGTGATGACTGGCAACGGATTGATGCTGGTTTTTTTCAGGCCGCTTTAAGCCAAATTGCCGCCACAGTGCTGTGGCTGGAGCAACAAAGTCCGGCCCAGTTACAGTATCCGCGTAAAAGCACAAACTAAACTGAGTCTTCAGTAAAGATCTGCAGCTGTTGTGGTGTTGTTGATGTTTTCGCTGACGTTATTGCAGCTTTTGTAGATTTCACCGGTTTTTTCCGACTGGCATGACGTTGTACCAGCTGTTGCTGCTGGGTACGCCACAAGGTTTTGTCCTGTTGCGCCGACCAGGCCGATAGTTTTGCTCTGGCTTCGCGCATCGCTTGTTCCAGTTGTACTATCGGCATTGGATAGTCGATGCCCAGCAGGACACCATAACGCCGCTGTAACTGAGCTGGTAACAACCAGGGGCTATGCAGCCAACTGTCTGGCAGCAGCGCCAGTTCAGGGCACCAGCGCCGGATAAAATGCCCCTCTGGATCTTTTTGCTGACTTTGTTTCAGCGGGTTATAAATGCGGTTGGGATTCATCGAAGTGGTGCCTGATTGCATCTGAATTTGCGGGTAATGAATACCGGGTTCGTAGTCAACAAAACATTGCGCCAGAAAAAGTGCAGTTGGCCGCCAATGTAACCACAGATGATAAGACGCAAAAGCCACCAGCATGGCGCGGCCCCGAAAATGCAGCCAGCCAGTGCTAAGCAAACAGCGGATAGCGGCGTCTATCAGCGGGTAGCCGGTTTGACCGGCACAAAAAGCAGCAAATTTTTCCCGGCTAAAATCCAGCTCACGCATGCCGTCAAAACCCGGATGCATATTGGCCATTTCAATCACAGGATCATCTTCCAGCTTTTGCATAAAGTGACAATGCCAGCGTAACCTGCTGAAAAAAGCCTGTAATGCCACTTTGCGGGTACCCGGCTGCAACTGTTGCATTTGTTGCACACACTGCTGTTGTAAAGCGCGCATACTGAGCATGCCGTAGCTTAAATAAGGGCTCAGCCTTGAGCAGCTTTGATCTGCTTTGGCGGCATAGGAAATGTGTTTTTGATAATTGTTTGCGCGGTTTGCAAAAAAACTATGCACTGTGTCTTTGAATGCAAAAGCCTGCTGCATGCTGTGGCAAGGCGGTAAATCATGCTGTCTGGTTGGCGCCAGCTCAGTCAGTTTCTGCTCGAGATGAGCCCGGGTTGCTGGAGGTTCAGCATGTGGCGTGACAACAGCTGCAAACACCGGCGTGAGCGCTGGCGGCGGTTTTTCCAGTGGTGATTTTAACCAGTCGTCGGCCTGATGAAACCAATGATCGCGGTTTAGCAGCGGCCGGAAAATAGCAAACTGACGAAACTGAAACCAGGCCACCCCATGGGCTTTGAGTGCTTGCGCGACAGCGACATCACGCTGATAACTCCATAAATTACCTGTTTCTTCATGACTGAACACTGCAGTTGCCTGATATTGCTGACAAAGCTGCACTAGCACTTTACTGGCAGGGCCACGCAGTACCAATAAAGGTTGGCCAAGCGAGCGCAGCTGTTTATCGAGCTCCAGCAAAGCGCCTTTGATAAATTGCCAGTGGCGCAGTGAAGTATCAGGCTGCTGCCAGTAGTCGGGTTCAATAATATAAAGCGGCAACACTGGCCCGCGTTTTGCGGCGGCTGTTAGCGCAGCGTGATCGTCCAGGCGTAAATCACGTTTAAACCACAAAATGCTGATCATGGGTATTGCAGCTGATGTTGCAGTTTTTCCAGGCTGCTGTGCCAGTCTGGCCGTGCTGGCGGTAAAGCAAGTTGTGCCGCATAAGGCGCGGCGGCGCTTGCGACATAAGGTAAGTGTGCAGCAAGTCCCAAACTGTGAAGTTCTGGCAACTGACTGCGAATAAATACAGCGGCAGGGTCGTACTGCAGTGCTTGTTTCAGCTGATTAAAATAACGGCCCGGTGCTGTGCCCGCGCCGGCAATATAAGCCCAGTTGCCCCAGTTGCTGGCCACGTCATAATCCAGCAGTTGTTGTTCAAAAAATGCAGCGCCAAAACGCCAATCGAGCGCTAAATCGTAAATCAGATAACTTGCCACCAGCTGCCGGCCTCGGTTTGACATCAGGCCGTTTTGCAAAAGAAAACGTATATTGGCATCCACCAGTGGCACACCGGTTTGCCCCTGACACCAGAGCTGAAATTTCAGTTGTTGTAGTGCCATATCGCCTTGTGGTTCAGGCACTGGATGCCGGCCAAGCCCGCGCTGGTGAAACAACAGATTGCCAAATTTGCGCTGTTGCCAGCGAAAATATTCGCGCCACAACAGCTCAAACTTCAGCCAGTAGGTTGAGTCATTGCCACCCAAAGTTTGTTCCAGCTGGCAAATTTGCTGCCAGACCCAGCGCACCGACAAGCTGCCGTGACTGAGCGCAGTGGATAAAAAACTGGCGTAGCTTGGGGTTTGGCCGGCAGGCGGTATGGTGCCGTCAGCAGCAAGATCACAAAACTGGTTACGGCTTTGTTTGTAGTGGTAAATGGCTTTTGTTTGATAAAGATAAGCAAGAAACTGTGCTTGTTGCTGCTCTTCTGTGGCAAGCGGTATCTGCTGTGGTTTGGGGCATAACAACAACTGCTGTTGCCACTTTGACTCCAGCGCCAGCAGCTTTGCCACACTTTCTTTTGTTTTGGCAAGTTCAGTGGCGCCCAGCCAGCGTCCGCTGATGTTGTTGTCAGCGCAAGCTGAGCTTACCTGCAGCTTTGGCTCACGCTCCTTTCTAAACTGACTAAAACTGTCGGGCAAAGCGGCAAGCTCAGGTCGCAAGCTGTCACCAAGCAGTGAATTTAAATCAACAGATGACACAGGCACATATTGTGCGGCCAGCTGTTGCAATTGCCGCTCTTCGTCGGCTACAGGCTCAGCCATCACCACAGAGCGAATGCCAAGTTCGTGAATGAGTTCCGGCAGCAGTGACTGGCTGTCGGCCAGTACACAAAGCAGTGGTACTTTTAAGCTGGCAAGTTGTAACCTGAAATCTTCCAGCAGCCATAGCTGATGGCCAAGCCGCAGCGGGCTTGCTCTTGTGATGCCAAGTTGGCTGCCGAAAAATTGCGATTTTTCCAGTAGCACCAGCGCCATACAATCGCCCTGTTGTTGCAGCAGGGCATTGTCGGTCAGGCGCAGCGCCTGATTAAGCAGCACCAGGCGGGTCATACTCAGAGTTTTTCCAGTTTGATTAACAGCTCAGCCGCATAATCGCGGATGGCCTGTTGTGAGTCGGCCGGTTTACGTCGCCATTGCTGATAGGCCAGTTGCATCCTGGCATTGCTGGCCAGTTTATCTTCGTTGCGGGCCAGAAAGTCCCAATACAGCGCGTTAAAAGGGCAGGCGCCTTCACCCGTGACCTGTTTTACCTGATAACTACAGTGCTGACAGTAGTTACTCATGCGCTGAATATAATTGCCGCTGGCAGCATAGGGTTTAGACGCCAGTACACCACCGTCGGCAAAGAGCGCCATACCGCTGGTGTTGGGCAGCTGCACCCACTCAAAAGCGTCGGCATACACCGACAGATACCAGTCGTTCATTTCAGCCACTGACAAACCGGCCAAGAGTGCAAAGTTGCCGGTGATCATCAGTCGCTGAATATGGTGGGAATAAGCATGTTGCCGCGTGTGGTCAATGGCCTGCTGCATACAACGCATGTTGGTATCGCCATGCCAATAATAAGAGGGCAGCGCCCGCTCTGCGGCAAAAAAGTTCAGGTTTTTATAATCCGGCATCAGCAACCAGTACAAACCGCGTACATATTCGCGCCAGCCAATTAACTGACGGATAAAGCCTTCGGCGGCGTTCAGCGGCACCTTGCCTTCCCGATAGGCTAGCTCCACTTTCTGGCACATCCAGCGCACATCCAATAAACCAATATTCAGATACATGGCGCTGACACTGTGAAATAAAAACGGCTGATCAAGCTGCATTGCGTCCTGATAACGGCCAAACAGCGGCAATTGCTGACTGACAAAATCAAGAAAAACCGCCCTGGCGTCCTTGCCAGTGACGGCGAGAGAAAAGGTGTCTGCATCGCCCATATGATGACTAAATTCATGTTTGACCAGACGGATCACGTCCGCTGTAATCGCATCAACCGGCACCGCTGCCGGTGCTGGTAAAGCCAAATCATCAGGACAACTTTGTCGGTTGTCATGGTCATAATTCCATTTACCGCCTTCTGGCTCGCTGCCGTTCATCAAGAGACCGGTGTAACGGCGCATTTCACGGTAAAAATATTCCATCCTGAACTGACTGCGCCCGTCTGCCCAGCGTCTGAACATCTCGGTGCTGGCGATAAAACGATCGTCCGGCAGCACTGTCACCGGCTTTTTTAATAAGGCCGGCCAGGCTGTAATCTCTTGTGCCAGCCGGTATTCGGCAGCTTCAGTCAGCAATACTTCGCTCAGCTGTGGCTGCTGGCTCAACGTCGTGGCAACGGCTTCGTATAACGATGAAATCCGCTCTTCATACTGAAAATACTTTACCTCTATGCCCTGGGCGCGCAGGCTGGCGGCGAAGTGACGCATGGCACTGAAGACCAGCACTATTTTATGTTGGTGATGGCGTACATAACCGGCTTCAGCCTGAACTTCCGCCATCAGCACCAGATCGCCGCTTTGCCATTGCCTTAAGCTGGCAAGGGCCGGACTTAATTGATCACCCAAGATCAGAATCAGTTTTGCCATAACAATCAGACTGGCACTCAAATCAACAAGATATTGACATTACGCACTCGACCGGCGGAAGGATCAGACCGGATAAACTGATTTTGCCGCAGGCTGGTCTAAGCACTGCGCGCTGGCGATTGCAGTGTGGTTTGATTGCGGTATGATTTGGCCACAATGATTGCGGCACAGGAGTAACAATGAACACAAATCGGAGCAAAAAATGCTGGCCGGGCAAGCTGCTCATGGCCACTATGATGTTAGCTGCAGGGCTGGCACAGGCGCAGCAACATGCCGAACATGGCGCCCATCAGCATGGCAAAGCCAGCCTGACTTTTGTGTTGGATGGGAATGAAGCTGAGCTGGTGTTAAGCACTGCAGCGGCCAATATTGTTGGTTTTGAACACAAAGCCAGTACTGACGCAGAAAGGCAGCAACAACAGCAGCAGCTGGAGATGCTTAAAAGTGGCAGCTGGTTTGCGCTTGCCACAGCGGCCAATTGCAGCATCAGCGGGCAGAATTTCCGCGAAGAGCAGGGTGATGCCAACCACGCTGATTTATATGTAGATTTTCAGATTTTATGCCAGGCACCATTAAAATTATCCGATATCAGTTTTAGCCTGTTTAGCCAAAGTCCGGCGCTGGAAAGCCTGAATGTACAATATCTGGTGAACGGTGAGGCTGGTGTGGCCGAGTTAACTGCAAAAAATGCGGTGCTAAAGTTAATCCGGTAAGCCTTCTCAATATTGGGGTCTGCGGTTTGGCCATCAAAAAAGCCTGATAAACATCAGGCTTTTTTGTTTGATACAGCTCAGGTCTGGCACTGGCTTTTTTATTCGTACACATACTCACTGATTTTATCGGCTTTAATGCTGTAGGCCGAGTTCGCCAGGTCGTGGCTCATGGTTTCAGTGGTTAAAGTGCCTTCCAGCCAAAACGGGTTATAAATCATGTCGGCCTTTAAGCCTTTGGCGTTGGTCACAAAAATAATCTGGTTTGGTGGTGGTGGTGGCACGTGAATACAGGCGCCAAAATAAGGTACCAGGAAAAAGGCGGTAATGTTTTGTTCGGCATCATATTCAATAGGCACCACAAAACCCGGGATCCGCACTTTTTTACCGTTCAGCTCGCCGCGCACTTTGGCAGACTGCAGCACTTCAGCCCAGGCCTGGCTGGCTGGATCGTCCTGATTGAGTTTATTAATCGCAGAACCACTGCCTTCACCGCCTTCATGGCTGATTTCTGGCAAGGCTTCCATTTTGGCCAGATCTTCCGGCGGTAATAAATCTGTCCATTCCAGTGTTTGCACAGCTTGTGCACTGGCTGCTTGTTCGCTTTTGGCGGCAGAAGTCTGGAATGCGACCAGACTCAGGAATAATCCCATCAACAACGGCTTGAACATTGGAGCTTACTCTCGCGCTTATGTTATAAAGTAATAATTGCGTCTTATCATATCACTTTGCCGAGAATGCTTGTGCCTGCAGAACCGAATTTTCCCGCGCTTGAACTCAAAAATTTTTATTTCAGTTACCAGGGACCAGCCGCTTTTAGCCTGCAGTTACCCGATCTGCAGCTTGATGTCGGGCAGCATTTATTTATCCGTGGTGCTTCGGGTTCAGGTAAAACCACTTTGCTGAATTTGTTGTCGGGTATTCATCCGTTAAGCCGCGGTGAAATCCACATCCAGGGGGCGCTGTTTCAACCCCAAACAGCAGCACGACGCGACTTGATGCGTGCCAAAGATATAGGTGTGGTGTTTCAGCAATTAAATCTCATCAGTTATTTATCAGTGCTGGATAACGTGTTGCTGGCGGCTGAATTTGCCGGCAACAGCAGCGCGGCCACCACCCAAAGAGCGCAGATGTTATTAAGTGCCCTTGGCCTTGATGCAGCTTTATGGCCACAAAGTGCGGTGAATTTAAGTGTGGGCCAACAACAAAGGGTGGCTATTGCCAGAGCCTTGCTCAATGAACCTGCGCTGCTGATTGCCGATGAGCCGACTTCAGCATTGGATGCCGACAACAGAGATGCCTTTATCCGCCTGATGCTCAGCGAAGCCAACCGCTGTGGCACCACAGTGCTTTTTGTCAGCCATGACGCTGGGCTTGCCCGTTATTTTAAATGGCAATTGCGGATGGATGCGCTCAGTGATGGTGTTCAACCGCTGGCGGCCGCAGTTCCAGGCTCGGAGGATGTTTTATGCTGTTAAAACTGGCCAGACAAAGTTTATGGCACAGGCGCGGCACTGTGCTGATGACCTTGTTGTCACTGACCATCAGTATTGCGTTATTGCTGGGTATTGATCATTTGCGCCTGGAGGCCAAACGCAGTTTTACCAGCACAGTGTCGGGCACAGATTTAATCGTAGGCGCGCGCTCCGGCCAGCTGAATTTATTGTTGTATTCGGTATTTCGCCTTGGCAACGCTACCAATAACATCAGTTATCAGCATTATCAGCAGCTGGCTTCCCATCCACAGGTGGCCTGGGCTATTCCAATGGCGCTGGGGGATTCCCACAGAGGGTTCCGTGTCATTGGCACCAATGCTGATTATTTCCGTTATTTTCGTTATGGCCAGCAACAACAGCTGACATTTGCGCAAGGTGAAGCTTTTAGCACTGTGTATCAGGTGGTGCTGGGGGCCGCTGTTGCGGAAAAACTGGGGTATCAGCTTGGCGATAAAATTATTTTGTCGCATGGGGTGGGAGCTGTCAGTTTTACCCAGCATAAAGATCAGCCTTTTACCGTGGCAGGTATTCTGGCGGCGACGGGCACTCCGGTTGATCAAAGTGTGCATGTCAGCCTGGAAAGTATTGAAGCTATTCATCTGGGTTGGCAGGGCGGTGCGCCTGGTTTTGGCAAAACGCCCAAACTGAGCGAAGCACAACTGCAACAGTTGCAGCCCAAGGTGCTGACGGCTTTTATGCTGGGGTTAAAATCCAAAGTGGCAACCTTTGCCATTCAGCGGCAAATTAATGAGTTTAAAGCTGAACCTTTAACCGCCATTTTGCCAGGCGCAGCCCTTGCTGAACTGTGGCAAATGCTGGCGATGGTGGAAAACATGTTATTGCTGGTGACCTTACTGGTGCTGATAGCGGCGCTGATTGGGATGGTGACCACTTTATTGGCAGCAATGAAAGAGCGGCAACGCGAAATGGCGATATTACGTGCTGTGGGAGCCAGGCCCTGGCAGTTGTTTTGCCTTATTCAGCTCGAAGTGTTTTGTATCAGTCTGGCCAGTATCGGCAGTGCTTTACTGCTGCTCAGTGGCACTTTAGCAGGGTTACAGCCACTGCTGAGCAGCAGTTATGGTTTGGTGATTTCCTGGTTGCCCTGGCATGGTCATACCGCTGTTTTGCTGGCGGCACTGCTGGCACTGGCCTTGTTGCTGGGGGCTATTCCGTCTTATCTGACCTACCGGCAAAGCCTGGCACAGGGGCTGACAGTACGTTTGTAGTGGATGGCAGTGTTCTAACCGCTTGGTTATTCAGGGAACTTTGCTATAGTAAGGCATCGGAATAAAGCGAAGCGGACGCATGACAAACGCAAAAGAAAAGCTTGAGCAACAAATGGCCTTGCTGCACCAGCAATATCTGGAAAGGCTGCAGCAGGAATTGCCGCAGTTGCAGCTGCTGTTGGATCAACTGGACTCACCGTCAGACTGGCGTCCGCTGGTGGCAAAACTGCTGGCCAGTTTTCACACTCTGGCAGGTTCTGCCGGTACTTTTGGTTTTCACGAGTTGGGGCAGTCCGCCAAGGTGCTTGAACTCCAGGCCAAAAACTGGCTTGCAGAAGCTCAAGCCCCTGCTGCGGAGCAAATTGACAGTTTCCGCCATATTTTTTCGCAGTTACGTCAGCAAAAACGTTTGGTGATCCAGCAGCGGCAGCTGCCCGTTGCGACCAAACATGACGAGAAAAAACAAACGCTGATTTATCTGTTGGAAGATGAAGGTGATACAGCGCGGCATCTGTGCCTGACTTTATCCACTTTTGGTTATGTGGTGGAGTGGTTTAAACAAAGCCATTTGTTGCAGGCGGCACTGCTGCGTAAATTGCCGGATGCGCTGATCATCGATATTGAATTGCCTGAAGAAACTGAGTCTGGCCTTAGTTTTGTTGAGCGGCTCCAGCAACAATTACCGCAGCAGTTACCACTTTTTGTGATCAGCGCTCATGATCATTTTGATTTTTACCTCAAAGCAGTGCGTTGTGGTGCTTTGGGATATTTTGTGAAACCTGTGAACGCCCAGGCGCTGGAAGCGCGGTTACAAAGGTTGCTGGCAGTGCGCCAGCGTGACGCTTTCAGGGTGCTGATTGTTGATGACGATCAGCTGCTGGCCAAACATTATGCGCTGGTGCTGGAAACTGCCGGCCTGCGTGCTGAAATTCTGAATGATCCGGCCGATATTTTTGCTGGGTTACGCAAGTTTCATCCTGACGTGATCCTGCTGGATGTGAATATGCCGCAATGTACCGGGCCTGAGCTGGCACAGCTGATCCGGTTGCAGGATGAATGGCTGGGTGTACCTATTATTTATTTATCATCAGAAACCGACAGCGAACGGCAGATGGCGGTGTTGATCAAAGCAGGTGATGATTTCCTGACCAAACCTATCAGTGACAATGCGCTGGTGGTGGCTATTTTTGCCAGGGCGCAGCGCGCCCGTCAGCTGTCCGAAGTGATGACCAAAGACAGCCTGACCGGTTTATTGCAACACGCCCATATTAAAGAGCGTCTGGCAACCGAGCTGGAGCGCAGCGACAGGGCGCAGCAGCAGGTCAGTGTGGTGATGCTGGATATCGACCACTTTAAAAAGGTTAATGATAACTATGGCCATTTAACCGGCGATCAGGTGATCACCAGTCTGGCGAACCTGCTAAAACAACAACTGCGTAAAACTGACATGATAGGCCGTTACGGCGGTGAAGAGTTTTTACTGGTATTGCCGGACTGCCCGGTGGAAAAGGCTTTTGGCGTTATTGATAAACTGCGTGAATCTTTTGCCGGTTTCCCTTTTAGTTTTGATAACCAGACGTTTTATTGCACCTTCAGCGCTGGTATTGCCTGTGGTAACGGCCAGTTACAGCCTGATCTGGTGATAGAGCAGGCTGATCAGGCTTTATATCAGGCCAAAACCGGCGGTCGCAATCAGGTCAGGATTTTTGCGACACCAACAGCTGATGAATAGTGTCTAATAATTGTGGAATGGCATGCTGGCCTTTGGCCAGCACAGCCTCCACTCTGGCACATTGTTCTGCAGTGACCTGTTCAGACGACCAGACCAGCACCGGAATATGCTGATGTTGTTTAGCGATGAGCGGCAACAATTCCCAGCCTGAACCATCCGGTAAACCTAAATCCAGTACCACCAGATCAAAATGTTGCTGTTGCAATAACCGGCTGGCCTCTTCCACCGAGCCTGCGCTGACAGTGCAGGCTTCATCGATGGTAAGCTGCTGCAGCAGTTCGCTCAGCGCCGGATCATCTTCTACATGTAAAATTCTGGCTTTGGCCGGGCTGAGCAAATTGTGGAGCTTGTCCAGTAAAACATCAGGTTGCAGCGGTTTGGTCAGCCAGTCAAAAGCAGTAAAGCCGGTATAGAGCGTTTGTCCTTCCTGTTTTTCCACCGAAATTACCAGAATTGGCAAGTTGGCGGTCTGACGCTGGCTGCGCAGTTCACTGATAAAGGCCGCAGCATGGCCATCCGGCAGATGCATATCCAAGGT
Organism: Rheinheimera sp.; assembly: GCF_036782235.1. Taxonomy (GTDB): domain Bacteria; phylum Pseudomonadota; class Gammaproteobacteria; order Enterobacterales; family Alteromonadaceae; genus Pararheinheimera. The sequence continues at coordinate 29,123 of NZ_DAIPZL010000008.1, read as the reverse complement.
CATGGCAACAAAACTGCGTAAACTTAAAGCTCTTCTGGCGCTCGCCAGATTATAGGCCGTGCTGACCAGATAACCCGAGGTTTCCAGTAACATTTTTATGTAACCGGCAACGGCCGGATCGTCTTCCACCACCAGTACAGCATCGCGGTGCAAGCTGTTGCCAGGCAGCAGAGCCGGGAAATAAAGTGCAAAACAACTGCCGCCTTCCGGGCGCTGGCGGTAGCTGACATGACCATGCATGCGTTCGGTCAGCTCTTTGACAATAGCCAGGCCAAGGCCTGTGCCTTCTTTACTACGTGCATCGGCTGAATCAGCTTGTGAGAATTTCTCGAACATGCGCTGCTGGAACTCAACACTGATGCCGGGGCCGGCGTCTAATATTTCAATCATCATTTCATGGCCGGATTGACTGAGCCGCACCAAAATTTCACTGCCTGGGGGGGAGAACTTGGCGGCATTTGATAATAAATTGGCCATGATTTGATGAAAGCGCATCGGATCAAGCTGCACAGTGCCGTCGATAGCGGTGTCCAGTCTGATGCTGGCCTGATATTTGTCGGCATAAGGTTGGTTATGTAACACACTTTGTTGCAGCAACTCTTTGATAGAGCAGGTAGAAAACTCAAACTGCATTTTGCCGGCCACCAGTTTATCAATGTCGAGCAAATCGTTAATCAGCTGGCTGAGTTTATTACTGTTTTCCTGTGCAATCGCCAACATGTTCTGCATGCTTTTTGGCACTTCCCCCAAAGCGCCACCGCCAATCAGCCCCAACGCGCCGGAAATGGCGGTCAGTGGGGTGCGCAGTTCGTGGCTGACGGTAGAAACAAACTGATTTTTCATCTGTTCTATCCGTTTGTGCTCGGTGATGTCCTGAATAATGGACCAGCTTTGTTGTTCGCCACTGGCGCTTTGGATCAGCACACCACTTTGCACCACAGGCACCAAATGACCATCCTGATGCAGCAGTTCTTTTTCGTAAGGGCCATAACGACCGGTTTGTTGTAACGAATTTAATTGTTGTTGTTCCTGTTCGTCGTAGCTGGCAGGGGTCAGATCGGCAAAACGGCTATGGATCAGGGTGTGGTGGTCATAGCCCAGCATATGTTGCAGTTCAGGGTTGGCATCCAGAATAACGCCATCATCAAACCGGCTTAGCACTATGGCAAGAGGAGCAAGCTGGTACAAAGACGATAGTTTTTGTTCACTGGCCCGCAGTGCCAGCTGTGCTTCTTTTTGGGCTGTGATATCCCAGATAAAACCGTCGATATAGAGCAGCTGATTGTTTTGATCAAAAATGCCGCGGCCAAGTTCCTGCACCCAGCGCACCGAACCATCGGCATGACGGATACGATACTCAACACTAAAACGGCTGTGGTTAGCCAGCTCACGTTCCACCACAACTCTGTTGTTATGACTGTCTTCCGGCAGCGTAATGCCGGCGAAGCTGGTGACTTTATTGCGGATAAAGTTTTTTGCCGGATAACCTGTCAGTTTTTCCACTTCATCACTGATAAACAACATGGTCCAGTGCGCGTCATTAATACAGCGATACACCACGCCCGGCAGGTTCTCCAGCATAGAACGGTGCCTTTGTTCACTCAGTAACAACGCATGGTTCAGTTGCTCCAGCTGGGTAATATCCACTGCCACGCCCATATAACCCAGCACACTGCCATCGTCGTTGCGCATCACAGACACACTGAGCCGAACCTGTTTACGTTCACCATTTTTGCAAATGTAGGTCCATTGCCGGGTTTCGCCGGTACCGCGGCGGGCCGTGTACACAAAGGTGTCAAAACCAGTGATGTTATCCTGGTACTGTTTACTGAGTTGTTCGGCGCGGCGGGTAATCTCGGCGGCATCATGAAATAACGCCGGGCTATGTTTGCCAATCAGTTCTGCACCGCTGTAGCCCAGCATGCGCTCTGCACCAGTGTTAAACAGCTGAATAATACCGCTGGGATCTGTGGAGATCATAGCCACTTCAGTGGATGAATCCACCACGGCCTGCAACCAGGATCGGCTTGCCATCAGCTCGGCTTCGCGTTTTTTGTCCTGGCTGATATCGGTATGGGTACCAAACATCATCAGTGGATTCCCTGACTGATCCCAGCTGGTCACCCGGCCTACAGCGTGGATCCAGACCCAGTGCCCAAGCTGATGGCGCATTCGGAACTTCACATCATAAAACGGCAATAAACCGGCAAAATGCTGTTGTAACAGCTCAGTGGATGGCTGCAGGTCGTCCGGGTGTAACAAGCGCTCCCAGGTGGCAATGGTAGTGTGAGACTCTTCTGGCAGTCCCAGCATCTGGTACCAGCGGGCGTTGTAAATAGTAACGCCGGTCTGAATGTTCCATTCCCAGGTGCCCAGGTTGGTACCCTGAATAATAGCGTCAAGCCGGTCGCGCTCTTGTTGGGTTTTTTGTTGTTGTAAATGACTTTCGGTAATGTCAGTGCCAACAATCACCACATGTTCAACCTCACCCTGTGTTGTTTTTTGTGGCACAAAACACAGGCTCAGGATCCGGTCGTTGCGCTCAGGGCTAATATATTCAACCTGTTCACCGGCAAAACAACGTGCCAGCCAGGGCGCAAGTTCGTCACTGCGCTCTTTGCCAAAAACTTCGCTGATAGTGCGGCCGACCGCCTGTTCCGGCTTTACACCAAACCAGGCAGAATATTTGGCATTACAAAATACATAACGTTGTTGCCGGTCAATTTGGCCCAGCAGTACGGGTACATGCTCAGTGACTGTCGTTAAAGTTTGTTGTTGCTGTGCTTTTTCCCGCGCCAGTAAACGGTTTTGCATCAGGCTGACGGCTTGTTTGGCCAGGAGCTTTAATGCGTCCTGCTGAGCCGCTGTCAATTCGCGGGGGATGGTATCGATGACACATAAAGTGCCCAGTGCAACACCGGGTTTAACAATTAAAGGCGCGCCGGCATAAAAGCGGATGCCGTTCTGTGGGGTAACATTTGGATTATCGGCAAAACGTGGATCCAACCTGGCATCCGGCACATAAGTCAGCTGCTCAGGCTGCAAAATAGCATGGGCGCAAAATGAGGTTTCCCGATCTGTTTCGTTGTCCAGCAGATTCAGCTTGGCTTTAAACCATTGGCGGTTTTTGTCTATAAGGCTAATCACCGACATATCGGACTGGCATATCAGCGCCGCTAAGCGGGTTAAAGCATCAAAGTCCGGATCGGCCTGAGTATCAAGAATTTGCAGTTGGTATAAAAACTTCAGGCGTTCGGCTTCATTATGGGGTAAAGCTGGTTTCATAAACACAAAGTACACCGGACATAGGTCATTCCAGTGTACGCTGATTTTTTAGCGGCGTGGGCAGCTCAGTGGAAAAAAAACTAGGGTTGGGCTGCCTTTGGCGCTGTTGCTTTGGCTCTTTCATCCAGTTGTTTACGCGCCTGCTGTCTTTCATGTTGCTGTTTGATACGCAATAAAGCGGCATAAAGCTGGGCTGAATTAAAAGCTTTGGCCGGATCTATTAAGTCGCTGACATCTGTGCCTGATTGTTGCTGTAAGGCCAGTAACAGTGGCATATGGTTGGCCCGGATCAGCTCAGCGCGCATATCCAAATCTTCACTACCGTCGGTAATGCTGTAACTTTTCATTAGTAAATCAATGGTTTCTATTTGTTTGGCCGTGGAATTTTGCTGCTGTTGCAATTGAGTTTGCTGGCTAGCCAGCCATTGTTGCTGCAGCTTGTTCAGGCTTTCCATATGCCAGATATAAAACAACATAGACGCAGCGCTGATGCCAAGGGCAAAACCCCAGATAAAACCATTTTGAGCACGAATAAAAGACATGAAAATTTCCCTGCAGGCGGGGCAGCAGAGGCTGCCTGAACCAGATAAAGCGACTGCTTTGTCAGGCGCCCATCATCATGGGCAGCCATGGTGCTGTCAACCCGGCGATGTGTAATTCGCGTTTAACTGCTGCAAAACTGCGCGTAGTGGCGCTTTGGGGTCTGCCGTGATGCGAACCTTTAGCCGTGAGCTAATGTTGTGCCGGCTTTTGGTGGCATTTCAGGAATTTTGCTAAAACGTTGCTGCTAACGGCTGCTGATGCGGCTGAGAGTGGCGGTAGCAGATGCAGTGCTGGTTTTTTCCACACTGCTACTGCGCTGCGGCTCAGCAGTCTGGCGTTGTGACATATGTTTGGCAATATCGTGTAATAGCAGCAGGATTTCTTCCTGGCGCTGCTGCTGCGTTTGCCGCGCCTGTTGGTTCTGATGTCCTTGCTGAAACAGCTCATCCGCCTCAATATTTTGCACCGACAATCGCAAAGTGCGGCTCTCTGCAACTAAGTCGGTCAGTTTTATTGAAATAACAATCAGGGTGATAGTGGCAACAGCGAGTAAAAACAGTATAAAAATCTGAACCAATTCCATGGTATACATCCTTGATAAAACCCAAAACAGGGATAAAGGTTTATAACACTGTTATTCCGCCCGCGGCAATGCCAGAGTCGATAACTGGTGTTTTTTGCTGGATTAGCGGGTTGGGAGTTCTGATTTGTGGCAGTTTGGTTGGCGAGTGCGGGGATAAAGGACTTCGTTGTATAAAGATGCGCTGATAAAGCTAAAACACCAATAAAACAAAAGGCCACCCGGAGGTGGCCTTTTGTTTTATTGGTGGAGCTGGGGGGATTTGAACCCATAATAATGCTATTCATATCAAAGTTTTGTCATTCTTGTGTGCATTTAATGCCCTATGAAATCTGACCTAAATCTAGCACATTCAATTCAAACGAGGAATAGGTTATTCACTAGTTATGTTTAGAGCGCCCGACTTTGGAATAGATTTGACGAAACTAACCAAAGTGAGCTTGTATATGGCAATTCGGGCAAAGCTCTATTGCGTTCTCTAACGTATCTTCCCCTTTTTCGGCTAACGGAATTCGATGATGCACCTCAAGATAGGGGGGGGGCATCTGGACTCCGACAGAGTGGTGCAGTTTGACTGCATTCTTCGCATTTGCTTGCTGCGCGCTCTAATACTTCTGTCACTACATCCGGGTAAGGTGTTTGAATAGTAGCTTGGCTAGCGGCGTGCTTTTGTTCAATAAATAAAATTATCGAGCATAGAAGGGATGAAAAAAGTCTCAAACGCATCTAGACACAGGGGGGTTAAACCACTAAATTTGCTTTGAATTTCATTAGCTTGTACATTTAGTACTATAGTCAAATCCAAACTTAAAAGCGTACAAAAAAATTGCGAATGCAAGTAGTGAGAAAGCATACTGTTAGCAAATATAGCGCACTTAGACAAATTATATAAAACAGCATTATAGTCTATCAAAATAAGACTTTGGACAAAACCATGAATCTACTACCGTTGACACCAAATGTATACTCAGTCTTTAGAGAGATTGAGAAAGGGAGCATTGATTTAGACCCTGAATTTCAAAGGGGAGATGTGTGGGCAGTCAAAAAACAGCAAATGCTAATTGATACTATTTTGAGAAAATGGCAGATTCCGCCAATATTCTTTATACGAAATAAAAATACAAATGTTAAAGAAGTTTTGGATGGTCATCAAAGATTGCGTGCTATACAAAATTTTTTCTTGGGTAAATTCCCAATAAATGGAAGTATTGAACCCATTGATGATTTTATTAAATCTTTAGACGGATTATATTATTCTGAACTTCCAAATGACATATTAGAGCGATTAGAGAATTTTCCTTTATTCACATATGAAGTAGAAAATTATGTGGGTAGCGAGCCGTTTGAATTGTTTTTTCGCTTGAATCAAAATACTCAACTTACCTCTGCTGAGCGCCGAAATACCTTGTTTGGGAAGGCTCGTGAGCAGGTTAAAAGTTTAGTGGAATTCATGGGGGGTTTAGGGTTCTGCTCGACGACAATTGGATTCAACAATACGAGACAAAGTTACGATGATGTTGTAGCTCGGGCATTAATGGCACTTGAATACTCAGATTTAAGTAAGAAAATAAATGACTCTGAAATTACAAGCAAATTCCGAGAAGATAATGGATTTAGAAGTGAAATATACATTAGAGTAAGTGATTCAATTGCATTCTTGTCGAAAGGTATAAGAAATAATTCAATTAAATTAAATAAGCCCGCACTTATATCGTTAATTATATTTTTGTGTACATGCGAAAATAGAGATGAAGTTCAGTTGAATTTACTGCTAAATGTTTACAGGCGATTCCTTCAAGACTACAAGTATTCACTGTCGCCTGAGTCTCGTGAGTATGAATTGATGAGTCGTGAATATCAAAATCGCATAAGTGTTAGTGTGAATGATGGTAAAGCACTTGTATTTAGACAATTCTTTTTCTGCTGGCTTTGCTATAAACATGATATAAGAATTTTAAGTTTTCACTATTCAAATTTAGTTGAACCTGTCCTTTTTTCGCTTGATAATTTTGACAGTTCAATCGCTGAATATGGTTTACCATCTTTATTAAAAGACAAAGGCTGGGAACAGTTAAAATGGTAGTGATCCCGCGAAAGGCAAGAGTGGATGATATGAAGCGTCGTGCTCTTGGAATTCAACCGGAGAAGGGTATTAAATCTGTTTTAAGTAGATCTGGATATTTGGATTTACTAGCAGGTTCTTTTGTAGTCGTAGGGATCAATGGATCTGGTAAAACTAAGTTCTTCAAAAATTTCGCTGAAGATAGTAAATCGACAGAATTCTTTGGAAATCTTATTGAGTCATTGCCTAATTCTGATTTTATTTACTACAGCCCTTCTGACAGGGTTGTTAGAAATAAAGATCTTTGCAATACATACTTTAAAACAGAAGACAGTTTGGAAGAACTGGAGTCTTACCCTTCTATTGTATTTTCCGAAGAACATTTGGTAAGAATTAATAATGTTCTTGGAGCTAAATTTGAGAGTGTTGTTTTGTATAACATTGAAGATTTTGCTCCCGGTGTATCTGCTGAGTATATTGAACCTTTTATTTTTGTGAAAGTTCAGTCCGATGGGGTAGAGCGAAATATTAACCAGCTTTCTCATGGTGAACTTTATTTAATTGATTTGTTCTGGCAGATATTCTACTTTAGTAATGAGCATGTCTTTTTATTGGATGAGCCTGAAACATATTTGTATCCAAAAGCGCAGCAGAGATTGATTTCATGTATTTTCAGCATGAATAACTTTTTAAAGCGTCAGATAATATTTGCAACTCATTCTGATGTTGTCGTTTCAGAGCTATATCACTTTCCTATAGTTTATATGACTAGAGAGGACTCAAATAAATTTTTACTGTCAAACGCTAAGGAATGTCACCCACAGATAATGTCATTAGGGTTGATTTCAGCAAAAAAAGCTTTGTTTGTCTGTGAAGACGTGAAAGCAATAATGTTTTTTGAACTTATTATTAAAAGAAATAAAACGATCTCGCCAGATTCATTTTTCTACATTTCATCAAAAAACGGGGAGAGTGATCTAAGAAAAATTGGTAGTTCAATAAAACGTTCTACTTATAACAACCTATATCTATGTTTTGACGCTGATCAAGAAGGACTTATAGAACCTGCCTGTTTAGATATAAGCGTGATATTGCCTGGTACAAATAAACTAGCTCCCGAAAAGACACTGATTCACGCAATTTTTAATGATATGAGTAAATTCTTGTCATTCTTTGAAATTAAATTTCATCAGGTCTTAACTGATTTTATAGTTCGAGAAGTTGATACAAATCATCACGACTTTTTCAAAGAATTTTCAGACCGAACAATGATTCCTCAGAAAACTCTATGGGAAGCTTCTTTTGACACTTGGTTTAGTCAAAATGAAAATAAAGATATTTGTAGTGCTTTTGAATCGAACATTGTTAAGTTGCTAGGAGATGTAATATAATTCGATAATTATACTTTCGCTAAGATCACTTACGGGGTTAGGTCTTGATATTTGCCTTTTAAGTTAGATGGCAATAAGTCAAATTTGACCTCTTTGATTTTCTATGTATTTTTGATCAAAGTTCCGCAAAACAGCTGAAAATCTTGTAGGCGGTGCTGTATAACCATCTCTGCCACAGGCACTTGAAGTCGTTGATATTCATGAACAGCTATGTTCCTAAAACCTACCATTTTCTTTAAGTTATCTGCAAGCTCCGCTGGAATAAACCCACCTGTTGCTAATAAGGTAAACACATCGCGAGAACTTTGTGGTACACCAAGCTTATGTTTACGAATTAAATGCTGCCCCATATCCAAAGCGGCTTCACAAGCGCGTTGGATATTTAAAATAGCGGCATCCTGACGGGTAAAGTCGGTGGCAAAAGTGGCTGGGTCTTTGTCGTATTCTTCACGGGCGCGATTCACACAGCGCTCAATAGTGGCCGCTTTATTAATTAACACGTCATCGGGTAGGGGGCTTTGATCAACGGCCATAAACAGAACCATCCTTTTGAATATCGGCCAGCACTCCGGCGCGGGCTTCGTTTAATGTGGTCATCTCTGAAAGCAAAGAAGATTCGTAACTGCCAATGCTGTTATCCACGGCAAACAAGCGCTCGCCTTTGGTCAGGATCTGGTATTGCATCACAGTCGAAGCGGCACGAAAGTCGAGTAAATCCACTTCACAATTGACCAGCTCGGCTAAATCGCTGCTGATATCCCATAAATCAATAGGGTCGGCATAACCGGCCACCAGAACTGCCAAATCTAAATCACTGTTTTTATCGGCGGTGCCTTCAACCTGACTACCAAAAGCGTATACGGCCATCAGGTTTGGCAGGCGGTTTTGCAAAAGCTGGACTATTAAAGGAAAGTTCACAGCAAACTCCAACGCAATGCGTTAACGGTATATACGCCATAGTAACTATTGATACCGTTCACGACAAATAAAGTCTGCAATTAACTTCTGCATTTAACTAAGGTTATGTCTAACCATCACAGGCGCAACCGGCTCCAACATTGCAGGTTTTTGACTTACTGATACAACTGTCGCCACAGGCTTTACCTTTGCGGCATACCTTGCAGCATTCAGAACTGGCTGAAAGCTGATTGTTGTTTTCCTGAAAAATACCGGCTAAATATTGGGTTTTTGGCTGGTCAAGAAAATCAGCTGGTTGCTTAACGTCGCTGGTGATTTGTGGGTTTTCTAAACTGGTGGTTTCGATTGTTGGTTCTGCAAAGGTGGCAAAGCTAATCAACATCACAAAGAGTAAAAACAGTGACCGCAATTTCATCTACATATCCTTTTGTATTTTTATTGGGGAATTACCCAAAACTAATATAAGTAAATGCTGAATAAATGCAACGGTGTGTTTAAATAATAAACAGATGCTATAAGCGAAGGCGGTGCTATGTGCGGCAGGCTGAATGTAACTGATAACCCTTTAGTGATTGGTTTGCTGGAAGAATTGGGTATACCACTTTGGCCTAATGCCCTGAGAACAGGGCGTTTTATCAGGGCAACCAATACCGTATCTGTCGTGCTGGAGCATAACGGCCAGCGCCGGTTGCAAGATGCAATCTGGTGGTTATTGCTGGAACCCGCAGATTCAGGCTTTAAACCTTCACAATACACTTCGTTTAATACTCGTTCCGACAAATTACATACCAAAGGCAGTGCAGGTTTTATGGCATACCGGCAGCAACGTTGCATCATACCGGCATCAGGTTTTGGTGAAACTGAGGTGATTGATGGTAAATCTGTTTACCACGATTTTATCGGCGAAAAGGCGATTGCTTTTGGTGGTTTGTATCGCACCTGGCTGAATAAAGAAACGGGTGAACTGACTTACTCTTGTTCTATTATTACCCTGCCACCACACCCCAAATTACTGCCTTACCATAGCAAGGCCATGCCACTGATGTTGCCACCCGAGCAACTTGATTTATGGTTGTCTCCAACCCAGCAAGACGTATCGGTATTTGATGATTTATTAAAGCCGGTATTACGGCAGCAACTGACAGGTTTTCAGATTGATAAACCAAGTCACTTTCAGCAAATAGGGCAGGAGTTTGTATTAACTGCGGATTAAAGAATTAAAGTTCGTGGCGGTTAGGCTGATGTTTTGAGCTTTTCATAATATGTGCTTTTTTTAGATAGTTTCAAATTGTTAAGCCAGACAGCCACCACGGGTGCCCCGCCGCTAAGCGCGGTTCCTCCCCGTGGCAGCTGCTTGCATCCTTTAATCAATCCATTGTGCGTAAATGGTTCGGATCATGCCCCAATCTTTATGTCCCATCTGTTTTGCCAGCCAGCTTGGATCACATCCGGCAGTTAACTTGGTTGAAGCATAAGTGTGCCGGCAGGTATATGGCCGCTGGTAGGGTACGCCCGCTCTTTTAAGTGCGGGTTTCCAGTGGCGATTCCGTGGTACAGCATCGTCTTTCCAAGGCTTCATATTGGCAGGGTTGATAAATACCCTTTCTTCCGGCTGGTTGCTGGGGTGATATTGTTGGATGTTGAGCAAGACTTGTAGTGCTTCGTCATCGAGATGGTGAGTACGGTTGGAACTGTCAGTTTTAGTGCCAGCCAGTTTGCCATTGACGATAGATTGGCGGATATAAATACGCTTTTTCTCAAAATCAACGTCCTGCCAGCGTAACCCCAATTGCTCGCCGGTACGCAAACCAGTACTAAATGCAAAGATATAAAAGTCACGGGCTATGGGATTGGCAATGGCATCGATAATTGCTTCGCGTTGCTCTGGATTAAAGGGGGTGACCCGCTTTGTCCGTTTTGGCAATGGTTCACATTTTTCGATGGGGTTTGAGTCGATCACACAATCATTAAATTGCTCTTTAAAAATGCCAAGCATAATTGAGCGTACTGCGTTTATAGACTTTGGTGACAGGGTAGATGACGATGCCCATAACTTGAACATAGAGGGTTTAAATTCTGCCAATGTCAGTTGACCGAAATTTGGCAGTACATGCGTTCTAACTTTACTGAGGTTTCCGCGATAAGTTGCCTGTGTCCAGTTTTTACTTTTGTGTTTAAACCAGATGTCGACGGATTGACTGATTGTGATATGCGCCGCTTTGTTAGGTGTGTGCCTCAGTGCGCGGGGGCTATTGGGGAAGTGACTCAGGTAATCAAATTTTCCCATATCAATTTCATACTGGATTTGATCGCGTTTAAGGGCTGCTTCTTTTAAACGAGTCTTGGTTGGTGTGCCTCGGATAGTCTCGCGGCACCGTTCACCGTTAAGCATAAAGTCGATACGGATAGAGCTTTCACCGGCATAAATGCCTTTAAATTCAGTTGGTTTCATGGCTTATTTCCCTGTGCCTATCCATTGTTGCAAAGCGGCTATATCAATAAAGATCCGGCCGTTTCGTTTAACCCAATGAACATCCATACGGATTTTGCCTTTCACACGCAGCGCATTGATCGCGTCTTTTGTCCAGCCGATAAGCTCCGCACATTTTTCTATAGTGACCCAACGGATAGTCGTTGTTTGCGGGTCAGCGTTTTGATCTTGCATAAACCATTTCCTTAAGGCGTGTGCATACGACAACAGGCCTTGTTTCAAAGCTGATTGAATCAGACCATAGGGATAGTCTGAGCTAAGAGTTTTGAGGTTTTGGATGCTATTGATTAATAGTATGTATTTGCGCGGTGAGCCCGTAGGCAAGAGAGTGACGCTTGTGCGTTGAAACCGTATAGGTTGAAAGAGTGGCGCGCTGCTAAGTTTTAATTTCAGTGTTTTATTTAATTGCCAGAACCAAGCGATGTTATTACACATCAATACATCAGTTCTGGAGTAAACCTCGTTGCTGAAATTAAAACAGAATTTTTTAGCCGTCAACGCAAATTTTTGAAAAATCATTCGTTGATTATCCGGTAATGACGGTTAAATTCTGATTTTGTGAACTGGCAAACGCGGTCAATAAACTTCACCACCATTTCAACTTCTTCGTTTAAGGTCAGCACACCGCAGATAATTCCAAGGTTTTCCGGCAGGAACTTATCACCACGATCTTGTTTGATGACTGTGAGGTTTAGCAGTAATACCACTTCATTTACGGTAAAACTGGTGCTTTGGGTATTCATCTTTTTATTCATTTTTTCATCCGTACAGTTATTTACACAAGTCCAAGGTTGCCACCTCACTCGACAGCACCAGCCCACCTAAAGGCGGGTTGGTGCTATCTCGGCTCGGCGGCGCAGATGACAAAGACCATCTGCGCGTGCGGGTTTTAATAGTGATACCAAGCAGCGACAGACCCGACAGCGCAGGTTTTCGTAATTCCTGATAGCGGTTTAGTGGGCAGCTTTGAATTTCTCCGCTTTGGTAGTCGATAGATTCAGTGGCGCGGATTTCGTAATAGGGGCTTATCAGATGCGCTTTGCGTGGTGTATCAACGGCATTCATGGCAATACAAAACGCAGCCCAGTTCGAGGCGTCGGCAGCAGCATGGGCTGCATTAAATTCTTCTGTTTGATTTTCGGTTTGTTTTAGACGACGAAGCTCGCGCCAAACTGTGACACTAGGGCCACCAATTTGCTGAAACTGGCGAATACCGGCAGCCTTTGACCATGCGTTAATTCTTGCTGCAGCTAAGTTTGATGGCTGACCACTGGTGTCGGTGCCAACCTCAAAGCCGTCGATGTTCTTGGCGATGTACTTAGCGATATATCCGGCAGCACTGCCTTTGTTGGGGTCAATATCAATAAACTTAACCCGATACTGTTTTGCGCCTTTCTCATCGGGCGAATCTTGCAGGCCGTAATGGGTGACAATCTCTTTAAATGCTTTGATCTGCTCGACTGGCATAAACAAAAGCAAATGCCAGTGTGGTGTGCCGTCGTGATGCGGTTCTACTACCCGAAAGCCATAGGGCTTAATTTCGTCGCGGTCAAACTTGGCGCGACATAGCTGCCAAACGTGGTTTAGGTAGTCCTGTGCATCGTTGATGCTAGAACCGTCATAATTTGGGTTCGGAATTCCGCTTGCATTTGTGGCGTGCATTCTTGATGGCGTGGTTAAAGTGACAAATACCGCCGCATGCTGACAATACTGGGCGACTTCTTCAAAACCGCGAATTCTGACCATCAATTCATGACGACGGATCACCGGATTACTAATGTTGTGCTGTGCGATTTCTGCCAAAGAAATACTGAAACCTTCGTCATTCTGCAAATAGCTGTTTTGCATATATTGCTGACTTAGTTGCTGGTTCTGCTTATAGCGATGTAACGACACATCGCCGCAATACACGGCACGACGTTTTGACACATAACCTAATGCACGTTCAACTTGGTTAATCAGCGAGGCCGTTTTACGGCGAATACGGCGCAGCCAGAATTTGGCATCTTGCAGGCGGTTTTTAATTTCCTGTTCGGTGTAGGCAAGTTTGCCAAGCTGGTATTTTTCAAAGTGGTTAATTGCGGTGCTGAGGTCGGCAGTTTTGCAAAAGTCAGCTTGTGTAATGGCAAAGGCTTTTAGTTTGGCGTGGTCGATAGAAAAGTCTAAATCTTCAATCACCATGTTCTGATGGATGGTGTTCAGTAAATACAGGGCGTGATTTTCTTCAACCAGCTGCTGATCTGCGAGGTATTTTTGCAGTATTTCGCGGCTGGTAAAACTTGCGGGGGAGGGCAACTTGCGGCAAAAGTTGGCGCTGGGATGACAAAAGTTGGCACTGGAGTGACAATTTCCAGACGTGTCTGGACTGCTGTAGCCAAAGTCATTGGCGACAAGGTGTAGTTTTAAGCTATTGGATTTAAAGGAGATTTGAGAAGCGGCGCAGCTTGCGCCGCTCTCATTTGTGGTGGAGCTGGGGGGATTTGAACCCCCGTCCGAAAAACCTACGTCTTCAGTACTACATGCTTATCCAGTTATTTGGTTAACCCTATGAGCGCCAGCTGGCAGGCTATCGTCGGGCGAGTCCGATTGGTTTTAGCATCTTGGCTCCGGACAAAGCCGCCATGCGATCCTGTTAGGGGTGATCTCCCAAAATCCCGGCTTACAGGTATGCGCGGGGGGGAGAGCATCTACTGCTTATTAGGCAGCGATTGCGTATGTTTCGTCGTTTGCGACTACTTTTTTGCGGCTTTTTACGAGGCCAACCGCCCCTCGGCATGCACTTAGGAGTTCGTGAATCCCGTCGAATCCAGTATCAGCCCCGAATTCTTCGTGAAGCGAACGCTTCAGTAACTTGGGCATTCTACGCCCTGACACCGGTAGCGGCAAGCAATGCTTTGTCGCTTTGCTGCTTTATCCGGCGCCTTGTTTACTAAATGGCGATTGTTTCGCCAGTTTCAAGCGCCAAAAGAAGATTTTTTTAGCGTTTGCTGTGTTTCATCATCCGTTCTTTTTCGCGTGACCAGTCGCGGTCTTTGATATCGTCGCGTTTATCAAATTCACGTTTACCCTTGGCGAGATAAAATTCCAGTTTAACCCAGGGGCCTTTCCAGTACATGGAAGTGGCAATCAGGGTAAAACCGTCGCGTTCTACCGCGCCAATCAGTTTATTCAGTTCCCGCTTGTTCAGCAGCAATTTGCGCGAGCGTTCGGGGTCGCACACTACATGGCTGGACGCGCTGTTCAGTGGGGTAATGACAGCACCAAATAAATAAGCTTCACCATTTTTCAGGATGACATAAGAGTCGGTCAGATTGGCTTTGCCCTGACGAATACTTTTAATTTCCCAGCCCTGCAACGCCATACCGCCTTCAAAACGGTCCTGCAGAAAATAGTCGTGCCTAGCTTTTCTGTTGGTGGCAATGGTGCCACCTGTATTGGTTTTATTCGATTTTTTACTCATGCTTGCTCAAAATGCGCTTGAAAGTGCAACATGGCGAAAAGGGGAGAGCCATGGCGTTGAAACTTGTTACAGGTGCAGATTCTGCTACAATCGCCGACCTGATTCAGGGGAGTGAGTATGCCACAAATTGAACGCAGCGCATTGGTTTTTTATAGCTGCCAGCAGATGTTTGAGCTGGTGACCGATGTGCCGTCGTACCCGCAGTTTTTGCCCGGCTGTAGTGCCGCCCAGGTGCTTTCCTTTGATGGAAATATTCAAACCGCCAGTTTGCAGGTGTCTAAAGCCGGCATCAGTAAAAGTTTTACCACCCGCAATACGCTGGTGCCTTATAGCAGGCTGGATATGCAGTTGGTAGACGGGCCTTTTAAGTTTTTGCGGGGTGGCTGGCAGTTTATTCCGTTAAGTGACGAGGCCTGCAAAGTGGTGCTGGCACTGGAGTTTGAGTTTTCCAGTAAGTTGGTGGAATTTGCTTTTGGCAAAATTTTTAATGAACTAACGATGGCGATGGTGCAGGCTTTTACTCAGCGTGCCAAACAGGTGTATGGAGAACAACATGACTGAACAGATTGCAGTTGAAGTGGCCTATGCCTTGCCACAGCGGCAAAGTTTGTTAAGTTTGACTGTGGCTGTGGACAGCACTGTGCAACAAGTAATTGAATACAGCGGTATTTTAAAAACGCATCCTGAGATTGATTTGAATAAAAACAAAGTCGGGATCTGGAGCCGTACCGTTAAACTGGATGAGCGGGTAGGTGCCGGTGATCGGATTGAAATTTACCGCCCGCTTATTGCCGATCCAAAAGATATGCGCAGACGCCGCGCCGAAAAAGCCAAAGAAGAAGGCAGGGCTGATAAAACCACAGGTGGCCGGCCGCAGCAACATCATCAGGACGATTGATTTTTAAAGGGCCGGCAAAATAGGCTTTTGCTGTGACTCAGTCGCTCTCAATATTCGCTTTGGATCATCAAACAGCTATCAAACCCAGATAAACAAAAAGGACATCCGGTTCAGATGTCCTTTTTGTTTATACAGCGTGATATTTGTGATTTTACCCGGCTAAAGCTCAGGCTTTGTTTGCTGTTTAAGTGTTCAAACTCAGCAAACACAGTGTGCCATCAGTAGCCTTTTTGCTATTGATCCAGCGGGGTATTAAAATCTTTTGGCACTTCAAAATCGCCGGTCATTTTGACCAACTTATTCTCTTCAAAATTTAATATCAGCTGCTTTTTAAAATCACGATCACCAGTACCGCTTTTCAGTGAATAAAAATAATGCCAGATGTTGTCATCAAAGCTGTTTTCAGCCACAGGGTTACCAAGTACAAACTGCACCTGCTCTTTGGTCATTGCGATACGTAATTTATCAATGTCTTTTTGTTCCAGAAAGTTACCCTGGGGTACATCAATCCGGTAAATCCAATTGCTGCAGGCCGACATTGACAGGGCACAACAGGCGGCAACCAGCCATTTGCTGATTGATTTTGAGAATACAGCTGCCATAACACTCTTCATTTTTTTAGTAAGGCTTGCATCATACCGCAAGCATGGGGGGAGATTAAACCCTTCATCCTTGAAGATTCGGCGTTGTTGTCCGCCTTCATTCACCCCGGTCACATCGAATAGCTATGCTCCCGGGGATTTATTCAGTTGCCGCCTAGCCGAATCATCAATGATTTTGGGTTTAAAAGTTTTCATCTGACTCAGGGCGTACATAAAAGTTCGCGGGCATTGGCAATTGCACTGGCACTGACATTTTCACCGGCCAATAAACGGGCAATTTCCTGCACCCGCTCGTCATCCTGCAAAGTACGCATCCGCGTTTCGGTATGCACACCGTCGGTATATTTTTCAACAAACATTTGCTGGTGCCCCTGGCTGGCTACCTGAGGTAAGTGCGTGACACAAATCACCTGAGTAGAAGCACCCAGCTGGCGCAATAACCGGCCAACACCTGCAGCCACAGGGCCACTGATACCAACATCCACTTCATCAAAAATTAAGGTGGGGGTGGTGACTTTATCGGCCAGGATCACCTGCACAGCCAGGCTGATCCGCGATAATTCACCGCCTGACGCCACTTTGTGCATCGGCTGTAATGGCTGGCCCGGGTTGGTGCTGACCATAAACTCAATATGATCGCAGCCCAGGGCGTTTGCTTTATCCAGTGGCAGCTGCTGCAGCATAATTTCAAAACGGGCGTTATGCATACTCAGTTCAGCCATGCTGCGTTCAATTTTATGGCTAAGTTCCAATGCAGCCTGTTGCCGCTCCTGGCTGAGCTTGTCGGCCGCTTCACTATAATTGCGCGCCGCCTGTGCTATAGCCAATTCCAGCTCTGCCAGTCTGTCGTCATCACCGGCCAGTTGTTGCAGTTGCTGTGCCAGATGCTGATGGTGCAAAAATAGCTGGTCATTTGGGATCTGATGTTTGCGGCTTAACGTGAGCCATTGGCTTAACCGCTCATCAATGTCGTTTAAACGCTCCGGGTCTACTTCTACTTTTTCACCGTAACGGCGCAGCTCGCGGCTGGCTTCTTCCACCTGCACCAAAGCTTCCTGCAGCATTTGTTCTATGCCACAAAGTTTGTGGTCGATTTGGCTGGCGTCCCCCAGCAGGTAACTTACTTGTTTTAATAAACTTAATGCATTGCCTTCTTCACATTCTGTCAAAAGCTCCAGCCCTTGCTGACTGGCAGCAATTAAACCGGCGCTGTGGCTTAAACGCTGATGTTCAGTTTCAAGCTCGGCAAATTCGTCTTGTTGCGGGGCAAACTGGTCAAGCTCTGCCACCTGATATTCCAGCAGCTGGCGCTGAGCTTCCCGCTGCTGCTGTGAGGTGAGCAGCTGCTGATATTCCTGCTTCAGCTGCTGCCAGTCTTTCCAGTGTTGTTTGACTGTGGTTAATAAGCTTGGGTGGTCAGCAAACGCATCCAGCAGCTGGCGCTGATGCTCAGATTTCAGCAATAACTGATGGGCATGCTGGCCGTGAATACTCAGTAACAGCTGGCCCAGACTTTTTAATTGTTGCGCCGGCACCTGCACACCATTGATATAACCACGGGAGCGGCCTTCGTTGCCTACCACACGGCGCACTATACATTCCTGACCCATGGCTAAATCTTGCTGGGCCAGCCATTGTTGTGCTGCAGGCAGCTTGCTGATATCAAAAGTGGCGACTAAATCAGCTTTATCGGCACCAGGGCGTACGACAAAACCATCGGCACGCTCACCCAGGCACAGCGCCAGGGCGTCCAGTGAAATTGATTTACCGGCACCGGTTTCACCTGTGATGGTGGTCATACCGGGTTGCCATTCAATTTCCAGCGCACGGACAATGGCAAAGTTGCTGATATGAAGATGGGTAAGCATGATGCGGCCTGTAGTGTTCAGTCAAAGACAAAATGAATAACTGTGAATTTATACAGTAATTTTAAAGCTGACAAGCCAAAGCGGAAAAATTTTTATCTGAAGGGGCGTGCAGGGCAGGCCCCTTGTTGGTAACAGCCTGATTTAATAGAGTTTAGAACCCCAGCCCAGCTTATTGCGCAATACGTTAAAATAACTGTAGCCTGGCGGATGCACCAGTTTCAGCGGTTTGGGGTGTTTACGGATCACAATTTCATCACCAGGCATCACAGCCAGAATCACATGGCTGTCGCAGCTGATTTGTAAATGTGCGTCGTTACTTGGTGCAACCTTAAGACGGATTTCGCTGGTGCCGGACACCACCAGGGGTCTGCTGCTTAAGGTATGAGGGAACATCGGCACTAAACTCATGGCGTCCAGTTCGGGCGTTAAAATTGGGCCGCCACCGGACAGTGAATAAGCGGTTGAGCCTGTTGGTGTGCTGACAATCAGACCATCCGAGCGCTGGCTAAACACAAATTCGCCGTTAATATAGGCTTCAAATTCAATCATATGCGCCACTTTGTCGGCATGAAGCACAGCTTCATTAACGGCGCTGTTACTGCTTTTAATGCTGTCGTGGCGATGCACTTCAATTTCCAGCAGATTGCGGTGTTCGTTCACATAATTACCGGCCAGCACTTCGGCCAGCGGTACCTGAAAACTTTCCGGCGATAAGTCGGTTAAAAAGCCTAAATTGCCGCGGTTCACCCCAAGCACTGCCACGCCAAAACGCGCCAGCACCCGCGCAGCGCCCAGCATATTGCCGTCACCACCCACCACTATGGCCAAATCACAGTTTTTGCCGAGGTCGACCAGATCCATTGCCTGTACTTCAGCTAAGCCTAACGAAGCCGCCACTTTTTCTTCGACATAAACCTGCAGTTGATATTGTTTGAGAAAATGGTACAAACTGACCAGGGTATGATTGGCGCCCTGATGATTAGGTTTACCAATCAGGCCGATAGTGCGAAAAGCATGGCTCATAGCTTATTGATCCAGCGAAGATTTGGCTTGAGTATACAAAGTGTGGTGGCGCTGTACCAGAGTCCGGCTGCCGGTTGTGTTAGTTTTGTGCTGATGGTTGTTTTTTTGTGGTAAGTCCCCACTATAAGCAGGTATTCATTCACAGGTGGCAGTATGACGGCAGGGCTGAGTCGTTCAGAGCTTATTTTAAAACTCATCGTAGAGCAGTATCTGGCGGATGGTTCGCCGGTATCGTCGAAGTTGATCGCAGAAAACGCCGCTTTGCAGGTGAGTTCAGCCACAGTGCGCAACAGCATGGTGCAGCTGGAACAGCTGGGGCTGATCCGCTCACCACACACTTCAGCGGGTCGCATTCCAACCACCCAGGGGATCCGGCTTTTTATCGATAAAATGCTGCAGCTGGAGCCTTTACCCTCACGCTGGCTCAACGATATTCAGCAACATCTGGTGCCGCAGTTGCCGGTGTCGCTGTTATGTCAAAAAGCCGGTCAGTTATTGGCCAACCTGACAGGTTTGGTCAGCATTTTTAGTGCGCCTAAAGCGGCGGGCCGTGTGATCCGGCAGGTTGATTTAGTACGGCTGGCCCCCGACAGGCTGCTGTTGGTGGTGATTGACGAAGAGGGCGACATTTTGCACCGGGTGTTATGGCAGCCGCAGGGGATTCATGCCAACACGCTAAGCCGCAGTCTGTGTTTGCTCAATGCCGCCCTTTGTAATCAGCAGTGGCTGGATGGTATTTCCAGACTGAGCCTGATGCTGAACACTGAAGATGAAACCATTACGGCATTATTAAAAGATGTGATGGCGCAATTAAGTCTGGATGAGCTGCAACAAAACCAGCCGCTGGTATTTGGTCAGCATCATTTACTGCAAGCTGCTGAATCGCTTAAAGATCCGGCGTTGCAACAGGTGGTGCAATTGCTGGAGCAGCCTTCTTGTCTGATGCAGTTATTACAACCACTGGCCACAGACAACAATACCAAACTTATTTTGGGTAAAGAGTCGGGCATAGCACAACTTTATAATGTCAGTGTGATTACTGTCAGGTATCAGGCTGATCCACAACGATTTTTAGCTTTATTAGGCCCAAGACGCATGAACTACGCCAGGCTGATCCCGCTGGTGGAAGCCTGTGGCCAACAATTATCAAAGCACTTGAATCGGGCGTGACAATCCCCATAATAGCCGCACCAAGTTTGGAGTGAAGAACAGATGAGCGAGCAAGAAAAGGTACATAACGAGCCACAGGCTGAAAACGCAACCACCCAAGCCACTGATACAGTGGAATTATCGGGTGAGCAGGCAGTGATTGCCAAGCTGGAAGCAGAATTAGCGGCCGCCCGTGCCCACGCCGCCGATCAACAGGATTTGGCGTTACGGGTCAAAGCTGATGCGGAAAACACCAAACGCCGTGCGGCCATGGATGTGGAAAAAGCCCATAAATTTGCGCTGGAAAAATTTGCCGGTGATTTATTACCCGTACTGGACAACCTTGAGCGTTCTTTAGGTTTTATTGACCCGGCCAATGAAGCGGTCAAAGCGCTGGCTGAAGGTGTTGAGCTGACATTAAAAGGTTTGCTCGACACTGTGGGTAAATATGGTGTGCAGCAGATTGATCCACAGGGTCAGCCATTTAACCCTGAGTTCCATCAGGCGATGTCGATTCAGCCAAGCGCTGAGCTGGAACCTAATACCGTGATGTTTGTGATGCAAAAAGGTTATGAACTGAACGGCCGTTTATTACGTCCAGCCATGGTGGGTGTGTCGAAAAAGCCGGATTAACCGTTTTTTTCACAGAGCACAGCAAACAACAATGCCAGCTTATGCTGGCATTGTTGTTTTGGCACTCTTGCTGTTGTGGTGTTTAGTTCACTTTAAAACGGCCGACCAGACCAAAAAGGGTGTCCGATAACTGCCTGATTTGCATCGACAACTGTTCGTTCTTTTGGGCAATACCACCTGCTGCCACCGCCTGATCGTTCAGTGCATACAGGTTTTTGGTAATTTCTTCCGACACCAGACTTTGCTCTTCGGTTGCAGCTGCCGTTTGGGTCGCCATATCGTTGACACGACGTGATGATTGTTGCAGTTGATGGAAGACTTCATCGGCTTTGGCAAAAAATGCCAGGGTGCGGTCAGCATTTGCTTTGCTGCTTTGAATAGCGCCTGAGGCTTCATTCACCCTGCTCTGCAGTTTTTGGATCATCTCCTGGATATGATTGGTGCTTTGTTGGGTACGCGACGCCAGGGTGCGTACTTCATCGGCCACCACCGCAAAACCACGGCCTTGTTCACCGGCACGGGCTGCTTCTATCGCTGCGTTCAGCGCCAGCAAATTGGTTTGTTCGGCAATAGCGCGGATCACATCCAGCACTGAGGCTATATTGGCCGAGCTGTTTTGCAGTTCAGCTGAGCTTTCAAGCGCAGTGTCTACGTCAGTGGAAAGCGCCTGCATACTGTCGTTGACGTTATTCACCACAGTTAAACCTTGCTCGGCATTGCGGCTGGCGGCTTCGGCTTCCTGCGCTGAATTGGTGGCCACATTGGCCATCTCTTTATTGGCGATGGTCATTTCATGCACCGCGCTGACAATAGTGTCGGACGCGGTGTTTAATGAATTGGTAATGTCTTTGGTGCTGGATGCGGAAGCCGACAAATGTTCGGTTAGTTCACTCAATTGGCCGGCCTGTTTTAAAACAGATGCGATCAGCTGGCACAGGTTGGCAACAAAAGCGTTAAATTCGTGGGCGAGCTCGGCAAACTCGTCTTTGCTTTGTACATTGAGCCGGGCTGTTAAATCACCTTCGCCAGAGGCAATTTCGTGAATACGACGGGTTAAAAAGTTAATTTGTGAGGTGAGCTGGCGCGGGATCTGATAACTGAACCAGCCGGCTATCAGTAAAATCAGCGCTGAAATGCCATAAGCCAGGGTTTGAAAACGGCTGATAGCACTGCTTAACACTTGTTGTTCGCTGATGGATTTATTGAGTGCAGCTTCACCGGCTTTATCCAGCACATCACGCAATGAAGCAAATTTTTGCTCTTCATCACTGAGTAAAACCGAGGTATCGGCGCCATTGGCGGCGGCGCTCAGCAGCTGTTCGCTGGCTTGTTGCCACTGGTTAAACTGGCTGTCAAAACCGGAAAATTCGCCCCTGATGTCCGGATACTGCGACAGATGTTTTAAATAATCGGCAAAACGTTGTTTGACCTGAGCGGCGTTGTCGCGGGCGTCCTGCTGCTGCGCGGCAATATCACCGGTTTTATTCAGCGCATAAGTGGTGGCAAGTTTGGCCTGATATAAATCGCGGTCGGCGTTCAGTACTAAAGAAATGGCTTTTAGAAAATTATTGGCCTGGGCGTCCAGCGCACTTTTTTGCATGGCGGATAAATAGCTGAACATCGCCACCACAACCACTAAGGTGAAAGCGAGCAGCACCATAGGTACTGTGCTTTTTACTCTGATACTGTGCAGGTTCATCTGCGTCTCCCTGTTTTGGTTTTTCTTGTCGCAAGTATTGGCCTGTATTGAAAATTTCTCCAATTCAAAGCTTAAATTTGCGACAAGTGCAGAAGCTCTTGCTGCCGGTTTTTTATCGGCCTGGCTAAACAGGGCGCTGGTGAAGGCAACTGGCGTCAGCGACCGCAGTTGAGGTTATACTCTGGCCCTGGGTATGTTTTTGGATGATGTTTCGGATGCAACTTGCGGATCCTTCTTTAATAAAAACCGGTTTATTACTCAATGGTGTCTGGCTGCAAAAACCTGACATTGGCCTGAGCGGTAACGCCTCTGCTGAAGTGAATACTAGTGTTCATCATTTTGTGGTGACCAATCCGGCCAATTTAAAAGATGTCGCCTGGGTGAATAATGCCAGTGCTGCTGATGCTGAGCAGGCCATAGTGCATGCGGTGCAGGCACAGTCTTTATGGCAGCAACAACTGGCCTCTGAGCGTGCTTTGTTATTAAAAAACTGGTATCAGCTGGTCTTGCAGCATCAGCACGACTTAGCGCTGATTTTAGCAACTGAAC
This sequence comes from Rheinheimera sp., assembly GCF_036782235.1. GTDB lineage: Bacteria > Pseudomonadota > Gammaproteobacteria > Enterobacterales > Alteromonadaceae > Pararheinheimera. Next base: position 5,972 of record NZ_DAIPZL010000008.1, on the reverse strand, counting down.
AAGGCAAACCGCTGGCTGAGGCCAACGCCGAAATAAGGTATGCCGCCAGTTTTATTGAGTGGTTTGCTGAAGAAGCCAAAAGGTTATATGGCGATCTGATCCCAACGACTGCACAGGGCAGGCGGCTGCTCACCATCAAACAGCCGGTTGGCGTCGTAGCTGCTATTACCCCCTGGAATTTTCCGGCCGCTATGGTCACCCGCAAATTAGCACCGGCGTTGGCCGCCGGTTGTACTGTGATTTTAAAACCGTCAGAGCTGACACCTCTGACAGCGCTGGCGCTCGGGGAACTTGCACAGCGCGCCGGTTTTCCACCCGGTGTGTTACAGATGTTGCCGACCAAGAACGCCGCTGCAGTGGCGCAGGTGTTGTGCCAAAGTCCGATGGTTCGCAAACTGACTTTTACCGGCTCAACTTCGGTGGGTAAATTACTGATGCGCCAGTGCGCCGATACGGTAAAACGGTTATCACTGGAGCTTGGCGGCAATGCCCCGGTTTTGGTGTTTGCCGATGCAGATTTAAGCCAGGCTGTGGCCGGTGTGATGGCGGCAAAGTTTCGAAATGCCGGCCAAACCTGTGTTTGTATTAACCGTATTTATGTTGAACGCTGCGTGTACGAGCGCTTTAATGCATTGTTATTCGCTGAAATTCAGCAGCTGAAGCTGGGGGATGCACTCACCCCTGGTGTGCAGATTGGGCCTTTAATCAATGCCGCTGCAGTGCACAAAGTACGGGCTCTGGTGCAGGACGCTGTTACACAAGGCGCCAGATTACACTGTGGTGGGCAGCAGTCCGAACTTGGGCCACACTTTTATCAGCCCACACTGCTTACAGAAGTGACGCCGCAGATGCAGCTGATGCAACAAGAAGTTTTTGGTCCTGTGGCTGCTGTGATGCCCTTTGATACCGAGCAGCAGGCAATTCACCTTGCCAATCAGAGTGCCGCCGGGCTGGCGGCTTATGTCTACAGTCAGGATCTGAGCAGGTTATGGCGGCTTGGTGAAGCGCTGGAGGTAGGCATGGTGGGCATCAACGAAACCGCCATTTCCACTGAAGTGATCCCTTTTGGTGGCGTCAAAGAGTCGGGGCTGGGTCGTGAAGGTTCGCGTTATGGCATTGATGAATATCTGGAAATTAAACATCTGTGCTGGGGCGGCTTAGCAAAAAAACCGACTTAGTGGCATACGGCTTTGAGCATGAAGGTGAAGCCGCTGCCACCCCGCTGTTAGCTGTTCGCCGGCTGCTCGGGGATAGGAAAAAGCAGATCATAAGCCCAGTGATACAAATAACCGTACAGCAGATAAAACAGCATAAAACCTAAATCCAGCAGCAGCGCCTGCCATAAGCTGATCGCCAGATACCAGGCGGTCAGCGGCAAAAACACCGCCAGTAAACCCAGTTCAAATAGCAGTGCATGACCAAGGCGCTCCGGCGCAGTTTTATAACTCCGGCCTTTGGGCGCTAAATAATAGCGGTCAAACCACAGATTAAACTGATAATTCCACCAGGTTGCTAAGAGCGACATTAACACCGCCAGCACACCCAGGGTCACTGCAGATTTGTCAAACAACAGGCTGCTGAGCGGAACCAACAACAGCAAGCCTATGCCTTCAAAACCCAGCGCCATCCTGAGCCTGTCTTTGCGGCTGCGGCCTGAAGCTGCCGATGCTGCCGTTGTTCTTGTGGCTGCTGCTCTTTGGCTCATCGTTTTGCTCCTGTTGCTATGTGATGGACTCAGTGTTGCTGCGGCTTATTCTATCTGTCATTCTGTAGATAACTAAGTTAGAACCCATCTGGAAATCAGATAGATGAATATGCAGCAGCTGGATATTTTGTTGGCGGTGGTGGCGGCCGGGTCTTTTTCGGCGGCGGCGCGCAAGCTGAATAAAGCGCAGTCGGCAGTCAGTCATGCCATCAGTGAATTGGAAATTGATTTAAATCTGCAGCTGTTTGACCGCAGCGGCCGTTACCCTGTGCTAACCAAGGCCGGTGCCCGTATTGTGGCGCAGGCCCAGCTGGTACGCCGGCAAATGCAGCAGCTGAGTGAGCTTGCGGCAGATTTGTCCGGCGCTGTTGAAAGCCGGTTGTGTCTTGCCGTCGATGACGAAGGCCAGCTGCCCTGGCTGGCGCCTGTACTGGCTGAGCTGGCGCAGCGGTTTCCGGCGCTTGAGCTGCAAATATTATTTCCGCTCCTGGAAGATTTAACCCGACTGCTCGACAGCGGCAACGCAGATTTGGGCATTTGTTTTCAGCCACAGCAGGCGGGCAGCCAATTTTTACGCTGGCCACTGCAGCAGCTGACATTTGCTGCTGCAGTGTCGGTTGAGCATCCGCTGGCGCAGCTTGCGCAAGTCACAGTGGCGGATTTACAACAATACCGGCAACTGATGGTAACAGGGCGGGGTGAAAGTCTGGAGCGCCAACGCGGCCGGATTTGCAGCCAGGTCTGGTGGCTGGAAGGGGATATGGCGGTGCTGGCGCTGCTTGAACAGAATCTGGGCTGGGCCTGGTTACCACTGTCTGTGTTGCAACCTGCGCTGGCAGAGCACAAGGTAACTCAACTGCAGCTCAAAGATGAACCTTCGTTGTTACCTGTGCAGCTGGAACTCTGGCAACATCAAACGAAAAAACTGGGGCCAGCCGGTTTATGGCTCAGACAAAGGTTGTTGTCATTGCATCAGGTCGGCAAAGGCTGACAGCCTCAGTCGCTGTTAGCTTTATTTGGCGACAAGTCAAAGCACAGGGCAGTTGTTACCTGACGGTTTGGTCACAAAAATAAACCAACAAAGGCTATTATTTTGCGCTTTGCCCCCGCTTTGCGTTATCGTAACTTTCCTTGTTGTTGATAAGTGCAGATGCAAGCAGATGTTATTTTGGCGCAGTGTAGTTAGCTTAGTTCTGCTTATGATGATGAGCAGTTTTCAGGTTTGGGCCCGCACCACGCCACTCAGTGACTATTTCCGTGAAAGCCTGACCACCCGCGATGGTTTACCCCACAATACCATTAACGCCATTACCCAAAGCAAAGACGGTTATTTATGGTTTGCCACCTGGGAAGGGGCAGCCCGTTATGATGGCCGTAATTTCAGTTTATTTGGCCGTACCGCTGAAACCGGTCTGCCGGATCTGGGGATCCGGGCCTTTCATCTGGCTGCCAACGGCGATTTATTATTGGGTGGCTCCCGCGGTGGCATGGCACTGCTCAAAGATAGCCAATGGCAACATTTACCTGCAATAGGCACGCTGATCAACGACTTACTGCGAGACCATCAGGGCGATTTATGGATGGCAACCGAAGGCGGCGGTTTATTCCGGCTGTCGCACGATGGCACAAAAACACAATTTACCGTCAAAGACGGCCTGCGCCCCTCTGTAATTTACCGTGTGCTACAAGACAAAGACGGTTTGATTTGGCTGGCAACTCAGCAAGGGTTGTATTGGTTTGATCCAAAAGCACCAAGCCCTGTGTTCACACTGGTGGCCACTGAAGCCGGTGTGCCACTGACTTCTGTGTTTGCGCTGGCACAAACCGGAGCCGGCCAGCTACTGATTGGTACTGAGCAAGGTGTGTTTAAAAAAGACGGCAGCGGATTTGTGCCGTTGCATCCACAACTGGCCGGTATTGCTGTGGCGACCCTGATGCTGGATCAGCAACAACATCTTTGGATCGGCACCATCAACCGCGGTGTAATGCGCTTATCCGATTTAGGCCTGGAACAACTGACCGTCAGTGAAGGTTTGCCCAATAACAGGGTGCTGGCGCTGTGGCAAGACAAAGAGCTCAGCATCTGGATTGGCACCAATGGTGGGGTGTTAAGGCTGCGTGATACACCTTTTACTAATCTCACCACCAGCAAAGGTTTAGCTGACAACTATGTGCGCACTTTATTGCAGCATCAGGATGGTTCGGTTTGGGTGGGTACCAGCAATGGCCTGAACAGAGTGGTGGGGCAACAGATCGATTCTGTACAGGGCCTTGATGCAAATCCGGTGTCAGCACTGAGTCTGGCGCAGGGGCCAGATGGTGATGTCTGGGTGGGCAGCTACGCCGAAGGGGTGTTGCGTTACCGTGGCACTGAGCTGATTGCACACTATGACAGAGCGGATGGCCTTGTTTCCAACGAAATCCGGGCTTTGTTGCCGCTTGCCGATGGCACCGTCTGGATCGGCAGTTCAGGCGGTTTAACGCGGCTCAAAGATGGTGATATGCAGCATTATCATGTGCCTGACGGTTTGCCCGGTGAGTTTATTACGGCACTGCATCAGTCGCCTGATGGCCGCATCTGGATTGGCACCGGTAGTGGTGGTGCTGTGTTTGCAAACGGCAAGATCCAGCCATTGCAATTGCAGCAATTTGAAGATGTACATTATGTGTTTAGTTTTTATCAGGCAAAAAGCTCTGCCGATGTCTGGCTGGCAACTGACAGGGGCTTATTGCGTTTTGATGCGGCTAAACAAGTGATACAACAACTTGGTCTGGCACAAGGCCTGCCATTTGATAAAATTTTTGCCATAGTGCCCGAGCAGGATCAGTACTTCTGGCTGAGCAGCAACAGAGGAGTGCTACGCATCAGGCAACAAGACGCTGTGGCTGTTACCAGTGGCGCCCTGCCAAAACTGGTGAATTACGAGCTGTATGGCGAAAGTGATGGCATGCAAAGTGCCCAGTGTAATGGCGGTTCTATGCCGGCTGCTGCTGCGCTTAGCAGTGGTGCTTTATGGTTCGCTACGTCGCAGGGGGTGGCCATGGTAGAGCCGTCAAGACTGGCCGATTTTGCGGTAAAAACTCCGCCCGTGGTGGTGCAGAAAATCAGTGCCGATGGTCAGCTGTATACAACTTCTGCGGCAACTTTTCCGCCCGGCACCCGCCGTATTGCACTGCAATTTGCCGGTTTAAGTTACGTAATGCCCACCCGTATTCAATATCGCACTCAGCTATTGGGTTTTGATCAGCACTGGGTTGAGCGTGGTCCGCAGCAGGTGGCGGAATATACCAATCTGGCGCCAGGCGCTTATCGATTTCTGGTCAGCGCCGCTTATCCGGATGGAGACTGGTCGGTAGAGCCGGCACAATTTGATTTTGTCATTGAGCCAAGGTTGTGGCAGCGCACGGATTTTATTGTCAGTGTCAGTCTAGCGTTTGTGTTGCTGCTGGTACTGCTGTATCGCGCCCGTATGCTCAGTGTGCGTCATAACGAAATGCGGCTGCGTCAGCAAGTCAGCGAAAAAACCGCTGCTTTGCAGCAGCAGGCGACTGAACTTCGCCAGGTGGTGACGGAAAAATCGGCGCTGGCAGAACAATTACGGCAGCAAGCCGAAGCATTTGCTTTGCAGGCCAGGGAGGATGGCTTAACAGGTCTTGCCAACAGAAGGGCTTTTGATGAACAACTGGCGGCTGAATTTGCCAAAGCGGCTCGTTTACAGCAGCCACTTTGTCTGGTGCTGATTGATATTGATTATTTTAAACGTATTAACGACACCTATTCCCACCTGACCGGTGACACCGTGCTAAGACGTCTGGCGGGTCTGATTAAAGCCCAGTGCCGTGACATCGATATTTCGGCGCGCTGGGGCGGCGAAGAATTTGCTTTGTTATTGCCTCAAACCAGTCTGGAACAAGGCCGCGAAGTTTGTGAAAGGTTGCGCCATGGTATAGCACAGCTCGAATGGCAGGATCTGGCGCCAGGTTTAACAGTCACAGCCAGTTTTGGTGTGGCGGTCAATACCGGCCTGTTGCATTATGATAAGCTGATTTCCAGAGCAGATACCCTGTTATATCAGGCCAAAGCCCAGGGCCGGGATCAGGTGTGTGGTTAATACGAGCACAAGGTGATGTTGCGCTGTGCCGTAAATGAGGACTGTTCAATCAGGATGCGTCAACCAAAAAGAAAAAAGGAGCTATGAAGCTCCTTTTTTGATTGTCAATTTAAAACCACCTCCTATGGAGGTGGTGATCGGCTCTGGGGCTATGC
>NZ_DAIPZL010000007.1:0-161861 GCF_036782235.1 Rheinheimera sp. | reverse complement strand
ACCCCTGTTACCGCCGTGAAAGGGCGGTGTCCTAGGCCTCTAGACGAAAGGGACACAGTGCTGTTATCGGTGAATGTATTGGCGTCCCTTAGGGGATTCGAACCCCTGTTACCGCCGTGAAAGGGCGGTGTCCTAGGCCTCTAGACGAAAGGGACACATCGTAAATTTTGGTGGAGCTAAGCGGGATCGAACCGCTGACCTCTTGCATGCCATGCAAGCGCTCTCCCAGCTGAGCTATAGCCCCACACGATATTGCTAGCACACACTTAATCGCTTAACTGCGTTGCTTCACAAGACGAGGCGCATTCTATGAGGCATACCTATATGTGTCAATACTTTTTTCCAAAGCAGAATCTGTTCGGGCATTTTTTAAACATGACGGCGAAAATGCGCGCAAAAACAGTAGCATCGGTGCATTTTTCTGCACAAATCTGCCGATGGTGATAGACACAAATTTGCCGGATTTTTGCCCCTGCTGTGATATGATTCAGCTGTTTTTGACTGTGTAAATTTGCTGCACAGTTTGTTAAGTTGCCGCAACCTTAGGGATAGTCACTGATGTACGAAGCGTATTACGGATTTCACGACCGGCCATTTCAACTCACGCCAAATCCGCAATGGTTTTTTGCCAGCAAGTTGCATAAACGTGCCCTCGCCTACCTGCAATATGGCTTAAGCCAGGGGGAAGGTTTTATTGTGATCACCGGCGATGTGGGGACTGGAAAAACCACTATTGCCAATCAGCTGCTCGGCAAATTGGACCATCAGCGTATTATTGCCAGACAAATTGTCAGCTCTAAGCTTAGCCCGGACGACTTGCTGCGCATGATAGCTTCGGTATTTCAGCTGAACGTCAAAGACAATAATAAAGCAGCTTATCTGGAAGCCATTTCTAATTACTTAACCCAATTACATCAGCAGAATAAAAGAGCTTTGTTGATCGTGGACGAAGCGCAAAATCTACCGCTGGAATCGGTGGAAGAACTTCGGATGTTGTCCAATTTTCAGTTGGCTGGTAAACCTTTGCTGCAAAGTTTTTTGCTTGGGCAAAATGAGCTGAACGCCATTATCCAGTCACCACAGATGGAGCAATTCAGGCAGCGGATTATTGCTTCATCCAATTTGTCGGCCTTAACTCCGGAAGACTGCCAGGCTTATATTGAATATCGTATCGCTCAGGCAGGCGTGAGTCGTCCACTGCTTGATACGGCTTGTTTTGCGCTGATTCATCAATTTAGCCAGGGTATTCCACGCAAAATTAATAACCTGATGGACAGGGTTTTACTCTTTGGCTTTTTAGAAGACAAAAACCTGCTGACGGCGCAGGATGTTCAGGACGTTATTCAGGAGATCCGTGGTGAAGTGGCACAACAGACACCACAGCAAGTGTCGCCCCTACCCGTTGCAGCGACCGCTACAATCAACACAAGTACCAACACAGTTACGCAGCCACAAAACCCATACCATGCCATGCTCAATGAATTGTCAGGTCTGCTGGATAGTTCATTAGAGCACAAAATTAAGATGGCCAAAGAGCTTGATCTATTGCTGAATCAGCAGCATCAGCAAGTGATGAAAAAACTGGATAAAGACAACAACTAAACAGAGCAGGCAAACAGCAAAAAGGCAGCCTTAGCTGCCTTTTTGCTGTTTGCCTGCTCTGTCAAAAATTAAATTTAATATCAAAAGACAATCTGTTTTCCTGATAATCCAGCTCACGCCCCTGGTAATCAATTTCAGTATGCCTTGCTGTCAGTCCAGCAGTAAGCTGAGGATTGATCTGACGGTTAAAACTCAGCGAGTTGCTGGCTTGAGTGCCTTGTCTGTTACCAAGACTGTTACCGAGGCCGTCATCGCCATCAAACTTAAGTTTTGAATAAGACGAAGTTGCTGTCAGGCTGTTGCGTTTGGATAGTTGCCAGTTGACATTGAGCGAGGCCGATCTGTCCTGCAATTCAGCATCCTGCTCCAGATAGATGTCCCTACGTTCACCCAGTTGCAACTGCAGCTTCAAGCGGCTGAAGTCATAACCAAGGTTGTAATTCACCGCGCGTCTGACCACCAAAGTATCGTTTAAATCTTCACCCGGCAACTGGATATTATAATAACGTTCCCCCGGCTGCGGCCGGTATTGCGCTGTAGGTGGCTGGAAACAACTAGCCAAACCGGGCGTTACTCCGGGCGGACACACAAACAAACCAAACTCGGCGTCGCCGGCATTTAATGCCAGTAAGGAATTCACGCTGTCAGATACCCGAACCGCCATTGTAAAGCGTTTTAGGTTATAACTGCCGGAAAGCTCAGCTGTACGGCCGAAAAACCTTTTATCCAGACTTCCGCTTAACTTTGTACGCCTTGATGGCTGAAAATTAAACTGCGTACCGACATACTCACTTTCACCAAGGAAGTTATTAATTTTGTTGTAAGTGACATTCCACCAGGAGCGGTCTGAGATACTCCATTCAAAACCGCCGCCGACACTTTGAAAACTGCGGTAATTAGCAAACCGTGAATTTAAAGACTCAAGGCCACTGTTACTTTCAAAACTGCCCTGCGCTATCATGGCAACCCGCCAGAAAAACGGCACACCAATCACAGCATTGCCGCGTCTGTTATACAGATCTTCACCAAATTCCCGGCTGGTTTTCTGACCATTGGTCCGAAAACCATAAAAAAACTTACTGGCGCGGTTACGGGACTTGATTTCGGCACTGCCACTGAGCACTTCGTTATCAATACCTGTACCTGCAAAGGGGTCATCATCAAACAGTACAGAAACACTTCTGTCCGTACTGGCTTTACTGGCGTTCACATCTACAAAGCCGTTCAACCAGTTATAAGGGTCAAAGCGATAACCTGCGCCGGCTTCTTTGGTCTGCACCTTGGCCATATCGCCGCCAGCAGTAATTTCATCCACATAGCGGGATACATTTGATGTTGCAGCGCGATAGGACTGGCCTGCACCAAGACGTAACGACAATTGATCTCGCAGGAAACTGGCTCTGTTAGTCAGCCGAAAGTCAGTATAACTTTCGTTGTCTCTTTGCTCATCCCGATAGACCACAGCTTTTTGTTCTACATTCAGCGCTGATTGCAGCCATGGATTGTCGTACCTAAAACTGACCCCCGGAGCCAGGGTCTGCGCCAGACCCCGATCTGTGCCATTGTCTGCCGCTTTAAGCCGGTATGCATGTGTTTCCAGTGTCAGGCTGGGGATCACATCCACAGCACTGAACACGGGTGTGCTCAAAACCAGCAAAGGCAAGGACAAGACCCCACCAATGCTGACAGAACGCACTTTGTTATTCCGCATAATATCCATAACCGTAGCCATATCCTTTATCACGACTGTAATATGCTTTATTGATCACAAAACCAACAGCCAGTTCTTTTGGCAATAAACTCAACGCCTTATCAAGCTCATTGAGTTTGGTTTTATTCTCTTCTAGCACCACAACGGCCTGACCACACATACCAGCCATTACACAAGTCTCATTGACACCAAGCAGAGGCGGCGCATCAAAAATCACGATCCGATCCGGATAACGGGATGCAAACTCCTGCACCAGTTCCATCATCTTGTCACTGGCCAGTAGTTCAGTGGATAAATGATGGGGTTTACCTGCGGTAATAATCTTCAGACGTTCAACATTAGTACTGTACATAATGTCAGAAACATCAACGTCATTTGAACTCAGATAGTCGGTTAAACCCAGCTGTGTTGAGATCTCCAGCGTCCTGGACACATTCGGACGCAGCACATCCGCATCAACCAACAGCACTGTTTTATCCTGTTCCAGCGCGATACTGAGTGCAAGATTGATCGATGTAAAAGTTTTACCTTCACCTGGCCTGCTACTGGTGACCAGTATCAGGTTCGGATGATGCAAGGTTTTGCTTAAACTGCCAAAGGCGTTATTAATCAGTTTGCGTTTGATTACACGAAACTCTTCATAAATCAGCCGCCGTTCTGTAGCCATTGACACAAAATTACGTTCACTGAGGCTTGCAAGGTCAATATTCAGCATCAGCTTCGGCGCTGTCGCAGTGTCAGCAACTACAGCAGCTACTTCGCTGTTTTCCGACTGCTCGTTAGGAGAATCAGACGGTGCAACCGCAGAGACTTTGACGGGTTCAGCATTTTGAGTTGTTGTGCTGTTTTCAGCGATAGGTTCAGCTGTTGCCGGGTTCATCGCCCCCAGTTTATCCAGAGCTTTTTCTATTGTGCTCATAACAACCGTCCCAATAATTGTTTGGCGGTAAAACCAAAGACCATTTCATTGGTTACCAAGAGGCAATAGCTGAATAACAACATGCCGCTCAGCGCAAGGAAATACACCAGATGTTTTTTATTCTGCCGCAGTAAGGTCGCTTTTTGGGTATGAGACACCAGACCAAATACCGGAAAATCGGAAATAGTCTTCAGCTGCAAGGCACTTGTAACCACAGGCTGCAATTGGCTGCGGGCAAAGGCCATAAAGACACCGGCAGCAATACCACCAAACAACACCAAAGTGTAAAACAGCACACGCGGTGGTCCGGATGGCTTCATCGGTACATGAGGAGGTTCGATAATCTTAAATTGCACATCTTGCTGCGACTCATCTGCTTTTTGAGATAAATCAATCGCTTCGCGTCTACTTAACAACTCTTCATATTTGGCTTTGGTAATTTCATAATCACGGTTTAAACCGGTAAATTTTGCTTCAATATCCGGAATGGTATTACGCTGGGATTCGAGCTGTGCCAGTTTTTCCGAATAATTACGCACCCGCACACTGACAGAAGCCATTTCATTTTCCAGACGGGCCACATTAAGCTTCAACTCCTGATACACCTGATTCTGATTTAGACTGCTGGCTGTACCGGGTGACGATGCCGCTACTTGCTCCAACTGAGCGATATCAGCGTTACGAAGCTCCTTTAAAGTTTCAATCAGCTTTTTGGTTTCAACTACGTCAGGGTGCGCTTCGGTGTAGCGGATAAGCAGAGCATCCATCTGGTTTTGTAGCGCACGGATCCGCTCGTCGTATTGTGAACTGAATCCGGCTGGAGCCCCTGTGCTGTAGTCAAACATCACCGGATCTTCCCCCTCTAGCTGGCGGCGTGCCGAAGCTAGCTGGCCTTCAAGCTCGCGCATTTGCAGTTGAGCTTCTTCCAGACGTTGTTTTTCTGCTTCTATCCGGGCGTAAAAACCGGTATCAGCAGTCGGACCTGTCAGCAGCTCGTTTTTCTTAAACTCAGACAAACGTGCTTCAGCAGCTTCAAGCCTGCTTTCATATTCTTTAATCTGGCTGTCGAGAAACTCTGCGGTCTTTTTGTTATCTGCTGCGGCATTACCCACCCTGCTTTCGACAAAAATATTCAGCGTTTCCTGCACCAGGCGTTTTGCCAATTGCGGGGATGCGTTGGTATAAGAAATGACGTAAATATTTTCGCGGCCAGCAGAGGACAGCTTTATATTTTTCTGAAGACCGTCTATCAGATTTTCATAAGATTGCCGGTCAGAGACCGTGACGTCCAAATCTGTTGCCATGGCAATTTTTTCCAGATTTGGCCGGCTTAACAGTGTTCTGGCCATCAGCTGAATTTCTTCATCCGGGTTGGTTCTGATAGTCAACCCCTGCAGCGCCGGATCAAGAATAGAGCGGGTTTCTACATATAACTTGGTGTTGGCTTCATAAGTCGGTGGCATATTAAATACCACCAACCAGCCAATAGGACAAATCACCCAGGCGGTGATGACAATATAACGGCGCCTTAACCAAACTCCCTGTAAATAGATGAGCAACATCTCTATTGCAAGGTTTAATTCCTTCATCGAACTACTCCAGCGACAACAATCAGAACCAAGCTTCCGGAATAATTACGATGTCACCAGGCAACATATCCACGTTGGCGGAAATATCGCCTTCACGGATCAAATCGTCGAGTTTCACTTCATAACTGACCTGTTTACCATTGACGGTACGAACCAGTTTGGAACTATTGCCACTGGCAAACTCAGTTAAACCACCTGAGGCGATCATTAAATCAAGCAGCGTCATATATTGGCGGTACGGATAAGCCTGGGGCTGGGCAGCTGCACCAATAACACGAACCTGCTCACTATAGGGACCGACAAAACCATTCACCGATACTGTGACCACAGGGTCGCGGATAAACTTAGACAAAATGGTTTCCATTTCACGCGCCAACTGAGTTGGAGTTTTACCGGCAACGGCTATGTCTTCAACTAAAGATGTCGTAATTTGACCATCTGGGCGCACGATAAATGAGCCGGACAACTCAGGGTTGCGCCAGACAAAGATGTTAACAGTATCGTTGGGGCCAATCAGGTATTTGTAATCGGTAACTTTTGTTGTCAATGAATTGTGAACTGTGGCAGGCGCTAACTGATTACTGCTACAGCCCTGCAGCACCAGCATCGCGCCAATGGCGAAGATTTGAGCCAAAACTAACTTTGCATTCATATATTGCGTCCTTATTGCTAATGCGTTTGTAATATAACCGAATTTTACAACGATGTGGCTGCAGACATAAAAAATTAATTTCAGTTTTATTCACACAAGCGTATACTTCTCCAGCAAATTCACTTAGTCAAGTGGACAAATTTTAAAACTGAAATTGTTGTTTCAGACTCAGGAAGAAGTGTGAATGAATAAGGCTGTTCGATTCGGGAAAAATACGCTGGCTGATAAGTTATTTTTACTTGGGGAAATGTTGTTATTACTCGTTTCCAGCCTGCTAGCCTCGTACATCTACTCTTTTTTTCAGCCGGTTGACCAGGAACTGGCTGCCATTAATGCTGTCCTTTTTACCGGCAGCGTGATGTTGTGTGCACTTTCTGTTGGCCTTTATGACCAAAAACTGCGTGAAGACACGGGTGGTGTTTTTAAACGCGTTGTTATCACCTTGATTCTGGCCGGTATTTTGCTGGAGCTGGTCATTTTTAGCATAGTGCCTTCTCTACACTTAGGGCTGGCCTACAGCCTTACCGCTTCTTTCTTGTCAATGCTTACCCTCACCTCTTTTCGCATGTTGTTCCAGTATCATGACATTACTAAAATCAGCCGCCGCAAAGTGATGATATTAGGTTCAGGTGAAAGGGCTTCAATTATTGAACGACGTATGCGTCGTAACGTCGATAAAAGAAACTTCGAAGTACATGGTTTTGTATTTATTGATGGCGACCAACCTGGTCACATTCCTGAAGCAAGAACGATACATTTTGATTACAAAAATAATTTGTACGAATATGCCTGTGAGCATGAAATTGAACAATTAGTCATCGCTTGTGATGAAAGACGCAATATGTTGCCTGTTGAACATTTATTCAAATGTAAAACAAGAGGCATAGATGTTATCGAAATCCTCGATTTTATTGAGCAGGAAACCGGCCAGATTGCAGTGAACCTGATTTATCCAAGCTGGGTCATTTACTCCAATGGTTTTGAAATGAACCACAGATTTAAAACCAGTCTGGATCACCGCTTAAACGCCTTGCTGGCAATCTGTGTATTACTGGTAGTGTGGCCGCTGATGCTGATCACTGCCCTTGCCATTTATCTTGATGACGGCCGCCGTACCGGTACCCCAGTGTTATACAAACAAATCCGTATTGGCATCGATGGCAAACCCTTTCATATTCTGAAGTTTCGCAGTATGAGAGCTGACGCGGAAAAAAATGGCGCCAAATGGGCCACTGTCAATGATGACCGCGTGACCAAAATTGGTGGTTTTATCCGTAAATACCGTATTGATGAACTGCCACAACTGTTTAACATTATTGTTGGTGATATGGGTTTTGTTGGTCCTAGACCGGAACGCCCAGAGTTTGTGGAAAAACTGGTCAAAGAAATTCCGTATTACAATCAGCGTCATAATGTAAAACCAGGTTTAACCGGCTGGGCACAGCTGAAGTATCCTTATGGTTCTACCACTGAAGATGCCCAGGAAAAACTCAAGTTTGATTTGTATTACATCAAACACCGTACCCTGCTGCTTGATCTGGTTATTCTGATCCGTACCGTTGAAATTGTCCTTTTTGGCAAAGGGCGTTAAATCGATGACATTATTGCCAAAATTAAACGCCTTAACGGTGGACGTAGAAGACTATTTCCATGTCGCCGCTTTTGAAAACAATATCAAGCCTACTGACTGGCATGGTCTGGAGCCAAGGGTTGACCGCAACACCAGGCAACTGCTGGATCAGTTTGACCGTAATGGCGCCAAAGCCACGTTCTTTTTTCTCGGCTGGGTCGCAGAACGTTTTCCGGAACTGGTCAAAGAAGTGAAACGCCGGGGTCATGAAGTGGCTAGCCATGGTTATGCCCATACCCGCGTGCATCAGCAAAGCCAGGCCGAATTTACCGCTGATATAGTCAAAGCTAAAGACATTCTGGAACAACTGACCGGTGAAGCTGTTATTGGCTATCGTGCACCTAGTTTTTCAATTAACAAACAAAGTGAATGGGCCTTCGAAATTCTTAAACAGGCCGGTCATTTATATAGTTCCAGCACTTATCCGGTAAAACATGATTTATACGGGGTACCGGACTGGCCACAGCAGCCTTATCTGCGCCCGGAAGGGATTTGGGAAATCCCAATGCCAACCCTGAACATATACGGCCGGCAGTTACCCATTGCCGGTGGTGGTTATTTCCGCTTAATGCCGTATTGGCTCAGTAAAAAGCTGATCAGTAAGTTTTTACATAACGACCAAATGCCTTATATGTTTTATTTCCACCCCTGGGAAATAGATCCGGCGCAGCCCAGAGTGGCAGGCGCTGGTCGCAAATCCAGATTCCGGCATTATGTCAATCTGGACAAAATGGAAGACAAACTGGATCGCCTGCTGACTGATTTCCACTGGAGCAGTTTGGGTCAGGTGTATCAGGACACACTAAAGCGCTGAAATAAATTCAATAAAAACACAACTAAAGGATTTAGATGTATCAGATCAACACTTTAGCCCTGGATGATCCAATGCGCAGCGCATGGGACAGCTTTGTTGACCAACACGAGGACGGTACTTTTTTTCATCTTTGCGGCTGGCAACTGGTGTTGCAGCAAAGCATGGGCCACCCAACCTACTATTTATATGCTACAGAGCAAAGTAGGATTGTTGGTGTACTGCCGCTGGCCTGGGTAAAAAGCAAACTTTTTGGCAATGTGCTGGTTTCAACCCCCTTCTGTGTTTATGGCGGCGCTGTTGGCGCCCCCGAAGTACGACGTGCGCTGGAGCAAAAAGCCATTGAGATTGGCCGTGAACTGGGTGTTGATCACGTTGAACTGCGCTACCGCGATCCCCAGGACAATGACTGGCTGACCCGAAGCCAACACGCCACTTTTGGCTGTGAACTGGCCGACGATGATGCGGCCATTCTGGCCGCTATTAAAAAGAATCAACGGGCGCTTATTCGCAAAGCCCTGCAAACAGAAATGAGCTGGCAGCTCGACAGCGACAATCAGGACTTTTACGCTATTTATTCCGAAAGCCTGCGCAACCTCGGTACGCCGGTATTCAGTAAGCAGCTGATTGATGCACTACAGCAGGTATTCCCTGAACAGACTGAAATTCTGACCATCAGAAATGGCCACGAAGCTGTGTCATCTGTGTTTAATTTTTATTATAAAAATCAGGTACTTCCCTACTACGGCGGCGGTAAACCCGTGGCACGCGAGCTGAAAAGTAACGATTTGATGTATTACCAGCTGATGTGTCATGCCAAAAAAGATAAAAACTGCACTTTTTATGATTTTGGCCGCAGCAAAATCGACTCCGGCGCTTACAGTTATAAAAAGCACTGGGGCATGCAACATCAGTTATTGCATTATCAGTTTAAGCTGATTAACGCCACTGAACTTTCCAACCTCAGCCCAAACAACCCGAAATATCAGTTGTTTATCAAAATGTGGCAAAAACTGCCTTTGGCGGTCAGCCGCTGGCTGGGCCCTAAACTTGCGCATTATCTGGGGTAAAAGATGGCAAAGCCAAAGCTCCTTTATTTATGCCACCGCATTCCTTACCCTCCGAATAAAGGCGATAAGATCCGCTCCTTTAATCTGCTTAAAGCACTGGCAGAATACTTTGAGGTGTATCTGGGGTGTTTTGTGGATGATGAGTACGACTGGCAATATCAGCAGAGGCTCACAAGCTGGTGCTCAGAGTTTAAATGTCTGCCACAACACAAAACGCTGGCCAAGCTGAAAGGTTTAACATCTTTTTTAACTGGCAAGGCAATTACCGAACCCTATTATTTTGATGCCAGAATGCAAATTTGGGTTGATAAAACCATTGAGAAGCATCAGATCAATAACGTTTTTATTTTCTCGTCAGCAATGGCGCAGTATGTTGATAAACCACAGTATGGCCATTTACACCGGGTGATCGATTTTGTTGATGTGGATTCAGATAAATGGCGGCAGTACGCGCAATCACATCAGGGACTGATGAAATGGGTGTATCAGCGAGAACACAACAAACTGCAACAGGCCGAACAAAAATACTGTGAACGTTTTAACCATAGTTTGTTTGTCTCTCCAGATGAAGCACAGTTATTCCGCTCTCTGATGCCGACCGGCTGCAGTGATAAAATTAAACATCTGCTCAATGGTGTTGATGTTGATTTTTTTGCTCCTGAACAAGCAGCTACAGTCGCAGAAACAGAAGTTCCGTTAAACAGACGCTACCTGGTATTTACCGGCGCTATGGACTACTGGGCAAACGTGGACGCGGTTCGCTGGTTTGCCGATGAAGTTTGGCCAGCTTTAGTAGCGGCGCAGCCGGACTTGCATTTTATTATTGCCGGCGGTAATCCTACTGCAGAAGTCAAAGCTTTAGCACTAAAAAACAATATTGTTGTGACAGGCCGGGTCAAAGATGTCCGCCCTTATATCCAGCAGGCATTGTTTGTAGTAGCACCACTTCGCATCGCCCGTGGTATTCAAAACAAAGTGCTTGAAGCCATGTCGCTGAATAAAGCCGTGGTTGCGACAGACATGGCAATGGAAGGTATCAACGCACCCCAGTCGTGCTGGTTGCGTCAGACAGACTCAGCAGAAACCTTTATCGCGTACTGTATGGATTTACTGCAAAATCCAGTTGACGACATAGGGGCAAGACTATGGGTTATCGAAAACTTTACCTGGCAAGCTACACTTGCCCCCTTGCAACAGCTGGTTACTGAAGCATGAAGCTATCTGCCATCAGCAAGACATCATGGGGTTTGCTTGCAGCAACGCTGATTCTTTGGGCTTTGTTGTTCTGGCCTACCCTGCTGCAGCTGGAATCTGTCTGGCAGGGTTCCGATACATACAGTCACGCCTATTTTATTCCAGTGATTGTATTATGGTTATTGTACCGTCGTCAGACGGATGTTCAGGATCTTCCTAAAGCCGACTGGCGTCTACTTATTTTGCTGGTACCACTGCTGTTTTTGTGGCTGATTGGATTTGCTTCAGATACAGGCGCCCTGGCCCAACTTGCCGCTATTGTTTGCCTGCAATTGATTTTGGCCGGTTGGATGGGATTACGCCTGGCTAAACATCACCAGTTCGCTGTGTTTTATCTGATTTTTATGCTGCCCTTCGGCGAAGAGTTACATCCCTTATTGCAGAATATCACCGCAGATTTATCGGTATGGTTTTTACATCTTGCGGCAATTCCGGTGTTTCGTGAAGGTTTATATCTGACCACGCCGGTGGGACACTTTGAAGTGGCTGTCGCCTGCTCTGGTCTGCGCTTTTTAATTACATCTCTGGCGATTGGCACTCTGTACGCCCATCTGACCTACCTGAGTTTCGTGCGGCAACTGTTGTTCCTACTGGCGCTGATTTTATTTTCGGTACTGGCTAATGGTCTGCGTGCTTTCCTGCTGATCTATATCGCCGAACAAACGAATATGGCCTATGGCTTTGGTGATGACCATTATGTATACGGCTGGCTGGTCTTTGGTCTGGTGCTAATGATCATGTTTTGGCTGGGTGGTAAATTCAGTGATTTACCCACAGAAAACCGGAATAAACCGACCACTCAATCCAGCGCCGGCAACCCAAACGACAACACAGCACAGACAACAGAGCGCAAAACCAAGGGGCAAGGATTTACTCTGGCGCAATTTGGTTACCTGACCGCACTTTTTGCCGGTTTTATGCTGTGGCGGCTGAGTCTGCCATTGACTCCCGTGCCTGCCGCCCCCTCTGCAGCCCTGATTGCTTCAGATGTAGTACCAGTACCCGATTCGGACTGGGGTATTGCGTTTGTCGCCAGCCAAAAACAGAGTTTATTAAAAGCGGCAGATGGCTTTGAGTTTTTCCGCGCTGAATATGCTCACCGCCAGCAAAAAGGTGAGCTGGTGAGCTGGAGCAACAAACTGTTTAAAGACAAACACTGGACCATCACAGCGCGGCGCCCCTGGCTGCACAATGGGTTAGAAGCAGAAATTATCACCCTGAAGAGTCTCAGTGGTTCCACCCGCACTGTCCTCTACTGGTATCAGGTCGGCGACCAGACAACAGTGAGCAGTTGGCGTGTAAAACTGGCACAAACTGTTGCTTTATTGAGTGGTAGTTCTGGCGCAGGCCAGTTTAATGCCGTATCTGTGCAAGCCGAACTGAACGCAGATGATCAAAAGCTGCAAAGCGCTGTAACAAGATTACAACAATGGGAAACACCCCATGGCGGATAAGCTTATGCCGTCTTCACAGCCAGAGCAGGACGCAGCACCTGGAAACAAACAACACCAGTTACATATAGTGCATTATGTGTGGGGTTTTCATACCGGTGGCCTGGAAAATGGTGTGGTCAACCTGATCAATCATTTACCTGAAGGCTTATACCGCCACAGCATCATTTGCCAAAAAGGTTACGATCCGGCTTTTTTCGCCCGCATCCGCACTGCCAACGTTGCCATTTTTGATATTGCCAAACAGGACGGTACTGATCTCGCGCTGTTCTGGCGTTTAACCAAGCTGTTACGCCAGTTAAAACCCGATGTTTTCCACAGTCGCAACCTCAGTACCATGGAAGGCCAGCTTATCGCAGCGCTGCTACGGGTTCCGTTACGACTGCATGGTGAACATGGCTGGGATGTCAGCGATCTCGGTGGCACCAACCTGCGCTATCAAAAGTTGCGCCGATTGTTAAAAGGTTTTGTGCACCAGTTTGTCGCCTTGTCATCCGAAGCAGAACATTATTTAACGGCAGTGATCGGCGTTTCGCAGCGGTGTGTGCATCGTATTTGTAATGGTGTTGACCTAAGCCGCTTTGAGAAAAACAGTGCAACTGCGGACAATCAGCAAACACTGCCCTGGCGCTTTCAGCCATCACAACTGGTGTTTGGCACAGTAGGCCGTATGGCAGCAGTAAAAAACCAACAATTATTACTCGAAGCTTTTATTCTGCTCTGCCAACGTTACCCGGATAGAGCCGCAGAGTTAGGTTTATTGCTGGTTGGTGACGGCGCACTGCGACAGAGTCTTGAACAAAGGGCCATTGCCGCTAATGTGCAGCATGCGGTGGTTTTTGCAGGCAACAGCAATAACGTTCCTTTGATGCTGAGTCAAATGCAGGTGTTTGTATTGCCTTCTCTAGCCGAAGGCATTTCAAATACTATCCTTGAAGCTATGGCCAGCGGCTTACCGGTAATCGCTTCAAAAGTTGGTGGCAATCCGGAATTATTATTACCCGCCCATCACAGCAGTCATTTATTCGAAAGTAATAATGTGGAACAACTTGCCGATTGTATGGCACTTTATATAAAACACCCGGAACGGTATCCGGAAGACAGTGTTTTGGTGAAAAACCACTGCCAAAACAACTTTAGTCTCGATAGCATGGTGCAGCGCTACCATCAGCTTTATCAGTCAGTCAGTAACAAGGATCTTATTTAACATGTGTGGAATCGCTGGCATTTATTTTCCGACTAGCCAACAACAACCCGATGCCGACACCTTAAGGCAGATGAACGACAGCCAGTTGCATCGGGGTCCGGACGCCGGTGATTATTTTTTTGCGCCCGGTGTTGGTTTGGCGCACCGCCGTTTATCTATTATCGACCTTGATGGCAGCCCTCAGCCGATGCGCACGCCCGACAACAGCGTTTGTGTGGTATTTAATGGCGAAATTTACAACTTTAAAGAACTGCGCACAGAGCTGCAGGCCAAGGGTTATCAATTTATCAGTCAGGGCGACACCGAGACTATTCTGCATGCCTGGCGCGAATGGGGTGTGGATTGTGTGCATCATCTTCGCGGCATGTTTGCTATTGGTATCTGGGATGCAAAAGCGCAGAGCCTGTTTTTGGCCCGTGACCGGCTCGGCGTAAAACCGATGTTTTACAGTTTATTGCCAGGCAATGAGTTTATTTTTGGCTCTGAGTTAAAAGTATTAAAGCAGCATCCAAAATTTGACCGCACACTGCGCCATACCGCCATTGAAGACTATTTCACTTTTGGTTATGTGCCTGAACCTTATACCATTTATCAGCACTGTTTTAAGCTTGAACCAGGGTATCGCATGTTGTTAACCCCTGGCATGACCAGCCTGCCTGAGCCGGAGCAATATTGGGATATTCCGACAGAGTGGAACAATGATGTCACCTCCACAGAAGCCCAAAACGAGCTGGTAACCCGGTTTAAAGAAGCCGTTGGCATCCGGATGGTGGCAGATGTGCCGCTTGGCGCCTTTTTATCCGGCGGTGTCGACTCATCTGCAGTAGTTGCCATGATGTCGCAATTACAAAGTGAACCGGTGAACACCTGCGCCATTGGTTTTGACGTACCCACTTTTAACGAAACCGAATTTGCCCAGATGGTGGCTGACCGTTACCACACCAACCATAGTGTGCAGGTGATCAGTCAAAACGATTTTGAGCTGATCGATATGTTGCCGTCGCTCTATGACGAACCTTATGCCGACAGCTCGGCTATGCCCACTTACCGGGTTTGCCAGATGGCGCGTAAAAAAGTAACAGTGGCGCTTTCCGGTGATGGCGGTGACGAAGTGTTTGCCGGTTACCGTCGTTACAATATGCATTTACATGAAGATAAAGTGCGCAACCTGTTGCCACTTGGCCTGCGTAAAGCCATTTTTACCCCACTTGGCAAGTTGTACCCAAAACTTGATTGGGCGCCGAAATTTCTGCGTGCCAAAACCACTTTTCAGTCGATGGCGATGGACTCGGTTGAGGGGTATCACAACTCTATCTCTATTTTGCGCGCTGACGAGCGTGAAAAGCTGTTTTCCGCTGACTTTAAACAAAAGCTCAATGGGTACAATTCGCTGCAAGTATTCCGCCGTTATCAGAAAAACACTCAAGCGTTAGACCCGTTAAAAACTGTGCAATACCTTGATTTAAAAACTTATTTAGTGGGCGATATCCTCACAAAAGTCGACCGTGCTTCAATGGCGCATTCACTGGAAGTGCGGGTGCCCTTTTTAGATCATAAATTTATTGAATGGGCTTTTAAGCTTGAATCAAGTGCCAATCTGCAACAGGGTGTGGGTAAATTCAGTTTGAAAAAACTGATGGAACCTCATCTGCCGCATGATGTGTTGTACCGCAAAAAAATGGGCTTTTCTGTACCATTAGCCGACTGGTTCCGTGGGCCGCTACAGCAAAAATTACAAGACAGCGTCTTATCAGAGCGTATGCTCGGCTGTGGTATTTTTGACCCCGCTCAATTAAAACGTTTAGTGAAAGATCATATCAGCGGATTAAAAGACAACAGTGCATCACTCTGGACCTTAATGATGTTTGATGGCTTTTTAAGGTTGGAATAAGGCATATCTATATGAAAATTCTGCACTTATTCGACCATTCAATTCCGCTGCACAGTGGTTATACCTTCCGCTCTCGCGCTATTTTGCAGCAACAAGCCAATATGGGTTTTCAGACTTGTCATGTCACCAGCCCCAAACAAGGTGAATGCCAACAACCGATAGAAACAGTGGATGCTTTAACTTTCTACCGCACTCAGGCACCACAAAGCTGGTGGGCCAGATTGCCGGTGATTAACCAGCTGGCCTTTATTCCGGCGATGAAAAAACGTTTGCTGGAGGTGATTGCACTGGAAAAACCTGATCTGATTCATGCGCACTCCCCTGCACTGAACGGCATGGCAGCCCTGCTTGCCGGTAAAGCGGCCGGTATTCCGGTAGTGTATGAGGTAAGGGCTTTTTGGGAAGATGCTGCAGTTGATCACGGCAGCTGTAGAGAAGGCGATTTACGCTATCGCCTGACCAAAGCCATGGAAACATATGTGCTCAAAGGTGCCGATGCTGTCACCACCATTTGTGAAGGTTTACGCAAAGATATGGTCGCGCGTGGCATAGCAGCCGATAAAATTACGCCTATCCCTAATGCAGTTAATGTCGAACAGTTTCAGTTGATTAACCAGAAAGACCAGCAGCTGGCAGAAAAACTTGGCCTGCAAGGTAAAAAGGTACTGGGTTTTCTCGGGTCTTTTTATGCTTATGAAGGGCTGGATTTATTGGTAGCGGCTATGCCGGCCATTTTAAAGCAGGTGCCGGACGCCGTGTTATTACTGGTGGGTGGTGGCCCGCAGCAACAAGCGCTCGAGCAACAAATTCGCGAACTGGGGCTGGAGCGGCATGTGATCATGCCGGGCCGGGTGCCACACAGTGTGGTGAACAGCTATTACAGTCTGGTCGATTTACTGGTGTATCCGCGTAAATCAATGCGCCTGACTGAACTTGTCACGCCGTTAAAGCCGCTGGAAGCAATGGCTCAGGGCAAGGTGCTGCTGGCATCTAATGTGGGTGGTCATCACGAGCTGATTGAGCATGGTAAAACCGGTTGGTTATTTCAAAGTGATGATGTGAACGCATTAAGCACTACTGCTGTTGAATTATTAAATGCTACGGAGCAATGGCCACAAATCCGACAAAATGGCCGCAACTTTGTAGAGAATGTAAGGAACTGGCAACAATCCTGCGGCCCTTATCAGGCCATTTATCAAAGGCTTTGCCATGCAAAATGAGCTCGCCGGCCTGCGGATTTGTTTAATTGGCCCTATTCCACCGCCAGCCGGTGGCATGGCCAATCAAACACGTCAGCTGAAATTATTACTGGAGCAGGAAGGCGCCATTGTCAGCATGGTGGCTGTCAACGCGCCTTATCAACCGTCTTTTATCGGAAAAATACCGGGACTTCGGGCCTTGTTTCGTTTATTGCCTTATCTGCTGCATTTATACCGGGCCATAGGCCAAACTGATGTTTGTCATTTAATGGCCAATTCCGGCTGGTCCTGGCATTTATTTGCAGCGCCCGCTATCTGGATTGCCCATTGGCGCAAAAAACCTATGGTGATGAATTATCGTGGTGGCCATGCCAAACAGTTTTTCGAAGGGGCCTGGTCTGTGGTTGGCCCCTCGGTGCGCCGTTGTAGTGCTGTAGTGGTGCCTTCGGCCTATTTACGCCGTGTGTTTGCTGAATTTGCCACTGATGCAGTTGTGATACCCAATGTGCTGGAACAAAAACGCTTTTATCCGGCCGCTGATTTAAATGCCAAACTCACAGTGATCCCGGCAAAACCTCATCTTATTGTGACGCGCAATCTTGAAGCTATTTACGACATTGCCACCGCAGTTCGTGCTTTTGCCCTGCTCAAAACCAGCTTCCCTCAGGCAACATTGTCGGTGGCAGGTTCTGGCCCGGAAGAACATGCACTCAGAGCACTTTGCCAGGAATTAAAAATCAGCGATTCAGTGCATTTTCTCGGCCGGCTCCATGCCGACCAGATGGCTGAGCTTTATCGCAGTGCAGATTTAATGCTTAATACGAGTTTGGTGGATAACAGCCCTAATTCTGTGATTGAAGCGCTGGCTTGTGGCATACCGGTATTAACAAGCAATGTGGGTGGTATTCCGGATTTAGTCTCTGACGGTGTGGATGCTGTGCTATTGCCACCCGGTGATGCGGCACTTTTCAGCCAGCACGCCGTCGAAATCTTAACCAACAACAGGCTGCGTCAACAGTTGATAGAAAATGGCCTGGCAAAAACTGCCCGTTTTGCCTGGTCAAGTGTCAGCCAGGCCCTGTTTCATACATACCAGACAGCAATCAGCTCCCGCAATCAGGCAGGTTCACAATGAGCACTTCTTTATATACAAAGCTGGTAGCCGGGCTATTGTTTCCCCTTCACGAGTGGTTGAAAAATCACCACACCGTGAAAGAGTTTAAGCGCCTTGAACAAAGCCAGTGGCAAAGCAGCAGTGACATTGCCAGCATTCAGTCACAAAGACTACAGGCGTTTATTCAAAGCATTTACAAGCATGTGCCCTATTATCGCGAACTGTTTAAAAAACTTTCGTTAACACCGGATGATATCTGCACTGCTGCTGACTTAACTAAACTGCCATTTTTAACCAAAGATGTGATCCGCAACCATTTTGAACACTTTAAAGCCGACAATGCCGGCCCGCTGAAACGCTTTAATACCGGCGGCTCCAGCGGCCAGCCATTGGTATTTTTGCTGGGGAACGAGCGTGTTTCTCATGATGTGGCGGCAAAATGGCGCGCCACCCGCTGGTGGAATGTAGATATCGGTGATAAAGAAATTGTGGCCTGGGGCTCCCCTATTGAACTCACCAAACAAGACAAGATTAAAATCTGGCGCGATAAACTATTTCGCTCCACCCTTATTCCGGCCTTTGATTTAACCGAAGCAAAGCTCCTTGATTTTATTAAACAAATACAAGACACCAAACCAACAATGTTGTTTGGTTACCCTTCAGTGTTTCACCTGATTGCACAAAGCGCCGTTAAACATCAGATTGATTTAACCGGTCTTGGCATTCAGGTTGTGTTTGTTACATCAGAACGCCTTTACCCCTACCAGCGTGAACTGATTGAGCAGGTATTTAATGCCCCCGTTGCCAATGGTTATGGCGGCCGCGATGCCGGTTTTATTGCCCACCAATGCCCCGCAGGCGGCATGCATATCAGCGCGGAAGAAATAGTGGTTGAAATTGTTGACCGCGAAGGCAAACCGGTCGAAAAAGGTGTTCAGGGGGAAATTGTGGTCACTCACCTCGCCACCTCCGAGTTCCCTTTTGTGCGCTACCGCACCGGCGATATTGCGGCTTTATCCACCCAAAGTTGCAGTTGTGGCCGCGGTTTGCCTTTACTGGAACAACTCGAAGGCCGAACCACCGATTTTGTAGTGGCAGCTGACGGCACTATGATGCACGGCCTTGCATTGATTTATATCCTGCGTGACATCGCAGAAATCGACGGATTTAAAATCGTTCAGCACAGCCTGCAATATACTGAAGTACAAATCGTTACTGCCAATCACCAGCTTCAGGAAACAACCGAACAATCGATTATCCGGCAGTTAAAACAGCGTTTGGGCCAGGACGTTGAGATTAAAATTCAATATGTGTCCGAAATAGCCCCCGAAAAATCAGGCAAGTACCGGTATGTTATAAGTAAGGTAACGGCATTATGATAGACCAGCTTTATTTGCTTGCCGTTGTTGTCGCGGTGATCTATCTGTTTCGCTGGTCAGCCAATAAGGATGACAACTAATGCGTGACATTCTGCTGGTCGCCTTCTTTTTTATGGCCATTTATTATTCGTTTAAAAAACCTTATCTCGGTGTTTCCGCCTGGATCTGGATAGCCTTAACAGCCCCCACCAAATGGGCTTTTGGTTTCTCCACCAGCCTGCGGATGAATTTTACGATAGTTATCGTCACTTTTATCTCCTATCTTTTTGCATTTAAAGATAAAAAATTATCGATAGGCAGCATTGGTTTTTTTATTATCCTTTTCCTTATACAGTGTCTTATATCAACTTTGGCACAGGACACTATTAATTCAGAAAATGTAACACAAGATTATATCGAGCATGTCAAAACGGCATTGTTGTTTATTTTTACAGCTTTAATTTTACGTACTAAACACCAAATCATCACTTTTGTCTGGTGTATTGTCTTATCCATATCCTCTTACGCTGGTATGGAGGCTGTAAAATTTCTATTGTCTGGCGGAGGCCACCAAATTGTTGGGCGAGCCGGTATTATAATTGACCGTAACGATCTAGCCGTTGCCATCAATATGTCTTTGCCACTGGTATTTTTTCTGATTTCTGTCACAGAAAACAAATTAGTGAAAAAAGGATTATGGTTTCTTGCCATATTAAATATCGTCGCTGTTATTGGCACTTATTCACGAGGCGGCTTTATTGGTCTAAGTATTATTGCAATTGCAGCCTGGTTAAAAAGTGACAAAAAACTCATTTGGGCATTGTTGGCATTCACCCTGCTCCCCCTTTTATATCATCAAACACCGGAAGAATGGCGTGAACGACAATCCACAGTAAGTACAGCCGCTACCGAAGACAGTTCTTTTATTGGCAGGCTCTGGGCCTGGAAAATCTCCGCCCTGATTGCGTTGGATGATCCATTAACAGGTGCGGGCTACAAGGCTGTCACCGATCCGATGTTGTGGCGATATTATGCGCCTTATACACCAGGGTTTGGGCCTATTGAAACTCCCGAAATCCCCGTTAACTTAGCCCCTAAAGCTGCACACAATATCTATATGCAAGTGCTGGGCGACCACGGTTTTGTCGGATTATTATTATTTTTAATTATTCTCGCTAAATGTTTTCTGGCAAATCGTGCTAACCAGAGAAAAGCAAGAATACACCAGTTACCTTGGTTAGAAAATTTTTGCTCAGCACTAAACGTTTCTATTGTCGGTTACTGCATCACCGGCATGAATGTTAGCCTTGCTTATTTCGACTTAATATATGCAGTAATTGGACTGGTTGTTGTTTGTAATTTTATTCTTCGTGAAATAAGTAAACAAAATACAAACAACCCTTCTTATGTAAATACCCGTCAGATTGCAGGTTCAGTATGACAAACAACATATATGCAGTGGACTTAACTATGGTTATAAAACGACTCACAGGATCCACACTGGTATTATTTTTATTATGCATTTCGTTTAAAACTGCAGCATTTGGTGTGGTTATTGATGAAAAAGAATTCTCTCAGCTACAACGGCATTGTCAGTTGTTTTACGCCAGCACCAGTATAGGCAGGCGTTTGGGCTATGCTGCCAGGTTTTCAGAGAGTGAATTAAAACAAGCAAACAAAGTTGCGGATCAAGCCGGTGGAGCCTGGCACTACTGTGCTGGTTTGGTCCATTTAAAAAGAGCACAACAAACTGCTGACAAAAATGTCCAGCAATCGAATTATAAAAGAGCACTCGCTGAGATCGCATTTACTTCACGGAATATCAAACCCGACAGCCAATACTTTGGTGAAGTACAGCTCAACATGGCCAGAGCATTATTTTCTGTAAATGAGCACGAAAAAAGCGCTGTATTGTTGCGCAATTTAATTCAGGAAGCGCCTAACTACCTACCTGCTTATATCGAATCTGCCCGGCAAGTAGATAAACAAGGTAAAACACCAGAAGCCATTGTGATTCTCAATTCGGCCCCAGAATCATTTAAACGTAAGTCAGCAGATTTGAACTATTTTCTTGGGATCTATTATTTAAAAGTCAGAGATTTTGAAAATGCAAAGCGCCATGCAAGAATCGCATACGCAAACGGCTACCCGCTGCCGGGGTTAAAAAACATGCTGGCAAAACAAGGCCACTCACTGTGATATTGTTGCGAGCTTGATAATGAGACCCAAATCATGACATCTGCATTAAATAGAGCGAGGGACGCTTTTAAATGGACTTTGTACCTTCGCGGCATGTCACAGATCACTACCTGGCTTATTTCATTAATAGTGATCCGCTACCTGTCCCCGGTTGACTACGGCATTGTTGCATTAACTGAAATCATTTTTATGTTGATGATGCTATTTTGCTCGGCGGGATTAGGAGATGTTGTTATTCAACGTACCGAAGCAGATGAACAATTTAACCGAAAAGTATTAAGTTTATTGCTGCTGTTAACTGGCGTTATGTGTGTGATGTTGTTGGTGTTGGCACCCTACTTTGCTGCGTATTATAAGCAACCTGAACTTACGCTGGTGCTTCGTTTTAGTGCGTTGGTATTTATGTTCAGCCCCTGGCTTGTTTTATCATCCAGTATTCTTGCCAGGAATATGGACTTTAAATCCCGGGGGAAAATTGACCTTTTTGCAGCTGTAACTACTGCATTTTTATCTCTTGCTTTAGCATATCTTGGATTTGGATTCTGGTCGCTTATCATCGCCAGTTTACTCAACACTTTGCTCAGAACTGTTGGATATAACCTGATACTCAGAAAACTATATCTGCCAGCTTTTGACCTGGCCGGTATGTGGTCACCCTTTAAATTTGGCATAACTGTGGCTGCAACGAGCTTGCTGTTTGGCTTGTTTATGAAAATTGATATTCTGGTTATTGGCAATCAGATCGATAGCCAAACCCTCGGTTATTACGCTTTGGCTATGCATCTTGCATTATTACCAATGGTGAAAATTATGCCACTGGTGAACGAAGTTGCTTACCCCATGTACGCCAACATCAAACATAATCCCAGCGAATGTCAGCGAATTTTTAGTTACATCTTGCGCATGATTAGTTTTGCCATGTTTCCATTATTTTTTGGTTTTAGTGCAGTTGCTCCGGAGCTGGTTTATCTGTTGCTCGGTACTTCCTGGTTGCCAGCCGTTGCTGCATTGCAGATCATTCTGCTAACGGTGCCTTTTCGTATTGTCAGTAATCTCTTCTCGCCCCTTCTTAAAGCACTTGGCCACCCGCAAACTGGCTTACAGCATGTAACATTTTCTTGTCTGGTTGTGGGGACGATATTTTATATAGTGGCACCTTATGGCTTGACTGCTCTGGCGTTAGCCTGGGTTGCGGCAACACCTCTGATATTGGCCTTTGCATTAACCCTATCAACCCGCAAAGCCAATATCCCTTTTGGCCTGTTGGCCGGTTGTGTGCTACGCCCAGCGATGCTGGCAGGCCTGACATTAGCTACAGTTCATTCGCTTGCGTATCTGTTACCTGAACACTTGCATCATCTGGTGTTGCTGTTGTTAAAATCCGTTGCTGGTGCACTGATTTACCTTTTATTATCCTGGTTACTTAACCGCCCTCAACTGCTGGAAGCATCAAAGTTCAGACTTTGATTTATGGATATCTATGAAACTTTATTACTTTAAAGACCCAAAAGGTAACTTTGGTGATGATTTAAATCCCTGGTTATTTGGTCAATTATTTCCAGACTTACTTGATGATAATGAGCAAGAGTTGCTGGTTGGTGTGGGTACTTTATTAAATCACCGTATTCCCAAAGCTAATAAAGTAACTGTGTTTGGATCCGGCCATGGTTATGGGGAACTTCCTGCCATCAATCAAAACTGGACATTCAGTTGTGTGAGAGGTCCACGCACCGCAAAAGCGCTAGGCTTGCCCCCCGAGACCGCCATTACTGATGCGGCAATGTTGACACCGTTGTTTTTTAATGAGTCTCTGGAAAAACGTTACCAAACTTCTTATATGCCGCACTGCCACAGCGCACATTTGGGCGATTGGCAATATATTTGCGCACAGGCCGGAGTGCATTTTATTGATCCCAGACAGTCATTTTTACAGGTCTTTGCCGAAATCAAGCAAAGCAAACATCTGATTACTGAAGCGATGCATGGCGCCATACTGGCCGATGCCTTCCGTGTCCCCTGGACTCCGGCTAAAGCTTACCCACATATTTCCGAATTTAAGTGGCAAGACTGGTTAGATTCGGTCGGTGTCAAAGCTGAGTTTAATCATTTACCCGCCGTATACCGTGGGGACGAGCTCTTTGGCCTGAAAGATACCGTGAAACACAAAATCAAACGTCTGTTGCACAACACACCACTCTGGCAACAGCACTGGCAGGAAGCGCCCATTGCCCGCTCAAGCCAACAAAGGGTTGAGGGTTGCATTGTGGCTCTGCAGCAACTCAGCGCAAAACAACAGATGTTTTTAAGTGAAGATGACAGGTTAATACACAATACGGAGAGGCTATTACAAAAAGCTGCAGAACTCAGAGGCCGCTATGCAGGCTAATACTCCCCCCCCTAAAGTCAGCGTTGTGATGCCGTGTTATAACAATGCGGCTTATGTACGTCAGGCCGTAGACAGTGTGTTACAACAGGACTACCCCAATATTGAGCTGATTGTGGTAGATGACGGCTCCAGGGATAACAGTCTGGAAGTACTTGCAGGCTACGGCGAGCAGATCAAAGTTGTCAGTCAGCCCAATCAAGGACCTGCAGCTGCCCGCAATAATGGCATACGTCATGCGACCGGCGATTATATTGCTTTTTTAGATAGCGATGATTTGTGGCTTCCAGGCAAACTCAGTGCTCAGTTGGCGTTTTTAGCACAATACCCCGATTATATTGCCTGTTATTGCAGCTGGTCAGTCTGGGATGGCCGCAGTACAGACCAGTTTATTCCCTGTGAACAGACCGGCCAAAGTCTGGAATTACAACAGGATAAATCAGGTTGGCTGTATTTGCCCTTATTGGAAGATTCAGTAATCCACACCATAAGCCTGGTCATTAAGAAGGAAGTTGTTGATCAAGCGGGCTTTTTTAATGAAACCTTGCGGGTAGGCGAAGATCACGATTATTGGCTGCGATTGTCAAGAATAGGGAAGATTGCCAAACTCAAACAAGTATATGCACTTTATCGCGCCAACTTGCAAAGTGTCACCCGCAAGGTGCATGACAAAAACTATAGTTTACTAGTGCTAGAGTCTGCTGTTGAAAAATATGGGTTGTGTAGTCCGGATGGCAGCTGTTTACCTGAAAGTATATATCGACAGTATGTGGCTCAGCGGCATTTTGTCTATGGTTATCAAAGTTTCTGGGCTGGACACCGCGATAAAGCAAGGCTGTCGTTTATCAACAGCGTAAAACATCCAAATTATTGTCTGAAATCGATGCTGTATTTAGCCTGTAGCCAATTCGGTTTCCTTTATCAAAGAGTATTAACTAAAAAAGTTTAAACAATCTGATAACAGGTCATTGAGCCATGGAAAAAACCAACATAGAGGTAGTTCCAACATCAAACCATTTATCACTTCAACGTAGCCTGCAGATTATTTCCGTCACTGTTGTTCTGTTGTTACTCACGGAGATCGCACTGCAGGTGCGCTCGCATTTAAAGTTTGGCCAGAGTGTCCTGAACTTATTCACCAATGAAACTCGATATATCACACATCCGGTATCTGGTTTATTAACTCTACGCCCAAACAGCCACTTTAAAGGCAAAGAATCAGAAGTTATCAGTAACGCCGAAGGTCTCCGAAACGCGCCGGTTTCGCACCCCAAACCTGCTGACACTATCCGGTTGGTTTATATAGGTGCCTCAACTGTGATGGGCGCTTACGCCATAAATAATCAACAAACCGGGTCAGCCTTGCTGGAAAAATTGCTGCAAAAACAATCTTTGAACAAGAAGGTAGAAGTCATTAATGCGGGCATCCCCGGCTATTCGCTGAGACAACAAAAGCTGATGCTCGATTATGTTGGTCGGCACTACAAGCCGGATGGATACTTGCTATACACCGGCAATAATGATTTTGCAGGTTATTGCAAACAAAATAACAGTAAAAAGAGTACCTTAACGGCACAGCTGCCCCACTTAAAAATGCCCTCATGGTTACTGACCCCAGAGTTAATTCTTAAAAACACCGTGCACTTACGCCCTAAAGCCAGCACTGGTCAAAAAATCGATCCTGACAATCTGGACTTTTCCGCTTTTGAGCAGTCATTCCGGGCTTTATTAACAAGTGCCAAACTGCAGCAAAAACAAGTGTTGGTTCTAACCAACACCAAGGCTTATCGCCAGGAACAACCAGTTGCAGAGCAAATGAAACTTTCTGAAACTGCCCGCTTTTACAATGCTTGTTTCGAATTAGCCGATTTGCACCGTCTGTATGAAGCGCATAATCTGAGAATTAAACAGATCGCCAAAGAATTTAATTTTCCCGTGCTCGACGTGGAACAAATATTGCCCGGTGGCAGAGCGTACTTTGTTGACGCAACCCACTTCAACTACAAAGGTGAACTGCTGCTTGCTGAAAAACTCAGCGAAATCATTATCCGCAATAAGATGTTTGGAGTGGCCACACAATGATCTTCCAGTCATTTCATTTTGTAGTCTTTTTTTTGCTGTTACTTTGGGCTGGTTATCTGCTGCGTCATCGCCATCAATGGCGAAATCTGCTGCTTTTGTTTGCCAGTTATTATTTTTACATGAGTTGGGACTGGCGATTCGCGGCATTGTTAATGCTTGCCACACTGAGCAACTTTTATGCTGGCCGATTCATATGCCGGGCAAGCCAGCTTCGTGTTCGTCGTTTTGCACTTTTTGCCACTGTCATAGTCAATCTTGCTGTATTGGCAACCTTTAAATATCTCGATTTTTTTATCGTTTCCCTTGCACAATTTATGTCGGTACTAGGTATCCAAGCCGACTTACCACTCATGGATTTGCTGCTTCCTATCGGTATTTCCTTTTTTACCTTTCAAAGTCTCTCTTACAGCATTGATTGTTATCGCGGAAAAATCACAGAGTGCAAATCGTTCAACAACTTCGCTCTTTTTGTCTCTTTTTTCCCAACATTATTGTCTGGCCCAATTACCAGAGCCAGTATGCTGTTACCGCAGATCAGCGACAGCAGAAAGCAATATCAGGAACCCGCCGAGCAAGGTCTGGTATTGGTTTGTCGTGGTCTGATTAAAAAAATCATTTTTGCGGATCAGTTAGCATTGCATCTGGTCAATCCTGCTTTTGATAACCCATCCGCATACAGCTCAGGCTTTCTGCTTCTGGCTGTTTATGCCTACAGCTTGCAGATCTATATGGATTTATCCGCTTATACCGATATCGCGCGGGGGCTGGCACAACTGCTTGGTTTCAGATTGCCGGAGAACTTTAACCAGCCTTATAAAGCCGACAGCGTGTCAAATTTCTGGCAGCGCTGGCATATGTCGATGTCAGGTTTTTTCCGCGATTATCTGTATTTTTCTCTGGGAGGCTCACAGTATGGTTATGTTTACCTGAATTTAATGATCACTTTTGTCCTGATTGGACTATGGCACGGTGCCGGCTGGAATTTCATTTTGTATGGTTTTCTTCATGGCAGTGTTGTTTGTATCGAAAGATACTTTCGGAACAGACGAAAGTTACTTGGCCTACCGCCACTCGCAGAGCACGGTTTTGGTTATCTGTGCAGAATTTTCCTTGTGTTTCAGTTTGTTGCTTTGTCCAGAATTTTGTTTCGTGCCGAAGATTTATCGGCAGCCTGGCTTTATCTGACTGCGGTAAGTCAAAATCTGAACATGCCATCAACAACAATAAGTTTATGGCCATTAGTGATATTGGCAGTAGCCGTGCAATTGCATTACGTAAAACCGGCACTGAGCATAAAAGCTATCAATTGGTGTGCTAAAAAACCCCTGTGGTTGCAATCCGGCGCCTTTGCAGCATTACTGGGTATTTTATATAGTTTGGTCACCGGCACACCGGCTTTTGTGTATTTTCAGTTTTAACAAACCGAAATTTTCCAATTGTATAAGGCCAAGCTTCTGACAAATACTCAACTATTAAATCTATTTCGTGAGTTATACACTGGTTAAATTGCAGGCAGCCCAAACTATACACTTTTGTTTCACAATAATTTTCAGGTCGTAGCGCCCTCTTTACCGCCTCTTTATTTCCTGGCTGCGGCTATGCAAATCTTTGGAAAAAAGGTAAGTTAGCGCCAGTAAATACTTTGAAGGGATAACGAAGTTTATATGTGGATCCAAAGCCTTAATCCGACCAACAGTTGTCAAAGTTCCCCCTCTACCGGTCAGTTTGTCGAATATCATCTGAACGCAGGATCCTCCACTAAAATTTTTCGTTTTTATCACCAGCAACAACTGCAGAAATTTGAAACTGCAGAGGCCGTATTATTACTGCAAGGCCGAATCCGCCGTTACGGTGAAGATTATGCAGCCTTCCCCGACTACAACTGGGTATTACAGTTATTGCTGGCAAAACCCGCAAACTATTATCAGCAACTTGCCGGTTTTTTCAGTCTGGTAGTATTGGATAATCGCGATGGGTCAGTGCTGTTACTCAACGATCATGTAGCTTCAATACCACTTTATTATCACCTTGGCAGTGGCCACCAGCCTCATGCAGAACCTGTTGTGCTTTGGGTTAGCGACAACTTAAAACATCAGGCAGCTAGCAGTCTCGCTCTTAATCCGCAGGCAATTTTTAATTATTTCTTTTTCCATTGTATTCCGTCAGGCGACACCATTTTCCAGCAGGTGAACAAACTCCCCCCAGCATCAGAGCTGCAACATAGTGTCAATGGTACAGAGCAGCATGAATTGTATATACCAGCCTACTCAGCAACAAAGGTTGAGGAAACTGCACTGCAGCAGCAGTGTCGCGAAGCTATTGGTACGGCCGTAAAGCGCAATATAACGCCAAACAACGCCGCCTTTTTAAGCGGTGGCCTGGACAGTTCAACTGTCAGCGGTTATTTGTGCAAAAATCAGCCCGGAGCCCGTACTTTTTCGATAGGTTTTGATGCCACAGGATATGACGAAACCGAGTATGCCTTAATTACCGCCAAACATTTCGGTAGCAACCATCATGTACACTACTTGCAACCCACTGAAATTGTTGACAACTTTGTTGATGTTGCAGGTTATTTTGACGAGCCTTTTGGCAATTCTTCCGCTATGGCTGCCTTTATTTGTGCCAGAGTTGCCAAATCGCATGGTGCAGACACCATGCTAGCCGGCGATGGTGGCGACGAAATTTTTGCCGGCAACGAACGTTATGCCAAGCAAAAAGTTTTTGAAGTGTATCAGCAGGTGCCTGGGTTTATCCGCTCACCGCTGGAATTGTTGTTAAAAACGCCTCTGGCCAAATTACCTGTGGTTAATAAAGCCAAAAGTTATGTTGAACAGGCAAATGTCCCTCTGCCAGACCGGCTAGACAGCTACAACTTTTTAAATCGTTTTGCATTAGATCAGATGTTTTGCGCTGAGTTTCTTGCCAGGGTAGATGTGCGGGCACCTGCCGCAGCAAAAAGAGCCCGATATCATGCCTGCAAATCTGAGCATCCGGTTGAACGTATGATGTATCTGGACTGGAAATTTACGCTTGCGGACAATGACTTTGTTAAAGTCACCAGCATGTGCCACAAAGCCGGAGTCGAAGTTCGTTATCCCTTATTTGAAAAAGAAGTGGTAGATTTTAGCTGCACAGTACCCACAGAATTAAAATTGCCGGGTAACAAACTGCGTGATTTTTACAAAAACAGTTTCCGCGGATTTTTGCCAGATGCCACTTTAGCCAAAAGCAAACATGGCTTTGGCCTGCCTTTTGGAGTGTGGATGAAAGAGCAACCTGCGCTGCAACAACTAACCCGGCAGAGTTTGAACCAACTCAAAACGCGAAACATCATTAAAGCGGAATTTATTGATGAAGCACTGCAGATATACCAGAGCGGACATTCTGGTTATTACGGTGAATTAATTTGGATTATGCTGATCCTGGAACTTTGGTTACAGCAAACACAGAGTAAACCTGATGCTGCATAAGTTTTTACAATTAACTTCTGGCATGCTCAGTTCTGGCAAACTGACCATACTGATGTACCATCAGGTCGTCCAACAACGAGACCCAATGCGCCCGACTGAGCCTGATGCTGCAACTTTTGACTGGCAAATGCGACTCATCAGGCGTTATTTTACGCCCTTATCACTGAGCGAAGCATTAGAGCGTCTGCAAGATAACAGATTGCCGAACAATGCTATTTGTGTAACTTTTGATGACGGTTACCTGAATAACCTTACCGTTGCTGCTCCCATTCTTGCCAGGCACAAAGTTCCAGCCACTGTCTACATCGCTACGGCCTTTAGTCAGGGTGAGAATATGTGGAATGACCGCCTTCAGGATTTATGTGCAGACCAAAAGCGTACAATACTGCAAACCGGACAAAGTCAGTTGCAGCTCACTGATTGGGCGAGCAGGATACATGCCGCACAGCAGCTTATCAACCAGTTGAAATATTTACCCGTTCGCACACGTTTACAACAAGTGGATAATTTATACCAGCTCAACGGTGCCAGCGAGTATCCATCCCGTATGATGAGCACAACACAAATTAAAGAATTGGCCGCACAAGGTATCACTATTGGGGCTCATACTCATAATCATCCAATTCTAAAAAGCCTGACCCCTTCTGAACAACAACAAGAAATAAGCCGTTGTAAATCGGGGTTAGAGCAATTATTACAATGCCCCGTAGTGCATTTTGCTTATCCAAATGGTGTGGAAGGCAGAGATTTTGATGACGAAACTATGCATCTTGTGGCCGCAGCCGGATTTCAATCCGCCGTTGTGACCAACAGAGGTTTTTCAACTGCAGATTCGAACCTGTATAAGTTAAAACGCTTCGCCCCCTGGGACGGCAGTCCGCTGAAATTTCATCTCCATTTGCTTAAAAATTACTTGTCATGATCACTTAATCAGTAAACGCATTCATTGGAGTTTCTGCATTAAGAATAAAAAATAAATATATAAATGCTTTGATAAATGTAATTGCTATATATCGTAAATAAACAATAGCAAAATAAAAAAACCAACATGAAGAATTTAACAATGAAAAATATCGCCGCAGACAATCAAAAATCTCCATTTTTTCTGACAAAGTTTTGGTTTGATACGCTTGCTCGCATCGTTTTTCCTGATAGGAAGCGACTAGATTTAGAATGCAACAACCAGAAGCTTCCTCACATAATAACTTCAACAAAATTTCTGTTTTTAAAGTTAAGAACATTAAGAAGCTTAACAAACTTTTATAGCCCCGAGTTTTTACCTGAAACAGCTGGCGACGCATTAGAAAATAAAGGAATATCTTCATATTACAAAAGTATCGAAGATACAAATAGATTTGACCTGATTGATTTAAATCCATTGTCGGAGAAAAACGCTGATTCAGTAATAGCGGTTCTTGAAGGAAAAAATTTTTTTTGTGAGAAATATCAATCAAATACGAACTGGACACATCCAGATATATCAAGTGCAGATGAGTTCTGGAATCTGAGATCATCAAAAATGAAGAACATTCTTAAAAGCAAAAAAAATAAGCTATTTAGGGATTGTGAATGCGAGGTAGAAATATCTACAAAAGCAGATGAATCAGAAGTAAACAAGCTTTTAAGTGATTATCATGACGTATACAATAGAAGCTGGAAGAATAATGAGCCATATACTGATTTTATAAACTGTATTGCAAAAGAAGAAAATACAAAGGGAAATCTAAGAATTGGTATACTAAAATGTAATGGCAGAGCTGTAGCGGCACAGATCTGGTTTATTTATAATAGTACCGCATACATATTTAAACTATCATATGATAATTCACTTCGCAGTGAAAGCGTAGGGTCCATACTTATGGAAGCGATGTTCAATCATGTAATAGTTGAGGATAAAGTAACTAACATTGATTTTTTAACTGGCGATGATAAATACAAAGCAGATTGGATGACATGCTCTAGAGGGCTATTTGGAGTAAAAGCATATAACAAAAAAACCATCAAAGGTTTCATCTGTATTTTATGCATTAAAGCAAAAGCTGCATTTAAATCAGCAAAAGATAAACAAGCCCCCCCAAAAAATGACTAGCTATGGTACAATTGACATAAAACATTCAATAATATAACCAATATCGCTTATAGTCAGATCTTGATGACATGGAATTTGAATTAACTTATGACGATAATTCTGGCTTACAACACAATTTGTCGTTGCCAGCTCTTCCCATCTGTATATCTGCAACCCTCTTTTGCGCAGCAAATCAAAACTGCTGCTGTCGTTTAATAAAAACGGAATGACGTAAGGCGCAAAAGATTCATGAGGTTGTTGCCACAATAACTGCCCGAGTGGGGATTTTGCCAGTCCCGACAACAGCAGCTGACTATGCCGCTGTCGTTTTTCTAATACTGCAACCAAATCTGTATGGGCAAATAACCATTTGGTCAGCAAATAACAGCTTTGCTCTTTATCTTTGCTTTGGAAATATCGGAATTGTTGTTTTTGCGGGCTCTGCGTCTGTACTGGTTCCACAATAATGTTACTGGCATTGTCGGATGCAGCTACCCCCTTATTATTCTCAGCCACAGGCATTAACCTTGTTTGCTGGCTGCGCTTTTTTTGCCAGGCGGATAAAAAAGTGCGAAGTATATTTTTTAGCTCAAGACGCAGCGGTACAGAGCGTAAATGAACACTTGCCGCTACTTTTAACCTTAAAGCACCG
The DNA here is from genome assembly GCF_036782235.1 of Rheinheimera sp. Classification (GTDB taxonomy): domain Bacteria; phylum Pseudomonadota; class Gammaproteobacteria; order Enterobacterales; family Alteromonadaceae; genus Pararheinheimera. Next base: position 129,546 of record NZ_DAIPZL010000007.1, on the reverse strand, counting down.
CCGTCTGAACTGGCGATAAACTTCTTTACACTGCAAATAGCTGCATCAGCCGCCAGCTCAGTATGCAAGAACGACTGTAAATCATGGGCGCAGTCATCAAAAGTAGTTAAACCCAGGCTTTGAAGCCATGCCAGATTTGCACTTACTTCTGATGAGTTACCGAAATAACGCACCATTAAACAATGGGTTGTATCGACAGTGATACAGGCTTGTAAAGCTTGCATATCCACTGTGAGATCTGGCTGTAAGGGGTAAAACTCTATCTGATAGCCAGCGGCAATAAATGGTTCGACCAAAGCCGGACAATGATAGGCTGGTAATAAAACAATATTCTCCCCCGGCTTTTTTAGCTGCATAGCTGCAGCATACAAAGCGCCGCGCCCACTGCGGAAAAACTGCAGGCCAAGGTCTTTTAGCACAGAAGCGCTAAAACACCGCAAATGGGAAAAAGGCAGTTGAGGCTCAACTTTGATCTGTGCAGGTTGATAATTACGGGCATTTGCCAGCGGTGATGAAAACTCAATCCTTTGCATTACAAAACTCCAGCAGGAAAAGAAACAACAACTGCAGATGAGCTGTTCACATTTTTTGGCTCGGCTCATTTAACACGCTGAACATTATCATATTCTCGTGTATATTGCTGCCATACTCCTGGAGTGTCAGCACTTCTGCTTGTTTCAAAGATAACGGCAAAACCGGAATTATGATCACCACTATGGAAAGTAGCTTTATTCAGCTTGCAACACGCCGCATTTTTTTGCGCACTATGTTGAACGTCAACCAATCCCAAACCGTAACTCTTTTGCTCGCCCCCTTTGCCGAGGAAATGAATAAATCAAGGCATCTGAGTCGTCAGTTGATGACAGGTCTGCTTGGACAAGGACAGGATAGTTTTCTGCCAGACGCCTGGGGCACAGGCGACAGCGATGGCGATTTAGATCAGGTTTCAGTGCTTGACTGGCGGCAGGATCTGACGTTATTACTCCAGCAGCTGCGAGATCGCGGTTATAAAAAAGTGAACCTGGTTGCATCACGATTTGGTGCTTTGCAACTATTTGATCTATTGGCAACAACGGAATTGCCACTACCGCTTAACAGCGTTGTGTTATGGCAACCTTATCTGCAAAGCAGTATATTTTTACAGCAGCTCTTCCGGTTAAAAATTGCCGAGCAAATGGCTGTTGGCAATAAAACATCACAAAAAGAGCTGGAACAACAACTGAATGAAGGCATTGTTGAGATAGCGGGTTACCCTATTAGCCAGCATCTTGTCCGCAGTATTTCGCTACTGCAGGACATCTCCGCTTTACCTGCGATTTACCGGCAAGTACCGTTGTTATGGCTGGAAACCTCCATGCTACCCAATATCAGTCCAGTCTGCGAAAAAGGCATGGCCCAACTGTCACAGTGTTTTGCCGCAAAGTTTCAGTTACTGCAGGGCCCGGCATGGTGGAACACTTCAGAGCTGGTACAAAGCCCTGAATTGATTGCCAGCAGTATCGACTTTTTAACAGGCGTAACAGCATGACAGAACAAGCCATTCAGTTTCAGCGTTGCCAGAACTTATCTTCAGCAACTTTGGTGGGCATTGTCAGCCCGGCATCCGGTACAACAGGGTTATTAATTGTTGTTGGCGGCCCGCAATATCGGGTAGGCAGCCACCGGCAGTTTGTCAAAATGTGCCGAGCTGCAGCTGCGGCTGGCATTCCGGCTTTTCGTTTTGACGTCTGTGGTATGGGCGACAGCACTGGCGAAACAACAACCTTTTACCAGCAAAGCGCTGATATTCATGCCGCAATCAACCAGTTTTTTACCCTGCAACCCCAGCTGACGTCTGTGGTCCTCTGGGGTTTATGTGATGGCGCCAGCGCAATTTTATTGGCATTACGGCAGCAGCCGGATCCAAGGGTAAGTGGTCTGGTGTTGCTGAACCCTTGGGTGCGACAACAACAAAGCTACGCTAAGACTATGGTTAAACATTATTATCTGAAACGTTTGACCAACAAAGAATTCTGGCAAAAGCTGCTGTCTGGCAAATTTAATGTGCTGCAAAGTGTGTTGTCACTTTGGCAAAATTTAAAAAAAGCAAACCAAAAATCGCCCGGACAAACCACAGAACTGACCGCAAGCAACGAACAAAATTACGTGCTGCATATGCAACAAAGCTGGTCTAAGCTAGCCGCCAAAGTTTGTGTGATCACCAGTGGCGAGGATATGACAGCCCGCGAATTTCTGGATTTATGCCAGCAAGATCTGCAGTGGCAGCGACTGTTGCAACAGGCTGAGCATTATCATCTGGCAGCAGCTAACCACACCTTCTCAACTCAGGCATGGCGGCAGCAAGTAGAGCAAATCACAACAACCTTTGTCCATCAGCACAACCAAGACATGTCACAGGGATGAACATGATGAATGTTTACATCACTATCGATGTTGAAGTGTGGACAGAACAATGGAAACTTGACGCTGATTCATTAAGTAAAGCCTATAACACCTATATTCTTGGTAAAACCCCTGAGGGTGATTTTGGTTTACCTTATCAGCTCAATGTATTTAACAGCGTTGGGCTTACAACGGTTTGTTTTATAGAACCTTTGTTTAGCCGGGTATTTGGTCATGAGTACCTTCGTCAAACGATCGACATATGCCGCCTGGGCAATAATGATATCCAACTACACGCTCACCCCGAATGGCTTAAGCATGATCCAAACCCATTTTATGATATTGACTTTAGCAATCGGTATCTACTCAGCGAATTTAATGTTGATGAGCAGTCTCTGATTATAAAAGAGGCAAAAAATTTATTGGAAAGTGAAACAGGTACTGCTGTACAAGCTTTCCGGGCCGGCAGTTTTTCTGCAAATGCAGCTACACTGACTGCGCTTGAAAGAAATAAAATTTTTATAGATTCAAGCTTCAATCCGTCGATGCCGGCACATGGTAATACCCTACCGACCACAGCTGAGCTTTTGCAGAGAACACCTTTCACTTATGGTCTAATCAACGAAATTCCAATGACGGTATACAAAACGGCCGGCCATCGTCTGAGACACACACAACTCACCGCCTGTACTTATAAAGAGTTACAAAACTTACTGCTTCAGGCCTTTCATCAGGGGTATTCTGATTTTGTTATTTTATCGCACAGTGTTGAATTACTGGGGGCAAAACGATCTGCACCAGACCATAAGCTGATTAAAAACCTCCATCGCCTTGCCAGTTACCTGGCCGACAATAAAGACAAATTTAATGTGACCGGAATTGCAGACTATCGGGCAGCTAACAATATCAGCCCTGAAATTTTGTCATTAAATGCGTTTTACAGCGTGCAGCGTAAATTTGAACAAATTATCCGTAGTAAATACAAATAGCCGTCATGACTTTGCATCCATGAAATGCAAAGCCCTCCCAAGCCTTTTTACACTGATGGCCTATTTTTTAATTTTTATTAACTTTAAAAAACGTGAAATGTAATCGAGTAAAAAATAACTGGCTATTTTGGCGTTGCCAGCGCTATATATTTCATCAGAGCCAGTAATAATATTTTTTAATAAGCACGAAAATAATTTGTAGCCTTGAAGGTGCGGATAATCCGTTTGTTTCCATTGCCCTCTGAATAACGCGACAATGGCCTTTATCAGAGCAATTTTGCTCACCACAGTGTGCTGATGATGCCCGGCAGTCCACTGTGTTATTGGCTCAGCAGCGATATGATTGATCCTCAGCAATTCGAAACACTCATTGTAGCCAAGTTTAGCAACCTTCCCTGTGGTACCACCAAGCCTTAAATTTAAATCGAGAAAATAAAACTGTCCGTTTTCTTCTATCACCTCAAAATGGCAAACCCCGACATAATCAATAAGCTTCAACATAGTTTCTACTGGTTTTACCAATTGTGAAATCAGAGCACACCTATCCATCCTGACGGTAAAACCGGCATAACTTATTGGAATGCTAAAATGAAACTGAGAAATCGCCCCTGAACTGCAACGAGAAGCGTGAATAACAATTTTCATGCCTCGGGCAAATGTCTGCGCAACAATGTCACATTTGGTTGCAAGCGTTTTAAGTTCATCAGCCTTGTATACAATTTCCACTTTAAAATCAGCGGCATTCTGTTCAGAAACCGGTCTTACAACAAGAGGATATTTATACTGCTCAGGTTCAAACCCTGTTTCGTTGCTATAATAGGTATTCAACAGATGGAAGCCTGATTGCTGGGCATATTCATTCTGAAGTTTTTTACTTTGAGCAATATCAATCACAGATGGAGATGCATACATCATTTTAATATTGCTTTTTTCAAGAGCGTATATTCTTCTTGCTACGTCATAGGAAACGCATACAACGTACAGCTCCTCGCATGACTCTGAGAAATTTTTGACAGCTTCAAGCCAGTCTTTTTTGTATTCAAGCCAACAAAAGTCGCCAAGCAAACCTTTAAACGAGCCTGCTGACTGACAGTTAATATCAATGTAATAAAAATCTATATGACTAAGTAAACTAAAAGTTTTAAATACAACTGTAGTCGTTGGGGATATTTGACCAACGAGAAGAACTTTCTTTTTATTTCCCTGCATGAATATAATCTTTTTATCTCATTAAAAGTCAAAAGGAACAAAATTGCACTTTCGTTGAATACGTTCAACATTTAAATACAAATTTTTTCGCAAGAGGTCTGAGTCGAAAACTAATAGCTGAAAAATCTTTAATCCAACCAGCCTTTATAAAACTGCGCTCCGAACTGATATTAGAATGCCAGACACGGGCATAAATTTTCGATGTCCCAAGCTTACCCTCTTCAGCTCTTGCAAAATCAATGAGTTTTGCTGCGATACCTGCACCACGCAGTTCTTTCACAACCACCAGAAAGGTTAATTCTGCTTCATTCGGCGCTAAAGGTAAAAACCCCCGCACTCTGTTATAAAAACCACCACTCCATACATAACAGCTTGCAACAAGCTCATCGTTTTTAAAAACACCATAACATCGCGATTCATGATTAATTGAAGCGTGATTATTCTTAATCTCAGTGTGCCGGTTATTCTTTATCAACGACTCATCAACAACACTCGAAAATGAAAAATCGCTATTCTGGAACAAACTACCATCTTTAACAGAGGCACTAGCAGAAAATATTTTGTAATACTCAAAATCAGCCAGAAAAAAATTTTTGATTGAAATCAGAATATTTTTAATCATCAGTTAAACACCTTAGACGGCTTTACTTGGTAATAACATATTAAACAGAACGCTAAGTAGCGAACTGTTAATAGCGGCGCGTATTCACTCAACTTTTTCATCAACAACAGATTTCAGACTTAATTTGAACCACAAAACAGAAAATATCACTGTAATTACAGCTACATAGTAGTTAAACATTACCCCATCTAATGACAAGTAGTTTTTCCTGTCCGGGCTTAATAAGAACTGCAAAGCACTAAAACTCTGATTGTATTTATAAATATGGCTTTCAAGTGCCATGGAAATTAATGAAAACGAAAAATAAACAACAGCAACAAGCAGTGCCCCCCTCGTGAGAATTATTCTGATACTTAATTCTCTAGCCAGATGACTGAGCCAGTGGCTGCAAAACAACAGACTCTGTAGCCATAACCACAAGAGTATTGAACTATACCAAACGCCATTTTCAGTCAGCAGCTCGGTAATGTTGTCGGTAATTGCATAGGTAACTACAACCAAGTGCCATATCAACACAGCAAAAGGCCAGAGCACTATCCATAGCGGCAGCAATAACCTTTTATATCCACAATCCAGGATAGCGTTCAGCAGTAATGGCAGTTGCAGCATCAAGAAAAAAGCCGAAAAACGTAACGCCATCTCAAGTGCAGGAAAAAATTGCCAGTGCGAGGCTCCCACTATGTCTTGCAACACTTCAAGCGGCACTGCCACGTATAACAACCAGTAAAATAGTTGGCTATGCACAAAAAGCAGGAACGGCAACTGTAACAGACCAGGTCTTTGTGGACGTTGTAGCCTGATTGACCAAAAACTAAAACAAAGGAAAAAAGCTGCAGTAACCATCAGAGCCTGCCATAGCTGTCCGGCACCTACCAGCTCACGAATGTTGTATGGAATAAAAGACTGACGGCCCAAATACACGAAAACGACTACTGTCAGTACAAATTTAACTGCAGTAATTATGTAGTTGTGGTGCGGTAGCTGAACTACCACAGGTTTTACTGCGGTCGGTGAAACCTGTTTATCTTGTATAAAAAAACGACCAACAACAAAAGTAAGACCCACTACCACAACAGCGATGATCACGTCAGTCAGGTTAGAAAATTTATCTGGCAAGAAGATCTGCCCCAATTCAATCAGTACTATCTGGCAGACCACCAATAACACCGCAGCCACCAACCAGAGAGTGGTACAGCGCAGTCGCAGCATAGCCAGCAACCAACCTAAAGGTGCAAACAACAGAGTCTTTTGCAACATTGTGGACACGGCTGTTAACAGGCTGTCCCGAAACAACTCTGTAAAAGGCATGCTGAACCATTGCTCAAAAGTGATTTTGGCCTTGATATGGGAAGTTGAAAAATTAAATGGAAACCAGAATACTATTAGTAAAACACAGCTCCAGACTGCCCAGGCCGTTAAGATAAAAAACAATGAAGACTGTTGGCAGGCAGCGGTCCCTGGCGTTGGTGTTGTATTGTGCTGTGGCTCCCCCCTCTGTTGTTGCTCCTGCCGTTGTACCTTCAACATTTTTAACGCTGTAACGGCTAATAATGCATAAATCACATCACCAATGTCTGTGGTTCTGGACATCACAAATAGCTGGATTATCTCTGTAACAACCGAATACAGGGCGACATAAAGCACAGCTGGCTGGTGCACTTTGCTTGCCCTTAACACAAAATAAGCAAGTGGCAGCCAGACCGCCACATCAGATATCACGGCATAACTGATTTCAAACCAGGGACCGTCTTTATATTGAAAAGGTAACAACAGAATTTTGCCGGCTTTCCATTTGTCGTAAATCCCTTCCGGATTTAACGTAAGATCAAGCGGCAGTACGTTATACACAAAAAAAACAACAGCATAGAGTATGGCGAGCCGGTACCAGACTGAGCCGCTACTTATTTCATGGGTTAATTGACTCAACAAAGGCCAGATAGCCTGTCCGGCCTGATGCCACAACAACAGGCCAAGTACAGCACCGATGCCCTGAGCCAGCACATCATAAGGTGAAGCGACCCTGCCGCTGAACATCAGTTGGCCAAGTTCAACAACAAATGCCAGCAGCAGGCAGTAGAGCACAATAAGGGGGTATCGCAGCGTAAAAGGCTTTAACTGCTGCAGCCAGGCAGCAGCAAAAAAAGCCAGTGGTATCGTTAGCAGTATGTTGGTACCAAAATCAACACCACTAAATGAAGTGCTTTCTTGTTGCCATAACTGCAGAAACTGCTGCCAGGCTTGCGTTAAATCAACACCCGACAAGGTAAAAGGCAGCCAGCTTCCATAGATGATAAATAAGCTACACAGCAGTGTCAGCGCAAAAGCCAGTGTTTTTGAACCTGAAAAATCCAGTTGTGTCACTTGCGGCTCCTGCATTTGATTTGTATCAACGTCCTGTTGCACTGCCCGTTTGCCTTAAAACAAGTCCCGGTTACAACAATATTTCCGCCACTGCCGGATGGCCAAGGAAGTCCTGTGGACTGGCCGTGGCGCCATATGCGCCAGACTGATACACCACTACCCAGTCGCCCACTTCGGCTTTGGGCAGCTCCATCCTGTCCGCCAGAATATCCAGCGGCGTACAAAGCGGGCCAACCACTGTCACCAGCTCTGTGTCACTTTGGCCCATCCGGTTGGCAATGGCCACCGGATAGTTCTTGCGAATAACCTGACCAAAGTTGCCGGAGTTGGATAAATGATGATGCAAGCCGCCGTTACAGACCAGATAAGTGGTGCCACGCGACTGCTTTTTATCCAGCACTTTACAGGCATATAAACCTGCTTCAGCCACCAGAAAACGGCCAAGCTCAATCACCAGTTCAATACCGTCCAGTTGCTGCTGATATTGTTCGGTGAGCGCTGTTAATGAAGCGCCCACAGCGGCAATATCCAGCCGTTTTTCGCCGGCAAAATATGGAATCCCCAGGCCACCGCCGAGGTTAATCACTTCTGGTTGATAAGGACAAGCGGCGCTGAGTTTAGCGGCCAATGCAAAAGTCAGCTGATGGGCTTCAATCAGCGATTCAGCTTTTAAGTTTTGTGAACCACAAAAAATATGAAAACCACGCAGTTTCACCGCATAAGCGGAAAAATCCGCCAATAAGGCAAACACCTGCTCTTCATCAATACCAAAGGGTTTGGCGCCACCGGCCATTTTCATGCCGGACGATTTCAGCTCAAAAGACGGGTTGACTCGAAGCGCTACCTGCGGCGTTTTACCTGCCGCAAGGCCCAGGGCGTGAATACGATTGAGCTCCCCCACCGATTCCACATGTAAAGTAACACCAAGTTCGATGGCCGAACGCAGCTCAGCGTCGCCTTTACCAGGGCCGGCAAAGCTGATGTCTTTGGCCGGCATGCCGGTTTGAATGGCCAGCAGCATTTCTTTTTGTGAAGCCACATCAAAACCATCCACCAAAGCACGTAAATGGTTCACTACAGGCCAATAAGGATTGGCTTTCACTGCATAATGTAAATGAATACGTGACGGCATAAAGTGGCGAAACTTCTGCACCTGAGCACTGATCACCTTGCGGTCGTAAGCGTAAAACACTTCATTACCAAGCGCCTGGCTTATTTGAGTCATGCTCATGCCGCCAAGCAGCAGCTGCTGCCCTTCTACGGCAAACTGGTTCATCAATTCATGTTGAGGCACGGCTGGCGCATTCACAGATTTTGTCCTTCAGAAAAATAATGCTGGTACTCACCGGAGAGTAATTTACGGTCAATTTTGCCATTGGCATTTTTGGGCAGGCTGTCTTTTTGCAGCAACACTTTGGGCACCATAAAAGATGGCAGCGCTTTTTTCAGCTGTAACAACCAAGCGTTGGTGTCGACCTGCTGCTGATGTTGCATCGCCACCAGCACCACTATGGCCTGATCCAGTTCCGGATGCGGAATACCCAGTGCAGCTACATCCACAATAGCCGGATCCAGCGCATAAACGGCTTCTTCCACTTCGGTTGGGCTCACCCTGTTGCCCAGGGTTTTAATCATTTCGTCGCGCCGGCCAACAAAATACAAAAAGCCTTCTTCGTCATACTTGACGGTATCACCCGACCACACCGCCATCGGCGCCAGCAACGCACCTTTTGGCATCACTGGATCAAATTTAAAACGTTCAGCGGTTTTTTCCGGTGAATTCCAATAACCTAAACTGACCAGCGGCCCGCGGTGCACCAACTCGCCGGGTTCATTCGGGCCACATAAAGAGCCGTCTTCGCGTACCACCACAATTTCTGCATTGGGAATAGCTTTGCCCATAGAACCTCTTTTACGGGGCAAATCGGCCGGCGGTAAATAAGTGGAACGGAAGGCTTCAGTTAAACCATACATCAGATAAGGCGCGGCTTTTCTAAAAATACCCTGCAACTGGGTTAGCAGTGCATCTGGCATAGCCCCCCCCGAGTTGGTGATATAACGCACTGAATCTGCGGCACCTTCAGGCCACTTGGCTTTGGCAAGCTGTGCCCAGAGTGGTGGCACTGCGGCAAGTCCTGTCACCTGATGTTGTTCTATCGCCCGCACTACGTCCTGCACCAGGAAAAAGTCCAGCAGCACCACAGTGGCGCCTGTTAAAAAGGCGGTGGTGATTTGGCTGAGACCATAATCAAAACTAAGCGGCAATAACGCCAGGATCACATCTTCTGGTTTATTCTCCAGATAGCTGGAGACACTTTGTGCCCCCACTATCATATTGCGGTGTGTGAGCACCACCCCTTTGGGTTTACCTGTACTGCCTGAGGTATACAAAATGGCGGCCATGTCGGCATCAGTGGGTGCCACCCGCTCGTTCAGCATTGCTGGCGTCACATGGGGCCGATGAAAAGCGGCAATATGCAGATGGCCCTGTTGCTGCACAAAGTCAGCAGCCACGTCCACCAGTAACACTGTGTGCAGGTCTTCACATAAGGCTAAAGATTCGGCCAACACTTCATAACGGTCTTTGCTGGTAACTAAAATCCGCACGTTACAGTCTTGTAAAATGTGTTGCACTTGTAATGGCTTTAAAGCTGGATTTACCGGCACAAAAACGCCGCCACAGCGCGAAGTTGCAAAAAAGCTGCTGACTGTTTCAAATTGTTTGGGCAAATAAACTGCAAGACGCTGGTGTCGACTGAGTCCAGCCTGAATAAAACGGCCTGCCGCAGCTGCAGTTATTTCTGCGAACTCTGAATAAGTGACTGATTCTTTTTTAAATTTTAATGCAGTTCGCGCCGGAAACTGCAAAGCGCCTTGCAGCACTATATCGTGGAGGTTACTAATCATATGACCCTGAAGACAATTCACATTTAATCCCTTTGTGTGCAATAATAAATCACTTTAAACAGAAAGCCGACAGTATTTTACCGACAGATTTCATTTGTTCGATGTAAAAGCAGCTTATGTCAGTGATTTGTTGATATTAACGCCGTAATCAAGGATCGACCCATGACACATCAGTTACTTACCGATATTCTCAATTCTGTTTTGCAAATTAATAAAAATTATCACACCGACACCGGTTTATTGGGTGCTATTGCCGAATTTGATTCTATGGCGGTGATTGGCGTGATCACAGCCCTGGAAGAACAATTGGGTATTCACGTCGATGACGATGAAATATCCGCTGAAGTATTTGAAACTTTTGGCTCACTTTTAGCTTTTGTTGCAACAAAACAAGCCTGAGGCCCCAGCCTTATCAGGCCTGAACACAAGTACCGTAGATTTAAGGATAATCACTCAGCAAAGCTGAGTTAACCCGGAGTGTAGTTTTATGAAAAAAACCAGCCTGCTCGCCACTGCCGTTATGCTGGCACTTTTGAGTGGATGCAGTAAAAAAGACAGTGCAGAGCATTATGCCGACGCGCAAAAGTTCATGCAAAACAACAACTACCCTTCCGCGATCATTGAATTAAAATCTGCGGTGCAACAAGAGCCGGAGAACAAAGACTACCGGCTGGCACTTGGTAAAGTGCATCTGAAAACAGGTGATGTACTGGCTGCTGCCAAGGAGCTGGACCGCGCTTTGTCGTTAGGCGCCAGCAAAGAAGTGGTGGCAGTACCGCTGTTTAAAAGTTATTACGCGGCAAAAGACAACAAACCTATTCTTGAGCTTTTTGCCAACGACAAAGACATCAGCGAATCCCAGCATGACTATCTGAATTTATACCGTGCTCTGGTCGAACTGGAATCGGGTAATAAAGATCAGGCGCTCAGCTATTTTGATGAACTGGCGCAACAACAGCGTAATGCCGATGTTGCTGCTATTGCCCAAAGTTACCTGCAAATTGCCGCTGAAAAACTAGATGTTGCGCTTACGCTGATTGCACAGGTGACAGTGTCCAGCCCGCTGTACAGCGAAGCACTGCTGATCAAAGCCAGATTACAACAGTCGCTTGGCCAACACGCGCCGGCGGTGGAGAGTTTCCGGTTATATAACAACCTGATGCCACGTGATTTTATTGCACGACTGATGTTAAGCCAAAGCCTGGTTGAGCTGGAAAAGTTTGATGAAGCAGATACTGAGCTGAACCTGATTTTAAAAGGTTATCCAAATCAGCCGCTGGCCAACTACTTAAAAGCCGTTTCTCTTTACGAGAAAAAAGATTATAACCAGGCCAAAGACCATGCCGAGCGTGCTATTAACGCCGGTATGAAAGACAGCAGCACCCGCTTGTTGGCTGCTTTAAGTGCGATCAATCTCGACTTACCAGGCCAGGCGCTGGCGCACCTTGATGCCATTAAAAATTTATTGTCGGCTAATCCTGAACTAGAAACCCTGTACGCCAGCTTATTGCTGGAAGCAGGCCGCGCTGACGAAGTGAGCGCCAGTTTAATCAAAAAAGACATTACCAATGCCGACTACAAAATGATTGCGGCGACTTCTTATCAGCTGCTGAAACAAGGCTCTTTAACGGCCGCACAGCAACTGATTGAAAAATATGATCAAACCAAACCAACCGACAACGCCACCCGCACCATTATGGCTACAGTCAAACTGGGGGTAGACAGCTTGCGGGAACAAGGTGTGTCGGAGCTGGAAGATATTCTCAAAGCAGACCCAACGCAGGATAAAACGCGGATTATTCTGGCGCAAACCTATATTCGTTTGGGTCAGTTTGATAAAGCCCGCGCGCTTGCCGATCAATGGCTGAAAGATGAAAAATCTGCCCTTCTGGCATACAACCTGAAAGGTTATGTGGACTTATTGCAGAACAATAATCAGAGCGCAACAGAAATGCTGGCCAAAGCCGAGGCTCTCAGTGCGAATAACCCATTTACAATGATGTTGCAGGCCATGGTTGCCATTAAAGAAAAAGATTTACCAAAGTCGGCTCAGCTTTTAGAAAAAGCGCTGCAGGCAGACTCAACTTATGTACCTGCCCTGTCTCAATATTATGCGGTGAGCAAAGCCCAGAATGAGGCCGGTAAAGCAGTAGCAAGGGCTGAACAAATGCTCAAATCCCATCCCGATAACAATGGCATTCGCCTGACGACGGCTGCTATTTATCTGGCTGAAAATAAAGCTGCAGCCACAGTTGCAACCCTGACAGATGCTGCCGCTAAGTTTGAAGATAAACCGCCAATGTACTGGGCTTTATTGTTAAATGCTCATGCTGAACTGAAAAACAAACAACAGGTGCTGAGTGTTGCACGTGAGTGGGTACAAAAAAATCCTGACTCCGTTGATGCGGAGTTGTCTTATGCCAATGCTCTGGCGCAAAACGCTGAAATGGCAAGAGCCATTGAAATTGTTGATAAGCATCTGAAAAAGAACCCTAACAACCAGGTACTGCTCAGAAGTAAAGCGTCTTATCAGGCTGATTTAAAAGATTATAAAGGTGCATTAGCCACTATCGCCCTGCTGGGTGACGAAGAAAATAACAAACCCAATGTGTTGTACCTTAAAGGCCGGCTACTGACGCAAGCTGGTGAAACCAGCAAAGCAATGAATGCATTTGAGCAAAGTTATCAACAAGAGCCAAATCCTGCGGCATTAGCTGCACTGGCAGAGCTAACCGCTTCACAAAAATCACTGGCCGCTGCAGCGGCCATGGTAAAACAACATTTGGACACCCATGGCGAAAACCCGACGCTGCAAGGCTTATATGCCAACTATATGCTGGCGGAAAAACCTGAAGAGTCGTTAAAAACTTATCAGCAACTGCTGAGCAAAAATGCCAACGACTATGTAGTGTTAAACAACTATGCCTGGTTGTTGGCCGAGCAAGGTAACATCGACGAAGCTGCACTGCATATTGAAAAAGCGTTGAAACTGGCACCGCGCCACCCGGACGTTTTGGATACTCAAGGTAAGATTTTATTAATGCAAGGCAAACTGGCTGAGGCACAAGCTGCTTTTGAAACATCACTTGAAATTCGCCCCAACAGTGTCGATGTGAAACTGCACCATGCTGAAGCGCTGATTAAAAATGGGCAGAAAAACAAAGCGTTAGCACAGTTGAGCACTATTGAAAATGCAGATGAGGCTCAGCTGAAACTTAAAGCTGAACTGGAAGCCCAAGCCCAGTAATTAAAGCACTTACCCTTTTCTTAAAACAAAAAGCTGCCGCTATAAGGCAGCTTTTTTTTTGCCGGTCAAATCGCTTCGGATACCAGCTGCCTTTGGTTAACTGAAGCAGTTACCGTCGTCGCGACGAATAATCCCATCATGTCAAGATGCATGCCTTCACTCATTATTGCAGTGATTGAACCACGGCAAATTGTATTTAAGTAATACTGTACTCCAGAATCCCTGCCTATACATCAAATGATTGTTCAGCCAAAGCTCGTAAAATGCAGATCACACTGTGCTAACGGTAGGATTTAGCCATATAAAGAATAAAAACTAGCGCAGCTTTGTTTATAACAAATAGCTTCGGTTATATTTTTTGCTCTGGCTTGCAACTTTAAATATTTATCCGAAACTCTTATTTTTAAAAATTAGTTGATTTATAAGCATCATTAAGAAATACCAGTCTCTATAAAAGAGAGTGTTTTGTTATTTGCCTTACCTTAGCCGCTTTGTACTTGTTAAACTGACGGTTGCTCAGCTTCTTTTGTTCAGATTTGTCATCTCAGTAAAAACAAGACGCTTTAAAGATGATCCAGATAATTTAGTGTGCTGACTTTCCCATATAAGGAAAATAAAATAACATGGAGAATACCTCAGTGGTAATATTGTTAATGCCCCCCTGTAAGAGATAGTTAGATTAAATAAAAAGCCACCTCCATAGGAGGTGGCTTTAAACTGACAATAACAGAAAATAAAAAAACCGGCTTACGCCGGTTCTTTTATTTATAGCTTATTAAGCTTGTTTTCTGCGGCTTAAACCTAAGCCCAATAAACCTAAACCTAAGATAGCGATTGACGTTGGCTCTGGCACGTTAAACGCCAGTGAACCATCGTGCAATGCGCGTGCTAAAGTGAAAGTTTTAGTCACCGGGTCATAGCCTGTTACCGCTGGTAATGCAGCTACGTTTTGGTCAACTAAAAACTGGAAGTTTTGTTGTTGGCCAGTCAATGCTAATGTATCGTGGATAGCACGGAACGACTGGTTGCTACCACCGAACATTGTGTTAAAAATGTCACCTGCAATCACACCGTTGATGCTTTGAGATGTGTTGAAGTTAGACAGATAACCATTCAGGATAGTGGCGCTAGGAATGTTTCCACCGTTGGTTACGTTCATATCAAACAAACGGGTGAAACAATTAATGTTGTTTGCAGCTGCACAAGCACCTACATTGGTAGTAGCGTAGAAAGAGATAGTACCACTAACCCAATTCACACCACCAAAACCATCAATCACACCAGTCAGGTTATTGAAACCAAAACTTAACTCCCAACCGTTTTTATAACCGTTGTTGCTTGGGCCAAAAGCGCCAAACTGTTGTGGTAAAAATGAGCTGATTGAGTTATTACCATAGAGACCGGCAAAGTTATTAAAACCAGAACCTAACAAGCCACCTGATGAAGTAATTACATCACCTGCATCAATGGTCATATTACCGTTTGAATCAAACACTTTTGACCATGAGTTGTAGTTAAACTGAAGTTCATCTAACCAGCCTGTTTTATTGGTATCGCCAACATAGTTTGCGTTTCCACCGTAATCTGCGCCGATATTGATGTAGATTGGCTGGGCAACCACTGGAGCTGCTAATAATGCACCTACGAGGGCTAAAGCTTTAAATTTCATATTTTACTCTCCTGTAAATCCGGGGCGTCGTATCTGTGTCTGTCTTTACACATAAAGCAACATGTGTGCCACATATTAAACCATTGTTTTAATTGAATTTAATTAAGTGAACAGATATAGGTGAAAAAAATCCTGACAGTGAAATCACTGATGTTCCGTTGCACTGATAAACAACTACTGTATAGGAGTTGGCAGGCAGATTTGTGCATAGCGCTTCTTTAACGCCCACAAAAACCAGCTGTCAAAAGCCAGGCTCAAAACAGCATTGCGGCCGCGCTGCCAGGGAGCAGAAAATATTCACAATAAAAAAGCCAAACTGTCGTTTGGCTTTTTTGGTTCCGATAGATATTAGTCGTTTCCCGTGTCACCTGGCATAGCATCAGCTCATTTGCAGAATTTTTTTAAGTCGCCAGAACATGTATTTCTGTAGCGGATTTTTGTTACCAAAAGGGCGCCAGGTTTTAATCAGTTTGTTGCGGTAAGCGTCGAAATGCAGCCCTCTTGGCGCATAAATAACCTCACCTCTTTTCAGAATAATTTTCAGCACATTGGTACAAAGTACACCGGCAGCCAGTGAAATGCCCATGCAAGTTGACGGAACTTTCTTCTTGAAAAAATTAACTGAACTACGCTCAACCAGATAATGACGTTGTTGCACTGACGGTGAAACACCAATAACAAAACGCATAATGTTGTCGCTGAAAATCTGTTGCTTTTGCGCCTCGCTTGCACCTGCAGGCGTATCCTGCATACAAAAATACTCTTCAAAAGTCATTTCACCTGGCATAAATACCAGCATAGCTGTGCCCATCCCCATCGGGGCGGCCGTAATACATGGAATGCCTTTTTCGTAACAACGCTGAAAAACCTTTCTTCTGATTTCCAACGCAAAAATATCAAGGCTATCAATGTAAACGGAAACGCCGTCTAAAAACTCTTCAATATTGGTTTCACTGATCCCGGTGTTAAAGTTACGGATCTGGGCTTCAGGATTGATGTTGCGCAGTGTTTGTTCCATAACTTCTGATTTAGGCAAGCCCAAGGTCAGCATAGAGGCACCGGCTTGACGGTTAAAATTTGGCACATCGTAGGTGTCTAAATCAGAAATATTAAAACGGGATATACCCAATCTGGCGCAGACAATAGCATGATCACCACCAACGCCACCGAGCCCCCCTATGGCAACCTTGGTGTTGCGCAAAATTTGCTGCTCTTCCGCCGTGACCCAGCCGATATTTCTGGAAAAGGCTTCGTTATAATCAAACTTATATTCTGTCACCAGACCACTCCATTGCAGTTAACCGTCACAGTCACACTATTGCCAGTACAGCACCAAAATATCCATCTTCAGATTCGGCTTTTTGCGTTTCGGTATGAAACAGATCGTACTCTACAGCCTCAAGCAACTTCAGATAACCTGAACTCATTGATTTTTTTAACGTTCTTGAGTCTATGTAATATGGAGCTCTTTGACCATGAAATTCTATGGTATCGCCTATTTTAATAAAATTTATGCCAACAAAACTGAGACTGCGGGCCAGCCTTGGTTCCATCATCACAAAGGTATGGTAACGTTTTGTCTTGTATGACATGGCCGCAGCAGCCATATAAAGACAAATAGCAATATAAGGAAAACATCTGAGTTCAGTTGCCGAAAACACTGTTTCATCAATGGCACCCGTTGCTACCCCGGCAAACTTATCGATTTGACGTTTACGAAACGCAGCAGGCACTGCCAATCTGGACATTTCACAAATTTCATTTCTGGCAAAGTTCCTCGGATGCAGTTTTGCGTCCGTCACTGCATGCAGACAGAACTTTTCCATCGGCAACAACTGCTCAGCGTTAGCTGATGTAATCAGCCTGACGGTTCCTGCCAGTTGGTCAGAACTCAAATGCCGGATAAAACAATGGATAGCTCTGGGATCAAATTCATCGAACTCTTCATATCCCTGGCGCACGTCTTCAAAATGAAGTTCTTCGCAATAGACCTGATGTCTCAGCTTATAAACCTCTCGCCTAAGATCATCAGACTTTGCAATCTGTGGTTTTAAATACATCGAAAAATGCTCGGAAATGGAGTTTGCTTCATTACTGGCCAGCGAAGAAATTGCCTTTTTAACAATACCACCGATGATTGGCTTATCCACTAAGCTCTTCAGCTGTTTCATAAAATTCCCCGTTTATAGAAAGCTCAGTTACAACTGTAAATTAACTGAACCTGTTTATACTACAAAACATTCAGACATTATGATTTATCGTACTGCAGTTTCAAAAATATAACTCTTCAACTTGATTGGGATCACTGAAAATGCCGTGATATAACCAATTTCATACAGCCGTTCTTTTTCTTCACTGGTCATGTCAAACTTCACTGATGATATATTGCCGGTGTTGATCACAATCGTATTGTGCCAATACTGGGCATGCACATACTCACGCGACATCGCATTCATAAAAGTTTGGATCAACATCAGCACATAGGACACCAGTGGCAAAAATCTGCGTTTGGGCACT
The DNA here is from genome assembly GCF_036782235.1 of Rheinheimera sp. Classification (GTDB taxonomy): domain Bacteria; phylum Pseudomonadota; class Gammaproteobacteria; order Enterobacterales; family Alteromonadaceae; genus Pararheinheimera. The sequence continues at coordinate 111,643 of NZ_DAIPZL010000007.1, read as the reverse complement.
GGCCTGTGTTCACTCTCACTTTTGAGCCGAAAACAAATAACAGGAACGCCATGGTTAGACCAATCCTGATGTAACGCATCTTCAGCCAGAATGACTCCATCAGCCATCACATGATTTTCAAACGTCTTAAAAGAAAACAGCAAGGGGATAGACATCGAGTACCGCACTGCAACAGAGACTTTTAAATCCGGTGTGTTTTTCCTGTTAAACACCACAGGACCACCACCGTTAATATCTGTTGCCAGAACGTGTAAATCCAGTTTCATATCGCTGAAAGTTTGACCTTCCAGTTGATTATCTATCCATTGTTCAAAAATGTCACCACTGGAAAGTCCGCCTGTGCGTAAAAGGTTTAACAGAGAGAATCCACGAAACTGTTTGAAATCTGTTTCGAGAGCCAACATTTTCATTTCTTTCATTGTCTTACCAGAGGCAAGCAAGGCAGCCACTATGCTGCCACCAGAAACTCCGACCACATGTTTAAAGTCTAAATTAAGTTCAGCTAAAGCATTCAGGATACCAATGTAGCAGGGTAACCGGGTTCCACCACCTGAAAAAATAGGCACAATTTCTTTAGTGGTGAGTTCTGTGTGCAACGACATCTTTAACTCCTCTGTTGCGAACGCCGTCTGACAGTCAGGATTAGTATGATCGAATTTACTAAAGTTGCGAATTTCATTTCCAGCACTGAACACTGCAGTTACACTGTTACAACCTCTGTTTGGCTGAGTGAATAAGGATAAAACATGATAAGGATCATTCTGTTAATTTTGCTGTTGCTCATGTCGGAATTAAAGGCAACAGAGTTGAGCAGCCTGATACCTAAAGTAAAACCTGCTGTTGTTGCCATCGCTGTATATAACCCGACATCAGCCCCAAGGTTCAAATTAATCGGTAGTGGTTTTGCAGTTGCGCCAGGTAACAGAATCGCAACCAACTACCATGTGATTGAAAAGCTGCCTGATATCAGCAAAAACGAAAGTTACGTTGTGCTGTCCGGGCATGGCAGCCAACCACAGATACATCAGATCAAGGATATTCGCTCCAGTCGGGAGCACGATTTAGCGCTGCTGGATATTGGCGCTACCTTGCCTTATCTGGAACTTGCTCAGGAAGACATTATTGCCGAAGGCACTGAAGTTGCTTTTACTGGCTACCCGATCACGGCTGTTCTTGGCCTTTATCCGGCAACCCACAGAGCTATTATTAGCGCAGTCACACCTATCGCGATACCGGCAGACCACTCAACCGCGCTTAACCCCAGAACATTACGCCAGTTGCAACAACCTTTTCCGGTTTACCAGCTTGACGGCACTGCTTACCCGGGTAACAGCGGCAGCGCTTTGTACCGACAATCCGATGGCAAAGTTGTGGCAGTGATTAACATGGTTTTGGTAAAAGCAAGCCGCGAAGCTGTGCTCAGCGATCCAAGTGGTATCGCTTTTGCCATCCCGGTTAAACATTTAAAACAGTTAATGGCAAAGAATAATGACTGAAGTTTTTATCCCGGCAACACTTGAGTTTGGTCGTTATGGCTTTTGGTTAGCGGGTTTAGGTTACCTGTTATTCTGGGCATTATTACTTACCGTAAAAACCAATAATGCGCAGAAAACACTACTGAGTATCTATACTCTGGTTTGTATTGGCTGGGCTTACATCAACAGTAGTGCTCAGGTTCTGCCCTTTAGTACATATCTTTCGTTTTTTCTGGAAAATCTGCAGAAATACAGTTTGGCGTTATTTTTATTCTCTGCTTTAAGCCGCACTGAACAAAAAGTCACCCAGCTAATGTGGCAACCTAAACTACGTCTTGTGCTGATGGCTTTTGTTGTTTGGCTTGGTGCAGGTCTTGTTGTAAGCACACAAATGCAGTTGTTAGCAGCCCTTATCCTGACCATTATTCTGCTGGCAATGGTGGAGGCAATATATCGTCAGGCCGGTATTCAGAAATGGCAGTTTAAGCCTCTGGTGATTGCAGTGGCTGGCAGTGTGCTTTTTGATTTTTACTTGCTGGCTGAAGCGGCCTTACTGGGAGAAGTAAATCGTCAAACCTGGCAAGCTCGTGGTTACGTGCATGTGATGATGCTGCCCTTTTTGGTCATTGCCGTTAAACGCATCAAGTCGTGGGGCATTAATGTTTATGTGTCACGCGATATCGTATTGCAAAGTTCAATGGTTCTTGGTGCTGGCATTTACCTCTGTATGTTGGCCGTTGTCGGTTATTATCTGAGCTATTTTGGTGGGGATTGGACCACCCTACTACAGGTGGTCTTTGTAGTCTGCGGCTGTGTGGTATTGTCTGTTTTATTGTTTTCAAACAGCATTAGACGTAAATCCAAGGTCTTCATTGAAAAACATTTTTTCGCCAATACCTTTGACTATCGACTGAAATGGGTAGAACTAAGCCGTCAGTTGAAACAGATTGAAATTGTTGATCAGAATGCACCTCAGGTGTGTCTTGAAGCCTGGTGCCAGGCCATTGGATACAGCCATGGCGCTTTAATAAAATTTGCCCAGGATGACACCACAATACTGTTAGCCCATACGCAGGTATATCAACCAAACCCACAGTTATTAAAACTAACACATGCTTATCAACGTGAATTTAATCATAAGTACTGGCTGTTGGATTTTAGTGATAAACAGGACGAACATGTGAATAAATTGCTGTCAGAGGCAGGCCTAACTCAGAGCAATTCCTTGTTATTAGTCCCCATTCAGCAAAAAAACCGGCTCTGGGGTTGCTGCCTATTAAAACCCGAAGTGAATGAAAAGCTGAAACTGAACTGGGAACTGCGCGATTATATGAGCGCAGTTTCAGAGCAAATCAGCAGTTATTTATTTATGAGTGAAGCCAGTAAAGAACTGTCTGAAAACGCTCAGTTTGTTGCATTTAGCCGTATGTCAGCTTTTGTGGTACACGACTTAAAAAACATTAAAGCTCAGATAGATATGTTACTGAAGAATGCAGAGCGGCATCGCCATAACCCGGAGTTTGTTGACGACGCTTTTACCACTATAGAAGCAATGCAACAGCGCCTGAATAATATGTTGTCGCAACTGACTAACAAACAAGCCGGAACTGAACGCTTTGCCAGGGTGAAAGTCGGTAGCATGCTCAGCACCCTGCTCAGCCAACGTTGCCAGACTCATACACCACTACCAGCTTTGCAAATCAAGCGTGATTGCGAATTGTTGATAGACTCGGAGCGCTTTGCAAACGTAATCTTCCATTTGGTCGACAATGCACAACAGGCAACACCAGAGCAGGGCTCAGTAACCCTGACGCTGGACTGCGACGATCAGTTTATGCAGCTTGAAATCACCGACACCGGCTGTGGCATGAGCGAAGAATTTATTCGCGATCGCCTCTTTAAACCTTTTGATACCACAAAAGGAAATGCGGGAATGGGTATAGGCGCCTATGATGCACAAAACTTCATTCTACAAAATGGCGGGCGCTTAACGGTACGAAGCAAGCTTACGATTGGCTCTACCTTTAGCATCCGGCTTCCATTAAACTAAGCGAAACTTTTACACGGAACGTGATATGAAAACATTGTTAGCTATTGATGACGACCTGGGTATTCAGAAACAATTAAAATGGAGTTTGACTGACTACGAAGTTGTATTTGCCGATGACCGTTTATCTGCACTACAACAAGTGCGTCGCTACGAGCCTGCAGTGGTCACATTGGATCTGGGCCTGCCGCCGGATCCAACCAATGCATCAGAAGGGCTCGCCTGCCTGACTGAAATTCTGCAGCACAACCCAGATACCAAAGTAATCGTTATTACCGGAAGTACAGATACTGAACACGCACTGCAGGCCGTTGCACTTGGCGCTTATGATTATTATCAAAAACCTATTGATGTTGATGTATTAAATATCATCGTTGGCCGTGCATTTCGTCTTGCGGAATTAGAAGCGGAAAACAGGGCGCTGAAAGCAGCGAACTATAAAAGCCAGGATATTATCGGCAATAGCGAAGCCATTCAAAAAGCTTGCCGTATGGTGGAAAAAATCGCCCCCACCGAGATCACTACTTTGTTACTTGGTGAAAGTGGCACCGGCAAAGAAGTGTTTGCCCGTTCTATTCACAAACAAAGTCCCAGAGCCGGCAAACCTTTTGTTGCGATTAACTGTGCTTCAATACCGGACAACCTGCTGGAAAGTGAACTTTTTGGCTACGAGAAAGGCGCTTTTACCGGCGCACACAAAACTACCCTGGGCAAAATCGAAACCGCCAATGGCGGCACTTTGATGCTTGATGAGATTGGCGATATGCCGTTGGCACTTCAGGCAAAAATGTTACGCTTTTTACAGGAACGGGTTATTGAGCGCGTAGGCGGACGTAATGAAATCGAAGTTGATGTTCGTGTCATTTGTGCAACACACCGCAACCTTGCCGAAATGGTTGCTGAACAAAGTTTTCGCGAAGACTTATTCTACCGTGTCAGCGAAATCACCTTAAACATTCCACCGCTGCGTAATAGAGGACAGGACATTATCGTAATTGCAAAGTCGTTACTGCAGAAATTTAACAACGAATTTAATACTAATATTCAGGGCTTTACTGAAGATGCTATTAACGCCATGTTAGGACATCGTTGGCCTGGCAACATACGTGAATTACAGAACAAATTAAAATCCGCCGTTATTATGGCTGACAACAAATTTATCAGTGCCGAAGATCTAGGCTTGCAGGCTGATGTTGCTGGCAAGTTTGCACCGTTAACTTTGAGAAAGGTCCGTGAGCAAGCTGAAACACAGGCAATACGTCATGCCTACAACTTATCCAATGGAAACCTGTCAAAAACTGCGGATTTGCTTGGTGTAACCCGCCCCACTTTGTATGCACTGATTGATAAATACAAGATGCTGGATTTGCGTAATTCACTTGGTGACACAGATACTTCGTTGCCAAACACCGAAGAGCTTTGACGGCCGGCCAGAAATTACCGCTTTATTCACTCCGTGATGTGGCATTGCCAGATATTTTATGGGAATGCCACCACTATATAGCTTTGGATTTGTTCTCAATACATTTAAGCCAGTATGATACTGCTCACCATCTGAGGTGGTTTTAACGCGACCATAAAAAAACCCGCCGAAGCGGGTTTTTTTATTATGGAGCATCTTACAGAGTAATGCCTTTTTTACTGGCTCTTTCTCTAATATACGGACCCCAGCTATTAGCAACTTTTTCTTGTCCATTGGCGCGAGCCAACTCAACATGACGGTAAGCTTCTTTCAGCTTGGCTTGGTAGAAATATGCTTCTATCAGGGCTGTATGTACCTTACCCTTATCTTTCACACCAACTTCCAGTGCTTTCTGCAGTGCAGCAGTAGCCTCAGGTTGTTTACCAGCCATTAAATAAGACAAGCCTTGGCGACGGTAGAACTCACCGTCATTTTCCAGCTTGGCCAATTCACCGTAGTAAAAAGCTGCTTTATCAAAGTCACGGGATGAATTGTAAGAACTCGCGATACTACTCAGTACGCTACGATCTTTCTTCACTAACCCGGCTTTCATATGCTTTTCAAGCAACGCTGCGGCGCGGTGGGGAATGTTATTGTTGTTGTACAGGTTGGCCAACAACTTAATTTCATTCTCAGTCTTCAGATAACCTTGTTTATAAGCCAGATCTACAGCGGCAAGAGCCTTGCCGTATTGTTCGTCCAGGTTATAAAAGTTACCTAACTGTACCCACCATTGCTTATCATCCGGGAATACAACAACCATGGTCTCAAGCACTTCAATCGCTTTTTTGATCTGCTTGTTTTCATAGTATGCACCCAGCTTCATGATGTAAGGATCCTTTTTCGGAGTCTTCATCAGAGCGATCGCAGCATCTGCAGGCGCAATAACTTTGTTGTACTGCTTCATTTCGTAATAACAGTTCGCAATACGCATATAAACATCTGGGTTGGTTTCACCTGTGAAATCCATCCATTTGTTATAGTTGTTTAATGCTTCCTGATATTTCTTTGCACCTAAGTTCAGGTCGGCAATAGTACGGTACAATTGCGCCTGGTCATTAAAGCTTAATACATCAAGTTTCGCAGCATCTGTAAGCATCTTAAGCGCTTTTGCAGGATCCTTCTCCGCATATAGAGTACCTAAAAACTTGTATAAATATGCCTTATCAAAAGCTGCTGTTGGCTCAATACCACTGAGCACGGCAATAGCTTCAGAAATTTTATCTGCACTGTAAAGCTCGTAAGCTTTACCTATCGCCTTACCGACTTTCTCGCCGACTGCTTGTGATTTGCGAGCCTTACGCTCAGCAATCTTTGCCGCATCCGGTGCTGCATACGCTGAACTTACTGGCAACGAAATAGCACCGATTGTTGCGAATACGACCAAAGCTGATGTCAGTTTATTCAATTTCATGATTAACCCCCAGCCTGATCAAGATTGAAATCAAGTTGTACTTTTTGGCCTGTTTGCTTCAAAGCTTTACCGTTTTCAATCTTGGGTGAGTATTTCCAACGCTTCAGCGCACGAATCGCCTCACGGTCAAATACACGCTTAGGTTGAGCATCGATAACTTCGATTTCATCAACACTACCGTCTTCCATAATTGAAAAACGTAACTGCACCCAACCATTAATGCCATCACGAGCTGCCTGAACCGGATACTTTGGTTCAATACGTACTATCGGCGTTGCATCACCATCACGCATCATCGCAGCTGACGGATCACCAAGCCCTGTGCTAACACCACCAACATCAACAGTTGGGGCATTAAAGCCAATAGAACTGGCATCATTCGTATTTGATTCAGATACGATCTGCTGCTTTGGCGGCTCTGGCGGCGGCGGTGGCGGTGGTGGCGGCACCCGCGTCCGCGTCTGAGCTTTTGACTCAGGCGGCTGCGAGTTTATCTCAATAACGATATTATCCTTTTTAGCATTGGTGAATGTACCATCCCCACCTACAAGGAATGCCATCAATACGTACAGGAAAAACGTTATTACCGCACCAATAATAAGTGAAAGTAATAACCTTGCCATATTACTTATTCTCCGCTGCAATCGAGATCTTATCGATACCAGCTATCTTGATCTGATCCATTACAGAAACCACAACACCATGCTTCGCTTCTTTGTCAGCCTGGATGATTACAGTGTCTGTTGGTGATTCAGCAAGCAGCTTTTCGATAGTAGCGCCAACACGTTCCACATCAACAGCACGTTTATCTAACCAAATTTCACCGTTTGCACGGATTGCAACGAAGATAGTTGCAGATGGTTTAGATATTTGTTTTGTTGCTTTCGGACGGTTTACGTCAATACCAGCTTCTTTCACGAACGATGTCGTTACAATGAAGAAGATCAGCATGATGAATACAACGTCCAGCATTGGCGTTAAGTCAATTGCTGCCTCTTCGGCTTCACGTTTAGTTCTACGTGCCATAAATTACTCTCTATCAATGATGCGGCAAGCTGTCAGTCAATTCATGAACTGCTGACTTGACTTTACCTTCCAATTTGGACGTTACAAACACGCCAGATAATGCTGCAACCATACCGGCCATAGTCGGGATTGTTGCCATAGAAATACCTGCCGCCATCAGTCTTGGGTTACCGGTACCTTGCACCGCCATAATTTCGAATACGGCTATCATACCGGTCACAGTGCCTAACAAACCAACCATCGGACATACTGCAACCAAAGTCTTGATTACATTTACCCTTTCATTCAGTTTGGTCGACGCCTCTGAAACCCACGCATCACGAATTTTATGCGCATACCATGAGGTTGTATCGCTCCGTGCATTCCAGTCTGCGATGATTCTGTCACGCAGTACCGGATATTCACGAGTAATAAACCAAAAGCGCTCAATGATTAAAACCCACATCACAAAGAGCACGAAGGCGACAACATAAAGAACATCGCCGCCGGTAGCGATAAAATCCCTGACAGATTCCCAAAGCTCTATCAGGCTATGCATTACGCTTTCTCCTTCTCCGCATGAGCAGCGATGATACCAGCGCTTTGCTCATCCAGAATGTGCAGGACTGAGTTTGATTTAGTTTGTAACATAGAGTGGATAAACAGCAACGGCAGAGCACATAACAGACCTTGAACAGTTGTTACTAACGCCATTGAAATCTGACCAGCCATGATTTTCGGGTCGCCAGTTCCGTACAGTGTAATTACTTGGAACGCGCCGATCATACCGATTACTGTACCTAACAGACCCAGTAACGGACCTACAGCAGCGATCAGTTTAATAATACCGATACCTTTTTCGATAGACGGAGTTTCACGCATGATAGCTTCGTCAAGTTTCAGCTCTAAGTTTTCAACATCAGCAGATTTGTTGTCGTGGTAAACCTTCAAAATACGACCCAGTGGGTTGTTCGTATTTGGGTTTGACAGGTTTTTCAGCTGAGCATTGATCTTCGAAGAAGCAGAAGTCAGGGCTACGTAACGAACAGCACTAATTAACAGACCGAAAATTAATAATGCAGTAATAACATAACCTGGCACACCACCTTGGTGGTACTGCTCAGAAAGTGTAGCTTCTTGTGTCTTCAGACGTAATAAAGCACCACCTGTTGGGTCCACATACACAGGAGTCACCTGGCCAGCTGGCGCTGAAGCGAATTTCTGTGAAGCAGACAGGATATGTGAGTCTGGTTGTTTTGCTAACGGCTGCATTTCTTTAGTGTCAGCGTTATACACCAGGTAACCGTTGTCAGAAATCAGGTTAAATGAACCAACACGAACAACATTGGCAGTTGCTTTGTTACCATCTAACGCAACAACTTCACCTGAGAACTTAGATACTTTAGCTGACTCAGTCATTTCAGTTTGCAGAGCAATCCACAGCTCTTCTAACTCACTGATTGTAGGCAGTTCTTTCGCTACAGATAATTTCTGCAATAATTCTTCACGGCCTTTGTACTGAGCACTGATGTTTGACGTCGCGATAGCACCGATAGTTTCAGTAGCTGAACCACGAACGATACCGAACATCTCACCTAAAGTACCTTGAGCTGTTTGCAACTCTTGCTCTTTAGCGGCCAGTTTGCCTTCGTTATCAGCGAACTGCTGAGTTAAAGATTTGCCACGGGCTTCTTCTGCAGCAAACGCAGCTTTTGCTTTGTTTAACAGAGCTTGTTTATCAGCACGGTCAGACAAAAACTCTTGTTCGCGAGCTTGGTCAATCTTACCTTCAGATAAACGGTCTTTTTTGACCTGTTCTAACAGTTGATCTAATTTCGCAGTATCTGCAGCAGCAGTTAAACATACGCCAGCAGACATAGTCATCGCAGCTGCAATTACTAAACCTTTAAACACTTTCTTCATTTATTCTTACTCCGCTGCTAACACTGGAAGTTTTAACAATTCTGGGGCAGCTTGTTTGCCAGCTACACGAATCGCAAACTTGGTAGATTCCAGGTATTCCTGACCCAGAGCTTCCCACTGACCTGATGCTTTGTTGAACATCCAGGCTTGTTTTTCGTCCAGAGATTGAGCTAAAAGCGCTACACGACCTACGTATACGTAGTTCACAGTTAATTCATTGCCATCAACTGTCAGTTTGTCGGTATAAGTTACCAGTGAAGTGCCCAGATCTTTTTCGATTTGGTAAGCTTCAATAACCAGTCGGTACATTTCTGAAGTGTTGACAGCTGAGTTGCCCATGACGTCACGCAGGCGCTGTACGCGAGCCAAACGGTTTGTTACGTCAATCGGCATATCAGCTTTGATGAAAGCTTCCAGTGTATCCACCATTTTGTACATTAATGGCACGATACCTTGTTTGGTACCTTCGATAGTACCGATCTGCTTGTCTAAAGAAGCCAGCGACTCGTTTTGATCAGCAACCAGTTTAGCAACGTGATCGTTGTATACTTTCAGGTTTTCGGTTTGTTCAACCAGAGCGCGATAATCAGCCAGCAGTTCTTGCGACTGATCGTAGATATTGTTGATTTTTTCCTGAGACTGAGCTGAAGCATTTGCAGTTTGTGCATGTGCTTTTTGCAACTCAGCCAAAGTAGTTGCTGACGCAACTCCACTTACGAGAGTGAAGGCACCAACGAATGCTGATGCGATCAGGCTTTTACGGATGTTATTGTTAGACATAGTTCCCAACCAATAATTGCTGATTAACGTAACCTGTATAGTGAAGGTCTGTTTGTAATAAAACATGACCTGGTTAGAGGGTAAACCGCCCGCATCATTGCAGCAAAAACGGGGGTTGTCAATATAACGGCAACCCCCGTTCGCAAATGTTTTGCAACAAATTCCGCTTGCATTTTTACCCTGAATTACTGTTTAAATATTTGCGTATTAATTTTTAAACAGTCATTCATTTTTCCGCTTATTTAATGTTCGGTGTTAGTTTTCCCGACTCATATAACTTCACCATTTTCTCTAAAGAAATGGTTTTGATTTTTGACGCCTGACCAGCTGCCCCAAAGGCTTGGTAGCGATCTTTACAAATTTCTGTCATTGCAACGACAGAAGCTTGCAAATACTTGCGCGGATCAAACTCTGCCGGGTGCTGTGCCATAAAACGGCGAATTGCACCGGTTGAAGCTAAACGTAAATCGGTATCGATGTTGATTTTACGCACGCCATGTTTGATGCCTTCCTGAATTTGATCCACCGGAACGCCATAAGTTTCCGGAATTTTGCCACCGAACTCATTAATAACTGCAAGCCACTCTTGCGGCACTGAACTAGAACCGTGCATCACTAAGTGGGTGTCCGGAATACGGGCGTGAATTTCTTTAATTCTATCAATCGCCAGAATATCGCCTGTTGGCGGACGACTGAATTTGTAGGCACCATGTGAAGTACCACAAGCAATGGCTAAAGCATCTACACCTGTTGCTTTAACAAACTGAGCAGCTTCTTCCGGATCAGTCAGCATCTGGTCGTGACTTAACACACAGTCAGCACCAATACCGTCTTCTTCACCGGCGGCACCTGTTTCCAGACTTCCCAAACAGCCTAACTCCCCTTCCACAGACACACCACCTGCGTGGGCCATCTCAACCACACGACGGGTAACATCAACGTTATATGCATAATCTGTTGGCGTTTTACCGTCAGTGCCCAAAGAGCCGTCCATCATCACGGATGAAAAACCAAGTTGAATGGCCTGTAAACAGATGGCTGGCGAAGTACCATGATCCTGATGCATTACCACAGGGATATGCGGGAACTCTTCAATTGCAGCCAGGATCAGATGGCGTAAAAATGGTGCACCTGCATACTTGCGGGCACCGGCAGAGGCTTGCACTATCACCGGACTATCGGTGGCATCAGCCGCCATCATAATAGCGCGCATCTGTTCTAAGTTGTTGACGTTAAAGGCTGGTACTGCGTAACCAAATTCCGCCGCATGATCCAGCATCTGACGTAACGATATTAAAGCCATAGTTGTCTCTCTTTACAGTAGGGTAACAGGTGATGCAGCAGGTCAAAGGTCTTCGTCTTTGCAAAGTGCCAGATATTTCTGGTCATGATGTTTGACACTGCTGATTATTTATCAATGTTTTTACACAGTTTTTGCGCGTTGCTCAAGAATTTCAACAGCAGGCAACACCTTGCCTTCTAAAAACTCGAGGAAAGCACCACCGCCGGTCGAAATATACGAAATTTGCTCTGCAACACCGTATTTATCAATGGCAGCTAAAGTGTCACCACCGCCGGCGATTGAAAAAGCATCACTTTGTGCAATAGCTTCGGCTATTGCTTTAGTGCCGGCTGCAAACTGGTCAAATTCAAATACGCCAACAGGGCCATTCCAGACAATAGTGCCGGCGGTTTTCAGGATATTGACCAAAGCAGCAGTGCTGTCTGGGCCTATATCAAAAATCATGTCGTCAGCTGCAACAGCACTGACTGGTTTCAGTTCCGCCACAGCGTCTTCGCTAAAGGCTTTACCTGTCACCACATCTGTTGGCACCGGAATATTACCGCCATTGGCCTTGGCAGCTGCCATCAGGCGCTGGGCTTCCGGAATTAAATCGTTTTCACACAAAGACTTACCAACATTAGCGCCAGTTGCCGCAATAAAAGTATTGGCAATACCACCACCAACCACCAGCTGGTCAACCACTGTTGATAAAGACTCAAGCACTGTCAGTTTAGTCGAAACTTTGGAACCGCCAACAATAGCAACCAGAGGACGTTTTGGATTTTTCAGTGCTGCGGCTAAAGCGTCAAGTTCAGCTGCCAGCAGAGGGCCAGCGCAAGCGATTGGCGCAAAACGCGCGACACCATGGGTGGTGGCCTGAGCACGGTGAGCTGTACCAAAAGCGTCCATCACAAAGACGTCACATAAAGCAGCCAGCTTGCGCGACAGTGCCTCGTCATTTTTGCCTTCGCCTTTGTTAAAACGCACGTTTTCAAACACAACCACTTCACCGTCCGCCAGCTCAATGCCGTTCAGGTAATCAGCAGCTAAACGCACCGGCGCTTTTAATGCAGATGTTAAATAATCCACCACCGGCTGCATCGAAAACTCAGCGTCATACACACCTTCTTCCGGTCGGCCCAGGTGTGAACACACCATCACTTTTGCGCCTTTGGCCAGTGCCAGCTCGATAGTTGGCAAAGCTGCGCGTAAACGGGCATCCGAAGTGACCTTGCCGTTTTTTACCGGCACATTCAAATCTTCCCGGATCAGCACACGTTTACCGGCTAAATCCAGGTCGGCCATCTTAATTACTGACATGACAAACTCCTTCTGAAAAATGAATAGATTCGGCTTGCATCATGGCGATGGCGGTGTCGATCATCCGATTGGCAAAACCCCACTCGTTGTCACACCACACCAGACACTTCACCAGCCTTTTATGACTGACTCTGGTCTGTGAGCCATCCACAATGCAGGAATGTGGATCGTGATTAAAATCGACCGACACCAAAGGTTCTTCGGTGTAGTCAAGAATTTGCGGTAACAGCTGATGTTTAGCCTGTTGCAAAGCAGCATTCACTGCTGTAACTGTCACGTCCTGATGTAAAGTGACACTTAAATCCATCGCCGTGACATTCAGGGTGGGCACCCGCACCGCAATGGCTTCAAAACGACCGGCAAGATGCGGCATAATGCGTTCAATACCGCGGGCAAGCTTGGTATCGACCGGAATAATCGACTGGCTGGCCGCTCTGGTACGACGCAAATCCGGATGGTAAGCGTCTATTACTTGCTGATCGTGCATGGAAGCATGAATAGTCGTAATAGTGCCACTTTCAACACCAAAGGCATCATCGAGCACACTCAACACCGGCACTATGCAATTGGTGGTGCAGGAACCGGCCGAAACCACCCGCATCGTTGGCGTTAATTGCTGATGATTCACCCCAAATATCACCGTGGCATCAATATCCTGCCCTGCCGGATGTGAAAACAATACTTTTTGAGCTCCCGCTGTTAAATGCAACATAGCGTCGGCACGACTGGAAAAAACACCGGTACATTCAAGTACCACATCAATGTTAAGCTCAGCCCAGGGTAAATCCGCCGGGTTTTCCTTGTGGAATAAAGCGATTGGCTCGCCGGCAACCAGCAGACTTTGGTTTTGTAGTTCCACCGGAAAATGAAAACGGCCATGGGAGCTGTCATATTTCAGTAAATGCGCCATGCCAGGTGCGTCTGCCAGTTCGTTAATGGCGACCACCCGGATCTGTTGCTCCAGCTTATTTTCATAAATGGCCCGCAAAATATTGCGGCCAATGCGGCCAAAACCGTTGATTGCAACTCGAATTGTCATGCTGTTCCGAAATTCAGTTAAAGCAAAGGGGCAAAATGCCCCTTTTATTGGTTGGGATTAACCCAATAACTCTTCGGCGGCAGCCAGTACTTTGTCGGTGGTGATACCAAAATACTCAAACAGCTGCTCGGCTGGTGCAGACTCACCAAAACCTGTCATGCCAATAATTTTACCGTTCAGGCCAACGTACTTGTACCAGCTGTCGACAATACCGGCTTCAACAGCAACACGTTTGGTGACAGTAGATGGCAGTACAGTTTCGCGGTAAGCGGCGTCCTGGGCTTCAAACACATCTGTTGACGGCATTGACACCACACGCACTTTTTTACCTTTGGCAGCTAACTGAGCTGCAGCCTGAACTGCCAGCTCCACTTCTGAACCTGTGGCGATAAAAATCAGCTCTGGCGTGCCGGCACAATCCACCAGCACATAACCACCGCGACGGATATTGGCCAGCTGCTCTGCAGTACGCGGCTGTTGCACCAAATTCTGCCGGGTGAAAATTAATGTGGTTGGACCTTCAGTGCGTTCAATGGCTGCTTGCCATGCCACTGCAGACTCCACCTGGTCACACGGGCGCCAGTTCATCAGGTTTGGCGTTACGCGCAGTGAAGCTAATTGTTCCACCGGCTGGTGCGTTGGACCATCTTCACCCAAACCAATCGAATCGTGGGTGTAAACAAAAATCACCCGTTGTTTCATTAATGCGGCCATGCGCACCGCATTACGGGCGTATTCCATAAACATCAGGAAAGTAGCGCCGTAAGGAATAAATCCACCGTGCAGTGCAATACCATTCATGATGGCCGACATACCAAACTCACGGACACCGTAATACAGGTAATTGCCGCTGGCGTCTTCATTGCTCACGCCTTTGCTGCCTGACCAGAGTGTCAGGTTAGAACCCGCCAAATCGGCAGAGCCGCCCAGCATTTCCGGCAATAACGGACCAAAAGCGTTTAATGCATTTTGTGAAGCTTTACGGCTGGCAATCACTGCCGGTGTTGCCTGCAACTGTGCAATATAAGCATCAGATTTTTCGCGCCAGTCAGCTGGTAATTCGCCGGCTAAACGGCGTGACAACTCAGCGGCAAGCTCAGGATATGCGGCGGCATAAGCGGCAAATTGTTGTTGCCAGCTTTGTTGTGCAGCAGCACCTTTGGCTTTAGCACTCCAGCCTTCATAGATGTCGGCCGGAATTTCAAATGGCGCATGTTCCCATTGTAAAAACTCACGGCTGGCGGCTATTTCCGCATCACCCAGAGGTGCACCGTGACAGTCATGGCTGCCTGATTTATTCGGTGAGCCATAACCTATAATGGTTTTACAGCAGATTAATGTTGGTTTGTCGGTAACAGCACGGGCTTCATCAATGGCAGCACGCACCGCTTCTGAATCGTGACCATCGACGTTACGTACCACATGCCAGCCGTAGGCTTCAAACCGGGCTGGGGTATCGTCGGTGAACCAGCCTTCTACATGACCGTCAATCGAAATGCCGTTGTCATCCCAAAATGCAACCAGTTTGCCAAGGCCCAAAGTACCGGCTAAAGAACAGGCTTCGTGGGACACACCTTCCATTAAACAGCCGTCACCTAAAAAGGTGTAAGTGTAATGGTCAACAATGGCGTGGCCAGGGCGGTTAAATTGTGCCGCCAGTGCTTTTTCGGCAATCGCCATACCCACAGCATTGGTAATCCCCTGACCTAAAGGACCAGTGGTAGTTTCTACACCTGGGGCATAACCATACTCAGGGTGACCCGGCGTTTTTGAATGTAACTGACGGAACTGTTTTAAGTCGTCAATTGATAAATCGTAACCAGATAAATGCAGCAAAGAGTACAACAGCATAGAGCCGTGGCCGTTGGAGAGGATAAATCGGTCACGATTAGGCCAGCCCGGATCCTGTGGATTGTGGTTTAAATAATCCCGCCACAATACTTCGGCGATATCCGCCATGCCCATAGGTGCACCAGGGTGACCTGATTTGGCTTTTTGTACTGCGTCCATGCTCAGGGCACGGATGGCGTTGGCGAGTTGTTTACGAGATGGCATTGTCACTCCTGCTACTATTGTCAGATCATTATCCGGATATGGTGTACTTCACGCAGAGTTGCTCTGACGGCAAATAATTGTGCTGCGCTGCTTTTTTTACATGGTGGCATTAGTTCGGCGGTATTTTCCCAGAGCCACCGGCTGTTGGCAAATTTTAATCTTCAAACAGCAGTTTATTCGCAATACTTTTGATCCGGTTTTGCAATAAGGCGTATAGTGACAGCATGAAAGACGTCCGGGCGGCAGAAAGTGCTGGCAATGGCATTTTACTTTCTCTAGAATACGCAGCCCAAAATTCCAGCGCCTGGCGCATTAACAACCAACTTGTGGAACACGTTACATGGCACAACACATTTTTACCTCTGAATCTGTTTCTGAAGGACATCCGGATAAAATCGCTGACCAGATTTCTGACGCGGTACTGGACGCCATTCTGGAGCAAGATCCAAAAGCCCGTGTCGCCTGCGAAACTTTCGTTAAGACCGGTATGGTGCTGGTTGGCGGTGAAATCACAACTTCGGCCTGGGTAGATATTGAAGAATTAACCCGCAGCACAATCCGCGACATCGGTTATGTGCATTCTGACATGGGCTTTGATGCCAATTCATGCGCTGTATTAAGTGCTATTGGTAAACAATCTCCTGATATTAACCAGGGTGTTGATAAAAAAGACCCTCGTGATCAGGGCGCCGGTGACCAGGGTTTAATGTTTGGTTATGCCAGCAATGAAACTGACGTTTTAATGCCAGCGCCTATAACCTATTCTCACCGTTTGGTACAGCAACAGGCCAAAGTACGTAAAGATGGCACTCTGCCTTGGTTACGTCCTGATGCAAAATCTCAGCTGTCTTTTATTTATGAAAACGGCAAACCTGTGGGTATTGATGCTGTGGTACTGTCAACTCAGCACTGCGACACTATCTCTACCCCGGATTTGCGTGAAGCTGTGATGGAGCACATTATCAAGCCTGTGCTGCCAGCTGAATGGTTAAGCAAAAACACCAAGTTTTTTATCAACCCAACAGGCCGTTTTGTCATCGGTGGCCCTATGGGCGACTGTGGCTTAACCGGCCGAAAAATCATCGTGGATAGCTACGGTGGTATGGCGCGTCACGGTGGTGGTGCTTTCTCTGGTAAAGACCCGTCTAAAGTTGACCGTTCAGCCGCTTACGCTGCCCGTTATGTGGCAAAAAATATCGTGGCTGCTGGCCTGGCCGAACGCTGTGAAATTCAGGTGTCTTACGCCATTGGTGTGGCTGAACCTACTTCAATCAGCCTGGAAACTTTTGGTACCAGTAAACTCGAAGAGCATCAATTAATTGCGCTGATTCGCCGTCATTTTGATCTGCGCCCTTATGGCCTGATTGAAATGCTGCAACTGGAGCGTCCAATTTACCGTGCGACTGCAGCTTATGGTCACTTTGGCCGTAACGAGTTCCCATGGGAGCAAACAGATAAAGCACAAGCGCTGCGCGCCGACGCTGGTCTGTAATCAAGCGGACTTCAATCGCTTTGCTAAAAAAGGAGAGCCTTAGCTCTCCTTTTTTTTAAGCAAATTTGTTTGTCTGAAGGTTTTGACTGCATGAGTCAATACAAGGTTTTTCCCTGTGAGCGCCTGTTGTAACTCTGGCATCAAGCCCCAGCAACAAGCCGATGATGTCATACAAGCTATTCACAAATGGCAGTTTTTTGTTGCGTTCAGCCCCAGATATTTTTATAACTGACGCCGAAAAATAATAACCACTGACTTCTGCAGCACCACTTAAAAGGAAAAAATATGTCTGCACCAACTTCACCGGCCACTGAGCACTCGCGCAATAGCTGGCTTGACCGTAGCCTCAATACCATCGAACGTGTTGGCAATAAACTGCCCGACCCTGCGGTGCTTTTTGCATTATTTATGCTGGCAGTCTGGGTGATTTCCTGGGCTTTATCGGGCGTGAGCTTTAGTGAAATAGACCCAAGAACAGGTCAACCTATTCAGATCATCAACTTGCTGGATGGCAGCGCCTTTACCGGTTTTATGGCAAAAATGGTCAGCACCTTTGTCAGTTTCCCACCTTTGGGTGTGGTGCTGGTCGCTATGTTGGGTCTGGGTGTCGCTGAATATACCGGTTTTATTAATGCTGGCTTACGTTCTATTTTATCTTTTACCCCTAAAATGCTGCTGACCCCTGTATTGGTTGCTGTGGGTATTTTAAGCCATGTGGCTGTTGATGCAGGTTACGTGCTGGTGATCCCACTTGGCGCTGTGATTTTTTATGCGGCCGGCCGTCACCCGCTGGCGGGTATAGCTGCTGCATTTGCCGGTGTGTCCGGTGGTTTTTCCGCATCTTTATTTGTGCCAAGCAGCCTGGATCCGCTGCTTGCCGGCCTAACCCAGGCTTCAGCGCGTTTATCTGCTGATCCTGCTGCTGCCAGCCTGGTGATCAACCCACTGAATAACTACTTTTTTACCACTGCTTCTGCATTTTTAATTATTCTGATCGGCTGGTTTTTAACCGACAAAGTGATTGAACCCCGCCTCAAGGCCACAGTGGTTGACGGCGATCCAGCCAGCCTGCCAACGATGGAAGATTTAACAGCACAAGAGCGCAAAGGTTTACGTTTTGCCATGCTGGCCATGTTGCTGACAGCAGCAGCACTGATTGTATCTGCTTCAATGGAAGGCTCAGCCTGGCGCGGCACTGACGGTACTTTAACGCACAGCACTGCACCTTTAATGCAGTCTATTGTAGCGCTGATTTTAGTGTTCTTTTTAGTGCCAGGCGTGGTCTATGGTTATGTCGCAGGCACTGTAAAAAATCATCGTGATGTCATTCAGGGCATGAGTAAAGCCATGAGTGGTATGGGTTATTACATTGTGATGGCGTTTTTCTGCGCCCAGTTTATTTATGCTTTTGGTCAGTCAAACCTCGGCGCCCTTTTTGCCATTAAAGGTGCCAATGCGTTAAAAGAAATGGCGCTGCCGATGGGCGTTACGCTGATGGGCATAGTGCTGTTAACTGCCATGGTGAACTTACTGGTGGGCTCAGCTTCGGCCAAATGGGCGTTGATCGGTGCTGTGATGGTGCCTATGCTGATGCAACTCGGGGTGTCGCCGGATCTGACCCAGGCCGCTTATCGGGTGGGCGATTCGTCAACCAATATTATCACCCCATTGATGCCCTATTTCCCGCTGATTGTGGTGTTTTGTCAGAAATATGTGAAGTCGACTGGTATCGGTACCCTGATAGCCTTAATGTTACCTTTTTCTGTCACCTTACTGGTGCTCTGGACTACCTTCCTTCTGGGCTTCTGGGCCTTGGATTTACCCCTTGGTATAGGTTCGAGTTACAGTTTCCCGGCCAGTAACGGCTAAACCAGCTTTAAATAACACAGGCGCTTTAAGCGCCTGTGTTATTTTGTGGTAAATAAAACCGGATGGCTGTTAGCGCTGATCACCCTGCCAACGGAATAACCAGGCCGATAACGACAAAAACAACACTGTCATAACACTCAGTACGCTCAGCGGGTAATGTAAGTCCGCTAAAGTCGCACCATCCGTCATAATGGCACGGGCAGCCGCCACTAAATGGGTCAGCGGCAATAAATCCGCCAGCCACTGCAACACCTTGGGTGCCCCTTCCAGGCTAAACCAGACGCCGGATAAAATCATCATCGGCCAGCTGGCCATATTCAGTAAACCTCCGGTCAGCTCTTCAGAGCGGGAACGACTGGCAATCAATAAACCCAACGAAATCATCGCCATGGCGCCCAGCACTGTAACCACCAATAAATCGGCATAACTACCCAGCATCACAAAATCAAACAGCAGGTCGCAGCCAATATAAATGATGCCGGCGATCAGTAGCACTATACCAAGCCTTGATAACACTTGGGCACTGACAAACTCCAGTGCCGTCAGCGGTGTGGCCTGCAAACGTTTTAATACCGAATTTTTCCGGTAACGCACCAGCACGTACCCCACCCCAAACAGGCAGCTGAACATCATATTCATGCCAAGAATACCGGGTAGCACCCAGTCGACATAACGGATCTGTCGCCCACTGACCGTCTCTTTGCTGGCATCCGGCAGTTGTTGCAGCAGCAGCTTTTCCGCCAGATAACCTTTGGCAGAATTGTCATTGAGCCAATACTTTTTGCCAGAAAAGTCCACCAGTAAATCCAGCTGATGATGCTGCAGTTTTTTAAGCGCCTGCCCTAAATCGGCATAAGGCACAAACTCCAGATAGCGGGTTTGCAAAAATGGCTGGCTCTGCATATCAATAGTGGCCGCTTGTTGTAATACCCCAAGCTTAAACTCGGCTTTATTGCTGTTGCCAAACATCACAGCAAAACCAACCACCAGCAGCACAGGGAAAATTAAATTCCAGGCAAGGGCTGATTTGTCGCGCCAGAACTCCAGATTACGGGCTTTGAGGACAGCGAAAAAACGTCGCAGATGCATGATATAACTCCACTTAATAAACGGCTTGCCCGACAATAACACTGCAGCTCTATAAGCCAATCATCTAAGCTGCACGTCCTAGTTCAACATCAGCATCAAGCTTTTTTGCTTTTTGCTCTGGCCTGTACAGTGATGCTTCAGGCCGACAGACTATGGCCGGTCAGCTTCAAAAACAAATCATCCAGATTGGCAGATTTAATCAACAGTCCTTCCAGTGAAATGCCTTGTGACAGCAGCATAGTCAGCGTTTTTTCAATATCAGGGCTACTGATTTGCAAATAACCACCACTGCGGCTCAGGCTGGCGTCAGTGGGCAAATCAGGCTGCTGCCCGCGGTCTGGCAATCTTATCAGTGCACCGCTAAAATGCTGATTTAGCAAGGCTTGTGGCGTATCGAGCGCAATAATGCGGCCTTTATCCATGATGAGAATTTCATCACAAAGCTGCTCGGCTTCATCCATGTAATGGGTCGTTAAAATAATGGTGCGGCCCTGCTGTTTAATTTGCCTAATCAACTGCCAGAAATTGCGTCTGGCATGGGGGTCAAGCCCGGTGGTTGGTTCGTCCAGGAAGATGATTTGCGGGTTATTCACCAGCGCTAACGCCAGCAGCAACCGCTGACGTTGACCACCGGACAATTTACGGTGATCCCTGTGCAATAATTCGGTTAAATCACATAACTGAATCAACTGCTGCAGATCGGCCGGCTGGTCGTAAAATGCGGCAAAAAGCTCCAGTGTTTCTTTGACCGTTAAAAAGTCCTGCAGCGCCGTTTGCTGAAACTGCACCCCCAACTGACTAAAGTGCTCTTTGCCGGCTTTATAGCCATGATAAAAAATATCGCCGCTGTCGGCACTGACCAGCCCTTCGAGCATCTCAATGGTGGTGGTTTTGCCTGCGCCATTCGGCCCCAGCAAACCAAAACAACAACCTTGTTGCACGCTGAAACTGATGCCGTCGACTGCCTTCACCTCGGCATAATGTTTTTTCAGATCACGCACTTCCAACACAACTTTCATGATCGGCCTCACTGGCGCATTTTCCCGGACTTATGTTATACCCTTCAGAGCGCCTGCCTGCTACCATAGCACTTTTATTTTGCCGGAGCCTGTATGCGCATCCCAAGAATTTACCAGCCTGGCACGCTCAAGCCGGGAACTGAAACTGAACTTGCCGAAGACGCCGCCAACCATGTTGGCCGGGTGCTTCGGATGCAAGCTGGCGCCGAACTGCAGTTATTTAATGGTGATGGTTTGAATTACCAGGCGCAAATCATTGAAAGCGGCAAAAAACAGGTGCGGGTGAAAGTCATCTCCAGCCAGTCAAATCCGGTGGAGTCGCCGCTGCGTATTCATTTAGGTCAGGGCATTTCACGGGGCGACCGGATGGATTTTGCCATTCAAAAAGCAGTGGAGCTTGGTGTCACCGAAATTACGCCGCTTTTTACCGAACGATGTGGCGTTAAACTGGATGCCGAGCGGCTGCAAAAACGTACTGACCAGTGGCAAAAAATTGCGATCAGCGCCTGTGAACAAAGTGGCCGCAGTGTAGTGCCAACAGTGCATCCGGCACTTTCTCTGGACAAATGGCTGGCGCAGCCAACAAATGAATTGAAGTTGACCTTGGATCCCTGGGCCAAAGACACCATTAAGACCTTAACACCTGTGACTGCAGTGCGGCTGGTGATAGGCCCTGAAGGTGGTTTTAGTGACCATGAAGTGGCACAGACCAGCAAAGCCGGTTTTGTTGCAGTGCAGCTCGGCCCAAGGGTGCTTCGCACCGAAACCGCAGCATTAACCGCCATCAGCGCCTTGCAGCTGCAGATGGGTGATTTAGCCTGACAACCTTTTTCAGAAGGAACAGATTTTGTTAAAACTCGGCATTGTAATGGACCCGATTTCGGCCATTAATATAAAAAAAGACTCCAGTTTTGCCATGTTGTTGCAAGCACAGGCCCGTGGTTATCAACTGCACTATATGGAAATGGCCGACTTGTATCTGCTGGACGGCCAGGCCAGAGCCAGCACAAAACTTCTGAGCGTGGAGCAAAACCCGCACAGCTGGTATCAGTTTTTTGGTCAGCAGGATATTGCGCTGTCTGAGCTTGACGTCATTCTGATGCGAAAAGATCCACCTTTTGACACCGAATATATCTACGCTACTTATATTCTGGAGCGAGCGGAAGACGAAGGCACTTTAATTGTCAACAAACCGCAGAGCCTGCGTGATGCCAACGAAAAACTCTATACCAGCTGGTTTGCCGAGCATACGCCAAAAACCCTGGTGAGCCGCGACGCAGCAAGGCTTAAAGCCTTTTACCAGCAAGAGCAGGATGTGATTTTAAAACCACTGGATGGCATGGGTGGCGCTTCTATTTTCCGGTTAAAACCAGACGATGCCAACGTCAGTGTCATTATTGAAACCCTGACCGAACACGGCAGCCGTTATGCCATGGCCCAACGTTTTATTCCGGCCATTAAAGACGGTGATAAGAGGGTGTTGGTGGTTAACGGCGAGCCTGTGCCCTACTGCCTGGCACGTATTCCGGCCAGTGGTGAAACCCGCGGTAATTTAGCTGCTGGCGGCCGTGGTGAGGCAAGGCCTTTATCTGAAAGTGACTGGGCTATTGCCCGTGCTGTAGGGCCCACCTTAAAAGCCAAAGGCTTGATTTTTGTCGGGTTGGACATTATCGGCGACAAACTGACTGAAATTAATGTCACCAGTCCAACCTGCATCAGGGAAATTGAAGCGGCCTTCCCTGTCAGTATTACCGGACTGCTGTTCGACCAGATAGAACAAATTGTGGCCACCCAAAAAGCCTGACTGGAGTAACTGATGACTGAGACTCTGCAAAGTTTGCAAAACCATCTGTTAATTGCAATGCCTTCGCTGGACGACCCGATGTTTGGCCGCAGTGTCACTTATATCTGCGAGCATAATGCTGAAGGTGCCATGGGCATTGTGGTGAATCATCCGATGCCACTGAAAGTGGCTGAGCTATTAAAGCAACTGGATATTCAGTTTGATGCCAACAGCAAAGCGGCAGATGCACAAGTGTGCGCCGGTGGCCCGGTACAACATGACAGAGGTTTTGTACTGCATACCCCCAAAGCCGGTTTTGCCAGCAGCTTGCAACTGACCGATGAGCTGATGGTCACCACCTCTAAAGACATTCTGGAGCAACTCACCTCCGACAACGCACCGGAAAAGTTTATTCTGGCTTTGGGTTACGCCGGCTGGAGCGCAGGTCAGCTGGAGCAGGAACTGGCTGATAATTCCTGGCTGGTGGTTCCGGCCGACAACCAGATTATTTTTGACTTATGCCATGCCGAAAAATGGCAGGGAGCCACTCAAAAGTTAGGCATCCAGGCCTGGCAATTAAGTGCTGATGCAGGACACGCCTGATGAATGACAGCGGCAATATTTTAGCTTTTGACTATGGTTTAAAGAGTATCGGCGTGGCAGTCGGTCAGCGCCTGACAGGCAGTGCCAGCACCCTTAAAGCGCTGAAGGCGCAGGACGGCATACCAGACTGGACACAAATCGAAAAACTGCTGGCCGAATGGCAACCTGCTTTTGTGGTGGTGGGTTTACCACTGAATATGGACGGCACTGAACAGCCTTTTACCGCCAGAGTACATAAGTTCTGCAACAGACTGCATGGCCGTTTTGGCGTAAAGGTGCTGACTCAGGACGAACGTTTAACCACGGTCGACGCCCGCGCCGATTTATTCGCTCAGGGTGGTTTTAAAAAACTCAGTAAAGATGCTGTTGATTGCTGGTCGGCCAAATTGATACTGGAGAGCTTCTTTGACAATCATCCTGCCTGACGACGGTTTTGCACCCACGCTGGATCACGGTGACGGCACTGTACCTTTGGGTTATTACCGCCATTACAAAGGTCAGCTGTACCAGCTGACCGCTATTGCCACCCACAGTGAAGAGCAGCAGCCTTATGCAGTGTATCGTGCTTTGTATGGTAATTATGATCTCTGGGTGAGGCCACTTCAGATGTTTACTGAAAATGTCAGTATTCAGGGTGAAGAAGTGGCCAGATTTCAGTTTATCGGCACTGAAAAACCCGCGGGTCTATAAGTGTTATTCCGTAAAACGCTTTTTTGTTACCTAGGGTTTGAAGCCAGCTTAGCCACAAAGTAGCAGCAGATCACAATAAAAAGGCAGCCGAGGCTGCCTTTTTAATACGACAAATGTTTAGTGATCGTCAGGTTTGGTCAAGCCATCCACAGTGACATTACTAAGGAAACCTGCTCCCGAAGTTTCGTTATTGCGCAGTTTAATCATCAGACGTAAGTCATTCGGTGAATCAGCGTGGTGCAGTGCATCGGCGTAGCTGATTTGATTGCGCTGATACAAATCGTACAGCGCCTGGTCAAAGGTTTGCATGCCAAGCTCACGCGATTTACTCATCACCGCTTTGATTTCGTCAATTTCACCTTTTTTGATTAAATCGGCCACCAAAGGCGAATTGAGCAGCACTTCAATAGCAGCAATACGGCGGGTACCGTCCGGTGTTGGGATCAGTTGCTGCGCCACTATAGCACGCAGGTTTAATGACAAATCAAACAACAACTTACCGTGTTTTTCTTTGGGTACCAGGTGCATGATGCGGTCAATGGCCTGGTTGGCATTGTTAGCGTGTAAGGTGGCGATACATAAGTGACCGGTTTCAGCAAATGACAAGGCATATTCCATAGTGTCCTGACTACGGATCTCACCAATCAGAATAACATCAGGCGCCTGACGTAAAGAGCTTTTCAGTGCCGCATCAAAGGACTCAGTATCAATACCCACTTCACGCTGGGTGATCAGGCTTTTTTGATGATCGTGCACAAATTCAATCGGATCTTCGATGGTTAAAATATGACCCCGGGCATTTTTATTCCGATAGCCAATCAACGCAGCCAAAGAGGTTGATTTACCAGTGCCTGTACCACCGACAAAAAGCACCAGTCCCCTTTTGGACATAATGATTTCTTTTAAAATCGGCGGCAAACCCAGATCGTCGGCATTGGGGATAGTGGTGACAATACGACGCACGACCATGCCAGCCTGATCCCGCTGAAAGAATGCCGATACCCTGAATCGACCCGCTTCATTGGCCACCGCAAAGTTACATTCTTTATGGGTCAGGTATTCGTTTTTTTGTTTTTCGTTCATCGCTGCAAGCACAATCTGCAGCGAATCTTCCGGTGTTAACGGTGTATCATCAATTGGCAGCAATTCACCGTTAATTTTTGCCGCTACCGGCATACCTGCGGTCACGAACATGTCAGATGCCTTGGCATCCACCATTTTTTGCAGCAGTTTAACCAAATCCATCATCACAACTCCTAAATCCGGCCCATTGCACCAAAAGCGTTTTTATCCTGTGCTTTGGCCATAGCGTCCTGCTTGGTAATAAGGCCACGGTTCACCAGGTTTAATAAACACTGATCCATGGTCTGCATACCGTGCGCTGCACCGGTTTGAATAACGGAGTACATTTGAGCAATTTTGTCTTCACGGATAAGGTTCCGGATAGCGGGTAAACCCACCATAATTTCATGTGCTGCCACCCGGCCACCGCCTACTTTTTTCAGCAGGGTTTGTGAAATAACTGCACGCAGCGACTCCGACAACATAGAACGCACCATGGCTTTTTCTTCGCCAGGGAATACGTCGATAATACGGTCGATAGTTTTTGGCGCTGATGTGGTGTGCAGGGTACCAAACACTAGGTGACCTGTTTCCGCCGCAGTCATGGCAAGGCGAATCGTTTCCAAATCACGCAATTCACCCACCAGAATTACATCAGGGTCTTCCCGCAGTGCTGAGCGTAGCGCGTTGGAAAAACTTAAGGTATCACGGTGCACTTCCCGCTGGTTCACCAGCGACAATTTGTTGTGGTGCACAAATTCGATAGGATCTTCAATGGTCAGAATGTGGTCATGGCGAGTGGTATTGATGTAATCCACCATAGCCGCCAGTGTGGTGGATTTACCCGAACCTGTTGGCCCTGTTACCAACACTAAACCACGTGGGTTCTCCGCAATGGTTCTGAATACTTCAGGAGTGCCTAAATCATCCAGACTTAACACTTCACTGGGGATGGTACGAAACACTGCAGCAGCACCGCGGTTCTGCACAAAAGCGTTAACACGAAAACGCGCCAGACCTGGGACTTCAAAGGAAAAATCCGACTCTAAACGTTCTTCGTATTCTTTACGCTGCTTATCGGTCATAATGTCGTACACCAACGCATGGACATCTTTATGCGTCAGCGGCGGAATATTCAGACGGCGTACATCACCATCCACCCGGATCAGCGGTGGCACACCGGCTGACAAGTGCAAATCCGAAGCTTTGTGTTGTACGCTAAAGGCTAATAATTCGGTGATATCCATGACAAAATGTACTCCTGTTTGCCAGAAATGAATGAAAAAACCACAATAAGTCAGGCTTTAATGGATAACAACATAGCAGAACGACTGAATTCAGCCTACCGCCAGATGGCAGAAATTCGGCAGAAAAACCCTTCAGTGATCCCAACTGCACAATTAATCGCCGTCAGTAAAACCAAAACGGCCGCTATGGTGCTCAGCGCTTATCAGGCCGGTCAAAAAGCTTTTGGCGAAAACTATGTGCAGGAGCTCGTGCAAAAAGCCACTGAACTTGCCCATCTGACTGATATAGAATGGCATTTTATTGGCCCTATCCAGTCAAACAAAACTCGTGACATCGCCCGTTTTGCCCATTGGGTACATAGTGTCGACCGGCTGAAAATTGCTGAACGATTATCCGCGCAGCGCCCTTTGGACATGGCCCCCCTCAAGGTGCTGATTCAGGTGAATATCAGCGGTGAAGCCAGCAAAGCAGGAGTGATGCCACAAGATGTGCTTGCGCTGGCACGGCAAATGGTGATGTTGCCGCGGCTTGAACTTTGTGGCTTGATGGCCATTCCGGCTCCGGCCATTGAACATGACAATAGCGCGGCCTTTGCCGCTATGCAGCAGCTGTCCAAAACACTGCAACAGGAATTTCCACAAGCAACACAGTTGTCGATGGGCATGTCAGACGACTGGCAACAAGCCCTGACATACGGGGCAACTATGATAAGATTAGGCACAGCCATTTTTGGCGCGCGGGAAACGCATCTTTATGAATGAAAATACCATCGCATTTATTGGCGCCGGCAATATGGCGCGCGCTGTCATTGCAGCCCTGGTAAAACAAGGTTATCCAACAGCAAATATCATCGCAACGAATCCAACCACGCCAAAATTAGCAGCATTGGCTGCAGATTTTGGTATTGAAGTCACCACCGACAACATCAAAGCCGTCAAACTGGCCGATGTGATAGTGCTTTGTGTAAAACCACAAATCATGGCCGAGGTTTGTCAGGCGTTATTGGTCGGCGCACCGGAAATTCACGAAAAATTATTTGTCACAGTAGCCGCAGGTTTACCCGTCGCCCATTACCAACGCTGGCTGGGAAATGAAGTACGACTGGTGCGTGCGATGCCAAACACCCCGGCGCAAGTGGGGTTAGGTGTGACCGGATTATTCCCGCACCGCTTGTCTAATTATGAAAAGTCTTTTGTTGATCAATTATTTACCGGTTGTGGCCTGACCTGCTGGCTGCAGCAGGAAAGCCAAATCAACGACATTATTGCCGTCACCGGCAGTGCACCTGCTTATTTTTTCTATTTTATGCAGGCGATAGAACAGACAGCACAGCAACTTGGTTTTGCCCCCGCCGAGGCCCGCGCTATGGTAGCGCAAACTGCGCTGGGCGCGGCCACATTGGCTTCTCAGTCTGAACTGAGTTTTGCTGAGCTTAGAGAGCAGGTCACCAGTAAAGGCGGCACCACGCATCAGGCAATCGAAACGTTCCGTGAGGGCCAGCTGGAAGCTTTAGTCGAAAAAGCCATGAAAGCAGCCATTGCCAGAGCTGAAGAAATGGCCAAAACCCTGTAACAGGCGGATTACCGCCTGAAATATTTGAATTTTGTCATAATCACCAGTCATCAATTGAAAACCTGTGCCGGCAACCACATAAAGTCCGGTACCGGCCTTTGAACAGGAATATCGCATGAACGAAGCGTTTTTCTTTTTAATCAGTACCTTGTTTAATCTGTATTTAATGGTTGTTTTGCTGCGGTTATGGCTGCAAAGCGCCAGAGCCGATTTTTATAACCCGCTCAGCCAGTTTGTGGTTAAAGCCACCAATCCACTGCTGATCCCAATGCGCAGACTGATCCCAAGTATCGGCAAACTGGACACCTCTTCACTGGTGCTGGCGCTTTTGGTCGCCACAGGTAAAGTGATCACTATGCAATTATTGTTGTCTGGCGGTGTCAGTGCCGGCACCACCTTGTTTGGCGCCATTGCAGTGCTGATCAAAGAAGCATTCAGTTTATTATTCTGGGTGGTGGTGATCCGCGCTATTCTGAGCTGGTTCAGTCAAGGCCGTAACCCGATGGAGCATTTGCTGCACCAGCTGACCGAACCTTTGTTAAATCCAATCCGCCGGGTGATCCCACCTGTTGGCGGTTTGGATATGTCGGTACTGGTATTGCTGGTGGGCCTGCAATTTCTGGAAATTTTGGTACAAAACCTGTTGAAAACTTTGTTGTGACAGCACTGAGTTATCGTGGTGCCGATTTGCTGTTACAGCTATATGTGCAGCCTAAAGCCAGCCGCGATCAAATCATCGGTTTACATGGTGACGAAATTAAATTGGCCATTACAGCTCCGCCTGTCGATGGCAAAGCCAATGCCCATGTGCTGAAGTTGTTGGCTAAACTCTTTGGTGTCAGTAAAAGTCAGATTGAATTACTCAAAGGTGAGCTCAGCCGGCATAAACAGGTACTGATTAAAGCGCCTTTTAAGCTGCCGCCCGAGCTTGTTTCCATTGCTTTGAAGGAGCATTAAACATGAAATTATTCACTGCTATGCTGCCAGCACTGCTGCTGTTTGCCGCCGTGGCGAGCCCGGTTCAGGCCGAGCAAAAAAAACAACTGGGTGCCTGGGATGTACATTACATTGCCATGCCGTCCACCTTAATTGAGCCGGCCATTGCCGGTAACTACAAGATTGAACGCAGTAAGTTTAATGGCCTGGTGAATATTTCGGTGTTAAACAGCAGCGATCAGAAAGCGCAGCAAGTGACACTGTCCGGCAGTGCAAAAAATCTGTTAGGTCAGCAAAAAACGCTGAACTTTACCCAGGTAACCGAAGGCGACGCTATTTATTATCTGGCACAACTGCCCTATCGCAACGAAGAGCGGCTTAGTTTTGTTATTGATATCCGTCAGGGTAACCAGAACCAGCAGCTGAAATTTGAACACACTTTTTACGTCGAATAACGGCTGCAGGCGTTTGCCCGGGCAATAATCGACATTCCACAATGTCAATAAACCGGCAGCGATGCCGGTTTCTGTTTTGGATCGAACAACACTGATGACACAAAAAATTGTTTTAGCAACCGGCAATGCCGGCAAAGTGGCTGAGCTCAGTCACATGCTCGCGCCCTGGGGCTGTGAAGTGGTCACCCAGACTTCCCTTGGCGTCACTGATGCCGATGAAACAGGTTTAACCTTTATTGAAAATGCCATTTTAAAAGCCCGTCATGCTGCAGCCATAACAGGTTTAGCCGCCATCGCCGACGACTCGGGGCTGGCAGTGGACGCACTCGGTGGCGCCCCTGGGATTTATTCTGCCCGTTTTGCCGGCTCTGGCGCCACCGATGCAGATAACATCAAACTGCTGCTGGAAAAACTCTCTGCAGTGCCTGCTCTTGAGCGTCAGGCGCAGTTTCATTGTGTGCTGGTGTATTTGCGTCATGCTGACGATCCAACACCGCTTATCAGTCACGGTGTCTGGCAAGGTGAGATTGCTTTTGAACCCAAGGGTAACCATGGTTTTGGTTATGATCCGGTGTTCTGGTTGCCTGAACTTGGCAAAACTGCAGCACAGCTTGAAAAAGCGCACAAACAGCAGCTTAGCCACAGAGGCAAAGCACTGGCGTTATTACAGCAACAGTGGCAACAACGGAGTGGCCAATGAGCCCAATGCAGCCACAATCCACTGCCTTGTTGCCAGAGCCTGCTCCAATGCTGGTATTACCGCCGCTGTCTTTATATATCCATATTCCCTGGTGTATTCAGAAGTGCCCTTATTGTGACTTTAATTCACACGCCGTCAAACAAGGTATACCGGAGCAGGAATATATCAGCCATCTGCTGGCTGATTTAGATGCAGATCTCGCTTATGTGCAAGGTCGTGAACTGCAGAGCATTTTTATTGGCGGTGGTACACCCAGTGTCTTCAGTGCTGAAGGGATTCACGCCATTTTGCAGGGTGTACAGCAGCGCATCAGTTTTGCCAGCGATATTGAAATCACCATGGAAGCCAACCCAGGCACTGTTGAAGCGGAACGTTTTGCCGGTTACGTCAAAGCCGGGGTCAGCCGCTTTTCAATCGGGGTGCAGAGTTTTCAAAACGACAAACTGAGCCGCCTTGGCCGTATTCACCAAGGTGATGAAGCCAAAAACGCAGCCCGTCTTGCCAGTGATCTGATAACACACAGCAGCTTACAAAGTTTTAATCTGGATTTAATGCACGGTTTGCCCGAGCAAAATATTCAGGATGCCTTATCTGATTTAACTCAGGCGATTGAGCTGAACCCGCCCCATCTTTCCTGGTATCAGCTTACCATTGAACCCAACACCGCTTTTGCCTCTAAACCCCCGGTGCTGCCGCAAGACGATATTCTGTGGGACATTCAGGAGCAAGGCCATGCGCTGTTAACCGCAGCCGGTTATCAGCAGTACGAAACTTCAGCTTATGCCAAAACAGGTTATCAGTGCCGGCATAATCTGAACTACTGGCGGTTTGGCGATTATCTGGGGATTGGTTGTGGCGCGCACGGCAAAATTACCCTGCCGGATGCCGGACATATTATCCGGACCGTAAAAGTGAAACACCCCAAAGGTTATATGGACTTCACCAAGGCCTACCTCGACAGCCGCACTCTGGTCTGCGCCGAAGACTTGCCTTTTGAATTTTTTATGAACAGGTTCAGATTGCTTGAACCCTGCCCTTTGCAAGACTTTACCGCATATACCGGGCTTTCTGTCGCAACAATTACCGCCCCCCTTGCACGGGCCGAACAATTAGGATTAGTTAGCCTGCAACACCAGAGCGCACAAATAACAAACCAGGGGGTTCGTTATCTGAATGATTTGCTGGAATTATTTTTATAAATGCTGTTTGTGTTTGCCATAGCGCCAGACAAACACCATCCACTTTTAACAACAAACTATTGATAAAAAAGAAGAATCCAAGATGCAACTAAGTAAATCAAGCCTGGCACTGGCTGTCACTCTGGCACTGCTTGGCGCCTGTTCGCCGGCCGAACAAAAAACTACTGCAACCACAGCAACAGCGGCGGCACCACAAAGCACTGCGGCAGCACAAAGCGAAAGTGAAAAGCTGAATGCTTTTTTCGAAGAAGCTTTTATGGCGCAGGTACAACTGAGCCCTACCACGTTGACAGGCCTTGGTATTAAACAAGACTATGACAAATGGGATGCTTTTACCGACGAGCAAGCCGATAAAGAACTGGCGCTGACCAAAGCCCAGCTTGAGCAGTTAAAAAGCTTTAACTTTGAAGCGCTGGATGCACAAAGCAAGTTAAGTTATCAGCTGTTTAAACAGCAGCTGGAAGATGAAATTGCCGACGACAAATGGCGTTTATACAACTATCCAATCAACCAGATGTACGGTTACCACTCTATGGTGCCGTCGCTGTTGATCAATCAGCACAGCATCGACAACGAAGCCGACGCCAAAGCTTATATTGCCCGTTTAAATGGCATTTTACCTTTGTTCCAGCAGGTTACAGTACAACTGGAAAAAAGGGCTGCTCTTGGCATTATTCCACCAAAATTTGTGTTTCCGCATGCTATCAGCGCCAGTAAAAATGTGATCACAGGCGCGCCATTTAGCGAAGGTGCGGACAGCACTTTACTGGAAGATTTCCGCGGCAAAGTCAATAAACTGAGCATTGATGAAGCCGCTAAACAACTGCTGATAAAAGAAGCAGAAGTGGCGCTGGTCAGCAGTGTAAAACCTGCTTATGAGCATTTAATCAACCACTTAACCGCACTTGAAACCAAAGCTGGTACCGACGATGGTGTCTGGCGTTTTAAAGACGGTAGCGATTTTTATAACAATGCCCTCAAACGCACCACCACCACCAACATGACAGCGGACCAAATCCACGAGCTTGGACTTTCGGAAGTGGCGCGCATTCATGCTGAAATGAACGCCATCATGCAGAAGGTTGGTTTTAAAGGTGATCTACAGGCGTTTTTTACCTTTATGCGTGAAGACGCGCAGTTTTATTACCCGGACAATGCCGAGGGTAAAGCGGCTTATTTGGCCGAAGCCACCCGCGTGATTGACGTAATGAAAGGCAAACTGGATGAGCTGTTCCTGGTGAAACCAAAAGCCGATATGGTGGTAAAAGCTGTAGAGCCTTTCCGTGAACAATCGGCAGGTAAAGCTTTTTATGAACAGCCGTCAATGGATGGCTCACGCCCTGGCATTTATTATGCCAACCTGTACCGGATGAAAGGCATGCCCAAATATGAACTGGAAGCTTTGGCCTACCATGAAGGTATTCCGGGTCACCATATGCAAATTGCCATTTCACAGGAGCTGGAAAACGTACCTAAGTTCCGCCGTTTTGGTGGTTACACCGCTTATATCGAAGGCTGGGGTTTATACACTGAGTTATTGCCAAAAGAAATTGGCATGTATCAGGACCCCTACTCTGACTTTGGCCGTTTAGCGATGGAGCTGTGGCGTGCTTGCCGTCTGGTGGTTGACACTGGTATCCATGCGAAAAAATGGACCCGTGAAGAAGCTATTGCTTATCTGGCGAAAAACACACCAAACGCTGCTTCTGAGCAGGTAAACGCCATTGAACGTTATATTGTGATGCCATCCCAGGCAACCGCTTACAAAATTGGCATGATCAAAATTGTTGAGCTGCGTGAAAAAGCCAAAACGGCACTGGGTGACAAGTTTGATATCCGCGAATTCCATGACGTGGTGCTGAAAAACGGTGCTGTGCCGCTGGATGTACTGGAAATGCTGGTGGATGACTATATCAGGACAAAACAGGTATAAGGTTAAGTCATTTGTTCAACTGAAAACGCCGCATCAATGCGGCGTTTTTTATGCACAGCCCTCAGGGCCCCCGGCGATGCCAACACAAAAAGCCGGTGCACAAATCAAATTGCAGACAATTCACGCCGGATAAAAAGCCACTGCGGTTATACCATTGAATAAGCTTGCATCAAAAGCACGCTATTGCGTATGCTCCGGCTAAACAACCTATTGGAAATTCAGATGATTAGTTTGCATCTTTATGATCCGCAGAGTGAAAAGTGGCAACATGGCGACCGCAGTTTGCTGAAGTTACCTTTGCACGGTGACGAAAAACTCTGGGTCGATTTATCCCAGGCCAGTTATCTGGAACAACAGCAGTTATTAAAAGATTTTGGCATTCATCCGGAAATAGCTGAAGACTATCTGCGTGAACGTCACCCTCCCAAACTAGAAAGTTCGAACGGCTTTACCTTAATGATTTTACGGGCATACGCCGGTAAAGATTTTCGTGATTATCCGGGCCATGCCCAGCTGAGCCTGTTATTTTCCAATCAGGTTCTGTTGTATAAATGTCAGCTGCCAGAGCAGGATCACCCGTACGTTTTGCCGTCTTTTGATGTTAATAGGCCTATGCTACCTATTACCGACTGGGTGAAACTTTATATCCATAGTGTTTCCGCCAGTTATCTGGAAAAACTAATCAACTTTGAGGATGAACTCAGCGAATTTGAAGATGCCATGCTGCATCATGGTGACGACCATAAAATGGCGCAAATTATGCGTTATCGTTCAGTTTTTCGAAAACTGGACCGCAACCTAGCTTATCAAAAAGAAATGTTTGCCGATTTATTGCTGCAGGAGCGCGAACACTTACTGAAAACCCAGTTCCAGCAAGTAGAATTACGTGACTTTTATGAAAAGTTTGAACGGTTACACAGTATGACGCAGATGTACTACGACCAGCTGGGGGATTTAGTCAGCGGTTATATGTCCACATCAAACCATCAAATTAACGAAAGAATGAAACTGCTGACCATGGTATCGGCCGTCTTTATTCCACTGACTTTTATTGTCGGGGTTTACGGTATGAACTTTGCGAATATGCCAGAACTACAGATGGAATTTGGCTATTACTGGACATTGGCTGGTATGGCTGTGCTGGCCCTTGCCATGATGCTGGGTTTTAAAATTAAACATTGGTGGTAATGGTGTCAGGCCGCAGTTAATCCTTGGCGCTTTTTCAAAAAAAATCGCAAAAATGTCGTTGAATTGACTATAAAACAACAGGCTGGCTGCGGTATTATCGCGCCTCTTTTTATCACCGGTTTGGCCTTTGCCAAAATGCGGGTTGCACGGGGTGGGCATGGCTGAAAATCAACTGCTGGATATCAAAGAAATCGTGCGCGATAGCTTCGACGAGCAGGAAGTTGAACAGCTTGGCCTGAAACTCAGTGCGCTGGAACCGGAAGAAATTGCTGTTGCGCTGGAGGCGATGCCGCTGGAACAGCGGATCAGCACCTGGCAAAGCCTGCATGCCGACGAACAAATCCACGCCCTGACTTACATGCGCGATGACGCGCGTGAAAACATCTTTAAACAACTGGATGACGCTGAACTGTCGGCGCTGGTTGAGCGGCTGGACGTTGACGATCTGATTGAAATGCTGGACGAGCTGCCGGCCGCAGTGTATCAGGAAGCCTGCTCTAAACTCGATGCCAGCGAAAAACTCTGGCTGGCCACCGCTCTTGCCTACACCGACGAGCAATGTGGCCGTTATGCCGACCACGACGTCTTAACCATCCGTAATAACGCCAAAGTACGGGATGCCATCAGGCTGTTTAAAAAACTCAATGAAGACGCCGAATATCATGACGCCCTGATGGTAGTTGACCGGACCGGCCGTTATGTCGGGTTATTACTTGCCACCAATATTCTGGGTCAACCCAGCCACTTGCCTTTGGTTGAGTTTATCGACAACGACGCCCCTGTGGTGGAAGGTGTGATGGATTTGGATCAGGGCTCGGATATAGTCGCCCGCTCTGGTTATACCGCCCTTGCGGTCATTGATGATGAAGGCAAGCTGCTTGGCCGTATTTCCATAGGTGAAGCGCTGGAGAACGTGCGCCGTAGTCTGGAAAGCCAGTTTATGCACACTGCAGGTTTAGACGAAACCGAAGACTTGTTCTCGCCTGTGCTCAGTAGTGCCAAACGTCGTGCTGTCTGGCTTGGCATTAATTTGCTGACCGCCTTTTTAGCCGCCTGGACTATCGGCCTGTTTGAAGCCACGCTGCAACAGGTGGTGGCACTAGCGGTACTGATGCCAATAGTGGCCAGTATGGGCGGTATTGCCGGCAGTCAGACCCTTACGTTGATCATCCGAGGTTTGGCTTTAGGCCAGCTCACGCCACAAACTTACTGGACTTTATTGCGTAAAGAGCTGGGGGTTGGTCTGCTCAACGGCCTGCTTTGGGCTGCGGTGATAGCCGTTGTCACCTATTTCTGGTTTGGCGATATGATTATCGGCACCGTCATTGGCATGGCCATTATTATCAATATTCTGGTGGCTGCTGCATCCGGTGTGGTGATCCCGGTCTGGCTGGAAAAAGCCAAAATAGACCCGGCGCTGTCCGGCTCTGTCATTCTGACCACTGTCACAGATGTGATTGGCTTTTTTGTATTTTTAGGATTGGGCAGCCTGCTACTAGTGCCTTAAAGCACAAACACAAAAAACGTCAGAAAACCAATAACTTTCCTTTTATTTGACCCAAGCCTCACTACAATATCAGCAAGAAGGCGGCACGCTATTTCTGCTTTGGAGTCTGCATGAAGATCGCTTTGTTATCACGCAACGCTGAGCTCTATTCCAGCAAAAGGCTGGTGGAGGCCGCAGTCGCACGCGGCCATCAGGTGGACGTGATAGATCCCATTTTGTGTTACATGAATATCAACCACAATGCCTTGTCTATTCACTATCGGGGTGAAGCTCTAACAGGTTATGACGCAGTGATCCCTCGTATTGGTGCTTCTATTACTTTTTATGGCAGTGCCGTGCTGCGCCAGTTTGAAATGATGAACGTATATTGCCTGAATAACGCTGCAGCTATTGGCCGCGCCCGCGATAAACTGAATTCTTTGCAGTTGCTGGCACGTGATGGCATTGGCCTGCCTATCACAGGTTTTGCCGATAAACCCGGTGACATTCCTGATTTAATTGAAATGGTGGGCGGCGCACCTTTGGTGATCAAACTGCTGGAAGGCACCCAGGGCATTGGGGTGGTGCTGGCCGAAACCCGCACCGCCGCCGAAAGTGTCATTGAAGCTTTTATGGGACTCAACGCCAATATTCTGGTACAGGAATACATCCGCGAAGCCAAAGGCGCTGATATTCGTTGTTTTGTCATTGGCAATAAAGTGGTGGCGGCGATGAAACGTCAGGCCAAAGAAGGTGAATTCCGCTCTAATCTGCACAGGGGCGGCACCGCCACCAAAGTCAAACTCAGTAAAGCCGAACGGCAAACTGCCATCAAGGCGGCACGCTGTATGGGACTCAATGTGGCAGGTGTGGATATTCTGCGCTCAAACAATGGACCTGTGGTGATGGAAGTGAACAGCTCGCCAGGGCTTGAAGGCATTGAAGCGGCCAGTGAAGTCGATGTGGCCGATGCCATGATTGAGTATCTGGAGCAACAGGTGCTGCGAGCGCAACAAAAAATGATGGATAAAAGCTGATGACTGAATCCGATCTGACCCGCGCTGCACCGCAGCCACTGGCTGAGCCTTTTGAGTTTGGCGACAGCATCATTGCGCCCGGCAGCAGAGCTGTGGTGGATATTCCTTTTGGTAAACTGTACACCCACACTGAGCTGAATATCGGCGCCCATGTGATTCACGGTAAAAAACCAGGCCCTGTGCTGCTGATCACCGCCGCGTTGCATGGCGATGAAATTAACGGGGTCGAAATTTGCCGGCGTTTATTAAAGCTGCCCAAACTTAACAGTTTACGCGGTACCCTAGTGGTAGTGCCCATTGTGAATACTTATGGTTTTGTGCAGCAGTCGCGTTATTTACCCGACAGACGCGATTTAAACCGCAGTTTTCCCGGCAGCGAAAAAGGCTCTCTGGGCAGCCGGATGGCCTGGCAATTTACCGATCGCATTCTAAAAAAATGCACCCATGTCATTGATTTACACACGGGGGCTATTCACCGTTCGAACCTGCCACAGGTACGCGCCACGTCGCGCGACAAAGTGTCGTTAAAAATGGCCGAGAGTTTTAACGCGCCCATTATTATCAAGGCCGCCAGCCGCGATGGTACTATGCGGGGTACCGCCAATAATCTGGGTATTCCGATTATTTTGTATGAAGCCGGGGAAGCACTGCGTTTTGACGAACAGTCAATCAAAATTGGCGTTCGGGGTATTGTCAACGTGATGCATAGCCTGGGTATGTTAAGGTCATTACGCAAACAGGAAAAAACCCAGTCGTTATTCTCGAAAAAAAGTAGTTGGGTGCGGGCCGAGCATGACGGCATCGCCCGATATTATTTTGGCCTGGGGCAGAAAGTCGAAACCGGAGATGTACTGGCACATATCTATTCGCCCTACTCCGACTTTGAAGTAGCGGTAACTGCAACTTTTAGCGGTATTATTATTGGCCGCAATAACTTACCGCTTATCAACGAAGGTGAAGCTTTGTTTCATATTGCCGAAGTCAGTGCACTGGATGAGGCAGAAAAAACCATTGACGCTATCAGCGACGAAGTGGACAGCGCCATGCCAGCCGTACTGGGGGGCGAGTTTGGTTTAGTGTAAAGCACCTGCAACAGCTGGCTTCACCAACAGAGCTGTGTGATACATGGCTCTGCCAAGTATTGTTGTGCACTGTTATCCGAGATAGTGAACAGCTATTTAGCAATCACCACATCATAATCTTTTAACTTAGGTACCTGCTGCTGCAGCTGGGTTTCAATGTCATCCAGTTCACGCAAACGCTGACAAAACAACACAGATTTATCTTCCAGCTCTTCTGCTTTGGCATCCAGACCCAGATTAATTTTGCTGATGAGCTGCTCTACACTTTGCCAGTCCTGGCTTTCACTGCGTTCAAAGTTATCATCGGTCTGGCGTAAGGCATCACGCAAAGCGCCCCACACTGCACCAACGGTATTTTTCGCCAGTGCCGTCAGGTTGTCCTTGAGTTCACCATGTAAAAATGCATCCATTTCATTCAAACTTTGTGGAGCCAGATAAAAATGCTCACCACTGCGGACAAAACGCGACATCAGCTGATAAGTGGTTTCGCGCACCAGTGCCTGCCATTCTTCCTGCTGGCTTTCATTGCCAACGCCAATCAGCATGCCTTCAATGGCCGATAAACCAAGCTCAACACTGTCTACCGCTATCGCCACCACCTGAGGTACAAATTTGCGCATGCCCTGACTGTATTGCGCAAGCAAAGCTGTGTTTTCAGGCGACAAGGTGATCCACTGACCCTGAATAAATAATTGTTGGTCCTGATTGATCTGAAATTGGGTTCTGTCGTCGGTCAGGACGCGGATTTGATCCGGTGAAATCAGAATGCCGTGCCGAAATGCCATCTGACATTCATTGGCAGTCGCAACAGTGGAAAAAAACAGCAGAATAAAGCAGCAGAAAAATTGCAATTGCTACCCCGGCAGCGATTCAGAAAAACAACTGTTTTGCAGCATAACAAAAAGCCGGTACAGAAGCACCGGCTGACGTCGCAGCAGAAGCTGCGTTGGTCTTTCAGTTGTATTACACAAGTGGATCCAGTTTCAGCGCAGCATCAACAATTTTAATTAAACTCGGCCCGTGCTCTCTTTTGGTGGATAACCGTTCCGTGCCAAGCAGCACTTCAACACCGGCGTATAACTGTTGTTTCACCAATACTGCAGCTTCACTCATCAGGGTGAGTTTTTGTTGCTCCAGCCGTTTAATATCTTCAATTAAAGCAACAGCCACTGCTTTTTGCGCTTCAAATTCTTCAATAAAAGCGTTGATATGCTCATTGGTGGCATCAGATTTTTCCAGCTTTTTCAGCTCGTCAATGCCTTGTTTAATTTGTTCCATTTCAAGTTTAATAGCGGATACGTTCTGGCGTAGCGCCTGCTGTTTTTCAACCACAGGGTCAATACGACGGTTCAGATCTAGCTTCAGTGAACTTTCTGAAGGCGAGCCCAGCACACCGGCTTTAATGCCCAAATCCAGATAAAAACTGCCACCTACCACTTTGCCGGTTAGTTTGTCTTCGGGGCCTGCCACCACCATGCGGGCAGACACTTTACAGTGGTTAATTTGTTTACTGGCGTGAAAATCGCCTTCAGCATCAATCTGAGCATACTGCGCCAGAGTACAACGGATATCGCCTTTAGCTTTTACCACTGTACTGAACAACTCTTCGTCATTGTCTTCAGTGCTCAACTGGTGACCAATCACAGATCCACCGATAGAAACATCACCGCCGGCTTCTATCAATGAGCCTTCCATAGTACCTTTGATAAATACACTACCACCTGCTATGACCTTCATACTTTCGGTCACGTCACCGTTGACGATGACTGCGCCTTTAAACTGAATATGACCGGTGGATAAATCGACTTTTTTAACGGTATATACTTCATCAACAGCGGCACCAGCCTCGAGCACACGAGGCATCCCATCGCGGCTGGCTAATAACAAGTCTGGATCTGAAGGGCTCACTTCAGCCCCTTCACCTGGTTTCCATTCCAAAGGCTGACCAGGTGGTGCCAGCGTAATTTCACCGCGCACGTTAATACCATCCACCCCTTTGGTGGGCGGTAACCGCCGTACTACAGGCTGACCGGCCACTACAGCCGGTATCACGCCAAAATCACGTAAATCTACCCTGCTCTGACTCAGCACTACCGGTTTATTACTACGTGAGGACATACCTTCAACCAAAGGTTCAAACCTGGCGTTTAAGCCGGGCTCCATAATGCGGCCAATGGCAATAACCTGACTGGTCACAGTGCCAGGTTCCGCCCTGCTGGCGGCAGTCACCAGCTGAACTATCTGATCTTTTTGGAAACCAAAATGAATGCCGTAATCCTGAGCCGCTTTCACTAAATCGTTGGCAGACACCGGACTACCGCCCCAGGCGGCAGTGACAGATGCAGTTGCCGTCATGGCATCTGCGGCTATTTCAAGTTTGAGTTCGGCATTTTTGCGCAGTGCAATTTTGCGCTGAATACGGGAACCATCGGGGCGTTTTTGCAGTTTGATGTCAGACTGAACTGTCTGATAATCGGCCAGCAGCTGGTTTATTTGTTCTGTCAGCACAAAACAGCGGCTGTAACCCGCAGCATTTAACGCCTCCAGCACCTGAGCACCGGATAGGGGCGACAATGAAACGGCGATTTCCACCAGAATGGTGTCGTCATTTCGGCTAAATTGCATGCGGATAGAGTTCACTGCCAGATCACATCTATAACTTAGATTGATTGATACTGAAACAAATTTTCAGCATAAAGGCAAGCCCCGTACTACCACAGGGCATTTTGAGGGGCCTATCAGATGTAATTTTCCTGATGAACCCGGATAAATAAATCGGTCCCAGCTTTACTGTAATCAATCTTGTACTCTTTATTGTTCAGCGCCTGCACAAACAACAAAGTTTTGTTTTCACCAAATACATCAGAACTGCCGATATCAACCAGATCCATATATCGTTCTTTGGCTTCTGCCCGGCTGGACGGCACTTCTTCAGTAAAGAGTTTAACACCGGTGCGTGATACAATAACCACAGGATCATGGTCGTCGTTGATCAGTATCAGATCCAGCTTTTTCTGTTTGTGGATTATCGTATTGCGGCCGCTAACCAAAAAGGGTCTTTCATAATTGCTCATAGGATGATTCACCATTGTGTGCCTGCTTAATGCTGGCATTATGATACAGCAGGAAAAATGTGTCTAGGCTGCTGTTTTTTTCAGATAGATCAAGCGGCTTTGATTAACAGTTCGGCAAAACTCAGCCGCTTCTACCGGCAACACTGTGGTTGGGATAAAAAGTTCAGCCCCCAATAACACCGCCAGATGTTGCATCCGTCCGGCAAACATCGCTTGCACACCATGATAACGTGCTTTGGCTGTACTGAACTCTGTATGCTGTGTCAGCATGGTGCTGGCACAGGTTCCATCCGGGCAATCTGACGCCAGCGCAGCCAGCAACAGATGGCGTTGCTCCATCAGTAATTTCACGGCAAGGCGCGGCGGCAACTGCACTAAAAAACTATCATAATCAGTGACTTTAAAACCTACATAAGCAGCTTCATCTTTGCCGGACAATTGTGCAACCCTGGCGTATAAAAACGCTTGCCATGGCAACACCCAACTGCCTCTGCGATGATGATATTTCACACCCTGCGGGCAAAGTTCAACGGCATAAAAAGGTTCGGTGGTTTTGGCATAACCTAAAAAAAGGCCGGCACCTAACAGCAAAAACAGCAGTACCCAGCCCTGTAACGAAGTCAGCTCAGGCACCAATGAAAACAGCAGGATCAACAGCAATAACACCAGAGATGATGCTAACAATAACGGCACACCGCCTTTGGCGCTTTGATCCCGGAATAAATACCGCATTTGTTTTCCTAGAGGTCCAGATAATACCAGGTGAATATTGTCATCAGAATAGTCCACACCAGATAAAAACGAATCATCCGGCATCGTTCACAAGGTTTATCTGCCATTATTCACTCCATCTATACGACCAACGCCTGCGCAGCTGCGATAACTTCAACATCCAGGCTGGATGTATTTCCATACAATACCCGAGATTAAATTTTACTGATATACAACGGAGTCAAAGTGCCAAAAACTCAAAACCGCCTGATTTGGATATTATTAGCAGCGCTTTGCGGCTTTCTTGGTTATTTAGTTATTTCTACGCAAAATGGGGCACCAGCTAAAAGAGCAGGCGGCGGTCTGGAAAATAACGTCCGCACTGCCAAAGTCGCCATGGCACCACTGAGCCGGGAAGTGAAAGCATTGGGTACTGCACTCGCTTATGACTCGGCCAAAATTGTTAGCGCCACCAGCGATTACCTGACCTTGTTACAAATCCGCGAAGGGGCGCAGGTGAAAAAAGGCGAAATTATTGCTCAGCTTAACGACACCGAAGAAAAAGCCCGAGTCAACGAGCTGGCAGCCTTATTAGCAGAGCAAAAACGCCAGCTGGCACGGTTAAAAAACTTAACCCAGACCCAGGCCAGCGCCATTTCATTATTAGATGAACAACAAGCCAAGGTTAACGCCACTCAGGCACAGCTGGATGCAGTACAAGCCAGATTAAATGAAATGGTGATCCGTGCGCCCTTTGACGGCCTGATTGGCTTACGTCAGGTCAGTGAGGGTGCCTTTATCAGTGCTGGTACAGTGCTGACTACTCTGGATGACATTTCCACTATCAGGGTTGAATTTAATGTCGCCGAGCGTTATATGGCGAGTTTAACTCCAGGCCTTGCGCTTCGCATTACCAACGTAGCTTATGGTAACGAAGTATTTGCCGGTGAAATTAAAGCACTGGATCCAAGACTCGACCCTGTAACCCGTTCCATCAAAGTGCATGGTGTGGTCGCCAATCAGTCGCTT
This sequence comes from Rheinheimera sp., assembly GCF_036782235.1. Classification (GTDB taxonomy): domain Bacteria; phylum Pseudomonadota; class Gammaproteobacteria; order Enterobacterales; family Alteromonadaceae; genus Pararheinheimera. The sequence goes on along the minus strand of NZ_DAIPZL010000007.1, from coordinate 68,581 downwards.
AAACTACGCCCTGGCATGCTGCTGAATGTTCAGGTAGAACTGGCGAAAAGTCAGGTGTTACAAATTCCGGAAAAAGCCATAGTGCCACTGCAAAACAAACATTATGTGTTTGTGGTCGACGCAGAAAACAAAGTAACACAGCGCGAAGTAGAACTGGGTGAACGCATCCCGGGCAGTGTCGAGGTGTTATCAGGTTTGGCCGAAGGGGATGAAATTGTCACCGAAGGCACGCAAAAATTGCGTCCTGGCGTCACCATCAGCCGCTTGGAGCAATAATCATGTGGTTATCTGACGTCTCCGTAAAAAGGCCGGTATTTGCCACTGTGGTGAATCTGGTGCTGGTGATTTTTGGTGTGGTTTGTTTCAGTATGCTGCCACTTCGTGAATTCCCGGACATCGATTCACCAGTAGTCACTATCAGCACCGACTATCCGGGCGCCTCTGCCGAAATTGTTGAATCGAAAATCACCCAGCCGATTGAAGACATGATCAGCGGCGTGGAAGGCATTAAAAACATCAGCTCCAACAGCAGGGTTGGCCGCTCCAATGTCACTATTGAGTTTAATATCAACCGGGATATTGACGCTGCAGCCAACGACGTGCGCGAGCGAATTTCCAGGGTGATGGACAATCTGCCGGATCAGGCGAGACCACCGGAAGTCTTTAAGGCTAACAGTGACGATGACACCATTGCCTGGTTTTTACTCAGTAGTGAAACCATGACCAATCTGGAACTCACCGACTACGCTGACCGTTTTATTACTGAGCGTTTTTCTGTGGTCGATGGGGTAGCACGGCTGCAGATTGGTGGTGAACGTAAATATGCGATGCGAATGTGGCTCGACAAAGACGCCATGGCGTCACGGGGAGTTACAGTCCAGGACATTGAAAACGTACTACGTAATGAAAACGTTGAACTACCGGCCGGCAATATCAAATCTCAGGATCGCGACTTTATTGTGCGGGTGGTGCGTACCTATAAAACCCAGCAAGACTTTAACCGCCTTGTTGTGAAAAAGGGTGAAAACAACTATCTGGTGCGCTTAGGTGAAGTGGCCGAGGTGGTACTGGCTTCCGAAAACGAAGAAAGTGAATTTAGAAGCGACGGCAAGAACGTCTTGGGTATCGGCATTATCAAACAGTCCAAAGCCAATACGCTGGATGTTGTGAAAGCCGCCCGGGCAGAAGCCGAGCGTATCAAAGCCACTCTCCCCCCGGGAACGACCATAGAGCCGGGTTACGACTCGTCAGTCTTTATCGCCGAATCTATCCGTGAGGTGTACGTCACGCTGGGTATAGCGCTGGTGCTGGTGGTGGTGGTCATTTTTTCTTTCCTTGGCAACCTGCGCGCCACTTTTATTCCGGCCGTCACAGTGCCTGTCGCCCTTATCAGTGCTTTTACTGTGCTTTATGCGCTGGACTTTTCAATTAACCTGCTGACGTTATTGGCAATGGTACTGGCCATTGGTCTGGTGGTGGATGACTCTATCGTGGTGCTAGAAAACATTTACCGCCGTATTGAACAGGGTGAACATCCACTACTGGCATCATACAAAGGCGCACGGGAAGTTGGTTTTGCTGTTGTAGCCACTACCCTGGTACTAATTTCAGTTTTTGTGCCGCTGGTGTTTATGCAGGGGGATTTGGGCAAACTTTTTACTGAATTTGCGCTCGCCGTTGCCGCTGCAGTGGCCTTCTCTGCCGTTGCGGCTTTAACGCTGACACCCATGCTCTGCAGCAAGATGCTTAAACACGACAAAAGAGAAAGTGCCTTCAGCGCTCTCATCCATAAAGTATTTAGCAAAATTGAACATGGTTATCGCCGTCAGCTGCAACAGGTGACAGTGCAGAAATGGCCCACAATGCTGTTATTGTTACTGTGTTTTGTTGCCAGCGCTTATTTATTAAAACTGATCCCGCAAGAACTGGCTCCCGCTGAAGACAGAGGGACCTTTTTTGTCATGATGAGCCCGGTGGAAGGCGCCAGTTATCAGAGCAACAGCAAAAACATGAAGCTGATTGAAGATATTCTGCTGCCCTACTACGAAAAAGGTGAGTTAAACAGGCTGCTTATCCGGGTTCCAGGTTTTGGCAACACCGGCGGTATGGCCATTGTCGGCAGCGAAAACTGGCACAACGGCCAGCGCCGCACCGCAGAGCTGCTGCCCGAAATTGCCGGTAAACTGAATGCCTTGCCTGATGTACGTGCTTTTATTAACCAGCGCAGTGGTTTAAGCGGTGGCCGAGGTGGTGGTGGCCGTCCTGTACAATTTGTCCTGCAGGGTAATACCTATGATGAGCTGGCTAAATGGCGGGATATAGTCCTGAAAAAAGCGCAGCAAAACCCGAATCTGCTGATGCTTGATCACGACTATAAAGAAACAGTACCGCAGGTACTGGTGGAAATTAACAGCGAGAGGGCTGCCGACTTAGGGATTTCAGTGGGTGTGGTTGGCCGAGCACTGGAAGCTATGCTGGGTGGACGTCGTGTCACCACTTTCCTGGACCGTGGTAAGGAATACGACGTGATTCTGGAAGGCGCTGACGAAGACTTCAGTAAACCCGGCAATATCTCCAACGTTTATGTGCGCTCCAGCGGCTCTAATCAGCTTATTCCACTGGATAACTTGGTGACGCTCACCGAAGAGGCTACTTCGTCGACGCTGAATCGTTATAACAGAATGCGCGCCATTACGATTTCCGCTAACCTGGCGCCCGGTTACAGTCTGGGCGAAGCGCTGACTTTCCTTGAAGAAACAGTGCGCAGCGAAATTGATGGTAATGTGGGTATTGAATACAAGGGGGAGTCGCTGATGTTTAAAGACAGCGGTGAATCCACCATATTAATTTTTGCACTGGCGCTCATCATCACCTACCTGGTACTGGCGGCGCAGTTCGAAAGTTTTGTTCACCCGCTGGTGATCATGCTAACGGTGCCACTTGGCCTGGCCGGTGCTTTGGGTGGTTTGTATCTGGCTGGCATGACACTAAACATCTACAGCCAGATCGGTCTGGTGATGATTATCGGTCTGGTCGCCAAAAACGGCATTCTCATTGTTGAATTTGCCAATCAGCTGCGTGATGCCGGTGTTGAATTTATGCAGGCCATTGAACAGGCTTCAGTGCAGCGTTTCCGTCCAATTACCATGACCGCCTTTACCACCGTCATGAGCAGTATTCCACTGATTATTACCTCAGGCCCAGGCTCTGAAAGCCGGATGGTGATAGGTATGGTAATTTGTGCCGGTGTTGGTTTTGCCACTTTACTCACCTTGTATGTGGTACCTGTGGCCTATGTAGCTCTGGCGCGTAATACCCGCTCGCCGGAAAGTATCAGCAACGAACTGGAGGCGCTGCAACGCGCGTCAGACACTGAACAGCCATCTTAAAATGCTGACAAGAGTGTCACCCTAAAACGGCAGGCTAACCCCCTGCCGTTTTTTTATCTTTTGTGCTGCTTTCAGGGGGCTCAGTGATTAAAGCCCCCCGCCATCTTTGACAAAAGACTGGATATATTTCAGGCACAAACTATGCTTTGCACAGGAACGTATTTTCAGGATAACAGGGATGGCTTTTATACCGCTGAACCGGGTGCATTGGCTTTATTGGCTGGCTTTATTGTGGTGTTGTGTTTATCTGCTACTGACGCTGACCTGGTGGCAGCAATACAAACAGCAGGAACTTCAGCATAGACAAACCACAGAGCTACTTCCCTGGGTTGAACCTGTACAGAGGCTTATCCGTAACCTGCAAACTGAACGTGGCTTAAGTGCAGGTCAGGTGACCCCCTCTTTGCCATATAAACCTGCGCTACATATTCAATATTTGCTGACCGATGCCGCCTGGCGCGATCTGACAGTGGCGTTACAACAGCAGACTATACCTGAACTGTCGGCAATGCAGCGGTTATTGGCGCAAAATCCGTTAACTGCACTGCGCCAGCAGGTGTTATACAACGGTTTGGAATCGACTCCGGCCGATGGTGCCGTGATAATTAAAGCATACAGCGCTATCATCAAACCTCTGCTGCAATATGTTCAGTTGCTGCAACAAGACGGCGCGCTGGAGTGGCAGCAACACAGCAGCGCCATCAGCCAACTGACCGAAATGATTGAACGCTCAGGCCTGGAGCGCGCCATGTTGCATATTGCCATGGCAGAGCAGGAAATGAGCGCAGCCAGATATCAAAATTATGTGTTTGTCATCAACGAACTTCAGGATCATCAAAGTACATTTGAAGAACTCAGTCCTGCGGCTGTGCTGCAGCAGTGGCAAAACTGGCAACAACAGCTGCCCTACCGGCAATTAACTAAAGTGCGGGAACAAGCTCTGAACCAGCAATTTTCAGTGGCTCCGGCTTTGTGGTTTTCCCTGTCGAGTGACAACATCAATCAACTGTATCAACTGCAACTGGAACTTCAGGTTTTGCTGCAACAGGAGCTTGCCACTGCCCGGCAAACTGGACAACAGGCAGTACAACAACTGAAGTTACATCAAAAGTATATGCTGTTATTGCTACTGCTTATCCTGTGGCGGATGCATAGGCTTAACATCACTACAGCAAATCAACAGCCACAACAAAGCTTGCCAGGCGTTTTTCAGCACCAGATTGAGCAGGGTTAAAACACTACTAGGCACGGTAAAGAACAAGAACCAGGCCGCGCTCTGAACAATGCTGCCGGCAAGTTGTCCCAACACCTTGTTCTGATGTGAATTTCATTGTGCTGTCCGTGCCTTGATAATGATTTTTTGTTAGACTGCCAGCCATCCTCAGCCGATTAAAAAAAAAAGCCATGACCCGCTTCGCCAATCTGGAATCTCAGCCGCCTCACAGATTTTTTTACCTGCGGGCTACGCATGCTCACTGAAACAGTGTTGAGTTGTCAGCAACTGAGTTTTTGTTGGCAAGGTGACTGGACTTTAGAACCCCTGAGTTTTGAGCTCAGGGCTGGTGAACGTTTAGGCTTTATTGGCCCCAATGGTGCAGGTAAATCCACCTTATTAAAACTGCTGGCGGGTTTTTATCAGCCGACAACAGGCACAGTGCTGCTGCACGGCAAAGCATTACAGCAATACAGCAGAACGGAAAAAGCAAGGCAGCTGGCGTTATTGTCGCAGGAAACTGAACAAGCCCAGGCCATGACAGTTGCACAGCTGATGTTCCTTGGCCTGCTGCCACATAAAAAACTCTGGCAAACCAATAATCAGACAGATCTGGACCTGCTGCAACAGTGTCTGGACAGAGTGGGTCTTGTTGCCAAACAGCACCAATTGCTTGTCAGTTTGTCCGGTGGTGAATTACAGCGTGCCCAGCTTGGCCGGGTACTGATGCAAAGAGCGTCGCTACTGTTACTGGACGAACCCACCAATCATCTGGACATTCAGTATCAGCACCAGTTGCTGCAACTGGTGAGCTCGCTGCAACTGAGTTTGATTGCCAGTTTTCACGATTTAAATCTGGCCGCCAGTTATTGTGACCGCCTGCTGCTGTTACATCAGGGCAAAGTGGTGGCGCTGGGTACACCACAACAGGTGTTGACCGCTCCTTTGATCAGTGCCGTATTTGGTCGTCCTTGTCTGGTGGATATCAATCCATTTGATGGCAAACCGCGTCTGACTTTTGCGCCCGGAGTCTGTGCATGACAAACATTCTGCTGCCACAGCGTTGGTTGTTATTGCTGCTGCTTGCCGGCGGCAGTTTTATGTTTTGTTTAAATACCGGCAGTGTCAGTTTGCAGTGGCTGCAACTTTGGTTGTGTGTGAGCAGCGAATGCACAGAGCCTCTGCAGTGGCAGTTATTATGGCAGCTGCGCCTGCCACGGTTATTGCTCGGTTTTGTCGCAGGCGCTGGCCTGGCATTAAGTGGTGCTTTGTTACAACATTTAAGCCGTAACCCGCTTGCAGACCCTTATCTGTTTGGTGTTATTGCCGGTGCCGGTCTTGGGGCTACTGTCGCCAGCCTGTATTTTCCGGCGTCGATGATCGCATTGCCGCTGGCGGCTTTTGTCGGTGCTTTGCTTGCCATCGCACTGGTGCTGGCGCTGGCACTGCTGGCACGCTGGCAGCAGCTTGATCATTTTATTCTGGCCGGTGTGGCGGTTAGTTTTTTATTCAGTGCCGTCACTGCCCTGCTGTTGTACCAGCATGACCCATTTGCCGCCAACAGGGTGATGTTCTGGCTGATGGGCAGCCTGTCACGTGCCAGTTATCAGCCACTGTGGTTTATTTTGCCTTGCCTGTTGTTGTGTCTGCTGCTGGCTGTGTTATTCCGTCGCCAGCTCGACGCCATGTTATGGTCGGATCAAACGGCATTAAGTCTGGGCGTACCGGTACAACCCTTGCGCTTGTTATTTTTACTGCTGACAGCTGCCCTGACTGCCAGTATTGTCGCTTATTGTGGCGGTATCGGTTTTGTTGGCCTGATGGTGCCCCACCTGGTGCGGATGCTGTTTGGCTCACAAACACTAAGCTTGTTTGTTGGCAGCTGCCTTTGTGGCGGCATTTTTCTGATCTGGGTGGACGCTGGCGCCCGTACTCTGCTGCCTAGTCAGGAATTACCGCTCGGGGTCATTACCTCTGCCTGCGGCAGCCTGTTTTTTTTATTGTTATTAAGCCGCAGACGCGGTTAAGAGCCAAATGATGACCGGAACCGACTCTGACAACACTATGCAGCAGTGTGCAGCTGCAGATTGCGGTAGCGATACTGAACAAAAAGCGCAGCGCCATCAACAGCGCCAGCAAAAACTGAAAGAAAAAGTGGATGAACGAATTGCCGCAGCCACTCAGGACAAGGGCCTGCTGTTGGTGATCACCGGCAATGGCAAAGGTAAATCCACCGCTGGTTTTGGCATGGTGTGCCGCACTGTTGGCCATGGCATGCGCGCTGCGGTCGCTCAGTTTATTAAAGGCAGCTGGGCCTGTGGCGAACGTGATTTATTACAAAGCCATGGTGTCCCTTTTGCGGTGATGGCCACAGGTTTTACCTGGGAAACTCAAAACCGTGCGCTGGATATGGCAGCAGCACAAGCCGTCTGGCAACAAGCCAAACAATATCTGCAGGACCCGGCCATTCATCTGGTGCTGCTGGACGAGCTGACCTATATGCTGACCTACGACTATATTGTGTTGGATGAGGTGCTTGATGCCCTAAATAAACGCCCGCAGGGCCAGCATGTGGTGATTACAGGGCGCGGTTGTCATCGCAGCCTGATTGAACTGGCCGATACTGTCAGTGAAGTGCAGTCGGTTAAACATGCTTTTGACGCCGGTATTCGAGTACAACAAGGCATAGACTGGTGACATCGATGACTGACACTGTTACTGCCCGCCTATTCAAATCGCAGGCTTTGCTCAGGCTGCCGGCATTATTCACAGAACCAGCTTTATTGCTGACATCAATACTGATGCTGTTGTTGATTGCGTGCCCAGTTGCAGCCAATACCGCAACCGAATCTGCAACGCAGTCTTCAACAACAAAACCCGCCTCGCAGTTAAAGCTGATAGTACTGGCACCGGATCTGGTGGAACTTTTATATAGCCTGGGCGCTGGTGACCAGATCGTCGCCGCCAGCGAACATGCCGACTACCCGGAAGCAGCTCGGGCTTTGCCAAGAGTCGGCAATTATGCCGGCTTATCACTGGAAAGCATCATCAGTCTGCAACCTGATCTGGTGTTGTACTGGCAAAGCGGTACGCCGGCTGCCGATATTGAGCGGTTACAACAGCTTGGCTTAAAGCTTGAAAGTTTTGAAAGCAAAACGCTGGATGATATAGCGCTGCATTTACTCAGGCTCGGCGAGCTGACTGGCCGTCAGCAACAGGCAGTGCAGCTTGCCGGACAATTTCGTGCTGAACTTCAGGCATTAAAAACAAAATACAGTCAGCAGCAACAGCTGGCGGTATTTTACGAAATCTGGGACAACCCACTGTCGAGCATTGGCAACAAAGCCTGGCCGGCGCAACATCTGGCCATTTGTGGGGCCCGAAACGTGCTGCCAGATGGCCCAAATCCATACCCGCAAGTCAGTGCCGAGCAGGTATTAAACGCTAACCCCTGGTTAATTATTCAGCCGGTCTCAGAAAATGAACCCCGTACTTTATTTAACTGGCAGGCATTTTCGTCAGTAAAAGCAGTTGAATATCAACAATTTGCCAAGCCCAACAGCGATTTATTACACAGGGCCAGCTTAAGAACCCTCGGCGGTGTGCGCGAGCTTTGCCAATACATTGAAAAAAGCCGGCAATTTTATGCTCAAGTTTTGCCAGGGGCCGGCCGATAAGCTGGCTATAGTGTAACTAAACCCAACAAGGCGGCCCGACATGAAGATCCAACCTAATATTGCAAGCAACGCCAGTGGTAATGACGTTATTAAAAATGACAAAGCTGACAAATCCAAAGAGCTGGGGCAGACAGAACTGAGCCGGCCGGCCACTGGCGCCGAAATGTCGCGCGCTAACCGGCAGGAGCTGAATCAGACTATTTTGCAAAGTCAGCTTGATATCAGCTTAAAATCCGACAACAAATCTCTGGGTTTGTTGTACCGCACTGTGCTGAACGCAGTGAATAAAAACCTGAAAAACGATGGTGAAAAACCACCATTGCCGGAGCAGGCCTCAGACAGAGCCACAGAAGCACGCAACAAAGATAAACCCGGTGTTGGCAATAATCCTTATGCCCAGGATCAGGATACCTCGCCACAGGCAACGGCGGATCGGATAGTGGCTTTTGCCACCAATTTTTATCAGCAGTTCCGGCAGCAGAACAAAGACCTAACTGAAGAAGATGCCCTGAGCCAATTTATGGAAAAAATTGGCGGTGGTATAGACAAAGGTTTTGCTGAAGCCCGGGAAGTACTTGATGGCATGGGACAGTTACAGGGCAAAGTCAAAGAAGATATCGACAGCACCTATACGCTGATCCAACAAGGTTTAACCAGCTTTAAAGAGCTGACGCTGGAAAAAGCCAAAGAGAACAGCACACCGGCAACATCTGAACCGCTGAGAACAAATAGGACAAACTGAAGAGGCCTTGCGTCAGAAAGACTTAATAAAAATGCCGCTTGATTGCGGCATTTTTATTGCTTTGTTTAAGCAGCTGAGCCGCATGTTGTTATCGTCCAACCCGCTTGGCTGCCCGGTTACAAGCAGCATATGGGCGAACCGGCAAACCAGGCCTTTAACGACAGACATATGTAGCCAGCGCTTTTTGCACCGCCATAATATTGCCGTCTTTATTAAAAGTTTTACTGATGGGCTGCTCTGTGCTGCTTAACCAGATTTTTAAATCTGACTCCAGATCAAAATGGCCTTTGGTTTCGGCCGCAAAACGCACCACAGAGCGGTAAGGTACCGACATGTATTCTTTTTTCGAGCCGGTTAGCCCCTGTTTATCAATAAAAATCAGCCGCTTATTGGTAAAAACTATCAGATCACGGATGATTTTAAAAACCTGCTCCAGTTTTTCGCCTTCGGCGAGAATACTGGCTAACTCCTGTTCCACATCGGCAACATCAATTTCGGCAGCATTGCCTAATAAACCACTGAGGATCCCCATGTTTTTGCTCCTGCTTTGTTGCGAAAAAACCAGCATAGAGACTCCACCGCTTTGCAGCAAGCTTTAGTTCTGCAAGCCGCGCAGCCAGCACCCACTCCTGCTCTCCACCGCTAGAAAGGCAAAACGGAACCATCCCAGTGCAGCAGCTTGCCATGCTGCTGTGGTTGTAGCTCTGTCGCAACCTGCCATAACCGTGCCGCGGTTTGTGCCGGCGTTTGTAGCTGAGATGGCGGGATATTGCGTAAAAAAGGCGCCGACAATAAAGATTCAGTGGTGCCCGGATGCACCGCAGCCACAAGAGCTGACGCTTTGAGCCTGCTAAGTTCAATCGACAAGGTTTTCACCAGCATATTCAGCGCCGCCTTGGCACTGCGATAGCTGTACCAACCGCCTAAACTGTTATCGCTGATGCTGCCGACTTTAGCGCTCAGTACCAACACCCGGCAGGGATGCTGTTGCAGATAACCAAACAAAGCCTGCAGGTGTAAAGCCGGCAACAGATAATTGACCCACCAGCTGTGCAAGGCTGCTTGTTCATCCAGCTGACGGATGGTTTTTTCGGCTTTTAACCTGTCTTGCTGTAAAACACCATGGCAAATAAAAATGTCTGTGGGCTGAAATTGCCGGCAAAAATCGGCAACTACAGTATTTAACACAGCAGCAGCTTCACCTTGCTGGAGCTCGAGCACTAACCAGTCGTCCACCATCACGCTTTCGGGCGCTGGCGTTCGGCTAACACCGGCGACTAAAGCGCCCTGCTGCTTTGCATAACTCAGCAACCCCTGGCCTATGGCGCTATTGGCGCCAAGCACTAATAAACGTCTTTGTTGCATCTGGTGTTATTCCTGCCTGCTGATTTTTTGCTCAAGGGCTGATATAGGCTGTATTGTTTAACATCTGTGATGTGTTTTGAAGCTGCAGGTTCAGGTGTGGTGCGCTTTGCCAAGCAGTTTGCAGGCGGCTTCCACACCGGATAACCAGGCGTTTTCAACCCGGCCTCCCAGAGTCCAGTCACCACAAAGCGCCAGCTGCATTTTTTTATCAAATAATACACCACAAGGTGGCACCCTATTGTTGTAACTGGCATATAACCAGCGATGACAAAGTGCCGCAGCCACCTGTACTTGCGTCCCCAGCACCCGGCTCAGTTCGGCAGCGGCCAGCGCACTGATTTGCTCCGGCATAGTCTCAAGCTCAGCGGCACTGCAGTCTTCCGATAAGTGCACCAGCCACTGCTCCGGTGATTGTGCTACTTCTTGTTGTAATCTGGCACTGTGCCGTCCCGGTTTGGCCGATTGCTGGGCTATCCAGCGTGCTTTGCCCTGCTGGACAAAAATGCCCTGAGCGGCATGATGAGTGGGACTGGCCAATTCAAGTAATACGGCCCAGCAGGGTGACAAAGCCTGCTCCGGAATTTGCAGTGACAAAGGCGCGCCTTCCAGCAACTGTTTGGCCTGCTCCGGCGGACAAGTGAGCAGCAGCGCGTCAAAACCACCAAAACATTCACCTTGTTCAGAGCAGAGCTGCCACTGTCCTGTACTCTGGCTGCTGACATTACTGCAGATATAACTCAGCTCGTTAATTTTGCAGCCGGTGTATAGTGTGGCGCCTGCAAATTCCCCTGCCAGCATCTGATGCATGGCTGAAGTACCGATATAGCGGATTTCATCATCGGGTGAGGGTCTTAATTGACCCTGTTGATACTGATAAGGCACAAATTCCCAGCGCTGCACCAGACCTTGCGCCTGCCATTGTTGCACCTGAGCCAAAAACGCCTGGCTGCGTGCAGTAAAATACTGAGCGCCAAAATCAAAACTACCGGCGAGTGCTCTTTTGCTGCTCATCCGTCCGCCCGGCCCCCGTGCTTTTTCAAACACAGTAACTGTAGCGCCTTGTGCTGTCAGCTCTTTGCAGGCCGCTGCTGCGCTGACGCCGGCCCCAATAATTGCAATTTTCACACCTGACTCCTGGTTGGCACGCTCAGGGGGTATCCTGGTTCTGGTACTGAACTTTATCTGTCGTCGCTGCGTACCAGCTGCGCACTTTTGCTGATGTTGGCAGTGGCTTGTTGCTGATCACTCAAAGTACAGGCCACAATGCCAGTACTGACAACCCGGTCTGCGCTGCTTGTTACAGCCTTTGTTGGTGATTGCTGTTAATCTGATTAGACTACGGCAAAATAAAAATTGCAGATCAAATCTTTTAGCGCAGGAAAAAAGATGACAACACAAAATATCACTTTAGCTGCAGGTTGTTTTTGGTGTGTGGAAGCGGCTTTTAATATGCTCAAAGGTGTGCATCAGGCGACCAGCGGTTATATGGGCGGCCATAGTTTAAATCCCAGTTACCGGGATATTTGCAGCGGCAACACCGGTCATGCTGAAGTGGTACAGCTGGAATTTGATGCGGACGTGATTTCACTGCAAACCATATTTGAGCTGTTTTTTTTCCTGCACGACCCGACCAGTCTGAACCGTCAGGGCAATGATGTTGGCACTCAATACCGCTCGGCGATTTTTTATGCTGATGAAGTTCAGCTTGAAAGTGCCAAAGCGGCCATTAAAAGGCTTGAACAACAAGGCGTGTATCAGCAACCTATAGTCACCTCTCTGGAAAAACTCAGCACTTTTTATCCGGCGGAGAATTACCATCAGGGGTATGCGCTGGCCAATCCACAGCAGCCTTATTGTCAGTTTCTGGTGTTGCCTAAACTGGCAAAATTCCGCCAGCAATATGCACCTTTGTTAAAGGCCTAAGACACAACCAGATCCGCTGCAACCGGCTTTGTTGCCGCTGCAAAAAAAAGCCGGAACCTTAGGGTCCCGGCTTTAGTTTTGCTTTTCGCTGATGTGTCGCTGATGTTTAGCGCTAGGCCGCGTTAAAACGCCAGCATTTGTACACCCAGCACAAACTCCAGCCCGGCCTGACGATAACCCAGGTTGGTCTGATAAGTTTTATCAAACAGGTTGTCGACCTTGGCACGAAGGGTGATACCAGGTTGCCACTGATAAGCCACACCAAAGCTCCAAATCAGGTAACTGCCAAGCTCGGGTTGCAGCTTGCCCTGCCAGTCTTTGCCGGAGAAAGAGCGGCTTTGATACAAAGCTTCGGTACTAAAAGTCCAGTCCTGATAACTTTTGCTGTTGAGCCAGCTGACTTTATGCGCCGGACGTTTTACCAGCTTCAGGCCGGTTTTTTCATCTTTACCATCAAGATAACCGTAGCTTAAGCGCTGCTCAAAATCGTCGATAGCAAAAGCAGCGCTCAGCTCCGCCCCCTGAATGCTGGCCAGCAGCACATTGGTGTTTTGCTGACCCCGTTGGATCAGATTGGTCAGGTCGCGATCAAACAACACCAGATCCAGGCTCAGCTGGTGGTAGTGATAATTCAGCCCCAACTCACGGGATAACGACTCTTCCGGTTTTAACAGCGGATTCCCGTATTTTGGCCAGTATAAGTCGTTAAAGGTCGGCACTTTAAAAGCGCTACCCTGACTAAAACGGGCGATTAAATCAGTGCTCAGATGATAACCGGCGCTGAACTGATAAGTGTTTTTATTGCCGTAGCTGGTGAAGTTGTCATGGCGCACAGCACCGTCAAACAAATATTGATTGTTATCAAAAGCAAAACCGGCAAACACACTCTGGTTGTTGCGGCTATCGGCCGAATAATTCGGCGCGTTTTTCAGCACCTGCTCCTGATACCAGCTGGCGCCTGTTAATAAAGTCCAATCCGTGAATAAAGCGTAACTGAGCTGATAAGCCGCTTCATCTCTTTTGGTTTTAAACAACGACTCCGGGCTTTGCAGGCCATAACTGATGTCGCTGTCGACACTGTGCGCCAGTTTGAGCTGATGTGACGGCGAGCCCTGACTCAGGCTCCAGTCCAGCTGATGCGAGTCTTGCTGCGTATCGGCTCTGTCACCACCGTAGTCGCTGTCAAATTCGTAATAACCGTCGTTTAGCTGCGACTGCCAGCGCCACAAACCCAGACTGCTTTGCAGCTCTGCACCGGCATTAAGATAACTTTGCTCAAAACCATCATCATCCGGATCACCGCCTATTTTGGCGGAAAAACCGTCGCCCATCGCAGTGCCAAGGCTGCCAAATAAGGTCAGGTCGCCGTTTTTCTGACTGCCTGACAAGCCGACTTCCGCCAGCTTATTGCTGCCTAAAGTGGCGTTAAACTCGGTTTTGTCGCCTTGACGGCTGGTAATAGCAATGACACCCCCTAAGGCATCAGAGCCATACCAGGCAGCCTTGGGGCCTCTGATAATTTCGATTTTTTCAATTAATGCCACCGGCACCATGGCCAGCGACTGATAACCCAAAGTCGCGGAGCCAATACGCACACCGTCTAACAACACCAGAGTGTGACCACTACTGCCACCGCGGATAAACACACTGCTGTTTTGGCCACGGCCACCGTCCCGTGCCACACTGACACCGGCAACTTGCTGTAATAACGCAGGTAAATCACGCACCTGACGGCGGATAATTTCATCCCTGTTGATCACAGTGACACTGCTTAAGGTTTCGGCGACTGCTTTTGCCTGACGATTGGCATAAATGCTGATGTGTTCAAGCTCTGCATCCACAGCCTTGGCCTGGACGGCTTTAGTCTGAACGGACTTGGTTTGAACAGCTTTGGTTTGAACGGGGTTGGCTTGTGCCGCAACGGCAAAAGAGCTGACCACAGCCAGGGTCAGTACAGATAACTTCAACATGAAAACTCCAGATGACACGCCCACCGCGTGTTGTTGGGTGAATGAATTTTCAGGCCGGTCTCCGGGCTGCAGCATCCGGGCTGGTATGGCTTAAAGCCAATACTCACCCAGCTCGTCTTATACCTTCCCATCCAAAGACAGTGGCAGTGAAAGACAAACAGCAAAATTGCTGATGATGTTACCGTTGCGGGGGCAGCTCTGGTGTTTCACCAGATTCCCGTTTCACTGTTGCAAGCAAAGCTTCAACAGCACCTGAAAAACGCGGCCACAGTGTAGCGGCCGCGGTCGGATTGTCAATAGAAATCCAGATGGCTATTCCCAGAACGCACAGCAGCCAGGGCTGTGCGGAGGATTTTTAATCGCGAAAGTTCTGATACTGGAATGGCTGGCCCAAGTCGGCCTGACGAATAAGGGCGATGGCTTCTTGCAAATCATCGCGTTTTTTACCAGACACCCGCACTTCATCACCCTGAATAGCAGCTTGTACCTTGGATTTGCTTTCTTTGATCAGTTTGACAATTTTACGCGCCATATCCTGATCAATCCCTTGTTTTAACGACAATAACTGACTGTAAGTCTTACCGGAATGCACCACATCTTCTTCTTTAAATGAACGCACATCAAGGTTACGTTTCACCGCTTTGGCCAGAAAAATTTCTTTCATCTGTTGCAGCTGAAACTCGGCTTCGGCGCTCATGCTGACTTGTTTGTCTTTTAATTCAAATTTGGCATTGATGCCACGAAAATCAAAACGGGTGTCCAGCTCACGGTTGGCGTTGTCCACTGCGTTCAGCACTTCCTGCAAATCAACTTTAGAAACAATATCAAATGAAGGCATCGGGACTCTCCTTAAAATTCAATCAGATCCGGCCCAAAGCGGCACCATCAGATCCACGCTTTGGCTTCTGCTCATCGCCCGTTGCAATGAGCTCTGGTTATGGTGCGCTGGATTATAGCGAAAATGGTCGTATAATCCGAGCCTTGCCGTTTTTCTTCTGCGGGATTTTTTATGTTGCCTGATCGCCCCTGGTTTTTTCGTCTGTTGTTTTTGCTTGCACTGGTTGTGTGCAGTTATGGATTTTTAAAAGACGTCAGTGGCCTACCCTCAGGCTGGATGCCCAATGACAAACTGATGCATGGCCTGATTTTTCTGTTGTTGATGTTGCTGTGGCAACTTAGTTTTTATCGTCGTGTGCTCACGGGTTTGTTATTGCTTGGTATTTACGGCGGCGCCATTGAGCTGGCGCAGCACTTTTTCACCACCAGATTTGGCGATTGGTGGGATTTTCTGGCTGATCTTGGCGGTCTGGCACTGGCACTGCTGTTGTGGCAACTGCCGCTGTGGCGCCGTTTTCAACAGGCTCCAGCAGAAGGAGCCCGCTGATGTCAGCGCCATGGCTGGTGGTGGGTAAAGGCGCTATTGGCTTATTGGCGGCCAGCAGATGGTTACTCAGCGCCCAGAGCGTTTTGTTATGGCAAAAAACACCACAGCCACTGAGTTATCGTTTTAGTGCCGGTGGCCGCGACTTTGCCATGCAGCTGCAAAATGCCAGCCAGGGCCCTTATAGCAAAGTGCTGGTGCCGGTCAAAGCCTATGACGTTGTTGTTGTGGTGCACACTTTATTACCCCATTTAACAGACGAGGCGCAGCTGGTGCTTAGCCATAATGGCATGGGCACGCTGGAACCTGTGGCCGCTTTACTCAAACCAGGCCAGGGACTTTGGTTT
Source organism: Rheinheimera sp. (assembly GCF_036782235.1). Taxonomy (GTDB): domain Bacteria; phylum Pseudomonadota; class Gammaproteobacteria; order Enterobacterales; family Alteromonadaceae; genus Pararheinheimera. The sequence goes on along the minus strand of NZ_DAIPZL010000007.1, from coordinate 52,574 downwards.
GCCAGCACCAGTCATGGCGCTTATAAACCTCATGCGCTGCATGTTATTCACAGTGGCCAGGGCAGCACCATATTGGCGCCCTGTAATGACGCCGCCCGTAATTGCAAGGCTCCGATAGCGGCTGAACTCACCCAGGCATTGTCTCCACTGACACTGGTCGACGACATTCAGCCCTATTTATGGCAAAAGCTTGCGGTCAATAGTGTGATTAATCCGCTCACTGCTTTACATCAATGCCGCAATGGTGAATTAAACCAACCTCAGTATCAGGCGCAGATCAAACTTTTGCTGGCTGAGTTTGTGCAAGTGGCGGCTGCCTGTGGGCAGCTTTTTAGCGGGGACAGGCTGTATCAGCTGGTGCAACAAGTGCAGAGCAATACAGCACAAAACTTTTCCTCGATGTTACAGGATGTTAGCGCAGGCCGGCGCACCGAGCTTGGTGCTATTACCGGCTATTTATTGCAGCAGGCAACAGCACATCAGCTGGCGATGCCGGAGCATCAGGCGCTTTATCAGGCGCTGGCGGCAAAGCTCGCGCCCTGGCAGTTGTAACAACAGCCCGTTATCACCACAGGCTGTTGTGACAAAACGCTGTTATTTGTCTTTTTTATACACAGCCACGTTTTGATAACCCTGCTCTTTGAGTAGCAGCGCCTGTAAGCGGCTCATCACACCACGGTCACAATACAGATAATATTGTTTGTCTTTGGCAAGCTCGGCAAAACCCGAAGCTATTTTATAAAACGGCAGCTCTATCACCTGATGGCTAGCCAGTTGCAGCGGGTTGCGCTCAGCTTCATCCGGTGCACGCACATCAATCACCACAGCGCCTTCAGGTAACACAGCTTCGGTGTCGATGGTGGCCACCTGCTGGCCGGCCTGATATTCCACAGTGCGGATATCCAGCACCTTGGCGTCCTGACTGACTTTTTCCAGAATACTAAAATCAAACCGCGCTTCGGCAGCGTTGACATCGGCCAGCACCGCATTAATGGTCGGGCTTTTGGAGATCACACCACAATATTCCGGCATGGTTTTGGCGAGATCTTCCACGCCAATAACCCGGGCTATATCAATAATGTCCTGTTTGTCCTGATACACCAAAGGGCGCAGGATCAGCATCTCAGTGACCCGGTCAATGACGTTTAAATTGACGATGGTTTGACTGGCCACCTGACCAATACTTTCGCCTGTCACCACAGCTTTAATATTCAAGCTGTCGGCGACAGTGGTTGCAGCCCGCATCATCATACGTTTGAGCACAACGCCCATCAGGCCGTTGTCAATTTTTTCCAGAATTTCAGTCACCACAGGGGCAAAATCAACAGAAACAAACTTCACTTTGTGTGACAAACTGTATTTTTGCCACAGATAAAAGGCCATTTGCCGCACCCCGGTTTCATGGGCGGCACCACCTAAATTAAAAAACAAATAGTGGGTGCGAAGGCCTTTGCGGATCATCAGATAACTGGCCACTGCCGAGTCAAAACCGCCGGAAATCAGCGACAATACATCACCCTGCGATGGCAGCGGGAAACCGCCCATGCCCTGATAAGCACGGCGCACAATAATGAGTTTTTCTTTGCGCACTTCCACCAGCACTGTCACGTCCGGCTGCTTTAACTTCACCTGTGCTGTTGGAATATGCTGGTTGAGCCCACCGCCGATATAACGTTCGGCTTCAATAGAGGAAAACTCATGATTGCCCTGACGGCGCACCCGCACACAAAAGGTTTTGCCATGCAGCTGGTCACGGTACACCGCCAGCACCTGCTCAAAAATATCGTGTAGTGAGCTAAATTCTGACGACTGCATCTGGGCAAACTGCACTATGCCGGGAATACATTGCAGCTGTTCGGCCATTTTTTGTGCAAGCAGCTCATCGCCTTGTGGCGACATCACAGTTAAATGGTCATACAGATTACGCACCACAATGGACGGGTCCAGTTGTAGCAGAATGGTTTTCAGATTTTGTTCCAGCAGCATGGTCTGGCGCTTACGCACCGACTTACTTTTGATGGAGATTTCAGGGTGTAACTTAACAATAAATTCAATCATAACTGGGCTGCCGGCAAAAAACTGGCGCGCATTATAACGCCATTGCTTAAAAACGGCAGAGATTTGTCTAAGGTGCTGCCCGGCGCTGGGTCTAAAACAACAAGAGGCAGCACATCAAAAGGATGTGCTGCCGTGCTCAGTTTTGTTTTGGCTGGGCCGGTTGACTGGCTGGTGGCGTCTGGGGCTGTAACTGAATAGGCGCCGACTCTTTGGCTTTCCCCTGCATAATAGAAATTTCTACCCTGCGGTTACGCTTGCGGTTGGCTTCAGTGTCATTGGGCACCAGAGGTCTGGTGTCGGCATGCCCAACCACCACAAGGCGGTCTTTTTCCAGGCCTGTGCCTTCTAACAATTCAGTGGCCACCGACACTGCGCGTTTTGCCGACAACTCCCAGTTGTTGCTGTTCAGCTCATCCGACACCTGGTCGTTATCGGTGTGGCCAGACACGGTAATTTCACCCGGGATATCTTTTAAAATGGCGCCAATTTGCTGCACTATAGGTTTAAAACGTGGCTGCAAAAAAGTGGAACCGGACGGAAATGAACCGTTTTCACGAATACGGATAATAATTTGCTGCCCAAGCGACTCCAGCTCAACTGCACCATCCTGAATTTGCTGCTCCATCTGCTCTGCAATTTTTTTCACCATTTCGTTCACCTGTTCCTGCATCATCGCAGTTTCGGTTTCCGGTTGGGCCTGGCTTTGTTCATCCGGACTGTCACTTAAACCGCCGGTTTTGTCTTCGCGCTGTTCTTGCCGTCCGCCGGCTGAATCTTCTTCACCGGCCTGAAACTCCAGCGTTTGCTGGGTCATATCCACAGTTTGTTGTTGTAGCGTGTCTATGGGCGTTGGATCAGGCCGGCCGGGGCGAAATTCCATGGCAATCACACTGGTGCCTTTGGGGATGTCTTTGACCTCAATTTTATTTTGTACACCAAAGGCAAAAGCCATAGACCCTGCCAGCTGTTTGAACTTTTGTACGTCCATCTCGGAAAAAGACAGCAACAACACAAAAAAGCACATTAACAAAGACATTAAGTCGGCAAAGGTACCCATATAAGCGGGCAATCCCGGCGGTGGACATTTAGGACAGTCAGCCATATCCGCTCCTACTCAGCTTCAGCTTTGGCTTCGCGTTTTGCCGCCATTAAATAATTACGCAGCACCCCTTCAATCACTTTTGGGTTCTGACCGTCCTGAATCCCCATAATGGCGTCCAGAATCAACTGATTATTGATTTTTTCTTCTTCGTTGCGGATGGCCATTTTGTCGGCCAAGGGGATACAGAGACAGTTCGCTAAAATTGCACCATATAAAGTTGTTAACAAAGCAACGGCCATGGCGGGGCCTATCGCTTTAGGGTCTGACATATTGGCCAACATCGCCACCAGGCCCACCAGAGTACCTATCATGCCCATTGCCGGCCCCAGGTCACCCATATTTTTGAAAATAGAGATATACAGGCCGTGGCGGTTGTAGGTGAGGTCAATGTCTTTTTCCAGAGTACCACGCACTACATCGGCATCATGGCCGTCAACCAGCATATTGATGCCTTTTTGCATAAAAGGATTGGGAATTTCTGCTTCTTCCAGCGCTAAAAAACCACCTTTTCGGGCTGAGTCAGCCAACTGCACAGCTTTTTCAATCAGTTCTTCTGGTGCTTCACTTTTAAACATAAAAGCTTTTCCGGCGGCTTTAAAAGAGCCACCAAGCTGACCAAAAGTAAATTTCGTAATAATGACTGTGACGGTGCCACCAAAAACGATCACGATGGAGACAAAATCATAAAACATCACCAGATTGCCGGCAGCAGCCAGGTACATAGCCCAGACCATCATGCCAATAGTGGCAACTAAACCTATGACGGTTGCTAAATCCACATCGAATCTCCCGAAAAGTACAAACCAAATATCAGTTTTATCTTAGCTTATAGTGAGTTATCGACCAATAGCAGTAAATGCTTAAAAATATTTAAGTTGTCACTCAAATTTAGTTGCCGCCACCGCCATTCTGATTGACCATAGCCAAGCTCTGAGGTAACTTTGCGCACACTTTTAAAAAGGCCGGATTATGAGTAAAAAGCAAGCAAATCCGCAGCAATTTGAGCAGATGATCGCCGAGCTGGAGACTATTGTGCAGCAGCTGGAACAAGGTGATCTATCGCTTGATGATGCGCTGCAACAATTTGAACGGGGTGTTGCCCTGGCACGCGCCAGCCAGCAACAGCTGCAAACTGCTGAACAAAAAGTGCAAATGCTGCTGCAACAAAATAACAGCGAGCAGCTGGTTGCCTTTACCCCGGCCGCAGGAGAATAACGTGGCGTTACCTCTGTTACCGCTCTACCAGCAAAGGGTGGAGCAAAAAATGGCTGCGCTATTGCAGTCCAGAGTCAATACTGATGCTGAGTTGTTGCAGGCCATGCAATACAGTCTGTTGTCCGGTGGCAAAAGAATACGGCCTTTTCTGGTGTACAGCTGTGGCCAGATGCTGGGCGCTTCACTGGATGATTTGGATGCACCGGCCATGGCGCTGGAGTGTCTGCATACCTACTCATTGATCCACGACGACTTACCGGCCATGGACAACGACGACTTACGCCGTGGTCGCCCAACCTGCCATAAAGCTTTTAACGAAGCCACCGCCATTCTGGCCGGCGACGCGCTGCAGGCCATTGCCTTTGAAGTACTCTCTGCCCACCCCTATCAGCAGGTGGATTTTAAAGAGCGGCTGTTGATGGTGCAGCAACTGGCACTGCATTCTGGTTATAACGGTATGTGTGGTGGTCAGGCGATAGACCTTGCCCATACCAACAAAGCCATGACTGTTGAAGCGCTTGAAGCCATGCATCAACTGAAAACAGGCGCATTAATTGAATCAGCAGTACAGATGGCCTGGTTATGCAGCCCCAAACGCGATGAAGCTGAACTGGCCGCACTGGTGAAATATGCCAGAGCTTTGGGCCTGGCATTTCAGGTACAGGACGATATTCTCGACATCGAAGGTGACACCGCCACTCTGGGTAAACCCCAGGGCTCGGATCAACAAGCCAATAAAGCCACTTATCCGGCTTTGCTTGGTTTAGAAGTTGCCAAAGCCAAGGCGCAGCAACTCTTTGCACAAGCCAAAGACGCGCTTTCTGTGTTACCTTATGACACCCAACAACTCAGCGCATTTGCCCATTACGTAATTGCACGCAGCTTTTGACCAAGGTTTTAGTTTATGGCGCCCGATATTCTTGATTACCCACTGTTAGCCAAAGCCAATCTGCCGGCAGAGTTGCGTCAGTTGCCACAAGAGCAGCTAGCCAAACTGAGCCACGAGCTGCGTGACTATTTGTTAAAATCGGTCAGCCAGAGCAGTGGCCATTTTGCATCAGGTTTGGGCACTATTGAGCTGACGGTTGCCTTACATTATGTCTATAACACACCTTTTGACCGTTTGATCTGGGATGTGGGCCATCAGGCTTATCCGCATAAAATTCTGACCGGCCGGCGCGACCGCATGCCGACCATTCGTCAGTTAAATGGTTTACACCCATTTCCATGCCGTGAAGAAAGTGAATACGACACTTTAACCGTTGGCCATTCCAGCACCTCAATTAGCGCAGCTTTGGGGATGGCCATTGCCGCCAAAGCAGAACAGAAAAACCGCAAAGTAGTGGCTGTAATTGGGGATGGAGCCATTACCGCCGGTATGGCGTTTGAAGCGCTGAATCATGCCGGTGAAGTCAAACCCGACATGCTGGTGATTTTAAACGACAACGAAATGTCGATTTCCGAAAACGTCGGCGCGTTAAACCGTTATTTTGCCCGGATTTTATCGGGTAACTTTTATACCAGCCTGCGTGAAGGCGGCAAAAAGATTTTAAGCGGCACGCCGCTGCATGAACTGGCCAGCCGCGCCGAAGAACATTTTAAAGGCATGGTGACTCCAGGTACTTTTTTTGAAGAGCTGGGGTTTAACTACATAGGCCCCATTGATGGCCATGACGTAGTGACGCTGGTCGACACCATCCGTAATATGCGTCAGCTCAAAGGCCCGCAATTGCTGCATGTCGTGACGAAAAAAGGCAAAGGGTACGCCCCCGCCGAGCAGGACCCTATTGGTTATCATGCCGTCAGCAAATTTGACCCAAGTAGCCAGGGCACACCGGCGAAAAAAGCCGGCAAGCCGAATTTTTCCAATATTTTTGGCAACTGGGTCTGTGATATGGCGGCGCTGGATCCCAAGTTGCAGGCTATTACACCAGCCATGCGCGAAGGTTCAGATTTAGTCCGTTTTTCAAAAACCTATCCGGACAGATATTTTGATGTTGCTATTGCCGAACAACATGCGGTGACTTTAGCCGCAGGTATGGCCATTGACGGTTTAAAACCTGTGGTGGCTATTTATTCCAGCTTTTTACAGCGCGGTTATGACCAGCTTATACACGATGTGGCCTTGCAAAATCTCGATGTGCTCTTTGCCATTGACCGCGCCGGCATTGTTGGTGCCGATGGTGCCACCCATCAGGGCGCTTTTGACTTAAGTTATATGCGGGCTATCCCGAATATGCTGATCATGGCGCCTTCGGATGAAAATGAATGTCGTCAGATGCTGTACACAGGCTATATGCATAAAGGCCCGGCTGCAGTACGTTATCCGCGTGGTTATGCCAACGGCACAGAAGCACAAAACAACATGACTTTGCTGCCTGTAGGCCAGAGCCGCACTGTGCGCCAGGGCAAAAACATCGCCATTCTTGCTTTTGGCCCTTTACTACATCAAGCCATGGCCGCTGCTGAAACACTGGATGCTACTCTGGTCGATATGCGTTTTGTCAAACCTTTGGATTTACCACTGCTGCAGCAACTGGCCACTAACCACCAGACACTGGTGACGCTGGAAGACAATGCTATCGCAGGTGGTGCCGGCTCTGCGGTCAATGAAGCTGTGGCTGCGCTGCGCTTGCCTTATGCACTGCTGAATCTGGGGTTACCCGATCAGTTTATCCGTCACGGCTCGCAGGAAGAGTTGTATGCAGAGCTTGGCCTGGATAGCGCCGGGATCCTGTCGCGTATTCAGCAGTTTATTGCGCCACAGTCTGCATAAAGCCGACTAAAACAACACGCAATTTGCCAAAAAGCCCGGTTTTTAACCGGGCTTTTTTATCTTTGCGACTCATCAAACACTGTAAATTATGTGATGGACGTTTTATCGCTGCTCTGCCTTGAGCTTGCTGCGACGCCAGCCTGGCATTTTGCCAGTTTAGGGATTGGCTTTACCCACTTTACACAAAGTTAAATCAAACCATGCCACACTGCCGGCCAGGAATTTTTCGACCTGAGCTTCAATATGGTTACTGTCTTCAAACTCAAAAGCATCCACCTGCTGGTCAAACAAAATAGTTGCCACCCCATTACGCCCGGCATGTTTAACATGAAACAGCGCCAACTCAGCAAGTTGCAATGACACTTCCCAGCCAATCAGCTGACCGCCTAACAAATCCAGCGGATACAAAGCATAACCAATAGAGCAATTGAGCCGCACTGCCCTGCCATCCGGCAGTAAAAACGACTCCAGCGCCACCAGCTCGTTTAACCGAAGCGCAAACTCCTTGACCAGATCCTGCGGTACGTCTCTGAGCACCAGCATAAATTCTTCACCGGCGTACCGCACCACATAATCCGAACCCCGGGTTTCACGAATAAGCAAGCCACTGATTTGCTGCAGTACACTGTCGCCGGCACTGTTGCCATATTTGTCATTGATATGCTTAAAGTTATCCAAATCCAGATGAATAAGTGCAATACATTTGTTTTGCGCCAGCATCGACTCGCGGTTGCGCTGATAATGCTCTATGTCCTTGGGCAACTGTTCAAACATAAAACGGCGGTTACGAAGGCCGGTTAACGGATCTTTATGGGTCAACTGCGACAGCTGCTCATTGAGTTCATTGAGTTTGGTATTGCTGTTTTCCAGCTCCTGCGTGCGTTGTTTCACCAGTTTGGTTAAAGACGCTTCCCTAAGCTGGTTATTGCGCCGGCCAAGCCAGAACAAACCATACAGAATGATCAAAGCCAACAACAGCCAAAGTCCACGATAAATAATGGTTTCGTCAAAACGTTTAGGGATCACCAACTCGAGTTCGGTGTTCTGCGCCAACTCCCAGCTTTGGGTACTTTGCCGGCTTTGCAGCTGGAACTGATAACTGCCAGGCGGCAGGTTGGTGTAAATAGCTTCACGTCTGCTGCCGACATAATGCCAGCCGGCATCAAAACCTTTGAGCTGATAACGGAACTCCAGCGCTGTTGGTGTTAAAAAATCAACAGCCGTGTAACGTAACGTTAAATTGCGCTCGTCGGTGGCCATCACCTGGCGGCTCTGCGCAGGCTGCACTTCATAGCTACGCTGCTGTGACAGCACCTGCTGCAGCATCGGCCTGCTGGTAGTCGTTGGACCGCCTTTAAAATTCAGCGGCACCGACACCAGGCCTTTTAAGGTGGGGTAATACAGCTGCTGATCCAGCATTGCCACTTTGCTATGACCCGTGCCGTTACAACAACGGCCAGGTGCGGTGCCAAGCTGGCGATCGTAAGGTGTTAACACCTGTTCAAATAACGATTTGCTCTGATCGTTACGTACCAGATCGGCCGGATGAAAACGGAAAATCCCTTTGAGGGTACTGGCCCAGACATAACCCGACTGGATATCGTCATACAAACTGACAATAGGTTCAAAGGGCAAACCATTGGCGGTATCAAACTGCAGCCATTTTCCGTCAAACTGACGGATAAACAAGCCATCGTCTATGGTCGAGGCGAGCAAGGTTCCGTCTTTGCGCCACAACAAACTGCTGACATAAGCGTTGTACAGCGGGCTGCCAAGGCCTATGCGCAACAATTTACCGCCCTGATACTGAAAACCACCTCTGGTGGTGCCTATCAAAAGTTTATCGCCCTGATCGGCAATATAGGTAATAACAGTGGATTCAAGCTCGTTATTGGCGGCAAAAACTTTTAATTCACCGTGCTGATACTGATAAATACCGGCACTGGTGCCAATCCAGAAACCACCGGCCACTCTGGGTTTAACCACCCGGGATTTTACCCCCTGTAACTGAGGGTCCAGTAGCTTCAGCTCGCCACTTTGCACATTAAGCCGGTACACGCCGCTGTCGCTGGCCAGCAGCCAGCTTTCGCCGTCCTGCTGCATATCCTGCACTGTGCCAAGGCTGATGTTGTGGGGCAGTGTAATAGCAGAAAACTGCTGGCTGGCATCCAGAAATCCCAGACCTTGTTGTAATGCCAGCAATAAACGGCCATCGTCAGCCGCGGCAACACTGCGCACCACTTCATCAGGCTGGTTTTTACCGACAATACGGTTAATTTTACCTCTGGATGCACGGTAAATGCCGTCACCAAAACTGCCAAGCCAGACGTTTTGCTGCCGGTCCTGATAAATGTCGGTAAATAAAGTGGAACTGCCAAGCTCATCACGGCTGATCACCTGCCAGTCCTGGCCCTGATGGCGGTGGAATAACTCGCTGTAACCTGATACCCAATCACCCTGCTGTTTATCATGAAACAGCTTATACACTGCTTTGGAATCGCGCTGCGGCAAAGGGCAACGATGAAACTGCTGATCGGCGCCAACGTGGTAATAACCTTGTTCTGTGGCCAGATGCAGGCTGTCGTGCTCCCACAACAAATCATAAACCGGGTGCTGAGCTAAGTCCGGCGGCAGTGTCAGTTTATCCAGCTGCCCTGCCCTGGAGATTTTATATAAAAATTTACTACTGCTGATCCAGACATCGGTTGGCGTCACTTCAAGCTGATTCACCTGCTCTTTTACCTGCTCCACCCGGCTGATTTTGCCTTCTTTCACACGGAACAGATTGTCAGCGGCCACCCAGATTTCGTCCGGTGCAACTTCAACTATGGCGGTAACTTCCCCGAGAATAGGGTAACGGTCAAATTTTAAGGTGGCGCTGTTCACACCGGATAAGCCTGAGCGGGTGCCCACCCAGATATAACCGTTACTGTCGGTTAATAAGCGGGTAATGGTATTGCTGACCAGGTGGCGGTTGGCCTGCGACGTAAAAACATCAAAACTATTGCCGTCAAAGCGGTTCAGGCCGGTTAAGGTGCCTATCCATAAATAGCCTTGCTGATCCTGAGTCACAGCCCGCACTGAGTTATTGGATAAACCATCAGCAGCAGTCCACTGTTTAATATCGTAATCGTAGATAGACTGCGGCTGTTGCGCCTTGAGACTTGCGGAGAAAAAAAGCAGTAATAACAAAAACAAAGAGGCAGAATTCATAACGACCTGCAGCAGGTTAACCGGTTTTTACAATTGAAGCGGTAACCATACACTATGAAGCAGCAGGCAGGCCAGCACTCCGGCGACAATATCATCCATCATCACACCTAAACCGCCGTGCACATTGCGGTCAAACCAACGGATTGGCCAGGGTTTGACAATATCCAGCAGCCGGAACAACACAAAAGCGACCAGCACATTTTGCAGGTTAAAAGGCACAGCCCAAAGCGTGATGGCAAAACCGACAATTTCATCAAACACAATGGCGCCGTGATCTTCAGTGCCAATATCACGACTGACCATTTCACACAGATACACACCGAGCAACGCAGCGGCAACAATAGCAACAGCAGCCCAGAGCGGCGATATCATCGCCAGCAGCCACACCAGAGGCAACGCCGCCAAAGTACCAAAGGTGCCCGGCGCTTTGGGCGACAGACCACTGCCAAACCCTAGCGCCAGCCAATGTTGCCATTTATGCAGCAAAAACGGATGTGCTTTCATTAAAAGTGCTGGTATCCCTGATGCGTGTAGACAAAAGGTTGATCCCCCTGGCGCAGTTCCAGTTTTCCGGCCACACCGGTAATACGGCCAATGCAGGTTACAGGCACACCATAAGGGGATAACAACACTTCCAGTGAGCCCCTTTTATCCTCCGGCACGGTAAACAACAGTTCGTAATCTTCACCACCGGATAAAGCACACTGAAGCGCCTGTTGCCAGTCACAACTGTCTTTGAGAGCCTGCGACATCGGGATCTTATTCACATCCACAGTGGCACCCACTTTCGACCTTTTCAGAATATGCGGCAAGTCACCACATAAACCGTCAGAAATATCCATAGCGCTGCTGGCAATAGTGCGAAGCGCCTGACCCAAGGCCACCCGGGCTGTTGGATAATGAAAACGCTGCAGAATATGGGCACGGTGTTTTTTACTGACTTCCACCTGATCCTGCACCAGTTTTAACCCCAAAGCGGCATCACCCAGGGTACCGGTAACATAAATATAATCACCCACTTTAGCGCCGGCACGGGTTAAGGCTTTACCTTTAGGTACCAAACCTTTGGCAATCACCGTCAGGGTCAGCGGGCCACGGGTGGTATCACCGCCAATCAACTGGCAATTGTAATAATCTGCGGTTTCGCTTAAACCTTCGGCAAAAGCCTGCAGCCAGGTATTGTTGACTTCCGGCAAACTAATGGCCAGCGACAACCAGCAAGGCTCGGCGCCCATGGCCGCCAAATCACTGACATTCACCGCCACCAGCTTATGGCCAAGCGCACGCGGGTCTACATCAGGGAAAAAATGCACACCTTGCACCATAGTGTCTGTGGTCACCACCAGATCAAAGCCTTCGCGGATTTGCACTACTGCGCCATCGTCACCCACACCAAGGACAACGTCGGCTCTGCTGCGGCCTGCCTGACTAAAACATTCGGATATGAGTTCAAATTCGCCCATAAAAAAGCCGACTTTCGCCGGCTCTCCATCAATTTGGTCGCAGTAGCTTCACTGCTTTATCGAGGATGCCGTTGACGAACTTGTGACTGTCGTCGGCGGCGAAGGCTTTGGCGAGCTCAATCGCCTCATTGATGACCACCTTGTAAGGCACATCCAGGCGGAACTTCAGTTCATAAGCCGACACACGCAAAATCGCTTTTTCCACCAGGTCAATTTCTTCAAAAGGACGGTCGATAAAAGGTTTTACCGCTTCATCCAGCACGGCATAGTTCACAGCTACACCACGCAGAATGTCCTGAAAATAACCTACATCCAGATGTTTAGTGTTCTGCTCCAGCAGTAATTGCTGTTCAATATCGCCAATTGGGTTTTTGCTGACTTGCCAGCTATAAACCCCCTGGACTGCCAGCGAACGGGACTGGCGACGTGCGTTTGGTTTCATCAAAAAATCCTAGATTTGTGCTAACACATTAACCATTTCAAGGGCAGACATAGCGGCTTCGCCACCTTTGTTACCCATTTTGGTGCCAGCACGTTCAATCGCCTGCTCAATGCTTTCAACTGTCAGTACACCAAAAGCAACCGGCAGATTGTGTTGCATCGACACCTGAGCAATGCCTTTAACACATTCACCGGCGACATATTCAAAATGCGGCGTGCCGCCACGGATCACAGCACCTAACGCAATCACTGCGTCGTATTTGCCGCTTTGCGCCACTTTTTGTACGGCCAGTGGCAGCTCAAAAGCACCAGGGATCCGCACGACGGTAATATCGCTGTCGGCAACATCGCCCACCCGTTTTAAGGTATCAACTGCGCCTTCCAGCAGACTCTCCACGATAAAGCTATTAAAACGTGCCACCACAATGGCAAACTTTTTACCTTTGGCAGCTAAACCAGCTTCAATCACTTGCATGGGTAATCCTCGTTATTGTTAAACCTTGCGTTATCGCAAGGACATGGCCGTTGATAGCCAACATCATTTCATACGGATGGTAAAAAAGGCCGCATATGATAACACAACAACGGCCTCATCCGACTAGTGTTTCTTTGTATTCACAGCACAAATAGCTGTTATTCCGAAACGTAATCCACCACTTCCAGACCAAAACCAGACAGCGCATGGTAACGTTTTGGCTGACTTAATAAACGCATTTTACGCACGCCCAGGCTGGCCAGAATTTGTGAACCCACACCCACATTACGTGAAGTGCCTTTCCAGGGCGCACTGACCGGTTTTTCACCTTTGTCTTCAGCTTCAAACGCCTGCACTGTTGCCATCAGTTCTTCGGTACTTTCGTGTTTACCTAAGAGCACCAGCACACCGCCTTCGGCATTAATACGTTTCATTGCGCTGTGCAGGGAAAAACTGCGGTTGGCTGCGCGATCTGCAAGCAGTAGGTCGCTGAAAGTATTGTGCAAATGTACCCTGACTAAAGTGGGCTGCTCAGGGTTGATCTCACCTTTGACCAACGCAAAGTGAATTTGATTGTCGATAGTGTCGCGAAAGGTCACTAAATCAAACTCACCCACAGCTGTCGGTAATTTACAGCTGGCCACTTTTTCAATAGTGGTTTCGTTCAGGTTACGGTATTCAATTAAATCAGCAATGGTGCCAATTTTAATGCCGTGTTTGGCAGCAAATTTTTCAAGGTCTGGCCGGCGCGCCATAGTGCCGTCGTCATTCAGGATTTCGACTATCACTGAGGCCGGCTCTAAACCAGCCAGTCTGGCTAAATCACAACCCGCTTCAGTGTGACCGGCGCGCACCAGTACACCACCATCCTGCGCCATTAACGGGAAAATATGACCAGGCTGCACTATGTCTGACGCTTTCGCATCACGGGCTACTGCTGCTTTGACAGTGCGGGCACGATCGGCCGCTGAAATGCCGGTGGTCACACCTTCTGCCGCTTCAATCGACAACGTAAAAGCGGTGGCAAACTGCGATTTGTTTTTGTCCACCATCAAACTCAGGTTCAGCTGCTTACAACGGTCGCGGGTTAAGGTCAGACAAATCAGGCCGCGGCCATAAGTGGCCATAAAGTTAATGGCGTCCGGGGTGACATAATCGGCCGCCATCACTAAATCACCTTCGTTTTCACGGTCTTCGTCATCCATCAGAATGACCATTTTACCGTTACGAATATCTTCAATAATTTCAGCAGGCGTATTTAATTGCATAACTCACCTAAGAGGGTTTTCACCCTGTTGTTGGCTCAGATTGTAGGCTCAGAGGAAGCCGCGTTGTTGTAACAGTTCCAGACTCACGCCGGACTTAACCGGTGCAGCTGCGCCGGTGATTAATCGTTCAAGGTATCGGGCCAGCAAATCTACTTCCAGATGCACTTTGCTGCCCGCTTCGAGCTGCTCTAACGTGGTTTGCTGCGCCGTATGCGGCACTATGGTTAAACGAAATTCGTCTGCCAGCAGCTCGTTCACGGTCAGACTCACGCCATCCACAGTGATAGAACCTTTTTCAGCAATATAACGGGCAAGCTCTGGCGGGGTTTTAATAAAAATTTGCCAGGCACGGCCGCTTTTTTCAATGCGGCTGACACTGCTGTAACCGTCAACATGGCCGCTGACCAGATGACCACCCAAACGGGTCGTTGGCAACAGCGCTTTTTCCAGATTTAGCCGCTGACCGGTTTTGTAGCTGCCAAACAAAGTCCGCTTCAGTGTTTCAGTGGATAAATCGGCACTGAACCAATCGGCACCAAAAGCTGTGACTGTCAGGCAAACACCATTGCTGGCAATACTGTCCCCCAGTTTGACATCGGAAAAATCCAGCGTTTGACTCTGAATTTTTACGCTGACATCCAAACCTTTGGGTGTTATTTGCAGCAAAGTGCCGGTCGCTTCAATAATTCCGGTAAACATTGTTATTGTCCTTTCACTTTGGCGCGTAAACGAAGGTCGCAACCAAACTGTTGTATCTCAAACCAATTGAGCCTTGGTACCTGTGACATTTCTGTCAGTTCAGCAAACTGCAACATAGGCCTCGCGTCAGGCCCCAATAGCACGGGCGCCTGATATAACACCAGCTCATCCACCAGTTGCTGTTGCCACAAACTGCTGGCTAATTGCGCTCCGGCTTCAACCCACAACAGATTAACCGGCAAAGTGGCGATAAAGGCCATCACTGCCGCTAAGTCAAAACGGCCGTCTTGGCCTACAGTGATGCCATGACGCTGTACCTGTGCGGCTGCTGGCAACTGTAACTCAGGCCAGTTCTGATGCTGCTGATGCAACAAGATGATGTTGCCCCCCTGCAAAAACAAGGGTTCAACGCCTGTTAAACGGCATTTCTGATCAAGAATAATCCGAAGCGGCTGGCGCAGGCTGCCGTTTTCCAGCGGCGTGATAGTGTCGGCACGCACATTTAGCAGCGCCTCATCACAAAGCACGGTTTCGGCAGTTGATAAAATAGCGCAGCTTTGTGCCCGCAAATGCTGCACATCAGCGCGGGCTTCATTGCCTGTCAGCCATTTACTGGCACCGTTTTTCAGTGCAGTCCTGCCATCAATACTGGCAGCCAGTTTTAGCTGTACATAAGGGTGCTGATACTGCATTTTGTGTAAAAAGCCTGGATTGAGCGCACGGGCTTGCGCTTCCAGTAAACCGGTGTGCACCTCAATACCCGCCTGCTGTAACATTGTAATACCACGCCCGGCGACCTGTGGATTTGGATCTGTCATCGCCACCACCACCCGGCTGACTCCGGCCTCGATAAGTGCTAAGGCGCAAGGCGGCGTGCGGCCATAATGACTGCAGGGCTCCAGCGTGACATAACAAGTAGCGCCTCTGGCGTTCTCGCCGGCTTCACGCAGTGCAAACACTTCGGCATGAGGACCGCCGGCCTGGCGATGATAACCTTCACCTATCACCTGGCCTTCTTTGACCAGCACAGCGCCAACGTTTGGATTTGGGGATGTGGTGTAACGACCAAGGGCGGCAAGTTCCAGCGCCCTGTGCATAAACTTTTCATCAGCTGCAGAAAACATCCGTTAGTCATCCCCCAGCCTGGCAATCTCTTCACCAAACTCGCGGATATCCTTAAAGGAGCGGTACACTGATGCAAAACGCACATAAGCTACTTTGTCCAGTTTCACCAGCCCGTCCATGATCAGCTGACCAATCAGTTCACTCTGCACTTCCCGCTCGCCTGTGGCGCGCAGTTGTGACTCAATTTTACTGATCAAAAGCTCAACCTGTTCGGTTGGCACCGGGCGTTTTTCTAAAGAACGTTGTAAACCACTGCGCAACTTATCTTCGTTATAAGGTTCGCGTGAACCATCTCTTTTGATAATACGTGGCATCACCAGCTCAGCGGTTTCGAAGGTGGTAAAACGTTCATGACAGGCACCACATTCGCGCCGCCTTCTGACCTGATGGCCATCAGCAACCAGGCGGGAATCAATGACTTTGGTGTCGTCTGCACGGCAGAATGGACAAAACACTGGGTGTTCCTTAAAAAAATGGCCGCAATTGCGGCCATATTATCACTTTTTAACTTCGGCTTGCCAAATCAGCCGTAAACCGGGAAACGGGCACAAAGTTCAGTAACCTGACCTTTTACACGCTCAACCACAGCTTCATCACCCATATTGTCCAGCACGTCACAAATATAATTAGCAACCAGACGGGATTCGATTTCACCAAAACCACGACGGGTAATAGCTGGTGTACCAATACGTAAACCTGAAGTCACAAAAGGAGAACGTGGGTCATTTGGCACTGAGTTTTTGTTCACAGTAATGTGAGCACGGCCAAGCGCTGCATCAGCATCTTTACCCGTGACGTTTTTGTCGATCAAATCCAGCAGGAACAGATGGTTCTGCGTGCCACCTGACACAACTTTGTAGCCACGGGCTTTAAACTCGTCACACATAGCGACAGCGTTTTTCAGCACTTGTTGTTGATACAGTTTAAATTCAGGCTGTAATGCTTCTTTAAAAGCCACAGCTTTGGCTGCAATCACGTGCATCAGCGGGCCGCCCTGGCCACCTGGGAATACGGCTGAATTGAGCTTTTTCTCAATTTCTTCGTTTTTACGCGCCAGAATTAAACCACCACGCGGGCCTGCCAGCGTTTTGTGAGTGGTGGTGGTGACAACGTCAGCCACTGAAATTGGATTTGGATATAAACCAGCTGCCACTAAACCAGCAACGTGCGCCATATCCACCATCAGATAAGCACCCACTTTGTCGGCGATGTCACGGAAACGCTGCCAATCCACAATGCCTGAATAAGCAGAAAAACCAGCGATGATGAGTTTTGGTTTATGCTCAAGGGCTAAAGCTTCTGCCTGGTCGTAATCAATAACACCAGTTTCCGGATGCAGGCCATATTGCACAGCTTTGTACAATTTACCTGAAGCACTGACCGAAGCACCGTGTGTTAAGTGACCGCCATGGGCCAGGCTCATGCCTAAAATAGTGTCGCCGGCATTTAATAAAGCCAGAAATACCGCAGCATTGGCCTGAGATCCTGAATGCGGCTGCACATTGGCGTAATCAGCACCAAACAGCTCTTTTGCACGGGCAATAGCTAAATCTTCAGCAATATCAACAAACTCACAACCACCGTAATAACGTTTGTGTGGATAGCCTTCGGCATATTTGTTGGTCAGTTGCGACCCCTGCGCTTCCAGCACCCGAGGGCTGCAATAGTTTTCAGAGGCGATCAGTTCAATATGCTGTTCCTGACGTTGCGTTTCGTCGGAAATGGCTTTGGCTAATTCCGGGTCAAAACCGGCAATGGTCATATCACGCTTTAACATGCTTACTCCTGCGGCGGCACAAAGGCTTTTTAAGTTGTGGATCAACGGACTAAAAAACTGGGCGCCATCATACATCGAAATACGCCGGCTTGCACTGTTAAAATGGCCATCCATCCATCCAACTTGCATTAGATTAACTAATACGTCACAGCATCGGGTCAGATCCACTATCTGAAAATGGCTAAATTTCAGTGGCTTATTTTTTTGTCTTGACAGTTTTATAAATCAGCACAAAATAACTGTATGCATATACAGATATCTAAAAGTTGTGGCTCAGAATGCGTAAAATCATTCATATCGACATGGACTGTTTTTTTGCCGCTGTTGAAATGCGCGATAACCCGGCATGGCGGCATATTCCGCTGGCAATAGGCGGTAGCCGCACCGAACGAGGAGTGATCAGCACCTGTAACTACCCTGCCCGCGCTTTTGGCGTCAGGTCTGCGATGCCAACAGGCCAGGCGTTCAAACTCTGCCCGCAACTGAAGCTGGTGCCTGGGAATATGGAAAAATATAAGATGGTCAGCACACAACTTCAGGCCATTTTCCATAGATACACCGATAAAGTAGAGCCGCTTTCGCTGGATGAGGCTTACCTGGATGTGTCTGACAGCAAACTGTTTTCAGGTTCAGCAACGCTGATTGCAGAAGATATCAGGCGTACTATTTTTCATGAAACCGGCTTAACAGCCTCAGCCGGAGTGGCGCCAAATAAATTCCTGGCCAAAATTGCCAGTGATGAAAATAAACCCGATGGCCTTTTTGTGCTGCCGCCTGACAAAGTAACAGCTTTTGTTGAACACCTACCGCTGCGCAAAATTCCCGGGGTTGGGCAGAAAACTGCAGAAAGGCTGGCTAAGTTAGGGCTTCACTTGTGCCGTGATATTCAGCAAATGAGTTTACCAATTCTCATCAAAGAGTTTGGCAGTTTTGCCGAGGTGTTGATTGAGCGCAGTAAGGGTAATGATTTGCGCGAAGTTCAAACCGAGCGTGAACGCAAATCTATCGCGGTAGAACACACTTTTAGTCAGGATCTGCAACAAGAGTTACAAGGTAAACAATGGTTGCACACACTGTATGAAAAACTACACAAAAGAGTATTACGTTGTGACGCCAAGAACCATATCCAGAAAATTGGCATCAAACTGAAGTTTCAGGATTTTCGCCAGACCACCATCGAAAGACAACATCATCAACTGGATTTACCCCTGCTGGAACAACTGCTGTCAGAAGCCTGGCAACGGGGAGAAGGTAAAGCGGTCAGATTAGTCGGGGTTCATGTCGGGTTAAAATCACCGGCACAACAAGCGCAACTCGATTTGCACTGGGAATAGTTGGTTTCGCGCCTTTGACCTACCCGCATTATTCTTTTACTGATAAAACAACTGGTTATCCACAAGACGCACCATAAACAAGTACTGGTTTTAACTGGGGAGATGTCTGAATTTGCCACATATTCAAAACTACTGCGTTTTACGTAAATAACAGCCAACAAAAAGCCGGCTACTTGAGCCGGCTCTTTACAGAAACTTTGACTATATATTGCTATTAAGCAACTACAGTTACGTTCTCAGCCTGAGGACCTTTTTGGCCTTCAGTTACTTCGAAAGTCACTTTCTGACCTTCTACCAGAGTACGACGACCAGTACCGTTGATAGCGCGGAAGTGAACGAAAACGTCTTTGCCGCCTTCACGCTCGATGAAACCAAAACCTTTATCTTCGTTGAACCACTTAACGGTACCGGAAATTAATTGTGACATAACATTCTCTTACTTTAACTATATTTGCCATACAACTGGCGACTTAAATATTACCGGCCACGTTCGAGCTAGTACATATTACAACCCCATTATCAGTGAACCTCATAACCGGGTCAATAGGTATTGCTGTTCGAGCAGAAAATAAATTCCCTGCATTCTGACCGCACCCATTGCTTGTAAGACAGGCTTAACAAACAATATGTTGCTACCATACTCGTCTGTTTTTTGAGCTGATAACTTCTCGAGTGTAGCACCATTTAATGAATAAAAAACAAACACCTTTGATTATTTTTGTTTTTTCTTCATTGGTGCTGAACCATCATCCCCACCCTGGAAAAACTTCGGCGACTTTTTAGCTGCAGTTGCGCTTGTGGATGAAGTTATTGTTGCCGCATCTTTTTTGCGTTTTGGCTTTGCTGGAGCAACCTTTTTAGCAGCAGGTGCCGCTTGTTTTGCCTTAGCACCATCAAATTTAGCAGGTAATGTTTCAACCACAGCCATCTCTAATGGCCGGCGTAAAAACTGCTCAATACGGACAAAACTATCCCAGTCTTTTGGTCCGACCAAAGACAGGGCTTTGCCCTGTTGTCCCGCCCGCCCGGTACGGCCAATACGGTGTACATATTCTTCAGGATGTTTAGGCATATCAAAATTGATCACATGAGAAACCTGCAACAAATCCAGGCCGCGGGATGCAACGTCCGTAGTGACTAAAATCTGATATTTATTCGTGGCAAAAGCCTGCATTACAGTGTTGCGCTGTGCCTGAGTTAATTTGCCGTTCAGACCCACAGCCGCAAAACCAGCCTGTTGAACCACAAGCGCTAATCTGTCGGTATCTTCTCTTGTTGCAGTAAATACAATCAGTTGTTTGATTTGTTCTGTCGCCAGAAAGTGCTTAAGCAAGGCTTCTTTATGCGTCAGATTGTCAGCGAAATAACATAGTTGCTGAATATCTTTGTGCGGATCATAACCTGCACCAAGTGCAACCCGGTATGGGTCTTTTAATAATGATAATGCCAGTTCGTTGACATCTGCGTGATCGAGAGTTGCCGAAAACATTAATGTCTGACGCAATCTGTGATTGGCCGCTTTATGGATGGCAGTTAACTGTGGCATAAAACCCAAATCCAGCATCCGATCGGCTTCATCCAGGATCAGCATTTCAAGCCCCTGAATAAAAAAGCTTTTATGCTCAAGATGATCAGCAAGACGGCCAGGTGTTGCCACTATAATATCGGGCTGACGCTTTAACAGTTTTTCCTGATCGTTAAAGTTTTCACCACCAACAATAAAAGCACTGCTGAGTCTGGTGTTGGCCACAAAAAGACGCAACTGCGCATAAATTTGTGAAGCAAGTTCGCGGGTGGGCGCCAGAATCAAAGCTCTGGCGTCTTTTTGTGACAAAGGCCGGCTTTTTAACAGGCGCTGCATCATTGGCAGCAAATATGCCAGCGTTTTACCTGACCCGGTTTTTGACGAAACAATTAAGTCTTTACCGACCATCACCGCAGGCACAGCTTCCTGCTGGATAGGCGTTGGCTGGGTAAAACCCAGATGTTCGATAGAACGGAGGATCCGTGGGTCAAGTTTTAAATCGCGAAATGGCAAAGCAGACTCTCTTTATGAATAAAAAAACATGCATAGCATAACCGAAATGCAGATACCTCGTCAGCATTTGTACCGGCACTGCGCCACTTTGCAACTTGCAGAGAACATGAAACAATAAAGCCCTCTCCGGATTTTTAGGATATTGACCATGAGTAAATCTCTGCAGGAACAGCTACTCAAGGCTGGCCTGGGTAATGCAAAAAAACTCAATGCCATCAAAAAAGAAAAACACAAAGAGCGGGTTCAGGCCGGTAAAAACGGTGTTGTGGTAAATGAAGCCGCAATTCTTGCCGAACAAAGCAGGCAGGCTCAGATTGCCAAAGATCAGGAACTGAACCGGCAAAAAACTGAAGCTCTCGCTAAAAAAGCACTTGCCGCTCAGGTGAAACAAATTGTTGAGTTAAACAGTCTGCCGCATAAAGGTGAAATTGCCTTTAACTTTACCGACGGTACTCTGGTGAAGCGTATTTACGTCAGTGAAAAAGTACAACAGCAACTGGTCAAAGGTTTAATTGCCATCGCTAAAGTGGGTGAACAGTATCACCTGATCCCTATCCAGATCGCAGAAAAAGTGCAACAGCGCTTGCCTGAAGCTGTATTGGTACTCAACCAGCAGGATGAACAGCTGCCGGAAGACGACCCTTATGCCGACTTTAAGATCCCTGATGATTTAATGTGGTAAGCATAAGGTTTGAACCAGCACGGAGATGCAGCTCTGAATCACCATAAAAAGAAGATCACTGTGTTGTCTTGGCTGTTATTGGCCCTGACCGGCACTGTGTCAACATTGCTCAGCGTTGTAAATAACAACTTTCAACTGGTATTTGCACTGTCAGCCGTTATTTCCTGGGTACTGCTGAGCTGGATCTGGTCTGACAAAAAATTTTATCAGCAGCCCTTCTATCGCTGGAGCTGGTATCTGACCTGTCTGCTGTTCTTGATAACTGTCTCAGCTGTTCTCTACCAATTCTGGGCCAGTGGGGGACTCTGAGCATGTCGGATTATCTGCTGCAAAGTGCCACTATTGATGATTGCCTGGCCCTGAGCCGCTGTTTTGATAGCGCAGCGGCGCTTAGTCAATGGGGTGGCGAGGGTTTTGTTTACCCGGTGAATAAACTGCAGTTTTTGCATCAGTTACACAAACCCGATACTGAAAGTTATCAACTCAGTCAACAGGGTACAGCTCTGGGCTTTGGTCAGATTTGTGATCGTTTTGGCAAACACCATCTGGCGCGCCTGCTGGTGTTACCACAATATCGTGGCAAACAACTGAGTTATGTGTTGTTGCTGTCCTTAATGGCAAGGGCATTACAACAAAACCCCAAACTTGATTTTTCATTGTTTGTGTTTAAACACAACCAGCTGGCCGCACATTGTTATCAGCAACTGGGTTTTGTTGAACAACCACAGCCGGGCAGCAGCCATCCGGATTTACGATTTATGCAGCTGAATAATCAACAAGCCAAAACCCTGCTTAGCGCCAATCAATGGCAGTTAAAAGCAACAGCCTCAGGATCTTTGGTGCATTGTGTAAAAGAGTCACAGATGCAGGAGCCTTCTCATGCCCATTTGGATTGACGCTGACGCCTGCCCCAAGGTGTGCCGCGATATGTTATGCCGTGCCAGTGAACGAACCTCAACAGCACTGATTTTTGTGTCAAACCACCCTATACCACTGCCCAAAAGTCCGCTGATTAAAGCTATACATGTGCCCTCTGGTTTTGATGTTGCCGATAATAAAATAGCCGCCGACATTTTGCCCAATGACTTGTTGATCACCCAGGATATTCCGCTGGCAGCAGCTGCTATTGCCAAAGGCGCTTTGGTGATCACTCCCAGAGGCGACGTGCTTGATAAAAATAATATTGGTGAGCGTCTGACACTGCGTAATTTTCAGGAAGAGCTGCGCGGCAGTGGTATGCTCAGTGGCGGCCCGGCCGCTTTGGACAATAAAGACAAACAAAAATTTGGTAATGCGCTGGATAAGTATTTAAGCAGCAAGCGTTAAGCTCACACTATCCCATCGCACCGCAGGCAACAACTTTTCAAGCAAGAGGAAACAGCCTGTTAACTCTGTTGCCTTGCACTTACCCCTTTAACAGCAGGGTTAAAACTATTGGTGAGCTGCCATTTGGGTTTAATCGGCGTCAGCGGCAGGGTTCTTTTACGGGCAACCAGCACATAAGCTGAACCAAAATAATGTAAATGATGCTCTGCCCACAGTTTAAAGGCCGGTAAATTGTTTTTCTCCGACAACATGCTGCTGCAAAACAGCCGTTGTTCGTACAAAACCTCAAATCCAAGCAAATGTAGCCAGTCTTTGACCCTCGCCATACTAAAAAAACGTCCTGTCCAGGGTAAACGATGTTGCAGGCCGGGCCAGAGTTTTAACAGCCCGCAGAGACTCACAGGATTAACGCCGCTTAACAGCAGATAGCCGTCCGGCATCAACACCCGGTGAGCTTCACGGATCACATGATGTGGATCTTGTGTATATTCCAGACAATGTGCCAGCAATACGGCATCCACTGCATGTTCGATAAAGGGCAGATCATCAGGATCGGCCATGACAGTGGCGAGTTCAGCTTGAGTTGCCAGCCTGATCTGGTGCTTAATGCTGCAGGCACTGGTATCAAGGGCACTACTCAGATCGCCAACTTTTAACAAGTGGTAACCAAAGATCCGCGGCCACCACAAGTTAAACTGCGCTTCGAGCTGCTGCGAAAGTGCCTTGCCACTGGCAAAATCAGTCCAGCGCAACGGCACTGTGGCAGGGATATGTCGGCTTAATGCAGGTTTCATCGTGCTGGCGCCCTTATTACCAAACCAGGTGAATTACAAAATAATCTAAAGAGATCAATCAGATGTACCATATCACTGCCATAGCTGCATTTAAAGATAACTATATCTGGTGTTTGCATCACCAGGGCAAAGCTGTACTGGTCGACCCGGGTGACGCCGAACTGGTCACTGCTTTTTTAACAGCTCATCAGCTGGAGCCTGTGGCCATTCTGGTCACGCATCATCACTGGGATCATGTGGACGGCATTCCTGCTTTGCAACAACACTGGCCTGAGTTAGCAGTGTATATCAGTGCCGGTGAGCGCGACAAAACCAGGCATCAGTTAAAAAATTGCCATATTGTCAGTGATACGATGCAGTTTGTGGTTCAAGAGCTGCAATTAACTTTTAGCGTGTTGGCGGTGCCTGGCCATACGCTGAGCCATGTTGCTTATTTTTGTCAGCTTCAGGCACAAGAGCCGGTGCTTTTTTGTGGCGACACACTGTTTAGCGCTGGTTGTGGCCGCTTATTTGAAGGTACACATCAACAAATGTACCAGTCACTTGGAAAAATCAACACACTGCAAGGCAACACACAAATTTATTGCACCCACGAATATACCCTGGCCAATCTGCAATTTGCTAAGGAAGTGGAACCAGACAACAACGCGATAGTCGAACACCGGGTCTGGTGTGAAACCAGGCGTGCTGCCAATCAGCCAACACTGCCGACCAGTCTTGAGAAAGAGCGGCAAATTAATCCTTATTTGCGCTGTGAAATTCCGGCATTACAACAGCGTTGGCAGCAACAGAACGGCGCCGACTTATTCCGTTTTTTAAGGTTATGGAAAGATCGGTACTAAGCCAAACTTGCATTCACCTCAAGAGCAGGTAACATACCGATCTTTTTGTCGCAGCCTGGTTGCGGGAACAAGGCGGTATTTGCAGTGGCCGGCGCCACAGTTAACTTGCATTAAAAATGGTAGCTCGCTGATGGTTGTGTTTAAAAAAATTCTGTTGATGATGATGGTGCTGACCTTGGTCAGTTGTGCGGCCCGCCCTGTGTCTACTTCGTCGCAACAGCCGCAACAAGATATGACCCTATCAGATACAGCCACTGCGGATAACATAACACCAGCAGAGCCTGCGACTTCAGATGATTATTCTGCCGCAGCACCACAGCATCAACTTTCTCAGTTTGACACCGTCTGGCAACGGATTGGCCATCAAGTCAAAATTAAAGTGCCGGACAATGCGGACATCCGCGCACAACGCGCATTTTATAAAAGGCATCAAAAACTGCTGGATGAAGTGTCCAGAAGAGCAGAACCCTTTTTATATCACATTGTGCTTGAGCTGGAAAAACGCAAGATGCCGGTTGAACTGGCATTATTGCCGATAGTAGAAAGTTCTTTTAATCCACTGGCGCAAGCCGGTGCCCCGGCAGGCTTATGGCAGATGGTGCCGCAAACAGCGCGAAACTTTGGCCTCAAACGCAATGAATGGTATGACGGTCGTAAAGATCCGATTGCATCCACTGCAGCTACCCTTGATTATCTGAAATATCTGTATCAACTATTAGGTCAGGACTGGCTGAATGCAGTGGCCGGATACAACTCAGGCGAAGGTACTATCGAAAGAGCCATCCGGCGCAATCAGCAAGCTGGAAAGCCTATTGATTTTTGGTCACTGAACCTGCCCAGAAAATCCACTATCTATATGCCAAAATGGCTGGCACTGATTGATTTGGTGCAAAAGCCTGAACAATACGATGTGCGTTGGGGTTATATTGCCAACAAACCCAGCATAGGTTTTGCCAGCATCAAAGGTCCGGTGGACATGGCTCAGGCAGCCAGTCTGGCCGGCTTATCTTTAATTGAACTTCGGAAACTCAATCCGGCTTTTCGAAAAAGCACCACTGCGCCTGGCGGTCCTTATTCACTGGTGTTACCGCTGGATAAAGTGGCGCAGTTTAACAGCCAAAGCGGGCAGCTCAAATTACAAAAAGTTGCAGCAACAACAGGAAGTTACACTGTAAAAGCCGGTGACAGCCTTGGCAGCATTGCCAAACGTCATCAGCTCACTGTCACAGCACTGCGACAAGCCAATCAACTCAGCTCAGATCAACTGCAAATAGGACAAAAACTGACTTTACCTGGCATCAGTTCTTCAGCAGATTCCTTTGCGGTCTCAGACAATCTGGGTAGCGAAAAAACCGGTGGTAAAAAACCGTCACAGCACCACTCTTATCAGGTAAAAGCCGGGGATAATCTTTGGGATTTAAGCCGAGAGTTCAAAGTGGATTTAATGGAGCTTGCCAGACTGAATAAGTTAACCAAAAGCTCAGCATTAAAACCCGGACAAAAGATTTTGATCCCGACAACAGCGAATATCAGCCTGGCCAAAAACAGCAAGAACAAAGACAAAAACGAAAACACAGCCAGTTATATCGTTAAAAGTGGTGATTCGCTGGATAAAATTGCCAGAAAACACAAAGTTAAACTTGCTGATTTAATCCGCTGGAATGCACTGCGCGAAAGTAGCACCTTACAACCTGGACAAAAACTGAAAGTGTCAGGCGTCAGATAACCACAACACTGGGGAGATGGGCAAGCTATTGTCCCGAAGCTAACATCTGGAGATTTGAACCCGATCAAATGACCTGGGTTTTAGGCTCAACTTTATAACAGCATCTGAGCATCAGGCTTTGCTTATCACTTCCACTAAAAATCCCCAAACATCAGAACCAATGACTGATGGACTAAACTTTTAACCTGACTTCACCATTTTTGCCGGGATGCTCATTTTGCAATTGCAATGCCGGCAGCAAACCCCAGCAAATCAGCATCACAGGTGCCAGCCAGATATACCAGGGCATGCCGGGATGATCATAACTGTGCCACCAAATGGTCAAAGCTGCGGCAACTTGCAGCACAAGCCCCACACAACCAACATAAAACAAGGTGGCATTCAGCCATTTTTTTGGTAAGACAACTTTCATAACTCAGGCTCCGTCACCTGCTGCTGTAAACGGCAAAAGGTGTCAGTCAGTTTAAACTGCGCCAAAGCGTGCCAGCAAGGCGTTGGCAAACTGTCGTCCTGTTGCTGACGCCGAAACATCAGTACATAAGAACTCAGATGCAAAATGGTTTGTAATAAACCAGGCTCTGCGACTTCATTTAAGCTAAGCCGGTACATCACGGCATCACAGATATCCTGGTCAAATCCCCACAATAACAACAAATAAGCACTGATCAGGCAGTGATCAGGGATCCCCTCCTGAAACATATCTTCTGCAGTGAGATGCTGTAATTGCACCGGCATCGCCGACAATAACACCAAAGGTCCCAGCACCTGTAATAATCCGGCTAAAAACGCCTTGTCCGCAAGGGCTGCTCCGCCTTGCTGGGTTTTGGCCAACTGACTTGCCATTCCGGCCAGTTCAAAAGACTCATGCAATAACTGCTGATGCAAGTCAGAGCGGATCTTACCTTCATACTGACTATGCAACTGCACGGCAAAAGCCACGGCTTTGATGAGGGAGCGACCTAAACGCACCACCACTTCAGCCAAATCGACGGTCTGGCGGCTAAATCCCAGGTAAGCGGAGTTGGCAATTTGTACCAACCTTGCTGCCAGTGGCGCTTCACGGGCAATAGCCGTTGCCAGTGCATGGGTACTGCTATTTCCATCATTTAACAGCTGGAGCAAGGTCTGATAGTGATTCTGTTGCACCGGCAGCGAATAAATCTGGCCAAGCTGGTAACGGCTATGCGCAGTAAAATTGCCGCTATACAGTTGCTGCACCCGCAAAAACAGCTGGATAAATTGTTGATCGCTGACCGGTGACGACAGCAGGAGCTGTGCTGCATGGTTGGTCGCCAATAATAAGGTGTCGGTGTTTTTATCCGACAACAGCACCCGCACTGTTGCCGGACTGTGGCGACAACAAAAATCCAGTAACAAATCGCCGCTGTCTTCCGGCTGTAGCCATTCGGTCAGCACTAATGTGACGGTCTCGGTTTTCAGTAATTGCCGGGCGCTTTTGGCATCTGCAACATAATGACACACCCAGTCCGGCAGATACTGTTGCAGCAAATGTCTGAGCGAGGCTTGCGCCAGCGGATCCGGCACGACCAGGATGGCTACAAAAGCCTGAGTGGGTTCTTGATTCACTAGGAAACTCCGGCAAAGGCGGGACTCTTTTGATTGTAGCCAACTTCAACTGACAATGCGGCTAAGAGTCTTTGCTGCGACGACAACTGTACTGTTGTTGTAACACAGAGTCAGGGCCGGATGCCAGCCTGTTTTACACTGCAGATCCTGATAAAAAGCAGCGGTCACTCGCTCCATTTGGCCGCTGCAAATGTGCTTATTACTGTGCGTCGGGTTGTTGCTCAGGTGAGGCTTTCATAAAAGCCGGCAACGAGGTGCAGTGCTGATAAATCCGTTTTAAGGTTGGATATGCAGATAAATCCAGACTAAAACGCACCGCATTATACATCTGTGGGATCAGGCAAATGTCCGCCCAGGTGACTTCATCACCAAAACAACAGCTGCCAGCGGTTTTTTGTAAACGCAGTTCCAGTGCCTGTAAACCTTGCTGCAGCCAATGTTGGATCCAGTGTAGTTTTTGCTGTTCACTCAGCCCAAGTGGCCCGGTGAGATACTGCAGCACCCGCAGATTGTTTAGTGGATGAATGTCACAGGCAATATCGAGCGCCACGGCGCGCACCTGCATCGCCTGCTTTAAATCTTTGGGCAATAAGGCCGGTGTTGGGTGTAGCGCTTCCAAATATTCCAGAATGGCCAGCGACTGATTCAGTTTTAAATCTCCATCCACCAGCACGGGCACCAGTTGCGCCGGATTCAGCGCCTGATAATCGGCACTACGCTGCTCGCCGCCTTCTCTTAACAAATGCACATAACGGGTATCGGGCTGCAAGCCCTTTAAAGCCAGGGCAATACGCACCCGGTAGGCTGCCGATGAACGCCAGTAACTGTAAAATTCCATAACATGCTCCTGCAATAAAAACCGCACATAACAAAAAGCTACCCATCTAGAGTAGCTTTTTGTCTGCATTATTGATCTTTGTGTTTCAGCTGCCTGGCTGATAAGCCACAACTTGTTGATCAATAGCACCAAAAACACTCTGCCCCTGCTCGTCCAGCACTTCAATGCGGATGCGATCACCAAACTTCATAAAAGCTGTGGCCGGTTTACCATCCCGAATGGTTTCAATCATCCGCACTTCTGCAATACAGCTGTAGCCAACACCACCTTCGTCAATCGAAGTGCCATAGTCAGTGCCCTGCTTGTTTGATACTGTGCCTGAACCGATAATAGCGCCTGCACCCAGGTTACGGGTTTTGGCGGCATGCGCCACCAACTGACCAAAGTTAAAGGTCATATCCACACCGGCATTGGGTTTACCAAAAAGTTTGCCGTTTAAATGCGACACCAGAGGTAAATGCAGTTTAGCGTCATGCCAGTGCTGACCCAACTCGTCCGGGGTCACAGCAACAGGGCTGAAGGCCGAAGCGGGTTTGGACTGGAAAAATCCAAAACCTTTAGCCAGTTCATTTGGAATAAGACCACGCAATGACACATCGTTGACCAGCATAACCAGACGAATTTGACTGGCGGCCTGCTCCGGCGTGCATGCCATGGGCACATCGCCGGTGATCACGGCCACTTCACCTTCAAAATCAATACCGTAGTCTTCAGATACGACTTCAATCTGATCTCGTGGACCGATAAAGTCGTCTGAACCGCCCTGATACATCAGCGGATCTGTCCAGAAACTTGGTGGCATTTCAGAGTTACGGGCGCGGCGCACCAGTTCAACATGGTTCACATAAGCACTGCCATCAGCCCACTGATAAGCGCGGGGTAATGGCGACTCACAAGCGGCTTCGTCAAACACAAACTCGTTTTGCACTGAGCCCTGATTCAGGCCCTGATAAACTTCGGCCAGAGCCGGTGCCAGGCTTGACCAGTGGTCCAGCGCATATTGCATAGTGGCAGCAAGATGTGGCACCGCCACTGCCTTTTTTAAATCGCGGCTGACCACCACCAACTGACCATCACGACTGCCATTTTTCAGACTGGCTAATTTCATAACTACATTTCCTATCAATTCAGTGAGATGGCAGCCTGAAATCGGATTTCAGGCTGCATTTTAATCAGGTGGCAGGTTTAATTTTCCAGCTGTTCACATAATCCGGATTTTCCGTCGCTTCAGCCGCTGGACCTACTTCCAGCGCATCGCGTGTATCCAGCATCACCGCCACTTCGTCAGTAAACTTTTTCCGGTACTCAAGGCCAGCTTGGAAGGCCTTTGGATGTGGGCCATGCGTAAAACCGGCCGGATGGAAAGTCACCATACCGCGTTCGATATTGTCGCGGCTGAAGAAGTCGCCGGCGTGATAAAACAGCACTTCATCATAATCGTCATTGTTATGATAAAACGGCACTTTTAACGCACCTGGGTCACTTTCAATCGGCCTTGGCACAAAGGTACAAACCACAAAACGCTGGGCCACAAAAGTAGTGTGCGCTGATGGCGGCAAATGGTATCTGTGACTCATTAATGGCCGGATATCCCGCCAGTTAATGCGTATCACCGATAAATCACCGTGCCAGCCAATCGCATCCAAGGGGTTAAAGGGGAAAGTCACTGTCGAGATTTTATTATGGCGTTTGATCTGAACCTTGGTTTCCACTTCGCTGTACTGGGCTTTAAAAGCGTCGTCAATTTTTGGTGTATCCAGCATAGCGGCATCAAAAATGGCATGATTACCCACCAGACCTTTTTCCGGCAGCTGGTATGAATCATTGGTCGCTTCAATCATCAGCACAAACAAAGGCTCATTTGGTACCAGGCGCCACATGGTCGACCTTGGGATCACCACATAGTCGCCATCACGCAAAGTTAAATGGCCATAGTCACAATAAAACTCGGCACTGCCTTCGTGAATAAACAGCAGATCGTCACCGTCGGCATTACGCACCAGATAATCCATCGGTTCGCTGATACGCCAGGTGCGCATTTTACAATGGGCATTGTGCAGTAGATCTGGAACTAACCACGGCGAATTGCTTTGATCTTCGCCAATCTGGTTAAAGTTAAACAGCCGTGGCCGCAAAGGCCCCTGCCAGTCACTCCAGCTGGTTGGCGCATGGGTATGATGCAAATGTGACGCCGGACCAAAAAAACCACTGCGGCCGGTTTCCCGCTCATAAATCGCCTGCTCAGGGAAGTCGGCATGTGCCTGACGCGACACATTACCTTCTTTAATCGGAAAGGACGCCCACTTACGCATCTGCCAGTACTCCACGACGGATTTGGTCTTCTTCAATGGATTCAAACAGGGCTTTGAAGTTACCTTCACCAAAACCTTCATTGCCTTTACGCTGGATAATTTCGAAGAACACCGGGCCAATCACAGTTTTGGTGAAGATCTGCAGCAAAATGCCGTCTTTTTCCGGCGCGCCGTCGATCAGAATACGCAGCTCACGCAACATGTCCACGTCTTCACCATGCCCAACAACGCGACTATTTACTTTGTTGTAATAAGTGTCGGGCGTTGGCATAAAGTCCATACCACGTTCACGCAAAGTCCGTACTGTTTTGTAGATATCTTCAGTGGTTAATGCAATGTGCTGGATACCTTCGCCTTTATATTCACGGATAAATTCTTCAATTTGTGATTTATCGTCTGAAGACTCGTTGATTGGAATACGGATTTTGCCACAAGGTGCAGTCATAGCACGCGACACTAAGCCGGTCAGCTTGCCTTCGATATCAAAATAACGGATCTCACGGAAGTTACCGATTTTTTCATAAAAACCAGCCCAAAGATTCATATTACCACGACGCACGTTGTGGGTTAGATGATCCAGCACTTCCAGGCCAACACCATGTGCCGACATTTCGGTCTGCCAGTTGTCGTAAAATTTAAAGTCGATGTCATACACCGAGCTTTGACCGTAACGGTCCACAAAATACAGAAGACTTGAACCAATGCCATACACAGCCGGAATATTCAGCTCCATAGGGCCAATTTGGTTTTTGTACTCTTTAGCACCATTGGCGACTGCATGTTTCAGTGCAGCTGCCGCATCTTTCACCCGAAATGCCATAGCACAAACACTTGGGCCATGCTCGCGGGCAAAAGCTTCAGCCTGAGAATTAGGTTCGGCGTTGATTATAAAATTGATATCACCTTGTTTATACAACCAGGCTTGTTTCGAACGATGCTGGGCAACTTCAGTAAAACCGAGAGAGGCAAATAGTTGTTTTAACTTGTTGATGCCTTCTGCGTCTGCTGCAGTGTATTCAACAAACTCAAAACCGTCGGTTCCTAAAGGGTTAATAGGGTCAAACATCAGCATACTCCAAAGATAAGGTCTTGTTTTATCCTTATATCTTGAAGCTATCCGCTAAAAATGGAAGGGTTCGGCTGCAGATGGGTAAAAGCGGCAAAAACAGCTGTTTTGTACGCTTTGCTATACGAAATACCGACTTTCCCGAAATCAGTAAAAAAAACGCCGGAATCATGGGATCCCGGCGCCATCAGAGTACAGATTACCGCACAAAGCGTAATTAAATTTTTACGCTCTTTCGGTTAATACCGTATTCGCGCAGTTTATTAGCCACAGCAGTATGGCTAAGCCCGAGTTTTTTCGCTAATTGCCGTGAACTTGGGTAAGCCGGAAACAACTTACGCAGCAAATTGGCTTCAAAACGTTTTACCGCTTCATCCAGAGTGCCATCAAAGTCTTTTTCCAGATAACCAAAGTCATTGGTGTAGCTCGGCAGCTGCAGTTGTTCTTTATCCAGTTCATACCCTTCAAGCAAGGTCACGGCACGATACAACGCGTTTTCCAGCTGGCGCACATTGCCAGGCCATGGGTATTGCTGAATAAACTGCGCACAGTCCTCGGTTAACCGTGGTGCTTTACGACCCAACCTGGCAGAAAAACGACTGATAAAAGCTTCCGCCAGCGGCAGAATATCCTGTTTGCGCTCCCGAAGCGGTGGTAAGGCCAGGGTTAACACGTTCAGCCGGTAATACAAGTCTTCGCGGAAAGTGCCTTCCTGCACCATACCGGGTAAATCTTTTTGCGTGGTACAAATCACCCGCACGTCAACCCGCACTTCGTTTTCATCGGCAATACGGCGGAAGCTGCCATCCTGCAAAAACCTTAACAACTTGGTTTGCAGCTCACGGGACATTTCCCCTACTTCATCCAAAAACACTGTGCCTTTATTGGCCTGTTCAAAAATGCCTTTTTTGCCTTCAACAGTGCCGGGGAAGGCATTAGGGCCATAGCCAAAAAGCTCAGACTCAGCAACATTATCGGGCATAGCAGCGCAGTTCACCGCTAAAAAAGGTTTACCCGCTCTGCTGCTTGCCGCATGGCAGGCCCTTGCTAACAATTCTTTGCCTGTGCCGGTTTCACCCACAATCAAAATAGGAGCATCGAGCTGAGCCATTTTTTTTGCTTCGCGCACCACACGCCGCATCACATTGCTGGTGGCCTGCAGGCTGTTAAAACTTTCCTGATCACCTTTTTTAAACACGACCATCTGCTCGCCTAACCGGCTTTCAGATTTTAGGTTGATCACAGCGCCTGCCAAAATCTCATGGCCAGATTCATCCGGTACCATCACTGGCAGAATATCGGCGATAAATCTTTTACCGTGCAGCTCAAGCCGACGGGTTTGCGCCAGCACATCGTCACTTTCCAGCCAGCGTAAAAAGTTAAAACCTTTGACCATGTTCATCAGCGACTGCCCGGCGACATCGGCAGCATTTACCGACAAAGCTTGTAATGCGGCTTCGTTAATAATGGTGACATTGGCTTTGGTGTCGATAGCAATCACGCCATCGGGCAGGGTTTTGAGCAAAGTGGATAATTCGTTATGTTCACGCTCTGAAGGCAAAAATGCGGTAGTTTTGACATCGTCCACGCCGGGAATACGGCGAATTTTTGCCATCAGCTCCTGAAACTTTTCAAAATCAACGGTCGGAAAAGCGACATACATCCGTCCGAGCACAGGGTCAACTTCGATGCCTCTTAAATCTATCTGATAATGCACCAGAATATTCAGAACTTCCTGCGCTATGCCAAGCCGGTCCTGACAGTGGATCTCTAAACGCATTGTCTCTCACACCTTTTACTGATGGGGATACTTCATGATACGGCATACTGCGCAAGGCAGACCAGTATTTTTGTAAACTATTGTGAACAATTTGCTGCAGGCAATAAAAAAGCTGCCGTAGCAGCTTTATTTATTGCTGATAAAAGCCTTAGTCGGCCAATAACTGGTCGGTTTTGGCGGCACAGATAAAGTCGTTTTTGTGCAGGCCTTTGATTGAATGCGACCACCAGGTGACAGTCAGCTTGCCCCATTCCAGCAGCAACGCCGGATGATGGCCTTCTTCTTCAGCCATTTGCGCCACTTTATTGTGAAAAGCCCAGGCTAGCTTGAAGTTCTTAAACTTGTAGCTGCGCTCCAGTTGCAAAATGCCATCTCGTACCACCGGCACCCAATCCGGCAACTGACGCATCAGTTCAGGTAATTCAGCATCAGATACTTTTGGTGCATCAGCGCGGCAGGCTTCACATTTCATTACAGCTAATTCAGTCATGGTGCTTCTCTGTTGTCCTTGTTGATCTTGTCATTACCGGCGCTTAGCTGGCTTTTTTCTGTTTGGGTTCAAATTTAGGCGCATGCATACCAAGGGCTCTTGCCTGTTGCAC
The DNA here is from genome assembly GCF_036782235.1 of Rheinheimera sp. Taxonomy (GTDB): domain Bacteria; phylum Pseudomonadota; class Gammaproteobacteria; order Enterobacterales; family Alteromonadaceae; genus Pararheinheimera. The sequence continues at coordinate 18,035 of NZ_DAIPZL010000007.1, read as the reverse complement.
CAGCGCCATCAGATCCAGCTGAGCGATGTCGAATAAGTCACGGATCTTATTAATTTTAAAATAAATAGGTTGCATGATATCAATACGGTATGGCGTTCTGAGCACGTCAATGACATCCAGTGTTTTACGCTCTGGTATATCAGAATGCATGGCATATTGGGTTTCGCCAGGAGAGGATAAAATACCACCGCCATAAATACGCAGGCCATCGTCGGTTTGTAATAAACCAAACTCTATGGTGAACCAGTACAGACGTGCCAGATAGACCCTGTCTTCTTTGCTCGCAGCCAGGCCTAACTTGCCATAGATATGGGTAAATTCAGCAAAATCCGGATGGGTTAACATGGCACAGTGGCCAAAAATTTCGTGGAAAATATCCGGCTCCTGCAAATAATCAAATTCTTCTTTGCTGCGGATAAAAGTTGCTACCGGAAATTTTTTATTGGCCAGCAATTCAAAAAAGCGGTCGAAACTAATCAGCGCCGGCACTTCAGCACATTCCCAGCCTGTGGTGGCACGCAATACCTTACTCACTTCTTCCAGTTGCGGGATGCGGTCTGTGGGTAAATTAAGTTTTTCCAGGCCCGCCATATATTCATCGCAGGCTTTGCCTTTAATGCAGGACAACTGACGGTTGATCAGTGCACTCCAGATTTCATTTTCTTCGTCCGACCAGGCGATAAAACCATTGGCGTCCGATTGTTTTGACACATATTTACTCATGTTACGACCTGTTGATTCTGTTCTGCCCGGGACTCTGATGGCGGGCTTTGATGGCCGGATCCTAGATGATTGGGATCCGGCTGTTAATCATTGGTGGCAAAATCGGCACTGCAGCTTTGTAATTAATTTTTTACAGCAAATGCAAAATCAAAAAATATACCTTTGATTAATAACGATTATTTCTGCTGTTGCTGCATCTTTACCAAGGCCTGCTCCAGGTCGGCAATAATGTCTTCCACATGTTCAAGGCCTACCGAAATGCGAATCAGCCCATCGCTGATGCCCGCTGCATGACGTTCTTCTGCAGTGTAAGGACTGTGGGTCATAGACGCCGGATGTTGAATGAGCGACTCCGCATCTCCCAGACTGACCGCCAGACTCAGCAGCTGACATTGATTGATAAAATAACGGCCATCGTCGAGGCTGCCTTTTAGTTCAAAGGCAAGAACTCCACCTGCAGCTTTCATTTGTTTACCGATAAAACGATGCCCGGGATGCTCGGGTAATCCAGGGTAATACACCTGGTCTATCGCCGGATGTTTAGCCAGATATTCCGCCACACGCTGCGCATTAGCGCAGTGACGTTCCATCCGTACCGACAAAGTTTTTAAACCTCGGATAATTAACCAGGCATCATGCGGACTGATGGTTGCGCCCATATCTTTGAGCGTGGTCAGCTTAATGGTCTGAATTTTTTCTGCATCAGACACAATAATACCGGCCACCAAGTCACCATGACCGTTCAGATATTTCGTGGCGCTGTGCAGCACAATATCGATGCCAAATCGAGCTGGTTGCTGCAATAAAGGCGTCAGGAATGTGTTGTCAATTACCGATATAATGCCGTATTTTTTACAAAAACTGCCTAAAAACTCCAGGTCCAACACCACCAGATTCGGGTTGATTGGCGTTTCAGCAAACAACATTTTGGTGTTTGGCTTCAGTGCAGCGGCCACAGCGGCATGGTCGGTCATATCGACAAAACTGACTTCAATGCCATAACGGGCAAACTGATGATTAAAAAGCGCAAAACTACAACCGTAAATTGCTTTACTGGCAATGAGGTGATCACCCTGCTGCAAAAACGCCATAGTGGCAGCGGCCACTGCACCCATGCCGGTGGCAGTGGCTGCTGCATCCTGCATGCCCTCAAGGGCGGCAACTTTTAACTCCAGCTCGCGGGTGGTTGGGTTGCCAAGCCGGGTGTAGATAAAACCCGGCTCTTCACCGGCAAAGCGTGCAGCGCCCTGCTCGGCACTGTCAAACACAAAGGTAGAGGTTTGGTATAAAGGGGTAGCAAGTGCGCCATATTGGGCGTCTTTGACTTTACCGGCATGGATACATTGGGTTTCTGCGTGCTTAAACTGCTGTTGACTGCTCATAACAAAAAATACTGCCTTAGATGATTTATTTTTAATCAAAGCAAATTAGTTATATAGAGCACAAGGCATGCAGACATCTGTCTGTCTGCATTTACAGCAAATCCAATGGTGAAAAATGCGCTGATGTAAAAATTAGTTTGCAGTTGTCCCTAGTTTGAGTTTTTTCAATAAATCGCTGGCAATTTGGCGCAGCAGCATGGGCTCTGTGGTTTTGGCCGGTAAGGGCCTGAGTTCCTGCTGGGCAAAACGGCCAAGCCTTGCCACCAGCACAGCAGCAAGTACGCCCTGCCCCAGCCGCGCCGATAACTTTCCGGTAAGTTCAGCGCCCAGTAAATCGCTGCCAACATCAATGGCCATCTCACTGGCGCCGGTAAAAAACAACGTTTTGATGCATTTTTTTATCATGCGCAGACTGCGCAGCTTGCCCATTGGAGCGCCATATAACAACGAAATTTCTCTGAGCATCAAACTGCCACGCCACAGCACCAGCAACATATCAGCAAGCGCAAAGGGACTCAGCGCCACTGCAACACCGGTTTGCATCGCAGCCTGACGGATTTGTTGTTCTACCTTCGTGTCTAAAGGCGTCAGCACAGTAGTGTCAAACAGCTTCAGCACTTCGGCATCACTAAACTCGGCTTTGTGCTGCTGCTTAAACTGTTGCCACAAGGGGTCAACAACGGCTTGTTGCTGCATACTTTGCTGGATCTGCTGACACATTGGCATGGCTTCACCAAACTGCACTGACTGCTCCAGCCGCTGTGTTGCCAAACGCCATTGTTGCCGTTGCTGCAAAGTGCGGCCAAGCCGCCACTGCTGATAACCAAAGCGGGCCAGCAGTGCAGCGCTGAAAAAGGTCAGTGCCGACACCAGACAGCCTTGTAATAATCCGGCTTGCCAGCTGTCGGCGACAAAAGTTCCCCACTGCCATAGCGCCAGCACACTGAGACTTGCCAGGGCGCCGCCCCACCAAAACAACTGTTGTGTTGAGGTTTTCTGCGGTTCAATGCTGTCTGGCGCTGCGGTTTCAGTGGCAAAATCGGCTTGCTCAAACTGTTGTGCCGGCGCCAAAGCCTGCTGCTCAGGCGCTTTTGCCTGCAGCGCGCTAAAAGCGGCTTCATCAAATACCACGGCTTTTTTTAGTTCGGTCATGTCATATGGTCTCCAATCAGAAACTCCAGTGCCTGATCCAGACGTAGATGCGGCAACACCTGTTGTGGCATTGGTCTTGGTAAAAAAGCCGGAAAAGCAAACTGGTGATGCGCAAACAACAAGGGTGACGGCATAGACCAGGGCACTTCACCGGGGAACAGCGTTATAGTTTCGCCACTGTGAGCGGCAATGCCCCGCAAACAAGGCTGCGCTCCTTCTGGCGTCTGTACCTGCCCAAATTCGCTACACACCACAGCTGACAGCGCCATGGCCTCAGACTGACAATATTGATAACGGCTATCCTGCAGCGGCTGTTGCAACAACTGCTGCAGCAATAAGGTCAGATTTTTATGTTGCTCCGGTGTCAGCTGATCGGCCTTGCTGGCGGCAAATAACACCTTACTGATGCGCGGTTTAAACAAACGCCGCCACCAACCAGTCGGACCATATTGGAAACTTTGCAGAATCAGCATTAACGCCTGTTGCAGTTCCTGCAATACGTCATAACCCGCGTTTAAAGCAGATAAACAATCCACCAGCACCACCTGATGGTCAATGCCAGCGAAATATTGTTGATAAAACGGTGTGATCACCAGCTTTTGATAGCTGATGTAATGTTGCTGCAACCGGCTTAATAATTTTGATGGCTGCTGCAACTGCGACGGTAATAACGGCAATAACTGCAACAGCGGCGTGCCAGCAAGCTCGCCGGGTAACAACAGCCGGCCAGGCTGCAACAGGCAAGCATGACTCTCGCTGCGAAATTTCTGCAATAACTCACTGTATCTATTAGTAAGTTGTTGTAACTGCTGTTCGGAGTCATCGTTGAGATCGAGCTGTGCCAAATAAGCGGCAAACTCAGCGCCAAGAGCAGCCCTGTGTGGTTTTTCAAACAATTGCCAGCTGAACTGGCACCAGCTTTGGTAATCCTGCGACAACATCGGCAAATCCAGCAGCCATTCGCCGGGATAATCCACCACATCCAGTTGCAACGAACGATAATCCGTGAGCTGTGCTGCCAGACCACCGGCAGCTTTATAACGCAGGTTCAGCGACAACTGACTCCAGCTGCTGGTCGAAGCGGGCCACTGCCCTTGCTGTAACTGCAGCAGATTGCTTTCATAAGGAAAACGGGGGGTTTGCATGTTTTGCAAACTATCAATGCGACCGCCGAGATATCGTTGTTGGATAAATGGCGAGAAAAACGGCAGTTGCACTGAGGCGACAGGTGCTGTCAACTGATTCACCAGGCTGGTAATAAAAGCTGTTTTGCCAGCACCTGATAAACCTGTGACACCGAGCCTGAGATGACGATTAAATACACGTTTGGTAAATTGTTGACTTTGCTGCTGGAACTCTTGCCAGATCTGCATCTGCCCTCCCGATGCCGCCAGATGGGAGCCACCCGAAGGTGGCTGTCAGAGCCGGTTAAACTCGCGGTTTAACTGGTATTTACTCGAAGTTACATAACGCTCCATCACACGCAGTCTTTGCTCAATATGGTCAAACTGCTGCTGCAAATGGTTCAGCGCTTGTTTTGGTGCTTCACCCCGTTGCCAGATCCGGGTTTTCACTTCGACCGGTCTGTCTACTTTTGGCACAGGAGGCGTACCTTTTCGGGCCTCCGCCACCGATTTTTTCTCCAGCACTATCCAACCGACAAAATACAACACTGGTAAAAAGCTGCCAAAACCAAGCAACACAGATGCCAGTGCCACCACCCGGACTAACCACAGCTCCCAGCCAAAGTAGTCGGCGATACCGGCGCAGACGCCGGCGATTTTGCCGTTGCGGTCATCCCGCAACAATTCTTTTTTAACTGTGCTCATGCTCACGTCTCCAGTTTGGCGACTCTGCGTCCAGAATGGCTTCCAGCGTTTTAATACGGTCGGCCATTTTTTCCGCTTTGCTCGACAGGTCATTGAGCTGCGCCAACTCACTGTCTGACAAACCTTCAGACATTTTGTTTTTGCTGCGATAGTGCATGATGACCCAGATTGGTGCCACAAAGATCATAAACAGGATCAGTGGTATACCAATAAACTCGTTAATTTCCATGTTGGTACTCCCAAACGCCTGATAATCAGGCGTTATTGTCGTTATTCAGTTTTGCTTTTAATGCAGCCAGTTCTGAGTCAATTTTGTCCTGAGCGGCCAGCTCGGCAAATTCATCACGCAAGGTTTTTTTACCTAAGTCGTAAGATTCAACCTGAGCTTCCAGTGTGTCAATTTTTTGCTCATAACGCTCGAACTTATACATTGCATCGTTTAAGCGGTTGCTGTCTAACGATTTTTTAACTTCTAATCTTGAAGCCACTGTTTTTTGGCGCATCAGCATCGATTTCTGACGGGCTTTCGCATCAGCCAGTTTTTCCTGCAGCTGTGCGACTTCGTCCTGTAATTTGCTGACATGCGCATCCAGATTGGCGATATCTGCAGTCACTGCAGTTGCCTGATCTGCTGCTTTTTGTTTTTCCACCAGTGCAGAGCGGGCTAAATCATCACGATTTTTTGACAAAGCCAGTTCAGCTTTTGCCTGCCAGTCGGCAACTTCTTCTTCCAGGCGGTTCACCACACGTTGCAGTTCTTTTTTCTCAGCGATGGTTTTAGCTGAGGTTGAACGCACTTCAACCAGTGTGTCTTCCATTTCCTGAATAATTAAGCGCACCATTTTTTCCGGATCTTCCGCTTTATCTAATAAAGCGTTGATGTTTGAATTCACGATGTCTGAAAAGCGAGAGAAAATACCCATGATAGTTACCTCATTAATTGTCGGTGTTTTACGCTTTTACTTATTCAGGTTTCTTGCCAACTTGCAAAAAAGTTATATCCACTTGTTTTTATTGAGATTTATTTATTTTTCGATAGTTCTTCTGAAAAAGCTCATTTTGAAATAGACTACTAATTAGCAAATTTAACCAATTAGTAGCAGGGATATGGGCAGGTCACTTCAACAGGACAATCTTATTGGACAAGCCAACAGTTTTTTAAACGTGTTGGATCAGGTTTCACAAATAGCACCGCTGAATAAACCCGTATTAATCATTGGCGAACGGGGGACAGGTAAAGAGCTGATAGCAGCCCGTTTGCACTATTTATCCCAGCGCTGGGATCAATCTTATCTGACACTGAACTGCGCTTCTCTGAATGAAAACTTATTGGAAAGTGAGTTATTTGGTCACGAGGCCGGTGCTTTTACCGGCGCCAGTAAAAGGCATGAAGGCCGGTTCGAAAGAGCCAACTTTGGCACCCTGTTTTTGGATGAGCTGGCGAACACACCTGGCCTGGTACAGGAAAAACTGCTGCGGGTCATTGAATATGGTGAATTTGAGCGGGTTGGTGGCAGCAGACCTATTAAGGTTGATGTGCGACTGATATGCGCCACCAACGAAGACTTGCCCGGCATGGCTGAACGCGGCGAGTTTCGCGCTGACTTGTTAGACCGCCTCGCCTTTGATGTGATCACCCTGCCGCCCATGCGCGAGCGACGCGAAGATATTCTGCTTTTGGCCGAACATTTTGCCATTAACATGGCACGGGAACTTAATTTTGAGCTTTTCAGCGGTTTTACCGAAAAAGCCAAACGTATGCTGCTTGACTACGACTGGCCGGGCAATGTGCGTGAGCTGAAAAATGTGGTGGAACGCAGTGTCTATCGCAGCAACAACCCTTATGTGCCGGTGCACCAGATTTTATTTGACCCTTTTGAATCGCCGTTCAGACCCCTCAGCAGAGTCAGAACCAATGACAGAGTCAGTACTGCCAGCGAAGTTGTGGCAGTAGCCAAAACTCCGGCTTCGGTGGATAATGCCGCGCCGCCAAGCCGCGAGCCGGCGCCAGCACAAAATGTGATTGATTTTTCACAAACCCAGGACTTTAAACAGCTGTCGGAACAGTTTGAAGTGACGCTCATTAAACAGGCGCTGGCGGCTTGTCAGTACAATCAGAAAAAAACGGCAGAAGCACTGAACCTGACTTATCATCAGCTGCGTGGTTATATGAAAAAATACAAACTGTTAGACAGTCAACAATGAATATTTACCAGCGTCTGACTTTAGTCTGCCTGACGAGCCTGCTCACCAACGCTTGTCAGCCAGATCCTCATGATACTGGCGGTGCCGGTCTGGTGTATTGTGTTGAAGGCTCACCCGAAAGCTTTAACCCGCAACTGGTTACCTCAGGCACTACTATTGATGCCATCAGCCAGCATTTGTATGACAGGTTGCTGGATATTAACGCCCAAACCGGCGAATTGCTGCCGGGTTTGGCCACCGGCTGGCTGGTCAGCAACGATGGCTTAAGTTATAGGTTTCAGCTGCGGGAAAACGTGGTTTTTCACCACACTGAGTATTTTAAGCCCAGCCGCACACTTAATGCCGATGATGTTGTTTTTACCTTTAACCGTATTTTGTTGCCACAACATCCATTTCATCAGACCGCCACTGAATATCCTTATTTTGACAGTATGGAATGGCGCCAGCTGGTGGCTGAAGTCAAGGCGATTTCCCCGTACGAAGTTGAGTTTCGTCTGAATAAACCTGACAGTTCGTTTTTGTCGACTCTGGCAACAGACTTTGCCGCTGTGTTGTCGGCCGAATATGGCGCTAAGCTTCAGGCAGAAAATAAACTGCCGGATCTTGACCATCTGCCTGTAGGCACAGGACCCTTTTTCTTCCGGCACTACCAAAAAGATGTCTTAATTCGTTATTACCGCCATCCACAGCATTGGCGCCAGGGCTCTAATCTGCAACAACTGGTGATTGATATAGTGCCAGACAGCACCAAAAGAGTGGCCAAATTATTAACCCATGAATGTGATGTGGCACCTATTCCACGACTGGCAGAGCTGGAACTATTGTCAAAGCGTCAGGATTTTGTGGTGGATGTGCAAACCAGTATGAACGTGGGTTATTGGGCTTTTAACACACAAAAACCACCGCTGAATAATGTAAAGGTGCGCCAGGCACTGGCACTGGCTGTGAATAAACAGAATATTCTGCAGGCGGTGTACTTTGGTCAGGCCGAACAGGCTGATTCCTTATTGCCTCCCAATTCATGGGCTTATCAAAAACCGCAGCTCACCGAAGCCTACAACCTGGAAAAAGCCAAAGCCCTGCTGGCAGAAGCGGGTTTTGCCAAAGGATTTAGTCTGGATATCTGGGCTATGCCGGTACAAAGGTTGTATAACCCCAATGCACTAAAAATGGCGGAACTGATGCAGGCCGATCTGGCGCAGATTGGGGTCAAAGCCCGGATCGTTTCTTATGAATGGAACACCTTCAGACGCAAACTGACTCAGGCTGAACATGACTCGGTGTTGATTGGCTGGTCGGCCGACAATGCCGATCCGGATAACTTCTTACGGCCATTATTAAGCTGTGCTGCAGCAGTGTCTGGCAGTAACAGAGCCAACTGGTGTGACGAACATTTTGACAATCTGCTGCAACAAGCGGTGAATACCGCAGATTTAAATGAACGGCGGGCCTTTTATCTGCAGGCACAGCAGTATCAGGCACAACAGATGCCGCTGATGCCGATTGCCCATTCCAAGCGTTTTCAGGTGCGCAGCAGCAATGTCAGCGGCGTTGCCATTAACCCTTATGGCGGCGTTAATTTTGCAATGGCAGGAAAACACTGATGATTTTACATTACCTGTTCAGGCGTTTGTTTTTACTTGCTTTTGTCTTTGTAGCCCTGACTATTTTTGCGTTTAGTCTGGGTTATTTGTTCCCCGGTGAGGTGCTGTCAAACTTTACCGGTCTGCGCAATATCAGTCCGGCGGATGAAGTGGTGCTGACCAGGCAGCTGGGGCTTGATCAGAGTTATCTGCAGCAATATTTGTTATTTGTACAACGTTTGTTGCAAGGTCAATGGGCTTTATCTTTTTCCAGCCAGCAGAATGTGTTAACCGAGATGCTACAGGTGATGCCGGCCACCCTTGAGCTGGCTGCTTATGCACTGTTTTTGTCTTTGCTGGTCGGTATTCCGCTTGGCATTATCGCAGCGGTTCGCAAAGATAAATGGCTGGATAAAGTGATTTCCACTTTGGCGCTGATTGGTTTTTCAGTGCCTATTTTCTGGTGGGCTTTGCTGCTGATTATGGTGTTTTCATTAAGCCTTGGCTGGTTACCAACCTCAGGCCGGCTGGGCGTTTTGTATGAAATTCCAACCGTAACAGGTTTTATGTTGCCGGATATTTTATTGTCCGAGCAGAGTTACCGGCAGCAGGCCTTGTGGGACGCTATCCGCCATATGTTATTGCCTGCTGTGGTGCTTGCCACCTACCCCACTACAGTGATGATCCGTTTTACCCGGGATTCGATGCTGGATGTCCTGGATCAAAACTATATTAAAACCGCCAGAGCCAAAGGATTAACCCGGTTACAGGTGTTGTACACTCATGGCCTTCGCAATGCGCTACTGCCAGTGACCCGTCAGGTGGGCCTGCAATTTAGCACCCTGATCACCCTTGCCATGATCACCGAGGTGATTTTCTCCTGGCCAGGTATTGGCCGCTGGCTGATCGACAGTATTTATCAGCGTAACTTCCCAGCTATTCAAGGCGGTGTGCTGCTGGTGTCGTCTTTGGTGATCCTGGTGAACATGCTGACGGAAATTATGCATACGCTGTTTAACCCTCTGGCCAGGAAGTTCTGATATGAAAAAACTCCGGCTGTATTACGAGGAACACAACAAAGGCCCGCTAAAGTTATTGTGGAAGCACTTTGCACCACAACATTTTGCGTTTTTTGGCCTGGTGTTATTAGTTATTTTGCTGGCACTTGCGGTGCTGACGCCTTTTTTAACACCCCATGACCCTTACCTGCAGAATTCTCAGCTGTTGCTGCTGCCACCATCCTGGCAGGACTCAGGTATGGTGTCTTATCCGCTGGGTACCGATGATTTGGGCCGCGACCTGATGTCAAGACTGATGCTGGGGGCCAGTTACACCTTTGGCCTGGCCATTCTGGCAGTGTTGGGTTCTTTGTTGGTTGGCCTGGTACTTGGGGCACTCTCCGGCATGAGCAAAGGGGTTAAATCGAGTATTTTTAACCACTTGTTAGATTTAGCCCTGACTATTCCTTCGTTGCTGCTGGCCATCGTCATAGTGGCGGTGCTGGGGCCTGGCTTACTTAATACTATCTGGGCCATTATGCTGGCACTGCTGCCGCAATTTATCCATGGTGTACGCAACGCTATCGCACAACAGCTAAAACAGGATTACGTCACGGCCTACCGGCTTGATGGCGCCAATCAACGACAATTGTTGTTTTCCGTGATTTTACCCAATACCTGGGAGCAATTAGTGCTGATGGGCACTATGGCACTTTCCACCGCAGTGCTGGATATAGCGGCGCTTGGCTTTCTTGGTATTGGCGCCCAGTCTCCGACAGCCGAATGGGGCGCTATGATTGCCGACTCGCTGGACTCCATCTATCTGGCCCCCTGGACAGTTGCACTGCCAGGTTTATTAATTTTTGTCACGGTACTGGCGGTTAATCTGGTAGGCGACGGCCTGCGGGTTGCGATGAAAAAACGGCGGGAAAACTGATGCAATTATTGGATATCCGCAATTTAACGCTGGAGCTGGAAACACCGGATGGTTTGGTGCGGGCTGTGGACAGGGTAAATTTGTCGTTACGCGAAGGTGAAATCCGTGGATTGGTTGGCGAATCTGGCTCAGGGAAAAGCCTGATCGCCAAAGCCATTATGGGTGTTTTGCATCAGCGCTGGAAAATATCGGCTGATCGTTTTCACTGGTGTGGTCAGGATTTACTCAGGTTATCTTACGACGAGCAGCGCCGTATTATCAGCCGTGATATAGCGATGATTTATCAGGAGCCAAGCCGCAGCATGGATCCAACCTCTCCTATTGGAGAACAGTTGGCTGAGGCTATCCCGGATCATCAGCTCGAAGGTGTGTCCTGGTGGCAGCGTGGTTATGCCCGTAATAAAAGAGCCATTGCGTTATTACACAAAGTGGGGATCCGCGACCATGCGGCAGTGCTCAACAGCTACCCTTATCAGTTGTCGGAAGGTGTTTGTCAGAAAATCATGATAGCGATGGCGATTGCCAAAAGCCCAAAACTACTGATAGCAGATGAACCGACAACTGCGCTGGAAAGCACCACTCAGGCGCAGCTATTCAGGCTGCTTGCCAGTTTTAATCAGCTCAAAGGCACCTCTATTTTGCTGATCAGCCACGAGCTTGAAACTGTAGCGCGCAATACCGACACTCTGAGTGTGTTGTATTGTGGTCAGCTGGTGGAGGCCGGCGACACCGCTACCTTGCTAAAACATCCGCTGCACCCTTATACCCATGCGCTGATTAAAAGTGTGCCTGAGTTCCAGCCTGAGCTTGGTTTTAAACAACAGCTGTATGCTCTGCATGGCAGTATTCCAACACTACAACATTTACCTATTGGCTGCCGGCTTGGGCCACGTTGTCCCAATGCCCGTAAAGAGTGTGTCAAAACACCTGTGCTGGAGCGGTTGCAAAACCACTATTACAGTTGCCATTTTCCAATGCAGGAGCAAGCAGATGAGTGATCAGGTAAAAAGCAGTGATCTGATCAAGGTCAGTCATCTGAGTAAAAGTTACCAAAAAGCACTGGGACTGTTCCGGCATAAAACCATTCAGGCATTAAGTGATATCAGTTTTACCCTAAAAGCAGGTGAAACTCTGGCCGTGGTCGGTGAAACCGGCTCTGGCAAAAGTACCTTAGCCAAACTACTGGTGGGTATTGAACAACCGGACAGCGGTGAAATCACACTGGCAGGTCAGGTGGTCAATTGCCGTGATTTTCATAAGACAAACCATCAAATCCGCTATATTTTTCAGGATGCTGCCCGCTCCCTGAATCCAAATCAGAAGATATCCGACATTCTGCATGATGTTTTAAAATACAGCACTGTGCTCAGTGAGGAACAACGGGAGCAGAAAATTTCCGACACCCTGAAGTTATTGGGTCTGCTGAACGAGCATGGTAACTATTATCCGCATATGTTTTCCGGCGGACAGCTACAACGGGTGGCGCTGGCAAGGGCCTTGATCCTGGATCCGAAAATCCTGATCCTCGATGAAGCGCTGACCGCCCTGGACCCTTCCCTACGCGCACAGATCGTCAATTTATTGCTGGAGCTGCAGCAGAACACCGGCCTGGCTTATTTGCTGGTCACCAACCAGCTTCGGCTGGTACGCCATATTGCCGACCAAACATTGGTACTGCACCAGGGGCAAAGTCTGGATTATGGCCAGACCAACGACGTATTTAACAACCCACAGCATGACTACAGCCGAAAACTCATCAACAGCTTGCAGTATTAATGCTGACTGACAAAAAAGCCTGCAGCAGCTAAAGGAGATAAAACCCCTGCCATCGCTGCTGTAAGGTGCTTAACGCTCAGTCAGGGCCTGTCAAAGTGTGTGATAATCCCCTGCCAGGCTTATACAGCCGAAAAAAAACCGCCTGACGGCGGTTTTTCGTTTGATAAGCTCTCGCTTATAAATCTTCGCTGGTCATAGCCGGCAGCTTACGGACTATTTCCGCCTGCGCTTTTAACGCCTGCTGTACAGCACCAAAATGTGACTGCCCCATTTGCTGGGCAAACTGCTGCAACTCTGCCACTGCAGGTTCTGTGGTAGCGGCAACTTCAGTCACTTTAGTGACCAGAACCAGTGCAACATCACCAGAGCTCAACTCTGCAACCCCTACCGACATCGGCTTAGCTTCAACAGGTTTTGCCAGCTCAAAGGCTTTGGTACGGATTTGTGCATCTAAAGCACCGCCAAAACGTGGTGTGGCAGCTGACACTTCCAGTTTTAAACCATCTGCAGTTAACTGAGCACGTAAATCTTTGCCTTCGTTAAACACTGCCAGCAACGATTCTGCTTTGGCTTTAGCCTGCTTGCTGCTTTCTGCAGCTGTCACAGCTTTAACCACTTCGGCTTTTACTTCATCAAAAGATTTGGTTTTGGCGCTTTGATGTTCAACCAGCCGAACCACCACCACATGTTCATCACTTAGAGCAATCACATCGCTGTTGGTGCCTGAAGCAATAAATTCTTCGTTAAATACTTTATCGAGGAAAGCTGGTACGGCAAAAGGCGCTTTGGCAGTATCGCGTGAGAACAGTGGCAGCTCTTGCACTTTAGCATTTACCGCAGTTGCTGCTTCTTCCAGATTATCCGCCACTTCAAAGCTTACTTCAGCCAGCTTTTGCTGCAGTTCAGCAAACTTCTCAGCCGCTTTTTCTTTTTGTACCGTCTGCTTAATTGCATCCTGTACTTCGGCCAGAGGCTTCACTTGCGCGGCTTCAATTTCAGTCAGTTTGATAATGTGATAACCAAAAGAGGTTTTCACAACAGGGCTCAGATCACCTACTTTTGCCATTGCGTAAGCAGCTGCTTCAAACTCAGCTTCCATCACACCTTTGCTGATAAAGTCCAGATCACCACCGTTTTCCGCAGAAACAGTATCAGCAGAATTAGCTTTGGCCACTGTGGCAAAATCAGCGCCGGCTTGGATCTCTTTTAACAGCGCTTCCGCTTTGGTTTTTACTGCTGCATCTTCTTCAGCCGCTTCCAGCAGGATATGCGAGACACGACGACGCTCTTCAGTCTGGTATCTGTCTTTATTGGCTTCGTAATAAGCAGTTACCTCGGCATCAGACACTTCGATAGCTTTTGCCAAATCGCTGCTGTTCAGCTCAACATACTGCAATGACACCTGCTCTGGTGTGGCATAAACGGCTTGATTCAGCTGATAGTATTCGTTCAGCTTTTCATCGGTAATTTCTACTTTAGCGGCAAAGTCGCTGGCTTTCAGTGTGACATATTCAATGTCACGGTTTTGCTGTTGTAACGTCATCAGGGTTTTTAATTCACCCGGCAGTGCAAATTCAGAACCAGCCAGACCCACCATCAACTGATTACGGGCAAATTGTTCACGCAGAATGTCACCAAACTGATTTGGTGTCAGGTTATTCTGACGTAACAGCGCGTTATAACGTTCGTTATTAAATACACCATCGACCTGAAACTCGGTCATTTCAGTAATGGTTTTTTTCAGCAGCGTATCGCTGATTTTTAATCCGAGTGCATCTGCCTGCTGCTTCAGCAGCGTTTCGTCGATTAAACGTTCTAACACTGAATTACGGAAATTATTCATGTACTCAGGATCAGCGGCCAGCGATGAAAACATATCGCCAAACTGTTGCTGCATTCTGGCACGTTCGTTCTGATAACTCTGTTCAAACTTAGCGCGGCTGATTTCTTCGCCATTGACCACTGCAACAGACTGATCGCTGTTGTTCGCAAAATAGCTGCTAACGCCGGACACGGCGAATGTCAGGATCACCAGGCCCAGAATGACCTGAGCAACAATCCCTTTTGAACCTTCTCTGATCTTTTCTAACATGCTTGCTTCATCTCTTTTAACGGCAATGACGGGCTTAAAAAAAAGGCGCATCTTAACAGATGCGCCTTTTTTATAGAAGCTGTAACGGAACTGTCGATATGCGCGCTAAGGTTTAACTCACTTATCATTTCAGCTTGTCATACAAGCCTTACTGTTCTTTTAGCTTAGCTACTGTACCAGCGCGCCGGTACAGCATTCAGGTTTTAGTTAACGCTGTCTTTTAACGCTTTGCCTGGCTTGAAAGAAGGGATCTTCGCAGAAGCGATTTGGATCGTCTCGCCAGTTTGTGGGTTACGGCCAGTACGGGCTGCACGCTCACGCACTGCAAAAGTACCAAAACCAACCAGCGCAACTGAGTCACCTTCCTTTAAAGCTTCAGTAACGGCTTCGATGAACGCGTCAAGAGAACGACCCGCTGCCGCTTTAGAAATGTCTGCACCAGCAGCAATTTTGTCGATAAGTTGAGACTTGTTCACAATATCATCCCCTTCAATTGTTATTATTTTCTACAACCAGATTGTAAATACATTCTTGTAATGTCGGCTTTGTTATATCAAGCATCGGAAACGCTTGCAAGCACTAATACAATGGACTTGAAAATTTCTTGGTGTCCCGCCAGCCCTTGTCACACAAGGGCTGCAACGAAACTGCCCCTAAATTAGCACAGCCTGAGCGTTTGAAAAGCCCCTAAACCACATTTTTTTGGCTTTTTTTAGCTTTTACGCTGGTTTTTTCCACATTTAACACGGACATACCCGTTGGTGGTTCCTGTAATGCCAACTCCAGCACTTCATCAATCCACTTCACCGGACAAATTTCGATATCCCCTTTGACGTTATCCGGAATATCTTTTAAATCCCGAACGTTATCGTGAGGAATTAAAACGCGTTTAATGCCACCACGATGTGCTGCCAATAATTTTTCTTTTAAGCCACCTATTGGTAACACTTCACCACGCAGCGTAATCTCCCCTGTCATGGCCACATCAGCCCGCACCGGATTGCCTGTTAAGGCCGACACTAATGCTGTGACCATCGCAATACCTGCGCTTGGACCATCTTTTGGCGTGGCGCCTTCCGGCACATGGATGTGAATGTCGCGTTTTTCGTAAAAATCTTCATTAATACGTAAAGTTTCAGCACGACTTCTGACCACTGTCATCGCCGCCTGAATCGACTCTTTCATCACATCACCGAGTGAACCTGTGTGGGTAAGCTTGCCTTTACCCACCACAGCAGCGGCTTCAATGGTCAGTAAATCACCGCCCACTGAAGTCCAGGCCAGGCCTGTTACCTGACCAATGCGGTTGCTATCTTCCGCTTTGCCGTAGTCAAAGCGCTGCACCCCGAGGAATTCCTCGAGATTGGCCTGATTCACCACCACTTTATTACCACTCTTGCCGAGCAGAATTTGTTTGACGGCTTTACGGCATAACTTTGAAATTTCCCGCTCTAAACTCCGTACCCCGGCTTCACGGGTGTAATAACGAATAATGCCGATAATGGCGCTGTCTTCAATGGTCAGCTCACCTTTTTTCAGACCATTACGTTCAATTTGTTTATTGATCAAATGCTGTTTGGCGATGTTCAGCTTTTCATCTTCGGTGTAACCCGACAAACGAATCACTTCCATCCGGTCCAATAACGCTTCCGGGATATTCAGGCTGTTACTGGTGGCAAAAAACATCACGTCTGATAAGTCATAATCGACTTCCAGATAGTGGTCGCTAAAAGCTGAGTTTTGCTCCGGATCCAGCACCTCCAATAAGGCTGCTGCAGGGTCGCCGCGGAAGTCTGATGCCATTTTGTCAATTTCATCTAGTAAAAACAGCGGGTTGCGAACGCCTACCTTCGCCATTTTCTGGATAATTTTACCCGGCATAGAACCAATGTAAGTACGTCTGTGACCACGGATTTCCGCTTCATCCCGCACGCCACCAAGCGCCATGCGCACATACTTACGGCCCGTTGCTTTAGCAACAGACTGACCCAGTGAGGTTTTACCCACGCCCGGTGGGCCAACCAGACACAAAATTGGCCCTTTAAGTTTATTGACCCGCTGTTGTACCGCCAGATATTCCAGAATACGTTCTTTGACCTTATCCAGGCCATAGTGGTCTGCATTAAGAATTTCTTCAGCCAAAGCCAGGTTCTTTTTCACCTTGGAGCGTTGTTTCCATGGC
Organism: Rheinheimera sp.; assembly: GCF_036782235.1. GTDB lineage: Bacteria > Pseudomonadota > Gammaproteobacteria > Enterobacterales > Alteromonadaceae > Pararheinheimera. The sequence goes on along the minus strand of NZ_DAIPZL010000007.1, from coordinate 1,176 downwards.
ACCTGAGTTAACCAATCGATATAAGAGCGCACCACTGTGGCTTCTGCCGACATTGGTGACATCATTTTCAGTTTGTTGAGCTCAGCTGATGCCTTGTTTTTGGCTTCTTCCGGCATCTGCGCCGCTTCAATTCTGCGGTTGATGGCTTCAAACTCGTCCGGCGTATCGTCCAGCTCACCCAGTTCACGCTGGATGGCTTTCATCTGCTCGTTCAGATAATACTCACGCTGGCTTTTTTCCATCTGTTTTTTGACACGACCACGGATGCGACGCTCAACCTGCAGAATGTCGATTTCGCTTTCCATCATCGCCATCAGGAATTCAAGACGTTCTGTCACGTCGATGATTTCCAGCACTTTTTGTTTGTCTTCAACCTTGAGCGGCATATGAGCCGCCATGGTATCGGCCAGACGCGCTGCGTCATCAATACCGGATAATGCCGTTAAAACTTCAGGCGGGATTTTTTTATTCAGTTTGATATAACCTTCAAACTGATTGACCGCAGAACGCACGAATACTTCCTGTTCACGGCTGTCCATTTCCGGCGTTGGAATGACCTCCACATTCGCCATAAACAGATTTTCGGTTTCGGTAAAATCAACCAGCCGGGCACGGCGACCGCCTTCGACCAGCACTTTGACTGTGCCATCCGGCAACTTTAATAACTGTAAAATAGTGGCGACTGTACCAACACGGAATAAATCGGCTTCTGCCGGATCATCCAGCGTGGCGTCTTTTTGCGCGACCAGGAAAATTTGTTTTTCGTTGTCCATGGCGGCATCAAGACATTTAATAGATTTCGCCCGCCCGACAAACAATGGGATCACCATGTGGGGATAGACGACAACGTCACGTAACGCCAAAACCGGCATGTGCAAACGTTCGACTGTTGCTTCTGTCATTTAGTCTCTCTCGAATTAATTACTGCAGGCGTGATTAACAAAGTATATGGGGGCGCTCATTGTGACTTCAATGCACAGTTTAAAAAAAGCATGGAAAACATCTGTGTTTTCAGCCAACTGCCCAGCTACTAAGCTTTTTTACGCAGCAAAGCCGCCTTGGGGTCATTTGGATAGCAAAAAATCTGCTTTGCTGAGATAGACTTGTTGTGCAGAGTTCAGAGTAAAAAACCACCTCCATAGGAGGTGGCTTTGCAAAAGGCCCCCTAGAAGGGGG
>NZ_DAIPZL010000006.1:0-198913 GCF_036782235.1 Rheinheimera sp. | reverse complement strand
CAATACAAAAGAACCCCGCTCCGTGAGCGGGGTTTTTTGTATTTAGGCTCCGGCGGTTTACTGCGCGTAGAGTAGTACAGTGACGCTGGGGTTTCGAAACGCAAACAGTTTTGCGTTTCGCTGGCTGAGCAATCCCGAGCTCCGCGAGGGATATCAAGGCTCCCAATCAAGCCATTAACCCCACCAATCCGCTTCTTAAAAGCATAAAAAAATCCCCGCATGAGCAGGGACTTTTATAAGCACAAACTATTAATAAATAAGATAGGCGTAAGCGGTAATAAAGGCGCTTTCCTGGAAGGCTTTAAGGCCTGTATCTCTGAAATCAACAGGAACAGGGTGTCTGGTCAGTTTGTCTTTAATGGCTGCATTGGTACAAATGACAGTATCTACTGTTGGGATCAACTGCAATGCAGCTTCAATTTTAAAACCAACGGCTGAACCGGAAAACTTGCCTTTTTGTGGTCTTTCACGCACCAAAAACTTGCTGATTTTATAATCTTCCGCCAGTTTGGCCATACTGAACTGAAACTTGCGCATCTGCTCAGTATCCTGATCGTTTAGCAGCGGGAAACGCACCTGACGGCAATCGGGCAACACCATCAGGCCGTTATCCATTTCCATCAAACACAAAATTATTTCACTGCCTTTAATTTCAACGCCACATACCCGCATGTTCTTTACCCGCCATTTTGCAAAAGGCCGTTATTATGCCATGTAAAAGGCTAAAGGTAGCAGTAACATCATGTAGCTGTGTTGATTAATCGACATTTGGCTTACAGATTTTCGTCATGTGGATCCCACTGGCTGACGGCTAAGTGCTGATAAAACTGCCACTGCTCTGTTATGCCTTGCCAACAATGCCAGAAGAACAGCTGTAAGTTACTGGTCTGGCTTGGAAAAATGCTGTGATAACTTTTCATCTGCCTCTCCTGCAATAACGGGGGCTATACCGGCACCCCAAAGTTTGATTAGTCGGTGTTGCTATCAGCCAGGGAAGCTGCCAGTAAAGGCGCGTCCGGATGCAGCGCCTTGACCAGCTTGCCGAGGTTGTGCTGGCTGACTGCATTGGCGTTAATCAGGTATGCACGCTGAAAATCTGTCAGGGCGCCAAGATGGTCGCCACTGAGTGCCTTGGCCACCCCCCTGTTGCTATAGGCATAAGAGCGCAGCTGCCGCTGCATGCCTACAGGGCGGTCGCCAGCTTGCCGCACCAGCATGACGGCCTGATGACAAGCCCGCATTGCCTCGGCAGTTTGGCCTTGTTGGCTGTAAGCCACACAGAGCCTGGTTTGCCGGATATAGGGATCTGTTGTTGCTGCGCTGGCAGCCGGCTGGGTTTTGCTCTGTGCTGTTGCTGTCTCTTCCGTCATCAGCACCATTTGATAACTTTGACTGCCAGCCTGACTGGCAAAACTGGCCAACAACAAAGAGGTGGCCAGTAAACAGCGTGATTGAATCAGTTTCATGGTTTTGCTCCTGGTTGGTACACAACAAAGCTGCTGCCTGTTGTATCGCCAACTCTAGGGGCCGGGATGTCGGCTGACAAACGAGAAAATTGCAGCTGACAGCTGAAGTTCATTCATCTGTACCACTGTTGTTGCATTTGGCAAAACCTGCCAATATCCAGTCGATTAATAACTGGATCTCCGGTTTTTGCTGGTGTTGCTCATGTTGCACCAGATAATAATGGTCCCGGGTGTGCAGTTCCTCGTCAAACAACCGCACCAGAGTGCCGCTGTCAAACCAGCTCTGGCTGATAGGCAAAGGGATCAGCGCAATACCCAAGCCTTGCTGCGCCGCTCTGGCCACGCTGAACATGCTGTCGAGCTGGATAATTTGTCTGGGTCTGAAGTCGTCATAACCGGCCTGATCGGCCCATTGATGCCAGCACCAGGGCCTGGCCTGATGCACGATCAGCGGCACAGTTTCCAGCAGCGGCAAATCGGCAGGTTCCCCTTGCAGGCGCTGAAACAGCTCCGGGCTGCAAGCTGGCACATAACTGATTGCAAACAATTGATAAGCTGTTTTATCTGTGGGTTTGCTGCTGGCCAGCACTATCTGCAGATCTGTGTGACGACTCGGATCCTGACGTGATTTCACCGTTTCCAGCCGTAAATTTACTTGTGGATACTGAGTTGACCAACCAACCAATCTGGGGACAAAAAATTCGCTGGCAAAAAATTCCGGCAGTGTGATGCTAACCACCTGCTCTCTTTTGCTCTGACAGAACTCCGCAACAGTGGCCGACAATGTATGTAACACAGGGTGAATGGCCTGGTAAAAACGCCGGCCTTCGGCTGTTAATATCACGGCTCTGGTCTGGCGTTCAAACAGGCTAAAACCCAGGCTTTCTTCCAGTTGTTTGATTTGATGACTGACAGCCGAAGGGGTCAGATACAGCTGACTGGCGGTTTCTTTAAAACTTAAACATTCAGCGGCCACGCAAAAACAGCGTAAACCTCGCAGTGGGGTATGAACGGCCATGTGGCAACAGCTCCATGCTCAGAGATATCAGGCATAAAGCAATTGTTGTTCCGGTGTTTAATGTATTGAAAAATAACTATAATTTCTGTGTGATTATGTCTGATTGCCTTTAGCTGGCGCAATTCTGCACCAAAAAAGCGCGCTGTTTGTTTAACACATTAAAAAGTTGAATGTGTTGTGGTTACAGCTGTCCGGACACTTTAAAGCGCTCCAGTTCACAACTGAATAAAAACTCCCAGGCTTCCAGCTGCTGTTTGGCCTGTTCCAGGCTGTCGGCCCAAATATAAAGACCCTGACCACGCAGCAAAAATCCGGAGCTGAGCTCGTGCCGGCGATTCTGTAACTGCTGCGCCAGTTGTGCCCAGCACAGGTTGCTGTCCAGAATGGCCAGGTTCAGGCCGCTATCCTGTTGTGCCTGCGGCCGGATCCGTTGCTGAATGTCATAACCACAAAACAGATATTGGTCGGCTTTAATCAGTTTGGAAAACACTGTTGCCTCGACCGACTGGGTATGCAGCACCACTTTGGCATTGCTGAAGTGCTGGTAAATAACAGTATGAAGCAAAGTGCCGGGGGCAAGCGTTGGGCTGAGTTTGGTGTCGCTCTGGTGCCAGTTCAGCAAAGCCAAATCATGCGGGCTGAGTTCAGCTTTGTCTTTGTATTGTGGAGTAGCCAGCGCACTGTGTTCATTCAAACGGACAGAATAATGACCAGTGCCGGCCGGTGCCCATTGTTTGGCGCTGATCCAGCGGGCCAAAGCGCAAAGTTGAATGGCATATGGATTGAGTTGATTGCTGCTGGCTAGTTGATTCATCTTTATGTTTAGACGTCTAGGTGTTGAAATGTCTTAAATGGTAGCATTGCCGGCAGCCCGAGGCCAAGCCGTTTTTTGCCGCAGCGACAGACAATTGGCCGGCAAAAATGCTAGCATCAGCTTGTTCTGCAGCGCTGCAACATGAGGTCACAAGGAGTTTTATGGATTTGCGCAGTAAGTTGCCCTGGGTGGGCACTACTATTTTCACCCAGATGTCTCAGTTAGCTTTAGAGCAGCAAGCTATTAATTTGTCTCAGGGTTTTCCGGATTTTCCGGCGCCGGAAGCCTTATTGCAACAGTTAAATCAACAGGTATTGGCCGGTAAAAACCAATATGCGCCAATGGCAGGTGTGATGGAGTTACGCCAGCAAATTGCGCGGCTCACTGAGCATTGTTATGGCCGTATGGTCAATGCCGATACCGAAGTTACTATTACCTCTGGTGCCACTGAAGCGCTGTTTGTTGCCATTCAGGCGGTGGTGCGGCCCGGTGATGAAGTGCTGGTGTTTGATCCCGCTTATGACAGTTATCAGCCAGCTGTTGAACTGGCCGGTGGTAAAACTGTACATATTCAGTTAACGGCGCCGGATTATCGGATTGACTGGCCTGCGGTGCACCGCCGAGTCAGTGACCAAACCAAACTGATTATCGTCAATAGCCCACACAATCCAACCGGCATGGTATTTAGTCAGCAAGACTGGCAGGCCTTAGCAGAACTGGTGCAGCAGCATGGCCTGTTTTGTATCAGTGACGAAGTATATGAGCATATGGTATTTGATGGGGCACCACAGCTCAGTGCACACCAGCAGGCCGCGCTGCAGGATCGTAGTTTTGTCGTCAGCTCTTTTGGCAAAACCTTCCATGTCACCGGCTGGAAACTCGGTTATTGTGTGGCACCACCGGCATTAACCACAGAATTTCGTAAAATTCATCAATATGTGACTTTTTCCAGTTTTACCCCGGCGCAATATGCCATTGCCAGCATCTTAGAAGCGTCACCTGAGCTGGTCACAGGCCTGGCGGGTTTTTATCAGCAAAAACGCGACAGCTTTGTAGCTTTACTCAGCCAGAGCCAGTTTAAGTTATTGCCTTGTGCCGGCACTTATTTTCAGCTGGCTGACTACAGCGCCATCAGTGATCTTGATGACGTGGCTTTTTGCCACTGGCTGGCAACAGATGTTGGCGTGGCAGCCATTCCTTTGTCAGTATTTTCCCGCCAGGAGCAGGACAGTAAAATTGTTCGTTTTTGTTTTGCCAAACAGGATGCAACCTTACAACAAGCAGCGGAGCGGTTATGCCGGTTAAGCCGATAACAAAACAGCTGAAAGTGGCGCTCATTCAGTCTGAGCTGGTGTGGCAGGACGCAGCGGCCAACAGAGCCTATTTTGCGGAGCAATTGAGCAAACTCAGAGAGGTTGATCTGGTGCTGCTGCCGGAAACCTTTAACAGTGGTTTTTCGATGCAAAGCAACCTGATTGCCGAAGAGATGACAGGGCCAACAGTACAGTGGCTGCAGCAACAGGCGATGTTTTATCAGTGGGCCATTTGTGGTTCTGTGGCGATAAAAACCGCCGAAGGGGTGCACAACAGATTGTTGTTTGTACACCCGGACGGGTCGATTGAGTATTACGATAAAAAACACCTGTTCCGGATGGCAAACGAACATCAGCATTATGTGGCGGGTGCCTGTCGCAAAGTAGTGCAATACAAAGGGTTTCGTTTGATGCTGCAGGTTTGTTATGACCTGCGTTTTCCGGTGTTTGCCCGCAACAGGGGCGATTATGATGTGCTGATCTATGTCGCCAACTGGCCACAGGCGCGCCGTGAGATCTGGCGTACGCTGCTGGCTGCCCGTGCTATTGAAAATCAGGCTTATGTGCTGGGCTGTAACAGAGTGGGTCAGGACGACAATGGTTTTGATTACAGCGGTGATTCGCTGGTGCTGGATTATCTGGGGCAACCACAGGCTGAGCTAAAGCCACATCAGGCAGGCGTGTTGTTGGCTAACCTGGATTTAGTGCAATTGCAGGACTTCCGGCAGAAATTTCCGGCCATGCTGGACGCCGACGATTTTAGCCTGCTGTGATGGCAGGCTCACTTGTCTACAAGCATGGCCTGCCGCTCGCCTGAAAACAGGCGCTGCATTCGTATGCGTGCAAAAACGCTGCGCTAAAGCGCTTACAACAACATGATCTGCTTTATAATCACGGTTTTCCAGTCAGCGGATCCTGAGCAGATGCCCAGACTTCACCCCACAGCTTTGATCTTCAGCGGATTTTTTCTGCTGGGTTTATTAATTATTTTGTGGGGCGTATTGCTGCCGGATTTAAACCGCGAGCTTGGCATGAGCGCAGCACAAAGTGGCTGGTTTTTTCTGGTGATGGCCCTTGGCACTGTGTCCGGCGCTTATCTGGGGGGCAAATATGTGCAGAAGTTTCATTTTCTGCCGTTATTCGCCATTTTAGCGCTGACTGAAACAGTGATACTGCTGGCCATTTCACTGGCACATCAGGCCTGGCATTTGTTATTGGGCATTTTTTTCTTTGGGCTGTTCTGCTCTGTGATGTTCACCATTGGTCATACCTTAATAGCCCGTCTGCACGCCAATAAAAGAGCCAAAATGATGGGGTTGATGGACTTTATGTTTAGCCTTGGCACCCTTGCGGCACCTTTTCTGGTGGTGGTGATGTACTGGTGGTTGCCAGACTGGCGCTGGCCTTTGCGGCTGCTGGCCTTGTTGTTAGTGATGCTGGCGGTGTATGCGGTATGGATAGGGCGCAGGGTAGAAGCAGACCAGGCCGCTGAGCCTGCGCCAAGGCATAGTTTGTCGTATAAAGCGGTATTAAAACAGCCGGTGTTTGTCGCTTTGGCTTTGGCGATGTTTGGTTATGGTGCTGTGGAATGGGGCAATGGCAACTGGTTTGTCAGTTATGCCAGTTCCGCCCTGATGTATCCAACTGAACAGGCCAGATTAATTTTTGCCTGGTTTACCGGTGGAATGGTGCTAAGCCGCCTGGGTTTTGCTTATCTGATCCCCTATCTTGGCGCCACGTCTTTGCTGCGGTTACTCGTGCTGGTGATGTTGGCTGGCGCTCTGGTATTAAAACTGGCCGATAGCAGCTGGGTTTTGTCGGCAGGTAATCTGTTACTGGGGCTTGGCCTTGGTGGTGTTTATCCGCTGCTACTGGCAACAGCAATGGATCTGGCACCGCAGCAGGGCCCGGTGTTATCGGGCTTATCGAATATCGGCGGTTCGCTTGGCTGCCAGCTGGCAGGCCTTGGCACCGGGCTTTGGGCCAACGCGGCCGGTATTGGCACTGCATTCTGGATGTTACCACTGGTGGCTTTATGGTTGTTTGCTGCTGTCTGGTTGTTCAGTCAGCGCGCCCGTGCTGCACAGGCTGCCGCCAGCATTTAGCCATCCGGCAGTATGGTTGTTGCTACTTTGTAGCTAAAAACAACAATCTGTGAGTAATTTCGGCAAATTTGCGAAAACCACTCTTGATTCCGCGCAAAAATCGGTGCATAACAGGCTGCCCTAACAAACCTGAGATTTTCAGTTGATGAAAACATCTGTGGATTGGGCTTTACTGCAACAACAAGCCCGCGCTGCCTCTGAGCAAGCATACGCCCCTTACAGCCACTTTCCGGTGGGTGTGGCCATTCTGGCGCAAAGCGGCAAAATTTATACCGGTTGTAACGTTGAAAACGCCTCTTACGGCGGTACTACTTGTGCTGAACGTAATGCCATTGCTGCTGCTGTTGTGGCGGGTGAGCGTCAGTTTCAGGCTTTAGTGGTCTATACACCCCAGGAAAAACTGACCCCTCCTTGTGGTATTTGCCGTCAGGTGATTGCCGAATTTTTTACCCCACAAAGCCCTATTGCCAGTTGTAATCATCTGGGCCAAATCCAGCAGTGGACTTTAGGTGAGTTATTACCCAGTGCTTTTACTCCCTTATATTTAGCGGAAAGCACTAAAGTTGACACCAGCGCAGCTGCCAAATCTTAACGGAGTTCAACGTGTATTTACCGCAGGAAATTATCAAATTAAAACGAGATGGCGGCCAGTTACCTCAGGCGGCCATAGAGCAGTTTGTCAAAGGTATTACCGACAACAGTTTCAGCGAAGGCCAGACAGCAGCCCTTGCCATGGCGATTTATTTAAATGGCATGGTTACCGAAGAAACTGTGGCCTTAACCCGTGCCATGCGCGACTCAGGCGCTGTATTAAACTGGGCCGGTAAACTAAATGGTCCTGTGGTGGATAAACATTCCACCGGTGGTGTTGGCGACAAAGTCAGTTTAATGCTGGCGCCGATGATAGCGGCTTGTGGCGCTTATGTGCCGATGATTGCCGGCCGTGGTTTAGGCCATACCGGCGGTACTGTGGATAAACTGGAAACTATTCCTGGTTATAGCTGCACTCAGCCACTGGCGAAAATTCAGGCAGAAGTGGCACGGTTAGGTTGTGTGATCGTTGGCCAAAGTGCTGAACTCGCGCCGGCCGACCGTCGTTTGTATCTTATTCGTGATGTCACCGCCACAGTGGAGTCTATTCCGCTGATCACAGCTTCTATTTTGTCGAAAAAGCTGGCGGCAGGGCTGGATGTGCTGACGATGGACGTCAAAATTGGCTCGGGCGCCATTATGAAAAACGTGGCGGATGCGTCAGCGCTAGCCACCAGCATAGTGAACACTGCCAAAGGCGCCGGTGTAAAAACTCAGGCGCTGCTGACAGATATGAACGAATGTTTGGGCGCGACCGCGGGCAACGTATTGGAAGTATTGGAAACGCTGGATTATTTAACCGGCAAATACCGCGAGCCAAGACTACATCAGGTGACTTTAGAGCTGGGTGCCAGCATGTTACAACTGGCTGGTTTACAACCTGATAAAGCCAGTGCCATCAAAGCACTGGAACACAGCTTAACGTCAGGCAAAGCGGCGGAAATATTTGCCCAGATGGTTGCGGCTATGGGCGGTCCTGTGGATCTGATGGAAAAACCACAGCAATACCTGGCGGCAGCGCCAGTGGTGCAGGATATTCTGGCGCCTCAGGATGGCTTCCTGGCAGCTAGTGACACTGTCGCTGTCGGGATGGCTGTGGTGCGTTTAGGGGGAGGCCGCGCCCATCCGTCCCAACAAATAGACCCAGCCGTTGGTTTTAGTGATGTGCTTGCCCTTGGCAGCAAAGTTGTCAAAGGTGATCTGCTGGCGCGGGTACATGCTGCTTCAAAAGAAGCGGCTGATAAAGCCTGCAGTGAATATCTGGCGGCTTTAACTTTCAGTGAAAGCGCTCCGTTGCTGCACCCGATAGTGCATAAAGTGATTGATTAGGCTGGCACTTTTTTAAGAACGCTGATAAAACAGGCAAAGGATTGCCTGTTTTTGCAAGATGGAGTTTCTGATGTCCCGCCTTGAGTTGAAAATTCCCCCGCTGTTACTGGTGTTGATTTTTGCCGGCCTGATGTTTGCTGCGCGCCATCTGCTGCCGTTGTGGCAAGTTATTCCGCCGGAACTGTGGTGGTGGCGAGCGGGGTTGGCCGGCCTTTGGGCTCTGGCCGGTGTGATGGTGGCGCTGCTTGGCGTTGTTACTTTTCGCCGTGCAAAAACCACAGTGAACCCGTTAACACCGCAAGCTGCCAGCGACCTGGTGCAAAACGGCATCTTCCGTTACAGCCGTAACCCTATGTATCTGGGCATGTTGCTGGTGCTGGTGGCCTGGGCTTTGTGGCTGGCGGATATCAGTGCTTTTGTGCCTTTGCCGTTTTTTGTCTGGTATCTGAATCAGTTTCAGATTCAACCGGAAGAGCGGGCGCTCACCGCCTTATTTGGCGCAGCGTTTTTGCAATATCAGCAAAAAGTCCGGCGGTGGTTGTAGCGGGGCCGAGTGCCTTTTTAAACATAAGTCTCTGATACACATCCATATTGAAAAGCAGTTGCCTGGCAACTGGTCAGCTTTGGCCCGGCCGTGCTTTTCAGTTAGATTGGCCGGCAAATAAAAAGGAACATCCATGTTGTTGTGGCCAGATAAATCAGCCTCTTTGTTATCAATCCGGCCAGCGCAGTCTGGTGATGATCATTTTTTTCAGCAGCTGTTTGCCGCCACTCACAGTTATTTTACAAACAGCGGTTTGCCAGAGCCTTTGGCGCAGCAGCTGTTGCAGCAGCAGTATCAGTTGCAACAACAGAGTTATCAGCACCAATCACCCAGTCCTCAAATCTATTTGATTTTGTTGCAGCAACAACCTGTTGGCCGGCTGATTATGGCGCGCCATCCGGATTATTTGCATATCACTGATCTGGCGTTGTTGCCCGCTTATTGTGGGCAGGGGCTTGGCAGTGAGTTGATGACAGCCTTGCAACAATATACCCAACAGCAGCAGTTAGGGCTGCAACTGCTGGTGGAGCAACAAAATGATGGTGCTTTGCAGTTTTATCTGCGCCATGGTTTTCTGCGGCAAAGTAAAAACGGTAACCATTTGCAACTATGCTGGCCATCAATTTTTGTTTCTGATTTGGTTGCAGGTTGATGTTTTGCTGGATATCGCCTAGCTTTGAAGGGTTTCTTCTTTGGATCAACAACTTGAATATTATTATGGCAACCATGCTTGCCATAACGGCATAACCTCAGAACAGACCCGCATGGGATAAATTGCACATCACCATTTTAAGCGGACATTGTTTTGTATAAGGATTTGTACACCCTAACCATGAAAAAACCAACTAAGGAGAGTTTAAATGTCTGATCCGTTTTTAGGTGAAATCCGCATGTTTGCCGGTAATTATGCCCCACAAGGCTGGGCTTTGTGTCAGGGGCAACTATTGGCAATTTCCACTAACAGTGCACTGTTCTCTATCCTCGGCACAACCTATGGCGGCAACGGTACCACAACCTTTGGCTTGCCGGACCTGCAAAGCCGTTCTCCCGTGGGCATAGGGACCGGAGCGGGTTTAAGTAATATCGCTCTGGGGCAGGTTGCCGGCGTTGAGAACGTGAATATTACCGTCGGACAATTGCCTCAGTTAACACTGCCTGTCACTGGGACTGCGTCCGTTGCCATTCCTGTGAATACCACAGCAGGCACCAGCAAGACACCTTCAGCAACCTCCGTTTTATCAACAACCAATGACACTTCAGTGGGGGCAGAAGTTGATATTTATAGCGCAGCTCCGGGGACTGCAACATTGGCTCCCTTTAGTGCCACAGTGACCGGAAATGCTGGCTTGCAGGGCGGTGGGGCTCCGGTGCAAATACGTAATCCCTATCTGGGGATGAATTTTATTATTGCACTTGAAGGCATTTATCCTTCGCGTAATTAGTTCAATTGGCCGCACAAGGACGTGTAGTGTTTCAAAGCGTGTCAGAGAAACACGCGCAAATGCATTTAAGAGAGGAAATTCCATGTCATGGTTTAGTCGACAAAGTCAAAACTTTTTAACAGTCGCTGTAAAGCGACAGGCTGAGATCACGAAGATTTATTCGATGGTCATTGTGATGATCATGACAATTTTCTTTCAGTCGGCATATGCCGCACCAGCAGCGTCAGGTACTTTGACCTTTACTGGTCAGACAAGTGGTTTTCTCTCTGGTAACACCTCAACCGCGACCCAGACTACAGCGGGGCTGGCAACACTCTCCGGATTTAGTTTTAGTTCATATGATCTTGATGACAGTGCTGATGGCACCGCAACAGTTCGTGTCCAGTGGACCAATGACGTGGTAGTAGTCAATGATTCATCTGGTTATTTTAATTCGGCACGTATCATCGGGCTTACGGCCAGTACCGCAACGCGGGAGATGGATTACATAGAGATTACGGCTGAGGATGGTTACATTGCCGATTTCTTGTCAATGGATGTAGCCGTTACGGCGATATCGTCTTCGGGCGATACAGTCACCACCACGGTGACAGGCTATGATGAGAACGGAAATACCGTTACTTCTACCCAGGCTTCGATGGTCGTAGGCAGTGCGCTGGGAACATTTACCTCTAACCGTTTCAATTTAAGTGGGTTTGTTGGTGTTGCCAAAATACGTGTTGATGTAAGTTCGGATGTGCAACACATTCAGGTGGATAATTTATCCTGGGTCAACGCGCGTATACCCGACACTACACCACCTACCGTCACCAGTGTCAGTGTGCCTTCGAACGCAACTTATATCACCGGGCAATCATTGAGTTTTACCGTTAACACCAGTGAAAACGTGATCGTTAATACTGGTGGTGGCACTCCCCGAATCGCATTGACCATTGGTGCCACTACTAAATATGCAACTTATGTGTCTGGCTCTGGCAGCTCGGCACTTGTCTTTAATTACACCGTTGAAAGTGGTTTGGTTGATTTTGATGGTATTACCGTGGGGGCACTCGGTTTGAACGGCGGTACCCTGAAGGATGCTGCTAATAATGACATGACACTGACCCTAAATTCAGTTGGATCCACCACCAGTGTTCTAATTGACAGCATCGCGCCGACAGTTTCTTCAGTGACGGCCAGCACAGCGAACGGCACCTACAAACTGGGTGATACCATCAGCATCCAGATAAACTTCAGTGAAACCGCATTGGTTACCGGCACACCGCAACTTATGTTGGAAACCGGCGCGGTTGATCGGGCGATTAATTACGCGAGCGGCTCTGGCTCTTCCAGTTTGACCTTTAGCTACACCATCCAATCAGGCGACACTTCCAGCGACCTGGATTATGTTGCCACCAATTCTCTCACGCTAAATGGCGGCACCATCCGTGATGCTGCTGGCAATAATGCGACCTTAACCTTGGCATCGCCTGGGGCTGCTAATTCGCTCGGCGCAAATAAGAGCCTGGTTGTAGATGGTGTTATGCCATCAGTGACCAGTACGGCGCCCGTAGGTGGCGCTTTAGCAACTGATGTTAGCGTTGATTTCATCGTCCATTTCAGTGAATCGGTAAGTAACATTTCCACCGATGACTTTGCGCTGGGTACAACCGGTACCGCGAGCGGCACTATCACCAATGTGTCAGCAAGTTCAGGTTCGAGCGTGACAGTAACGGTGAGTGGCATTACCGGCAACGGCACTATCAAACTCAACCTGAATGCATCGACCAATATTAGCGATGCGGCAGGTAACTCAGGCCCAGCGGCTTATACCAGTGGGACCACCCACACGGTTGCGATTCCAACGGCGCCGGATGCTCCCACTATTGGCGCAGCAACACCAAGTGATGGTCAGGTATCCGTTGCATTTACCGCGCCCGTTAACAACGGCGGTTCAGCGATTACGGGTTATACAGTCACCTCAAACCCGGGCGGATTTATCGGCGGTGGTAACGGTTTTACCACATCGCCTATTACAGTCACCGGTCTCACCAATGGTACTGCTTATACCTTTACTGTGACTGCAACCAATGCCGTAGGCACCAGTGCGGCATCAGGAGCGTCCAACTCAGCGACGCCAAAAGCCAATCAAACCATTACCTTTGCTAATCCAGGCGCACAAAACTTTGGTAGCACACCCACGCTGAGTGCGACGGCAACTTCAGGCTTAACCGTGAGTTTTAGCTCATCCACAACCGGCGTTTGTACCATTACCTCAGGTGGAGCCCTGGCCTTTGTGACTGCAGGCAGCTGCACTATAGATGCAGATCAGGCCGGTGATGCAGCCACCAATGCGGCTGCTACCGTAAGCCGTACTTTCACTGTGAATGCGGTAGTGCCGGGTGCGCCAAGTATTGGAACTGCAACAGCAGGTAACACCCAGGCATCGGTCACCTTTACTGCACCTGCCAGCACAGGCGGCGCTGCTATTACCGGTTATACCGTGACGTCCAATCCAGGTGGATTTACCGGAACAGGCGCGGGCTCACCTATTACTGTCACTGGTTTAACCAACGGTGTGGCTTATAGCTTTACCGTCACAGCTACCAACTCGGCGGGTACAGGTGCGGCTTCTGCAGCGTCCAACTCTGTGACTCCTGCATCACCACAAACTATTACCTTTGCCAACCCCGGAGCACAGACTTACGGTACGTCGCCGACACTGACTGCGACATCCGATTCCGGTTTGACGCCGACATTTAGCTCCTCAACTACCGGAGTTTGTACAATTACCAGTGGCGGCCTGTTGACCTTTGTAACTGCAGGGACCTGTACTATTAATGCCGATCAGGCAGGCGATTCATCTTATTTGCCTGCAGCCCAGGTGAGTCGTTCTTTCACTGTGAATCCTTCAGTGCCCGGTGCTCCAACCATAGGAACTGCTGTGGCTGGTGACACTCAGGCCAGTGTTGCTTTTACCGCGCCAGTGAATACCGGCGGCACCAGTATTACCGGTTATACCGTGACTGTGAGTCCGCCAGATGTGGCGCCGGTCAATGGCGCTGCTTCGCCTATAGTGATAAACGGTTTAACCAATGGTCAGGCTTATACCTTCACGGTAACGGCTGATAATGCCGCAGGTACCAGCCCTTCGTCAGGTGCATCCAATTCAATTACACCTGCTGCAACCCAGACTATTACCTTTAATAATCCTGGTCCGCAAAATTTTGGTACCAGCCCAACCCTGAGTGCAACCTCAGATTCAGGCTTAACTCCCACTTTTACGTCCTCCACGCCTGGTGTTTGTACTATTACCAGCCTGGGTGCTCTGACTTTTGTCAGCGCCGGCACCTGTACTATTAATGCCGATCAGGCTGGTAACAGCAGTTACCTCGCTGCAACTCAGGTTAGTCGTAGTTTTACTGTAAATGCCGTGGTGCCTGGCGCGCCTGTGATTGGCAGTGCAACGGCCGGCAATGCAGAGGCAACGGTAAACTTTAGTGCTCCGGCATCCAATGGCGGCAGCAGCATTACCGGTTATACCGTGACCGCAAGCCCTGGTGGCATCAGCAGAGCCGCTACAGCGTCGCCTTTTGTGTTTACTGGTTTAACCAATGGCACCGGCTACAGCTTTACCGTTACAGCAACCAATTCGGCAGGTACAGGCGCAGCATCTGCTGCCTCTAATACGGTGACGCCTATAGCGCCAAATCAGGCTCCCATTATCACCCAGGGCGCTTCGACCACCGTGAATATCAGTGAAGACGGCACCCCGAATGCTTTTGCATTAACCTTGACGGCAACTGATGCCGACAATGACCCGCTGAGCTGGAGCATCAGCAGTGCTGCAACCCGGGGTACAGCCAGCGTCAGCGCAGGTGTGGTCAGTTACACGCCAGAAGCAAATTACCATGGCAACGACAGTTTTACTGTTGAGGTCAGTGACGGTGAGGCCAGCGACAGTATTATTGTTAATGTGCTGATAGCAGCGGTAAACGATGCGCCAAGTATCAGCGGTACCCCTGTCACCAGCCTGGACCAGGACACGCCATATAGTTTTACGCCAACGGCTTCGGATATCGATACTGGTGACACTCTGACCTTCAGTATCGACAACAAACCAGGCTGGGCCAGCTTTAATACGGCAACAGGCGCTTTAACCGGCACTCCGGCAGGCACAGATGCAGGTAAAACTTTGGGCATAGTGATAAGCGTCAGTGATGGCACGGCCAGTGCTGCTTTGCCGGCTTTTGATCTGGAAGTGATTGCCACTGTTGATCCGTTACAACCGATAGTGACAGCGCCCGACACTTTAGTGCTCAACGCCACAGGCTTATTTACGGCTGTGACTATGCGGCAACTGCTTGGACTGCCGGCCAATGCCAGCCAGACCGAGCTTGATGCTGCGCTGAAAAAACTGGCCAAAGACGGCGTGTCGGGCAATGACTGCTGCACTGTGACTGTTACGGGCCTAACCAGGGATGGAACAATTTTGTTGCCACCAGGCCGCCATGACCTCATCTGGAAAGCTACCAATGCGGTGGGTGTCAGTGGTGAAGCCAAACAACAACTGGATATTCAGCCACTGGTGTCATTGAGCAAATCACAAGTTGCCATCCGTGGCAGTGAAGTAAGTTTCCGTGTGCTGTTAAATGGGCCGGCGCCACAGTACCCGCTGAGTGTGCCTTATGTTGTTGATACCATTGAAACTACTGCCACTGCAGCTGAACATAATCTGGTGAATGGGATTGCAACATTCACTCAGCCGGGTCAGCTGGAAGTGGACATTCCGGTGACTCTGGCGGCAGTCACCGGGTTTAATGACAGCCAACTGGTGATTGGGCTGGGTGAAGGGCTGAACGTCGGCGCAGCCAATAAACATAGTATTGATATCCGCAGTGGTAATGTTCCGCCTGTGGTGAACCTGAGCCTGACACAGGGTGGTGTCAATACCAGTCTGGTTACACCCAGCGGCGGGCCTGTGGTGGTCACAGCACGGGTGACAGATGCCAATAACGGTGATACCCACAGTTACGATTGGTCAGCAACCAATGGATTAGCAGACACAGACGGTAATGCGACCGATGCCGGCAGAACTTTTAGTGCTGAAGGTTTAACCGGCAGTCATCAGGTACAGCTGACGGTGACAGATTCAGCCGGTGCCAGTGTGCGGGCTTCGATTTATTTCCGTGTTATCGCTAACTTGCCGGTGTTAAATCCCAACACTGACACAGATGGTGATGGTAAGAATGACGAGCAGGAAGGGACAGGGGATAGCGACGATAACGGTATTCCGGATTATCTGGACAATATGCCATCAACCAATATTCTGCCGCAGCAATTAGTCACCACCAATGCCTACCTGATTGAATGTGATCCGGGAGTTCGTTGTGGTCTGGGCTTATTTGCCCGCAGCAGTAATTCGGGTGGTGTGCAATTGTTGGATAACGAGATTGGCACTTTGAACGATTTAGTCGTTGATCCGGCGTTTGAGCCTGTTGGTGGCGTGTTTGATTTTGCTATCCGCGATTTGCCAACTCCTGGTCAGTCGGTGCGGGTGGTGATCCCACAAAGAGCAGCCATTCCGGCCAATGCGGTTTATCGCAAATTCCAGCGTGGTCGCTGGGTGACTTTTGCCGAAGATGCCAATAATGCGTTGCATTCTGCGGCCGGTAATCCGGGTTATTGCCCACCACCGGGTTCCGCTGACTGGACGCCCGGCTTGACTGCCGGCCATCTGTGTGTGCAACTGACCATAGAGGACGGTGGTGCCAATGATGATGATGGTCTGGTGAACTCTGCTGTGGTCGATCCAGGTGGGGTGTCGGTCTACTTTAATACTGCGCCTGTGGCTGTCAATGACAGCGCCAACACCGACGATCGTACAGCTATTACTATCAATGTACTGGCCAACGATCAGGACGTCGACAAAGATGTATTAACAGTGATCAGTGCCACTGCCCAGCAAGGTTCAGTGCGTATTGAGGCTGACAACCAGCTGAGATACACACCAAAAGCCGGTTTTAGCGGCACCGATCAGCTCAGTTACCGGATCCGTGACAGCAAAGGTGGTGAAGCCAGCGCTATAGTGATGGTCACAGTGAAGGCCTATCAGGATGTGGTGGTAGAAAATAAATCTTCTGGTGGTAGTAGCGGTGGCTGGATGCTGCTGGGGCTGGCGGCTTTCGGTGGCTGGCGCCGCCGTGCCGGCTTGTTTGCGTTGTTATTTGCCCTGCTGACAACAACCCAGGCGGCAGCTGCAGATGTTTATATGCAGCTGGGCGCAGGCCAGAGTGAAGCCGGCTCACGGCAATTTTACCTGCCGCAAGGCAGTTTGGTCCATACTGACAACACCGACACTGGTTATCAGCTGGTGGCGGGTTATCGTCTGCTTGATAACCTGGCTGTTGAGCTTGGTTACCAAAAGCTGGGTGAAGGCAGTGCCACTATTTCAGGTTCTGTGCTGGATGCGGCCAAATTCCAGCAGTTGGTGGCCCAGGCCACACCGGTATTAGGTGATGGCGCGTCTGCCGCTGTACGCTGGCAATTCTGGCAGCTGAATGACTGGCAGTTTGAATTGCCGCTTGGTGTGATCCGCTGGCAAGCCGATCTGAGCAGTAAGATGGCAACTAGCACTTTAACGCAGGAGTTGGATGGCACCGACTGGTTCTCTGGACTTACGCTGAATTATCAGATAAGTCCAGCCTGGCAGACTGGTATCAGTTACCAGCGTGTGTTGCTGGAGCCGGCAGGGGTAAACCAGTATCTGATACATCTGCGGTATCAGTTCTGAGCAAAATAAAACGGCGACTTTGGTCGCCGTTTTTTATTCACGTAAGCAGATGCGGTAGTTCTCAGGCTTTTTGTGCTGTGGGGGTTGTTTCTGTTGGTGTTGTATTGTGACAAGACTGCAATAAGGACTGCAAATGAGCCCCCAAATCCTGCTGTGCAACAGCGCTGCTGGCGCTTACCATCTGTTTTAAAGTTTGTAGTGCCTGCTCCAGCCCTTGCTGGTCAATTAAGGTTTTGGCATAAGCTGCCGCAGCAGCGCCTTTTTCAAGGGTGCTGGCCAGCTGTTCAAAGCTAAAATCCTGCTGTAACAGTTGTTCTAAGTTGGCTAATAACTGCGCCACTTTAGCCGATTCTGCCAGGGCGCCTTCGACACTAATCAGTTTGCCCAGCGGATCTGCGGTGAGTTTTCCGGCCACGCAGGCTGCCACTGAGCCAGCTTCTGCTGAAGCCACTACTGCATCCAGCCCTTGCTCGCGGATTTGCGTGACTGCGGCTGCTAATTGTTGATCCTTAGCAAGCCAGGCTTGTTCGGCCAGTTGTTTAGGGTCGGCAGAAAAATAACCACAGCTGGTCAGAAAAAAAGACAACAACACAGGCAGGGTATAACGAGAGGTAACAGACATAACAACTCCTGAAAATAAACGGATGCCAGTCAGGCTGGCTGCTATGTCATCAAGATGGGGTTTTGTCACTGTCGCTTCAAGATACAGGCAAAAAAGTTGTGCACTTGGTAAAGCGCAGCCACAACAGACTGTGATGGAAGGATAAAAACTGCGACAGGAGTCGCAGTTTTTGCTTGCCACTCTGCGACATTTGTCGCACTATGACGCTATTATTGTTTTTACACCGGGTCCACTGATGCAACAACCAACGGCGCCAGAGCTGGAAATTCTGAAACTGTTATGGTCAAAACAACCGCTGACAGCCCGTGAGCTGCATGACGAGCTGGCGCCCGTGCTGGGCTGGGGTTATTCCTCCACCCGCAAAACACTGGAGCGTATGACCGAAAAAGGGCTGGTTAGTTTTGAAAGTCAGGGTCATAAAAACAGTTACAGCGCGCTGGCAGATAAAGTCAGTACGCTGGCGGCTTTTGCTCAGGATTTTGCCAGCCGTATTTTTGAGTTAAAAGGGCCTTTGCCCGTTGCTATGTTTGCCGACAGTCAGCTGGTCAATGCCACCGAAATGGCTGAACTGGAAATGCTGCTCACCAAGCTGGCAGCAGATCAGGCGGGCAACAAATGCTGATCTTGCTACAACTTGGTGTTTTTGTGCTCTGGAGCTATTTGCTCTGGTGTGGGCTGCAAATTTTCTGGCGAACCAAACCTGCACTGGCACAGTGGCCGGCTGGCTATTGGTTGGCACTATTTTGTTGCACCTTGCCGTTATGGCCACCATTACAATGGCAACAAGAGTGGGTGATCCCGGTCGCTTTATTACAGCCTGTGGCTGAAACCACAGCTTATTGGACGGCGCAGGTGATGCACCCCAGTGTGATGCCACAGTTGCACTGGTCAGAATTGCTGGTGGTATTGTTGTCCGGCATCTGGTTCACAGGTTTTTGCTGGCACTTACGGCAGCTCAGACAACAATGGCAACAACTGCAGTTGTTCACTGAGCAGGCGGCAGCTGTCACAGCCAGTGATATATTGCAGGGGATCTGCCCATCGGCTATTGCAGCAATAAAACCTCAGTTGTTGCAGTTGCAGCTCAAACAACAACAGGGGACAGGTTCACCTTTTGTGTTTGGTTTTTTCCGCTTGTCGCTGCTGCTGCCCGCCAATTTTGCCGATTTTCCGGCCGCTGAACGTTTGTTGTTATTACAACATGAGCTGTGTCATGTGCGCCGCCACGACCCACAACAATTGTTGTGCTGGCGGCTGTTGGCCGCTTTGTGCTGGTTTAATCCGGTGGTGGCCAGACTGGAAGCCGCTTTTGTAAGGGCGATGGAACTGACTGTTGATCGCCAGGTGCTGGCGCAGCAGCCTGAACTGGCACTGAGTTATGGCAAAGCAATGCTGACTAGTCTGAAGTATCAGCAATATGCCAACCAGATCAGTGCCGGTTTTACCCGGCACAAAGTGGATGAACAATTTTATCAGCAGCGGTTAACTCAGCTGTTTCAACCTGTGGTGCTGTGGCCGTTGCGCCGGCTGGCGGCGCTGATCATGGCAGTATTGCTTGGCATGCTCTGTTGTTATCTGCTGTTCAGTCAGTTGTGGTGGCGGCAAACGGTGCCAGAGCAGTGGCAATGGCCGTTACAGCGGGTAGAGGTGAACTCAGAGTTTGGCGTGAAAAGTGCCATCCGCCAATACCGACCGCATACTGGGCTGGATTTAGCCGGGCATGCCGGTGACGAAGTACGCGCCGTAGCGCCGGCAACAGTGTTAATTGCCGATAACAGCAGCCTGCACCCCAATCTGGGTTTGGTGGTGTTGCTGGATCATGGTGCAGGCTACCAAAGCTTATACGCACATTTGCAACAGGTGAACGTCAAGCCAGGTGACAGAGTGATGGCTGGTACAGCCATAGCCGCAGTGGGCAGCAGTGGCAGAGCGACAGGACCACATCTGCATTTTGAATTATTGCTGCAGGGGGTGCAGCAGGATCCAATGTTGTATTTACCGGCTTTACCCTAAACAGGCGTCGCGCCTTTGAGCGATGAAGTATTATTTTCCGGAGTTTGGCATGTTGTTAAAAAAATCGCGCTTGCGCAAAGTGTTGCTGATACTGGCGCTATTGAGTGCGGCTGTGCCGGCCGCGCCTTTATCAGAAGCAGAGTTGTTAAACAGCTTTGAGCAGCAGTTCAGGGAAAAACTGCAAAAGGCCAAAGTGCCGGGCGGTGCTTATGCCATAGTGCAGGGCGACCGCATTCTGAAGCTGGGGCACTATGGTGTGCGATCTGTGGGCGAGCGTGCCACAGTTAATGCTGATACCGTATTTCGTCTGGCGTCAGTATCAAAAACTTTTGCCGGTGTCAGTCTGGTGCAGGCACAGCAGGCGCAGCAACTGGAACTACAACAGGCCTTATCCAAATACGTGCCTGAGCTGCGGCTCAGAACACCAGAGTTGACACAAAGCCTGACTTTGGAACAAGTGTTGTCCCATAGCAGTGGTTTTTGGGCCCATGCGTTTGAAGACTTAATAGAAGCCGATCAAACGCCGGCGCAAATCCTGCCACGCCTGAAAGAGCTCAGCCCGGTTTGTCCGCTGGGGCGTTGTTACAGTTATCAGAATGTGTTTTTTGGTTTGCTCGGCAATGCGCTGGAGCGGGCCACAGGCCAAAAATACGACCAGTTATTAAACCAGCGTTTATTTCAGCCCCTGGGTATGCAAACCGCCTCTGTGGGTCTGGCGCCGCTGTTGGCGTCGCGCAACAAAGCCATGCCGCATGAACGGGGTGGCAAAGGCTGGCGGCAGGTGAAACCCAAAGCCAATTTTTACCGGGTCAGCGCTGCTGCAGGGGTGAATGCCAGTGCGCGGGATCTGGCCATTTATTTACAGGCCATGCTGGGGCAAAGACCTGATGTGTTGCCACCACAGGTTCTGAGCCAGTTGCAACAGCCGTTAACCCGGATGCCGGGTAAACCGCGCTGGCCGGTATGGCAACAGTTTAAACAAGTCAGTGCCTGGTATGGCCGGGGCTGGCGGATGGTGCAATATGATAACGAAAAGTTGTATTACCATGCCGGTGTGGTTGATGGTTACCGGCCTTATATCGCCTATTCACCACAAAGTGGCTATGGGCTGGTGCTGCTCACGAACGCCGAAGCAGATGTGATAGGGCCTCTGGCGGGTTGGTTCTGGCAGCAGGTGCTAACTACACCACAACAGCTCAGGCTGGCACAACAGGCACAAACAAAAGGCCGTCGTAGTGGTGGTTGAGCAAAGATAAAAATAAAACCCCGTCAGCTGACTGACGGGGTTTTACGACCTAAGTGTACTCTGGCCCTGGCCAGCGCTTCCTGTTCATAATCTTCCATATACTGCGCTACATCGTTACGCCAGTGTTCCTCTTCATCCTTATTTGCACTGTTTTGTCTGGCATCCAATTGATCTTTTCGCACCAGTAAATCGTGTGCTCTTTGTTGCAGCTCAACGGCCACTTCGGCATAAATCTGCGGTTCTTTGGCCAACTGCTGCAATTTTAAATGCAGATGTAAAGCCAGGATCAATAAACAGCAGGTGAATAAAATCAGCAAAAAAGCCATGGTTATGCTCCTGCTGCAATGAGCCGGCGTTTGCGGATTTCAGCAAACCAGAAGTACAGAATAACCGGCAACATGAAGGTATTCATAGTGGCAATCAGTAACTGGTAAGCAGTTGCAAAGAAATTACTTTGCAACGTGGCTCTGTCAATAAAATCAATGGCCTGAATCAGGCTCATTACAATGAAAGACATCGAAACCACCAAGGACAGTTGGGTCGCCCTTAAATTTTGCACCTTATGCAGGTAATAAATAAGCCAGATGCAAAATACATCACAGAGGATCCAACTGCCATACCAAACGAACTTGGTATACAGCTCTGGGCCTGACGCCAGATCATACAATACAGGCGTGAGCACTCTTGAACTTATCCAGCTCAGATAAATAACAAAAATTGAAATCGTGATTGAGTTGAGTTTACGCTCATACAGCAAAGCGGCCACAAGCAATGATAGATAGCCAAAAGCCCCATAGTTCGCCATATCAACGAATATGTCGGAGCCAGGGGTAATGTTTTCTAGCAACTCGTAAAAATTACTGTTCATTATGATGGCCTATTCAAAACTTTCACTGTGGCGGTCTAATGCCATGCCCCTGACCTACACCTAAAGTTTCTGACTCCGGTGGATTAACAGTATCGGTCTCTGAAGTAGCCTGCAACGCCAAAGCTTCCGCACTTAAAGTCACGGTATCTGCAGTGCTGCTGGCTGTGCTTTGGGTGGTGCTGCTCGTGCTGGTTGAACTGGTCGTATTGCTGGTGGTGCCACTATAAAGTGCATATTGGTTTTGCAGGTTATTAATGCCGCTGGTGTTCATCAGAATATCTCCCTACCTTGTTTGTTCACTGTTGTTGTCGTACTTGCGGTACCAAAGTTATAGTGGAACTTCCGTATTAGAATTTCACTACGGCGCAGCGGTAAAAGGCTGACAAAAATATGATATTGCTGTGATATCTCACTGAGAATACAGAAGTTCGTATGCCAGCTCGCAAAACACCCCTGGAGGGATGATGATCAACAAATGGAAATTTTTTGTGGTACCGGCATTGTTCTGCGGCCAATTGCTGGCCGCTTCGCTGCAGTTTGGTGGTGTTGTAGATAAAACCTTAGTCAACGACATCCGCAAGGTAGCGGCAGCGCCAGAGCAGTTTTTGGGTAAAACCATCACTTTGCAAAGCCAGATTGTCAGTGTGTGTCAGAAAAAAGGCTGTTGGATGCAGCTGGCGGTGACGTCCGATAGCACCCTGAAAATTAAGGTTCGCGACGGTGATATGGTGTTTCCGGTTAGTGCCCGTGGCAAACAAGCGCTGGCCATGGGGCAGCTGGTTAAAATTGAACAGGATTTAGCATCAAGCCGCGAACAGCTGGCGGCAGAAGCCAGGGCGCAGGGCAAAAAGTTTGACCCTGCAACTGTCACCCAGCCACTGATCAGCTGGCAACTGGTGCCAACAGCTGTGGAAATTTTGGCCGAATAAAGTCCGCGACCAGGGCTGCGGTGGCCGTTTAGCGGATCCAGCCCTGATTCAGCCTTCTGAATTCGTCGCTGCCTGCTTTATCCAGCCATTCAAAAGCCAGCATTTCCAGACTGATAATACTGGCGCCGGCCCGCTGCAACCGGGCAAGTGCCAGCTGTTTGTTCTCCTCGGTGCGCGAGCCCACGGCGCAGGCCAGCACAAACACCTGAAATCCGGCCTCTAATAAATCCAGTGCGGTTTGCAGCACACATACATGGCTTTCAGTGCCGAGTAATACAATTTGCCGGCGTTGCTGAAGGCGAATGGCCTGTGCAATATCAGCTTCACGCCAAGCGCTAAAATGAATTTTGCTGAATATATGGGCCGGCACCAGCAGCTGGCGCAAATCAGGCACTGTTAGCCCTAAACCTTGTGGATATTGTTCAGTGGCCAATACCGGCACCTGTAGTTGCTGCGCCACCTGCAGCGCCCAAAGGGCGGCGTGCTGTACCTTTGAAGATTGAAAAATGGCCGGTGCCAGCTTTTGCTGAATATCAATCAGCATTACCAGACTTTGTTCCCGTTCCAGTCGCATATCAGCCCCCCGTCGTTGTAGTCACTTGCCGGATTGCAGATGTGGATCAGGTTACTACTTTGAGAACACTGCGGGCTGCAATATGGCGATCAGTCTTCGTTGTGCTGCTGCTGGCGCAGCTGTCGTTCCTGCATCTGGGCAAAAGCGGCTTTGATTTCTTCTAACACTGCGTCTACATCTGCTGCCGCTGTCGGGTCCTGATATTGGCCTGTTAATTCAGCTTCAGGGTCAAAATCTCCGGCCTGATACAAAGCCCGGATCTCCGCAGCGTATCTGGTTTGTAACAGCTCCGGCGCAAACTGCCCGTAATATTGCGTCATGTTGTTAATATCACGCTCAAGCATCCACAGTGCGTTATTATTGGCGGCGGCATCCACAGCCTGCGGTAAATCGATAATCACAGGGCCATAACAGTCGACCAGCACGTTAAACTCAGATAAATCACCGTGCACCAGACCTACACCAAGCATCCGCATAATGTAACGCATCATAATAGCGTGATCTTCAATCGCCTGTTCTGCCGACATCGACACATCATTGAGCCGGGGAGCTACATCACCGTCGGCGTCTGTCACCAGTCCCATCAACAATACACCGTCAAAACAGCCATAAGGTTCAGGTACCCGCACCCCGGCGTCGGCTAATTTTGCCAGGGCTGATACTTCGGCTTGCTGCCAGCTTTGTTCCTGTTGTTCCCGGCCATAACGTGAGCCTTTTTCCATAGCTCTGGCCCGGCGTGAGCTGCGTACTTTACGGCCTTCCTGATACTGTACTGCTTGCTTAAAACTGCGTTGGCTGGCGTCTTTGTATACTTTGGCGCAGCGGATTTGGTCGCCACAACGCACGACAAACACAGCCGCCTCTTTGCCGCTCATCAGTGGCCGCAGAACTTCATCAACCAGGCCTTCGTCAACCAATGGCTGGATTCTTTTGGGTATTTTCATGTTGCCGTTATACCTTAGTTTGCCATGCCTTGGAATGAATGATTGTGGCTGCGTTCTTCAGACAAAAAAAAGCCCGGCATTTGCCGGGCTCAGATCACAAATTTGTTAGTCTTTTTTCGCCAGCAGGTAGGTCACCAGCTGTTGCAGTTCCTGCTCAAAATTGTCCGGATCCAACTTGTCGAATTTCAGCTTATATTTGCCGTTCACCAGCAGCATGGGCACACCTGTGAGTACCCGGTTTTCCGACCAGTGGTTTTGGGCAGATTTCATCGCGTCGGCACCAGTCACAACTGGCATGCTGTTGATTTTGGCGTCAAATACTTTGCCGTCAAAATCATTAACCACGAGCAGGTTGCGAATGTCAGCTTCTGAGCTAAATGACGCCCTTTTCTGGTGGATATAATCAAAAATCATTGCGGCAACTTTTTCGCCCTGACCGGCAGATTTCCCTACCAGATAAGCACGGGCTAACGCGTTTTGTACGTCAGGGGCTGCAGCTTGCACAAAATCTACATGCACTTTTTCCAGTGTTACACCTGTTGGCAGCTGGCTGGCCAGTTTGTTGGCAACAGGTTCAAAGCGGAAACAATGGCCACAATAAAATGAAAAAAACTCTTTGACTTCAGGTTTGGCGGTGGCTTTTTCGGCCACAACTTCATAGTGGGTGCCTGCGACAAACTCTGTCGCCT
Organism: Rheinheimera sp.; assembly: GCF_036782235.1. Classification (GTDB taxonomy): domain Bacteria; phylum Pseudomonadota; class Gammaproteobacteria; order Enterobacterales; family Alteromonadaceae; genus Pararheinheimera. The sequence continues at coordinate 173,634 of NZ_DAIPZL010000006.1, read as the reverse complement.
GAGCGGTCAAGGTCAGGCTGAACAGTGCAACTGCACTGAGTAAAATACGGCGAAACATCATCAATCCTCCGGAAAATTAAGGCAGTTGTAACAGATAGTTGGTCAGACCTTTTAAGTCCTGCTCCAGATTCGCCTGGTCCAGTTTGCTGATGTCAATTTTGTAGCGGCCATTCACAATAAAAGTGGGCACCGAATTCAGCACTCTGGATTTTGACAGAGTATTTTGTTCTTTTTGCATCAGACTGACCTGAGACTTCACCACAAAATTGTTGATGTTTTTGTCGTAGTCGGCGGCGTCAATACCCGCGCTTAACACCACTTCACGAATGTCCTGCTCGCTGGCAAAAGCTTTACGTTTGGTATGAATGTGCTCAAACAATGCACGGTTCACTTCATTGCCTTTGCCTTTCACTTTGCCCAGAACCATAGCACGGCTTAATGCGGCCTGAGTTTCCTGTTTGGCACCACCCATAAAATCAACATGGAATTTTTTCAGCACCACACCTTCGGGCAGAGACTTTTCCAGACTCTGTACTACAGGTTCAAATGAATGGCAGTGTGGGCAATAAAAAGAGAAAAACTCTTTGACTTCCGGCTTAGCCGTCTTCTGCTCAGAAATAACCTGATAATGTTCACCTTCTTTATATTTACCAGCAGCTTGTGCTGCCGGCACCAGCAATAAAGCCGCTGCAAACCACATCATTAATTTTTTCATTTTTCAGTTCCAGAGTTACTTTTTATCGTCCATTGCCGTTACGCCGGCCATCAGCTGGCGCACAGCTTACACCAAGCTAAATTGTGCTGTATAGCGGCTTGGCCTGATGAAATTTCATTGTTAATAATCAAACGGATGCATTTGCAATGCCGGCTGTTGTAAGCGCCATATCTGCTCTTGCAACACAACCAGCTGTTGTTGCCAATATGCCTCGGTGTTAAACCAGGGAAAATGCAAAGGGAAGGCCGGATCCACCCAGCGCCTGGCGAGCCACGCCATATAATGCACCATCCGCATCGCTCTGAGTGCTTCTATCAATTTAAGTTCCGCAAAATCAAAATCACAAAACTGTTGATATTCATCAAGTAACAGCTCAAGCCGCAGTCTTTGCTCCGGAGCCTCACCCCCCAGCAGCATCCATAAATCCTGGATAGCCGGTGCCTGGCGGCAGTCATCCAGATCAACAAAAAATGGTTGCTGGTGATAAAACAGGTTGCCCGGGTGACAATCACCATGACAACGAATAGTGCGTTTGGGTTGATATTGTTGCTGGCACAGCAACTCTATTTGTTGTAATAACTGCTCAAGTTGTTGCCCTGTGTGTGTACTGAACTGGCCTTGTTGCAGCAATACACTGCGGCTGTCACTGATAAAGTCCTGCACCGACAGCTTTGGCCTGTGCAAAAAATCTTTGGCGCCGCCCAGTTGATGCAGCTGACCTAAAAAACGCCCGAGCTGGCATAACTGTTCATCATCATCAATTTCCAGCGCCCTGCCACCGCGGCTAGGGAATACGGCAAACTGATAACCCTGATAAGGCAATAACGACTGCCCCTCGACTTTGAGTGGTGCCACCACCGGGATTTCAGCTTCAGCCAGTTCAAAGGCAAATTGGTGTTCTTCCAGAATTTGTGCCGTGCTCCAGCGCTGAGGCCGGTAAAACTTCACCACATAACGCTGGCCATCGTCAGCTTTAAACTGATAAACCCGGTTTTCATAACTGTTTAGTGCCAATAAGCCGGATTCAGCATAAAAACCATAATGCTGACAGGCATCAAGAATTAAATCGGGCGAGAGTTCCGAAAAATCAAAAGCAGCGGCCATAACCAACCTCATCAAAAGCAGTGGGCAGTGTAACCGGCTGTGGACAAGACCGCGATGGCTTTATTGGAGCAGCAGTACAAACTGCTGCTCCGGTTCAGGCTTTAGAGAGCAGAATTAACGGCCAGCAAAAAACTTGCTGCCCTGGGTCAGTTCAACGTCTGGCTCGTCTTTGTCACGCACCTGGAATTCAATATCCATCACTGGTTTGGTGGCATCGGCCGGATCCAACGACAAACTGATTGGAATGCCGGCTGTGTCGCCGCCTTTGATAGTGACTTCTTTTTCACCAATCCAGCTGGCTTGCTCCAAACCGGTGAAACTCAGCACAAAGGTTTGATCCTGCTGTGATTTATTGATGATTTTTAAGGTGTAGGTGTTTTCAATTAAACCTTCATCGGTTTCGCGGAACAAGCTGCCGCGGTCACGCACCACGTCCAGTTCTGCCGGCATCCGGGTCCAGAGTGTCCAGGCAAAGGCGCTACAAACCACAAGCAACACCACAAAATAACCCAATAACTTTGGCCGCAGCACTTTGGTGGGCTTACCGGCCAGGCTGTGCTCTGTGGTGTAGCTGATCAGACCTTTGGCATAACCCATTTTGTCCATGGTGTCATCACAGGCATCAATACAGGCACCACAGTTGATACATTCGTATTGCAAGCCGTTGCGGATATCTATCCCCGTTGGGCAGACATGCACACAGAGGTTACAGTCAATACAATCACCCAGGCCTTTTTCTTTATAGTCGGCGTCTTTACGCGAACGTGGGCCGCGGTTTTCACCACGCACTGCATCATAGGTGACAGTAAAAGTGTCTTTATCAAACATCGCAGACTGGAAGCGGGCATAAGGACAAATATGGGTGCACATAATTTCGCGCATCCAGCCGGCGTTGCCATAGGTACATACCATAAAAAACAATACAGATATCACGGCCCAGAAGCTGGCATTGCCGGTGAAGAAGTCGATAAACAGTTGATCAACAGGCGTAAAATACCCCACAAAGATCAACGAAGTTAATAAAGAAAATGCCAGCCAGGCGAAGTGGGTCAAACCTTTTTTCAGCACTTTTTGCGCCGACCAGGGGTCTTTATCCAGTTTCATTCTGTTATTACGGTTGCCCTGAATCTTTTCTTCAAACCAGATAAAAATAAAGGTCCAGACCGTTTGCGGGCATAAATAACCACACCAGACCCGGCCATAAAAAGTAGTGACAAAAAATAGGGCATAAGCGCCGATGACAAAGATCCAAGCCATGATGGTGAAATCTTGTGGCCATAAGGTCATGCCAAAAATATTAAATTTTTGCTCGCCAATATCAAGCAGAATGGCCTGGTGGCCGTCAAACTGCAGCCAGGGCAACAACATAAACAGGCCCATAAAAACAAAACCCATATTGCGGCGTAATTTTTGATGCAACCCTTTGACTGCCCGCACATAAATCCGATCCCGAACTGGGTAATTTTTCGGCTCTTTTGGATTGTGCATATCCACTTTAATTGGGATAGTCTGTTGCTTTTGTTGTGGTTCCACACTGTACCTCTGATGCTGCAGCTAGGCCGGCAAAAGTCTGCCGGCGCTGTGGGCGATTATAGCAGTAAATGCTGATGGATCATGGCCTTGCCTGCATTGCGGTAGATCAACCGCAGGCTATATCCTGAAAGTCAGCCCTAAAAGGCAATTTTTGTACCAAAGTTGGACGAGCCTGAAAGCCTGATAAAGCGCAGGTTCAGCCAAAAAAATGTAAACTTCGGCAACAGCTGAGTGTCAACACTGATGACACCTTGTGGTGGTGAACGCGCGTCAAACCATCAAGGCACAAAGCCGGATTTCGTTCAGCTTGTTTTATGCGTAGAATAAGCGCCAATGCGCAAATAAAGGTGTAATAATGAAAAAAGTCTTATGGTTTATCGTGTTAGTGCTGGCGCTTGCCACATTGTCAGATCATCCGGTGTTGCTGCCTTATAAACAACAGCTATATGCAAAATTCAGCGATTCAACGCACAATGCCAGCAAGGTCAAATCAGATCAAAGTATGAGGGCCATTAAAACCCGGTTTGCCGAAATAGGTAACAGTCTGGGGAGAGGTCAACAAACAGAACTGGAGCGGGTGGCCAGTAGTACGGCTAATGTTCTGGAGTTTTATCAGCGTTATTGTGTGGAACGACAGTTTCACCAACAACTCTATGGTGACAGTATTACGCAGGTGTGTGCTGTTATAGAGAACAACCGCAGCGGTCTGACAAATTAACCAGACCGCACTGCGGTGTTATTCCACCTTTTTCACCACGACGGACTTACCTACACCCACAGCGGCACTCTGATTTTGTTCGTTGACGCTGAGAATCAGCTGGCGGATCAATTTTGATTTTGATACGCCAGTTTCTTTACTCAGATTGTTTAACACCTCAATCGCTTCGGCACTTAAAGTGAAAGTTGCATGACGCATTGGCCCCTGACTCAGCAGGGTTGCTGAATCTTCTTCCGGTGCCTGTCTGACACTAACGATTTTGGGGATCCCCATAGCGTAGTTTTCAGCATCGGCAATAAATTCTTCCACGGTGAAAGCGCGTTTATTCGATCGTGTTGAATTTTTTTTCAGATCGGTCAATGCCATCTTCTTGAATTGCCTTCATTGCCATCAGTTCAACAATAATGTCTTTGATTTCGGTAGCCGCTTTACCATCCGGCTCAGTGTCCATCACAGACATACCTTTTTCTTCGCTGTCATCATAAATATTGCGGCTGTAGGTGACGCCATTTAATACCCGTAAATTAAAGCTGCGTACCACTTCTTTTGCGTCGAGAATGCGGTTGGCCTGATTGGGTAACGACGGGCACTGGGTCAGTACACAGGCAACTATCATGTCGGGGTTCACCACATTACAGTTGCTGACCAAATCTTCTAAGTGTTCCAGCGTTTTTAAGTCACGGCGTTTTGGCCGCAGTGGCAACAGCACATGAGAGGCAACCGACATGGCGGAACGCAGCGCCACGCTATCCTGACCACCACAGTCGACGATGACATAGTCGTAGTGGTGTTCAAGGCTCTTCAATTCATAACGGATCTTGCCGTACATCTGTACACAGTTGATCCATTGTACGTTCGGTGACAGATGACGTTCCTGCACCCAATCAGATGTGGTTCGTTGTGGATCACAATCCACAAGAATCACGTTGGCATTTTTCTGGGTTGAAAAATACACGGCGATGTTCTGGGCCAGACAACTTTTGCCACTACCGCCTTTTTCCCCACCGACTAACAAAATCATGCACATTCCCTCTTCGTTGCGACCACGACAATTCAGCACTGCTGCTGCAGAACTGCAGGTTAAACTGATAGTTCAGTGCACAGATGTTGCTGACTATCAGTTTCTTAGTGTAGGAGACAACTCTGCAGACTGGCAAAGTTTGCCAATAAGTCTTTGCAGTTGTTGTGTCCCTTTATAACTCCACCCTGATCTGCTTGATCACATTCAGGGCTTTTTCTATCGCTTGCTCAATAGTGCCGGCTTGTGCCAGCGCAACTCCAAGCCTGCGTTCACCATGTACTTCAGGTTTTCCGAATAAACGAATTTCAGTATCTGCTTCGGTCAATGCGCGGTCAAGCCCATGAAATTGCATCTGTTGTGACTGTCCCTGCACCAGTAACACTGCAGAGGCGGTAGGGCCAAGCTGCCGTATCGCCGGAATGGGTAAACCCAGAATAGCGCGGGCATGCAGCGCAAATTCCGACAGGTTTTGTGACATTAATGTCACCATGCCGGTGTCGTGTGGCCGCGGTGATACTTCGCTGAACCAGACATTGTCCCCTTTGATAAATAATTCAACACCAAATACACCGCGGCCACCTAAGGCCTGGGTAATACGGCGGGCATAATCTTCGGCTTTGGCCAGGGCTGCGTCAGACATGGCTTGCGGCTGCCAGGACTCACGGTAATCGCCTTTTTCCTGACGATGGCCAATGGGCGCACAAAACTGGGTGCCACTGACCGAGCAAACGGTTAACAAGGTAATTTCGTAGTCAAAATCAACAAAGGCTTCCACTATCACCCGGCCTTTGCCGGCGCGGCCGCCTTCCTGAGCATAAGCCCAGGCCGTTTCAACATCGGCATCAGACTTTAATACCGACTGGCCTTTACCGGACGACGACATAATGGGTTTGACCACACAGGGATAACCCACGGTGGCAATAGCAGCCAGATAACTGGCGTGGTCGTCGGCAAATTGATAACGCGAAGTGGGCAGCTGCAGCTCTTCAGCGGCCAGGCGGCGAATGCCTTCACGGTTCATTGTCAGGTGAGCGGCGCGGGCGCTTGGGATCACCTGAAAACCTTCCTGTTCCAGTTCCAGTAAAGTTGCAGTGGCGATAGCTTCTATTTCCGGCACTATCAGATCAGGTTTTTCTTTGATCACCAGCTGACGCAAGGCTGCGCCGTTCAGCATTGAAATCACATGATGGCGGTCTGCCACCTGCATGGCAGGGGCATTTACGTAGCGGTCAACCGCTATCACTTCACAGCCATAACGTTTTAATTCGATACATACTTCTTTGCCTAACTCGCCGGCGCCAAGTAACAAGACTTTGGTGCTGGTTGGGCTGGCCGGGGTGCCAATGCGGGTCATAACCACTCCATCTGAAAAAGCCCCGGGCGCTTGGGGCCAGGGCGAAAATTTTTTGGTAGATTAACAAGAAATTGGCGCTTTGCCTGCAGTTTTATCAGTAGTTGCGCTGCTGTGCTTTGCCGCCCTTAGGGTGGGAGGGTTGTGCTGGGTGCTGGTACTTTGTGGTGCTGCGGCGTAAAGTAGCAGAGTCGTTTTTTGAGAAGAGCAGCGAAGGAGTCCATTATGGATCAGGCAGTTATCCGACATTTGCCGGAGCAACATTGTTTTGTGCTGGACTTTGCCGGCCACCAAGCCAGGCTGGACTATCAGCTCAGTACCGATGCCGCCGGTCATGCTGTGCAGGTCAATTTTACCCATACTTTTGTCCCTGAAGCAGCCCGAGGTCAGGGGCTGGCCGAACAGCTGGTGCGGGCAGGGCTGAACTGGGCCAGGACACAGCAGCTGCAGATGGTCGCCAGCTGCTGGTATGTGGCGAAGTTTTTGCGTTAGTGACTGTTTTGACCGAACTGGAGTGCTGATGAAACCGGAAAAAACGCCAATGCAATGGCAAGACTGGAGTGTGTCGGCGGTGGTAGCCGGTTTTGTTGCTGTGTTGGTAGGTTTTGCCAGTTCAGTGGCCATCGTATTTCAGGCGGCAAGCGCTGCAGGGGCTGATCAGGCGGTCACGGCCTCCTGGATTGCAGTGCTGGGTTTTGCCATGGGCATCACCTGTATTGGCTTTTCCTGGTATTTTAAAGCTCCGGTATTGACCGCCTGGTCCACGCCAGGTGCGGCTTTACTGGCCAGTAGTTTAACCGAAGTCAGTTTAGGGCAGGCTGTTGGCGTTTTTATGTTTAGTGCACTGCTGACCTTATTGCTGGGCCTGAGTGGTTGGTTTGATAAACTCAGTAGCCGTATCCCGTTACCCCTAGCCGCAGCAATGCTGGCCGGCATTTTATTGAAGTTTGGCCTGGCTATTTTTATCAGTTTGCCGGATTCCCCTGTGCTGGTGCTGACCATGTTAGTAGTGTTTTTGGTGGCAAAAAGATGGTTACCCCGTTATGCGGTGCCGCTGGTGTTGTGTAGCGGTTTGTTGTTGGCATTTGCCATGGGGCAACTGGATATATCACAAGTTGCATGGACACCGGTGCAGCCGGTGTGGGTCAGTCCACAGTGGTCATGGCAGGCATTGATTGGTGTTGGAATTCCGCTGTTTCTGGTCACTATGACGTCACAGAATATTCCCGGCCTTGCGGTACTGAAGGCCAGTGGTTATCAACTGCCGGCGTCACCGCTGTTAAGCTGGACAGGCCTGGTCACTTTGCTGAGCGCGCCCTGGGGGAACTTCTCAATTAATCTTGCTGCTATTACGGCGGCCATCTGTAGCGGGCCTGAAGCACATCCGGAACCGGCCAAACGTTATACGGCCGGCATTGCTGCCGGGGTGTTTTATTTGTGCACCGGCGTGGCCGGAGCCACTGTTGTGGCGCTGTTTGCCGCTTTTCCTGAGGCCTTAGTGGCAACAGTGGCAGGTGTTGCTTTGCTTGGGACTATCGCCGCTAATCTGGCGCAGGTCAGTGCGGAGTCGCCGCATCGTGATGCCGCTATGCTGACATTTCTGGTGACGGCGTCCGGCCAGAGTTTTTGGGGTATAGCTTCGCCTTTCTGGGGCTTGCTGGCTGGTGTGGTCACTATGCTGCTACTGAACTGGCGGCGGAGGTTGTGATGAGTGTATGTCCGGGTTGTGGCAAAGAAAATCTGTGTGCGGTTAGCGCCGGTGAACCGGCCGAAAGCTGCTGGTGTTTGCGTTTGCCCTTTGGCCTGGCTGAACAAGCCGGTTTACCGGCAACAGCGCTTTGTTATTGTCAGTCTTGTTTGACAACATTGGCGGCAAAACTCGTCACTGAAGCCAGCACTGAGCAGAAAACAGCAACCGGGCAAAAGCCCGGTTGATGTTTTGTACATATGATGTGTGACTGGCTTAACAGCTGCGGCGGCGCCAAACCAGGAAGGCACCTGCCAGCAAGCTGAACCAGCCCAGACTGCCGCCTGATGAGCCTGAACTTCCGCTGTCAGGTTTGCTGGTGATCAGCGTATTGGTTTTTGGATTCAGACCAGCAGCTGTATTCACTTCAGCGTTGATCACTGTGATGCTTTCAATGGTCACCAGGTTATTGCTGGTGACCGGCGTTTTGGCCGCGCCGTCGGCTGCTGTGTAGTTACGCAGCGGGACTTCCGGATAATTGGTATTGAGGTTATTTGGTAAGTTACTGATGGAGTCAATAATTTCCATACCTGTGCCCGTCACAGTCCCAAAAACGGTAAAACCACCATTTTGCAGATCCAGGTTGGCGCTGTTGTCACTTAAATTAATAAACCATTGATTGGTTGCGCTGTTGGCGTTACCGCTGATTTTTGCCATGGCAATAGTGCCGCGCACATTGGATAACTTAGGTTCGTTAACAACGGCAGCCAGCTGAGGGACAGCAGTAAAAGGCGCATTGTTGTCACCGCTAAAGCGAAAACCACCACCCTGCAACACAAAACCTTTGACGCTACGGTGAAACACAGTGTTCTGGTAACTGCCATTTTTGACATAAGCCAGGAAGTTATTCACTGTGGCTGGCGTGGTTTGATCAAACAGGTTTACTTCAAAATTACCCAGACTGGTTTTGACCAGCACCACTGTGGCGCTGACTGGTGCACAGACAAAGAGCATAGCGGCGGCCAGACTGGCCAGCACTGGGGCGGTTTTTTTCTGCATTGGGGTTACTCCGGATTTGAATATCTGCCGCAGCTTATACGACGGCTGAGTGTAGATGCCAGCGCCATTACATTTAGTCACCAATTGAATACAGATCATTGTAAAACAACTGGTTATTAATTGAGCGGAAGTCAGGGCCTGACCTGCTGCCCAGTCATCTGTTGCCAGTTTTGCAAATAGCGGATGGCATTCGGGTGTTCGCCAGCCTGCTCAAAATACAATTTGGCTTTGGCAAAATCGCGCGGCACCACTTTGCCTTCAAAATACAGCAGTCCGAGATAATAGTTGGCGCTGTGGCTACCGGCAGCGGCCGCTTCGGTGAACAACGCCAAAGCTTTGGTGGTATCCTCTTTGACGCCTTTGCCAAACAGATACAACAAAGCCAGCCGGTTTTTAGCCGGGGTATAACCTTCTGCTGCGGCATACTGATAAAAATACGCCGCCGTTTTAGCATCCGCTGCCACACCGTCACCATCATCAAACATCAGGCCGGCATTAAAAGCGCAGGCCACATTGCCTTGTTTGCTGCATAACATAAACCAGCGATTAGCCAGTTCACTGTTTTTTGGCAGCAGTTCACCATCACGGTATAAAGTACCAAGCCTGAGCATAGCCCTGCTAAAAAACCGTTCGGCCGCCAAGCGGTAATAATGCAGTGCCAGTTCCGGTTTAGCCTCGCCAAACAGGGCTTCTTCATAACCGTAACCCAGCAGATACAGGGCTTCCGGATGCCAGTTTTTGCTGGCCTGCAGCAAATAAGATTCGGCGGCCGGCACTTTGGCCGGTGGTGGATTTTGTTGTATCAGCTGAGATGCATAAAGGTAAGCGGCAATACTATTGCCTTGATCGGCAAAAGGTTTTAACTGTTCAGCCAGAGCGGCGTGTTGCTCCGGATGCTGTTCCAGCTGCGACAGCAAATAAAATGCCATGGCGTCCTGCATACCGGCAGCGGCTGCTTGTTTTAACCAGAAATCACCTTGTGCCGGGTCGGACTTGCCAAATTTATTGCCAAAATAATAACGCGACAGCTGTAACTCCGCCTGACCAGCACCGGCGAGCTCGTTGATTTGCGCGCGTTGCAATCTGATATTGCCTTCATCCACTTTGCCAAGCCGGCCACTTTGATGCAGGAACAGTAAAAATTGCAGCGCCGGCACATAGTCATCGTCTGCAGCAGCCAGTAACCATTGGTGACATTGGTTTTTGCTGAGGTTCAGCTCGGCCTGATAACAGAGTTCAGCCAGTTTGACCGCGGCCTGATGCGACCCCGCATTGATCGCTTGTTGGTAAAGATTAACCGCCTGTGCTGTGTCACCTTGTTGTTGCAGCATCATCGCTACAGGCACCAGCAACACTGAGTTGGTTTTGGTGTATTCCGGTTGCATCTGCCGGCTCCAGCCGTCAACCAGGCCGGTAAAAGGAAAAGGGATCTGATCGAGTGCATGCAGATAACGCTGGTTTTCCAGATAAATGGCTTTAAATTTCTGATCGCTGCTGTCGTACACCTGCAGCACATAATGCAGCGCATTGTTGCCGGCGGACAGTTCGGCGTAATAATCCAGCACCTGCATGCCAAGCAGTTGCATCAGATCGTGCCCGTCCTGATACAGATTGATCTGATAAGCGCCATAAGATGTTTTGCCGTGGCCAGTTTGCAGTATGCCGCTGCGCAGATAGTTCAGATATGCATGCCAGTGTTTTAACTGAGCCTGATCCGGCTTTTCACTAAAACACTGAATCGCATGGCGATAAAACGCCAGCGTCCAGAAATTGTCTTTTTGCCCTTGTTGCCAGTCCAGCTGCTGACACTGTTTTGCGGCCGCTTGCTGTTGCCATTTTTTCCAGGCTTGAGCCGTTTTGGCTACTTCTGTACTTTGCAGATAACTCTGATACAAGGTGGCATAAGGCGGCAGCTGTTCGGCGGCGGGTAAATTGCTGATGGTTTGCAGATACAACTGCGCTTCGGTGGGCGCAGCAACTTTACTCTGACAGCCAGACAACAACCAGAGACAACAACACAGGCTTATCAGACGCAAGATCACAAGGTGCTTCCCTGTTTTGAGCAACAATAAAAATGGTTATTCGGCTTCCAGCCAAGGGGTTTGTGGCAACAGATCCAGATGTTGTTCATAACGGGCCAGATTAAACTGTTGCTGCTGTTCAACCACGGCCAGCATTTCCGGCGCCAGCGCGCAGGCAATCAGTTCCATTGCTTCTTCCTGGCTGTGACCCGTCATACGCAGGCGCATTAAAGTGGCTTTGACTTTGGCCGGATAAGCATCTGCCAGCTGGTTTTCGATCACTTCAAACAGCAGGCTTTGATCGACCTGTTCAGACTCATGATTTGACATCAGTGTATTCCGTATGCAAAAGCTGCAGCATGCCAGAAATGGCCTGTGTTGCCTAGGCGCGACAGTGATAAATAGCGGCATTGCTGCGTAAAAAGCCACACGACAAAATGCTTGCTATGGGCCTGGGGCAGCGTTATGGTGCTGAGTCAAAATAACAGACCGGTCACAGCCGGCGGTGAATCGGTCAAGCGTCCGATCCCCAGGTGCAATCTGCGCACAACCCTCTGTCCTGCATTGCCTACAAAACAACAGCAATAGCGAGTGATATCTATGACAAATACCGAGTTGGCCTGGGCTTTTGCCCAACAGTTAGTGATTATTTTGCTGGCTGCACAGCTGTTTGGTTATCTGGCCAGATTTATCGGCCAACCCAGGGTGGTGGGCGAAATGATTGCCGGTGTGGTACTGGGACCTTCGTTGTTTGGTTTGTTTTGGCCAGAGCTGCAACAAGGTATTTTTGTCGCCGACACTATGCCCATTTTGTACATAGGTGCCCAAATTGGTGTTGGCCTTTATATGTTTCTGGTTGGGCTGGAATTTAATACCCGGTTATTTAAACAACAAGCCCGCAGTGCTGTCGGGGTTTCGCTTGCTGGCATGATAGTGCCTTTTATCGTCGGTGCTTTATTGTGTGTATGGCTGCTGGAGCAACCCGGTTTATTCGCCGCCAATATTTCCTACACCAATGCCGCACTTTTTATGGGCGCTGCTATTGCCATTACCGCTTTTCCAATGTTGGCGCGCATTATTTATGAACGTAAACTGGCAGGCACTGCTTTAGGCACCCTTGCGCTGGCTGCCGGTGCTATTGATGATGCTGCGGCCTGGATAGTGCTTGCTGTGGTCCTGGCCAGTTTTGGTGGTGGGGCTTTGCTGGCCATCAAGGCTGTGCTGGGTGGAGCCATTTACGCTTCTTTGATGCTGACCAAAGTCCGTGGCTGGTTACAGCCGCTGGCCGACAAGGTCGACCACACCGGAGTGTTAACTCAGCCGGTGTTTTTGCTGGTGCTGCTGCTGTGGGCGCTGTCAGCTTATGCCATGGAGTGGGTGGGCCTGCACGCTGTGTTTGGTGGTTTTTTATTGGGTATTGCGATGCCCAGAGGCAAAATGACTGAAATGGTCAGCGCCCGTTTAAGCAACATCACTGTGTTTGTGCTGTTGCCGATGTTTTTTACTTATTCAGGTTTAAAAACCAAGCTTGATGTGCTGGGCTCCTGGCAGGTGTTTTCGACAGCACTGATTATTCTGGCGGCGTCTATTTTTGCCAAAGGCGTGGCCTGTTGGGCTGCCGCGCGTATTGGCGGAGCCGATAACCGCACTGCAATGGCAGTGGGCGCTTTAATGAACTCCCGTGGCTTGATGGAGCTGATTATTATTAATATTGCGTTGAGTTATGGCGTGATCCAGCAGGGATTATTTTCCATTATGGTGTTAATGGCGATAGTCACCACCTTAATGGCCACCCCATTATTTCAGCTGGTGTACGGCCGGCATATGGCCAAAACAGCGCCCCAAACCGCAGAGCAGGATATCAATCCAACAGCGCTGAAAGCGGGCTGAGTTCATTTGGTGCAACATAAAAAAGGGGCGCTGCTATTGGCAGCAGCGCCCCTGGTTGTTTTTACCCTTGTGAGAGTGCCCGGTTTCAGAGGGCCAGCGCTTTTTCGCCTCTGGAAATGCCCGAAACGCCGGTACGTACCACTTCCAGGATCTGGGTGTTGCGCATGGCTTCAATAAAAGCTTCCAGTTTGTCACTGGTCCCTACCACCTGAATGGTATAAGTAGTAGGCGATACGTCGATGATCTGGCCGCGGAAGATATCGGCACAACGTTTGACTTCTTCCCGCTGTTCGCCGCTGGCTTTCACCTTCACCATCATCAGCTCCCGTTCGATATGAGCGCTTTCGCTTAAGTCCACCAGCTTGACCACTTCAATCAGCTTATGCAGCTGTTTGGTGATTTGTTCTATGACCTGGTCGTCACCGCGCGTGACCAAGGTCAGGCGTGACATGGTTGGGTCTTCAGTGGCAGCCACTGTTAACGAATCAATGTTATAACCCCGCTGGGCAAACAAACCCACCACACGGGCCAGGGCGCCGGACTCGTTTTCCAGCAGAACTGCAATAATGTGCCGCATGTTAAGTCCGCTCCGTTTTGCTTAAGAACATGTCATTCATGGCGCCACCCGGCACCTGCATCGGGTACACATGTTCTTTGGGATCAATATGAATATCCAGAAACACCAGCCGGTCTTTTAAGGCAAAAGCCCGCTCCAGCGCTGGTTCTAACTCTTCCGGACTGGTGACGCGGATACCAATATGGCCATAAGCTTCGGCCAGCTTGACAAAGTCCGGCAGCGAATCCATGTATGAACTGGAATAACGTGAGTCGTAGTTCATATCCTGCCACTGCTTCACCATGCCCAGATAACCGTTGTTCAGGTTGATGATTTTGACGCCAAGGCCATATTGTTTGCAGGTCGACAGCTCCTGAATATTCATCTGAATGGAACCTTCACCTGTGACACAGACCACTTCAGCGTCCGGGTAATGCAGTTTTACGCCCATAGCGGCCGGTAAACCAAAACCCATGGTGCCAAGGCCACCTGAGTTGATCCAGCGGTTGGGTTTATCAAACTTGTAATACTGCGCCGCAAACATCTGGTGCTGGCCCACGTCAGAAGTGACATAAGCTTCACCTTTGGTGTGACGGTGCACGGCTTCAATCACGGCCTGAGGTTTCAGCAGATCGGAGCGCTGCTCATAACGGCCGCCATGCACTTCACGCCATTGCTGAATTTGCTGCCACCACTGGTTGAGCGCTGTTTGGTCCAGCTGTGCCTGAGATTTGCTGTCCTGTTTGTCCAGCTGGCTGAGCATTTCCTGCAACACAGGTTTAACCAAACCCACAATAGGCACATGAGCGTTGACTGTTTTGGAAATACTGGCCGGGTCTATATCGATGTGAATAATAGTGGCATTGGGGCAGAATTTTTTGGTGGCGTTGGTGACCCTGTCATCAAAACGGGCGCCCACAGCAAAAATCACATCGGCATGATGCATGGCCTGGTTGGCTTCATAACTGCCGTGCATACCCAGCATGCCAATAAATTGTTTATCCGACGCCGGATAAGCGCCCAGTCCCATCAGGGTATTGGTGACAGGTAAATTTAACCTTCTGGCAAGCTCAGTCAGCTCTTCAGAGGCGCGGCCTAAAATCACCCCGCCGCCTGAATAAAGCACCGGCCTTTTGGCGGCCAATAAGGTTTGCAGCGCCTTTTTAATTTGCCCCGGATGGCCTTTGGCATTGGGGTTATAAGAGCGCAGCTTGATATCTTTAGGATAAGAATACGGAAATTTCTGATTGGGCATGGTCATATCTTTTGGGATATCCAATACCACGGGGCCAGGCCGGCCACTTTGGGCGATATAAAAGGCCTTTTTCACCATTTCCGGTATATCAGCCGGGTTTCTGACCGACATATTGTGTTTCACAATAGGGCGGGAAATACCGAGCATATCGGTTTCCTGGAAAGCGTCGTCGCCAATCAGGTGGCTCATCACCTGACCACAAATCACCACCATCGGAATAGAATCCATATAAGCAGTGGCAATGCCGGTGACCGCATTGGTGGCACCAGGGCCTGAAGTGACGAGCACGACGCCAGCTTTGCCGCTGGCACGGGCATATGCGTCCGCCATATGGGTTGCAGCTTGTTCGTGGCGGACCAGCACATGCTTCACATCATTTTGCTGGAACAGCGCATCATAGATATGTAACACGGCGCCGCCGGGGTAACCATAAACGTATTCCACGCCCTCATCGTGCAGGGCGCGAACTAACATGGCACCGCCAGACAGCATTTCTGGTTGGTTTTGTTGGCTCATGACTCAGGTCTCATAGTTCGCGTATGCAAAAATATCGGCGCTGCGGCTGTGGTGAAAAAACACGGGCGCAGTTCCGGTTGGGTCTTGTCGAAACAAGAAATTCTTTTGCTACGTGGACAGGTTGGCAGCGTAAGGCACTGGCAACAAATAGTTCAAACTACGGCCCTGATTTTTAGTGGTGACTTCTGTGCTCAGAAGTTCATTTTGCAGGCTCGTCAGGGCGTTACTCTAAGGGAAAAACTCAGGCTTTGTCGACTTCTTTTTTGGCTTTTGCCGCTGTTGGCGGCATATTTTCCGGCCGTTGCCGACAATTACGGCAACGGCAAGGCTGTGCCTTGCAAAAACACCGGCCTGACCACATAGTATTAAATCAATAAGTTAATTCAGTTACAGGTGTTGTCTTGGTGAATCAGGTTGCGGCTGGTTTTGAAAACGTGCGGGATTTATTAGCCTTATCCCAACAAAAACTGGTGATTTTTGCGTTTTGGTCTGAACGTGCTGAACAAAGCAAAATGTTGTTGCAGTTGTTGTCGGGGATCAGTAGTGCTTATCCGGAACAATTAGTGCTGGCCACAGTGAACTGCGATCTGGAACAGGAACTGGCAATGCAATTTGGCGTACGCAGTGTGCCAACCACGCTCTTTATTCAAAATGGCCAGCCGGTGGACGGTTTTGCCGGTGCGGAAAACGAAACGCAAATCCGTCAGCGCTTGCAGCCTTATTTGCCCAAAGCAGACGACTTGTTGTTGCAACAGGCAGAGCCGCTGCTGGCAGCGCAGCAGTGGGCCGAGGCTTATCCGCTGTTAGCTCAGGCGCAGCAAATGGCACCAGAGCGGGCGGATATCCGCAAAATGCTGGCCTATTGCGCTGCTTCACTTGGCAAAATTGACGAAGCCAAACAGTTGCTGGGCACTGTGCTGCTGGCCGATCAGGATGGCTTGTATCAGCAGGTGCTGGCATTAATCGAATTGGCCGAGCAAGCAGCCGACAGCCCGGAGATCCGCGCGCTGGAACAGCAGCTGGCAACAGAGCCGGATAATTTATTGTTGTGTCAGCAGCTGGCTGTGCAGTATCAGCAAGCCAACAGAGTGGCTGATGCGCTGGCGCTGTTGTATAAAATTCTGCAACAGGATTTAAATTTTGGCGAAAGTAAAAAACTGATGCTGGATATGCTGGCGGTGCAACCCAAAGGGGATGCCCTGACCGCAACTTACCGGCGTAAGCTGTATAGTTTGTTGTATTAACCTGGCAATACAGCCGGTTTGCGGCTGTTGCAGATGCGTGCTGGCATCTGAGTACACAAGGATCTGTTATGCGCTGGATTTGGTTTTGCTGTTGTTTGTTGTTGCTCACCACTCTGAAGGTGCAAGCCGATTCGGCCGAGCAATTATTTGCCCGTTATGAACCTGCGTTATTGCAGGTGCGGGTGCTGGAAAAAGCCTCGGGCGCCAAGTCTTCGATTGGCACCGGTTTTGTGCTGGAGCAACCGAATTTACTGGTCACCAATTACCACGTGGTGTCGGAAGCTGTGTTATTTCCCGACAAATATCAGCTGGAATATCTGGCGGTCAACCAGCAAAAAGGCGCTTTAACAGTGTTGGCTGTGGATGTGGTCAACGATCTGGCGCTGGTGCAAACCGATTATCAGCCAGAGGCAAGGTTTAGTATTCAGACCGAAAAGCCGGTGCAGGGCGCGACCTTGTATTCACTGGGCAACCCGCATGATTTGGGCATGATCCTGGTACCCGGCACCTACAATGGCCTGCAAAAATACAGTTATTACCCGCGCATTCATTTTACTGGCGCTGTGAATGCCGGCATGAGCGGTGGCCCCACAGTGGATGCCAGTGGCAAGGTGGTTGGGGTGAATGTTGCTTCTGCCGGTAATCAGCTAGGTTTTCTGGTGCCAGCCGATGCGCTGCAGCGCTTGCTCGCCAGTTATCAGCAACAACAGAATGATGCCGATTTACCCAAACAAATAGCGCAGCAGCTGTTTGACAGTCAGCAAAAAATGTTCAGTGAAATTTTAGCGGCTAACTGGCAACTCAAAGATTTTGGCCCGGGCAAGGTGCCGGACGAAGTGGTGCCTTTTATCCGTTGCTGGGGTGAATCCAATGTGGAAAAAAGCAAAGATCAGCTGAAAAAAGTAGCGGCATTTTGTAGTCAGGGCGAAGAAATTTTCCTGTCTCAGCAGTTCAGCACCGGCCGTATTGAGATGCAGTTTGAGTGGTTACACGGTGCTGCTTTACATCCGCTGCAGTTTTTTAACCGTTATCAGCAGAATATCAGTAGTGCCAATGCCGATAATCAGGCCAGCAAAGAAGATGTGACCTCTTTTGAGTGTCAGCACAAGGTGGTGCAGCAGGCCAATGGCCAACACGCCAAAACTATTTTTTGTGTGCGGGCTTACCGCAACTTTGCCGCTTTGTTTGATGTGTTATATCTGGCGGCTTCGCTCGATCATCAGCAGCAAGGGGTGATCAGCCACTTTACCTTGTCAGGGGTCAGTCAGGAAAACGCTCAGGCTTTTGCCCGCAAATTTAGTGAGGCTGTGTTATGGCAATAATTATTGAGGTGCTGAATAAACAGCACAAAGTGACAGAACGCCATAAATTCAGCCAGCACAGAGTGGCGCTGGGCCGGGCTTATGACAATGATGTGATTTTGTACGACAAACATATTTGTCCACATCATGCCGAGCTGGTGCAGGACGAACAAGGGCAATGGTTATTGCGGGATCTGGCCTCGATGAATGGCAGTTATCTGCAACCAAAACAACCACTGACCGAAGCTCAGCCGCTGGCGTCGGGTCAGTTGTGCTGGCTGGGTGAACAAGCGGTGCGTATTTACGACGACAGCCATCAGGTGGTGCCGGCCTTGCCTTTTAATCCACTGGAACAACTGCTGTTGCGTTGTGGTCATCTTGGCATGATCCTGCTGCTGTTGCTGTTTGTAGTGCTGGAAGAAGTGTTTCATCTCTGGTTGTCGGCACCGGAGCAACAACAGGCGCAGTGGTCGCGCAGTCTGGCCAATTTGCCCTTGTTATTGCTGGTGTTAACTTTATGGCCGGCCGTGCTGGCGCTCTGGTCCAAAATTAATCAGCACGAAGCCAGATTTTTACCCCAGTTAGGCATCACTTTTATAGGGCTCAGTGTGCTGGCGGTATGGCAGGGTCTGATGGTGATCCTCAATTTCAGTTTTGACGGAGCCGCCGCTATCAATTGGTTGCAGGAAGGCGGACGTTTGCTGATCTTCACCTTGCTGCTGGGGGCGAATTTTTATCTGGCGATGCAGGTCAGCACCGGTAAAAAAATAGCCATGGCTTTTGGATTGGCGTTGTTACTCAGTGTACAAAGCCTGGGGCTGGGTTTTTGGTTTGATGAATCGCGCCAGCTGGCGCCTAAATTTGATAACAGCTTATTACCACTGAATTTTTATCTGAATAGCCCTGTTTCGGCCGAAGATTTTGCCTCACAAAACAATCAGTTGTTTGAAACTGCCGCTAAAGCGCGGCAGGAGCAGGATTAAGCCTGATGACCATCAAGCCAGATCTGCCGGATTTGGCTTGATAAGGTCATAGGGTCAAAAGGTTTGACGACCACGTCACTGGCGCCCAGCGCTTTATAAGATTCAATTTCGCTGGCCTGCACCTTGGCCGTCATAAACACCACCGGCACCAGACGCAGATCGTACCTTTGTTGCAGCTGTTTCAGGGTGGTGGGGCCGTCCATGCCAGGCATCATCACGTCCAGCAGCACCAGCTGCGGTGCAAAGCTGTTGAATTTGTCCAGGGCTTCCTGACCCGAGCTGCAGGTGCACACCTGATAACCGCCGACTATTTCCAGTGCCACTCTGGCAACATCCTGAATAGATTGATCATCTTCAACATGCATTACACGAACTAAATCATTCATTTGTTTATTCTGCGCAAAAACCGGGGTTGTTTTAGTCTGGCATAACTGGGCGGCATAGGCCAGTGCCGGGCGCCGGAACAGTAGCTTTGCTGCAACTTGCCTTCGTATAATGCCAATCTGATATGGCCTTAAAAGCGGATAATCTGTGTCGATTGACGATCTGAAGTTGTGGTTTTTACAGCTGGACCAGCTACTGGAGCAGCAGCAAGCTTATTGGCGGTTGCAGCCGATGCAGCAAAATGATCTGCCTTTTGCCGATCACAGCCTAAACGAGCTGTTGTTATCTTTCAGTCTGGAACAATGTGACGCTATCGACCAAAGCCCGGCATTACAACAGCAGTATTTTGCCGGTTTTTTCCCATTGTTATTTGCGGCTTTACCAAAGCTTCAGCACTTTGCACCACAGGGGCTGGAATTACCTTTCTGGCTCAGCACCGATATTGGTGGGCGCAAATGGCAACAAATCAGCTTGTTTGCCGAAGCTGTTGGCAAACCCGGCAGCAAGGTGCTGGAGTGGTGCGCCGGTAAAGGCCATTTAGGTAAAGTGTTGTGTTTTGCTTATCAAAATAAGGTGACAAGCCTGGAATGGCAGGCTGAGTTATGTCAACAAGGCCAGCTTAGTGCCAATAAACTTAACCTTGACCAATTTTTTATCGAACACAATGTGCTGGAAGCGCAGTCGCAGCCGTTATTGGCCAGTGTTGATCAGCTGGTGGCGCTGCATGCCTGTGGTGATTTACACCGGGTGGCGCTGACCGCCGGGGTGGCTGCCCGTTGCCCTGAACTGCATTTGCTGCCCTGTTGTTACCATTTGCAGCAGGATGAGTGCTATCAGCCATTGTCGGAGCAGGCTTTGGCAAGCCGTTTGCGGTTAAGCCGTGCTGAGCTGAAACTGGCGGTGCAGGGGCAAAACACGGCGGGCGAGCGGGTGCGACGGTTACGTCATACCGAAGTGTTATGGCGCCGGGCTTATCAGCTGTGGCTAAGTGAACAAAGCGGCAGTACTTTATACCGAGCTTTGCCTTCGACCGCTAAACACTGGTTTAGTGGCGCTTTTGCCGACTTTGCCAGTTGGGCTGCGGCGCAGCATCAGCTTGAGTGGCCGGCAGGGCAGGATGGCCATCGTTATTTAGTTCAGGCGGCACAGTTGTTGTTGCTGCAAAGACGCATTGAGCTGGTGCAACATTTGTTTCGCCGGCCGCTGGAACTGTGGCTGGTGCTGGATCGGGCTTTATATCTGGCGGAGCAGGGGTATCAGGTGCAGCTGCAGCAGTTGTGTCAGGCCAGTGTGACCCCCCGCAATCTGCTGCTCAGTGCTTATAGTTACACCGACGAACAATCCAGCTCTGTCAGAGTGACAGGCGCAGTGCCCAGATAATGGCTGATTTGCTGGTCTTTATGCACCCAGCGTTGGTTCAGCCATTGCTGAAAGCGCTGGCGAAAAGCTTCGTCGTTAAAATAATCGCCAATAATGCTGTCATCCACCGGCAGCACTTCCACCTGGATCACCACCCGCTTTAACTTACCCAATAACATGTCGATCAGCACATGATTGGGGTTGTCAGGGTAAATTAAGGTGACATCCAGCACAGCATCAAACTGCGAGCCCATACTGGCCAGCGTAAAGGCAATACCACCTGCTTTGGCCGGCAATAAATGCCGGAACGGGCTGTTTTTGTGTTTATGTTTAGCCCGGGTAAAGCGGGTGCCTTCGACAAAATTAATAATAGTGGTGGGCGTATGGCGGAACTTTTCACAGGATTTTTTTGTGGTTTCAATATCCTTGCCTTTGAGTGCCGGGTTTTTCTGAATTTGCGCCTGGCTGTACCTTTTCATAAAAGGCATATCCAGCGCCCAGGAGCCTGAACCAATAAAAGGTACCCATTTTAGTTCTTCTTTTAAAAAGAACTTCGGCTCCGGAATACGTTCCAGCGCAAACTGACTCAATACCGGAATATCCAGCCAGCTTTTATGGTTGGATATTAATAAATACCAGCTGTCCTGTTTCAGTTCGGTCATGCCGGAGAGTTGCCACTCGACCGGGTTAAACAGGTTGATCAGCTGACGGTTGTGCAACGACCAGTGGCGGTACGCCCAGTGCGCCAGCCGCGAGACCTGACGCTGCAGCGCAGGCACTGGCAGCAGCAGTTTCAGCAGGCCGCAAACTGTCACAATGATGCCCCAGAGACTCAGGTTCAGACTAAACAGCAGCAGCGCCAAAGGGGCACGCAACAACCGGAATACATCCATCAGCATCATACTTCTCCCTGTTGCAGAGCACTCAGTTGCCGGTCTTTGTCCAGCCACAACTGATTAACCCAGTGTTGAAAACGTTCGCGAAAATGCGGATCTTCGTAGTCGCCTATTAAATGTTGTTCAATCGGCAGTACCCTTACTCTTACTTTAATGTCGTGCACTTTACCAGAAATAAAATCCCAGAAGCTTGGCGCACCCTTGGGGTAATAGATGGTCACATCCAGCAGTTTATGCAGATGTTCGCCCATGGCATTCAGCACAAAAGAAATGCCACCGGCCCTGGGTTTTAATAAATGCCGGAATGGTGACTGCTGCTGTTGTTGTTTTTCCGGGGTAAAGCGGGTGCCTTCGAGGAAATTCATCACAGACACCGGTTTATAACGGAATTTTTCGCAGGCTTTGCGGGTGGTTTCAATGTCTTTGCCTTTGAGCTGCGGATGTTTTTTTAAAAAAGCCGCGCTGTAGCGTTTCATAAAAGGAAAATCCAGCGCCCACCAGCACAGGCCAATCACAGGCACATAAATCAGCTCTTTTTTCAGGAAAAACTTCAAAAACGGGATTTGCCGGTTCATCACTTTTTGCAAAACCAGAATGTCGACCCAGGACTGATGATTGGCCACCACCAGATACCAATCCTTCACTGACAACTTATCCAGGCCTTTGATATCCCAGTGAATTTTGCTGAATAAACTAGTGGTGAAGTTGTTCAGGCTGATCCAGGCACTGGCACAGGTATCCAGTAAATAGGTGATGGCCACCTGCCATAACCGGATCGGCGGCAGTTTTAACATAGCCAATAACAAAACAGGGCCGGCCCAGAACAGGGTATTCAGCAGATACATTAGAAAAGAAATAATGCCAATCAAAGGCTTAGGCAAAAAGTGCAACATAAGTATTCCTCCACAAATAAAAAGAGCAGGGTGGCCTGCTCTTTGTATCTCAATGCATCGTGACAGTGTTAGACTGCTCCGACCTGTGTCAGTGTACCTTAATCTTCGAAATAGGTGTAACCATAAACACCGGCTTTCAGCTCTTCGAGCATAGAGGCCTGTTGTTCAGGGTTAAACTTCGAGGTCGCCAGCTGGTTCTTGTACGACTGCAGCAGTTTTTCCGCGTCAAACTGCACATAACGTAATACGTCTGCGACAGTGTCACCTTTAATGGCATTGGTCAGTTTGTAGCTGCCATCGTTGTTCAGTTCAACATGCACTGAGTCGGTGTCGCCAAACAGGTTGTGCAAATCACCCAGAATTTCCTGATAAGCGCCGACCATAAACATACCCAGCAGGTACTGTTCATCTTCTTTATACGCTGGCAGCGGCAAACTGGATTCAATACCATTGCCGTCGGCATAACTCTTCAGTGCACCGTCTGAGTCACAGGTGATGTCCTGAATAATGGCGCGTTGTTCCAGTGATTCGTTCATCCGCTCCAGAGGCATCACCGGGAAGAGCTGGTCAATACCCCAGGCATCCGGCATCGACTGGAATAATGAGAAGTTAACGAATAACTTGTCGGCCAGTTTTTCATTCAGTTCATCGTGAATTTCACGGTGTGAACGTGAGGATAAATCCAGCTTGTCTTTCACTTTGTTAATGGTGGCAAAATAAATCTGCTCCAGTAACGACCAGTCTTTTAACGTCAGCAAACCGTGCACGTATTGGGCATGGGCGTCGGTAAAATAATGCACAGCGTCGTGATAAGCCTCAACCGCAGAGCGGGCCGTGACATTCTGGTAAGAATCCCATAAAGCCCAAACTACCTGAGGTGAATCTTCGCTTGGCTCCGGCAGATGACGCAGGCCAGGTGCGCGTTCGACGTCGATAGCGTCTGTGACCAGTACAGCGTGGTGGGCTGTCATGGCGCGGCCAGATTCAGTGATGATATTCGGGTGTGGCAAATCGTATTCGTCACAGACTTCTTTTAAACCGTACACGACGTTGCGGGCGTATTCGTACATGGTGTAGTTCATCGAACAGGCAGAACGGGAGTTCGAACCTTCGTAATCCACACCCAGACCACCACCCACATCCACTGTGGTGATAGGCACGCCTAAGGTCCGCAGTTCAGCATAATGACGGGCACATTCACGGATAGCGTTGTGAATATCACGGATATTCGCAATTTGTGAACCAATATGGAAATGCACCAGTTGTAATAAATGCAGCTTGCCGGCTTCTTTTAAAATATCAATGGCTTGCAGCACCTGAGTGGCGGTGAGGCCAAACTTACCTTTTTCACCACCAGTGTTTTGCCATTTACCTTTACCCACTGAATTCAGTTTGATACGGATACCGATAAAAGGCGCCGCATCCAGGCTGTCAATTTCGCGGATCAGGGTTTTTAATTCCGACAGTTTTTCAACCACCACGTAAACGCTGTGGCCCATCATCTGGCCAATAGTGGCCAGGCGTAAAAACTCGCTGTCTTTATAACCGTTACAGACAATCCGCAGTGGCTGTTCTGTGACGCCTAAAATGGCCATCAGTTCTGGTTTAGAACCTGCTTCCAGACCCACTTTGCCACTGTGGTGGCTGACCAGTTTGCTGACGACGGAAAACTGCTGGTTTACTTTGATTGGGTAAACCGCTGTGTATTCGCCCTGATACTCACGCTCTTGCTTCGCTTTGGCAAAAGACTTGATCAGCGTATCAACACGATGTTCCAGAATGTCGGTAAAACGTACCAACACTGGCAGCGTTAATCCTTCTTCTTTAAAACGTGCAGTCAGCTCCGGAAAGCTAATGCCTGGTTTGCTGTGATCCTGATCCGGATAAGCAACGAGATCGCCCTGTGCGTTGACGTCAAAATAGCCTTCGCTCCAGACTGCTACGTTATAGATGGATCTTGCTTTGTCGATACCCCATTCTGCCATTGTCGTGCCCTTCAAAAAATTAGGCCGCTATTTTAAGTGCAATAGCAGCAAAAAAACATGAAAAATTTGTCCCAAAGCGGCTTCACTGGCAAAATAATTGCCCCCTTTGCCAGTGCCCGGAGTGGAGCTATGTCAGAACTTATTTCTAAACAATGGTTTACCGAGATTTTTCAACCAAGCGGAAGTGCGTTTTCGCTGCAAATTCACCAAAAGTTAGCTGAAGTTCAGTCTCCTTTCCAACATATTGAAGTCTACGAAACCACTGAATTCGGCAATATGATGGTGATAGACGGCGTGATTATGCTCAGCAGTCGGGAAAATTTCCTGTATCACGAGATGTTAAGCCATCCGGTATTGTTTACTCATCCCAATCCGCAGCAGGTGGTGATCATCGGCGGTGGTGACTGCGGTACCTTACGTGAAGTGTTAAAACATCGATCAGTACAAGCTGTTACCCAAATCGATATTGATGAGCAGGTCACCCGGATGGCGGAGCAATATTTCCCTGAGCTGTGTGCCTCCAATAACGACCCGCGTGTCACCTTATTGTTTGATGACGGCATTAAATATATGCGCGAAGCGGCGCCTGAAAGCCTGGATGTTGTGATTGTGGATTCAACTGATCCTATTGGTCCTGGTGAAGGTTTATTTAACCGCGCTTTTTATCAGAGCTGTTTTCATGCGTTAAAACCAGGCGGCATTCTGGTGCAACAAAGTGAGTCGCCGCTGATCCACCTGGAGCTGTTGAACGCCATGCGTGAAGCGATGAAAGACGCTGGTTTTGCCGCACTGCAAACTTTGAATTTTCCACAAATGGTGTATCCAAGTGGTTGGTGGACCTGCACTCTGGCACGTAAAGGTCAGTCTTTTGATGGTTTCCGTCGTGAAGATGCCGATAACGCCGATTTTCCCACTGAATATTACAACGCCGATATCCATCAGGCTGCTATGGCATTGCCTAACTTTATGCGCCGCAAGCTGCGTGGTTAAAGGCTTTGACGCCGGCGCTGCTGCCGGCGTCTGTTGTTAACCAGCTGTGACATCGTCAGAAATATGTAACTTTGTTGGTTCAGTACTTGCTTGATCTTAAATGCTTCTGTACATTTAACGTTCAAGTTGGGAGAACTGCCGATGAAAAGTCATAGCCTTTGCTTATTATTACTTTGTGCCACCAGTGCACATGCCAACGTCTATCAATGCGAGCAGGACGGCAAAGTTACTTTCAGTCAGTTTCCTTGTGAAGAAAGCGCTGAACTGGCGCAGGAAGTTAACGCTGGTAATGTAGTGTTGAGCAGCAATAAAAAAACCGATCTGCAGATGGAAAGCCTGAAGAAAAAAGGCCGTTATCTGGAGTATCAACTTTCATTGACTGAACAACAGCAAAAGCAGCAGTTAACAGCACTTGAAAATGAATATTACGAAGCGCAGAAAAAAGGCGCGAAGTCGAATTATCTGACGATGCTGAATCAGAAAATGCAAAAACTGCGGCAGGAATTTGCCGAGCAGAAGCAAAAGCAGAAACACGAGCTCGCCGCTTTGCAGAATCAAATGAACGCGTTACAACGTCAGTATGCAGTGAACTAATTCACTTCGGCTCAGCTAGTTGCTGAGCCTTTTACCCCAGCCTAAACTCAACACAATCAACAGCGACCCCAGACTAAAAGTCAGCCAGTTCACCTGATGCTGCCAGAGCACAAAATTCACCAATAAACCGGCCGGGATCAACAGGTTATTCATCACAGCCAGCTGATGGGCATTCACCTGCCGGGCGCCGGCATTCCACAGCCAATAACCCAGACCAGAGGCTACCAGCCCCAACCAAATTAAAATGACCCAGTCGCTGCCTTGTTGTGGCATTTTTTGCCAGTCTGCAAATAACCAGGCGCCCAAAGCTGCAACCAGGGAAGCACCGACAAAAAACCAGCCAAAACTCTGTTGTTGTTGCATGCTGTTGCCAAGGTTCAGTTGACGGTAAGCCACCTGACCAAAAGCAAAACAAAGATTGGCAGCCTGCACCAAGATCAGACCGAGCCAGAAATCTGTGGTTGGGGCGGTAAAGCGGATCACCAGGGCACCCAGCACGGCCAAAGTGGCCGGCCCAAGCCAGCGCCAGCTGATGGCTTGGCGCTGCAAAACGCGATCAAACAGCACTACATAAACCGGTGTCAGAATAGTGAACAGCAGCACTTCAGCCACTGTCAGATATAAAAAGCTGTGATAAAAAAACAGATACATCAGCCCAAGCTGCACTGCACCAATACCGGCCAATGCCAATGCTTGTCCGGGCGGCGTTTTATAACGGATTAACCAGGGTAAAAACAACAACAGCGCCAGTGCCATCCGGCTGCCAACCGCCAGATAAGGGTCGACTTTACCTGCCAGAAACTCACCAATCAGTGAAAAACTAAAAGACCAGATCAGTGTCACCCAGATTAATAACTGCATGCAAAATTGCCCTTGATGTCAAAACCGGCCAAGACTACCGTTTTTTCGCCGGATTAAACAGTATGGCGGTGGGGCTATGCTGCTGATATGTAAAACCAGCATCAGGTTTGAGTGGGGGGGGTGGATGTCGGCAATACAGCGCAGAATTCAGCAGAAAAAAGGGCGGTTTAAAAAACAACCAACAACCGCCCCTGGGACAACCTTATTCGGTCACGGGTTCGATATGAATTTCAACCCGGCGGTTCATAGCGCGGTTGGCTTCGTTGGTATTAGGTACTGCCGGATAATTTGGGCCTACACCGCGGGTTTCCAGGCGGATAGGGTCAACCTGCTGGGCAATCAGATAACTTTTTACTGCGTCAGCACGGGATTGTGACAACTGCATATTCAGCGCCATTGGGCCTGTGTCGTCGGTGTGACCTGTGATCACCAGCATGGTTTTATTGTATTCACCCAGCACTTTGGCGATATCGTTTAACACCGGATATAAATCGGCGCGAATGTCAGAGCGGCCAACGGCAAAAGTGACCTGAGCCGGAATGTCCAGACGCAGAATATCGCCGTCGCGATACACTTTTACGCCAGTGCCCGATAGCTGCTCACGCAATGCCTGTTCCTGATTGTCCATATAACGGCCCACTGCAGCGCCTGTTAATGCACCCAAAGCAGCACCAATGGCTAACCTTTTGTTTTTGTGGTTGCCAGTGGCTTTACCTGCAATGGCACCCACTGCGGCGCCAATAGCCGCGCCTTTAGTGGTGTTGTTCTGATTGATAGTGGCACAACCACTTAAAGTTAAGCTGGTGCATAAGGCTGCAACCAAAAAATGACGTGTATTCATCAGCGTTCCTTGATGTAAGCATTAAAGGCAGCCTAGTTCGGCAGAACTGAATTTTGGCTGAATTTCTGGTTTAAAGGCGGCGGCAGTGTAGTCAGAGCAAGGCGTGGATGCCAGTAAATTTGGCTGTATTTTACTGAACTAGTCTGGCCACTGGATTGAACTGGACATATATACGTCTGAAAAGTTAAGCTCAGGCCGGATTTAACCGGAATGACAGAGGTTTTTAACAAGATGAACGCGCTGCGTTGGAAGCGGATTGTGATCAAAGTGGGTAGTGCTTTGATTGCGCCGGAAGGCAAAGGTTGTTCCACCCGTTATTTGCTGGCGATTGCCCGCTTTATCAGCGAATGCAAATTACAGGGAGTGGAAGTGGTGCTGGTATCCAGCGGTAGTGTGGCTGCAGGTCGCGCCGCTATCCCCTTTAACCATCAACCGCTGCCCATCAACGTGAAACAAGCCATGGCAGCTATTGGCCAGAGTCAGATGATGATGATCTGGAGCAAGCTGCTGGACTGGCCTTGTGCGCAGATTTTATTAACCCATGATGATTTACGCGATCGCAAAAGATATCTGAATATCGACAATACCTTGCGTACTTTGTTAAGCCATGGCGCTTTGCCTGTGGTCAATGAAAACGACACAGTAGCCACAGCCGAACTGAAAGTAGGTGATAACGACAACTTAGCGGCCATGGTAGCAACTGTGGTAGACGCTGATGCATTGATCATCTGTTCTGATATTGACGGTTTATATAGTGCCAACCCCAAAACCAATCCGGACGCCCGGTTTATTGCCCGGGTTGAAGCCATCACGGCGGATATTTATGCGATGGCCGGTGGCAGCCACCACAGTGTTGGCACAGGGGGTATGGTGACGAAGTTACAGGCAGCTGCCAAAGCTACAGCTCAGGGCATTGAAACTCTGATCATCAATGGCCAGAAAGCCGGTAGTTTTGATGCGTTGTTGCAAGGAAAAGCAGCGGGCACTTTGTTTTGTGCTCAGCCTGGCCACTTATCGGCCAAAAAACACTGGTTATTACACAGCAGCAAAGCCAGTGCTGAAGTGACACTGGACGCCGGTGCTGTGGATGCCTTATTACATAAAGGCGCTTCATTGCTGGTCAAAGGGGTGACGGCTGTTCAGGGCGATTTTGATAAAGGGGATGCAATTTGGCTGGTGAGCAGCGCAGGTACCAGACTGGCCAAAGGGGTTTGCCAATACAGCGCACCTGAGCTGAATAAAATCAAAGGTATTCACAGCAGCCAGATTGAAGCCGTGCTGGGTTATTGTCCAAGCGAAGTGGCGGTTCACCGTGATGATTTAGTTCTGATGGAGCAGCAATAATGCAGCAGCAAGTGAATACAGCCGCAGAAGTAGTGGCTTTATGCCAGCAAGCCAAAGTGGCCAGCCGGCAATTGGCGCAGTTGTCTGAAGCGCAAAAAAACCAGGTATTGCTGGCGATGGCCGATGCGCTGGAGGCGGCAACCAGCAGCATTCTGGAGCAAAATCAGCTGGATATGCAAAATGCTGTTGCCAATGGTTTAGCCGCTGCAATGCAGGACAGGTTGTTATTAACGCCGGAGCGCATTCAGGCGCTGGCGGGCGCAGTGCGGCAAATTGCGGGTCTGGCTGACCCTGTCGGGCAAATCCGGCAGCTGGCGCCAAGACCCAATGGCATTCAGGTGGGGCGCATGCGCATTCCGCTTGGCGTGATAGCGATGATTTATGAAGCCAGGCCCAATGTGACGGCCGACGCCGGTGCCTTGTGTTTTAAATCCGGTAATGCGGTGATTTTACGCGGCGGCCGTGAAGCACTCAATTCCAGTCTGGCCATTGCCAAAGTGTTGCAGCAGGTGCTGGTGGCACACCAGATCAATCCGGCGGCGATTTGTGTACTGCCTAATCCGGATCGGGAGTTATTGTTAAGCCTGCTGCAGCAGGACAACAGCGTGGATTTAGTGATCCCGCGCGGCGGCGAAGGTTTAATCCGTTTTGTCAGCGAACACAGCCGTATTCCGGTGATCCAGCACTATAAAGGCGTTTGCCATTTATTTGTGGATAAAGCGGCCGACTTTGACAAAGCGCTGGCGCTGTTACTGAATGGCAAAACCCAAAGGCCAGGCGTGTGTAATGCGCTGGAAACCCTGCTGGTGCATGCTGATATTGCCGCTAAGTTTTTACCTTTGGCCGGCAAGGCTTTGACAGAAAAAGGTGTACAACTATTTGGCTGTGCCAGCACTATTGCCTTACTGCCACAGGCGCAACAGGCCGCAGACGATCAGTTTGATACTGAATATCTGGCGCTGGCCATGTCGGTGAAAGTGGTCGACAACTTTGCCGCTGCTGTCGCGCATATTGAACAACATAGCTCAGGCCATACCGAAGTGATCTGCACCCAGGATATCAGCCGTGCCCAGCGGTTTTTAAAAGTGGTGAACTCAGCTGTGGTGATGGTAAACGCTTCATCGCGTTTTTCTGATGGCGGCGAGCTGGGGTTAGGGGCTGAAATTGGCATTTCCACCAGTAAGTTACATGCTTATGGCCCAATGGGGCTGGAGTCTTTAACCACGGAAAAATATATAGTGATTGGTGACGGCCAGGTACGCAGTTAAAGGCTGAGAAAAGTAAAAAGCGAATAAAGAGTTAGCTAACGAGCCAAATACCGCAATCGCAGTTTGGCTTAAATAAAAAACGCAGGAAAATCCTGCGTTTTTTATGCGGTGAACCCAAGGTACATCGGTGTGTTCAGGCCTCAACTGCTCGCGCATGCTCCTGCAGCTTATGCCCACTGAGTCCCAGTCGCCAATCAGCCCAGCCAGGGGGTGTTTTGGCGGCGCTGCTGTTCGTAGTTGGCTATCTGCGCACTTAAGGTTTCACTGGCGCCAATAAAATCCAGGCCAGACAGCAGCCGCTGTTTTACGTCCTGATCAATCTGAAAGCCCACAGCAGCATTATTACCCAGCAGAATTTCCTGATTGGCCAAATCAATTTGCCACTGCTGCGGCCCTTGTTTGCAGCGGTTAAATAAAAACTCGATATTCGACGCGCTTAAGCTAATCAATAACATGCCATTGTTGACGCTGTTATTAAAAAAAATGTCGGCAAAACTTTCGGCAATAATCACGTTAAAACCATATTGCTGAATGGCCCAGGGCGCATGTTCGCGCGACGAGCCACAACCAAAGTTGGCACGGGTCAACAAAATAGACGCGCCCTGATACTGCGGCTCGTTCAGCACAAAATCCGGATTGGCGCTGCCATCGGCCTGATAACGCCAGTCAAAAAACAGCGCCTGCGCAAAACCGTCACGGCTGACCGAAGTTAAAAACTGTTTTGGGATAATTTGGTCGGTATCCACGTTATTTTTATCCAGCGGGCAGACTAAACCCTTGGCGAAAATCTGGCTCATGCCTGCGCTCCTTCTGAAAATGAAATCTGGGAAACATCGACAAACTTACCGGCAATAGCGGCCGCTGCTGCCATAGCAGGGCTGACTAAATGGGTGCGGCTGCCGCGGCCCTGCCGGCCTTCAAAGTTACGGTTTGACGTCGATGCACAGCGCTGACCGGCATCAACCCGATCGTCATTCATACCTAAACACATAGAACAACCAGGTTCGCGCCATTCAAAACCGGCATTTTTAAACACGTCAGCCAAGCCTTCAGCTTCGGCCTGACGTTTGACCTGACCAGAGCCCGGCACCACTAAAGCGCGCACACCGGCCGCCACTTTCTGGCTACCCACCACAGCGGCGGCAGCGCGTAAATCTTCAATACGGCTATTGGTGCAGGAGCCGATAAACACCACATCCACCTTGATATCGGTCAGCCTTTGACCCGCTTCCAAACCCATGTAGGTTAAAGCACGTTTGGCGGCATCGGCTTTAATTAAATCGGTAAAAGACTCAGGCGCAGGCACCGGCTCGTTTACGGCTATTACCTGCTCAGGGTTGGTGCCCCAGCTGATCTGAGGTTTGATCTGGCTGCCGTCAATAGTGACTACTTTATCAAAGCTGGCGTCGGCGTCTGAATACAGTGATTGCCAGTAGGCCACTGCGGCATCCCAATGTTCTGCTTTGGGCGCATGGGCTTTGCCCTGCAAATAAGCAAAAGTGGTGGCATCCGGCGCAATTAAACCGGCTTTAGCGCCCATTTCTATGCTCATATTGCACAAAGTCATACGACCTTCCATTGTCATGCCCCGAATGGCTTCACCACAAAATTCCGCCACATAACCGTTACCGCCTGCAGTGCCTAATTTGCCGATAATGGCCAGAATCACATCTTTAGGCGTGACAAAAGGTGATAACCGGCCTGTCACTTCCACTTTCAGTGTTTTAGCCACTTGTTGTGGCAAAGTTTGGGTGGCCAGCACATGCTCTACTTCAGAGGTGCCAATACCAAAAGCAATGGCGCCAAAAGCACCATGGGTGGAGGTATGGGAATCGCCACACACAATCACCATGCCAGGTTGGGTTAAACCCAGCTCTGGGCCTATCACATGCACTATGCCTTGATCCGGATGATATAAATCCAGCAATTCAATGCCATGTTCGGCGCAGTTGGCCGCTAAGGCTTCCAGCTGTTTACGGGAAGTTTCACCAGCAGCGTCGTAGCTGCGCACCTGGGTTGAGGTGTTGTGATCCATAGTGGCGAAGGTTAAATCCGGCCGCCGTACTTTGCGACCAGCCAGTTTTAAACCGGAAAACGCCTGCGGGCTGGTCACTTCGTGAATAAGGTGACGGTCAACAAACAATAAGTCGGTACTGCCATTTAACGCGCCCACCACATGGCTTTGATAAATTTTCTGATACAGGGTTTTACCTGTTTGCTGCTCAGCAGGGTTCTGAGAAAGAGTGCGGCTCATTTTTATGCTCCTTCGCGAATAGCATTCACTATGGCATTGCCAATATCGCTTGTGCTGTAAGTGGATTGTGGGTTGATATCGCGGGTAACAATGCCGCGCTCTAAAGTTTGTTCAACTGCGGCCTCAATAGCGCGTGCTGCGGCTTCCTCACCACAGCTAAAGCGCAGTAATAAAGCGGCCGATAAAATTTGTGCCACAGGGTTAGCGATGCCCTGGCCTGCAATATCAGGTGCACTGCCACCGGCCGGTTCATACAAACCAAAGTTGGAGCCGTTTAAGCTGGCGGATGGTAATAAACCCAAAGAGCCGGCAATGGCGGCAATTTCATCGGATAAAATGTCGCCAAACAGGTTGTCGCACAAAAGCACGTCGAAGTGCTTGGGGGCCCGAATGAGCTGCATAGCGGCGTTGTCGATATACATATGTTCAAGCGCAACGCCCGGATAATCTTTGGCAACGCGTTCAACCACTTCACGCCACAACACCGAGGTGGCCAGCACATTGGCCTTATCAATAGATGTCACTTTGTGATTGCGTTTGGTTGCAGCTTCAAAAGCAACCCGGCTGATACGCTCAATTTCTTTCACGCTATAGGTTTGGGTATCAAAAGCGCTGTCTGGCGAGCGGCCTTTTTCACCAAAATAAATGCCGCCGGTAAGTTCCCGTACACACAAAATATCCATGCCCTGACTGCTGGTGCGTGGGTGTAACGGCGATAATTCGGCAAAGGCCGGGTAAATTTTGCCCGGGCGTAAATTGCAGAATAAATCGAAGGTTTTACGCAGGGGTAATAACGAAGCACGCTCCGGTTGCTGTGCCGGTGGCAGGCTGGTCCATTTGGGGCCACCAACAGAACCAAATAAAATAGCATCGCTGCGTTTACATAAATCCAGAGTAGTGGCGGGCAGGGCTTCACCATGTTCATCAATAGCGGCGCCGCCCACTAAGGCCGCTTCAGTCTGAATGGCAAAACCAAATTTATCGGACACCACCTCCAGCACTTTTAATGCTTCCTGCATCACCTCGGGGCCTATGCCGTCACCGGCCAATACTGCAATTTTATAAGTTTTCATTTTGTTCTCTGGTTCAATTTTGTTCTGAAATCGGGTTATTCAAGCTGATTGATTCAGGCCTGTTTGCGTGCTTGTTTAACAGCATCAATGCGTTTGCTGCGCTCAATCAGGTTCAATACGTGCACGTAGGCTAAAACTGAAGAGCGCACTATGTCGGTAGCCAAACCTGCACCGTGAAAACGGCGCCCCTGATATTCGGCAATAATGTCGACCTGACCCAAGGCGTTCTCACCTTCACCTTTGGCTTGTAAGTTGTAATCCACCATTTTCACATCCAGTTTGGCGATGCGGTGAATGGCCGAAAATGCTGCTTCCACCGGGCCGTTGCCGGTGGCCGCTTCGGTGAACACTTCGTTGCCTGCTTTGATGCCAACAGTAGCGCTGGCCACATGGCCGGTGTGGGTGCTAGAGCTTAAAAACTCTAACTGGTAATGTTCATCGTCATCCTGCAGATTCTGGAAAAACACCAAAGCTTCTAAGTCGTAGTCAAAAACCCGGCCTTTTTGGTCAGCCAAGGCCACAAAGGCGCTATAAATCTGTTCTAAATCATAATCTTCTTTGCCATAACCTAATTCGGCTAAACGGTGCGCAATCACAGCGCGGCCTGAGCGCGACGTCAGGTTTAATTCGTTTTGGCGAATGCCAACCTGCTCAGGCGACATAATTTCATAAGTGTTTTGTGCTTTTAACACGCCATCCTGGTGAATGCCTGAGCTGTGGGCAAAAGCGTTTTCGCCGACAATGGCCTTGTTTGGCTGAATCGGCATATGGCAAATCTGACTGACCAGATGGCTGGAGCGGTAAATTTCGGTGCTTTTAATGTCGGTGTAAAACGGCAACACGTCGGCGCGGGTTTTAATAATCATCGCCACTTCTTCCAGCGAACAGTTACCGGCACGCTCACCAATGCCGTTGACGGTACATTCAATCTGCCTTGCACCGGCCTGAATGGCGCTGATGCTGTTGGCCACCGCTAAACCTAAGTCGTTATGGCAATGCACGCTGATAATGGCCTGATCGATGTTTGGTACCTTGTTGCGCAGGCCAGTGATAATTTGCGCAAACTCGTTCGGAATGGTGTAACCCACAGTATCCGGAATATTAATGGTGCGGGCACCGGCTTTAATGGCGGCTTCAACAATACGGCACAAATCGTCGATGGGTGTGCGGCCGGCGTCTTCACAGGAAAACTCCACGTCGTCGGTAAAACGGCGGGCGAGCTGAATGGCGGCAACAGCTTGTTCGGTGGCTTGTTCTAAAGTGCGGCGTAATTTGTATTGTAAATGCAGCGGTGAGGTGGCGATAAAGGTGTGAATGCGGCGGCGTTCGGCGTCTTTTAACGCGGCGCCACAGGCTTCAATGTCGGCGGCAACGGCGCGGGCCAGGCCACAAATAATAGGGCCTTTGACACTTTGGGCTATCGCCTGCACAGATTCAAAGTCACCTGGGGATGACACCGGAAAACCCACTTCCATCACGTCGACATTTAACCTGGCAATGGCGTGCGCCAGCTGGATTTTTTGCTTATGACTTAAGCTGGCGCGCAGCGCCTGTTCGCCGTCTCTTAAGGTGGTATCAAAAATCCAGATTTTGTCTTGGCCGCTCATACTTTGTTCCTCTGTCGCTGATTTTTTATCCCGTTATCAGACCTGGAGGTAACAAAAAACCCCGGCCTGTGGCACGGGGTTTTTGCTGGTTCAGGTAAACCTGTATTACCAATGCACAAAACCCCGTGGCCTGAGTAGGAGCACGAGGAGGTTGAGCATAATGGCGTTTACAGGGTTCTGGTTGTTCATAAAAATTCTGGTTATTTCTGCACCGCTTGGGTTGATGCTTTTAGTAATATCACGGCACTTTTGGAAATGCAACAGTATAGATGGCCAAACCAGCTGGTTTTATTTTGGGCAGTTCCGGCTGTTGTTTCAAATTATCCAGCAGGATCATCAGCTTTGCCGCCGCTATTTTTTGCTGGTTTTTGCCGGAAAAAACAACAAACTGACATTTTTTTGCCGGAAATGACAAAAATAACATGACAATTTGCCGGACTCAGGCTTAAAATGCGCGCCGTTCTGCCAGTGCTTTCTGCACACATGACTCTGCCCGGGTGGTGAAATCGGTAGACACAAGGGATTTAAAATCCCTCGCTCGAAAGGGCGTGCCGGTTCAAGTCCGGCCCCGGGCACCATTTGCTCCCGCTTATTGTTTTTACATCCCTTAAAAATCTCATACTTCCCACAAAACCAAAATTTTTGTTATCGCACCCGATGCGTCCAGCTGCTATAACTAAAAACCTGTTCTGTTATGCAAAGAGCCCATCAAATGCCGTTTTATTCCGCTGATTTTATTAGAGAAATGCCAAAGTCTGATCTGCACCTGCACCTCGATGGCAGTTTGCGGTTAGAGTCGCTGATTGAGATGGCCAAACGCAGTAAGTTACAGCTGCCATCCGATACAGTGGCGGGTTTAAAAGAGCTGGTGTTTAAAGAGTCTTACAACAACCTTGGTGAATACCTGCATTGTTTCCAGTACACCTGTGGTGTGCTGCGGAATATGGAAAACCTGCAACAGGCCGCTTATGAGCTGGCCATTGATAACCAGCAGGAAGGTGTCAATTACATCGAAGTGCGTTTTGCTCCCCAGTTGCTGATTGATTTACCGGCCGGTATTGATTTTGACAAAGTGATGCATGCGGTGAATAACGGCTTAAAGCAGGCGCAAACTGAATATAATCAACAGGCTGCGGTAATTGCCGGCGACAAACCCCCTTTTGCTTATGGCATTATCAACTGCGCCATGCGGATGTTTGGCGACAAAGGTTTTTCACCTTATTACACCAATTTGTTCCAGCTGATGCGCGATTTTGAACCTATGCAGGTGATTAAACTGGCGGCGATGGAACTGGTACGCGCCAGTGTGCGTTTGCGCGACGAAGAAGGGGTGCCGATAGTGGCACTGGATTTAGCCGGACAGGAATCCGGTTATCCGGCGCATAATTTTAAAGAAGTGTATGAATATGCCCATCAGCACTTTTTATTAAAAACCCTGCACGCCGGTGAAGCTTATGGTGCCGAATCCGTGTTTGAAGCCATTACCGAATGTTATGCCGACCGTATTGGCCATGGTTATTCGATGTTTATTCCTGAGATGATTCAGGATCCGACAATCACCGATAAACAGCGTTATATCAAAGAATTAGCCTCTTATATTGCCGATAAACGTATTGCCATCGAAGTCTGTCTGACCTCGAACCTGCAAACCAATCCGGCTATTACCGACATTAAACAGCATAAGTTCCGCGATATGCTGGAAAACCGCATGGCGACTGTGATTTGTACCGACAACCGTCTGGTGTCCAATACCACGGTCAGCCGTGAATATCAGCTGGCGGTGGATAACTTTGATATCCCGCTCAAACGCTTAAAAGACATAGTCGCTTATGGTTTTAAAAAGAGTTTTTTCCCGGGCAGTTATGTGGAAAAACGCGAATATGCCAAACAGTGCCTGGAATATTTTGACAAGGTGGCGCGTAAATACGGTTTTATTTATTAACCAGCTGTTGGTTGTTCCATGGCTGCGCTGTAATGGCGCTGCCAGCCACTCTTGAATGAGCTTTAAGCCTGGTCGTTGTGCTGATCTACCCCAATTTTACGGTCTGTCAGTGGGATCAATAACGCAAAATGCACCCCTTTAGGCACATCTTCCACCAGATCAATCCGGCCTTTGAGTGCCTGGGTAATTAAGTTATACAGAATATAAGTGCCCAGGCCACTGCCGCCTTGCTGACGGTTGCTGGTGACAAAAGGGTCCCACAATTTAGGTTTAATTTTTGGATCTATGCCTTTGCCGTTGTCGTAATAATTCAGCTGTAAAAAATTGGGCTGCAGCTGAGCTTCAATACGGATCTCGCCCTGATTTTGCCCGGCAAAACCGTGGATCAGCGAATTCATAATCAGGTTGGTAAAAATCTGCGAATAAATACCGGGAAAACTGTACAGCTGAAGCCCGGGGTCAACATCCAGTTTCACCTGATAAGCGCCTTTTTTAAGCTGTGGCCGCAGCGACAACACAATACTTTGCAAATATTCCAATAAATAAAACTCGCGTGCTTCTTCGGTCGACTGATCAATAGCCACCATTTTAAAACTGCGGATTTGCTCGGCGGCCCGCTCCAGATTTTTCAGAATAATCAACGCACTTTCGTTCAGATCTGCAATATGCCGAAGCAAGCCGGATTTACTTAAGGTGCCATCCTGCATTTCATCATTGAGGTGTTGTGTCAGGTAAGTTAAATGGGTCACAGCTGTCATGGCCACGCCCACAGGGGTGTTAATTTCATGAGCGACGCCTGCCACCAGCCCACCCAAAGAGGCCAAACGCTCCCGTTCTACCAGCGCACTCTGGGTATTTTTTAAGTCGTTCAGGCTATGTTCCAGCTGTGCTGTGCGCTCGGTCACTTTTTGTTCCAGTGTTTTGTTCAGTTCCAGAATTTGTTGTTCTTTGTCTTGTTGCAGCTGATTAAATTGCTGGATGACGTCCAGCATGCTGTTAAAAGAGCGGATAAAAATCGCCAACTCAGGGTCATCCGACAGCTGAGCCCTGCGGCTGTAATCTTTGGTATCGGCAATAGAACTGGTGACAGCTCGCAGATCGCTGAGCGGTTGTAACAGGGTGCGGCTGAGTCTTAATGCCAGCCAGCTGGCCAGCACTATGGCAATCAGCACTGTGGTCAGTACCAGGGCATAACTTTGGGTGAGTTTTTGTTCCATCGGCTGTAAGTTGCTGTCCAGCAACAAATAACCAATAACATTGTCATCCAGTGTCACAGGGGTCAGCAGCCGGTACATGCCTTGCTGCCGTACCGGGTGAATATAGTGCGCCGGGTTGATCTGCGCCGGGGCTTCAGGGCCAAAAGCTGCAAAAAGCCGGTGTTGGTCACCATCGGTTTTATATAAAGCCGCCCGCAGAATATCGGGTGATTGTTGCAGCGATCGTAATAACGACGACGCGCTATCCGCCTGATCAAACATCATGGCGGCGGCGCTCATATCGGCCAGGACTTTGGATTGGGATCTGTTATAGGCTTCCAGCTGCAACTGAAATTGATTGCTGATATTCCACAGCACCGGCAGCACCACCAAAACCAGGCTTAACAAGGCCACCAGCACAAAACCCCAGAATACTTTGTGCTGAAACGACACTTTTTTCATGATTTTGTCCTTTGTCTGGCAATAGACAATAACGCCGGATTTACCTGCAAACCCGACTGCTGCAGGCTGTCACTGTTCAGATACAATAAAATCCGGCCTTGCTCAAACACCAGGTTCACCTGCGAAAAATGCTGGCTGGTGACCTGGGGGGCGGCAATACGCAAAATCTGAGGTTGCCTCAGTTGTGCCAGCAAAGCCCAGCCGGTTTCGGCTGGATCTGCGGTCAGATACAGCACCCGGCATTGTTGCAGTTGTTGTTCGGCTTCTGCCTGTGATAACAGAGCCGGATCGATGGCCAGGATCTGCACTGGTAAAGACTGAATGGTTTTGTCTTTGGTGCCTTGCTGCAGCTGCGTGGTCAGTTTTTGTTGCAACTCACCTAGCAGACAAATTTGAAAAGTACTGCTGCCAAGAGCTGGCCATTGAACAAAACGGGCCAGGTTAAAAATATAAGCAGCCTGTACTCTGATAAATTTTTGTTGATCCAGGGCAGATTCGGCGGCGGTTTTGCCGGACAGAGCCAGACAAAAGCCTGCCAGCAACACAAATAACGTCCGGGTTCTGGGCGCTCTGAGCTGTGATTTAACTTTAATTTCAGACCGCCTTGTCATTTAAGATACTGATTCCTAAACTGCTATTTACAACAGAGTCTAGTCAATCAGTGTCAATATGCATCAACTGCAGCGAATTTTTCCTGTGTTCAGCCTTTGCCTCTTTGCCGGCACCGCCATAGCCCAAGACAGTACAGACTTATTTGAATTATCGCTGGAAGAACTGGCTGAAGTCTCCGTGGTGACGGCCGGTAAATACCAGCAAGACCTCAGCAGCGCTGCGGCGGTAATGACAGTGCTGGACGCCAGCCGTATCCGCAATCTGGGGGCGGAAAACCTGCAGCAACTGCTGCAGCAGGTCAGCAGTTTTTATATGACAGGTTCGCATTTTTTCCCGCGTAATGTCGCTTCTATCCGCGGAAATCTGCTGACCCACGCCGACAATCATGTGTTGTTATTACTAAATGGCCGGCCACTGCGTGAGAGTTATTCCGGCGGTATTAACTTTGCTATCTATAACGCTTTTCCGCTGCAGGCCATTGAACGACTTGAAATTATCCGTGGCCCAGGCTCTGTGCTTTATGGCTCTAATGCTTATGTGGGCGTGATTAACCTGGTGACAGCCAAACAGATTGCGCCTGAGCTGCAGCTGGGGGTCGGTGAGCAAGGACAACACAGCGCCGGCCTGGCCGGCCATTTGCAGCAGCAAGACTGGGTACTGAATGTAGCTGCAAAATTGCAGCAGGACGACGGCTGGCCTTTTGCTTCTTATGACAACAACAGACAGTGGCGCCAGATTGATTATGGTCAGCAAAACCTCGGGCTTTTTGCTTCTGCCAGTTATCAGCAGTGGCAACTGGACTGGAACTTTGCCCGCAGTCAGCAGGATTTTTTTGGTGCCGCCACCAACTGGAGTGGTGGTATAGCACCTGACGAGCGGGAAGTGGATAGCAGTCGTCAGCATATTGCGCTGCAACATCAGTGGCAACAGCAAGAACACAGCTGGTTACAAAGCAGTTTAAGTTGGGCGCGGATGGATTTTTCCCATTACAACTACGACGCTTATGCCAACGACTTACTGCTGGAGCTGGATCAACACTGGCAGGCCAGCCCCAACTGGAAGTGGCAAGGCGGTATTGCCCGCTGGTGGCAAAACTTCGGTACCAAAGCCGGTCTGGCGGCAGCACCGGTGCCTGATACCGATAACAGAAGAGACACCGCTTATCTGCAGGCCGATTGGCAACTGCTCCATAACTTCAGTCTGTCATCCGGCGTGCAGTTTAACCGCAGTCAACGCAGCGGCAGCGACTGGTTGCCCAGGTTCGGCCTGGTGTGGCAGCTGACAGAACAGTGGGGGCTGAAGCTGTTACAGGCGCGCGCTTATCGTGACCCTTATGCAGTGGAAACCGATTTTAATATTGTGCTGCGTAATGCTGCCGGCCAAATCACCGGCGGTTTGCGCGGTAACCCGGCATTATTGGCCGAACAAATAGACAGTACAGATCTGCAGTGGTTTTTTCAAAACTCACAGTTAAACCTAGCGATGACGCTGTTTCACAGTGAAGCCCGTGACCTGATCAGCAGACAAAGGGCGGCCGACAGGGTGATTGATTTTGTCAATCAGGGCCAGATGCAATTAAAGGGCATTGAGCTTGAAGCGCAGCAGCAGTGGGCCGAGCACGTCAGATTTAGCACAGCGGTAACTTACCAGCAGAATAAAGTGAATCAGATCACAGATTTCACCACAGTGCCAAACTGGCTGGCAAAATCTTCGGTCGAACTGGCATTGCCCGGCGCTTATGGCAACCTGACGCTGTTGTGGAGTTACACCGGAACAGCCACCGACATTGCAGTGCGTAACCCCAACAGGTTATTGCTGAACCCCCCGGCTGATGCTTATCACAGCCTCGACTTACACTGGCGTCTGCCATTCACTGCGATTGCCGCTTTGCCTGAACGTGCTGAGCTGCGTTTTTATGTGGCCAATCTGCTGGATGAAGATATCTATCAGCCCGAGTTTGTTGGCCAGACCATCAATACCATTCCTGCAGCAGCGGGCCGGCGTGTCCGGTTAAGTCTGCATCTGCCCCTCTGAAACCTATGATCTTAAGTTGTTGAAAAATAACTTAAAAACATAGGTTTGCAAAATTCTCGGTTAAGTGTCGCAAAAAAGATACATGCTAACATGTTGAATAACATAGATATTTTCTATGGCTGCAGATCGCTGTCGCTAATTAGCAACAGATCATCTGGTCAGTTTCAGGTGTCCTTATTATATTTGTGCTCGACTGTGTTTTAAGTTGTTGATATTAATCAGTAAAAATTAATTTTTAAAAGTTGGCACAACGCCTGCATTAAACAGATTGTCCAGGTAAATAACGCAAGTGATACACAAGGTTCCACTTCCGTTTTTTACCTGATGAAACAAGCAGTGTAGTGAAAAAATTTAAGCCCGGTCCGACGACTGGCAACATGACAGAGGTACACCATGGACACATTTTTAATCGCAGCAGCCGTATTCTTCGTGATTAATGCTTTAGTGTTTGTTACTTACTTACGCAAAATTGACCTGAACGGTACTGCTGTTCGTCAGTTGGAAAAAGCGCAGTTTGCTGATGCTTATGCCCGTCAGTCTGCCAAAATCCGTAAAGCCCGTGCTGCTGGTGTTGCTGCCCGCGCTTAAGTTCCACTGATGCTGGGGCATCAGTACACAAATCCTGAAAAGGCCGGTTTTATACCGGCCTTTTTTATGCCAGATGTCAGGTTAAAGATTTGTTTTTCAACGCAGTTTTCTGATTAGGTTTGGCCGCACCGTTAAATCCGTTATGATAGGCTTTTGTTGGCTTCCTTTGTTCCGGAGCACTGGCTTCTATGCGTATGCCATTTCAGCCTGCGTCACTCAGGCAATTTATTTTATTAAGTTTTTTTCTGGCGTTAATCCCGTTGGGAGTGCTGCTGTGGCAAAGTAACAGTGCTTTGTCCGATGTCAGCCGTTATGCAGTGGTGGAAGCTGAGAATTCGGTCGACAGCGTTAAAGTGACAGAAAACATGCAAAATCTGGTGGTTGATATTGAAAGGGCAGTGCGTCAGTTCAGTATTTTACGCACCGAAGCGCTGGCAAAGCTGGCTGGCACCCATCTGCGCAATTATCAGCAAATGCTGGATACCGTTTGTCAGAATCTGGATGCTAAAGAGCTGTGTGAACAACAACAGCGGCAGCTGGCGGTGTTGCTGCAGGTCTATCCGCAAAGCAGTATTGAAGAGTTGTCGCCTGTGCTGTTGGCGCTGCGGCAAAATCAGGCACAGCTGACTGAACAAACCTGGAAGCTGTTAGAACTTCGGCTGCAAACCCAACAAAATTATGTGGTGGACGCACAAAACCAGCTGGCGTGGCAAAGTGTGGCGCTGGTGATCCTGACGTTGTTCCTGGTGCTTTGGGCGTCGGCCCGTATTGCTTCACCTATTAAACAACTGGATACCATGATCCGCTCTGTCGGTCAGGCCAGTCATCATTTTCCAAATGAAAAAGTGGAAGGGCCACGCGAACTGACGGAGCTGGGTGAGCAGCTACGCTGGCTGGCGTCGCGGTTACAACAACTCGAAGCGCTGCGGCTGATTTTATTGCGCCATGCCTCTCACGAATTAAAAACCCCGTTGTCCAGTATCCGCGAAGGTTGTGCTTTGTTGTCCGAGCAGCTGGTGGGCAGTTTAAATCCGCAGCAGATGGAAGTGGTGACCTTATTAAATGGCAGTGCCGACCGGCTCAGTCAGCTGACCGAACAGCTGCTGGACTACAACAGATTATTACAACAGGCCAAGCCGGAGTTTGGCTGGCATAACAGCCAACAGCTGCTGCAAAGTTGTTTTAATGACCATGCGTTGTCGTTACAGCAGCGTCAGCAATATATCGAGCTGGATTGTCAGTTACCGCGTATTTATACCGACGCCATGTTATTCCGCCGTATTCTGGACAACCTGATTAACAACGCCCAAGCCTATGGCGCTGAAGGCAGTCCGGTGTGGGTGATCTTAAAACAACATGACAAGTTTATGTTGCTTGATGTTGCCAATAACGGTACTCCTATTCCGGCAGAAATGCGGGCTAAACTGTTTGAACCTTTCCAGCGGGGCACGGCGCCGCGTTTTGATGCAGTGCAGGGGTCAGGTTTAGGATTATCTATTGTGGCCGACTGCGCCCGTTTACTCGGTGGCCTGGCAGAAATTGTTGATGTGAATTATGCCGATGTGTGTATC
Source organism: Rheinheimera sp. (assembly GCF_036782235.1). GTDB lineage: Bacteria > Pseudomonadota > Gammaproteobacteria > Enterobacterales > Alteromonadaceae > Pararheinheimera. The sequence goes on along the minus strand of NZ_DAIPZL010000006.1, from coordinate 129,926 downwards.
CGCATCCGTTTACCTTTGGTTGAGGAATCGTTATGAAGTTATGGTCTGTGCTGGCTGGAACTGTGTTGCTGGCAGGATGTCAGGGTGGCCCGGTGCAACTGCCTGTGGTGCACAAACCCTTGCCGGCACCAGAAAAAGTGGTGGAGTTGCCACGCCAGGCACCAGAGCCGGTAAAACCCGTGCTGGCGATCAGCGACGATGCGCTGAGTTTAACGGCCTGGGCAAAGTTTCGCAGTGAGTTGCTTGCCATGAATGGCAAGCAACGTGACGCGCTCAGTAAAGAGCTGGCCCCTTCTGCGGTCAGCAATTTGCAGCAGTTGTTGATCCGTATTCACCCCGACACCCCTTATGCCGTGCGTTTTAAAGCGCAGATGCAGCTGGGTGAACAGCTGACCATTTTGCCCAAAGGGCTGGCCGAGTTATTGCGCTGGGACTACGCCTACAATCAGAAACTGCTGGAGTCGGAGTCGGCAGTCAAAGCGCTGGGGCGGCTCAATGGTCAGCAGCAAGACAATCTGGACCGTTTGCAAAAGCAAAATGCTGATCTGCAGAAGAAAATAGACGCTCTGACCCAGATCGAAGCCAAGCTGAACCAGAATGGCGGAGGTTAAACATGAGTGGTAACAACGCCCGTTTATTGTTGGTTGACGATGATCCAAGCCTGCTGCGGTTGATGACCTTGCGACTGGAAGGTGAAGGTTATCAGGTAATTAGCGCCGACTGTGCTGAAACCGCCTTAACTTTACTGGCAAAAAATCCGGTGGATGTAGTGCTTAGTGATCTGCGCATGCCTGGGCTGGATGGTATGGCGCTGTTTGACGAAATTGCCAAACGTAATCCGGGTTTGCCTGTGGTACTGATGACTGCCCATGGTTCTATTCCGGAAGCCGTCGCCGCCACGCAGCGTGGTGTCTTTGGTTTTTTAACCAAACCCCTGAACAATGTTGAGCTTAGGGACATTCTGCAAAAAGCCGTGCATCAGTCGCACGTACCGAGCAAAGACGAATGGCGTCAGGCCATAGTGACCCGCAGTAAAAGTATGGAACAGGTGCTGGAGCAGGCTTACCGTGTTGCGCAGCGTGACGTCAGTGTACTGATCACAGGCGCCAGTGGTACTGGTAAAGAGTTGCTGGCCAAGGCCATTCATCAGGCCAGCCCCAGAGCGCGCCGGCCTTTTGTGGCCATTAACTGCGGGGCTTTGCCGGAACATCTGCTTGAATCTGAATTATTTGGCCATACTAAAGGCGCTTTTACCGGTGCTGTCACTGAACACGCCGGTTTATTCCGCGAAGCCGACGGTGGCACACTCTTTCTCGATGAAATTGGTGATATGCCGCTCCCCCTGCAGGTGAAATTATTAAGGGCACTGCAGGAGCGGCAAATCCGCCCCGTTGGCAGCGCCAAGTCTATTCCTATTGATGTGCGGATTATTTCCGCCACCCACCGCGACTTAAAACAGGCGATGCAGGAGCAAAGTTTCCGCGAAGATTTGTATTACCGCCTGAACGTGGTGAATTTGCAGCTGCCGACTCTGCGCGAGCGGGCTGAAGATATTCCGCTGTTGGCGCGCCATGTGCTGGCACAAAGTGGCGAGCGCCATCATGTACAGGTGAACCGTTTTTCCGAAGACGCGATGCAGGCGCTGGTGACGGCGCAGTGGCCGGGTAATGTGCGCCAGTTGGTCAACGTGGTGGAACAATGTGTGGCCTTAACCAGCAGCCCGGTGATCAGTCTGGCGCTGGTGGAACAGGCGCTGGCGCAGAACCGCAGTTTCTGGCCGACCTTAAGCGAAGCACGCGATCAGTTTGAACGGCAATATCTGGTACGGGTGCTGAAAATGTCAGAAGGCAATGTCACCCGTGCGGCTGAGCTGGCCGGACGTAACAGAACCGATTTTCATAAACTGCTGAAAAAACATGAGCTCAGTGCGGCTCAGGTGTCAGAGCAGGGTGATGAGCCGGAATAACAACCCAGGCGCCAGCAGGCGCCGTGATCAGAGTGAATCAGACGCATGAATGAAAATTTTGCAGTCGAACCCGAAGTCCTGAAAACCAAAATTACCGCAGAAACAGCCCGCATCAGCTGGCTGGAATTACAAAAGTTTTATGCTTCGGGGGCGGTGTTACAGGTGAGCGCGCGGCTGGACCTGGTGGATGTGGCTTATGCTTTTGCCGTGGATGACAAAACCCAGGTGGCAAGCTGGCTGGCACAACATCAGATAGCGCGGGTAGAACCTGCAGAGGCGCAGCAGTGGTATGAGCAAAAAACTGAACTCTGGGCTGTGGTGATTTCCCCCTGGGTGCTGGTGCAAAAAACCGAACGCGACACCCATTAAAACCGTCATCAGCCGCTTATTGCAGTCACACCAGTGCAGGCAAGTTTTGTTGGCGCTGTGTTTTGCCTTGAGCTGGCACTACACTGACATCAGATTGTCATTTGCCGGCCAGGTGTCGCTGCCGGTGTTGTGGAGGCTAAGATGGCTGAAGTAAGAGGGCCGGCGGCCTGGATGCGGTTGCTTGGTCAAATCAAATTGCCGGCCATCCAGAGTGTGGTGCTGGAGGTGTGTCAGCTTAATGACAGCGCCGAAAGCAGTGCAGATGATCTGGCACAAATTATTTTGCGTGACGCCAGCCTGACCTCCAAAGTGTTGCGGGTGGCCAACACTGTACACTACAACAGATCCAGTAAACCTATCCAAACGGTGTCGCGTGCGATAGTGCAGATAGGTTTTGTTGAGGTAAAAAACATTACACTGGCCAGTGTGCTGATTGACAGTTTTCTCACCGGCAAACCAAAAACCTTGTTGTTACAACGGCTGGCCCGCTCTTTTCACGCTGCAGTGCAGGCGCGCGCTATGGTGCCTAAACTGGACAGCGAAAGACGCGAGCAGGTGTTTATTGCCGCTTTATTACGCCATGTGGCTGAGCTGGCTTTATTGGCGAGCGGAGAGCCAGCCGCTGAACAGTTTATTGTTGAGCGTGATCTGTACCCGGACGATGAGCACGCTATAGCGATGAAATATCTGGGGGTGGGCATCGACACTCTAAACCGGGAGCTGGTGAAAGAATGGAAGCTGGGAGACATGTTGCAGGATGTGGTGAATCCAAATGCAAAAGCCAATGCCATCAGCGCAGTGATCAATCTGGCCGACAGTATCAGTCAGCATATTATGCAAGGGCTGACCTCGCCTCAGATGGCGCGTAACTGCCAGCAATTGGCCATGATGTGTCATTTAAAGCTCGAAGAAAGCCAACAACAAATTCTGCTGATGGCAGACGAAGCTGCTGTTGTCGCCAGCAGTTATGGTGCCGATAAAATTCTGCCGCAATTGCCGGACCGGCAAAAAGTGCTGGAAGTGACAGCGCAATATTCAGTGACTGACTTTGAGCTGGTACGCCATCTGAATATGTTATTTAAGTTGTTCAGCCTACAGGACAATCTGTCAAAAATTCTGCATTCCGCTGTGTTGTGCCTGCAGGAAGGTGCAGCCTTGCCAAGGGTCAGCCTGATGTTGATGGACTACAAAAGTAAGTCGTTTGAACCCCGTTATGTGGCAGGGCGTGACACTTTGTTGTGGCGTCAGCAATTAAAAATTGAGCTGGATAAATTGCAAAAAGGTGAGTTATTACATGACTTGCTCACCCATCAACAACCCATCTGGCGTACGCAAAACACAACGTCACAACCATTAGGCCGGCTCGAGGTGTTGTTACCTCATGATGGGGATTGTCTGGTCGCTGCCTTAAAAGTGGAAAAACGGATTTTTGCGCTGTTGTATGCAGATGCCGCCGGACGGGCGCTGACCAACCGCCAGTTTGCTGAGTTTCAGCTGGTGGCGCAAACACTGCAAATGATGTTGCAGTTTCAGGATAATCATCCTCCGCTATAACAGGCGGCTTCAAAAACCTGGCCTTACTCCTGTGCCGGGCAAAAAAAGGGAGCAGGTACAGGCCTGCTCCCAAACTGCAGAAAAGCATTTACACCGTGGAGTCTCATCCTTGTGTCAACCGTGCAAGTACGGTTTGTCTTCCTGACGGCAGAAACTATACAAGCCTTTTTGAGTTATTGCAAATAGTTCTCATTTAAATTATGCTGTTTTTATCCGGCCAAGGGTTTCCGTCTGAGTTTGTACTGCCGGAACAGGGAGAAAAACATGCTGGAGATGCAAACGATGATGCCGGTACAGCTGATGTTGACTTTATTGCTGCTGTTACCTGGTTTGGTACTGATTGGTATCGACTATCTGCTGTATCAGTCGCTCGACCGACGGGTATTGTTACTGGCAGCTGCGCTGGTGTTGTTGCTGTTATGCTGTTCTTTGGTCAAAGCCGTCATCATGCTGTAACTGAGCTATTGCGACGCCGGCAAAAAGCAACAATACTAGACTTTAACATCAGGTTGTCGGAACAGAGCGGCTATGTGGTTAAAGTGGGTACTGGTTTATTGCTGTTGCTGGTTCTTCGCCGCACCACTTCTGGCACAAAACAATGTGAATGCCTCAGTTGGCCGCACAGCAGCAGAACCAATTTCTGTTTACAGCCGATTCATTCATTTGTCCCGCCAACATCCCGGTTTATCTCAGGCCACAGCCCTGACCCAGGACTTACAAGGGTTTCTCTGGATTGGCACTCAGCATGGTTTATACCGTTATGATGGTCAGGAAATTGAAACTTTCCGTTCTAGTCCAAGTGACAACAACAGCTTATCAGCAGACTGGATTTCCAGTTTGTTGGTTGACCAGCGCGGCCAGCTGTGGATAGGCACCCGTTATGGGGGGCTGAATCTGTTTGACCCCGCGACGGAAAAATTTAGCCGTATTCCGTTGCCGCGCGGCAGTGGTGTGGCACAGCAGGTTGAAATCAGTGTTGTGTATCAAGACAACCAGCATGAAATCTGGGTGGGTACCCATGGTGCTGGTTTATTCCGCTGGCTGGCCGAAACCAAAGAACTGGAAGCTGTGCAGTTGCCAGGTGTGGCCAGTGAAATTGATGGTCAGTACATCAACACGCTGCTGCGTGATCTGGACGGTTATCTGTGGATAGGCACCGGCAATGCGCCCCTACGCAGTCGTGGTCAATCCAAAGGTGGCGCCTTGCGCTGGCATCCAGAGCGGCTCGATAAGCAATTATTTACGGTACAAAACTCTGCTCTGACGGCAGCTGCTGTGACAGCAATTAAAACCGATGCAGCAGGGCAAATCTGGCTCGGTAGTTATGGCGGTGGTTTGTATCATTATCAGCCCAGTTCGGCCAAACTCAGGGTGATGCCTGGGCAACCGCAATCATTGGCGCAGAGCCAGATCACTGACTTTGATTTTGCTGCTGACGGTTCGCTTTGGGTCAGCAGTTATGATCGGGGTCTTTGGTTCTTGCCGCCGGAAAAGCAGCAGTGGCAGCAGTTTAAAGCCAATCCTATGGTGCCCTATCAAATCCAGAGTAATAACCTGACCGGTTTGTTATTCGATACCCAGGACACTTTGTGGCTACAAAGCCCGGCGGGTTTGTTTGCTTTATCGGCGATGGCGCAACAAGTTCGCTCTTTGCCCACGGATCCTAGCAACCCAAATTTGCTGGCGCATAACGATGTGTTTGCCATTACTCCAGCACAGTCCGGCAAATATTGGCTTGCCAATCGCGATGGCGGTATTGCCCTGTTTGACGCTGCAACTGCCAGTGTAAAACGCTGGCCCATTCAGGTCGCCGATAATGTCAAACGCAAACCGACTTTGGCGCGCCATGTATTGCAGGATCCGGACGGGGTGATCTGGATAGGCACAGACACTGGGCTTTTTCAGCTCGACCGGCAAACAGGCCAGTGGCAACCTTTTGCATTAAATGCCGAACCTGATCAACCGAATATTGGCGTGTTGTATTTAGACGGATTACAACAACTCTGGGTGGGCACCCGAGGAGACGGTTTGTTTTTATTAAAGCCGGGTCAGATTCGCCATTATAAGCAGGACCCGGCATCCGACACCGGCCTTGGCAGCGATACCATCAGCACTTTGCAATCCGACAGTTATCACGATTTATGGATAGGGTATGCCGATCAGGGCATTTCCAGATTGCAGCATTCAACCGGCAAAATTCAGAGTTGGCGTGAAGGTGCGGGTCAAAGTGCAGGTTTACGTTTTAATGGTATTCAGCTGATTTATCAGGAAGCTGGTGAGCTCTGGGTGCGCGCTGGTAATATCAATCACAGAGTGCTGAGAAACAGTCAGGATCCAACCCTGATTGAAGGATTTAAGTCCTATCTGGGCGCAGAAGATGCTGATTTAAAGTTACGGCAGGCTTTTCACTTTTTGTGGTTGTACCGCACCAGCTTACAGCAGGATTTAGTGCAGTTTGGTGAGCCTCATGGTTTTATGGCCACCACCTGGATTGGCAGCTGGCTGGTGAACCAACAAGGCATGCATCTGCGTGGTGGTAATCAGGGGCTGGATTATTATTCACCGGCCAAGCTCCCTGCCACTCCGGCACCGCTGGCGGTGCGGCTGACCGGCTTTAATTTATTTAACAAAAAAGTACGGCCACAAAACAGCCCTGACGCGGTATTACAAAGAGCCATAGGGTATGCCGATGAAATCAGGCTGGATTACGAACAGGATATGTTTACGCTGCAGTTTTCAGCATTGGATTATGTGCAGCCACAACAAACACGCTACCGCTACCGGCTGATTGGTTTTGACCGTGACTGGATAGAAACAGACGCCAACAGCAGGCGTGCGACTTATACCCGGCTGGCCCCCAATGATTATCAGTTTGAAGTGATGGCAAAAAGCCCGGGCCAGGACTGGGATCAGGCAGCAGTCAGCAAAGTGCAAATCCGTATTCTGCCGCCCTGGTGGCTGACCTGGTACAGCAAACTGGCAGCGATGGTGTTGTTATTTGGCAGCATCTGGTTGTTGTTACAATACCGGCTGCGCAGTGAACGCAAAACCCGCAACTGGCTGGAGCAGGTGGTCAGTAACCGCACTGCTGAACTACAAACCCAAAATCAGGCGCTGGCCGATTCTTACCGCGATATGACCTTGCTGCAAATGCTGGCCAAGCAAATTACTGCTTCGCTGGATTTGCAGGAAATTTTGTTTTTGTGCCATCAAAACCTGAACGAAATTATGGATGTGCATGTGCTGGCTATTGGTATTTACCGGCCTGAACGTCAGTCGCTGGAGTTTAGCCACTGGCTGGAAAACGGCCGGCTGATGGCACCCTTTGAGCTGAAGCTACAACCGGAGCAGCACCTGGCGACAGTGTGTTTTAATCAGCAGCGCGAAATGAATATTCAAAAGCGGCAGGATTTCCTGAACTTCCTCAGCGCAATTCCGCAGCCGCTGATGGGCGAACCTATGCAGTCGGTGTTGTATTTGCCTTTGGTGGTCAATCACGAAAAAATCGGTTGTATGACAGTCCAAAGTCCGGTGGAGGCTGCTTTTAGCCCACAGCAAGTGAATCTGGTACGCACCCTGGCCAGCAATATTGCCATTGCGGTGGCTAATGCCAATATAGTGGCGCGGTTGCAACAAACTCAGCAGCAGCTGGTGATGCAGGAAAAAATGGCCTCTTTGGGCGGTTTGGTGGCCGGCGTGGCACATGAAGTGAATACCCCGCTGGGCATTTGCGTGACAGCCGTCAGTCATCTGCAGTCCGAACTAAATAGTGTGAATAAAGCCCATCAGCAACAACAGCTTGGCGCGCAGGCATTTAACCGTTTTCTCGAAACCGCCACTGCAACAGCAGAGATCCTCAGTAGTAATATTCTGCGGGCGGCGCAGCTGATTCAAAGTTTTAAACAGGTGGCGGTGGATAAGTCGGCCAGTGGCGCCCGTGAATTTGATTTGTCGGCTTATCTGCAGGAAGTGATGGCGTCGTTGCAGCCTGAGCTGAACCGTTGTCATTGCCAATGGCAGCTCGACAGTGACGAAGCTTTAACCCTGTATGCAGACGCCGGTTCGCTGGCGCAGTTGTTAACCCATCTGGTGATGAACTCGGTGCAGCATGGTTTTACCGGAGATTTGTCGGCCGAGCCAAAAATCACCTTAAAACTGAGCCGTCAGGGCGGGCAAATTCAGCTGGAATACCGCGACAATGGTGTGGGTATGGACAGTGATACGTTAAAACGGTTATTTGACCCGTTTTTTACCACCAAACGCAGTGCCGGCAACAGCGGCCTGGGCGCACATATCGTCTACAATCTGGTCACAGCACAACTGGGTGGCAGCATTTATGTCAGCAGTGAAACAGGTCAGGGCGTGTATTACCGCATTCTGTTACCAGTACAACGGCGGCCTGCATAAAAGCCGCCGTTTTCGTCTTGCAATTATCTTTCGAATAGATAGAATGTCTTTCGAGTTTGTTATTTATCTTTCGAATCGAAACTTAAGCGGAAACTGATGAATAAACGTAATACCCAACAACGCCGCAGAGCTATTCTGGAACTGCTGAATCAGCAGGGCGAAGTCAGTGTGGATGAACTGGCGTTACGGTTTGAAACTTCAGAAGTCACCATTCGAAAAGATTTAACAGCGCTGGAAGATAACGGTTTATTGCTGCGTAAATACGGTGGTGCAGTGCCGCTACCACAAGAGCTAATGGCCGAATCCGCAGGTAAAATTTCAGCCCGTAAACAGGCGCTGGCCAAAGCCGCTGCCGGCCTTATCCGTGACCACTACCGCATTATTATTGACAGCGGCAGCACCACAGCCGCTTTGTTACCGGAACTGTCTGCAAAACAGGGGCTGGTGGTAATGACCAATTCGTTGTTTATTGCCAACAGCCTGCGCGAACTGGAACACGAACCCAAATTACTGATGACCGGCGGCAGCTGGGACGCTCAGTCTGAGTCTTTTCAGGGCCAGCTGGCGGAACAAGTGCTGCGCGCTTACGATTTTGATCAGCTGTTTATCGGTGCTGATGGCATTGATTTACAACGCGGCACTACCACTTTTAATGAACTGACCAGCTTAAGCCGGGTAATGGCTGAGGTGGCACGTGAAGTAGTGGTGATGGTTGAGTCCGATAAAATCGGCCGCAAAATTCATAATCTCGAACTGCCGTGGACGTCGATAAAAATCCTGGTAACAGATGACAAGTTACCCGACACGGCAAAAAGGCAAATAGAACAGCAGGGTGTCAGAGTGATTTGTGCCCCTGTGCAACTCAATACGGAATTTTCGGAGTAAATATGTGTGGAATAGTAGGCGCAGTAGCGCAACGTGATGTAGTCGACATTCTGGTAGAAGGCTTACGCCGCCTGGAATACCGTGGTTATGACTCAGCAGGTGTGGCCGTGGTTAGCCCGGGCGGTGAGCTGCAGCGCATTCGCCGTTTAGGCAAAGTCAAAGAGTTGGCTGACGCGGTAAAACTGACGCCAACCCCAGGCGGCACCGGTATTGCACACACCCGTTGGGCCACTCATGGTGAACCTTCAGAGCGTAACGCCCACCCTCATGTTTCCGGCAAAATTTCCGTAGTACACAACGGCATTATTGAAAACCATAACCCGCTGCGCGATATGCTTAAAGCCAAAGGTTATGTGTTTAATTCAGACACTGACACTGAAGTCATTGCACACTTAGTGGAAGAAGAATTAAAAACCGCCGAGTCGTTATTAGCCGCAGTACAAAAAGCGGTGAAACAATTCTCCGGTGCCTATGGTACTGTTTTAATGGACAAAACCGACCCAAGCCGTTTAGTGGTTGCCCGTTCTGGCAGCCCGCTGGTGATAGGTTTAGGCATTGGCGAAAACTTTATTGCCTCTGATCAGCTGGCGTTATTGCCGGTGACCCGTCGTTTTATGTTTTTAGAAGAAGGCGACGTGGCGGAAATTACCCGCACCACAGTGCGCATTTTTGATAAAGACGGTATGGCGGTTGACCGTGTAGTGCATGAGTCCAACGTCAGTTATGACGCCGGCGACAAAGGCCAATACCGCCACTTTATGCTCAAAGAAATTTATGAGCAGCCAAATGCCATTAACAACACGCTGGAAGGCCGTTTAAGCAGTGAGTCTGTGCTGGACGAAACCTTTGGTAACGGCGCTGCAGAACTGTTTAAAAAAGTAAAACACGTACAAATTGTGGCTTGTGGTACTTCGTATCACTCAGGCATGGTGGCCCGTTATTGGCTGGAATCTTTAGGTGGCATTTCCTGTAACGTTGAGATTGCGTCGGAATTCCGTTACCGCAAATCTTTTGTACAGCCAAACAGCCTGTTAGTCAGCATTTCTCAGTCGGGTGAAACTGCCGATACCTTAGCAGCGCTGCGTCTGGCCAAAGAAGCTGGTTATGTTGGCAGCTTAACCATTTGTAACGTGGCCGGTTCGTCTTTGGTGCGTGAATCTGATTTAGCCTTTATGACCCGCGCCGGTGCTGAAATTGGTGTGGCTTCAACCAAAGCCTTTACCACTCAGCTGGTTGGTTTGGCTATGCTGACGCTGGCCATTGGTAAATACAATGGTTTAACTGCTGCCCAGCAAAAAGACATGGTTGAAGCGCTGCGTTCTTTACCTGCCAAGCTGGAAGAAACATTAAAGCTGGCTGGTAGCATTGAAACGCTGGCGGAAGAGTTTGCCGATAAACACCATTCGCTGTTTTTAGGCCGTGGCGACCAGTATCCGATTGCAATGGAAGGTGCGCTGAAACTCAAAGAAATTTCTTATATTCACGCTGAAGCTTATGCCGCCGGTGAATTAAAACATGGCCCCTTAGCGCTGATTGACGCTCAAATGCCAATCATCGTCGTCGCGCCAAACAACGAACTACTGGAAAAGCTGCAGTCGAACGTGGAAGAAGTGCGTGCCCGTGGTGGTATTTTGTATGTGTTCGCCGACGCCAATGCCCACTTTAAATCAGACGCGACTCAGCGTGTAGTGAACGTGCCACACGTGCATCCGCTGATCGCACCTATTGTGTACACTATTCCGCTGCAGTTATTAAGTTACTATGTTGCCATTATCAAAGGCACAGATGTAGACCAGCCACGTAACCTGGCAAAATCTGTGACTGTGGAATAATTTAAGTCGTTGTTTTTAAATAAAACCCGGCTGATGCCGGGTTTTTTATTGTTTCGAGAACACAAGAGCACAGTGATGCAACTGATTAATCTACGCCAAAGGCCTGAGGCTATTAAGCTTATTGCACCCTGGCATTTTGCCGAGTGGGGCGCCTTGTTTCCTGAGCGCAGCCTGGCGGATTTTTCGGCAGAATTAGCCTTGTGCCTGACCCAGGATGCAGTACCGCAAAGCTGGTTGTTGCTGGATGCAGCCGGAGAGGTTGTTGGTACTGGGTCAATATTGGTGCACGATATGACCACCAATCAGGAACTCAGTCCCTGGCTGGCCAATATTTATCTGCGGCCCGAGGTGCGCGGACAAGGTTTAGGCAGCTGGCTGGTGCAACAATTAATGCAGCAAGCCGCCTTGCTGCACATCAACACCTTGTATCTGTTTACCGAAGATCAGCAGGCATTTTATCAGCGTTTGGGCTGGCAGCTGCATCATACCGAATGGTATGAAGGCCATTGGGTCACTGTGATGCAGTGTCAGCTTGTTGCCAGTGGCTGAACGACCATCACAACCAGTCAGCAGTGTGCAAAACTTAAATTTGCTGCAGGTGAAGTGCCTGTTGATACTGTTATTGGGATGGGTCTGGCTTCACTAGCAAAGCTTCAGATTGAGCATTTAATCCTGCAGTTTGGCCAAGCTGCAGTGCTAAAAAATCTGCAGTAAATCCGCTTCAATCAGCAAAAAATCTTCTGGCGTAAAATATTGCCGGTGCAGTTCAATGGCTTGTTTGCGGTAGTGCGGTAACTGCATTTTGGCATCGATTAGACTAATCAGCTTTTTGCCGTTTTCACTTTGGGTGCACACCAGATAACCCATAATTACCGGCTGATTCAGTAACTGATGCGCGACAAAATGGCTGCTTTGTGGCACCTGTGCCTGATGGCCGCGCGCAGTGGCGGCAAATTCCAACAGTGCGTCCAGCCGTTGTTTGGCCAGCATTTGTAATAAAGTTTCGGCGGCGTATTCACCACTGCGCTGATAAAAATGCTGAGGATATTGATTGATCAGCTCATCGAGTTTTTCCCCATAACTGCGCCCCTGCACTATGCCAATTTTCATTCTGGGGTTTTGGCGGAATAACAATTGCAAATCAACAGGATGGTCGGCCAGTTTGTGATTGCTGATAAGCTGTACGGGCGGATAGACCGAAGTGGGTCTTTTGGAAAATAATAAAAAAGCTTCGCGTTCAGCAGTGCGGATTTTACTTAAGGCGCAATAATTGCCTTCGGCCTGCAGCAGCTTCCAGGTGCGGGCATCGCCGAGGCGCAGCGGTTCTATTTTTAAATCGGGCGGCGCCAGCTGCTGCAACAAAGCCAGAATTTGAATATCCACATCACCGCGGCTGTCTCTGCTGTCGCTGGTGTTATTCAGCAGCAACCACATTTGTTCCGGCGCCGCCGGGGCGCAGCAGGGCAATAACAACAAAAAAACGCCGATATACAGGGTTTGCATAAGGCTCACCTGCAGCAAAGGCCGGCATCCTGTCAGCAGCGCTGCCACTTTTGCAAAAGAATGTTATTACTGTAGCAAAAGCCCGCCTGCTCAGCCTGCAGCAGACCACAAAGAAGCAGAGCTTGTCTGAGTGTTAATGCTGAGTTTTGCCGGGCGCTGGCTGCGCTGCTGCTATTGGCCAGTACAGGCTAAAACAGGTAAGGCCTTGCTCTGAGCTAACAGCCACCTGACCACCATGCAGTTCTACAATAGACTTCACCATGGCCAGGCCCAGTCCGGCACCTTCGCTGTGGCGCTGCCGGGACGGATCCACCCGGTAAAAACGGTCAAATAACAAAGGTAAATGTTGGGGCGCTATAGTGGTGCCGCTGTTGCTCACCTGTATACAACAAGAGTGGGGTTGTTGGCTCAGCTTAACGCTGACGGTGCTACCGGCGTCGGCATGGCGAATGGCATTGGATAACAGGTTTGACAAAGCACGTTGCAGCATTACTTTGTCGGCCAGCAGTTGCAACTCTGGCCCTGTATAAGTCAGCCTGACCTGTTTTTCGTCGGCTAATAATTCAAAAAACTCAAACAGCTGATTCATTAATGGCTGCAGCGCCACTTGTTGTGGGTTTAGTTTCAGCAAACCATGGTCGGTTTTGGCCAGCCACAACATATCACTGACCATTTTGGCCAGCCGTTCCTGCTCTTCCAGATTGGAATACAACAGTTCGCGGTATTCTTCCAGGCTGCGCTCTTTACCCAGTGTCACCTGGGTTTGGGTGATCAGGTTACTTAACGGCGTGCGCAGTTCGTGGGCGATGTCGGCAGAAAACTCCGACAAGCGGGTAAATCCCTGCTGCAGGTTGTTGATCATCTCGTTAAAACTTTCTACCAGCTCGCGCAGTTCCTGTGGCACCGCCGAAGGTTCCAGCCGCAGGTGCAAATGTTCGGCGCTGATATGGCGAATGTCACTGCTGAGTTTGGCCAAAGGTTGCAGCCCCTGTCGTACCCCAAACCAGGCGGCCAGCAGAATCACCGCCACCGCAGCCGCTATAGTCAGCCATAAAGTCCAGCGTAATAAATGCAGATAATGCAGGTGAAATTCCATTTCCATGGCCACAGCCACTTTAACGCCGCTGTCGCCCTGTAAAATAGCACCACGAAAATGCCTGTTGTCCTGCTGCCAGCTGACTAAATCTGTCGGCCGGATTTGCCGCACCGGGGTCGTGAGTTTTAACAAAGGGGTGAGATCGGCGCCGTCAGCACTCAGTGCCGGCTGGGCGCTGCTGTCCAGCACCAGGTAATAACTCTGATGATGGCCGGTTAATACCTGATGCAAATGCGCCTGATAATTTTGTGGGGATAATTGATCATCTTCCAGTGCATGTAATACCGAGTGCGCCACTGCCTGTAATTCACCGGCATCCTGTTCGGAAAAATGTTGTTCAATGGAGTTTTGTAACATCGACGCCAGCAACATGGCACATAACAACACGGCCACAGCAACAAACAGCATCACCCTGTTGGCCAGTGACAGCGGCGCCCTGTTAAAGCTCATGCTCAGGCGCCTCTATTTTGTAACCCATGCCACGCACTGTATGAATCAGTTTTACCGCAAAGTCGTCGTCCACTTTGCTGCGTAGCCGCCGTATCGCCACGTCTATCACATTGGTGTCTGAGTCAAAATTCATATCCCAGACCTGACTGGCAATCAAGGACCGCGGTAATACTTCCCCTTCGCGGCGCATCAGAAGCTCCAGCAGCGCAAATTCTTTTTGTGTCAGGTTCAGCTTTTTACCGTTGCGGCTGGCTTTGTGTTTACTAAATTCCAGAATTAAATCAGCCACCTGTAATCTGTCGGCCTGGGGCTGCAACTGGCCACGGCGCAGCAAAGTGCGTACCCGCGCCAGTAGTTCGTTAAAAGCAAAAGGTTTCACCAGATAATCGTCAGCGCCAAGCTCCAGCCCGCGCACGCGGTCGTCCACACTGTCCAGAGCGCTGAGTAACAACACCGGGGTATAACGGCCAGCCTGACGCAGCGCCGTTAAAATGCGCAGGCCATCAACGTCGGGCAACATTAAATCCAGAATAATCAGTTCAAAGTCTTCGGTCATGGCCAGGTGATGCCCGTCCAGACCATTGCGGCATAAAGTCGGGTTAAAACCAGCTTCAGTAAAACCCTGTTTCAGGTAATCACCGGTTTTAATTTCATCTTCAACTATTAATAAACGCATCTGAGTATCCACGGTTTCGCCAGGGCGACAGCGGCCTCCAGCTTAGCCCAATCTGTCAGGCAGGCATAGCAGGGGGCTGTGGCCTGAGGAATAAATGACAATATTGTCATCTTTGTGACAGAGTACTGCAATGCAGCAGGCGGCACACTGCCTGAAACCTGGTTTGTTGGCTACAAGCTCAACAGCAAACTCTATTGCACCAGCAGTTGAGTCACTGCTGAACAACAGCCAGGTCTTTTTCAGCATCATAAAAATTAACAAGGGAACCACAATGCAGTTTTATCACAACTTTTCTCTGGCCTTGTTGCTGGCGGCTTTTAGCAGCCCGCTCTGGGCCCATGGCAAAAGCAGCAGCACTGAAGGCGTGAACAGCGCAGTGTACCAAAGCGCGGCCGGTCAGGTGGTGCAGCAGTTTCATCAGGCGCTGCAACAAGGCAACCGCGATCTTGTGCTGGCGCAACTCTCACCATCAGTACAAATTTTTGAAGGGGGGGCCGTGGAGCGTTCACGCGATGAATACAAAGCACATCACCTGGACGCCGATATCAATTATTTAAAACAGATCAGCAGTAAATTGCTGGAGCAGCAAATTGAAATTATTGGTGATGTTGCTTATGCCGTGAGCCGCAGCAGCCAAAAAGGCGAGATCAAAGGCAAAAAAATTGACCGCACCGGCACCGAGTCGCTGGTGCTGCGTCATATCCAAGGTCAGTGGCAAATAGTCTTGGTGCATTGGTCCTGACTGCTGTCCCTCTGTTCAGGCTGTGGTGTAACTGCAGCCTGTTTTTCCCTTTACAGCTTGTCGCACCACATTGCCTGAAGGTTCGATCACATCACTAAAAGCCCAGATGACAAATTTGTAATCTGGCGGTCAGGCTGCTGTTGCCTCTGTTCTGACAAACTGCTGCCATCAATAATTTTTTTGTTAGGGTCACGATGAAATTTCTCTGGATCATCTTGTTTTGTTTGCCGCTGCAGCTTTGGGCGCATGGTGGTGAAGACCATGGCGAGGAAGAACAAAAAACAGCTGCAGCTATGCCTGCCAGTAGCGGTAGCCGCGCTTATGCCAGTTCGGAATTATTTGAGCTGGTGCTGGTTGCGCCTGCTGCCGGTAGTGCTGAGCAACAACTCAGTATTTATCTGGATTATTTTGCCGATAACAGCCCGGTGGAAGGCGCCGTGATTGAGCTGGATCTGGCTGGTTTTTCTGGCAAAGCCACTATGGTGCAGCCGGGTTTTTACCAGCTGAAAACACCGGCACTGACAGCTGAGCGCCACAGTGTGACCCTGACGATTGAAGCAGGTGAGGACCTGGATTTATTGACCACAGCACTGGATTTAACGCCGGTCAGCACAGAAGTGCCACACGATCATAGCTGGACTGAGTACAGCACCCAGTTGTGGTTTGCTGTGGGCATTTTGCTCTTGGCGCTGGTGGTCTGGCGCCTGGCATCCAGTCGTCGCCAGGGAGAATTATCATGAATAATACATTAAAGTGGCTGCTGGTCGGCCTGCTGTCGGGCGGTTTTTCCGCGCAGCTGTTGGCCCATGGCGGCGAAGATCATTCCCATGATGAAGCCCCGCAGGTGCAGGTCAGTGGTGATAAACCCAGCCGGTTAACAGACGGCAGTTTATTTATTCCTAAAGCGGCGCAACATCAGTGGCAATTGCGTACCCGCAAAGTGCAACAGGCGCAGCATCAGCGCAGTATTGAATTACAGGCGGAGGTTATCCTGGATCCGGCTTTTGGCGGTTTGATTGAAGCCGGCCAGTTGGGGCAGCTACAAGCCGGGCCGGATGGCTGGCCAACTTTGGGCCAGCAGGTGCGTGCCGGTCAGGTGCTGGCGGCGATAGCGCCGCTCGATACCAGTTTAGATCGCAGCAATCAGCAAGCCTTATTGGCGGAGCTGGATGCGCAGATCGCATTAACGCAGGACCGTATCCGTCGTTTTAAACAATTGGGCACACTGGTGCCGGCCAATGAGCTGGACGCACTGAATATCGATTTGGCCGGCTTGAAAAAACGCCGTGAATTTGCGGCCAAAGGTGCAGGCCAGCTGGTGCCTGTGGTGGCGCCAGTGTCGGGTGTGATCAGTCAGGTGTATAAACTGCGTGGTCAGGTGGTGGAAAGTCAGGATGCGTTATTTCAGATTGTCGACCCGGCCGAGCTGTTAATTGCCGCCCGGTTGTATGACAACAGCCTGACCTTGCCGGCAACACCCAGCGCCAGCGCCATTTTGCTGGCGGGCAACAACACAGGCTCAGGTTTCCCGCTGTTATTCCAGGGGCAAGGTTTGCAGTTACAACAGCAGGCCAGGCCCTTGTGGTTTAAACCAGAGCCTGAGGCAGCAAACACCACAGAAAACATCACACCACAACTGAGCGTAGGTCAGCCTTTAACTGTGGTGCTGGCAACAGGTGAGCTGCTTTCCGGCTGGGCTGTGCCAAGAACAGCTTTGCAAAAACTCGACACAGGTGAAACCGCAGTTTGGGTGCATCAGTCGGCGGAACGTTTTATTGCACAAAAAGTGAGCCCGTTGCCGCTGAATGCCAATGAAGTGGTGATTGTCAGTGGTTTACATGACGGTGACAGAGTGGTGGTACAGGCCGCTTCGTTGCTGGCGCAGGTGAGGTAAGCATGTTTGATGCGCTGATCCGCTTTAGTTTAAAACAACGGCTGTTTGTACTGGGCTGTGCTTTGTTACTGCTGGTATTTGGCAGTATGAGCCTGAAGCAGCTGCCGGTGGATGTATTTCCTGATTTAAATAAACCTACTGTTACTTTAATGACTGAAGCCGGTGGTATGGCGCCGGAAGAAGTCGAGCAGTTGGTCACTTTCCCGCTGGAAACCAGCATGAATGGTATTCCGGGAGTGAGTCGGGTGCGTTCAGTGTCCGGTGTGGGTCTGTCGGTGCTGTATATCGAATTTGACTGGGGCTCAGACATTTACCGCAACCGCCAGATGGTGGCCGAAAGGTTGAGCCTGGCGCAGGAGCAACTGCCCGATGGTGTGATGCCGCAGCTGGGGCCAGTGTCATCCATTATGGGGGAAATTCTGCTGCTGGCCATTCCGGCCGATCCGGCCAAGGTCAGCCCTATGGCGGTACGCGAATTTGCCGAATGGGTGGTGCGGCCCAGGTTATTGAGTATTCCGGGCGTGGCTCAGGTGATCCCTATTGGCGGTGAAGTGCGCCAATACAGAGTCGAGCCTATTGCTTCACAACTGGCGGCGCTTGACGTCAGCCTCAATGAAATTGAGCAGGCGCTGACCGATTTTGGTGTCAATTCCAGCGGTGGTTTTCTCGAAGCCCAGGGCCGTGAGTGGCTCATTCGTAATATTGGCCGCACCAAAGCGCTGGAAGATTTACAGCAGCTGGTGGTGGCGGTCAAAGATGGTCAGCCGGTGTTATTACAGCAGCTGGCTAATGTCAATATTGTGGCTGCAACCAAAAGAGGGGATGCCGGTTATAAAGGCAAAGCGGCAGTGATTTTGTCGGTGCAAAAACAACCGGCCGGTGACAGTGTAAAACTGACGCGACAGATTGAAGCTGCGGTGGCAGAACTTGGCAAAGGCTTGCCTGATGGGGTGCAGGCACCGCAGTTTTTGTTTAAACAAGCTGACTTTATTGAAAATTCCATCAATAACGTTGAAGAAGCGCTGCGTGATGGTGCCATTATGGTCACCATTATTCTGTTTATGTTTTTGCTGAATGTGCGCACTACCGCAATTTCGCTGCTGGCGATACCCCTGAGTTTATTAGCCGCTGTGCTGGTGTTCCGTTATTTTGGTTTGTCGATCAACACCATGACGCTGGGTGGCCTGGCCATTGCGCTGGGTGAACTGGTAGACGACGCAGTAGTGGATGTGGAAAACGTGCTGCGCCGGTTAAAAGAAAACCGGCAGCTGGCAGTACCTAAACCTGTGCTGGAAGTGATAGCTGCAGCATCCGGTGAGGTGCGCAGTGGCGTGGTGTACGCCACTTTAATTGTAGTGCTGGTGTTTGTGCCGCTCTTTGCACTGTCCGGTATTGAAGGCCGGTTATTCAGCCCGCTGGGTGTGGCTTATATCACCTCTATTCTGGCCAGTATGATGGTGGCTATTACCGTCACCCCTGTGCTTTGTTATTACCTGCTGCCAAAATTAGCCCAGCAGCAACATGGCGACAGTGCGCTGGTGCGTATGTTGAAAAAACGCGATGAGCAGTTGCTGCGCTGGTCTTTTGGCCATGCCCGCTCTTTGCTGGCGGCCGCGCTGCTGGCCGTCACCGTTGCTGCTGCTTCGGTGCCGTTTTTTGCCAAAAGTTTTCTGCCACCTTTTAACGAAGGCACTTTAACCATCAATCTGATGTTGCAGCCCGGCACTGCGCTCAGTGAATCCAATAAAGTGGGCGCTTTGGCTGAGCAACTGCTGCTGCAGGTGCCGGAAGTGACGCAGGTGGGCCGCCGCACTGGTCGTGCCGAGCTGGATGAACATGCCGAAGGGGTGCATTACACCGAAATTGATGTGGATTTACAGGCGTTGGAGCGGCCAAGGTCTGAAGTGCTGGCCGAGATCCGCCGGGTACTTTCGGTACTGCCGGGCAGTGTCAGTGTAGGTCAGCCAATTTCACACCGGCTGGACCATTTGTTGTCAGGTGTGCGGGCACAAATAGCCATTAAAGTTTTTGGCGATGATATTGCCACCCTGCGCGCCCTTGGTAATAACCTGCAGCAGGAGCTTAGCAAAGTGGCAGGGGTTACCGACCTCAGCCTGGAAAAACAGGTGTTGATCCCACAGGTAAAAATTCAGGTGGATTATCAAAAAGCTGCTGCTTATGGTGTGGCGCCCGGCGCTTTATTGCATAGCCTGCAGCAACAGATTGATGGGGTAAAACTCAGTCAGCTAATCAGTAATGAGCGGCGTTTTGATTTATTGTTGCGCTTGCCCGACAGCGCACGTGACCCTGCGGCATTGGCGCAGCTGCTGATCCAAACGCCCAAAGGAACAGTGCCGCTGAGTATGCTGGCGCAGGTGCTGGAGTCAGACGGGCCTAACCAAATCAGCCGTGAAAATGGCCGGCGTCGTATAGTTCTATCGGCTAATGTGGAGGGCAGGGATTTAAGCCATGCCATTACCGATATCAGGGCTGTACTGGCGCAAACCCAGTTGCCTGAAGGTTATTTTACCGCGCTGGAAGGCCAGTTCCAGGCGCAGGAAGAAGCGGCGAACCTGATCACTTTGCTGGCGCTGGGTTCCCTGATTGCCATTTTGCTGGTGTTGTACAGTAGATATCAGTCGCTTCGGTTAACGCTGATTATTATGGCGAATATTCCGCTGGCGCTGATTGGCTCTGTGCTGGCGTTGTGGTGGGCTGATCAGCCGCTGTCGGTGGCGGCGCTGGTGGGCTTTATTACACTGGCCGGTATTGCTACCCGAAATGGCATTTTAAAAATCAGCCATTACATCAACTTATGCCGGTTTGAAGCTGAGGTGTTTGGCACTCAGATGATTATCCGTGGCTCGCTCGAGCGATTAACACCTGTGCTGATGACCGCTTTGGTGGCGGCTTTTGCGCTGTTGCCTTTGTTATTTTCGGCCGACGCGCCGGGCAAAGAAATTTTGCACCCTGTAGCTGTGGTGATTTTTGGTGGCCTGGTCAGCTCCACTATTTTGGATACTGTGCTGACACCTTTGATGTTCTGGTTATGGGGTAAGGCACCGCTGGAGCGGTTAATGGCCGAGACCGACCAAACACAACTTTATTAAAGTTATTGTTTTTACTAATTTTTTAACTAACAGTTTTTGGAGATTATTATGTTCAGAACCACTTTTTCCCAACTGACCAAAGCAGCGGCGCTGTTGGCTATGGTTGCCGCAGGTGCAGCACAGGCGCATACCGATGAATATCTGGACACTGTGGTGGGCCCTAATGGGGGTCAATTGCGGATGGCCGGTGCCTATCATTTTGAATTGCTGGTCGTCAAAGACAGCGTTGAGGCTAAAAAAAATGCCATTAAAGTCTTTGTGATGGACCATGCCAACACGCCGGTCGCAACAGCAGGCGCCACCGCCAATTTGGTGCTGGTGGCCGGCAAACAAAAAGCCAAGGTGGAGTTAAAACCAGAAGGCAACAATGCCCTGGTGGGGGAGGCTGTATACGCTTCTGTACCTGAGATGAAAGTGGTGGCCAATGTCACTATGCCAGGCCAAAGTGCACAAACAGCCAAGTTTGAGCCATTAAAACCAACGGCGGCAGCGGCCAAAGATCATGATCATCATGAACATGGTGAAAAACATCAGCATGACGCTGAAAAAGCTGAAGACCATAGCCATCACCACTGATCAAGACAGCGTATGGATTGAGGTCTGTACTGGATTTGGGCTTGTGCCATCTGTCTGATACAGCGCCTGAAACAGCAACCAGGCTTTAACAATAAAAAACCACCGTCGCCGGTGGTTTTTGATTATCAGCAGCTAATTTCGGCTGTGATTAAGCCTGCTGCAGGCTTGGATAGTCGGTATAACCTTCAGCACCTTTGGCGTAAAACAGCTCTTTACGCGGTGGATTCAGTGGTGCGTCTTGTTGCAACCGCGCCGGTAAATCCGGGTTGGCAATAAAAGGCACACCAAAAGCCACAGCGTCTGCTTTGCCCTCAGCCAGCCAGGCATGGGCCTGGGCTTTATTAAAGCCTTCGTTGGCAATCACTACACCGCCAAACTGCTGTTTGAGCATCGGCGTTAAGCTGTCGTCTGCGGCATGCTCGCGGGTTGAAATAAAGGCAATCTGGCGTTTACCCAGTTCACGCGCCACATAACCAAAAGTATCAGCCGGTTGGCTGTCTTTCATATCGTGGGCGTCCATTCTGGGCGCTAAATGCACTGCCACTCTGTCTTTGCCCCAAACCTCAATACAGGCGTCTGTCACTTCCAGCAATAAACGGGCGCGGTTTTCGAGCGAACCACCGTATTCATCGGTACGCAAATTGGTGCTGTCCTGCAGGAACTGATCGAGCAGATAACCATTGGCACCATGCACATGCACACCGTCAAAACCGGCCGCTTTGGCATTGATAGCGCCCTGACGGTAGGCCGCAATCACCTCGTTAATTTCGTCCAGCGTTAAGGCTCTTGGCGTTTCAAAGTCTTTCATCGGTCTTAATAAACTGACATGGCCAGCCGGTTTGACTGCACTGGGTGCAACAGGTAATTCACCGTTTAAATAATAGGGGTCGGACACCCGGCCGACATGCCACAGCTGCAGGAAAATCAGTCCGCCTTGTTGGTGCACAGCGTCTGTCACCAGCTTCCAGCCTTGCACCTGTTCGTCAGACCAGATGCCTGGGGTGTCGGGGTAACCCACGCCCATAGGGGTCACTGAAGTGGCTTCAGATAAAATTAAACCGGCACTGGCGCGCTGGCGGTAATAATCGGCCATCAGTGCATTAGGCACCCGACCTTCACTGGCGCGGCAGCGGGTTAACGGCGCCATCACAATACGGTTTTTTAACGTCAGGCTGCCCAGTTGCAGCGGAGCAAACAAAGTTGGTGTAGTCATCAAAATTCAGCCTTATTGCTTAAAGCTGCTGTTGCAGGCGCTGCAAAAACGCCTGAATAGCCGCTTCGTTTCGCGAAAAAAAGTTCCACTGACCTACTTTTTTGCTGCTGATAAAACCAGCTCTTTGCAAAATGGCCAGATGGTTCGACACTGTGGACTGCGACAGCCCGGTTTTTTGATCAATTTTGCCGGCACAAACCCCAAACGACAGCGGGTGTTCCTGGTCGGCAAAATACTGCTCCGGCGTTTTTAACCAGAGCAGGATGTCGCGCCTGACCGGGTGTGACAGCGCTTTGATCAGTTCATCAAATTCTGTGGTATTCATTTGGGATCCCAATATCCTTGTATCGCGATATTTCGAAATATATATCGTTATTAATCGATATTCAAGGGCAGCTCAACAATCAATAGCGCAGCAACTGTCATTATTTTTTGCCGGTCGTTGCGCTATTTATGTGGTGGCTGCGTATCCAGCAGTAGTGCTGCTTGGGGCTACAGGAGAAAAACATGAGAAAATTCAACGTTATGATGACAGGTTGGACGCTGTTGCTGGCTGGTTTGCTCCTGACAGGCTGCACCGGCGTGCCGGAAAATGTGACGCCGGTCACGCCTTTTGAGTTAAAGCGTTATTTGGGGCAGTGGTATGAAATAGCCCGGCTGGACCACAGCTTTGAGCGGGGTTTAACCCAGGTGAGCGCAACCTACAGCCTGCGGGAAGATGGTTATGTCAAAGTGTTGAACCGGGGGTTTTCCGAAGAACACCAACAATGGGACGAAGCCGAAGGGGTAGCTAAATTTGTTGGCCCTGAGAATGAAGGCCGGCTCAAAGTATCATTTTTTGGCCCATTTTACGGTGCTTACAATATCGCCAAACTGGCGCCGGACTACAGTATGGCGCTGGTGGTGGGGCCTGATCTCAGTTATGCCTGGTTGCTGGCGCGTAGTGATAAACCTGCTGCGGCACAATGTGCTGAGTTTTATCAAGCGGCCGCAGCCCTTGGCATTGCAGAAAAAGACTGGATTAAAATTCAGACTTGCCAATAACAGTCGCAATCAGCACAGCGAATAAACACCAGAGGAATTTTGCGCCTGATCCGCAACTCTGTTGTGCTGGATCAAGTACTGCTGGCCACAGGCTTTTATAGTAAGCAGAGACAGATCTGCGGAGCCTGAAGCATGAATCCAGCGTCAGCGCCAAATCCTGCCACTGGTGTGCAGAACACACTCGGAGAGAGTGCGCCGGCTGAAAGTGCGCCGGCAGCCACAGTACAACAATACGACGCAGTGGCCAGGCCGCAAACCGCCGCTCTAGCTGCCAGCAAAAGGCTAATGTTCTGGTTAAAGCTGGTGATGTTGAGTGGCATCACACTGATTATTTTTGGCCATTATTTGTGGCTGGGGGCAAAATTGCCGGAAACCATGGGCGTGCAGGGCATTATTATCGTGGCGCTTTGTTGTGCTTTGGGGCTGATTTTGTCTTTGCCCACTAAAATTTATCTGACCTTATTGCTGATGCAATATGAAAACGAACAGCAGGCGATAGCGCAGCACAACCTGGCGCAAAACGGCACCAGTGGTCAAAGCGAAGAACGGCCAACCAGCTCAGGCCAGCAGTAATTGCTGTAGCTCAGACAAAGACTGTACTGTGTAGTCTGGCTGAATGCCCTGTGGTGCCTGTTGCTGTTGATGATTGAGCCAGCAGGCGGCCATGCCGGCTTGTTGTGCACCTTGCACATCAGCCAGAATATTATCGCCGACCATCAGAGTTTTGTGTTTGGCCGGATAACCGAGACTGGCCAGTGCATGATCAAAAATAGCCGGATGGGGTTTGGCCACGCCCACCTGTTCGGAAATGACCAGACTGTCAAAATAATGCGCCACACCACAACGTTCCAGCCGCAGCTGCTGCATCCGGGTAAAACCATTGGTAATAATGCCAAGTTGTGCTTTGCCGCTGAGCGCTTGCAGCAACTCAAGGGCACCAGGCAATAAAGTGCAGATATCGGCCATGGTCAGCAAAAACTCATCATTCAGCTCGGCTGCATTCAGGCCCAACTTTTCGGCATAAGGCAGAAAACGGCGGCTTTGCAGTTGTTCGGCGTTAATATCACCGGCCTGATATTGTTGCCAGAGTGGCAGATTCAGTTGTTGGTAACGCTGAAATTCCGCCTGATCAAAGGCCAGTTCATACCGGCTGAACAACCGGCTTAAACCGGCAAAGGCGTCAAAATGAAACAGCGTGTCGTCGGCGTCGAACAAAATGCAGTTGTATAACATGGCTTTTCCGCAGTTAATCTCACTGAAATAGCAGGCGCTGCATTATGGCAGAAAGCGGCGGCGCCAGACATGGTTCAGCGCAAAAATGCCACTGCAAAAAACCGCTTGTAGCTGCTGCCATTGTTGTTACAATGCGCTCGTTTTTTAACCAAAAAGGAAAGGCAATGAAAAAATCAGCAAAGGGCAAAGTTGCCCATGGCCGTGGTGACATCCACCACAATGCTCTCGCGGCTTTAGTCACCAGCCCGTTATTTCGCAGCAAAGTGGAAAAACCCAAAAAAGGCAAAGGCGCATACAGCCGCAAACAGAACCGTCAGGGGCACTTACAGGGTGCCCCTGATGCATTTGGGGCCTGTTGTTTGTTGTATTCACTGACAGTTTTTCTGATTTAGGCTGCATTTTTTACCAGCCAACCCCTTGCTGTGATTGCCTAAATCCCAACCCCTTGTTAGCCTCAGAATTCTTTCTCGCCACAGTGTGTTATTTCAACAAGGAAACGCCATGACCCGCCCTGATCAGATTAATTATCTTGAGCTGCCAAGCTTGCAGCCTGAACAAAGCAAAGCTTTTTTTACCTCTGTGTTTGGCTGGCGTTTTGTCGACTACGGCCCTGATTATCTGGCATTTTTTGATGCCGGTCTGGAAGGTGGTTTTTACCGCGCTACTCAGGTGGCGACCACGGCCCAGGGGGGTGTTTTGGTGGTGTTAAAAAGCGACAATCTGGCACAAAGTTTAGCGGCAGTGCAGGCTGCCGGAGCAACCATCACTAAAGCCATTTTTAGTTTCCCAGGTGGCCGGCGTTTTCAGTTTCTGGAACCAGGCGGTAATGAATTTGCTATCTGGGCGGAATAGCTATGCCGCAGCTGTTTGCAGTTCATCTGGTGCAGGCTTTTAGCAGTGCAACTTGTGCCGGTAACCCTGCCGCTGTGGTTGTATTTAATGAATTTCCACCAACAGAGCTATTACAACAGCTGGCGGCTGCCACCGAGCAGCCGGTCACTGTGATGTTATGCCCGGCGCAAGTTGGTTATCACATTCGCTGGTTTAGCAGCAGTACCGAAATCAATTTATGTGGCCACGGCACTTTGGCCGCTGCTGCTGTGCTATTTAATGAACTTAAAAACACCCGCCAAAGCAATGAATTAGCCTTCTCTAGCCCTTTTGGCACTATCACAGTGGCAAAACAACAACAGCATTTTTGTCTGACGCTGAATGCTTTTGCCTTGCAAGCGCAAGCTCTGGACTCTTTAACAACGGCCATCACCCAGGGTGCTATTGCTGCGGCCAGCGGCAGAGACCTTATTCTGGAGTTTGCGACTGTAGCTGAAGTAGCGGCTTATCAGCCGGATTTTGCAGCTATCTGTGTATTGTCATGGCACGCTGTGATTTTGACGGCGGCTGCAACACAAGGCGGTTATGTCTTCCGGTATTTTGCACCCAAAATTGGTATTAACGAAGATCCGGCGACAGGTTCGGCCCATTGCTCACTGATGCCTTATTGGACAAGCAGGCTGGGCCATGGACCTATTGGTGCCCGCCAGCTGTCAGCAACAGGGGGCGAGTTTGTTTTGCAGTTATTGCCACAGAGCACCGGTGATTTAGTACAGATAGCCGCGATGGCCAGGTATTCTGGGGTCAGCCATTTGTTATTGCCATAAGCACGCGAAGGCAACAACGCTGGCTTGTTAAATCTTTACCTTTTACGCCAATCAAAGCCCAAGCTTGCCCTTAGCCTGACGGAGCCTTAAACTTTCCATCATTTTTTGCCACAGGCGTACTCCAGTTGACAGCATCTACCGAGCTTTTTCGTTTAAATAAATTTATCAGCGACACTGGTTTTTGTTCCAGACGTGAAGCCGACAAGCTGATTGAGTCTGGTCAGGTGAAAGTGAACGGGCAAGTGGCGCTGGTGGGCACTAAAGTGGCGGCCACTGATCAGGTGGAAGTCGCCGGTAAACCACTAAAAAATAAACCCAGAAGAGTGTATCTGGCGTACCACAAGCCGGTGGGCATTACCTGTACCACAGAGCTGCATGTCAAAGGCAATATTGTGGATGCGGTGAAATATCCGGAGCGGATTTTTCCGATAGGCCGGCTCGATAAAGAATCTGAAGGCCTGATTTTCCTGACCAATGACGGTGATATCGTCAATAAAATTCTGCGTGCCGGTAACGCCCACGACAAAGAATATGTAGTGACAGTCGACAAGCCTATTCACGATGCTTTTATCCGCAAAATGGCCGCCGGCGTGCCTATTCTCGACACTGTGACCCTGCCTTGTCAGGTCACACAAAAATCGCGGCATACGTTTAATATTGTGCTGCGTCAGGGCTTAAACCGGCAAATCCGTCGTATGACCGAATATCTGGGGTTTAATGTCACTAAACTCAAAAGGGTGCGCATTATGAATGTGCGGCTGGTCGGGCTGGCCCCCGGACAGTGGCGTGAATTAACCGCCAGCGAAATGGCTGAGCTGGAAACCATGTTATTAAGCTCGAGCAAAACCGAAGAAGCGTCCAGATTAACCCCATCGCAGTTGCCGGATGAAGACTGAGTCTGGCTGGCCTGATGTTGATGGGCCCGATTTTGATGGGGCAGAATTTAATTGGCCGGGAGAACGTCGGCTTTTTATTGGCGTAGCACCTTCAGCAGCGCAACAAGAAGAGCTCACCGCTTTGCTGCAGCAGCTTAAGCCGCCATTGCAGCCTGTGACTCCTGCCAATTTACATCTGACGTTATTATTTTTAGGCCAAAGCAGCGCGGTACAAACAGAGTTGTTGTGGCGGCTACTTCAAACACAACAGTTACCGGCTTTTGAAGTATTGTTGGACCAGCTGGAATTATGGCCCGGGCCAGCTGTGTATTGCCTGACCGGTGTGTTACAGCATCCCGGGCTGATACAACTGGATACTGTGCTGCGACAAGCAGCGTTACAGGCTGGTTTTTTACCGCCCCAGCATGCATTGCGCCCTCATATTACGCTGGCGCGCAAAGCCAAACTGCCGCCGGAGCCTGCACCACAAACACCAGCGCTGTTATTAACACCCAGCCAGCTGAGGTTGTACCATTCGCTGTCAACTCCTACCGGAGTTCGTTACCTGCCTTTGGCCAGTTTGCCGCTTCAGCGCTGACCAGGCGTTGCCGGGGGCAACAAAAAACCGCGTCAGCCGGGACTTGGCAGACGCGGTGTGGCACAGCAATACAAGCACGACAGAGGAGACGGCTTGTTGGCCTTAAAACATCACAGCTGGTAGCTAATGTGCTGATGAAAACGGACTATTAAATCGTCTTTGGCCGGGTCCATTTCCAGTTGTTGCGCCAGCGCTTTTAACGCCTGCTCCACCTGATTCATAAAACGGCCATAACCAAACTCTGTTTGATCGTCCTGACCTGCCACCAATAATAAGTGAGCAGTTTCCATGCGCTGATCCGGCAGCCAGTGACTGAATACCTGGGCTTTATCCGATGTTAAATCAAAACTCAGCATATGCAGTTCCTGACTGCGTTTGGGTTTTTCAATCTGGCTGCTGCGCACCAGCGGTGTGCTGCCATCGGCCACCAGTGCCAGCCGGGTCAGGTGATGGGCTGTGGCGGCGCTGATAAAACGCTGCTCCAGCTGCTGGTAGAGTTCAGTAAAAGGTGCGCTGCTGTTGTGCTGTAGTTGCTGCACCAGTTTGCGGCTTAGTGGCACAGTGGCGGCGGCATAAGTCATGGCCTGATGAATAGCTGGAATTTCTACATCACGTGCCATATAACGATTTGAAATAGAACGTAATTTGTAGCCAAAGCTGCTGTCACAGCCTTTAGCGCGGGCAAATAAATCATAAGATAAATGCTGGTGGTCGCGGATTTTCAGCGGTACAGCTACAGGCAACCGGGCTTTAAACTCCTGCAACACTGCTTTGACTGTACGGTGAAAGGCGGCCGCCTGATTGCGGATTTCGCTGCCCGTCGCCAGGCATAACAAACTGATTTTGCGGGCGCGGTAGTTGGGGTCAAAGTGGCTGTGCTGCGCTTCGTGGTAGGCCGGGTTATAAAAAAACAACATCTGGTCGGCGGTTTGAAAACTAAAAGCCTCAGTGTGAAAACGCACCACCGGCAGTTTATCGTTGGCAATAAAATGTACGTTTTTTAAGCCTGCTAGCTCACAAAGCAGGAAAAACTGCTGGCTCAGCTGCTGATAACAGCTGTAGGTGTCGGCGTAGCTGGCAAAAAATCCCTCGCTCAGTTGCAGCTCGGCCAAAATATACTGGTTATCTTTGGCGGTATCCGGAATGTACACTTTGTGTTGGGTGCTGATAGCCATCAGAATTTCCTTGTAGATGCATTTTTCGACGGCGCCATTCTAGTCTTGCTATATGACCAAAACATTGTTCCAGCGCAATCTTTCCCCTGATCCCACAGAGGCTGCCAAAGGTTAACTATGGGGTTGCTGCGTACCAGGCTTGGTTGTAACTTTCAGTAACATTTTGTTGCTACTGCAATTGCTGTCACAAAACGCCAGACCTGTTAGTCTGGCAATAATCAATACTTTAACTTCTGGTATGTCCGCAGCTCTTGGGCTTCGGCATTGATGAGATGGAAATTTAATATGGCCGCCACATTCAAAAAAATTGCCGTTCCCACTGTCATTTTGCTGTCTGCAGCCTTGATTGCTGCAGGTTTGGCGGCAATGCGTAAACCGCCGGAAAAAAAGGCTGAAACCAAGCAAGCGCTATTGGTGGAAGTGCAACAAGTGCAGCCGCAGGATTTAAATTATCTGATTGAGTCGCAAGGGGCGGTGATCCCAAAGCTGGAAACCAGCCTGGTATCTGAAGTAAATGGCCGGGTGGTGCAGCTTGCCGACAATTTTGTGGAAGGTGGTTTTTTTCAGCAGGGTGATTTGCTGGTACAACTGGAACGCAGTGACTACCTGACCGCAGTGAAAGCGGCCGAAGCGGCGCTGGCAACAGCTGAGGCGGCACTGGAAGAAGAAAAAGCCAGAGTGCGGGTGGCAGAAGAAGACTGGCGCTCTTTTAAAGCTGGACAGGCGCCGGCATTAGGTTTACGCCGGCCGCAGCTGGCCAGTGCTCTGGCCAAAGTACGTTCAGCTGAAGCCGATCTTGACAGAGCCAAACGTGATTTAAGCCGCACAGAAATCCGCGCCCCTTATGCCGGCATGGTGAAAAACCGCAGTGTGGATTTAGGCCAGTTTGTCAGCCGCGGCAGCAGCATAGGTATGATTTATGGCACTGATGTGGCGGAAGTCCGGTTGCCACTGACGGATCATGACCTGGCTTATATCGATTTAAAACCGGGCAATCCGGCGCCTGCGGTACAACTGAGTGCGCAAGTGGCTGGTAAAACGCTGACATGGCAGGCTGCACTGGTGCGTACCGAAGGCGTGCTGGATGAGCGCAGCAGGGTGATCCATGCCGTGGCTGAAGTGAAAAATCCTTATCAGCTGGGGGTGCCAAATGTTGAACCGCTGCGCTTTGGTCGTTTTGTCAAAGCCAGTATTGCCGGCCGTCAGGCGCAACAGGTTGTCGTAGTACCGCGGCATTTATTAAGGCCAGCCAATCAGTTGCTGGTGGTGGACGCTGAGCAGAAACTACAGCTGCGAACCATGGAGCTGGACAGAGCTGACGAGCAGCAAGCTTATATTGCAGCGGGTTTTTCGCCAGGTGATCAAATTCTGGTTTCACCTGTCACCAACCCGTTGCCCGGCTTGCAGGTGCGGTTAAGTACAGACAACAGCAAAGCTACAGCTAAAAAATCCGACAAAGAAACTGCGGACACTGTGGCGAAGGGCGGAGATCAGTCATGACCGGTAATCAGAGTATCTTAAGCTGGTTTGCCCGCAATAGTGTGGCAGCCAATCTGCTGATGGTGGTGTTGTTACTGGCCGGCCTGGCCTCAGTGTTAACCATCAAAAAACAGGTTTTTCCGGAAATCCAGCTGGAACAGGTGAATATCCGGGTGCCGTACCTGGGGGCGGCGCCACAGGAAGTGGAAAGTGGTGTTATTGATAAAATTGAAGAAAGCCTGCGTGGTGTCAACGGTATTAAAAGGATCCGTTCTAACGCTGTTGAGGGTTTAGCCACAGTGCAGGCGGAAATTGCCAACGGCTATGACATCAGTGAAGTGATGGAGGAAATTAAAACCCAGGTCAATTCCATTTCGTCTTTGCCTGAACAAACGGAAAAACCTGTGGTGTACCGGGTACGTTTTCAGAGCAATGTGATGTGGGTGTCTTTGTACGGTGATTTACCCGAGCATAGCCTCAAAGAGCTGGCCAAAGATATCCGTGATGAGCTCAAAGCCAAACCCGGCGTCAGCAAAGTGGAAGTGGTTGCTGCCCGTCCTTATGAAATTGCCATTGAGTTGTCTGAACACAAACTCAAAGAGTACGGCCTGACCTTTGAACAGGTGGTCAGTGCTATCCGTGGCAGCTCAGTGGATTTACCTGGTGGTTCTATCCGTTCTGAAAGCGGCAATATCTTATTGCGTACCAAAGGTCAGGCTTACGACTTTGCCGACTTTGCCAGCATAGTGCTGCTGAAGTTTGCTGACGGTAGTAAGTTATTGCTGGGTGATATTGCTGTAGTTACCGACGGTTTTATTGAGCGGGAGCGGCTGGCCACTTTTGATGGCAAAAACTCGGTGTCGATAAAAATTGACGCTGTAGGTGATGACAACACCCTAAAAATTGCCGAAACCGTCAAAGCCTATGTTGCAGAGAAAAAACAACAATTGCCCGCCAGCGTAACACTGGCGACCTGGGGTGACGCCAGTTATTACCTGCAGGGCCGGTTGGATTTAATGACAGACAATATGCTGATGGGCGCTTTATTGGTGTTACTGGCGCTGACGCTGTTTCTGGAGTTTCGCATCGCCTTTTGGGTCATGGTGGGCATTCCGGTGTGTTTCCTCGGCGCACTTGCCCTGTTGCCATTGCCCTGGTTTGGCGTGTCTATCAATATGATTAGTTTATTCGGTTTTATTCTGGTGCTGGGCATAGTGGTTGATGACGCCATTATTATCGGCGAAAGTGCGTACAGTGAGATCGAAAAATATGGCAAAAGTACCGAAGCCGTGATCCGCGGTGCCGAAAAAGTAGCGATGCCAGCCACTTTTGGTGTGCTGACCACAGTGGCTGCTTTTGCGCCTATGTTGATGGTGGGCGGCACTATGTCTGCTATCTGGGGTTCTATTGCCTGGGTGGTGGTGTTGTGTTTGTTGTTGTCTATTGTCGAATCCAAACTGATTTTACCGGCCCATTTGGTCAAAATGGACACCAAACCCTGGGATCCGGCCCGGACCGGCTTTTTTTATCGGCTAGGACGTTCCGGCAGCAATGGCCTAAAAAAGGTGCGTGAAGCTGTTTCAGGCTGGCTGGAAAACTATATTGAACAGAAATACCGGCCCTTTATCGAAATTTGTATCCGCCATCGTTATGTCACTATGAGTAGTTTTGTTGCCATGCTGATCCTGATGGGCGGCCTGATGTCTGGTGGATTTGTGCGTTGGGTGTTTTTCCCTGAACTGCCAAGCGACTTTATCCAGGCCAATGTGAAGATGGAAGAAGGTGCATCCAATAAAGCCACAGTGCTGGCAATGCAACAGATTGAACAGGCGCTGATCCGTGCTAACGATAAAATGCGGCAGCAGGAAGGTGAAGACGTGGTAAAGCACCGGCTGATGTTCCTGAACTCTGATACTGCAGGTCAAATTGTGGTGGAACTGGAAAAAAGTGAAGGTCGTGAAATTGACGGTTTTGAAATCGCCAAGCGCTGGCGCGAAGAAGTACCGGAAATACCGGGTCTGAAGTCTTTTAAAATTAATGCCAATTCCATGGGCGGTGGTGCCGGCGCTGATATTTCTTTTCAGTTACGCGGCAACGACTTAGATCAGTTACAGGCAGCTACCCGCGAACTAAAAACTGCGCTGGCCGGCTACAACGGTGTTTTTGACATTGAAGATAACCTGCTTGGCGGCAATGACGAAATTGTGTTGCAGCTTAAACCCGAGGCCGATGCGCTTGGTATCAGTCTGCAGAATCTGGCGCAGCAGGTGCGTTATGGTTTTTACGGTGCTGAAGCTCAGCGTGTGCAGCGTGACGGTGAAGAAATTAAAGTGATGGTGCGTTATCCGCGAGATGAGCGCTCATCGATTGGCAACCTGGAAAATATGCGGATCCGCACCGCCAACGGCGGCGTTGTGCCATTTTCACAGGTGGCAACTTACAGGTTGCAGCCCAGCTACAGTGCAATTAACAGGGTGAATGGGATGAGAGCTGTGTCGGTGAATGCTGCAGCCGATAAAAGCCTGATTGAACCGTCAAAAGTGGTTAAAGAAATCCGTGAAAGCACGCTAAAACAAATCAGTGAAAAATATCCGGGTGTGACTTCTGAGCTGGAAGGCAACACGCAGGATGAAGCAGATGCAATGGTTGAACTGCTCAAAGGTGCAGTGTTTGCGCTGTTTTGTATTTACGGTTTAATGGCCATTCCGCTGAAATCTTATAGTCAGCCGCTGATTATTATGAGTGTGATCCCATTTGGATTGGTGGGTGCTGTGCTGGGGCATCTGGTGCTTGGGCTTAGCATGAGCATTATGTCGGTGTTTGGTCTGGTTGCGCTGGCCGGCGTCGTGGTGAATGACAGTCTGATCATGGTTGATTTTGTCAACAGAGCCAGAGCTGAAGGTGTAGCCCTTACCAAAGCCGTGGTGGATGCGGGTACTCAGAGGTTCAGGGCTATTTTACTGACCTCGCTGACTACCTTTGTTGGCCTGGCACCTATTGTGCTGGAGCGCAGTCTGCAGGCCAAAGTGGTGGTGCCGATGGCAGTGTCGCTGGCCTTTGGTATTTTGTTTGCCACTATGATTACTTTACTGCTGATCCCGGCCTTGTATGTGATTCTGGATGACGTTAAGAGCCTGTTTAGCAGCAACAAAAGCAATAATGCCGCAGCGGTACAAAGCGGAGAACACTGATGGATAAAGGTTTATTTTTGCAGCAGGCCAAACAGCAGTTTTTGCTGATTTTTCAAAAAAGCAAAGCCAGAGACACAGTGACAGTAGAAAAACACCGGGCTGAAGGTTTTTTATATGCCGGTGAGCTGCTGGGGCTTACCGATAAAACCGAGTTGCAGCAGCTAATGGCCGAGGCACACCTGGAAGTTTTTGGGTATGCGCTGAGCGAAAGGCTGGATTACCAGCAACAACGTAAAACGGCCCTGGCTGACGGTCAGTTTGATTATTTTGATGAGCCGGCCATTTCACGCCGGCGTTAAGATGCGGCTGTTGTGAATTTGTGTGGCGGTAAAAAAGGCAGCTGATGTACAGCTGCCTTTGTTGTCTATGGTGGGGATGTGCTGTGAGTGTTGTTAGTGCAGCTTTAGCCTTGGCCGGATAATTTTATTAATACGGCCTATTACCGAAATCATCAGAGTGCGCCACCAGCCATGTAAAGCCACCTGATGCATGCGGTATAACGAAATATATGCCATCCGCGCAATCCGACCTTCAATCATCATAGCGCCGCCAACCAGATTGCCCATCAGGCTGCCAACAGTGCCAAAACGACTCAGTGAGATTAAGGAACCGTGATCCCGGTAATGATATTGCTGCTGCGGTTTACCACTGACGGCGGCAATCAGGTTTTTGGCCACCAGCTCAGCCATCTGATGCGCTGACTGAGCCCGTGGTGGCACCCATTTATTGTCAGGCAGCGGGCAACCGGCACAATCACCAATCACATAAATCTGCGAATCGCGGGTGGTTTGTAAAGTGGGTAACACCAGCAGCTGATTGATGCGATTGTTTTCCAGACCAGCCAAATCTTTAAGAAAATCAGGCGCTTTAATACCAGCCGCCCAGACCATTAATTCACTGTCCAGATGTTCATCACCCAGCTGTAATCCATGTTCATCTGCTGCTGTGACTTTCGTCGCCACCCGTACAGTGACGCCCAGTTTCACCAGCTCTTTATGGGCGGCAGCGGCAATACGCTCAGGTAATGCCGGCAGAATACGCGGGCCTGCTTCAATGACACTGATTTTTAACCGGTCGCGTTTCATATCGCTAAAACCGTATAAGTTCAGCTCAGCAGCGGCGTGATGCAGCTCGGCGGCCAGTTCCACGCCGGTAGCACCGGCACCTACTATGGCAATATTCAGATTGTCTTTGGGGTGGCCTGGTGAGTTCAGTTTTAAATAAGCTTCCAGCAAACGGCGGTGGAACCTTTTGGCCTGCGCTGGGCTGTCGAGGAAAATACAGTTTTCCACCACACCAGGGGTGCCAAAATGATTCGACACACTGCCAATTGCCAGCACCAGATAGTCGTAACTTAACCGGCGCTCTGACAAAATTTCTTCACCATTTTCATCATACAGGGGTGCCAGAATCACCTGACGTTGCTCGCGATCCAGCCCTGTCATGGTGCCAAGCTGAAAATCAAAGCCATGGGCGGCGGCATGAGCGCGGTAGGTGACCTGATCGATATCCACATCCAGAGTTCCGGTGGCTACTTCATGCAGCAGCGGTTTCCAGATATGGGTGGCGTTGCGGTCAACCAGCGTGACAGCAGCTTTGTTTTTACGGCCGAGTTTATTTCCAAGACGGGTGGCCAGCTCTAAACCGCCGGCGCCGCCGCCAATAATGACAATACGTGCAAGTGCCATGGTGAATTACCCTGATAAATATAAATTCTGTGCGGGCACATCTGGCCGGGCCCACGGCCTTTGCCGATTTGCCGCCAGGGATCAAAACATCGGCTGCAAATGCCGGTCAGAAACACAGGGGCTGGCGGAAAAGAAGCAAAAAAAAGCCGGCCACAAGGCCGGCTTCAACTTAGCTGTTTTTTTGCCGTTTCATGGACTCAAAAAACTCATCGTTGGTTTTGGTCATCGACAGCTTGTCGATCAAAAATTCCATACAATCGGTTTCGTCCATTGGATTGAGGATTTTGCGTAAGATCCACATTTTCTGCAGTTCTTCCTGCGACGCCAGCAATTCTTCGCGACGGGTGCCAGAGCGGTTAAAGTCGATGGCTGGGAACACCCGGCGTTCAGCAATTTTACGCGACAGGTGCAGTTCCATATTACCTGTACCTTTAAATTCTTCGTAAATCACTTCGTCCATCTTCGAACCAGTGTCCACCAGCGCAGTGGCGATAATGGTTAAGCTGCCACCTTCTTCCACATTACGGGCGGCACCAAAAAAGCGTTTTGGTTTGTGCAGCGCGTTGGCGTCCACACCACCGGTCAGTACTTTGCCTGAACTTGGGATCACAGTGTTATAAGCACGGGCTAAACGGGTGATAGAGTCGAGCAGGATGATCACATCTTTTTTGTGTTCAACCAGACGTTTGGCCTTTTCAATCACCATTTCGGCAACCTGGACGTGGCGGCTGGCTGGCTCGTCGAAGGTTGAAGCAACCACTTCACCTTTAACCATGCGCTGCATCTCGGTCACTTCTTCCGGACGCTCGTCAATCAGCAGCACCATCAACACACATTCAGGGTAATTTGAGGCAATAGACTGGGCAATATTCTGCAGCAGTATGGTTTTACCTGCTTTTGGTGGTGCCACAATCAAACCACGCTGACCACGGCCGATAGGCGAAGCTAAATCCAGCACCCGCGCCGTGATGTCTTCTTTACTGCCATTGCCACGTTCCATCCGCAGCCGTGAATTGGCATGCAAAGGGGTTAAGTTTTCAAACAGAATTTTGTTACGGGCTTGCTCAGGGCGACCGAAGTTCACTTCGTTTACTTTGAGCAGCGCAAAATAACGCTCACCTTCTTTTGGCGGACGAATAAGGCCAGAAATACTGTCGCCGGTGCGCAGGTTAAAGCGGCGGATTTGGCTTGGCGACACATAAATGTCATCCGGGCCTGCTAAATAAGAACTGTCAGATGAGCGCAAAAAGCCAAAGCCATCGGCCAGAATTTCGACCACACCGTCGCCGTAAATCTCTTCACCGTTTTTCGCATGTGATTTTAAGATGGCGAAAATAATATCTTGCTTGCGCAGACGGGCCATGTTTTCCAGGCCCATGGACTCAGCCAGATCAACCAGCTCGTTAATCGGCTTCAGCTTCAGTTCGGTTAAATGCATATTGATGGGTTCTTGTGTATCAAAACAGAAAGATAGCTTTTCGCTGAGCAATTTAGGTTTGGAAATGAATTAGTCAACGAACAAGCGGGTTATTAGAGAAGTTGCTGAGCTACACCATAGCAGGATAAGTTTTGGCCGTCCAGCGGCGCCATAAAAAAAGGCGTACAAATATACGCCTGATTTTCTCTGTGCGGATCAAGCTCAGATGTTGCTGTCCAGAAACTCTTTTAACTGAGTTTTTGACAGAGCGCCAACTTTAGTGGCGGCAACCTGGCCGTTTTTAAATAACAGTAAAGTTGGAATACCACGGATACCAAATTTTGGTGGTGTGCCCGGGTTGTGGTCGATGTTTACTTTGGCTACTGTCACTTTGCCGGCATATTCTTTGGCCACGTCATCCAGGATTGGGGCGATCATTTTGCATGGACCACACCATTCTGCCCAGAAATCCACCAACACAGGGCTGGCAGCTTTTAAAACGTCAGCTTCAAAGCTGTCATCAGAAACCTGTAAAATATGTTCGCTCATTATATTCTCCGATAGGGCTGGGCAGGGTTACTGCGTTATTCAGCGTTTTGGGTTGGAACCACCGGCAAGGGGGCTGCGCTGTTGTACTGGCGCTGCTTTGCGGATGAACCGACCCGTGAAAAAACTGGCATCAATTTTATCCTGACTGTTCCTTATTGCAAGCGTAACGGTTATGCTAACCCGGTATGAATAAAACACACCTCACTCAGCATAAATTCGCCGATTTTGCATTGGCACCTCAGGTCCTTGCCGCACTTCATGCGCAAGGTTACACTCATTGCACACCGATCCAGTCACAGTGTTTGCCACTGGCACTGGCCGGTAAAGACATTGCCGGACAAGCCCAGACCGGCACAGGGAAAACCCTGGCCTTTCTGACGGCAACTTTCCATTATCTGCTGACCCATGAACCTAAAGGTTCAGGCCAGCCGCGTGCCATCATTATGGCTCCTACGCGGGAACTGGCAGTTCAGATCCATCAGGACGCTGTTGAACTGGCAAAACATGCCGGTTTAAAGCTTGCTCTGATTTATGGGGGCGAAGGTTACGATTCTCAACGCCAGTTATTGGAAAAAGGTGCTGATATTTTAATTGGTACCACAGGCCGCCTGATCGACTACATGAAACAAGGCCTGTACGACCTGAAACAAATTCAGGTGGTGGTGCTGGATGAAGCCGATCGTATGTTCGATTTAGGCTTTATCAAAGACATTCGTTATATGTTTAACCGGATGCCGCCTGCCACCGAACGTTTAAGTTTACTGTTCTCTGCCACTTTGTCGTACAAGGTACAGGAGCTGGCATTTGAACAAATGAATCAGCCGGAACATATCCATATTGCGCCTGAGCAAATGACCGGCAGCCGCATCAGCGAAGAACTGTTTTATCCGTCTAACGAACATAAAATGAAGTTATTGCTGACGCTGATGGAAGAAGAATGGCCGGATAAAGCCATTGTTTTTGCCAATACCAAACACTGGTGTGAAGACATTTTTGCCTGGCTGGAAGCCGACGGCCATCGTGTTGGCATGCTCACCGGTGACGTAGTGCAGAAAAAACGCTTAAAAATCCTCGACGATTTTACCAGTGGCAAACTGGATATTCTGGTGGCGACAGACGTTGCAGCCCGTGGTTTACACATTCCAAAAGTGAGTCATGTATTTAACTTTGACCTGCCGGATGACTGTGAAGACTATGTACACCGTATTGGCCGCACCGGCCGTGCCGGTGAAAGCGGCAAAGCTATCAGTTTTGCCTGTGAGCGTTATGCGCTGAACCTGACCGCTATTGAAGACTATATCAAACATCCAATTCCGGTCAGTCAATACGACCCTTCCGCTTTATTAACGGATTTAACCCAGCCGAAGGCGCGTGTACGCCGCCGTCCGGGCCAGGCCCGCAGTGCAGGACGACCTCATCCGAATGGACCAAGACCGCAGCGCGCCAGACCACGTTAAGCCGGGCATCAGCACACCGGAACAATCACAGCATGAAGATATTTATGCTGTGATTGACCTTGGCTCCAACAGCTTTCACATGTTGATGGTGAAAGTGGTTGGCGGCAGTGTGCAGGTGATAGGCCGGGTGAAACGAAAAGTCCGGCTTGCCGCTGGTCTGAATGACAGCCTGGTGCTCAGTAAAAAAGCCATGACCCGCGGCTGGGAGTGCCTGGCACTTTTTGCCGAGCGGTTGCAGGACATTCCATCGCAAAATATCCGTATTGTTGGCACAGCCACATTGCGCCTGGCGCGTAATGTCAAAACGTTCCTCAATGAAGCGGAAAAAATCCTCGGTCATCATATTGAAATTATCAGCGGTGAAGAAGAAGCCCGGCTGATTTATCTGGGAGTTGCCCATACCTCCAGCTGTGAAGCCAACAGGTTAGTCATTGATATTGGCGGCGCTTCTACTGAGATGGTGATCGGCAGCGGTTTTTCCCCTTTATTGCTTGCCAGCCTGAATATGGGCTGTGTGACTTATCTGGACAGATATTTTACCGACGGCCTGCTCACCGAAGATAATTTTAATGCCGCTATTGCCGCGGCAGAGCAGGAGCTCGACAGCATAGCGACTTCCTTTTTGGCAGCAGGCTGGCAAATTTCGGTGGGCGCTTCGGGCACAGTGCAGGCGATGCAGGAAATTCTGGTGGCGCAGGGGCAGGATGAAGTCATTACGCTGGCCAGGCTGGAAAGTATTATGCAGCAGGCGCTGGTCTGTGGTCAGCTGGAGCATTTAACCCTGGTTGGACTGGCGCAGGAGCGCAAACAGGTTTTTCCGTCCGGCCTTGCCATTTTAATCGCCTTATTCCGCAAACTGCATATTCCCGGTATGACTCTGTCGGGGGGCGCTCTGCGCGAAGGGGTGTTGTACAGCATGTTGCCCCAGCTGCAACACAGTGATGTGCGCAACAGAACCATCGCCAGTTTAATGGTGCGTTATTATATTGACGAGCAACACGCCAACAGAGTAGCCGATATGGCGTTGCAGCTGGCATTGCAGTTACAGGCGCAGTGGCAACTGAGTAAATTTGAAGGCCTGAGTATGCTAAGGTCGGGCGCTCTATTGCACGAGCTTGGCCTGCTGATCGAATACAAAAACCATCATCATCACGGTGCTTATATTATCAGCCATACCGAATTACCTGGGTTTACCCGGGCGCAACAACAGCTGTTGATGGCGCTGGTGTATAACCACAGGGCTGATATTAACCGCGACATTATTGCCCGTCAGACCATGACTTCAGTGTTGCTCGCTGTGCGTTTAACCCGGTTACTGCGCTTAGCTGTGGTGTTGTCGATGCGTCGCCGCCATGAAGTGCTGCCGGAAGTGCAAATCAGCGCCCAGGCGGAAAGTCTGACTTTAACTTTGCCTGGCGGCTGGTTGGAGCAGCATCCACTGATGCGCGCTGAGCTGGAGCAGGAAGTGGCGTATCAGCAACAGGCCGGCTGGTTGTTGCAGCTGAAATAAAAAAGCGCCTGAAGGCGCTTTTTTTGGGTCAGGACGATTTGGTGGCAGCCGTGTTAGCCTTTTAACCAGATAGCCGCTTTTTTGGCAAAATAAGTCAGAATGCCGTCGGCGCCTGCTCTTTTAAAGGCCAATAAGGACTCCATCACCACAGCTTCTTCTGCCAGCCAGCCGTTTTGAATGGCGGCCATATGCATGGCATATTCACCACTGACCTGATAAGCAAATGTCGGTACACCAAACTCGTCTTTCACCCGGCGCACTATGTCTAAATAGGGCATGCCAGGTTTAACCATCACCATATCAGCGCCTTCTTCCAGATCCAAAGCCACTTCGCGCAGCGCTTCGTTGCTGTTGGCCGGGTCCATCTGGTACGACTTTTTATTGCCGCCTTTTAAATTGCCGGCAGAGCCTACCGCATCGCGGAAGGGGCCGTAATAGGCTGAAGCATATTTAGCGGAATACGCCAGAATGCGGGTGTTATGAAAACCTTCGGCTTCCAAAGCTTCGCGGATAGCGCCAATACGGCCATCCATCATATCTGAAGGGGCAACAATGTCGGCGCCGGCTTGTGCATGGGACAGCGCCTGTTTTACCAGAATGTCGGTGGTGACGTCATTCAGCACATAACCACTTTCATCAATAATGCCGTCCTGACCGTGGGTGGTAAAAGGATCCAGCGCCACATCGGTAATAATACCAAGTTCAGGGACATGCTGTTTTAACAAACGCACAGCACGTTGTGCCAGAGCATCCGGGTTGTAGGCTTCTTCGGCCATTAATGACTTTTTATCCAGTGGTGTAACCGGAAACAGCGCTATCGCCGGAATACCAAGCGCCACCAGCTCTTTGGCTTCTTCCAGCAATAAATCCAGCGTCAGGCGTTCAATGCCCGGCATCGAAGCGATAGTTTCGCGTTTGTTGTCGCCTTCAATAATAAACATAGGGTAAATCAGGTCGTTCACCGTCAGTTGATGTTCAGCCATCAAGCGGCGGCTGAAGTCATGTTGGCGCATCCGGCGCAGGCGGCTGGCGGGGAAATAACTACTGGACGAGTTCATCGGTGTTTCCTTCTGAAGCAGCAACAGGCGTAGCAGCGTCGGAAGCTGCCGCCAGGATCACCTGGTTGCGGCCGGCCGTTTTTGCCTGATAAAGCGCCTGATCAGCTGCGTGAATAAAATCTGTACTGACCATGTCAGGTGCTGCCACTGCAGCATAACAACCGGCGCTGATTTGCACCGGCAATGGGCCAATTTCGGTATCAAAAGGGCTGGCGGCAATACTGAGCCGGATTTGTTCGGCCAGTTCAACAACACCGTGAGCGTCAGTGTTGGGCAAAATCAGCGCAAATTCTTCCCCGCCATAACGGCAGACGTGGTCGCTGCTGCGTTTGAGTAACTGGGCAATTTTTTCTGCCACACCCCGGATCACGGCATCACCGGCCAAATGGCCGTGGTTATCATTAATTTGTTTAAAATGGTCGATGTCGAGCATCACCAGCGCCAACGGCCTTTGTTCACGACGGCTGCGTTTGAGTTCAG
Source organism: Rheinheimera sp. (assembly GCF_036782235.1). Lineage (GTDB taxonomy): Bacteria > Pseudomonadota > Gammaproteobacteria > Enterobacterales > Alteromonadaceae > Pararheinheimera. Next base: position 88,241 of record NZ_DAIPZL010000006.1, on the reverse strand, counting down.
CCTGAATTTTTTTGTCAAAATAAGCTCTGTTACGCACGCCGGTCAGGGCGTCCTGGGTATTTTGTTCTTCCAGAATACGGTTTTTGTCGGCCAGCTCATTTAACGCCACCTGCAACTCGAAGGTGCGGGTCTGAATATTCTCTTCCAGCTGTTCGGCAGTTTCCTGTTGCCATTTCAGTTGCCGGCGATACACCAGCACAGCAAACAAAGCGGCGCCAAACAAAGCCGCTAACAGGGTTAACACCACAAAGTGCCAGGGGTAAAGCTGCAGCGGCCGTAATAACAGCGCAAAATCCGGCATCGTCATTGGCTTTGCTCCCGGTGAAATAACTGGCGGGCATTGTATTCACTGTGTTTGGCGATATCAGCGACCGACCAGCCGGTCAGGTTGGATAACTGTGCTGCAATAGCGCTGATAAATGCCGGTTCATTGCGCCGAGATTTGGGTTTATTGTCCAGATTACGCGGCAGCAAATATGGTGCGTCTGTTTCTAAAATAAGCCGGTCGGCCGGCAGATAAGTCATGGCTTGTTGCAGCAGTTGACCGCGGCGTTCATCACAAAGCCAGCCGGTAATGCCAATATATAAACCTAAATCCAGATAAGCTTTTAGTTGTGTGAAATCGCCGGTAAAACAATGGGCGATGCCACGACTGATTTGATGTTGTTTCAGCAAACTGATTTGGGTATCAAAAGCGTCTCTTTCATGCAGATACACCGCCTTGTCTGTACTTTTGGCAAGATGGAGCTGGGCTTCAAACACCTGAATTTGCTGCGCCTGTGGCGAGAACATCCGGTTAAAATCGAGGCCACATTCTCCCACGGCCACGACCTTCTCCAGCCTAAGCAGCTGCTCAAGTTGTGTTTGCCAGTCTGCAGCAATAGCGCTTGCCTGATGGGGATGTACACCTGCTGTGGTCAGGCAGTTGTCATAGTTTTGGCACCAGCTCAGATTATCGGCCGTTTCGGCCAAATCGCTGCTAATCAGCAGCATGGTGCCTACACCGGCAGCGCTGGCATTTTGCATCACCTGCGCCCGGTCAGTGTCATATTGGGCGCTAAATAAATTTACGCCGGCATCAAACCAGCTGTACTGGTTATTTAACACGACGAACCCGGATGGTTTTTGACACCCGATCGGTTCCCAATAAAAATGAACTTAATGCGGCGCGGCGGATAATGGCGGTGTCACCTGGCTTGACGTAAAAATATTCCACTTCCAATTGCAACCACTGTTGGCCATTGGCCAGATGTAACACCATTCTCTTGCGGGCATCTTTTTCAATTTTGACCACTTCACTGCGCAGTTCGGTAGCTTCAACAGGTTCTGGTTTTTTTAACTGTTCAGCGCCAAATTCTTCTGGTGCGGCAGCAGGAGTGGTTTTTTCCACTGCCACCGGTGAAGCTGCTGGTGCTGGTGCTGGTGCTGGTGCTGGTGCTGCTACAGGAGCAGGTGCTGATACCGCAGTTTGAGCTTCGGCTGGTGGCGGCAACGACACTGGTGCAGTCACAGGCATTGTGGTTTTACTGATGCGGTCAAAACAGGCCAGACGCTGGTTTTCGTCACTGAGTTTTTGGCAGGCCGCCAACTGACTGGCTAAATCGGCACTGTGGGCACCGGATGACATCAGGCAAAACAGCAAAACGCTTAGTTTTAACTTCATAAAAATCCTTGTGTTATTGATGCGGTGGTTCCGCTTCTTCGTCAGTTTCCGTTTCGTTAGCTTTAGGCTGATAAAAACGCCCCATCCAGATACCAAGTTCAAACAGCAGGCACATAGGCACGGCCAACAAGGTTTGTGACAACACATCTGGCGGTGTCAAAAACATCGCGATGACAAAGGCTACGACAATAAAATAAGGCCGTTTTTCAATCAAGTCCTGCCGGCTCATGGCGCCTGTCCAAATCAGCAACAAAATGGCCACCGGGATTTCAAAGCTGAGGCCAAAGGCAAAAAACAGCTTTAACACAAAATCCAGATAACTGCTGATATCGGTGGCTATGGTGACGCCTTCTGGTGCCACGCTGGTAAAAAAGCCAAAAATAAGCGGAAATACCAGGAAATACGCAAAAGCGATGCCGGCATAAAACAAAATAGTGCTGGAGGCAATCAGTGGCGCTATCAGGTGTTTTTCTCTGCTGTACAAAGCAGGCGCAATAAAACGCCAGATTTGAAACAGGATATAAGGCACAGCCAGAATACAGGCCACAATAAAAGTCAGTTTAAAAGGTGCAAAAAAAGGCGCGGCCACATCAGTGGCTATCATGCTGGTGCCTTGTGGCAGTACTTTCATCAATGGCAAACTGAGCAAGTGGTAAATATCATTGGCAAAATAAGCCAGCGACAGAAATATCAGCACCACTGCAGCGATACTTTTCAGCAAGCGGTTGCGCAGTTCAATCAAATGGCCCATCAGGCTGTTAGGGTTGTGCGGGCTTGTCGTTTTTTTGTTCATTATGTTCAGTTGTGACTGCAGTTTGTTCCGCTGTGGATTCAGTGGCTGGGGCTGTGGTGCCGGTTTGTGTACCGGCGTAAGGGTTGGTCACATCGGCGGCTGCCTGACGCAGCTCGGCCAGTGCGGTCAGCTCGGCCGGTGTCAGGTTTAACAGGCCTTTTTCTTCCGCTTCTTTGAGTTTTTGATGCAGTTCATGCGCTCTAAGCTCGTCACCAAGCTCTGCTCTCATTTGCTGACCAAATTGGCGCACGCCATTGATAAACTGGCTGACACTGCGGATAGCACCGGGTAACCGCTCAGGCCCCAGCACTATCAGCGCCACTACACCACATAACACCAGTTCCCAGAAGCTCATTAGTGTTTTTCTGTGCCACTGTTGTTATTCACGACAGGTTGCGCCGGCTGCGCAGGTGTCGCTGTGGTTGTTGCAGGGGCAACAGGCGTCGCTTGTGCCGCAGGTGCAGCGGTAGTCTGGTTGTTGCTCACTTCTTTACGTACTTCAGGAAAAGTGGCGTCTGTTTCCGTTGTATTTTCGGTGTCGTTTTCTTTTAATGAGCTGCGAAAACCACGAATTGCTGAACCTAAATCAGTGCCGATATTGCGCAGTCTTTTGGTGCCGAATAACAGCACAATAATCACCAGAATAATCAGCAGTTGCCAAATACTAATACCACCAAAACCCATATAGAAGACCCTTGTATTATCAGTTGTTTTGTCAGAAACCAGACTCTGTGCTTATAGCGTCCGGCAGTTGTCCGCTGTATTGTAAGAAAGAATTATGACAATACCGCTTTTGCCGCAAAAAACATAGCGCCAACAGCTAAAGCTGTAGCAAGCACAGGCCAGCCAATGGCAAGCAATACTGCCGCACTGACAGCAGCGCCACTGGCCAATACCGCCAGTTTTAGTGCCTGGCTCTGCTGCAGCTGACGTTGTTGTAGTTGTTGCATTTGCTGCAGCAGAGCCTGCTGTGCTTTAGGTTGTTGCTGCAAATAACCATGCAATAAATTGGGCATTTCCGGCAGCTTTTCCGCCCAGAACGGCAGGTTTTCTTTAATTTGCCTGAACATGGCTCTTGGGCCTATCTGCTCTTTTACCCAGTTTTCTAAAAAGGGTTTAGCGGTTTTCCATAAATCCAGTTGCGGATATAACTGCCGGCCTAAACCTTCAATATAAAGCAGAGTTTTTTGCAGTAACACCAGCTGTGGCTGTACCTGCATATTAAAACGCCGTGCTGTGTTAAACAGGTTCATCAGCACCTGGCCAAAAGAAATATCGGCCAGTGGTTTCTGGAAAATAGGTTCACACACAGTGCGGATGGCACTTTCAAACTCTTCAATGCTGGTGTCATAAGGCACCCAGCCTGAGTCCACGTGCAGTTCAGCGACTTTGCGGTAGTCTCGGTTAAAAAAGGCCACAAAATTTTCCGCCAGGTATCTTTTATCTTCACGATTCAGCGTGCCGACTATACCGCAGTCTATGCCAATATATTTGGGGTTGTGTGGTGTGTCGCGCGATACAAAAATATTGCCAGGGTGCATATCGGCATGGAAAAAACTGTCGCGAAACACCTGGGTAAAAAACACTTCAACCCCGCGTTTAGCCAGCAGCTCCATGTCGGTGCCTTGCGCCTGCAAAGCGGCAATATCAGACACCGGAATGCCGTAAATCCGCTCCATCACCATCACATTCGGGCGGCAGTGATCGCTGTACACAAAGGGAATATATAACGAATCTGAGTTGGTGAAGTTGCGGCGCAGCTGAATGGCGTTGGCAGCTTCACGCTGTAAATCCAGCTCATCCAGAATGGTTTTACGGTATTCCGCAACTACTTCACGGGGTCTGAGTCTTTTACCGTCCGGTAAAAAGCGCGCCACTGCACCGGCAATGTCGGCCATCAGGTCCAGATCAGCCAGAATTTGTGCTTCGATACCAGGGCGGATCACTTTAACCACTACATCGGCTTCTGTACCATCGGCCTGCAATAAGCGGGCGGCATGCACTTGGGCAATAGAAGCAGAAGCTAATGGCGTGACCGAAAACTCACTGAATAATTGGCTGATGTGTGTAAGGCCAAGCGCTTGTTCAATCAGCTGTTGTGCCTGCTGACCGTCAAATGGCGCCACTTTATCCTGCAGCTTGGCCAGTTCGTCGGCGAGTTCAGGCGGGAATAAATCGCGGCGGGTAGATAACATCTGGCCAAACTTCACCCAAACCGGTCCCAGGCTTTGTAAAGCTAAACGCAGACGTTCACCCAGACTTTTGTCTGGATGCTGGTTGCGTAGCCAAAACAGCGATAGTCTGGCGCCTCTGGCCCACCAGGGCTGCCACTGTGCTGGGATCAGTTCATCCAGCCCATATTGCAATAAGGTTTTTTTGATCTGGTAAAAACGGCTCAGACTCACTTATTTCCCCTTGATAAGCGCAAGCTGACGCGCCAGTTGTTCAGTGCGGGCACTAAGCTGGCTGACTTCGGCACTAAATTGTTGCAGCTGCGCCGGATGTGGGCTGAGTTGTAATTCATCCTGCGCCAGCTCGGTCAGCATCTGCTCTGTTTCAGAGAGTTTGGCACTGAATAATAACTGTGTTTGTTTGAGCATCAGGCTGACTTTGTGGGCTGCGGCGTCGCCAATATAACCGGATAAATGCTCCGCCCATTCAGGCGCTAAGCGGGCAAAAAACTGATTAAATTGTTGCAGTTGCTGCAGATCACCTTCGATATCCAGTGCGTTTTCGCGGATCAGCCGGGTCAGCTGGCTGGGGTCTTTTAACTGGCGCAGGCTGCTCAGGTTAGTGATCAGTGCACAATCTACTTTTTCCTGATGTTGATTCAGCCAGACACCGTTTGGTTGTACCGTCAGCACCAGTCGTAATTTAACATCGGTCAGCTCCACTGCCAGTTGCCGGCCTTGCAGTTGTTGCAGTCGCGCCGGCGCATCCGGGTCCATACTGATCACTTTATTCAGTACGGGTTCGGCGATGCTCAGCAGCAACTGTGGCAACAGCGGCGGAAAAAACGGCAGCAAACCGGCTTTTTGCATCTGCAGTGCCCTGTTAAAATTTATAACCGCGGTGCAGCGCGACAATACCGCCCGTTAAATTGTGGTAGCTGGTTTGACTAAAACCGGCATCTTCCATCATCTGTTTTAACGTGTCCTGATCCGGATGCATCCGGATAGACTCAGCCAGATACTGATAAGACTCCCGATCATTGGCCACCAGTTGCCCCATGGCCGGCAGCAGTTTAAATGAATACAGATCATAAACTTTGCTGAGCCAGGCTTCGGTTGGCTTGGAGAATTCCAGCACCAGCAGACGGCCGCCCGGTTTTAACACTCTGAACATTGAGCGCAGCGCAGCGTCTTTATTGGTGACATTCCGTAAGCCAAAAGCAATGGTGATAATATCAAAGCTATTGTCGGCAAATGGTAATGCTTCAGCATTGGCCTGCACATAACTGATGTTATTGACCAGCCCCATATCACGCAGTTTGTCTTTGCCGACATTGAGCATCGACTCGTTAATATCAGCAAGTATCACCTGACCAGTCGGGCCGACTCTTTTGGAGAATAATGCGGTTAAATCGCCGGTGCCGCCGGCTAAATCCAGCACTTTGTGGCCAGGGCGGACACCACTGCAATCGATGGTAAATCTTTTCCACAGCCGGTGGATGCCAAGGGACATCAGGTCATTCATCACGTCATATTTGGCGGCAACTGAATGAAAGACGTTGGCAACCAAAGAGACTTTTTCCTGGGCTGCGACTGTTTTAAAACCAAAATGGGTGGTGTTTTGCTCTGCAGCTGTTGCTGCATCCTGATGCTGCTCTGTCATGATAAGGCCTTTGCCAGCTCGAAACTGGCGCTAGTGTAAAAGATCCGTCCGGCTACGCCAATCAAAAGGCGGTAAATGCTGCAAATTAGCTACTTTGTGCTGGTTGTAACTCAAAAGGGGCAGACGCATAAGGCTGGCCATTGATAAACAGATGTAGCTGATGTGGCCCCGGATAATGTTTGCGTGTGGTCATGTCGACAAAACGATAACTACGTTGTAATTGCAGTGTTGGTTCGGTCACTGTGCGCTCTAACAGCTGAAATACTTTGTGCCGGCTCTTACCGTTTTTGCCGGTAAAATCGATGGCATACTCCAGCCGTAGTTTGCCAAGCGGCGCCTGGCTTTGAAGCTGTACCTGAAACTGCAGCTGCTGGCCCATCCGTACTTGTGTGCAGTCGAGGCTCAGGCTGGCGTGCAGAGCCGGAGTTTGATAACCAAACAAAGCCAGTGCCTGACTGTGACGCTGTTTCAGCAGGGTGCGCAAGGCGTGTTTGATGATCCAGTCAGTTCTGTCATTGTTCCCTTGCCATCGGGCGGCGAGTGCCAGCACCAGTTCTGGCTGATCTTTACTGATGTCGTTCAGGTTATTGGCCACACTGCGCCGTACATAATCCGAAGGGTCGGCTTTGAGTTTTTCCAGTATGGGCAAAATCGGGCTGGCATCCCGTTGTAAGGCCTTTAACGCCGTGCCCCAGGGCAAACGTGGTCTGCAGCCTTCGCTGGCCAGACGACGCAGATGATGGTCGTCGGCCTCAGCCCATGCCAGCAGCTGGGCAAAGGTTTTTGCCGTATATCGTTGGATAAAAGGCCGGATGGCAAATTCGCTGGTGGAAAAACGGGTGAAATGGCCCAGTGCGTCCAGCGCCACTTCGGGTTGTTCTAAGCCAAACTGCGCCACAATTTCGGGGAAAATAAAACCAGGAATACCACTAAAATGGCTACTGACTGGCTTTAGCACTGCGCAGGCCTTCCCGAATGGCAAATCCAGTGTCTGATACAGGCTGGTGGAGGTGTGGTTGATGCGTTGTTTCAGTTCAAGTGTGTGAAAATCGTCATTGAACTTTTGTAAAAAAGCCGCGGTATCAAAGGCTGGATAATACTGCTGACAACGCGCTGCAATGGCGTTTAATAAAGTGCTGTTGATTTGCTCTTTTAGCAGCGCGGCAGCCATGGTGTTTACAGCATGGCTTCAGTGGCAACCTGATTGCGACCGCGTCTTTTTGCCACGGTCAACACCTGACTGGTGCGGGCCAGAAACTGATGCCAGTTTTCTTCCGACTGATACAGCGTCACGCCTAGCGAAATGGTCACTTTAGGTAAGGCTTTTTTACTACGGGACGATACAAAACGCAGTTTTTCCACACCACGACGCACCTGTTCGGCAATTTCGCTGGCGGTGCGTAAATCCACATCAGGTAGCAGAATTAAAAATTCTTCACCACCGGCACGCACCGGCAAACCGCTTTCCTGCACATAAGCACTGATTTTTTTCGCCACTTTCGACAAGATAACATCGCCGATATTAAAACCATAATCGTGGTTAAACTGGCGGAAATGGTCGAGATCAACGGCAATAGCGGCAATACGGCGTTGTGGGTCCTGGGTGAGCCAGTCATCCACATGTTCCTGCATGCTGAGCCTGTTATACAAACCGGTCAGTGCGTCTACCTGACGGCTTTTTTTCAGCTGTTCCAGCTCTGTGCGTAAAATCTGGCTTTGCTCAGCTGAGTGCTGCAGCTGGTCACGTAATTTTTCCTGACTGCTGCGCAGCTCAACAGTCGCATCCATCATACGTTGCATAGTGATTTTAGGGTCAACCAGGCTGTCGCTGCTCAGCAGCTGTAAGCCTTGATCCAGCACTTCGATATATTCGTTGATGGTTTCACTGGCCAGATCAGCGGTGCCGCTTAACTTGCTGACAATCTGATTTACTCTGCTGACCAGTTGTTCGTTTTCTTTGCTGGTGGTAACAATGTAATTGCTGTACAGCTCAATCATTACAAAGTCATCAAAATGGATGCGGGCTTCGAGTTTCTGTTCTATGGTCTGGCATAAGGCAGCGTGAACGCCACTGATATATTCGTAAGCGACGGTGAAGTTTACCGGGTGTGCTGCCAAACGATGCCGCTGCAAAAAAGCCATTGCAAGAGCAGCTTTTTCGCTCGCCTGATCGATTGAATCCTGATACATCATGCCAAGTAAAACTCCAATGGATACTGCATAGACTTAGCGCAAATGAATGCCCTTATGTTACGTAAATGCCGGTTGAACGCAAGGGTTGGCGCGCATCTTGAGCTTCTCGCATCTTTAAAATAACGACAGCGCTGCCATACGCCAAGATTTTTTTTAAAAATTGTGGTTTTTTTACAAATTTATCAGCTGTTTGCTGCTTTTTGCTCCGGCTTTGCCCAATTTGTTGATATAAAATCGGCTCAAACGGCAATTTTGTCAGGCGGGCGGTTTCATCGCCACGTAGAGAATTGTATACAATCAGCTGGCAACTTCTCTTTGGGATCTTTTTATGAAACGTAAATTACTGGTGTTGTTCTGCGCAGCCGCTTTAACCGCCTGTGCCAACCAGCCGCCTGCGGCCAGCACAGACTTTAATACTTTTGCCGATAAAATCTGGCAACAGGCACAGGAGATTAGTCCGCGCAGTGAAACCAGTCTGCCCGATATGTCACCTCAGGCACTGGCGCTGGCTGATGAAAAAAGACAACAGCTGCTGGCTCAATTAAAAGCTGTTGATGTGAGTCGACTGACGGAGCAACAGCAGATCAACCACGCGATTTTAGTGTACCGGCTGCAAAACGATGTTGATGAGTATCGTTACGGTGCGCATTATATGCCGCTGACCGCCGAATCGGGCTTTCACAGCGATCTGACTTTTATGCTGGCGGGCGCTGCGCTGAAAAACAAAAAAGATGTTGAGAATTACCTGCAGCGCCTGGCGTCAGTGCCCAAATATATGCAACAGCAAACGCAGTGGATGCGCGAGGGGCTGGCCAAAGGTTATACCCAGCCCAAAGCAGTGCTGAATGGTTATGCCGAAGGCATCCGCTCTTTTATTACCAAAGACGCTGGGCAATCGGTATTCTTCAGGCCGTTACAAAAACCTGTGACGGGTTTGACTGACGCTGAGTGGCAGCAATATCAGCAACAGGCAAAAAACCTGATCAACAAAGAGATTTTCCCCGCTTATCAGCAATACCATGACTTTTTTGTGCAGCAATATTTACCAGGCGCACGCGACGATATAGCTGCTATCGCGTTGCCGCTGGGCGCAGAGTTTTATCAGAATCGGCTGGAGCATTACACCACACTGAAAATGACACCAGCACAGGTGCATCAGATTGGTCTAAATGAGGTGGCGCGGATCAGGGCAGAAATGGCCAAAGTGATCAGTGACACCGGGTTTAACGGCAGTTTTGCTGAATTTATTCAGTTTTTACGCACCGACAAGCAGTTTTACGTGACAACCCCGGATCAGCTGCTGAAAGAAGCGGCTTATCTGTCGAAAAAAATTGACGCCCAGTTGCCAAAACTGTTTAAAAAATTACCGCGCACGCCTTATGGGGTGGAGCCAGTGCCGGCCGAAATTGCGCCTAAATACACCACTGGCCGTTATGCCGGTGGCCGCGGTGACGGTGAGCCAGGCTTTTATTGGGTAAACACTTATGCGCTGGACCGGCGTCCGCTGTATGAGCTGGAAGCCCTGACACTTCACGAAGCTGTGCCTGGTCATCACCTGCAGGTCGCGCTGGCGAACGAACAAACTGATTTACCCTCATATCGTCGCAGTTTTTACACTTCGGCTTTTGGCGAAGGCTGGGGGTTGTATTCTGAATATCTGGGGCTGGAAGTGGGTTTTTATCAGGACCCATACAGTAACTTTGGCCGGCTGACTTATGAGATGTGGCGTGCGGCCCGACTGGTGGTGGACACAGGTATGCACACTATGGGCTGGACCAGACAGCAGGCGATCGATTTTATGGCCAACAACAGTGCTCTGTCCTTGCATAATGTCACCACCGAAATTGATCGTTATATCAGCTGGCCAGCGCAAGCGCTGTCTTACAAACTGGGCGAAATTACCATCAAACGTTTAAGAAAACAGGCTGAGCGGGCGCTTGGCGCTGACTTCGATGTACGGGAGTTTCATGACACCCTGCTGCAAAACGGCAGTCTGCCGCTACCGATCCTGGAACAGCAAATTAATAACTACATCAAACGTAAGCAAAAAAACTAATAAATCACGCCAACACGCCTGCAGTGAAATTCGCTCAGGCGTCGTTGGATTGTAGCAACGCAGTGGTATACTCGTCGCCGTGCCTGACGTATGGCGTTTTTTTGGTGGTGTTTTCGGACCGGATTGGTTGTCGAATATTCTGAGTTGTATATGTGGACCTTGTTGATATTTATTGTTTTTTTTATCGTTGTTGTGCTGCTGGTGATTAAAATTGACAGCCTCAGCAAAGCCCATAAACGTATGGTGATGGAATACAAATTGCGGGATCAGGAGTCGTCTCATATACTGCAGCTGACTTATGAGCTGGCCGAAGAGTGCTGCCAAATCCTGTTACAACAGCTGCTGCAGGATAAAATCAACAGCAGGTTGCCAGCCAGCGAAGTGTTTTGTATTGAAACTTTATGTCAGGCTATTCCGGTGATCTGCAAAGAACTGGCGCAAAAACAACAGTCATTGCCACAGGCGCTGAAAAAATACTGCAATCGTAATCTGACAGTGGAATATGCTGAGCTGGAAGCTTTTATTAACCGCCATGGCCGTTTAATACAAGGCTGGCAGAAAAACTCTTTGGCGGGTTATCTACAGTTGTGTCAGTCTGGGGTGATGCTGGTTAAAGAACAGAGTTATAAAGAATTTGGAAAAACGTCACGTCCGCTGTCGGAACCGGCCTGAATCCTGAATTGTGGCCGATGTTAATGCCGGATCACCACTTTAGGTTCAGTGTCGATTTGACCGTCCTGATCCACAGCTGCAATCCGATCACCGGCACGCAGCACCGCGAGGCTAAAACTGGGGCTACGGCGCACAAACGCTAGCTCATAACCAAAACGTTGCAATTCAGCGACTGAAAATTTTTGCGCCATATTCAGCTCATTCCAAAAATAATTCACATCTTTGGTCTGGTCGCGACGTTCTTGAAGTAGTGCTGCCATCTGTCTTACCCCTTCTCAGGACTGTACCTGCAAGCAGGCTGCGTGGATTGTTTATACTCTATGCGCTGGTTAAAAAAAGTACAAGCTCCATTTCCTCTTTTGTTACTGGCATCACCGATAACCTGTTACCTTTTTTCAATAATTGCATCTGTGCCAGAGCTGGCTGTGTTCTTAATTCATCCATCGTAATGATTTTTCTAAACTTTTCTACAAACTGGACCTGAACAGCAACCCAGGGCCAGCGATCAGCACTGGCTTTGGCGTCGTAATAAGGGCTACGCGGCTGAAACTGACTTGGATCAGCAAAGGCTGGTACCACGACTTTGGCAAGACCGGCTAAACCAATATGTTTACAACTTGAATGGTGGATCAAGACCAAATCACCGGTTTTTACCTGATCTCTGAGATAATTACGTGCCTGATAATTACGCACCCCTTCCCAGATCACACCGTCCCGGGCAGCGGCTATATCATCAATACTGCATTCGTTGGGTTCTGTTTTAAACAGCCAGGCCATTTGAATGGCTCCTTTGTGCAAGCTGGCGCGATTATGCCGTGCTTTTTACGCCGCAGCCAGCAGCTTTGTTGTGAATTTGGGGGTATTTTCGCCAGGCGAGTTGGCAGTATGTTGTCTTACCTCTGTTTTGCAGTTTTTACGGCACTGCTGCACAATGCAGCATTGTGTCAGCATTTTTGGAGCCCATGATGAGCCAGGTGTTAGCCGATTTATTGTCGTTATTAAAATTGGAAACTATCGAGTTGGGATTGTACCGTGGCCAAAGTCAGGATTTAGGCTTTAAAGCGGTATTTGGCGGTCAGGTAATGGGGCAGGCGTTGTCGGCTGCCAAAGAAACCATACCTGAAGACCGCAAAGTGCATTCATTTCACTCTTATTTTTTGCGTCCTGGTGACGCCTCCCGCCCTATCGTTTATGAAGTAGAAAATATCCGCGATGGCAAAAGTTTTAGTACCAGACGTGTCAGCGCCATTCAGTTTGGCAAACCCATTTTTTATATGACGGCGTCTTTTCAGGCTGACGAAGCAGGTTTTGAACATCAGGATTTAATGCCGCAGGTACCTCCTCCTGAAGAGCTAGTGTCTGATCTGGAGTTTTACCGTGAACACGCTGACCTGATCCCACAAAGCCTGCGCAGCAAGTTTATCTGTGAAAAACCTATTGAAATGCGTCCTGTGGCCTTTCACAACCCTTTTAAACCTCAGGTCAGTAACGCCAAACGTTATGTCTGGTTTAAGGCCAATGGTGCTATGCCCGACGATTTAAGGGTGCATAAATATCTGTTAGCTTATGCCTCAGACTTTAATTTCCTGCCCACTGCGCTGCAGCCGCACGGCAAGTCTTTTATGGCGCCGAATATGCAGGTCGCCACTATTGACCATGCCATGTGGTTTCATCAGGATTTTCGTTTTGATGACTGGTTGTTATATGCGGTAGACAGCCCGAGCGCGTCCGGGGCCCGGGGTCTGGTGCGCGGTCAATTTTTTAACCGCGCCGGTGTACTGGTGGCGTCAACCATGCAGGAAGGGGTGATCCGCAGTTACGACAAAGCCCGTAACGAATAAACAGCAACAGCTCCGGTTTAGCCGGAGCTTTTATCTGCGGTGATCTGCCGGATACTTTGCAACACTTCAGGTTGTAATAAAGCGTTGACTGTAGCAAGCAGCGGCTGGAAATTCTGGCCACTGGTCAGCTGATATTGTTCATCAAGCTGAATGTAATGCGCTTCTTTTAGTGCATTGACCAAAGTCGCAAACAGTTGTTTATCGTGATATTCAGGCGATTCAATGCCATGCAATTTTAACAGGCGCTGCGCCAGCTGCTGGCTGTGTTGCTCCAGTTCAGCCCGCTGCACGGGCGCTTCCAGCGCTATTAGATTCAGCACCATGGCATAACGCTGCAAAATAGCATCACTGTTATGTGCCAACAGTTGCAGCTGGTGATAAGCCGGATTCTGATTGTCGGTGCACTGATAACCCTGCTCTTTTTCCTCAATCAGCCCTTGTTGCTGTAAAAACACCAGCACTTGTTCGACATAACGGCTTAAATCATCGGATGCTAAAAACAATTCCTGTTGTAACAGCGGTTGTAACTGTTGGCAGATATTCAGCAGCTGCATTTTGCTGAGGCTGCGATGTTGCAGCAGCGCTGTGGCCAGCAAGGCTGGGATCACAAACAGGTGACTGATGTTATTGCGGTAATAGCTCATCACTACAGCTTCTTCGGCACTGAGCTGAATTAAATCGCCAAATTCGTCCTGTTGCAGGTGAATTTTGTGTAAGTCCAGCGCATGTTGCACCAGGCTGCTCCCTGTACCTTCAGGCAGGGTAACAGAGCTGTGATAAGGCGCATGTTGCTGTAACGCCAGATATAAATCCAGCTGCGCCACCAGCGCTTTGCGGGTCAGTACATGCTGTTCTGTTGCCAGTAAGGTGGTGGCAATCAGATTAATGCCATTGAGCGCTGCACTCTGGTTCACCCTGGTCATCACTTCATGCGCCAGTTTGGCGACCACAGGGTTCAGCCATTGTGGTTTTTGGGGTTCAACAGGATTAATACTCTGGCGCCAGTCGGGGGCATGTTGCTGCAGATAACTATTCAGTGAAATCGGTTCGCCAAAATTCACATAACCGTAGCCATAGTCGCGCAGTTGGCGCACTGCCTGCAGAATACCTAAAGCCGATTCTTTGGTTTTGGCAGAGCCTTTGAGTTCACGCAGATAAGTGCTGACTTCCATCACATGCTCATACCCCAGATACACAGGCACCAGAGTGACAGGGCGGTCGATGCCGCGCAGCAACGCCTGCACTGTCATGGCCAGCATGCCGGTTTTGGGTTGCAGTAAACGGCCGGTGCGGCTGCGGCCGCCTTCGCTGTAGTATTTAACGCTGTACCCTTTGCGGAATAACTGCGACAAATATTCACGGAATACCGCTGAATACAGTTTGTTACCGCTAAAACTGCGCCGGATAAAAAAGGCACCACCACGACGGAAAAACTTGCCGATAGGCCAGAAATTCAGGTTAATGCCTGCGGCAATATGCGGTGCTGCCAGGCCTTGCTGGTAAATCACATAACTGAGCAGCAGATAATCCATATGACTGCGATGACAAGGCAGATACACCACTTCATGGCCACGTTGTGCTAAATCGCGGATCACTTCAGCATTGTGAATTTTGATACCGCTGAATAACTTACGCCATAACCAGCTTAATAATCTGTCGCCCACTCTGAGTGTCGATTCACGATAATCCGCTGCGATTTCTTCCAGTAAATTGCGCGCTTCCTGCCGTGCTTGTTCCAGACTGATATTTTTACTTTTGGCTTCATCGGCGATGGCCTTTTTCAGTGCTTCCGAGCCCAGCAGAGCATTAAAGAGTGCGGTGCGGTTTGGCTGACGCGGCCCTGTGGCGGCCAGTTGCTGGCGGTAAAAGTGAAAACGGGCCACCCGCAATAGTTTGTGTGAGCTTTCTTCACTGGCACCATGTTCGGCTGCCATGTCTTTTAACGAAACGGCACGGGAAAACTGCACCAGGGTATGGCGACCGGAAATCAGGACCACAAATAATTTGCGCAGCCAGCCGGGAGCTGCAGCTTCGCCTATCACAGATTTGACACTGGCTTCTTTGCCCGGTGCGCGGCCCCAACTGATGGCCACCGGCACCAGCTGCGCGTCCTGCTCAGGCTGATTTAAATGAGCCTGTAGTAACTTTTGACCTTGTTGCAACGCCAGCGACGCTTTGGGGGCGCCCCACAAAGGCGTGGGTCGTTGCAAAAACAAGGTTCGGGGCAAAGTGACATTACCTATGCTGACATGTTCGGTGGGATCGGGTAAACCCAGTTGCAGGCAGGCGCGTTTCAGCGTAGCCAGATCGCTGGCAGAAGCCACTCTGCTGATATAAAACAGCGGCTTATTTAGATTTAATTCAAGGCTACTGACCGGTTGGGCCGGAATGATTTTATATTTTACCAGCGGCCTTAATGGCCATTGTAATACACTGGCAAACCACTTTAATCGCGCAAACATAGGTTACCTGCAGTCAAAAACAGCCGGCTAAGATACCATGGAATGAAATTCCCGCCAATTTCGCACAAATTTGCCTATTTTCTACGATTCCCTGCTTGGCAGGCAGAAACTCACTGTATATACTCCCAGTATTCACTGTATAGGCATTCAGCATCATGCGACCACTAACTCCAAGACAAGCCGAAATATTACAATTACTTAAGGATTATCAGGCGCAGTCAGGCATGCCGCCAACGCGGGCAGAAATTGCCAGTCAGCTGGGTTTTAAATCGGCCAATGCCGCTGAAGAACATTTAAAAGCGCTGGCAAAAAAAGGTTTTATTGAAATGATGCCGGGCACATCCCGTGGCATCCGCTTGCTGGAAGACGATGATGTGGTAGCCAATGAGCCTGAATACAGCGGTTTGCCGCTGATTGGCCGTGTAGCTGCAGGCCAGCCTATTCTGGCGACTGAACATATCGATCAGTATTATCAGCTCGATGCCAATCTGTTTCATCCGGCAGCAGATTTCCTGTTAAAAGTGTCCGGCATGAGTATGAAAGACATTGGTATTCTGGACGGCGACTTACTGGCAGTACACAAAACCACAGAAGCCAGGCAAGGTGAAGTGGTGGTTGCCAGAGTGGAAGATGAAGTCACAGTGAAACGTTTCAGGCGTGATGGTCAATTTGTGTACTTACACCCCGAAAACAGCGACTTTAATGTGATAAAAGTGGATTTAACGCAGCAGTTTTTTGCAATTGAAGGTTTGGCTGTTGGTGTAATTCGCAACCAAACCTGGTAATAAAAGCGGATAAAAGTTAAATAAACTCAATATGTTTCTGCTAAAAGCACTGGTATGACCTGATTGGTTTGCCGGTGCTTTTTGCATTATGGGGTTTACAGATCGGGCTTTGTGGTCAATTCTTAGCCTGTGCCCGATAAAAACATAGTTCAGTGGTAGTTTTAATATTGGGTACTTGTGGGATTACATAATAAAAAACAATAAATTGCAGAACAAGATACGGTGAGTGGGTTGTAGTGTCTGGTTCTGACAATTTGCTAATTATGCAAAATGACAGAGGAGACGTTACGTGGCGAAAACGAGTCGTTATCGCTGCTCGCTGCTATCCTTGCTGTTTGTCGAAATGGCTTCTGCCGCAGAAATGCCCCTGAATATGACTCAGGGTGCCACTGATATCAGTCAGCAGGTGTATGACCTGCACATGACGATATTTTATATCTGCTGTGCAATTGGCCTGGTGGTGTTTGGCGCTATGTTCTGGGCCATTCTCCATCATCGCAAGGCAAAAGGAGTACAGCCGGCACAGTTCCATGAAAGCACCAGAGTTGAGATTCTCTGGACAGCTATCCCGGTGTTCATCTTGATCATTATGGCTATTCCTGCCACTAAGACCTTGATTGCGATGGAAGATACCACAGACGCCGAAGTGACAGTGCTGGTCACAGGCTCGCAGTGGAAGTGGCATTACAAATATCTCGACTATCCAGTTGAGTATTATTCGCTGCTGGCAACACCTCAAAAGCAAATCAACAACAAAATCGCCAAAGGCGAAAACTATCTGCTGGAAGTGGATAGGCCGCTGGTGATCCCAACAGGTAAAAAAGTCCGCTTTTTGACCACTTCAGATGACGTGATCCACTCCTGGTGGGTGCCAGCCTTTGCTGTGAAAAAAGACGCCAACCCCGGTTTTATCAATGAGTCCTGGGCCAAAGTGAATGTACCCGGTGTCTATCGCGGTCAGTGTGCTGAGCTTTGTGGTAAGGATCATGGTTTTATGCCGGTGGTGGTGGTGGCCAAAGAGCCGGCAGACTTTGAGGCGTGGATCAAAGAGCAGGCTGATATTCAGGCCAAAGCCAAAGCGGCTGAACAGGAACTGCTTGCAATGAATATGAGCATGGATGAAGCCATGGCTCTGGGTGAAAAAACCTATCTTGGTTATTGCGCTGCCTGTCATCAGGCTGGTGGTGGTGGTTTACCTGGCGCTTTCCCGGCACTGAAGGGCAGCAAAATGGCGACAACAGCCGAAGGTAAAGCTGCCCATATCGACATAGTGCTCAATGGTAAAGCCGGTACGGCCATGCAGGCTTTTGGTAAACAACTGACGATGCAGGAAATAGCAGCTGTCATTACCTACGAGCGTAACGCCTGGGACAATAATACCGGTGACCTGATTCAGGCCGCTGATATTCACGCCGCCAAAACCGGTAAAAAGGAGTAGCAGATGAGCACAGTGACTCATGATCACGACACTGCGCATCATGGTGAACACCATCACCATGCGCCTTCAGGTTTAAAACGCTGGTTATATACAACCAATCATAAAGATATCGGCACTTTGTATCTGCTGTTCGCCCTGACGATGTTTTTTATCGGTGGCGCCATGGCGATGGTGATCCGCGCTGAGTTATTTCAGCCGGGTTTACAGTTGGTTCAGGCAGACTTTTTTAATCAGATGACCACAGTTCATGGCCTGATCATGGTGTTTGGTGCTGTGATGCCGGCCTTTACCGGTTTGGCTAACTGGTTAATTCCGATGATGATTGGCGCACCTGACATGGCGCTGCCACGGATGAACAACTGGAGCTTCTGGATTTTGCCATTTGCCTTTGCCATTTTATTGGCGTCCTTGTTTATGGAAGGTGGCGGACCAGGCTTTGGTTGGACTTTTTACGCCCCTTTATCCACTAAATACAGTGGTGACAGTACAGCACTTTTTGTGTTTTCTGTGCATATCATGGGTATTTCGTCGATTATGGGCGCAATTAACGTCATTGTGACCATTTTTAACCTGCGTGCCCCTGGCATGACCTGGATGAAAATGCCGCTCTTTGTCTGGACCTGGTTAATTACTGCTTTTCTGCTGATCGCGGTGATGCCGGTACTGGCAGGCACTGTCACTATGGTGCTGACCGACAAGTACTTTGGCACCAGCTTTTTTGATGCCGCTGGTGGTGGTGATCCTGTGTTGTTCCAGCATATTTTCTGGTTTTTTGGTCACCCGGAAGTCTACATCATGATTTTACCGGCCTTTGGCATCATCTCCAGCATAGTGCCTACTTTTGCGCGCAAACCGTTGTTTGGTTACGCCTCTATGGTATATGCCACTTCAAGTATCGCTTTGTTGTCGTTCCTGGTGTGGGCGCACCATATGTTCACTACCGGCATGCCGGTCTTTGCTGAACTGTTTTTTATGTATTGCACCATGCTGATTGCAGTGCCGACCGGGGTCAAAGTGTTTAACTGGGTGGCCACCATGTGGAAAGGCGCCATGACCTTTGAAGTGCCGATGATGTTTGCGCTGGCCTTTATTGTGCTCTTTACCATAGGTGGTTTTTCCGGTTTGATGCTGGCCATTACACCGGCAGACTTCCAGTACCACGACACCTACTTTGTGGTCGCACATTTCCATTATGTGCTGGTCACAGGGGCTATTTTCTCCATTATTGCCGCCGCTTATTACTGGCTGCCGAAGTGGACAGGCCATATGTACGACGAGACACTCGGGCAATGGCATTTCTGGTGTTCGCTGATTTCCGTCAATATGTTGTTTTTCCCGATGCACTTTGTCGGTTTGGCCGGCATGCCAAGACGGATCCCAGACTACGCGCTGCAATTTGCTGATTTTAATGCCTTTATCAGCATCGGCGGTTTTGCCTTTGGCCTGTCACAACTGTTGTTTGTCTGGGTGCTGGTGAAGTGTATTAAAGGTGGTGAAAAAGCAACGGATCAGGTGTGGGAAGGGGCTGAAGGGCTGGAGTGGACTTTATCGTCACCACCGCCTTATCACAGTTTTACCACGCCACCCGAAGTGAAATAGGAGCAGTCTGATGCAGCGGCAACCTGATCATCTACCTTTAATTAAACGTCTGTTGTTGGCAACTGCGCTGATGTTTGGTTTTGGTTTTGCGCTGGTGCCGCTGTATGACGTGTTTTGTGACTTAACCGGTATTAATGGCAAAACCAGCACTATGGCGGCAACGGCCGACAAAGCTGTGGTTGATGCCAAAAGAACCATCACTATCGAGTTTCTGGCCATGCCCAATGCCGACATGCCCTGGTTGTTTGCGCCACAAACAAAAAAAATGACGGTACATCCGGGTGAAATCAAACTGGTGTATTACGAAGCGCAAAATCCAACGGCAGCAACCATGACTGGCCAGGCGGTGCCTTCGGTATCACCGGGTCAGGCTGCCTTGTACTTTAATAAAATGGAATGTTTTTGCTTTAACCAACAGGTTCTGACTGCAGGTCAGAAACTACTGATGCCATTACAATTTTATGTGGATCCTGCACTGCCGGAGCATTTCAGCACCATCACTTTGTCTTACACGTTGTATGACATGACAAAACATGCACCTGCTGAAACAGTGACAGCGCAAGTCTCAACAGGGGGCAATGATGAGTAAAACTTACGACAAATATTATGTACCTGAACAAAGCCCGTGGCCGATAGTCGGGGCTGTGGCGCTTTTTATGATAGCTTTTGGTGCCGGTAACTTTGTCAATGAAGTCACCCGCAACAAAGAAGGGTATGGCGGTTATCTGCTGCTGGCCGGTGTGGCCGTGTTGTTGTTTATGCTGGTGGGCTGGTTTCGTAACGTCATCGATGAATCCATGCATGGTTTGTACAGCAAACAAATGGACAGGTCGTTCCGGCAGGGTATGAGCTGGTTTATTTTTTCTGAAGTGATGTTTTTTGCGGCCTTTTTTGGTGCTTTATTTTATGCCCGGATCATTGCCATGCCCTGGCTGGACGGCGCAAGTAACAACGCTATGACAGCACAACTGTTATGGCCCGATTTCAGCGCGCACTGGCCTATGACCAAAACACCGGGCGGTACCGAAACCACAGCTATGCCATGGCAGGGATTACCGCTTTATAACACCTTAATTCTGCTGACCTCTTCAGTGACCTTGCACTTTGCCCATGTTGGGCTGGAGCAAGGCAAACGTGTGCAGCTGAAGTTAATGCTGACTCTGACAGTACTGCTGGGCGTGGCATTTTTGGCCTGTCAGGCTTATGAATATATCCATGCTTATCGTGACCTGGGCTTAAAACTGGATTCTGGTATTTATGGCAATACCTTTTTCCTGTTGACCGGTTTTCACGGTATGCATGTGACTTTGGGGGCCATTTTCCTGCTGGTGATTTTGCTTCGGATTTTGCTGAAAAACCACTTTACCGCCCACAACCATTTTGCCTTTCAGGCGGCTGCCTGGTACTGGCATTTTGTTGATGTGGTCTGGTTGTGTTTATTTGTGTTTGTCTACGTTTTATAGCCACAAAGCTGGCCGCTTGCTGCGACCAGCTGTCTTGTTTGGGAAGCCTGACAGCCTCAGGGCTCTTGGGAAAGTTTGGGGAAGTTTTTAATAAGGGCGTTGATGTGGGCTTATCCAGCCCATCGCCAGCGCCAGAATAAG
This sequence comes from Rheinheimera sp., assembly GCF_036782235.1. Lineage (GTDB taxonomy): Bacteria > Pseudomonadota > Gammaproteobacteria > Enterobacterales > Alteromonadaceae > Pararheinheimera. The sequence continues at coordinate 67,301 of NZ_DAIPZL010000006.1, read as the reverse complement.
CAGCGCCATCACAATGGCGGAAAATAACACGCGCCGGCCCAGATATTTCGACATGCTGACTTTATTGGGATCGTTTTTCAGCATCAGCCACAAAGCGCGGAACAGGTTAAAAACGATAAAGAGCAGTAACGCTATGAGTATCAGTTTGACCAGCATACAACCTCAGTTTGGCGGAGATGCAGATGCAGATCCGCTTGTTTAATCAGATCTTTATGCTGCGTTGGTGGTTAGTGTTGATTACTCTGGCCGCTTTTTTGCTGTTAATCAAGCTGGCCTGGTGGCAATGGCAGCGTTCCGCCGAAAAAGAAGCACAACTACAGCAAATTCAAAGCTGGCAGCAACAAGGACCTTTATCCTGGTCTGATGCTTATCAAAAATCTTCCGCAGAAATCGACGGTGCGCCGCTGCAAGGTGTTGCACACTGGTTAGCGCCTTTTGTCTGGCTGATCGATAACCAAATCTGGCAAGGCAAGGCCGGTTACGACGTGTTAGTGCCGGTACAGCTCAGTCACAATACGCCGGTGTTATTGGTCAACCTTGGTTGGGTGGCTGCTCCGGCTGGGCGCAGCCAGCTGCCACACATTAAAGTGCCCGCTGAATTTGTGCTCGATGGTGTGCTACGCACCAGATTGGCTGGTTTGCGGCTTGGGCAAAATCTGGAAGACCAGGGGCAGTGGCCCATGCGTTTACAAACAGTGGAGCCGGAGTTGCTGGAAAGTCAGATTGGGCTGCAACTCTACAGTGGTGTGTTTTATCAGCAACAAACCCCTTTTATTTATCATTACAAAGCCGTGGTACTGCCACCGGAAAAACACCGGGCTTATGCAGTGCAGTGGTTGTTATTGGCTATTGCCGTGTTAATTGTGGCAATTGCTGCCAGCTATCAGAAGGATGCCTGAATGCCAAAAAAGAAGTTTATCTGGTTGTTTGCCATGGTTTGTCTGGTGCCGGTGGCGCTGGCGCAACTGGTACTGACTCAGGGCTGGTTTTCCGCAGGCGCCAGTAGTAAAGGTAAGTGGCTTAGTGAAGAAGTCCGGTTGTTGCCGGCAGTACCCGCGTCAGAGCCGCACTGGCGTTTGGTGTACTTAGCGCCTAGCCCTTGCCTGCAACATTGCCAGCAGGTGTTAAGCCTGATGACACAAATTCACACCGCCCTTGGCCGCAAACAAGATCAACTGACACTCTGGGTGCTGGCTGAGCAGGCACCAGCGCAGTTACAGCGGCCGCTGCAGTTCCAGCACAATAGCGGCAACATCAGCGGCAATAGTATCGGCATAGGCGAGCTGGTGTTGGTCGAACATCAGGGGTTGGCCTTACTGCAATATGCAATGCCACAGGAGCTACAACAGCTGCCGTTAACGGGCAAAGCTGTGATGGCTGATTTACAGAAGCTGATGAAATTTGACCGGGGGCCGGTATGAAACTGTTAAGGATGCTGGTGAGTATGGCCATAGTGCTGGCCATGCTGGTGATTATTTTAGGTGCTTATACCCGCTTAACCGATGCTGGACTGGGTTGTCCGGATTGGCCAGGTTGTTATGGTTTTCTGAAAGTGCCGCAACACGAAACCCATGTGGCCATCGCTGAAGCCCGTTTTCCTGAGCGGCCAGTGGAGGCGCACAAAGCCTGGAATGAAATGATCCACCGTTATTTTGCCGGCAGCCTGGGTTTGTTAATTGCGGGAATTTTTTTCCTTAGCTGGCGGTTACAGCAAAAAGTCACAGTACTGCCAACAGTGCTTTTAGCCTTAGTGGTATTTCAGGCTGCGCTTGGCATGTGGACAGTGACATTAAATTTATTCCCGCTGGTGGTGATGGGGCACTTATTGGGTGGTTTTAGTTTGCTGGCACTGTTGATGTTGTATCGCTGGCAACTGTCAAAACAATTGCGGCCTGAGCTTTTGCAATATCAGGCGCCCGCCAGCCTGGCCAGAGCTGGCTGGCTGGTGCTGCTGATCCTGGTTGGTCAGATTGCTCTGGGTGGCTGGACTTCTGCTAACTATGCGGCCATGGCCTGTGTTGAGTTGCCGATCTGCCACAGCGGCTGGCAACAACAACTGAATTTCCCCGAAGCTTTTGACTTACATCTGGGACATGACAATTACGAATTTGGTGTGATGAGCGCTGAAGCGCGGCAAACCATTCATATCAGTCACCGTATTGGCGCTGTGCTGACACTGCTGGCGGTTGGCTGGTTTGCACTGCGTTTGTGGCAACAACGCCAGCAAATTGGCATGGCGAGATTACCCATGTTGCTGGGCGCTTTATTGCTGCTGCAATTTAGTTTAGGAGTGGCCAATATCTGGTGGTTGTTGCCACTGGGCAATGCCGTGGCGCATAACTTTGTTGCAGCCAACCTGCTGATGGTGTTGACACTGATTTGTGCCCGGTTACAACAACAAAGGAGGTCAGCATGACCCAAGCGAAAACAATAACGGTCATTGGCAGAACCCAGAGTGTATGGCGTGATTATTATCAGCTGACCAAACCCAAAGTCGTGGCATTGTTGTTGTTAACTGCCTGGGTAGGCATGTTATTGGCGCAGCCCGGTTTGCCGGCCATTGATTTATTGATTTTTGGCACCCTGGGCATTGGGCTCTTGTCGTCGGCGGCAGCTGCACTTAATCATGTGCTGGATCAGCGCATTGACGCGCAAATGGTACGAACCCATCACAGGCCGGTGGCGCGTGGCCGCATCAGTGCCGAAAAAGCCGTGTTGTTTTCTGTTGTTCTGGCCGGCACAGGTTTTGTGTTGTTATACAGCATGGTAAACCCTTTGACTGCCTGGCTGACGCTGGCGAGTTTGTTTGGTTATGCCGTGGTGTACACCCTGTATTTAAAAAGAGCCACCCCCCAGAATATTGTGATTGGTGGTCTGGCGGGGGCCATGCCACCGCTGCTGGGCTGGACCAGTATGACTGGTGAAATTGCCGCTGAACCCTTGTTACTGGTGATGATTATTTTTGCCTGGACACCCCCACATTTCTGGGCGCTGGCCATTCACCGGCGTGACGATTATGCCAAGGTCAATATGCCGATGCTGCCGGTAACCCATGGCATAGAATTTACCAAAACCGCCATTTTCCTTTATACACTGATTTTGTTTTTAGTCTGTTTATTGCCTTATCTGGTGGGTATGACAGGGGTGATCTACCTGCTGGGCACTGTGGTGTTAAACCTGTGGTTTATGGCCTGGGCATGGCAGCTGAAATTTAATGCCAAAGCAGATACCGCCATCAAAACATTCAGGTTTTCCATTGTGCACCTGATGTTGTTATTCTTGCTGCTGATGCTGGACCATTATGCAAAATGGACAGCTTTTTCAGCACTGAACTGATGCAGGGAATGAAGTTGTGAAAATACAAAAAGTTGTGGTGGCGTTGTTGTTAATACTGGTGATGCTGGCCGGTGTCTTGAGTTATCAACATTTACAAAAGGTGGACGAGCCGGTGTCGGCTTTGGTGTACCCAAAAGCACGCGACCTGCAGGAGTTTAAACTAAGCAGCCATCTGGGTACTACTTTGGGTCGGCAAGATTTGCGTGGTCAGTGGACGCTGGCTTTTGTCGGTTACACCTATTGCCCGGATATTTGCCCTATGACTATGGCCACTTTGTCTGGCAGCTATAACCAGTTAAAGCAAATGTTGCCTGCGGACGCCAAGCTGGCAATCTGGTTTATTTCAGCTGATCCACAGCGTGACACTGTCAATCAGCTCAACAGTTATGTCGGTTATTTTCAGCAACCGGCCATTACCGGCGTGACCGCAGGCCATGATCAGTTATTTCCTTTTGTGCGGGACTTGGGGCTGATGTATGCCATTAGCAGCACTACAGAGCCGGATTATCTGGTGGATCACAGTGCTTCTATTGTGTTGATCAACCCGGATGCGCAGCTGGCGGCTGTCTTTAAACCAGAAATGGCAGCCGGCAAAGTGCCGCTGGTGAGCAAAACAATGTTACTGGCGGACTTCCCGCTGGTGATGGCCAAACTGCAGTAAGGCTATGCCTTAGCAGCATTCAGGCGGCTAAAGCAAAAACACCCAGGGCTGGGAGAACCAGTAAAAATACCCTTTTTTACTGAGGCTGGGTGCTGTGCAGTTGTATCTGTTGTGACTGAGTTTGAGCGGTACTTTGGCTTTGGCAACAAAGGTACGCTCGTCCAGCCAGGTCAGCGGTATCGCTTCTCCATTAAAAAAGCAGTTGAGCTGTGCTGTTTTAAAGTCTTTGGCATCAACTGTTAACTTCAGGCTGGGCGGATTGGTTTTGCTGACGGGGTCAGCGCCGCTGTAGTCTGTGACCGGCAAGGCCAGGGTTTTTAACTTAGGGCCAAAATGTTTTAACGCGGCAAACTGGCTGGACGATGGGTAACGTGGGATACGGGTTAAAGAAACACCAGGGCCAACAGCGCCGGATTGCTGGCCAATGCCAATAAAACCCAGCTCTTTTACCAGAGCTTCCAGCTCAGCACTAAAATCACCATAAGGGTAAGCCAGCCATTGGCGGCGCACGCCCAGTTTTTCTTCCAGTTGTTGTTCGGCCAGCAGAATGTCGGTTTTAACCCTTTGCCGCCATTGCGCTTTGCTTTCGCCTTTATTCGGCACTGCCAATCTGTGGTGATAAGAGCTGTGGTTGGCAATAATCACGCCTTCGTTATGCATGGTCTGAATTTGTTGCCAGCTTAATACCGGGCCTTCTTTGCGGTCTATTAACGCCGGCCCTAAAAACATGGTGTAAGGGTAACCAAATTCCCGCAGGATAGGACGGGCATGGGTGAAGACATTTTCAAAACCATCGTCAAAAGTGATGGCCACTTCATTGTCTGCCAAAGGCTCGCCGGCTTTAAGCTGGTTAATCAGCCGTTCCAGGCTCACCACTTTCATCTTTTGCTCTTTGAGCAGCTGCATTTGCTGGCGAAATTCAGCCGGGGTGACGCTGGTGGTTTTAGGGGTATTAGTGGCCACATGATGGTATTGCAGAATAATAGCAGCCTGCGCTGTTGTGGTGCTAAGCGCGGTGATAGTTAAAGCTGTGGTGAAGATAAAGCGCAACGCAGACAAAAACAGACAACGCATCAACAGATCCTTAAAACTATTCGTCCTTGGGCAAAATGCCAATACGACGCAGCAACAGCAATAGATAACTGCCAAAAGTGATGATAAAACTCACCAACCATAACAGAATCACAGTTTGCAGTAACCAGAGTGGTTCTGCCGGTAACAGCATAAACACCAGCAAAAGCAGCCAGAATCCTGCCATTCCCCAGATAAAACAACGGCCGCATTGGGCAGCCGTTGGTAAGGTGATGTTTAGCCGCATTGGCAAGACTTAATAATAAGAGTGTTCACCACGCTGGTGGTCGGTGACATCCCGCACACCACTCAGCTCACCGCTAAAGCGGTTCAGCAACTCTTTTTCGATGCCTTCCTTTAAGGTTAAATCCACCTGAGAACAACCGTTGCAGCCGCCGCCAAACTGCAGCACAGCCACACCTTCTTCGGTCAGCTCAACCACAGACACCCGGCCACCATGGTTGGCCAGTTGTGGATTAATTTCAGCGTCAATGACGTATTGCACCCGTTCTTTCAGTGGGGCATTGTCATTAACCTTGCGTACTTTGGCGTTCGGCGCTTTTAACGTCAGCTGTGAACCCATCTGATCGGTGACAAAATCAATTTCAGCATCGACCAAAAAGGGTTTGCTGTCGGCATCAATCACCGCAGAAAAACCGCTAAAAGCTACTTTTAAATCCGATTCTTCCACCGCATCAACAGGGCAATAAGACACACCACATTCAGCCTGAGCCGTGCCAGGATTGACTACAAACACTCTGATATTGGTGCCGGTCGCCTGTTTTTCCAACAACTTAACAAAGTGCGCTTGCGCAGCTTCTGAGATATGAATCATTGCTTAGTACCTGACTAAATTACTAGGTTAATGGCTATGATACTCCTTGGGCGCAGCCCTGCCAACCCCGCTTGAGCAATCCCAATCTTTATTGTTAAGGTGGTGCCAAAGTAACAGGAGTTGTGATGAAAAATTTCACTTTATTGGCCGCTTTAACTTTGACCGGCTGTATTGCTGCAGGGGGCCTGGCTGCTCAGCAACAGAGCGATGCGCAGGTGCCTGCACCAGCGAAAATTCTTGGTTTTGCCCCGGGCCAGTGGCATGCCCGTCATGATCAGATTGAACGATATTTCCGTGAGCTTGCAACAAGCCAGCCAGAGCGGGCACTGCTGCAGGAAATAGGTCGCACCCACGAGCAAAGACCGCTGTTACAGCTGGTGGTCAGCTCCAAAGCCAACATGGCAAAGCTGGACGACATCAGGCGGCAGCATCTGGCGGTGGCAAAAGGTGAACAGCAGGCCGATGCGCAACTGCCCCTGGTGATTTGGTTGGGTTACAGTATTCATGGTAATGAACCCAGCGGCGCCAATGCCGCAATGCAGCTGGCGCATTATCTGCTGAGCAGTGATACTGCCGAAGTAAATCAGTGGCTGGAACAGGCCATTATTCTGATCCAACCCAGTTTAAATCCGGATGGACATGACCGTTTTGCCAACTGGGCCAATATGCACCAGGGGCTGAATCCTGTGGCCGACCCACAACACCGTGAGCATGTGGAACCCTGGCCGAATGGCCGGCCCAATCACTACTGGTTTGACTTAAACCGTGATTGGCTGCCGCTACAGCATCCGGAAAGCCGCGCCCGTATTGCCCAGTTCCATCACTGGCTGCCGCAGGTGCTGGGGGATTTCCATGAAATGGGCACCAACAGCAGTTATTTTTTCCAGCCAGGTATTCCAAGCCGCAACAATCCGGCCACTCCGGATGAAAACTACAAATTAACCGCATTATTGGCGCAGTACCATGCCAAAGCCTTTGATGACAAAGGCAAGTTGTATTACACCGAAGAAAGTTTTGATGACTTTTATATTGGCAAGGGTTCAACCTATCCGGACGTGCATGGTTCAATCGGCATTTTATTTGAGCAGGCCAGCAGCCGCGGCCATTTGCAGGACAGCATCAATGGCCCCTTAAGTTTTGCCACCACTATTGAAAATCAATTGCTGACGTCTTTGTCGACTTTAAGAGGCGCCGTTGCTCACAAAGCCGAATTACAGCAGTGGCAGCGCAAATTTTTCCGCGACAGTCAGTCGCTGGCAGCCGATGATGCGGTGCAGGGGTATTTATTAACCGAAAGTGCTGATCAAAGCCGGTTGCAGGATCTATTGCAGTTGCTGGCACAACACCAAATCAAAGCTTATGCGTTAACTGAAAATGTCAGTCAGGGTGAGCAGCAGTTCCCGGCCGGACAAAGTTATTTTGTGCCGTTAAAACAAAGCCAATACCGGCTGCTCAAAGCGGCGTTCAGCACAGAAACCAATTTCCGTGACAATACTTTTTATGATGTGTCGGCCTGGACCTTACCTTATGCCTACAACATCACTTTTGCCAGCAGCCGTAAAGTACCGGCAGCGCTGAGCAAAACGCCGTGGCAGCCTGCGGCTGCAGTCGCAGCGCCTGTCACCGCCGGCGCTTACGCTTATGCAATCCGTTGGCAGGATCAACGGGCTCCAGTGCTGGTGCAGCAACTGCTGGCTAAAGGTTTGCAACTTAGAGCAGCCAGTAAAGCCTTTAGTGCAGAGACGGCTGAAGGTGTACAGCAGTTTGCCGCCGGCACTGTGCTGGTGCCGGCTGGTTTACAACAAGGTGACTGGTTCAGTGTGCTGCAGCAAGCCCAGCAACAGCATGGTTTATCTCTTGCGGCCATCAGTTCAGGTTTAACACCTATGGGGCAGGATTTAGGCAGTAATCAAATGGTGCAGCTAAAGCTGCCACAAGTACTGGTGATGGCCGGGCCTGGCGTGAATTCCAGTGAAGCGGGGGAGCTGTGGTTTAATCTGGAGCGGTTGGCTGGTGTGTCACCCAGTTTGGTGGAGCCGGCGCGGCTTGGTCAGATAGATTTAAGCCGTTACAGCCATATTCTGTTGCCGGATGGTAAATATCAAAGCTGGAAAGAAAGTGATATTGCCAAACTGGAAAGCTGGGTTAAAGCCGGTGGAGTGTTATGGGCGCAAAAATCAGCGCTGGAGTTTGTCGCCAAACAAGGTTGGATCGCCAGTGCTGTTGCCAATAAAGAAGAGCTGAAACAGCTGGTCAAGCTTGATGAGCTGCGTTACAACGACAAAGAAAAGCTGGCCGGGCAACAACGGATTGCCGGTGCCATTTTCCAGTTGGAGCTCGATTTAAGTCATCCGCTGAGTTTTGGTTTGCCAAGAGCTGAATTGCCGGTGTTTAAAAACGATCTGATGTTACTGAAAACAGCCAACAAAGATTTTGTCACAGTGGGCACTTACCGCAGTGGTAAGCAGCTGGCGGGTTTTGTTGCACCAGAGCTGGCTGGGCAGATCAGCGAAAGTCCGGCCTTGCTGGCACAGACCATGGGTAAAGGCAGAGTCATTGTGATGGTAGACAACCCGGTGTTCCGCGGTTATTTCACCGGTTCCAGCCGTATTCTGGTGAACGCACTTTATTTTGCCAAAGCTTTTGATTCGGCGTCCGGTGACGATGAAGGGGCTGCTGAATAACGCCTTTGCCTTTTGGCAGAAGTGACGGCCAGGGTCCAGACATCGACAGTCCGGACCCCGTGTTTTTTTAACAATAAGCAGAGCTGATTCACCGTTGCGCCTGTGGTGATCACATCATCCACCAACAGCATATGCGCCGGTAATTCCAGCTTTGTTTGTAAGCTGAACTGGCGGCGCAGATTGGCCCTGCGCTGTGCCCGGCTCAGCCCCACCTGGTGTTTGACACCGGCTTTACTGGAAAATACCGACAATAACGGCAATTGCAGACTGGTTGCCAGGGCACGCGCCAGCTCTTCCGCCTGATTAAAACCTCGTTCTTTGTATCTGTTGCTGCTCATAGGTACATAACACACAGCCGCATCAGCTGGTGCCTGATAACTTTTTGTTGCGCTGGCCAGTTGTTGACAAAGTAAGGCGCGACAAGCCAGATCCCGGTTGAACTTCCAGGCCACAATCCAGTGTGACCAGGGATTCTGGTACCAGCTCAGGCTATAAAGGGCATCAAAGTGACGGGGTTTCAGCCCACGCGCAACAGCGGGTAATAACAAGGCATTTTGTGTTGGTAATGCCGGCGACAAGCGGGGTAAGGCCAAGTTACAATAATCGCACAGCTGCGCCTCGGGCTGTTGCACCGGTAGCTGGCACCACAAACAAGAGTTGGGCAACAGCAGGTGCAGGCACTGGTGCACAACAGAGATGATTCTTGGCATTTTCACAAAAAATAAACATTTAGGTTCACTATGGCAGTTCAGCCGCAAAGAGGCAAACCCAGTCTGGTACTGTTGCACGGTTGGGGGTTAAATCATGCTGTTTGGCAACATCTTATTCCGTTATTAGCTGACGATTATCAGCTGCTGACTCCTGACTTGCCTGGTTTTGGCTTGAATCAGCAGTGCCCGAGTCCTTATACACTCAGTGCTGTGGCTGCTGAAATGGCGGCCACGATTCCGCCGCAGAGTCTGGTGTTGGGCTGGTCTTTGGGTGGCTTAATAGCCACACAGCTGGCACTGGAGCATCCGGAAAAAGTCAAAGCGCTGGCGCTGGTGGCCAGTTCACCCTGTTTTTTAGCCAAAGCAGGCTGGCCAGGCATGGACGAACGGGTACTTAGTCAGTTTGCCGGTGCTTTATCAAAAGATCTGGCGTTGACGGTTGAGCGGTTTCTGGCAATTCAGGCCCTTGGCAGTGAAACCGCAAGGCAGGATATCAAGGCACTAAAACAGGCGGTATTAAGTTTACCGTTACCCAGTTCCGAAGCATTGGCTGGCGGTTTACAGCTGCTGGCCGATGGTGATTTAAGGCCAAGGCTGACAGAGCTACAAATGCCGCTTGCTTATTGTTTTGGCCGGCTCGATTCGCTGGTCCCTGTTGCGATGCTGGATACACTCAGTCAAATCTGTCCTGCGGCTGAAGTGACGCTGTTGCCAAAGGCTTCCCACGCCCCCTTTATCTCGCACCAGGCCGAGTTTATGCAATGGCTGCGGCAATGGGCGGCACAAGCATCCTCAGGTTGCAGCTGATGTCAGCATAACTGGCCATAAATACCGGCAAAAGCGGCAAATATTTGCCGCTTTTGCCGGCTTTAGCTTGAGTCTGGCAGTGTTCTTGATTAGAATTTAATCAAGTTCGCTAAACGCCGGAGATCTACCATGGACATTCAATCAGCTTTTGCTTCAGGCACTCAGGGCCTGCAAAGTGCGTCTTATGGCATTACCGAAGCCACAGTGAATATCAACCGCGAAACCGCCAATCAGCAGCGGCTGCAAAATGCCCGCGAAGATGCTGCAGCTCAGCAAAGCCGTACTGAAACCGATAGAGTAACTTTAAGCTCAGAAGCTCAAACCCCGGGTCTGACACAAAGCCTGGTGCAATTGACCACAGAACAGATTAACGCAGAGGCCAATGTGCGTTCTATTCAGACGGCAGATGAAGTGCTTGGTTCTGTGATCGATATCCGGGTGTGAGTAACACAAAATGATCATCACCCCTCCGGCCTTTACCAATATCAACCCTTATCCCGGCAATCCTGCCGTTGATTTGGCGCGCCGGGAAAATTTAAAACGCGACATTATTGAACCTGTGACTCAGGCTGAGCGTGGTGCCGCTGAAAAAGGGGTCATTTCCGAAGATAAAAGCCGCAATCACAATGCCAGCAATGGTTACACCTATAGCGATGACATTAAAAACCGCGGCACCGAACTAAAACAAGCGATTGAAGGGCGTGGTGAAGAAAGCTCTGGCCGTGAGCAACAGGGCGAAAACAGTGGTCAGCAGGGCGGACAAGATCAGGATAGTCGGAACGGTAGTCCGTCAGAACAACGTCAGCAAGCTGCAGAACAACGTGAAATTGCCGAACTGAAAAAACGTGATGCTGAAGTCAGAGCGCACGAACAGGCGCATGCATCAGTCGGTGGTCAGTTAGCCGGTAGCCCAAGTTACAGTTATCAGACAGGCCCTGACGGTCAGAAATATGCCGTTGGTGGTGAGGTGAACATCGACCTGGCGGAAGTGCCTGGTGATCCTCAGGCCACTATTATCAAAATGCAGCAGGTCAAGGCGGCTGCATTGGCGCCAGCCGACCCTTCCTCCACGGATCAACAAATTGCCGCAGAAGCCAGTCGCCGTATTGTTGAAGCTCAGATTGAACTGGCGCAGGAATTATTACCATTAAACGACCCGCCAGCGTCGGATGGTGACTACGACGCCGCCGCAGCTTTTGCTGAAATGACAGGCCGGGTTGAACTTGCAGACATTGAAGCTGAGCAGGATATGTTTTCTGACCAGAGCAGGGCCGCTGCCCGGCAGGAAGAAGATGTTGTCAGCGATATGCAGCAAGAGCGGCAACAGCAATACAATGCAATAAAAGAAAACGCCAGTCGTTATGTGGCTCCTGAAACCCGCTCTTTTGCCCGCGATCCGCAGATGCAACTGCGTAGTGAAGTGATCGCCGGTTTTTATGCCCGTGCCACCATTCCTGCTGAACGGCCACTGATTCAAAGTATTTAAAGTATTCAAGGTTGATGTAGCCACAGTGCCGGGCAACAGCTCGGCTGATTTAACACTTAGCCGCTCTGTGTTACAGCGATTCAAATAAAACGCCGTCTTAAAGACGGCGTTCCTTATAAAAAAACTGATAAGTTTGCGGAACTATTTTTTCAGTTTGGCGAGCGCTGCGGCAAAAGCATTGCCCATAGCGGCATTGCCCTGATCAACTGCTTTGACCGCTTTTGGTGCTGTTTTGCCAGCGTAACCACCTGAGTTTTGTGTTTTAATGTTTTCTTTGGCCGCACCGCGCTGTTGTGGTTGTTCATCCATCCGCATCGTCAGTGCAATACGCTTACGGTCGGCTTCAACTTCCAGCACTTTCACTTTCACAATATCGCCGGCTTTGACCACTTGATGGGGGTCGCTGACAAATTTGTCGGTTAATGATGAAATATGCACCAAACCGTCCTGATGCACGCCGATATCCACAAAAGCGCCAAAGTTAGTGACATTGGTGATCACGCCTTCGAGTAACATGCCAGGTGTTAAGTCCGACAGTTTTTCCACACCGTCTTTAAAGTTAGCGGTTTTAAACTCTGGACGAGGGTCGCGGCCCGGTTTATCCAGCTCTTTTAAAATGTCGCTGATGGTTGGAATACCAAAGGTATCATCGGCAAATTCGGCAGGGTTAATCGACTTTAAAAAGCTGCTGTTACCGATAATGTCAGTCACCGACTTCTGGTGTTTGCTGACAATCTTTTCCACCAAAGGATAAGCTTCAGGGTGCACCGCTGAGGCATCCAGCGGGTTGCTGCCGTTGCTGATACGTAAAAAGCCGGCGGCTTGTTCATAAGCTTTAGGGCCAAGGCGCGGCACTTTTAATAAATCTTTGCGCTGCATAAAACGGCCGTTGCTGTCGCGGTATAACACAATATTTTGCGCCAGCGTTTTATTCAGACCGGCAACCCGCGCCAACAGCGGTACTGAGGCGGTGTTGAGATCCACCCCAACGGCGTTTACACAGTCTTCCACTACCGCATCCAGTGATTTGGTTAACAAACTCTGGTTAACATCGTGCTGATACTGGCCAACGCCGATAGCTTTAGGCTCAATTTTTACCAGTTCGGCCAGCGGATCTTGCAGGCGACGGCCAATAGAAACAGCACCACGCAATGATACGTCTAACTCCGGGAACTCCTGCGCCGCCAGTTCAGAAGCGGAATACACTGAAGCACCGGCCTCTGACACCATCACTTTGGTCAGGCGCATTTCCGGCAGCATTTTAATCACGTCACCGGCCAGTTTGTCGGTTTCTCTGGAGGCGGTGCCATTACCAATGGCAATCAGTTCAACTTTGTATTGTTTGCAATAAGCGGCCAGGGTTTTCACCGATTTGTCCCACAGGTTTTGTGGGGCATGCGGGAATACAGTGGTATGTGCCACCAGCTTACCGGTTTCATCCACCACTATGACTTTCACCCCAGTGCGAAGACCAGGGTCCAGACCCAGAGTGGCACGCATACCGGCAGGAGCTGCCATTAATAAGTCTTTCATATTACGGGCAAATACGGCGATGGCTTCCACTTCAGCTTTTTCGCGTAATTCACCGAGCAGGTCATTTTCCAGCTGCAGATGAAGTTTTACTTTCCAGGTCCACTGCACCACAGTGCGCATAAAAGCGTCGCCGGCGCGGTTTTGCTGACGCAAATTAAAATGGCTGGCAATCATTTGCTCGCAGTTGGCGTGGGCGTTTTCTTCGTCGGCATCAGGCAGTAACTGCAGATTCAATACCCCTTCGTTGCGGCCACGGAACATGGCCAGGGCACGATGCGACGGTACGTTTTTCCAGGCTTCCTGATGGGCAAAATAATCGCGGAATTTTGCGCCTTCGGTTTCTTTACCTGCCACCATGCTGCTTTTTAATACCGCATGCTGCGCCAGATGGCGACGCAATTTGGCCAGCAAATCAGCGTCTTCAGCAAAACGTTCCATCAGAATATACTTGGCACCGTCCAATACTGCTTTGACATCGGCAAAACCGGCTTCGCTGTTGATATAAGGCTGAGCGGCGCTTTCCGGCGCCAGATCCGGGTCGGCCAACAAGGCATCCGCCAGCGGTAATAAACCTGCTTCTATGGCAATTTGGCCTTTGGTGCGGCGTTTAGCTTTGTATGGCAGGTATAAATCTTCTAACCGGGTTTTATTGTCGGCGGCCAGAATATCTCGTTCCAGCTCAGCGGTCAGTTTGCCTTGTTCCTGAATGGTTTTTAAAATTACCTGACGCCTGTCTTCCAGCTCACGCAAATAAGTTAAGCGCTGCTCTAAGGCACGTAATTGGTTATCATCCAGCCCGCCTGTCACTTCTTTACGGTAACGGGCGATAAAAGGCACTGTGGCGCCTTCGTCCAATAAAGCAATGGCGGCGGCAACCTGTTCAGCGCGTGCAGAAATTTCCGTGGCAATTTGTTTGACAATCAACGACATATTCTTATATTCCTCAAGTCCTGCACCGGTAAAAACTAAGTGCGGGCTGGCTAACAATGCAGATGGCCGGTATTGTCTATCTTCAGCGGCAAAAAATCCATTGTTGTTACCGATACCGGGGCAGCGGCAGGCCAGTTTTTGTGGTATTAGCAACCTTGAATAGAGTGAAGCAGAGTGGCAAAAACACCGATTATTCATCAGGTGAAAACCAAGTTAGTGACCCGCGAGGGTTATAACGCATTAAAAGCGGAACATGACCATCTGTGGTTTAAAAAAAGACCGGAAGTGACCCGTATCGTCAGCTGGGCGGCCAGCTTGGGCGACAGGTCAGAGAACGCCGATTATCAGTTCAATAAAAGACTTTTACGGCAAATAGACAGCAGGATCAGATACCTGCGTAAGCGGCTTGATGACTTAAAAATTGTTGATTATGCACCTGAGCAGGAAGGCAAAGTGTTTTTTGGTGCCTGGGTAGAAATTGAAGATGAAGCCGGTGCCTGCCTGAAATTCCGGATTGTCGGGCCCGATGAAATTTATGGCCGCAAAGATTACATTTCAATTGATGCCCCTATGGCGCGGGCTTTGTTAAAAAAACAGGTGGATGACTCTTTTGTGGTGCAAACCCCGGCCGGCAGCAAAGAGTGGCTGGTCTGCCAGATTTATTACCCCAAAGCTGGTGCTGAACTGGCGCCGGACTGGACGGCGCGCTCACTCGACGAGCTGGATGCGTCTGAACTTGATGACAATGACGAAAACCCGGGCTGAGGTGTTACCGGCGCCAGCTTTTTATCAGATGCCAGTTCACCCGCTTGGGCTTGGCTAAGCCCAAGTGCTGAGTTAACTGCAGCGCTCCAGCAGCAAAGCCACCCCCTGACCACCGCCGATACACATAGTGACCAGAGCAAACTGGCCATCAATACGTTCCAGTTCATATAAAGCTTTTATTATTAATATCGAGCCAGTGGCACCAACCGGATGTCCTAAGGCGATAGCACCGCCATGAGGGTTTACTCTGGTTTCATCCAAACCCAGGCTGCGATTCACAGCAATAGCCTGCGCAGCAAAAGCTTCGTTGGATTCTATCACCGCCAAATCTGTCACAGACAAACCGGTTTTTTTCAGCAGTTGTTGCACGGCCGGTATCGGGCCCAGCCCCATCACCTCTGGTGCAACGCCGGCAAAACTATAACCTCTGAGTCTGGCTCTGACTCTAAGGCCATGGCTTGAGGCAAACTGGCGGTTGCTCAGCATTAAAGCGGCAGCACCGTCATTCAGGCCAGAACTATTGCCTGCTGTGACTATGCCTTCGTTACTAAAAGCAGGTTTGAGTGCGGCCAGACTTTGCAGGCTGGTCTCTGGCCTTGGATGTTCATCCTGTACAAACTGGCGGATCTGTTTGCCTTGAGTGACAGTCACTGGTGTGATCTGGCTGACAAAATAACCGGCTGTTATAGCGGCAGCGGCTTTTTGCTGGCTGTGCAGCGCAAACTCGTCAAGATCCTGCCGGCTTAGCTGGTATTGAGCGGCAATCCGCTCCGCTGTTAAACCCATATGACCACTGCCAAAAGGGTCGCTCAGAATACCTAAAGTTAAATCTGTAACAGGCGCCGAGCCCATCCGTAAACCACTGCGCAGGCCAGGCAATAAATAAGCGCCACGACTCATACTTTCAGCACCACCGGCCAGCGCCAGCTGACTGTCGCCGAGCATCAACATTTGCGCCGCTGAAATCACCGACTGCACCGCTGAACCACAAAGCCGGTTCACATTAAAGGCGGCCGAGGTTGGTGTCAAACCAACATTCAGTGCAATATGGCGTGCCAGATAAGCATCCTGTGGTGCAGTGGTAATAATGTGGCCAAACACCGCATGGTCGATGGCTGCAGCATCCACTCCGGCCTGACTGATGGCAGCGCGGGCAGCAAAACTGCCAAGCTCTGCCGGACTGAAAGCAGACAGGCTGCCGCCAAAACTGCCAATCGCAGTGCGGCTGCCACTGAGGATCACAATATCTTCAAGCTTGTGCATATTAAACCTTTACGTCTTGTTGGCCTGAGGCTGCAGCTGGTGGCCAGCCACTTTTTAAATGCAGATCCCGTTGCGGGTAAGGGAAACTGATGCCCTGTTGTTTAAATTTGTGCCAAATGGCTCTGTTGATATCAGATTTGACGGCACCACGGCCATTTTCCAGATCGGCAATCCAGACTCTGAGCTGCAGGTGAATACCATTGTCCGCAAAATTCAGCAGTCTGACGGTCGGCTCCGGTGTTGTTAACACTCTGGGGGAGGCGTAAGCAGATTCCAGCATTAATGCCATGGCTTGTTCAGGGTCGTCGTTGTAGCTGACCTGTACATCAATTTCCAGCCGCACATTAGGGTCGGCATAACTCCAGTTAGTGACTTCATTAATAATCAGATGTTCGTTGGGAATTAACGAATCCACACCCTGACGGTTGCGCAGCACCACATAACGGGCATTCAGTTGTTCTACCCGGCCGAAGTTTTCACCGACAGTAATGAGGTCACCCGGTTTAACCGACCTGTCCAGCACCAGAATAAAGCCACTGATAAAATTTGATGCGATACGTTGTAAGCCCAGGCCCAAACCAACACCCAGAGCACCACCAAACACCGCCAGCGAACTCATACTGATGCCGGCGGCATTTAGCGCCACTAAAAAGGCTACTGTCACCAGGAAAAACTTGCTGAACTTGACCAGTCCAACCTGCATGCTGGGGCTGATACTGCGGGAGTTTTTTAGTCGTTGGCTGATGATTTCCGACAACCACAAAGACACCGTAAAAGCCGCAGTGACCAGCATAATCAGCTCAAGCACCATCAGCAGTGAGATCCTTGTGGTGCCAACCGTCAGCGCTATCTGATCAATCAAATCGCGGGCTGCAGTTAACCAACCGGCCAGATGCAACACCAGCACCAGCCAAATCAGGGTTGAAATGATGGGTTCCAGCGTTTTTAGCAGCGGGCTGGATAAAAACGCCTTGCGCAGCATATAGACCAACAAGCGGATCACGCCAAGTGCCAGCGCAACAGGTTGTAACAGCTGCAGTAGGGCAACCTCAAACGCAAAATTCAGCATCACTTCGGCGGCAAGCCACAAGCACAACGCCATAAAAAACGGGAAAAAAATCCGTTGAGAACTGCGGATGGCAACATGGCGCAAATGGCTGCGGCCATCATCAATCAGCCGTCGTTGTAACCAGTGATTCAGCCACCAGCCCAAGCCGGTAAAAACGGCAATCACGGCAAGTTGCATCAGGAAGTTAGGCTGGGCTAAAAAGCTTTGGGTACTGCGCCACAGAGTGTCAAAAAAGTTGCTCATAAATAGTTTATTCACCGCCAAAAAACTCTGGTTACCTTAGCAAAAATGCACAGTGAAATCTGCTGTTAAAACACAGCAGCGGGCTTTTGTTCAGCGCGCTGTTACTTATTGTTGTTAGATTCAAAGCAGGACCAAGGAGCTTGTCATGAAAAAACTGCACATTTTGCTGTTATTGCTGTTATTGCTGTTATTGCTGTTATTGCTGTCAGGCAGTGCGGCAGCAGCCGACAAAAACGCCTTGTACCATCAATGTTTATTAACCTATGCACCCAAAGCACAATTGCCGCAAGTCTGGCACAAAGTGAAACAATCCTGTCATATGCTGCACCTTGAGCTGGTGGTCACGCCAGACAAAAAAGCATTCCACCAATGTGTGTTACAACATTTAGCTGAGGTTGAATTGGCCGAAGTGGTGCCTGATGTATTAAAGGCCTGTGCTGCCGAGCATGACTTTATAAAATAAAAATTATTTAAAATCATATAGATAAAAATATTTTGTGCATCACAACTTATTGTCATCTACGTGTAACAAAAATCTGCTAGCGAATTTGCCGTGCTGTTGGCTATAGTCAGGGTACAGACCAAGCCAGAGGGTAAAAAGATGAAAAAAAATACAGTGTTAGTTGGCGTGGCGACTTTGGCTTTGATGCTTACCGGTTGCAGCACGCTTGATCAAAATTATGCTTATGTGGTGGATCAGGAGCAGGTGAATAAAGCGGAAAACTCACAACGCCAGCATCGCCAGGTGGCGCATGTGGTCTGGGTTAATCCGCCGCTGAAAAAAGTCAGTAGTGCCGATCTGCCAAAACCCTGAGTGACAACTGTTTTATCAGAAACGATTTGTAACACCAAAACCCGCAATGTGTTTCCGACCTTGCGGGTTTTTCGTTTATAGTGGGAAAAACCCTAGCCAAGGTAACTCACTATGCAGACTCAGGAAACAACCAAAATTCTGGTGGTCGATGACGATATGAGATTGCGTTCTTTGTTAGAACGTTATCTGGTAGAACAAGGATATATTGTTCGTACTTCGGCCAATTTTGAACAAATGACAAGGCTGATGGAGCGGGAAAACTTCCATTTACTGGTACTGGATTTAATGTTGCCTGGTGAAGACGGTTTGTCGATCTGCCGCAAGTTACGTCAGCAGGAAAACGAAATCCCTATCATTATGCTGACGGCCAAAGGTGACGAAGTTGACCGTATTATTGGTCTGGAAATGGGCGCTGATGATTATCTGCCTAAACCTTTTAACCCGCGGGAATTATTAGCGCGTATTCGTGCTGTGTTACGCCGTAAATCCAAAGAATTGCCGGGTGCACCAACACAGGAAGAAACCCTGGTCAAATTCGGGCCTTTTAGTTTTAACCTGGCCACCCGCGAAATGCGCCGGGGCGATGAGCTGATGCCGCTTACCAGCGGCGAATTTGCCGTGCTCAAGGTGCTGGTCAGCCATGCCCGTGAACCCTTGTCACGCGACAAACTGATGAATATGGCGCGCGGCCGCGACTATTCGGCGATGGAGCGTAGTATTGATGTGCAGGTGTCGAGACTGCGCCGCATGATTGAAGACGATCCGACCAATCCACGTTATATCCAGACGGTCTGGGGTCTGGGTTATGTGTTTGTGCCAGATGGTGTTGCCGGTTAAATGCGATTGTTGCCCCGCAGTGCTTTTGGAAAAACGGTTTTTCTGATTGGTTTTTTATTATTAATTAACCAGCTGGTGTCGTATTTTCTGGTGGCTGTTTATGTGATCCAGCCCAGCTTACAGCAAACCAACCACCTGATTGCTAAACAAATTAAGGTGGTTTTTATCGATGTGGGTCATGCCAATCCAACGTTGTCGGCTGAAATTACCGAAAGATTCCAGCAGGCAACCGGCATTGAGGTATACCGTCAGCATGACGCTATGCTCAATGGTCTGGCCGATGCCACTTATTACCAGTACATCTCGGATCAAATGTCGCGTGAGCTGGGTGGCCCTGCTGAAGTGCGCATTGAACAAAGTTTAAGTTTTGCGTTTTGGGTGCGCCCACCCCAGGCACCGGATTATTGGGTGCGTATTCCGCTCAGTGGTCTCAATGAAACCGACTTTAAACCTCTGCAGATTTATATTCTGTTGATTGGCTTTTTAAGTGTGGCTGGTGGTTGGTGGTTTGCCCGGCAGCTGAACCGGCCTTTGCAGGGCTTGCAACAAGCGGCGCTCAGGGTAGGACGGGGTGATATACCCGAGCCTTTGCCTGAAGTGGGTTCCAGCGAAATTATTGCGGTAACCCGGGCTTTTAACCATATGGCCAAAGGCATTAAACAGCTGGAAAAAGACCGGGCTTTGTTAATGGCAGGTGTGTCGCACGATTTGCGCACGCCGCTGACCCGCATCCGCCTTGCCAGTGAAATGATGAGTGAAGCCGACAGTTGGATTAGGGATGGCATTGCCAACGACATCGATGATATGAACGCTATTATCGACCAGTTTATTGACTACATCCGTCACCATAAAGAAGAAGCTTTAAGTGAGGAAGATCTCAATCTGCTGGTCAACGAGCAAATCAGTGCAGAGCGGCTGCAACAAAGAGATATTCAAACTGAACTCGCGGCAAATTTACCTTTGGTGCCGCTGCGGCGTATCGCCATTAAAAGGGTGCTGACCAACCTGATTGAAAACGCCTTTAAATACTCCGACGGTGCTATTGAAGTACGTACAGGTTTTGAAAAAGGCAGCCAGCGGGTGTATGTGCAGGTGCGCGATCACGGCCCCGGTATTCCGGAAAGTCAGATGGCGCAGATGTTCGAACCTTTTACCCAGGGCGACAGCGCCCGTGGCAGTGCCGGCTCTGGCCTGGGGCTTGCCATTATCAAAAAAATTGTCGATATGCACAGAGGCGAAGTGACCTTACATAACCATGCTTATGGCGGTTTGGTGGCCACAGTGTATTTACCGCTGAAAAATAAAACTGAAGCGGCCGGCAAAACCAAAAAGACGGGATAACAGCAAAAATGCTATTGCTGTGAGGTGTTTTCAGCTGACGGCTCAGCAATAAACCACAGCTATGCTGCTGTTGGGTTTATACCAATAAAAAAACCGCCACTTGGCGGTTTTTTTATCAAAGCCGGTGAACCGGCTTTATCAGCTTATCAATTAAGCTTTTGGACCTGCATTGCGGATGGCTTCAGAAACGTCGTATTTCTTGAAGTTATTGGCAAATTCAGCAGCCAGTTTGGCCGCGTATTGGTCGTATTGTGCTTTGTCCGCCCAGGTATCACGTGGGTTTAACAGCTTGCTGTCGACACCTGGAATAGCAACAGGCACGTTCAGGTTCAGCTGTGGCAGGTGAATAGTTTCAACATTTGCCAGCTCGCCAGACACGATAGCGTCAATGATGGCGCGGGTGGTTGGGATGTCAAAACGTTTACCTACACCGTGTGGACCGCCAGTCCAGCCCGTGTTCACCAGGTACACTTTGCTACCAAATTCACGGACACGTTTGATCAGCAGCTCAGCGTAAACACCGGCCGGACGTGGGAAGAATGGTGCACCAAAACAAGTAGAGAAGGTGGACTCGATAGCAGCAGTAGAACCAATTTCAGTTGAACCTACTTTGGCTGTGTACCCACTTAAGAAGTGGTAAGCGGCCGCTTCTTCTGACAACACAGACACCGGTGGTAACACACCAGAAACGTCACAAGTCAGGAAAACCACAGCGCGTGGTTCACCAGCGCGGTTCGCCAGTACACGTTTTTCTACGTGGGCCAACGGGTAAGCAGCGCGGCTGTTTTGTGTCAGGCTGGCGTCTTTGTAGTCTGGCGTGCGGTTAGCGTCCAGTACGACGTTTTCCAGAATGGTACCAAAACGGATGGCATCCCAAATCACAGGTTCGTTTTTCTTCGACAGGTCGATACATTTAGCGTAACAACCGCCTTCGATATTAAACACGCTGCCTGGTGCCCAACCGTGTTCGTCGTCGCCAATCAGGTTGCGTTTTGGATCGGCAGATAAAGTTGTTTTACCAGTGCCTGACAAACCAAAGAATAAAGTCACATCACCTTCGTCACCAACGTTGGCTGAACAGTGCATTGGTAATACACCTTTGGCCGGTAACAGGAAGTTTTGTACCGAGAACATCGCTTTTTTCATTTCGCCGGCATAACGCATGCCTGCTAACAACACTTTGCGATCAGCAAAGTTGATCATCACAGTGCCGTCTGAGTTGGTTCCGTCACGGGCTGGATCACAAACAAAACCTGGTACGTTCAGAATTTGCCATTGTGCTTTGTTGGCAGCATTCCAGCTTGCTGGGGTGATAAACAGGTTTTTGGCAAAAATGTGTTGCCATGCAGTTTCTGTGGTCACGACCACTGGCAGGTAATGCTCCGGATCTGCACCTACTTCCAGGTGCGACACAAAATGTTCACGGTCAGAAATATAATGAGCTGCTTTGTCCCACAGCGCGTTAAACACTTCCGGCGCTATTGGCTGATTGACGTTACCCCACTGAATATCTTGTTCAGTGGTCGCTTCTTTAACAATATAACGGTCTTTTGGTGAACGACCGGTGCGGGCACCTGTTTTCACAACTAAAGCGCCGTTATCGGCCAAAATTCCTTCCTGACGGCGAATGGCGTGTTCGACCAGATCGGCCACAGTTAAATCGACGTGACGAACAGTTTGAGCGGTCATTATCAGCTGACTCCTTGGGGGTACAGAGTTTGTGTTGTAGGCAGTAAATGATTTCAGGCTATTCTACTGTAACTGGACAGTTTCGGCGACAGAAAATTTGAATGGTACGACTAGAATATGCCTATGCTGGCAAAAAATAGCGTGATCTTGAATATTCATCTGCATTTTTATGCATTCTTGTTGGGCACGGCTGAATGTTGTTGTTTTTTATTACAGCCTGACTTACAAATTCAGCAGACTGATGGAAAAGTGCTGAATGAAAAAATCTAAAGCAGATAAAATAGCAGAAACTGCACATAATTATGTACATCAGCTGTCGGCCAGGCAACGCTCTTGGTTTATAACGCTATTTCCTGCCAACCGGCAGCAATCACAGCACTTTCAGCCTCTTTATGCACACAATAACTGGCGATGTGACTATGACTCTGCTTTATTTGCTGGCAATTTCCGGCAAGCATACAGCTGCTGGCTTGCGACAGTCAGTAAAAAAATGAGATGAGCGGTGGCTGGTCTGCCCGGCGCATCATTGACGCCAGCAAGAATACATGTGTAAAGTTTTTGTCATTTATTTACTAAATGAATTTATAAATGTGAGGGATGACCGCTCTGCCTTCCTTTACATTTAATCAGCTACTGCATGTTTGTTCCCGCTGAGGCAATAACAATAGTGAGCTTATTCATCAGGTTGATGGTATTTGCCATTGGCCTGACAAACAAATTTTCGTTTTACATAAAAAATAACACCCAGGCAAAGACCTGGCGAATGCAACAAAAGTCCAAAAAATCCTTCTGGAGGAAACATGAAACAAATCTATAAAACAGCGCTGGCGACAGCGGTCGGGCTGGCCGTATCCAGCGGCCTGTCTGCTGCAACGCTTGAACAATATCGGATGGGAACGGCGCTGGCGACGGACCTGATTGGTGAACAAACTGCACCTCAGCAGTTGTTGGTCGATGATCAGCAGGTTCAGCCTTCTTCTTATTATGTGGTGTTACGTTCAGCCGGTCTGGCTGACTTAGCGTCAAAAGGCGTGGACGCAGCAGGGCTGCAAACAGCCCAGTTATCTATTGCTGATGCGCAGCAACAAGTAACAGCTGAATTACAACAACTGGACCGCGATGCTGAAGTACTGGCTTCTACCCGTAACCTGGCGGCAGGTATAGTGGTTCGCGCTTCACAATCTGCATTAGATGCACTGCAGCAAAATCCTCAGGTTGAAGCTATTTATCCGGTCTTCGACAGCAAGCCAATGCTGGCCCCCAGTGTTGACTACATTAAAGCCAAAGCCTTAATCAGCGCCGGCACAGTGACAGGTAAAGGTGTACGTGTTGCCGTGTTAGACAGCGGTGTGGATTACACCCATAAAGCCATGGGCGGCGCAGGTACTGTGGCAGCTTATGATGCGCAGAATCTTGCCGTAGCACCAAGTTGGCCACAGGGTCGGGTGTTAGGTGGTTATGACTTTATCAACAATGACGGTAACCCATTAGACCCAAGAACAGGTGGCCACGGTACCTTTGTAGCCAGTTCAGTGCTGGCGGTAGCGCCTGAAGCCGAACTTTATGCTTATACCGTTTGTACCGGTACCTGCCCTGGTGCGGCGCAGTTAGCTGCGTTAGATGCGTCGATGGACCCGAACGGTGATGGTGATATCAGCGACCGCGTCAATGTGGTGAATATGTCTTTAGGTGGCCAGTTTGGTTCTGCCACAGCAGTCAGCGGTACCCAGCTTGCAATTCAGCAAGCCGCCAAACTTGGCGTAAATATGGTGATTTCTGCCGGTAATGACGGCCCGAACCCATTCCGTGTTGGTGGTCCGAGCACCACACCAAATGCATTGTCTGTTGGCGCTATGACACACCCGACCGGCGTTGGCACAGCTTTTACCAACAACACTATTGCTGGTAAAAAAATTGCGATGGTCGCTTCAGGCTTTAACAAAGATGCGGTGTTCAGCTTTGATCAAACTTCAGCGCCGCTGGTAAGGGTTGATGCCAATCCGCTTGGCTGCGACCCATTTGCTGAAAAGTCATTAGAAGGCAAAGCGGTCCTGGTAGACCGTGGTACCTGTAACTTCACACAAAAAGTGCTGAATGCACAAAATGCCGGCGCTAAATTTGTCATTATTGCCAACAATGCGGCTGGCGCAGGCCCAACCAATGCCGGTGGTTCCGATCCGCTGGTGACCATTCCTTCAGTGGGTATTTCGTTGGAAGACGGTAATGCGGTGAAAGCCGAGCTGGCAAAAGGTGCGGTCACTTACAGTGTGTCTACTGTGTCATTCCCATCTGCCGGTGGTATTGCAACTTTCACGTCGCGCGGCCCTTCAATGCAAGGTTTATTAAAACCTGAAATTACCGCACCAGGCACCAACATCATTATGGCGGCCGTAGGTACAGGTGATAAAACGGCTCCAAACTCAGGGACTTCGTTCTCAGGCCCAATTACGGCCGGTGCTGCTGCGTTGTTACGTCAGGCATTACCAAACCGTACTGCCCAGGAAGTCAAAGCAACCCTGATGAACACGGCAAACCCGGAGGTTTACAACCTGCCGGCCAAACATCCGGAAGCCAAACTGGCGCCTATTTCAGCCATTGGTGCTGGTTTAGTGGATGTAGACAAAGCAGTGAAACTGCCGGTTGCAGCCTGGGTTGACGACACCGCCTTTGATACCCAACAGGCGGCCTTGTCTTTTGGTCTGGTGAATTTAACCAAAACCACCACCCTGAAAAAAACCGTGACGCTGAAAAACTTCAGTACCACAGCCAGAACCTATAACCTGCGTATCAAAGACCGTTTTGCGGAAGATACAGCCACAGGTGCACTGAGCTGGTCTTTCCCTGCTTCTGTCACAGTGCAGCCAGGCCAAGTGACCAAGTTTGACGTCAGCCTGACTATCAACCCGCAAAAGTTACCAGCATGGGGCCTGGAAAACACCACACCAACACTGGAAAAAGATGCGGCCTTAACCAAAGTAGAATATGACGGCGCTCTGGTCTTTGATGATCCGACAGTGACAGGTGATTATGACCTGCATCTGGTTTACCACGTGCTGCCAAAAGCTGTAGCACAGCTGTCCGTTGAAAATAAAATTGTCGGTGGTAAGTCAACGCTGGTCGTGAAAAACAGCAGCAGCAAAGATGCTGAAGTGTATGCCACCCAGTTAGTTGCCACTGATGCCAAAGAAAACGTGACACACGATATCCGTGCTGCATCCTTAGATGTGCTGGAAGTACCAACCAGCTTATGTCCTTCAGGTTATTTACTGGCGCCAACCCTGACGCTGGAGAACGGCCTGAACCACCTGTTACAGGCTAACACCGGTGTGGATCTGGATGTGAACAACGACGGTGTCTACGACTATAAAATGGACTCGCTGTTATATAGCCGCCTGAATGCCAATAACCCGGCGGGTTTAATGGTAACTTTTGCCACACCTTACCCAACCCAGAGTGGTTATGTTGGCAATATGTTCCATGCTACAGGCCAGCGTAATGTCACTTTAAGTGCCTGTTTTGATCATGTAGGTTTAACAGCCAGCAGCATTGGTCAGAATGTGACACTGCGTTACCGTACTATCAACAACGGTTTTGCCATTGGTCTGGGTTCAGGCGTGCCGGCAGATGATATGGTTGTTGCTAAAGCTAAACTGACAGTGGGTGCTGTTGATGCAGTGATGACTTCAGGTGGTAAAGCTGTCAGCGTTGTGCCGGCAGGCGCTGAAGTGGCACTGGATGTGAAAGTTGAAAATGGTGTAACTGGTTTTGCGCTGTTATCAGACGTGGGTGACGCCCTGTTTGCCGGTGACACCAGTGCTACAGGTAAAGCGCCGGTGATCGCCAACCGCACTTTCAGCGTGGCTGAAAATGCCGCTGTTGGTACTGTGATTGGTCAGCTGACGACAGAGTTTGATTACAACGCACCTGTAGTTGAGTTCTATCTGGCTGGCAGCAACAACTCGGCAATTCATCTGGAAAAAGATGGCCGTATTGTGGTGAAAAATACTGCTGGTCTGAACTATGACACAGGTGCCACCAGTGCAGTGCTGGAAGTTGTTGCTATCAATAGCCAGGGCGCTACTTCAGCACCAACCAGCGTAACTGTAAACATCACCAACGTTGCCGATGAAAAACCAACAGTTCAACTGCAAACCGTGAATGCAACACTGCCACAAGGCAGCACAGCAGGTACTGTGGTTGCCAACGTGGTAACTCAGGTGCGTGAAGCAGGTGCAACTGTCCGCAGCTTTACCGTATCTCCATCCATCTTTGCTTATGCGGACGGTAAGATTGTACTGACCCGTACCCTGATCAAAGGTGATGCAGGTACAGTGAATCTGACAGTGACAGCGACTGACTCTGCCGGGTTAACTTCTGATGCAGCCACCAGCAGTGTCACCATCGAGAAGAAATCAAGTGGCTCTATGGGTTGGTTCAGCTTATTGTTACTGCCACTGGCGCTGTTACGTCGTCGCCAGCGTTAAGATAAAACACTGACATTTTTGTCAGCTATAAAAAAGCCAGTCATCTGACTGGCTTTTTTTCTGCCTGATGCTGAACACAACACAGCAGATACAGACTTCACAGTTGTGGCTTAGAATTTTCTCGCCAGCTGGATCAGCGCATTGCTGTCAAAATGATAAGTGGTGTTGCAATATTCGCAGCTGATATCCAGTTTGCCTTCGGCAATATGTTCTTCAATAGCGGCCTGGCCCAGGCTGATAATGGCTGCTTCACATTTGTCGCGTGAACAACCACAGACAAACTCCACCTTTTGTGCCGGGAATAACTCCACCACTTCCTGATGGAATAAACGGTACAACATATCTTCCGGCGGCAGTGTCAGCAGTTCTTCGGCTGTGATGGTATCGGTCAGCTGTTCCAGCTCAGCAAAGTCATGCTTGGCTTTGTCCTGATCCACCGGCAGTACCTGCAACAGCAAACCTGCGGCTTTGTTATGCACTTCGCCAATATCGGTGTGCAGATAAATGCGGGTGGGCAACTGCTCAGACTGGTTAAAATAAGCTTCCAGTGTTTCAGACAGGCTGTTGCCGGTGACAGGGATCACGCCCTGATACCGCTCGCCCTGATCCGGCGTGATTGTCACCAGTAAAAAACCCTGACCAATCAGCTCTAGGAAACTGTCGCCTGTCACTTCACTTTGCATCCGCACCACACCACGGAACTGCTGTTTATTATTGCCGTTGACAGCGGCAAATTTTACCGGGCCATCACCCTGAATTTGCACCGCAATCTGGCCTTCAAATTTTAAGGTGGCGGTTAATAAACTGGTGGCGGCCACCAGTTCAGCCAGTAATTTTTTCACCGGCTGGGCATATTGGTGATTCTGCAGCATCAGATCCAGGCTGGCAGCCACCTGGACTATTTCTCCACGTACGTCTTTTTCGCGGAATAAAAAACGAACCAGTTGATCAGATTGACTCATAACACCCTCATTGTTGCGATTTGAGCAGCAATAATTGCCGCCGCATTTTTTTGTCTGGTTTGCTGTCCGGATGAGGCGCAAACAACAAATTCAGTTTGCGAAGTTCGGCCCGCTCGGCGCGCTGCTGCACACTTTCGGCAGTTTCTTCATACAGTTGTTGTGCCAGTGGCGCGGCCAGACGTTGTTCGGATAAAGCCCGCACCACCACAGTTTTTTCATCTGTGCCCTGGGTTAATCTGATGGTGGCACCAATTTCAACGTTTTTGCTGGCTTTACAACGTTGGCCATTATACTGAACTTTACCGCCATCAATCATGTCTTTTGCCAGACTACGGGTTTTATAAAAACGGCAAGCCCACAACCATTTATCTAAACGTAACACGGCTGTGGTATTGTTCTGATCTGCGTTAGAGTGTGACATCGGAGTCTCCCAAAAAAGCAGGCGCGACCTTAACATAAAGCTTAGTTGGCCTCTAGCCGGCACTTGTTATCATTTGGTAAATTTTCAGCCCGCTCTTGTTGATACCAGAGCAACTGAGTAAGATGAATTTTGGTTAAAAAAAGAATTAGAAAAAGATGAATTGGCCCTCTCTCTCCCGACATGAACTTCCTGCTGAGCTGATACGCCTTTACCAGCGGTTGCCGGTCAAACAGCTGAATTTGCTGTGTACTCTGGTGCTGGTACTGCTGTTGGCCTGGCTGGCCGCCAGACTGAGCTGGATGTTGTGGCCAACTGAAACTGCAGCGCCGCTGCAGGCCGTGAGTACAGCAGAGAACACAAACGCCCAATCTGTCACTATTGAACCCCTTTTGGCCGCCCATTTATTTGGCCAGTACCAGGCCAAAGCCGAAGAGCCGGTGGTCGCGCCAGCACCTAACCCAACGGATGCACCTAAAACCAGTCTGAATTTAAAACTGACTGGTGTGGTGGCCACCAAAAATAAGCCGGAGCAAGGCACCGCTATTATTGAAAGTAACGGTGTTGAGCAGGTTTATGCTGTGGATGAACAAATTGAAGGTACCAATGCCAGCTTAAAACAGGTGTTGGAAGACAGAGTGTTGTTGCAGGTGTCAGGTCGTTTTGAAACCCTGATGCTGGATGGTCTGGAGTATCAGCAGCTCAGTGCTGAAAACGCTGCTTTTAACGAAGGTATCCAGGAAGTACAGGCCATGCCAGAGCCGATGGAATATGGCCCGGCGCAGCAGGATATTGCTGCCATGCGCCGCGAGATGCTGGCCGAACCTGCCAAACTTTTTGATTATATTCGGATCACACCGCGCCATCGTAATGGCCAGATGTATGGGTATGCCTTAACACCAGGCAAAGATCCGGAATTATTTGCCCGCATGGGTCTGATGCCCAACGACGTAGCCATCGAAATTAACGGCGTGCGGCTGAACGATATGCAACAGGCTTATGGCCTGATCAACGAATTACGTGAGGCCAAAGAAGCCTCGATTAAAGTGGAACGTGACGGTGAGATTAAAGATGTTTTGTTTAGTCTGTCACAATAACAATCAGCTAATAATGGTTCACACCCAATGAATTTAAAGTCTATCCGTCGTCCGGCTTTGTTGTCGTGGCTGGGCGCAGGTGCGCTGGCCCTGCTGAGCTTTTTCAGTGCTGCGGTTGAATATCAGCCCAATTTTAAAGGCACTGAAATTAATGAGTTTATTAATATTGTCGGCAAAAACCTGAACAAAACCATTATTGTCGACCCACAGGTGCGTGGCCGCATTAATGTGCGCTCTTATGAAATGCTGAATGAACAGCAGTATTACCAGTTTTTCCTGAACGTGCTGGAAGTGTACGACTTCTCAGTGGTGGAGATGAAAAGTGGTGTACTGAAAGTTGTGCGGCAAAAAGACGCCAAAATGTCAAATATTCCGGTGGTGGGCGACTCCAACGGCGGTATTGGCGATGAAATGGTGACCCGCGTAGTGCAGGTGAAAAACGTGTCAGTGCGTGAATTAGCACCTTTGTTACGCCAGTTTACCGACCAGGCCGGTGGTGGCCATGTGGTGAACTATGACCCGTCCAACGTCATTATGATGACGGGCCAGGCCGAAGTGGTCAATCGTCTGGTCGACATTATCCAGCGGGTGGACAAAGCCGGTAACCAGGATATTGAAATTATTAAACTCAGTTTTGCCTCCGCCGGTGAAGTGGTGCGCATTCTGGACAATATCTATAAAAAACAAGGGCAAGGCGACCAGCCTGAGTTTTTAATTCCAAAAATTGTTGCTGACGAGCGCACCAACAGTGTCATTGTTTCAGGCGAATTACAGGCACGCCAGCGGGTGGCCGAAATTGTCAAACGTCTGGACGCGCAGCAGGAAAATCAGGGCAATACCAGAGTGTATTACCTGAAATATGCCAAAGCCGAAGACTTAGTCAAAGTGCTGCAGGGTGTTAGTAATTCGATGGTGGCAGCAGCTGCCGGCCAAAACGCAGGTCAGGCGGCAGGTCAGGGTGCAGCGCGCGGCAGCAGCCGGGGTGATGTCAGTATTGAAAGCCACACCGAAAGTAACTCAATAGTGGTGACAGCCCAGCCGGATATGCTCAGAAGCCTGGAAGATGTGATCCGCCAGATTGACGTGCGCCGTGCTCAGGTACTGGTTGAAGCCATTATTGTGGAAATTGGCGAGACTTCAGGTATTAACCTGGGGGTGCAGTGGATCAGCGCTGAAGGTGGTATCCAGCAATTTACCAATAGTGGTGTGCCTGTGACTTCTGTTGCTGCAGGTGCTGCCGCAGCACGTAAGATCACACCACCGCCACGCGTGGTGCAATCCACTATCCCTGGGGTGCCAAGCACCACAGTACAGGATCCGGCGACACCTGGTGATTACAGCAAACTGGGTGAAGCTTTGGGTGGCCTGAATGGCGCTATGCTTGGCATTATCAAAAACGACTGGGGCGCGATTTTACAAGCCGTTTCCAGCGACAGTAATTCCAATATTCTGGCAACACCTCACCTCACCACCCTGGATAACCAGGAATCTTATTTTATTGTCGGTGAAGAAATTCCGATTAAAACCACCACCAGCCCAGGACAAGGCGGCACCAACCCCTTTACCACGCTGGATCGGCTGGAAATTGGTATCAAGCTCAAAGTGACCCCACAAATTAACGAAGGTAATGCGGTAAAACTGACCATAGAGCAGGAAGTGTCAGGCCGTGCCGGTGAAATTGAAGGCAACCCTATTGTCAGTAAAAGGGAAATTAAAACCACTGTGATGGCCGAAGATGGCGCTACTGTGGTGCTGGGTGGTCTGATTGACGAAGACGTGCAGGAAAGTGAGTCCAAGGTTCCTTTGCTTGGCGATATTCCGCTGATTGGCCAGTTATTCCGCTCGAATAAATCTGAGAAGAAAAAACGCAACCTGATGGTATTTATCCGCCCCACCATTATGCGGGAAGGTGGTGTGATGAATGAAGTCAGCCAGCGCAAATACAACTATATGCGTGCCCAACAGCTCAGTGCCCAGGATGACGGCATTAAGCTGATGCCAAACACCGACAAACCACAAATGCCGGTGTGGGGTCAGGACCGTGAATTGCCACCGGAAATTCAGCAAAAACTGGACGCTATTGATCCACTGAAACAGCCGGACGCCGCAGAGGAGCAAAACTAAATGGCCGGTGTTGAACTGGAGGCCGTGAGCCCAAGCCGGGTTCGTTTGCCTTTTGGTTTTGCCAAGCGTCATGGTGTGTTGCTGCAACCGCAGGGCGATGGTTGGTTGTTGCTGATCAACCCTAATACCAATGCCGCTGCCATGCTGGAAGTTCGGCGGGTGCTGTCGTTGCCTTTTGTGGTACAAAAACTCAGTACCGTAGAATTTGAAGCCATGCTGGAAGCGGCCTATCAGCGCGACTCCAGCGAAGCGCAACAAATTATGCAGGACATTGGCAACGAGGTGAATCTGGCGTCTTTGGCCGATGAAATTCCGGAAACTGAAGACTTATTAGAAAACGAAGACGACGCGCCCATTATTAAGCTAATCAACGCCATGCTGGGTGAAGCTATTAAACTGGGTGCCTCCGATATTCACGTTGAAACTTTTGAAAAAGCGCTGGTGGTGCGGTTTCGCATCGACGGCATTTTACGTGAAATGCTCAGGCCCAACCGCAAGTTATCCAGTTTGCTGGTGTCGCGCATTAAGGTTATGGCGAAACTGGATATCGCCGAAAAACGCGTGCCACAGGATGGCCGTATCAGTTTGCGTATTGCTGGCCGGGCCGTAGACGTGCGGGTGTCAACCATGCCATCCAGCCACGGTGAGCGGGTGGTATTACGGTTACTGGACAAAAACAATTCACATCTGAACCTGGCTGATTTGGGCATGACACCATCAGTGCAGGACAGTTTTGCCAAACTGATTTTAAAACCGCACGGTATCATTCTGGTCACAGGCCCTACAGGTTCGGGTAAGTCCACTACTTTGTATGCCGGCCTTACCGACATTAACACCAAAGATCGCAACATTCTGACCGTCGAAGACCCCATTGAATACGAGCTGGAAGGCATAGGCCAGACTCAGGTCAATACCAAGGTGAACATGACCTTCGCCCGTGGCCTGAGGGCTATTTTGCGGCAAGACCCTGACGTAGTGATGGTCGGTGAAATCCGCGACTTAGAAACCGCGCAAATTGCGGTGCAGGCAAGTCTCACCGGTCACTTAGTACTCAGCACATTGCACACCAATACAGCGTCAGGCGCTATTACAAGGTTGGAAGATATGGGTGTTGAACCCTTTTTATTATCTTCCAGTTTACTCGGCGTGTTAGCGCAGCGGCTGGTGCGTACCCTGTGCCCGCATTGTAAAGAAGCACACGAACCCGACAAAGAAGAGCGGGCCTTGCTTGGCATCAGTAAAAAAGACGGTCAGCAGATTTTCCGTGCTGTGGGTTGTGAACAATGCAACCAGACCGGCTATCGCGGCCGGACCGGTATTCATGAACTCATCGTGGTGGATGAACATTGCCGTGAGCTGATTCACAACGGTAAAGGCGAACAAGCCATTGAAAAATATGTCAGAAGCCAAAGCCCGAGCATTCGTCAGGACGGTTTTTCCAAAGTATTGGCAGGCCATACCACACTGGAAGAAGTGCTGCGGGTCACCCGTGAGGATGCATAGTGGCGGCATTTGAATATCAGGCGCTTGACGCCAGAGGCCGCAAAAGCAAAGGAGTGATGGAGGCAGATAATGCCCGTCACGCCCGCCAGCTATTGCGTGAGCAAAAGTTAACACCGCTGAGTCTGGAGCTGGCATCGCAGCAGGAAAAAATGCTGGCCAGCGGCAAAAAGTGGTTTCAAAGTGGCATCAGCGCCAGCGATTTAGCTTTGATCACCCGTCAGATCGCCACTTTAGTCGAAGCAGCGCTGCCAATTGAAAACGCGCTGCAGGCGGTGGCGGAGCAATGTGAAAAACCGCGTTTGCAGAGCATGATGATGACTGTGCGTTCCAAAGTGGTGGAAGGTTACAGCCTGGCCGAAGGTTTGGCCGAGTTTCCGCATGTGTTTGATCATTTGTACCGCTCTATGGTGGCAGCCGGTGAAAAATCCGGTCATCTGGATGCAGTGCTCAACCGTTTAGCCGACTACACAGAGCAGCGTCAGCATATGCGCAGCCAGATAATGCAGGCGCTGTTGTATCCGGCCATTTTGACCTTTTTTGCCATAGCGGTGATTAGCATCTTGCTGGCAGCCGTGGTGCCAAAAATTGTCGATCAGTTTGAGCATATGGGGCAGAGCCTGCCGGGCGCTACCTTGTTTTTAATCGCGGCCAGCGACTTTATCCGCTCTTACGGCATCTTTGTGCTGCTGGCTTTGTTGCTGGCGGTGGTGGCACTGAAAAAGGCCTTGCTTAAACCTGCGCTGCGGTTGAAGTACGACCGGATGTTGCTCAAAGCCGGTATGCTCGGCAAAGTCAGTCGTGGCCTGAACACAGCCCGTTTTGCCCGCACTCTAAGTATTTTAAATGCCAGCGCCGTGCCTTTATTGGAGGCGATGCGCATTAGCGCTGACGTGCTGGACAATACCTATATGAAACAAGCGATTGGCGAAGCCACCTTGAGGGTGCGTGAAGGCACGTCGCTCAGAGCAGCTTTGGATCAAACCAAACTGTTCCCACCTATGATGCTTCATATGATTGCCAGTGGTGAAAAAAGCGGGCAGCTTGACGGCATGCTGGAGCGCGCCGCCAATACTCAGGATCGTGAATTTGAAACTTTGGTGACAGTGTCACTGAAGGTATTTGAACCTGTGCTGGTGTCGGTGATGGCCGGCATGGTGCTGTTTATTGTATTGGCGATTTTGCAGCCAATTTTAGCGTTAAATAATTTAGTCGGAGGGGGTTAGAAAGATGCAACAACAACGTGGTTTTACCCTGTTGGAAGTGATGGTGGTGATTGTCATCCTGGGTATTATTGCCAGTATGGTGGTGCCTAACCTGATGGGAAATAAAGAAAAAGCCGACCAGCAAAAAGTGGTGGTGGATATTCAGCAGCTGGAAAACGCGCTGGATTTATACAAGCTCAACAACGGTTTTTACCCAACCACTGAGCAGGGGTTGCAGGCATTAGTGACTCAGGCAACCACTGAGCCTGTGCCACGTTCTTTCCCTGAAGGTGGTTTTGTCAAACGCCTGCCAAAAGATCCATGGGATGGTGAATATCAGCTGGCAAGCCCCGGCGAAATGGGCAAAATTGACGTGTATTCGATGGGGCCGGACCGTACCGCCGGTACTGAAGACGACATTGGTAACTGGAACCTGGACGGCGACAGCGCCGATCAACAGAACTAATGAAACAAAAGCCGCTGACACCGGGTTTTACCCTGGTTGAAATCCTGTTAGTGATCCTGCTGATTGGACTGTTGGCGGCCTCTGTGGTCATTAGTTTTACCGGCGAAAGCCGGGATAAAAAGCTGGCCAAACAAACAGAGCAGCTGCAGCTGCTGATTCAGCTGGCGTCTGAAACTGCCATGCTGAAACAGCAGGAGCTGGGTTTGTATCTGGATGATGAAGGCTATCGTTTTATGTTGTTTAAAGACGAAAAGTGGCACAGCATCCGCGAGCCTAAAGCCCTGCGAAGTTACAAGTTTGCCGAAGGGATAGAGTTTGAGCTGGAACTGGAAGGCCTGGAATGGAGCGAAGGTAATTTGCTCAGTCAGGTTGAATGGCAGGAAGAAGACAAACTGTTTGAAGAAAACAGTTTTGATGAGCTGGACGCGGCCAAAAAACGCGACAAAGAACTGGAAGACAGCAAAGACCCAAATAAAAAAACGCAGGCTCCCCTTCGGACTGGTTTTGTGACCGAACCGCGTAAACAAGGGGACCCGGCACAACCACAAATTTTTATTTTGTCGTCCGGTGAAATCACGCCCTTTTTGCTGACGCTTAAAGAACAAAGTGAAAACCCGGCCTGGCGGCAACAACTTAAAGCGGTGTTTAGTATTCCGCTGGAGCGTGGTGAGGTGGAACTTGACCGCTAAGTCAGCACTGCTGCAACGCACCGGCTTGGTCAAACCCTATGGCAAAACCGAGCCAGTTGGCCAAAAATGCCACAGTGCAACACAACAGGGTTTTACCCTGATTGAGCTGTTGGTGGCTATGGCCATTTTTGCCATTGCCGGTGTTGCTGTGATGCGGGCTACCACAGAACATATCCGCGCTGTGACTCAGCTGGAAGAAATGACTTTGGCCAGTTTTATTGCCGAAAATCAGTTACAGCTGAACAGATTGGAACAAAAGTGGCCGCCGGAAGCAAAAAAACAGGGTGAAGTGAAAATGGCCAACCGGACCTGGCTGTGGCAACAAAGCAGCCTGGAAACCGCCGATGCCAATTTTCGCCAGCTCAAAGTCAGTGTCAGCCCGGCAGAAGAGCCGGATCGGGTAATTTACAGCCTGCAGACTTTTGTCGCTAAACCTGAGCTTGCCAAAGAATGATCAGGCAGCAGCTGGCAGGCCAGCGTGGTTTTACTTTTATTGAAATGCTGCTGGCCACCGCCATTTTTGCGCTGGTGGGCTTGGCGTCTGTGGCAGTGCTCGACAGTGTCACCCGCAGCGACACGGCGTCACAGGCTGCTTTGGCCAGGCTGCAAAAGTTACAACAGGTGATGATGTTAATGGAGCGCGACCTTTGGCAAATTACCCCAAGGCAGATCCGCGTCAGTGGTGAAGCGCCAAGCAAGGTGATGATGGGCGGTGCGCCTAACTGGCTGGAAAGTGACGACGACGGCCTGTCATTCAGCCATGCCGGCTGGACCAACCCTGGCATGGTATTGCCGCGCAGTGAAGTGCAGCTGGTGGGTTACCGCTTAAAAGAAAATAAACTGGAGCGGCTGTTTTATTTGTATCCGGATGCGGTAACTGGCACCGAACCTCAGGTGCAGGTGCTGTTAGAGGAAATCGACAGTTTTAAACTGACTTATCTGGATCAGGAAGGGATCTGGCAGGACAGCTGGATGCAGGAAACCATGCCCAAAGCGCTGCGAATGGTGATTACTCAGCAAAATACCGGGGAGCTTGAACGTATTTTTACTTTACCGGCCGGACTGACCCAATGATGGCCAGATTAAACACCAGGCCAAAGCCGTGCATCATGATACAACGCAGCAGCGGCGTGCGGCGGCAAAGCGGTGTGGCGCTCATCGCCGTGATGATGGTGGTGGCGCTGGTGGTAGTGATTGCCGTTAGTATGAGTGGCCGGTTGCAGCTGCAGTTACAGCGTCAGCTGAATCTGATGGAGCGCCAGCAAGCCTTGTGGTTGGCATTGGGCGCTGAAGAATTCAGCCGGCAGTTGCTGAAAACCTCTATTGCCGGCAAAGAAACCGTGAATTTAAGCCAGCCCTGGGCGGCTGAAGGCGCCACTTTTCCAGTGGAGCAGGGCAGTATCAGCGGCAAAATAACTGACTTACAAGGTTGTTTTAACTTGAATGCGCTACAGTTGCCGGCCAAAAATGGCTCAGGGCAGAATGGCCGTAACAGCGACGCTGAACGCAACAGAGAAGGCGAACAAAACGCGAACGGCGAA
Source organism: Rheinheimera sp. (assembly GCF_036782235.1). Classification (GTDB taxonomy): domain Bacteria; phylum Pseudomonadota; class Gammaproteobacteria; order Enterobacterales; family Alteromonadaceae; genus Pararheinheimera. Next base: position 30,741 of record NZ_DAIPZL010000006.1, on the reverse strand, counting down.
GGCCAAAACGGCGCGGCTGATAATAACCCGCAGCAGAACCAGAATAATCCGCAGCTGGCCTCACGCAACAACAGAACAGGGCAACAAGCCACACCGGCGCAGCAGGCGATGCAAAGGCTGCTGGAACAGTCAGCCAGCGATTTGACGATGCCGGCTGAATATCTGGTGGCGCGGCTGACCGACTGGCTGGATGCCGACAACCAGCTGCAAAGTGCTGGCGGTGCTGAAGAAAACGACTACGCCGCGCTGGAGTTTCCGTATTACAGCGCCAACAGCCTGATGGTCAGTAAGTCGGAGCTGCGGCAAATTCTGGATGTGACACCGGCCGATTATGCGCTGGTGGCGCCTTTGGTCTGTGTTATTCCGCAGCAGTCGTTGTTGCAGTTGAATGTAAATACCGTGACCGAAGCGCAGGCGGCTGTGCTTGCAGGCATGATCCCTGGGCTGGCGCTGGATGATGCGCAGTCGCTGATTGCCGGCAGGCCAGAAAAAGGTTTTGATAGTCTGGACCAGTTTTGGGCCAGCAGTCAGTTCAGCGGGCTGGTGATACCGGACGATGTCAAAACCATGTTTAGTGTGAAATCGCGTTTTTTCCAGGCTGAGCTGACAGTACAGTTGGCAGACAGCAGTTTTAAATTGACCTCGGTATTTAAAGTTGATGACAATCAAGCAGTACAAGTGGTCGCTCGGCGCTTTGGAGGCCCAGGGTGAATGAACAACTGATAATCCGGCTTGGCAGTGTCGCCAGCGCACCGGTGGACTGGCTGGTGTGGTCGGCGCTGACGGAAGAAATTATTGCCAGCGGCCGTTTAACCACGGCAGCAGAATTGCCGACTTTGGCCGAACGTTTGGGTGCCCGCCCTGTGGTGGCTTTGGTGCCGGCTTGTGACGTGGTACTTAAAACAGTGCCGCTGCCTGGCAAACCGAACCGTCAGCTATTGCAGGCGCTGCCTTTTATGCTGGAAGAAGATCAGGCCGAAGATATTGAACAGCTGCTGTTGATTAACGGCCAGACCTTGCAACAGGACGGCCAGTATAGTCAGCAGGTGGCAGTGGTACGCCGCGCCATGCTGGAACAATGGCTGGATGTTTTGCAGCAAGCCGGTTTTTTAGTGCAGCGCATGTTACCCGACGCTCTGTTGTTGCCGGATGCAGAAGTACCAGTGGCTATTGAACTGTCGGGCCAATGGTTATTAAAACAAGGCCCCTGGCAATTAAGTTGTATTGACAGCAGCTGGTGGCCGGATTATCTGGCGCTGCTGGAACTGCCGTTGGTGCTGAGCTACAGCCCCTGGCCAGAAACTGTGTTACAACCACACCAGCTGGCACCGGCTGAGTTACCATTGGCGTTGTTGGCGCGCCAGCTTGGCAAAACGTCTTTTACCCTGCTGCAGGGTGAATACGCCCCGAAAAAACCACAAAACAAATACTGGCAGCAGTGGCGCAGCACTGCGCTGTTAACTTCTGCTGTGCTGGTGGTGTATCTGCTGACGGTGGCCATCGAAGGCTGGCAGTATCAGCGTGCTGCCAACAACGCCCGGATGGCGGCAACAGAACTGTATAAAAGCAAATACCCGAACGAGCGTATTGTGAACTTAAAACGCCAGGTAGAGCGTAAATTGGCGGCCACAGGTGGCGGCGACCCGAACCAGAGTCTGGCCGGTTTGTTATTGCAGTTACAGCCGCTGTTGGCGCAACAACCTGGCTTAAGTCTGGATAACCTGCGGTATGACAGCAAAAAAGCGGAACTGAGGTTTCAGGCCACTGCCGATGGTTTTCAGAGTTTTGAGCAGTTAAAAACCCAGTTACAACAACAGGGTTTTACCGTGGAACAAGGCGCACTGAGTAATATTGCCGGTAAAGTGCAGGGCACCATCACGATGCGGAGCAAAGCATGAAACAATTTCAACTCTGGTGGGCGTCTTTGCAACAACGTGAGCAGCAGCTGTTAACAGGTGCTGGGGTGGTGGTTGTGATCGCCCTATTTTACGGCCTGATTTGGCAGCCGCTGCATCAGGCGCGTATTGATCAGCAGCTGGCGGCCAAAGGTGCGGCCGAACAATTACAATGGCTGCAAAACCAGTTGCCCAGGCTGGGGAGCTCTGCGGTCAGCCCAAAAACTCAGGGCAGCCTGACGGATGTGGTGTCACAAACCGCCGGCCGTTATCAGGTGCAGGTCAGCCGGATGCAACCACAAAACGATCAGCTGCAGTTGTCGCTGAATGATTTGCCTTTTGATCAGTTATTACGCTGGCTGCACGAGTTGCAGTATCAGCAGGGCGTCACTCTGGTGCAGCTGGATATTGCCAGAAGTGACATACCAGGCCAGGTGCGGGTACGCCGTATGGTGCTGGAATAACAGCACGGCATTTATTAAATAAACAACGGGTGTCCGCAAACAGCGGGTGCCACAAAGCAGGTGGCGCCCAATAACAGTGGGCGCCCCGGAAACAGGTTGTAGTAGATGAAAAAATCGATGTGGTGGCTGCTGGGTTTACTGGCTTATCTGCTGTTTATGCTGGTGCTGACACCGGCCAGTCTGTGGTTAAAACTGGTGACTTTACCGGCCGATCTGCAGTTAGGCCCGGTAACCGGCACTTTATGGCAAGGTCAGGTGGCCGGCGTGCAACAAGCACCCTTTTACCTGCCGCAATTAAGCTGGCAGCTGCAACCTTCTTTGTTATGGCGCGGCAAACTTGGCCTGAAGCTGCAGGGTGGTAACCTGCGTGATGCCAGTCTGCCTTATCTGGCGGTTCAGGCCGAACTGGGACTTGGCCAAATCAGCTTGCAACAATCCACCATCCGCCTGCCGGTGGCGCCTATCATGTCGCAATTACAACTGCCGATGCCGGTGGATGCCAGCGGCGCCATAGTGCTGACTTTACAACAGTTTGACTTAGGTCAACCTTATTGCACTGAGCTTGTTGGCACCGCCAGCTGGCAACAGGCCAAATTTAAAGCCCCCACCGGCTGGATTGATTTACAGGCCATCGACAGCACACTGAGCTGTGACAACGGTAACCTGAGTTTAACTACCAAAGCCGATAACCCACTGGGTTTATTGGTAAAAGCCGATGTATTACAGGGCAGTTACCAGATAGCCGGCACGCTCAAACCAGCGGCCTCTATGCCCAAAGAAGTACACCAGGCCATGCAGTTTGTCGGTCAGCCCGACGCCGAAGGCCGTTTCCCGTTAAAGCTGCAAGGCCGGATAGGCGGGCAATAAAGTTTCTTGCTGGCGCTGCCGGATAAGGGCAGCGCTGGTGTTGTTGCTGTTGGGTGATGGTGTTGCGCTGTTTGGTTAAGTGGCTTGTCCTGGCACAGCTGCGGTTAAGCCGGTACTGCACGAACCACCACCGGCAACTACTGCGTTCGCCCGTTCGCCCGTTCGCGCCTCCCGCGCTCACTCTTGAATGCTCACTGCGCAGCCGCCGGTGTTGGTTTGGGGGTAGTGTTTGTTTTGAGCAAATTGCAGAAATAATGCCCGTCAAAAACACGAGCATCTTGTTGCGAGTCGAGGAAGCTTCGCAAGGTGCCCCTCAATGTGCAAATTTTTGATGGCGCTTGTTATATCAAATCTAGTTTAAGTACAGCCAGTTTGAGATCAGGCCAAATAGTTTCGGCGGGTATACATTGGCATTTATTTCGATTTGCTCTGAGTTCGTCTACAAAGTCAACTGCAAAATTAAAATCGCTGAAACTGAACTCTATAAGACATGTCTTTTCACGGCACTGTATTGTATTGATTGAATAGTTGCCTTGTTTGAAATATTCTGAAAATATGTTCCTTGCAGTCACCTCTGCCCTATAAGACCAATCTCCATACCCTTTCAAATTATTTAGTTGCTCTAAAAGAGCGCCATGCACATGAAGTGGTTCATGCATAGTTAAATCTCTATATTTCTTTGTTATTATCACAAATTCAATATTTTCATTGATTTTGTTTGCGATATAGGCATTGTTGCCATCGACAATTACGTTATCTTCTGAATCTTTGTATTTATCCAAGAGGTGTTTATATTTCTCAGAATTCTTGTCTAAATACGGAGACCAACTACCAATTAACTCATCTAAATTATTTTCATTTTTGGAATTATTGAGATCTGCCAAATCAATGCTATCCCCTTGGTGGTAAACTATATTTGTAGTTTTTTTGTTTTTATGGGAATCATTTTTATCTAAGGCTGTATTGTTATGGTCTATTTCCTCATGATTTGAGGATTTTGTAGGCTCGGTATCTTTCGACGAAATTGTAGGTGTGTAATATGCAAAAAATAAATAAACAACGACAAGGAGCAAAACAGTAGGAGATAACTTATTAATAACGTTCATACTTAATTGAAAATCCTTTTAATGTAACGTTCTTTTCCAAAGAAAAGCACCCGCAAGACACAAATGAAACAGCCTTCATTTACTAATTTCATTCGGTAGCACGCATATCGGGGCTAGGTCTTGTATTGCATATCGGGGGCACGTCTTGCGTTTTGCCTAGATTTAAATCATTTTCAGGTAAAACGCCAGACTTTGAGTACCAAATAGCAATTTAGCTCAAAGGCAAAAAACAAGACCTGACCCTTTTGGCTCTACGGCGCTGGTAGGTTTAAGTGGCTTGTCCTAGCACAGCTGCGGTTAGGCGGGCAGGGCACGAACCACCACCGGCAACTACTGCGTTCGCCCGTTCGCGCCTCCCGCGCTCACTCTTAAATGCTCACTGCGCAGTTCACGGTGTTGGTTTGCTGGAAAAAGACCTGACTCTATCGGCTCATTAAATTCCGTTTATAAAATTAAAACCATATGTAGCGAAAATGCCGGCTGATATACTTGCCAAATACGATACGATAATAATTACAACCTTTCTCTTCGATTTGTTGTCATTTTCCCTCTTTAGATCATACGTTTTCTTGGTGAGAAGAACATATGATCTCGTTGTGTTTCTTGTGAAAAACAAAAAGAACACAAGAGCTATTGGAACAAAAAAAGCTCCAAGCAGTGACAACAAAACTTTATCATTCCTATTTTGTTCAAAAGATGACACAGCCTCATAAATTAGGTCAAGTTTATTATTTATTAAATCTAAACTTATAACTGACTCATTTTTTAGCGGATTATACATTTCACTTATAGATAGAGATAAATGATAATTAGTTACCGCTGAGTAATAGACAGTGAGCACAATCACCGACAACAAAGAACCTAAAAAAAACAACACCCTTGAAATATTAATAATTTTCGATTTAATTGTCTTTCTGATGCAAACTTCATCAACATTAGATGATATAATATTTTCTATGTCATCGCCCCAAGTTCTTTCTGTGTGATCTATTTGAATATTTAAAAAAGAACCATTTGAGTCTCGACGTGAGTCAAAAATAATATCAAATATTGACTTCAACTTTTCTTTACGCTCTGCATGCGTATAAGCTGAAAGTGATATTTGCTGTTTCTCAGGATGAGATTTATTAGGGAAGCTCACCAAATATTCCCAAACAATTTTAACACCAATTGATATTAATGGTTTTGTTTCAATATAAGAACGAAAACTTTCGAATGTTGTAATAGTTCTCTTAGCGCCATTGTCAAAGTAGATAACGGCCCTGAAATTTAATAATTGTGAATGAGATTGTTGAGAAATCCTTTGTTCTATACAATCATGCAAGTTAATCAGCCAGGTGTGATCCATCTCAAAATCAATAGGATAAGTTCTTTCTAAGGATTGTTTTTGTCCTAGAAGGTTTGAAACAAAGTTTCCCAAATCTTTTTTTGCTATGGGGAAAGAAATTAAAAATTCCTCTTCGTGATTTTTATTAAACCCAGCCATATCTGTATTCATTGCAACCACTTCCTTATAAAAATTATATTATATGGTAATTTCAATCCATCTATTTAATAAAAATTATTTATATTATGATTTCCAACGCGGCCTGAGCAACTGACCACGCTTTAATAAACTAGCGCGGCAAGCACAGCACGATGGAACTATAAATAAAGTTATAACCTGAATATTTGAGTGAAACAACAAAATACTTCGCTACTTCGCTACTTCGCTGAGGGTCAAGTCTTCCTATTTTCCCCCCATAACTCTGAAGTTGCAAAGCAAAGAAAATGGTCGTCAACTGGATTTTTGATGGCATAGAAACCAAATAAAACTCAAGTACCAAACATCCTTTTCTGGCAACCTTGGTACTGTAGTACCTTGTTTTTACCTAAGTTAAATCAGCTTTGATAAAACACCAAGCACTTTTTGGGAACTAAAAACACGGCTAACAATAAGTTCTGCAAAATTTCAGTTTTGCCAACCAAAGGCATCCGAACCAAAAACCAATTCCCCAAGCCAGCGCTTTTCTCCCCCGTTTAGTGAGCCGTTGTTTTGGCCGGTTTTGAGGTTTTAAGCCGCCAACTGTTTGAGACGGCTGACGCTAGCAGCCGTCGAGTTTTGGCGGTGCCTCAAAAGCGAGTCAAAACAGCGGGCTTTCGAACGATCCCGGGGTCGTTTTTTCCGTCACTTTTTGTCGACACAAAAAGTGACTCGCCTGCCGGGGCGAAACCCGGCATAACACCCTCAGCTGCAAGCTGAAAACCACAATATGCCAAGCCGAAAGCATCAATCAAAAAACCAAGCCATAAAGAACACAAACACAAAAAGTGTTACCTATGTGATTGAATAAAAGCGTCACCTATCAGTATGAGCAGCCCGCTCTGCTGCAAGCTGAAAACTAAAAAGCAGTGCTGCTTAAAAAATAAACTTGATCTTTTAAACCCCCATCACTATGCTCAACATTATACCTTGTATTACAAGGTATAATTCAATACATAGCAAGGCCAGCCCCCTGGCCTCATAAGGTGACAGATGAACCCGAACGACGCTCTGATGGAAAAATGGGAAGTGCAGCTGCGCAAAGGCACCCTGGAACTGGCCATTCTGGCGGCTTTACAACAGCGCACTTTATATGGGCTGGAACTGCTGAAGTTATTACAAAGCCTGCCGTCGACCACCATTACCGAAGGTACGCTGTATCCGCTGATGGACAGGCTCAAACGTGACGAACTGGTGGACGCACAGTGGGTGCAGGAAGGTGACAGCAGGCCGCGCAAGTATTACCAGCTGACGGCCTTGGGTGCACAAAAGCTGACAGATTTAACCCAGCTTTGGCGTCAGTCGGTCACCGATATTGAATTTTTGCTGGCCAACCCCGGCCCACAACCCCTGCAAATGAAAGGAGTCTGAGATGCAACAGTCAGCATTAAACAACAACGACAGCATTCATCGTTACCTGAATGATTTACGCCGTTATCTGGCACGCCTCGCTCCCCATGAAAGCCAGGAAGTGATCCGCGAAATTGAAAGCCATTTGTTTGATGTGATAGAGCAGCAGGAAGCCACTGGCAACAGCGCTGATGTTGCGGCTATTTTGCGAGGTTTTGGTGAACCGCGGCAGCTGGCGGCACAATATATTGCCCATATTGAAGAAGGGGCGCCGCCGCCACGGGGTTTTAAAGCCATTCAAAGTATGAAAAAAAGTGTGACGGCCACGCTGTATTTTGCCATGGCAGTGTTTGGTTTTAGCACGGCCATGTGTTTGCTGTTTGTCGCCGGTGCCAAATTTCTGCTGCCAGAGTCGGTGGGGGTTTGGTCTACGCCCCATGGCAACAGCATAGTGGTGGGTTTTGTGTCGGTGCCGCCTATGGCGATGCCCGAGGTGATGGGCTGGTGGATAGTGCCGGCCGCCGCCATTCTGGCTTTGGCCGTGGCGCTACTTACCCGCAAAGTGTTGAGTGTGCTGAAACAGCATATGTAAGTGGGCATAAAAAAGCCTGCAACATCAAGGGTGCAGGCTTTTGTAGGGCTTTAGTCACAACAAAACCGATAAGTGTGGGTTATTTGCTGGCCTGAGCTTAGTTAGGCCAGCCGGCTGGCTAACAAAATTTCATCCTCCAATACCGTATAGTCGGTAATAGCCGGGAATTCGGTAATACTGCGCACCGGCAGCTGGCTGTCGGGGTTGGCAACAGCCAGCAAATGTGCAATACCAAACTCTTTGGCGGCGTGCAAAATGGGCAGGCTGTCGTCAACAAACAAAGTGCGTTTGGGGTCAAAACCCAGGCGGGCTTGCAGTTTATGCCACAGCGCCTGACTTTCTTTGGTCACGCCAAATTCGTGGGTCGAAATCAGCTCGCTGATATAGTTACTGAGCTCAGTACGCTCAATTTTTAACGACAAACTACCAGGGTGCGCATTGGTCACTAGCACAATGCTGCGGCCACTTTTTTTCAGCGCCGTTAAAAAGTCAGGCACGTCGGCACGCATGGCAATTTTGTGCATCACTTCACGTTTTAATTCGGTAATAGGCAGTTGTAGCCTTTTGCCCCAATAATCCAGGCAATACCACTCCAGCTTGCCCTGCAGCACATCATACTCGGCTTTGAGTTGTGCTTTGGCCTCTTCAGTGCTAATGCCGCTGATTTCACTCCAGCGCTTCGGCAAATGTTCCAGCCAGAAATAATTGTCAAAATGTAGGTCCAGCAGGGTGCCGTCCATATCCAGTAACACAGTGTCGATATTCGCCCAGTCCAGCATAGGTTTTTCCATCTGTTCGATTTATAGTAGAGCGCAGAACAGGCATTGTAGCAGAGGCAGTGGTATGGCTGAACGTCAGGACGACAAACAAAAACCGCAAATTCTCAGTCAGGAAATAGTGGCGCAAAGCCGCTTGTTTAAAATTGAGCAAATCCAGCTGCAATTTAGTAATGGTGAACAACGTTTATTTGAACGGATGCGCGGTTCGGGCCGTGGCGCCGTGATGGTGGTGGCTTGCCCTGATGCGGAACATTTTTACCTGATCCGTGAATACAGCGCCGGCACCCACGACTATCAGCTGGGTTTTCCCAAAGGTTTAGTCGACCCGGGTGAGGAAGTGCTGGACGCCGCCAACCGTGAGCTGAAAGAAGAAGCAGGTTTTGGTGCTAATACTTTAGTACCACTGAAAAGTGTGGCGCTGGCTCCGGGATATTTTAATGCTACAATGCAGATAGTTCTTGCCACTGGTCTTTACCCGCAAAGCCTGCCGGGCGACGAGCCTGAGCCGCTTGAACTGGTGAAATGGCGCTGGCAGGACTTCGACGAGTTATTACTACAAGCCGATTTTACCGAAGCCCGCAGTATTGCGGCCTTGTTTCTGGCGAAAAAGTATCTGGAAAGTCATCAGGATGTTTTTAAGTAAACTGTTAGAACCGGTCAAAGCAGCTGCTGCTGAAGCCGGCGCTGTGCTCTGGCAGATGTACCAAAGTGGTGACTACGAGCATAACGCCAAAGACGACAACAGCCCTGTGACCAGTGCAGATTATGCCGCTAACCAGATCATTATCGACCGGCTCAGCAGCCTGACGCCGGACATTCCTATTATCTCTGAAGAAAGCAATTTAGTGCCGCTGGCGCAGCGTCAGCACTGGCCGCGTTATTGGCTGATTGACCCAATGGACGGCACCCAGGAATTTGTTGCCAGAAGCGGCGACTTTGCCGTCAGTATCGCGCTGGTTGAACATGGCTGGCCGGCACTTGGCGTGATTTATTGGCCCAAAGAGCAAATTTGTTATTACGCCACCCGCGGCCACGGCGCTTTTAAACAACAACGCAATTTAATTAACCATATCAAGGTGCGCCAGCATCATGCCGGTTTGCCGCTGCGTATTGCGGTGAGCCGTCGCCAGCCGCTGGAACGTATTCATGCTTTGCTGGCTACAGGTCAGGATGTGGAATTTGTGCCCCTTGGCAGCTGCAGTTTAAAAAGCTGTTTAGTGGCCGAAGGGGGCGCCGACTGTTATTTGCGCCTTGGCCCCACCGGCGAGTGGGACACGGGTGCCGTGCATATTATTGTGGAAGAAGCCGGCGGCAAAATTCTCGACAGCCAGTTTTATCCGCTAAGTTATAACCAGCGTGAAACTCTGGCCAATCCTGATTTTATGGTAATAGGCCAGTCCAGTGTTGGCTGGCCCCAGTTGATCACTGCCCATCATTCCGGCCGTGAGTTGCCGCAGTTATAACGGCTGTCAGCTTTGCCCGGCGGCCAGCAGCTGGCGATAATCCCGCTCTGTCACTAAATCGACGGATTCTTCCTGCTCAGAATACACAATAAGCACCTTGCCCTGCTGGATTTGCGTCAACACCATGGCCACTTTGTCGGCCAGGCTGGTTTCAAAGTCGCCATAGTCGGTGCCTTCGCGCAGCACAAAAGCCTCCACCAGCGCCTGCAGTGTGTCGGGGTTCAGTTGTTGATAAGGGATCAGCATCTGAGAAAATCCTTAAGGTAAATGTTGTTGGAAAAATGCCGGTATCACCTGATCCAGCCAATAACGTGGTTGCCCTGGTATAGCCCCGCTGACAAAACCAACATGACCCCCATGTTCACTGAGCAGCAGCCTGCTATAAGGGCCAAGCTCGTCAGCCGTTGGGATGGCTTCAGCAGCCAGAAATGGGTCATCTTTGGCGTGGATCAGCAGATGTGGCCGTGCAATAGTGCGCAAATAAGCCTTGGCGCTGGAGCGGCGGTAATAATCTTCGGCGTCGGTAAAACCATGTAAGGGCGCTGTCAGCTGCTGGTCAAATTCGCGGATGCTTTGCAGGCGCTGAATATCATCTGCTTTGATAGCGAGCGGGAAGTCGGTATAGTGGTCTAGTTTGCGCTGCATGGTGGCTTTCAGCCGGTTTAATAAATAACGCTGATACACTTTGCTAAAACCACGGTTAATACGATCGGCGCTGGCGGATAACTGCAGCGGTGCCGACACAGCTGCAGCGGCATAAAGCGGGCACTGCTTTGCAGTTTCACCACAATATTTCATCAGCACATTCCCCCCCAGCGAAAAGCCGACTGCGGCCAGTGGCAGGTTTGGATAACGTGCCTTTAAAGTATGCAGCACAAAACGTAAATCTTCGGTGTCGCCCGAATGATAAGCCCGTGGCAGTTTATTAGCCTGCCCATGGCAACCGCGAAAATGCATTAACACAGCGGCAAAACCCTGTTGCTGCAAACTGTGCAGCATACCGCGCACATAATGGCTGTGAATATTGCCTTCCAGGCCATGCAGCAGCACCACCAGCGCCTGCGCTTTGGCAGGTGGGGTTTGGCCAAAACATAACATCAGCTCGTCACCATCTGGCAGCGCCAGCAGCTCGGTACTGTGTGGCAGTGGCTGTTTCGGCGCCAGGTATTTCGCCATAATGGTTTGCAGATGGCAGTTTTTCAGCCACCAGGCTGGTTTAAATTCAGGTAAATCAGCGATTTGCTCTGATTTTTGCCGTGCTTGCAATTTAGAAGTTCCTCATTAACAATGCTTTTTACTACTGGTCTAATCAGAGCCGGCTTGCCAGAATCAGCAGGCGGAGTGTACCGCAGATGCAAAGACGACAGTTTATCATGCTTGGCCTGGCCGCTGGTGCTACTTTAGCCACAGGCCTGACGTTGTATCCGATGTTGGCCGGAGCCGATAAAAACCAACAGCAGCAGGACGCCCGTCTGGTACTGGATGCCTTGTTACCGGCCATTTTGCTTGGTGCTTTGCCCACAGCCGAAGCAGAGCAACAACAAGCGCTGCGAAGCACCCGTCAGGCGGTGCTGGACTATTTACCCTTTTTACCAAAACGCCAGCAGGCGGAATTACAACAGCTGTTTTTTTTATTGTCACAGCAGCTGACGCGGCTGGCGCTGACCGGCCATGTGCTGACGCTCGGTGAATTGTCGCTGGAGCAGCGGCTGCAGCTACTCAGCAGCTGGCGCGACAGTTATCTTCAGTTGTTACAACAAGCTTATCACGGCCTGCGGGAATTATTGCTGGCGGCTTATTATGGCCAACCGGCCCATTGGCAGGCGCTTGCTTATACGGCGCCGGAGTTTCGCGCTTATGAATGATCCGATTAAAACCGGCCTGGCCAACGGCTGGCACCATATTGATGCTGCAACTCTAACGGAAGATCAGCAGTTTGAGGCGGACGTAGTCATTATTGGCACTGGTGCCGGTGGTGGCATGACAGCCGAAATTCTGACCCAGGCGGGTTTGTCGGTGATTATGCTGGAGCAGGGGGCACTGTGGAGCAGCAGCGATTTTCGCCAGCAGGAACGCTGGGCTTATCCACATTTATATCAGGATGGTGCCGGCCGTAAAACCAAAGATCAGGCTATTGCCATTTTGCAGGGCCGCACTGTGGGCGGCTCTACCACCGTTAACTGGACCACTTCTATCCGCACGCCCAAACCAACACTGGATTATTGGCAAGCTGAGTTTGGCCTAGATTTTAGCGCTGAACACAGCCTTGACCCTTATTTTGCCAAAGCAGCCGGCCGGCTGCATATTTCCGAGTGGCAGGTGCCACCAAACCCCAATAACGCGGCGTTAAAACGCGGCTGCGAAAACCTGGGCTGGCAATACACTGTGATTGAACGCAATGTGCATGGCTGTGCCAATTTGGGTTATTGCGGCATGGGATGTCCACTTAATGCCAAACAGTCGATGCTGGTGACCACTATTCCGGCTGCGCTTGAGGCCGGTGCCTTGTTGGTGAGCAGAGTGTCGGCCCGGCAGTTTCAGTGGCGGGGTGAGCACATTCTGCAGCTGGATGCTGTGCCTGTTGATCAGCATTATCAGCCAACCCCTTCGATAAAACTGCGGTTTAAAGCACGGCATTATGTGCTGGCGGGCGGGGCTATTAACTCGCCGGCTTTGTTGTTGCGCTCTAAGGTGCCCAACCCGTCAGGCCGCTTGGGTAAACATACGTATCTGCACCCCAGTGTGATTTCCGGTGCTTTGTTTCACGATGCAGTGTCGGGCCATGCCGGTGCGCCGCAGTCGATTTATTCCGACCAGTTTGTCTGGTCAAAAGGCGATGAAGCCGGTTTTAAACTGGAAGTGCCGCCGGTGCATCCGGTATTAATGGCGTCCAAACTCACAGGTATGGCCGAGCTGCATGCCGGTATGATGCAAAAATTTAATCATTTGCAGGTGATGATTGCGCTGCTGCGCGATGGTTTTCACCCGGATGCTCAGGGCGGGGAGGTGCAGCTGGATGCCCATGGTGAGCCTGTGCTGGATTATCCGTTGACCGATTATTTATGGCGGGGTGTGCAACAGGCTTATCTGGCCATGGCCGAGTTACAATTTGCCGCCGGAGCCGAGGCCGTGATGCCGGTGCATCAGGACGCCATGTTATACAGCAGCTGGCAACAGGCTAAAACCGCTATTGCCGGTTTACCGCTCAAAACCTACCGCGCGGCGCTGGCATCGGCTCATGTGATGGGCGGTTGTAATATGAGTGCCGATGCGGCCAAAGGGGTGGTAGATGCCAATGGCAGTCATTATCAGCTGCAAAATTTATCGGTGATTGATGGTTCAGTACTGCCAAGCAGCCTAGGTGCTAACCCACAATTAACGCTGTATGCGCTGGCCTGGCGTAACAGCGATTTACTGGCGGCGCGGCTGCGTGGTTAAGCAAAGCCAAAAGCAGCAAACCCCAATCAACAAGAGCCAAAAAACAGACAGATAAAAAAGCCGGTAGCCTAAGGCTTCCGGCGGTTATACCAATACGGTATCAGCAGGCACTTACACAGCAAGTTGGTTGCTACCTTCTGGCGGTTTACCCGGCAGCAACCCATACAGGAACAATTGACAGGAACAATAAACAAAAAAGCTGTTAGTTTTTCACGTCGTCATGGCCAATTTTGTAAAAGAAATACACGGCGTAAAACAGGCAGAGGCCAATCACAATTGCCAGGCCAGTAAAAGAAATAAAAATTACCGGGTCATTTAAAAATTCTTGCCACAGGTTCATGGTGTTGCCTCCATCTGGTTGATAAAGGCAGTGTAGGTTGGTGCCGGCGGCTGGATCCTGACTTAGATCAAGCTTTTGGAGGGGGGGAAATCCTGTTGCATAGCCTGTTGATCCAGATCAAGGATCTGCGCCTGCAGCTTGTCGGTGAGTGCCACACCAAGCAACTGCAGATACAAAGTTAATAAACTGGCCGCTTTGATGGCGGGCTGCACCTGACTCAGGCGGCATTGTGGCAAAGTGGCTATCAGCTGTTCTTGTTCCAGTTGCTCGGCACAAAGTTCAGCCTTGAGCAGCGCCTGTTTCATTTGTGCAGCAGCTTTGGCATTGAGGCCAGCCGGTAAGCTTTTTCTAAGTTGTCTGAGCGCCAGCGTAAACTGCTGCTCTGCATTCAGACTTTGTTGCAGCAGCCTGATATCGCTGAGTTCACACTGCAGCTGCTGTTTTTGCAGATACAACAGCAGCAGCAACAGGTTTACATTGGCACCATAACTGTCTTGCCATTGCAGGCACAAAGGTTGGATGCCGGGGTAGAGCGCCAGGCTAAATTGCCAGAATAAGGCCGCATCCGGCAGCGTTTTGCTGTTAACCGCCATTTTTCTGCCAGAAATCGTTGGTTTGTTGTTCCAGCTGTTCCTGCGCTTCAAACCACTGCTCTTCCACTGTGGCCAGCTCAGCTTTGAATTGAGTTTGTTCTGCCAGCACCTGCGTCAGCTCAGCTTTGCGGCTTTGATCATACAAGCCGGTGTCGGTGAGTTTTTCTTCCAGTTGCGCCAGTTTGGCTTCCAGTTGTTGCTGCTGTTGTTCCAGCTTTTCGATGTTTTGTTTTAATTTGCGCGTTAAGTTGCGTAAATCTGCTTCTAAGCGTTTTTGATCTTTACGCACATTAGCACCACTGCTGGCGGGCTCGGTGCTGATCTGCTGCGCTTTGCTGTCATTTTGCAGCCACTGGTAATAATCATTTAAATCACCGGCAAAAGGCGCCACTTTGCCATGGGCCACCAGATAAAACTCGTCTGTGGTGCTGGATAATAAATGCCGATCGTGCGACACCACCACTATGGCACCTTCAAAACTTTGCAGCGCCATCACTATGGCTTCGCGCATTTCTAAGTCGAGGTGGTTGGTTGGTTCGTCCAGTAACAGCAGGTTAGGACGTTGATACACCAGCAGTGCCAGCACCAGCCGCGCTTTTTCACCGCCGGAAAAGGGCGCACAGGCGGCTAAAGCTTTGTCACCATGAAAACCAAAACCACCTAAAAAGTCGCGCAGGCTTTGTTCAGTGGCCTGTGGTGCCAGCCGCACCATATGCTGCAGTGGTGAGTCTTCCGGTCTTAAGGTTTCCAGCTGATGCTGGGCAAAATAACCAATAGCCACACCAGCGGCGTACCAGATGTCACCACTTTGTGGTTGCAGACTGCCGGATAACAGTTTGATTAGTGTGGATTTACCGGCACCGTTACGGCCAAGTAAACCAATACGGCTGCCTGGTAGCAGCTGAAAGTTAATTTGTTGCAAAATACTGTGATCGCCATAACCGGCGCGCACGTTTTCCATTTTCAGCAGTGGGTTGGGTAAAGCCCGTGGCTCGAGAAACTCAAACTGAAAGGGCGAATCAACATGAGCTGGCGCCAATAAAGTCATCCGTTCTAATGCTTTAATCCGGCTTTGCGCTTGTTTGGCTTTGGTGGCCTGGGCGCGGAACCTGTCGATAAATTTCTGCAGGTGGGCGACCTGGCGTTGTTGTTTTTCATAAGTGGACTGTTGCTGCGCCAGATGTTCGGCACGCTGGCGTTCAAACTGGCTGTAGTTGCCGCGGTAAAGCGTCAGCTGCTGATTTTCGATATGCACTATATTATCGACCACGGCGTCAAGGAAATCGCGGTCGTGGCTGATCAGCAGCATGGTGCCTTCGAAGTTGGCGAGGTATTTTTCCAGCCATAACACCGCGTCTAAATCGAGGTGGTTGGTCGGTTCGTCCAGCAGTAATAATTCGGCTCTTTGCATTAAAGCGCGCGCCAGATTAAGGCGCATACGCCAGCCACCGGAAAATGATTTCACCTGTTGTTGCTGCATGGCACCGGTAAAACCCAGACCGTCCAGCAAGGTACCAGCTTTGGCTTCGGCGCGGTAACCGTCCAGCGCTTCAATCTGGTGATGCACGGCAATCAGGTCGGTGTCTTCATGGGCCTGACGCACCTGCATCAGCAGCGGATATAAAGCTTCGTCGCCCTGCAGCACATAATCCATAGCGCTGATTTCAACGGCTGGGGTTTCCTGCGCAACAGTGGCAATGGTCCAGCTGGCCGGAATGCTGACAGTACCGGCGTCGGCTTGCAGTTTGCCCTGCAACAAGGCAAACAAAGTCGATTTGCCACAGCCGTTGGCACCGATAATTCCGACCTTTTGGCCCGGGAATACGGTAAGATCGGCCTGTTGCAGCAAACATAAAATGCCGCGGCGTAATTCGACTTGTTGCAGTTGGATCATTGATAGCAGTACCTGTAGCAGTGTGGCCCGGACATCAGGCCAGACGATTTGGGCTGCTAATGTAATCCGATCGGCCACACAAACCAAGAGTTTCGCTGATTTTTGCCTGTTTCGAGGATGTAAAAACCATGACCACCCGGAAGAAAAAACGTTTTATCGCAGGAGCCACCTGCCCCAAATGTAAGGCAGTGGATACCATGTCGCTGTTTCTTGAGCATAATGTGGAAAAAGTGGAATGTGTCAGCTGTGGTTATCAGATGGCGCAGCCTGAATCTCAGGTGGAACGGCTGGCGCGGGAAAATGAAACTGTAATTGGGGTGTTTAAACCTGAATAAAGTGCTACCGGCCAGTTCGCTCTGGGTGGCCGCAGCGGGCGCCCGGCGGCTTTAATAGCCTGCAAGGCGCTACCTCCATTGTGGGCTGCATCCATTAGCTGCGCCAATTAATAGTGTGGTGGTGGTGGCTCTTCGTGTGGTCTTAATATACCGCTGTCCGGGCCGCCCTGCAGTTTTTCCGCCAGCATCAGCACCTGCCGCTGCAGTTTTTCTATCCGCTTCTGGTGTTCTAATAATTCGGTATGCAGTTGATGTAATGCATCATCCTGAAACGCCAGTTTGCTCTCTAAATCAAAAATTTGCGTTTGCAGTTGTTGTTCAGTGGGTGTCAGTGCACTCATGGTTAAAACTCCCATAGTTCCGCCAGACCACTGGAACTTTCCGTCAGGATCCGGTCGGGTGCCATAAAAACGGCATCATATACCACGGCGCTGGGTGGTTTGCTACCCGGAAAAGCGCTGACTTGCCAATCTTTCACCACTTTGCCGGTGTTGACATCCCAGACAGTAACACGGCGAGACGCCGAGCCTGCGACCAGATAACGACCGTCGTCGCTAAAACGGGCTGTGGTAAAAACCCGGCCTCGGCCCAGTTCCAGTTTTTGTTTTAGTTTGCCGGTGGTTAAGTCCCAGATACTGGCTTGTTTTTGGCTGTCGGCGGTAAAAGCCAGGGTGCCCTTCTGGTCCAGCGCCACTTTAGTTACACGGGTTGGATGGACAAAAGTCTGCAGAATTTGTGCAGTCTGGGTGTCCCACAAATAAGCTTTTAAATCGTTGCCGCCGGTCAGTGCATAACGGCCATTCGGTGATAAGGCCACAGTATTTACTTTTTCGCTATGGCCTAAAAACTCCAGCCGGCGACCGGTTTTTAATGTGATGTGTTGTACTTTGCTGTCGCTCTGGGCAATTAACAGCTGAGTGCCGCCCTGAGAAACCGCAATATCCCGCACTATAGAGGTAGGTAAGGACCAGAAACCGATGTTTTTTCCATCCGTCATTTGCCACAACGACAGGTTTTTGTCGTCTGCGGTAAGCAGATGCTGGCCATCCGGGCTGAACGCCAGATAACTGATAAAGTTTTCAGTTGGACTTTGCTGACTTAAGCGGTATTTGGCTGTTTGGGTTGTTAAATCCCAGACCACCACACCTGAGGTCAGGCTGGACACTGCAGCCAGTTCAGCTGAGGTTGAGATAGCGGCAGCTACAGTGCCATGAGATGCATGTTCAGTGCTTGAAATGGCTTTGTTTTGAACTTCTGAGCAGGCGACCAGCCAAAGGCTGAGAAAAATGCCTAGATATTTCATTCTATGTGTTAACGTCATCAGCACAAATCTGTAGTATAGGCATGGTTAAAGGTTAGTCCTTTATTACTATAACAACACACTTTTGCAGCGAAGTCTGCAGTTTATTGGAGAAACAAATGCGCTTATTGACCAAGGTGTCGCTGATTGCCGCCGCCATGATTTCACTGTCTGCCTGTCAGAAAGAAGCTGCTGCGCCAGCTGCACCAGTACTGGATACAGACGCTGCAAAACAATCTTACGCTATGGGTGTTTCAGTAGGTAAGTACCTGAACAGCGCTGTAGAAGAACACAAAAAGTTAGGCCTGCCATTAGCTGCTGACACTATGGTTCGTGGTGTACAGGACTCTCTGGCTGGTAAAGCTGCGCTGACTGATGAAGATGTGCAGAAAATCATGACTGCTCTGGACGAACAGTTCCGTGCAAAACAAGCTGAAGTAGCCAAAGCTAAAGCTGCTGAAACTATTGCCAAAGGTGAAGCTTTCCTGGCTGAGAACGCCAAAAAAGAAGGCGTCAAAGTGACTGAATCGGGTCTGCAGTATGAAGTCATCACTGCGGCTGACGGTCCAAAACCAAAAGCTGAAGAAAAAGTACGGGTGAAATACAAAGGTACTTTTATTGACGGCGCAGAATTTGACAGCACGGACAAATCAAATGGCGGCGAGCCAGTTGAGTTCCAGTTAAATCAGGTGATTCCAGGTTGGACTGAAGGCGTACAGTTAATGGGCGTTGGTTCTAAATTCAAATTTACCATTCCTGCTGCTTTAGGTTACGGAGACCGTGATGTTGGCCCTATCCCGGCAAACAGCGTTCTGCAATTTGAAGTTGAGCTGTTAGGCATTGTGGCTGACGAAGCTGCTCCAGCCGGCGAAGCTGCAAAAAAGTAGTGATTGCCACCCCGTATAAAACGGATTAGTAGACACAAAAAAAACCGCCTTCACCGGCGGTTTTTTTATCGGCTATCTGCTGCTGTTCAGGCCGATACCGAACCTTTGCTGTGTTTATTGTGCAAGGTTTGAATTAATTCGTCTTCCAGACCAAAGCGTTCTTCCAACGCCTGACCCAAAGTTGACAGGTCGGCATCAAAACCACTGAAGTGATGGTCTGAGCCAGTTTCAGCATATTTGTCATTAAATTCCAACGCTACATCTGTAGAGGCAGCAATTTTCGGGTATAAGGCTTTTGCCAGTGATTTACTGTCGCTGCCGTTTTCCTGACATTGTGACACTATCTGGTCATATACTTCAAAATGGCCAGCTGAAAGATAATCCATCAACAACTGACAAAACCCCAGAATAGCGTCCTGAGACGGTAACTGATTGTCCTGCTGTTTATCAAAGGGCGGTAAAGCCGCCAATTTACAATAAGATACGATCAGTTGTTGCCGCTCTTCCAGCCAGTTATCAATAGCGGTTGAAGTACCGCCCCATTGTTGTCGAGCTGTTTGCAGACGGGTATACATAACCATATCCTTGCTTAATTAAATTCGGCTTATACCGCTAATAAAAAGAATTCCGCACTAAAGATCAACTACTTTTTGATTGGTCGGCTCAGTATTTCCCTTTATGATGACAGCCAGCATCCGGAAGTTGTATTGGTACAAGCACAATGAAAAGTCATAGTCTGCAGCTGAAACATCATGATCAGGGCTATTGGTTTGTGGTGAATCGCGGCAAACTGAAATTGACCACAGAGTCCCTCAGTATTCCCTTTGGCGCCTGGCAACAGCAGCAGGTGAACGATCCTGAGATGATTTGTCATATAGGGCAGTGGCAACAACAACCCTGTTATCTGGTGGTCAGCAACGACCAGCAACCAGAGTCAGAACAATGGCATAGTCCCCGCGCTTTATTGGAGCAGCCAGAGTCAGTGTGGTTTGAGCTGGCTTCCAGAGCTGTGCAATTAGCGCTGTTTTTACAGACACATAGGTATTGTGGTCAGTGTGGCAGCAAAATGCAGCTGGTGAGCTGGGAGCTTGCGATGTTATGCCATAAATGTGGCCATCGTTGTTATCCACGGATTTCACCTTGTGTGCTGGTTGCTATCTGTAAAGGACAACAAATTCTGTTGGCACGCTCAAAGCGGCATAAACCGGGCTTTTTTTCCATTTTGGCCGGTTTTGTTGAATCCGGTGAAACGCTGGAACAGGCTGCAATGCGCGAAGTGTATGAAGAAGTGGGGATCCGGATCCATAATCTGCGTTATGCTGGCAGTCAGCCCTGGCCTTTTCCGCATTCATTGATGACAGGTTTTCTGGCCGATTATCACAGTGGTGATATTGTGTGTCAGGAAGATGAAATTGAAGACGCGGGCTGGTTTGATTTTGCTGCGTTGCCGGACATACCGCCGGTACAAACTTTGTCTGGCCGGATGATTCGTCAGTTGCAGGCGGAAACTTCAGCGGATGAATAAATAATCACAATAGGCTGCGCATGCGGGTATTTTGCGGCTAATAATACAGCTGAAAAATAACAAATAAAAAAGCCACATAAGTGGCTTAAGTAGTTGTTTATGGGCCCGTAGGTGCGAGCTCTTATTTTTAGATTTCTTCACTAGCGCGACGATTTTATAACAGAAGCTTTTTCACGCCGCAAGAGTAAATGTGCAGATAAATGCAGAAAAATTCATTAAACAGCAAACATAGTGTCATCTTCACTATGCTGTTAAAATAACTCAACACAGCTTAATGGTAGAGCCAAGATGGAATTAAAAAACGATCGTTACCTGCGCGCCCTGTTAAAACAACCGGTTGACCGCACCCCAATCTGGATGATGCGCCAGGCTGGCCGTTATTTGCCTGAATACCGGGAGATCAGAGCCAAAGCCGGCGATTTTATGTCATTGTGTAAAAACCCTGAGCTGGCTTGTGAAGTCACTTTACAACCACTGCGCCGTTATCCGCTGGACGCTGCCATTCTGTTCAGCGATATTCTGACCATTCCGGATGCGATGGGCATGGGGTTGTATTTTGGTGAAGGTGAAGGCCCTAAATTTACCAAACAGCTGAACGATTTTATGGATGTAGTGCAGTTGCCTGTGCCGGACCCTGAAGTCGAATTAAAGTATGTAATGGATGCTGTGCGCACCATTCGCCGTGAATTAAAAGGTGAAGTTCCGCTGATTGGTTTCTCCGGTAGCCCATGGACTTTAGCCACTTATATGATTGAAGGCGGCAGCAGCAAAACCTTCTCAAAAATCAAAAAGTTGATGTACAGCGAACCTGAAGTTGTGCACATTCTGCTCGATAAACTGGCACAAAGTGTGGTGTTGTATCTGAATGCGCAAATTGCCGCCGGTGCCCAGTCGGTGATGATTTTTGACACCTGGGGTGGGGTGTTAACACCTAATGCCTACCGCGAATATTCGTTAAGTTATATGCAGCAAATTGTTGAAGGTTTGACCCGTCAGGCCGATGGCCGTCCTGTGCCCGTGACTTTATTCACCAAAAACGGCGGTTTGTGGCTGGAAGATATTGCTGCCACTGGCTGCGACGCTGTAGGTTTGGATTGGACCATCGATATTCGCCATGCGCGTAACCGCATTGGCGATAAAGTTGCACTGCAAGGCAATATGGACCCCGCCATTCTGTTGGGCTCACCCGAACGTATCCGGCTGGAAGTACAGGCCATTCTGGACGGCTATGGCCAGGGGTCAGGTCATGTGTTTAACCTGGGTCATGGTATTACGCCGGACGTAGACCCGGAAAAAGCCGGTATTTTTATTGAAGCTGTGCAATCATTCAGCCGTACTTATCATATGAATACTGATATTGTCTGATGCTAATTTGAGTGTGCATACAGTAAAAAAATAAAGGCGCCAACGGCGCCTTTATTGTTGTTTGTGCCCCGCCCTAAATAACGTTGACGCTTTTTATTCTGAACCATGGAGAGTGTCATGAATTCAACAACAAAGCGTACACAAAAAGATTCTTCCCTTGCCTTTAAATTAGCGATGGTGATGCAAGTTGAAAAAAGGCGAGTTGACCTACAAACAAGCACAAGACCGTTAAGGTAGTCCGGGTAAAAGTACCGTGTTGGTTTGGCTTCGTAAGTGGGGTAAGTTAGATTGGAGTGCAGGTATATCGCCTTTTCATCCCTGGGGCATTTCTATGTCAGAACCTTCACCACTTACGTCAGAGCAGCGAATTAAAGAGTTGGAACAATAACTTGCAGATACAAAACAAGATGCAGAGTTCTTTGAAGCTGTGGTTGAAGTGCTTAAACGCGAATATGGAGTCAGCCTGGTAAAAAAGCCTCGAGGCAAGTCATCGAAGAAAAACGGTTAGATGGCTTCACAGCCAGACCATGTTGCCGGTATTTGCACCTGAGTAAGCAGGCGTATTACCAGCAGCGATAGCGCGATAAGTGTGTTGCCGTGACTGAACATCAGGTGCTGATGTTAGTAAAAGCGGAGCGGGTGTTGCAACCGAGGATTGGTAAGTGCAAGTTGCAATATCTGTTGCAACAATGCCATTAACTTCAGATTGGCCGCGATAAACTGTTCAGCTTATTCAGAGAACACCGGCTGTTGGTTCCGACTAAAGGTGCTTATCACAAAACAACCCAAAGGCATCACCGCTTTCACTGTTATTCAAAGCCGGACCGGACAAAATCACGCCTTCAGGACCTGAGCAGGTGTGGGTTGCGGACATTACCTATTTATCAGTGGCCAAAGGTGAAGCTTATCTGAGCTTAATTACCGATGTATGCTCGAGAAAAATCATCGGATATCACGTGCATAACAACCTTCAGGCAGAGAGCGTGATGCAGGCATATCGCCAGGCACCGAAACAACGACAGCAAAAGCAACAGCCACTGATACATCATGCAGACCGCGGCATTCAGTATTGTTCGTCCCCGTATCAAGCGCTGCACACACGTTATGGCGTCACGTGTTCGATGGCGGATGGTTATGATGGTTATCAAAATGTGTTGGCATAGCGGATAAATAGTATTCTGAAGAACGAATATCTGTTGGTGAAACCGGAAAATATTGAACAAGCGATGCGAGTGGTCGACGAGTCCGTTCGTATCCACCCCCTTGTACTAAAATACAAAACGCCCGATGAAGTGCATCGGGCGTTTTAATGACCTAAGGGTCAACTTATTTCAGGACTAGTCATTGTGCTGCTTATTTAGTGTCAGCTTGCACCTGGCCCCGGTAATCGTTTAACAACTCACGGTAGTTTTCAGTGGCCCAGTTCCGTGCTTCTGCCGCAGCAACGGCCTGTTCCAGCATTTCTTCACCACGTTCCTGTTTGCCTTGTTCAATCAGGGCGATACCAATAGTCGACAGCAATTTTGGATTATCTTCGTCTTGTTCCAGCCCTTGTTCTGCCAATTGAATAGCACGCTCAGCATTACGCAGTTTAGGATTATCCGACATGGCCAGTAAGGAGGCGTATTCCACTATAGCGGGCACATAATTTTTAGCAGCAGCGCTTTCCAGATAACGGGCTGCGCGCTCCGGGTCAAACTGAATATTGTCGCTGTCGAGCAATTGGTGCGACAACAAATAACTGGCTTGCGGGTCGCCGTCTGCAGCTGCATAAGTCAGCCAGTTAATGGCTTTGTTGCTGTCTTTATCACACAGGCTGCCGGTAAGCAGACATTGGGCTACGGTAAACTGTGCCGGTGCATATCCATTAATAGCGGCTTTTAAATACCATGGCAGTGCTTTCTGGCCTTTCACCAGTCCTGCCTGAGCGATCAGGCCAAATTTATACTGGTTGGCTGCTGAGTCTGCTTCTGCGGCTTCCCGAATGGCAGCGATATATTCGTTGTTTTCGCGTTCAAATTTACGAGATGCTGTGACCAGTTTATCCAGATTGAATACATGAATTTGATGATCCAGCCGGATGGCATCCCCATATGAATTGCGTGGTGGGGTAAAGGTCCAGTTTTTCATCGCATCCAGTGCGTATTTATCAATAGCGCCCGCCGGGAAAGACAATGCAACTTTGGCGTTTTCAACCCGGCCGTTTTCATTAATGTCGTAAGTGACAACAGACCAGGCAGCAATACCACTGCGCGGGAAGTGGTTAGGATAATCTGGTTTATCCTGCTTCAGTGGCTTTACCACTGTGGGCTGGCGATACACCTGGTGGATAGTTGGATACAGGTTACTTTTGAGTGCCAGAGCACCGTACTGACCGTTAATCTCAGTAAAAGCCTGTTTACCGGCACGGCGTGATTCTAACTTACCGCGCAGTTCGACATATTTTTCAGCAGCGCCAGGCTGAGACAACCCCTTGGCCGTCAGTGCCCAGGCATAAGCTTTATTTAAGTCAGCTTCGGTGCCTAAACCTTCTTCATAACATTGAGCCAGCAGAAGCTGTGCCTGCGGATGGCCGAGTTGCGCCAGAACTTGTAGCTGTGGCATCGCCTGTTCGTAGTTTTTATCCTGAAACAGTTTGTAAGCACTGCCAAAATCGGCGAGGGCTGAACTACTGAACCCGACAGCAAGCAGATAACAGCATAAACGCATCAGAAACATGCCCGAACTCCCTGGAATTTTTTATGGTGTTTTTTTCGAGTGTACAACGGTTTATTCGACAAAACAAAACAAAAACGGCGCAATTTTGCGCCGTTTTTAGCAATATGTTGCTGAAAGCTATGGTTTTAGAACAAACGGTTTAAACCGTTCATTGCGGCCACGCGGTAAGCCTCTGCCATGGTCGGGTAGTTAAAGGTAGTGTGTACAAAATACTCGACATTATTGCCGCCATTGGTTTGCATCATAATGGCCTGACCAATGTGGACAATTTCGGCTGCTCTTTCACCAAAACAGTGAATGCCGAGAATTTCTTTGGTATCGCGGTGAAACAATAATTTCAAACTGCCCACATTAGTGTTGGCAATTTGCGCGCGTGCCAGATGTTTAAACTGGGCGCGGCCCACCTCATAAGGAATTCTGGCGGCAGTCAGTTGCTGTTCGGTTTTACCCACTGAGCTCATTTCCGGTATGGTGTAAATGCCAACCGGAATGTCTTCTATCAGCTGCATCGGACAATGGCCATGGATAATAGCGTTACCGGCAATTCGGCCCTGATCATAAGCGGCACTGGCCAGGCTTGGATAACCAATCACATCACCCACAGCGTAAATATTCGGCACTTCAGTCTGATAATTGTGGTTCACTTTCAGCTGACCACGGCTGTCGGCTTTTAAACCAACAGCGGCCAGGTTCAGAGTGTCTGTGTTCCCGGTGCGGCCATTAGCAAACAAAATACAGTCCGCTTTCATCTTTTTACCTGACTGTAAATGCAGAATCACACCATCTTCCAAACCTTCAATAGATTCAAACTCTTCACCGTGGCGAATGGTCACACCTGAGTTCCAGAAGTGATAACTCAGGGCATCAGAAATTTCGGTATCCATAAAAGATAACAGGCGGTCGCGGGTATTCACCAAATCGACCCGGACGCCCAAACCACGGAAAATGGAGGCATATTCACAACCAATTACACCGGCACCAAAAATAATGATGTGCCTTGGGTCGTCTTTCAGCGACAAAATGGTATCGCTGTCAAAAATATGCGGATGGTTAAAGTCTACATTGGCTGGCCGGTAGGGTCTCGAACCTGTCGCCAGAATGATAGTTTCGGCAGTGATTTGCCGATCAGGGCCGTTGGCTGGTTTGATATTAATAGTGTGGGTATCAATAAATGAAGCTTCACCGGAAAACACTTCGACTCTGTTGCGATCATAAAAACTGCTGCGTAGCCGCACCTGTTTACGAATGACACCAGCCGCATGTTTTAATATTTGTGGAAAAGTCAGGTTCGCGGACTGATTTTCCATCTGAAACAGCGGGTTTTCATTGTATTCAATAAAACGGCTGACCGAATGACGCAGGGCTTTGGAAGGAATAGTGCCCCAATGAGTGCAGCCGCCGCCAACTTGTTCATGGCGTTCCACCACCGCCACTCTTTTACCACTTTTGGCCAGGTTCATGGCTGCACCTTCACCACCAGGGCCTGTGCCGATAATGATGGCGTCATACTGATATTGTGCTTGAGGTTTGACAGAGCTTGATTTGGCAGGCACAGCAGATCCCTATTCTGGTCTAATTATCTGAGCTTTGATGATAGCAGCATCGTTTACAGATGTTGAAGCAGAAAAGGCAACTTGCGTTGCCTTTTCATCAGGAAAATCAGCGCTCTGGCCGACTTATGCGTATTGCTGAATAAAACTTTGCCACTGGCGTTGTTGTTGTAACCAGTTTTGTTTCATTTCCTGGTATTGCTGGCGGATATCAAAGTCATTGTATTGTTGCAGCAGTTGCGCCTTTTTCTGTTGCAGTTGATCTTTTTTCTGCTGGTATAACTGCTTTTGCACTGAATAATACGCCTGCATCCGCTCCAGTAATAAAGCATATTCCTGTTCCATTTTCGCCAGCAACAGCTCTGCATCCGGCAAGAGTTTGGCTTTGGCCTGGGCTCTTTTTAATTGCATCAGTGCTTTTGCTTTCATAATACGGTCTTCAGGGCAAACTTTCAGATTGCGGGTTAACCCCAGCCAGGAACAACTTTTAATCAGCCACTTGGTTGGGTCAAACTGCCACCAGCGAATGCCATTGCGATAGTCATATTCAAAAATATGGTGGAAGTTATGGTAACCCTCACCATAAGTTAAAAATGCCAACACACCGTTATCGCGGGCGCTGTTTTCATCCGTATAAGGCTGTTTGCCCCAGATATGCGCCAACGAATTAATAAAAAACGTAAAGTGATGGCTCAGCACCAAACGCAGCACACCCACACTTAACAACATGCCGAGGTAGCTGTCGGTTAAAAAACCTAACAACAGCGGAATGCCAAAGTTGGTCACAATAGTCAGTAATAAATAATGTTTGTGCTGAAACATGACGATGCTGTTGTTTTGTAAGTCCCGCACATTGCTGTAGTCGCTGTAACGCTGGCTTTGATATTCCCTGAGCATCCAGCCGATATGACTAAACCAGAAACCACGTTGGGCTGAGTAGGGGTCTTTGTCATTCTGGTCGACAAACTTATGATGCACCCTGTGATCGGAAGACCAGTGTAAGGCGCTGTTTTGCAGTGCAAAAGCACCGCCAATGGCAAAAAACCACTGTAAAACCGGATGGGCTTCATAAGTTTTGTGCGCCCAGAGCCTGTGATAACCGGCAGTAATAGACATACCGCAGTAACCGAGGCACAAAATAGTGGCAACTATTTCCAGGGTGGTAAAACCAACGGTCAGGGCGTAATAGGGCACAGCAATAGCTGAAATTAAAAAAGTAATACTAAACAGCAGGACATTGGTCCAGATAATAGGTGGTTTTTGCATTTATAGGTACATTTGGCTTACATCTGTAAGCTAATTTTACTGTGCAATTGCAGCGGGTCAAGGTATAAAATGCCAAACATCAGATACAGGGAGGCATTGTGACCAGAGCTCAACAAAAAGAACGCACCCGCCGCGCTATTATTGATGCTGCTTTTGCGCAGTTAAGTCCGGATAAAGGTTTTTCCAGCCTGAGTTTACGCGAAGTTGCACGCGAAGCCGGTATAGCACCAACTTCTTTTTACCGTCATTTTGCCGATATGGACGAGCTGGGTTTAACTCTGGTTGATGAAGCCGGTTTAATGTTACGGCAGTTATTGCGTCAGGCCAGGCATCGTATCGAAAAAAATGGCAGTGTCATTCGCACTTCTATTGAGACTTTTATGGAGTTTGTGGTCGGCAACAGTAATGTGTTCCGGTTGTTATTGCGCGAGCGCTCTGGGACTTCAGCGCCCTTTCGTCGTGCTGTTGCCCGCGAAATCCAGCACTTTTGTGCAGAACTTGCGGATTACCTTAGAAAGGAAACAGCTTGTCCGGATGAGTTTGCCCAGGTGCAGGCGGAGGCGATGGTGACGCTGGTGTTCCATGCCGGCGCAGATGCGCTGGATGCCAGCCCGGATTTACGCTTGCAAATTACCCATAAAACCATAACCCAACTGCGCTGGCTGGCGCACGGCGCAGCGGGTTATGGCCGCAGGCCTAAAGAATAATTTTCCTAAGCCAGACACCACATTCAATGTGGTGGGTGTAGGGGAACTGGTCAAACAGCGCAAACTTCTGTACCTGATGGGTTTTACACAGAGTTTGCAGATTGTGCGCCAGCGTTTCCGGGTTGCAGGAAATATACAGGATATCGTCAAAACGGCTGACCAGTTGCTCTGTGGCCGGATCCAGACCGGCGCGCGGTGGGTCCACCAGAATGGTATTAAGCTGCAGGCCTGCTAAATCGATGTTTTTTAACTGCAGCCCCTGAGACAGGGCCGCACTGACATCTTCGGCAGACATCTGTAACACCCGCACATTGTTGATCTGGTTGAGTGCAATATTGTATTCAGCGCAGCGAATGGAAGATCTGGCAATTTCAGTGGCAACCACCTGATCAAAATAAGGAGCCAGCGCCAGCGAAAAATTGCCATTGCCACAATAGAGTTCCAGTAAATCACCGCGCAGGTTTTTGGCAATATCACAAGCCCACCCCAGCATTTTCTGATTCACTTCGCCGTTGGGCTGGGTAAAGCTGTTTTCAATTTGTTGGTAGTGCAGTTGTTGCTGTTGTACCTGCAAGCTTTCAATCACAAAGTCACGATCAACCAGGATTTTTTGCTTTCGCGCTCTGCCAATAAAATCCACCTTATATAAAGCAGCAAATTCAGCTTTCAGTGCGGCAGCTTCGGCTGCCCATTCTGGCGGGATCGGCTTTTTATAAATAAGTGACACCACCAGTTCACCACTTAAAGTGGCCAGGTAGTCAATCTGGTATAAACGGTTACGCAACAGGGGACGTTGTTTTAATGCCTTAAGCAGCACCGGCATAAAATCAGCAATGGTGTTACAGGCTATCGGAAAATAATCAATCCGTTGTTTGGTTTTGGTCTCTGGATCAAACATGATGTGAAACATGTCATCGCCTTCGTGCCAGATCCGGAACTCAGCTCTTAAGCGGTAATGCGCGGGCGCTGAGGGAAAAACTTCGGCTTGCTCAACACCAAAAGGGGCGAACAGCTGTTGCATGGAATCTGCTTTCTCCGACAGCAATGTCTGATATTGTTCCGGAAAAACCTGGCCTAATTGCATAATATGCCCCTCGCTGAAAAAAGCGGCCATTCTAAGAGGTTTTGCCTCAAGATCCAATGAAGTGCCACTATATATATGTAGTCCCGCTTCATCAGGCGCAATTTAATTTGCTGCTCTGCGCTCTGGCTTCTGGCAAAATAATGGCTTGTAGCCGGAGGGGATCAAATGCGGATTGGTTTTATCGATAGTGGTGTTGGTGGCTTAAGTGTTTACCAGCAGGTACAGCAGCAGGTGCCGGCCGACTACATCTATCTGATGGATAACAAATATCTGCCCTATGGCGAAAAAAGCGAAAGTTTTATTCAGCAGCGTCTGTATCAGTTGTCACAACATCTGATAGAGCTGGGTGCTGAGTTGATAGTGATAGCCTGTAATACCGCAACCACTCAGGCAGTTGAATTTCTGCGCCAACACTTTTCCATCCCTTTTGTTGGTGTTGTGCCCGCTATTAAACCTGCGGCTGTGTTAAGTCAGGGCAAAGGTTTTGCAGTACTGGCCACACCGGCAACGGCCAATGGGGAATATATGGCAGGTTTGATCCGTCAATTTGCCCCCAATGACAGCGTGATTAAATTTGGCAGCAGTGAACTGGTGCGTTTAGCCGAAGACAAAGTCTGGTATCAGCAGGATGTAAGTCAGCAAGTCAGTGACATTTTGTCGGTTAGCCCTATTGCCGATCAGGAGGCTGACATTGTGGTGTTAGGTTGTACTCATTTTCCCTTTCTGGCGGAAGAAATTAAGCAGGCTTTGCCGCGCGCAACAGTGTTGCTGGATACAGGTGAAGCGATAGCAAGACGGGTAAAGCAGTTAGTTGGGGGGCAGTCTTTGGCCGATACGCAGTATCAGCATTGTTTTATCAGTACCAGAGCGCTTAATGAAGTGCAAAGCGAGAGGCTCAAAAAGCTCGGCTTTGACCAGCAACAGTGCTGGCCAATGCCGATTTCGTTGTAGCTTATTCTTCGCCGTCTTCGTTATCCTGACGTTCTTTGGCTTCGCGCACTTTTAAAGTGCGGCCTTCAAATTCGAAGTCATTCAGCTTTTGGATCATTTTGTTGGCATCCTTCGCCGACACTTCAACAAAACCAAAACCACGGCGCCGGCCTGTTTGTCTGTCTTTCATCAAACGAACATTGACCACCTGACCTGATTGCTGAAACAACTCACGCACGGCTTCTTCATTTGCACGGTAAGGTAAATTACCTACATATAAAGTGGCAGTGTCGCCTGTTGCGGTTACAACAGCAGCTTTGTTATTCGTTTTGTTTTCGGATGTAGCAGCTAAAGGTTTGGTTTCAACCAGGATGGGAACCAGAATACCGGCAATAATGACACCGATCGTCATTGCTACACCGGCAGCGGGCAATAGATCAGCAGGAAGAAAATAAGTAACAAGGTATACAAGGATGGCAAGTGCCAGGGTAAAAGGTAAAGAACGGCTTAAACTTGATGACATAAGTGATTCCTAAATACATGAGAGTGAAAAGATACTGAGAAAAACAAACTACTTATAGTAGTCAAAAGCTATCTTAACCAGTCACTATCACTTCGCCAACAGATAAAACTCAGAAAAACCAATGGTTTTTGCAGCAAAAATGCGCATAACGTGCGTTTTATAAGCAAACGAGTTGAAATCTGCAAAAAACTACAAATTCACGCTTGCGCCATTTCAAAAACGCCCTATAATGCGCGCCATGCCGACGG
>NZ_DAIPZL010000005.1:0-260963 GCF_036782235.1 Rheinheimera sp. | reverse complement strand
GCCACTGGATCGGTCAACCGATCTGAAATTTTCTTATCTGATCGGCATTACAGCCCAAGCTGTGGTTTTTATATTGCAAATTTTCCTTTTAGCGGGCTGGCATCAGTTTGTTCACCCTGGCCCTGGCGCTGCTGCTAAAACGCTGCCATCGGGCGCCAAGACGGATCAGGCCCCAATAAGTCAGCGGCACCAGTAACAAGCTGGTTAAAGTCGAAAACACCAGGCCACCGATAATAGCCACCGCCATAGGCGCATAACTCGGGCCATCACCGCCGATATTGGCGTCACCAAAAGCCAGCGGTAACAAACCCAGCACTGTGGTGGATACGGTCATCAGAATGGGGCGCAGCCGCGCTTCACAAGCTTCGATGATTAATAGCACTAAATCAGCATCTGGCCGTTCTTCCCGCAGCTGATTAATGCGATCAACCAGCACAATACCGTTGTTGACCACTATCCCCATCAACACCAGCATCCCAATCATGCCCATAATGCCCATTTGGGTGCCGGTCAGTAAAAAGGCCCAGAACACACCAACAAAAGAGAACAATAACGAGCCAATGACGGCAGTTGGTAATAACAATGACTCAAACAAAGCCGCCATCACCAGGTAAATCATCGCGACCGCCAGCAGCATATTGGTTTGCATAATGCCCTGAGCTTCGTCTTGATACTGAAAACTGCCTTCAAAAGACCAACTGTAACCCGCCGGTAACTGCAACTGCTCCATCACTTTGGTCAGTTCTTTGCGGGCATCGTCCATTTTCAGCTCTTTATTGATATTCATGCCAATCGCCAGACCGGTTTGACGGTTAAAACGGCGGATCTCGCCTAAGCGTTTTTCGACTTTTAAGCTGGCTACCTGGGATAAACGCACCACAGTATTGTCTTGCAATTTCACCGGCACTGCTTCCAGCTCCTGCTGCGACAAGCCTACTTTTTCGTCATACAACACTCTGAGCTGCACTTCGCCTTGCTCCAAAGTGCGGAAAGTGCGCAAATTAGAGCCTCGAAGTGCAAGGCTGATGGTATTGGCCACGTCCTGTGCCGACAGACCATGACGCTGCAGCTGCTCTTGCTGTAACACCACCTGCAACTCCGACTGACCATCACTGACTTCAGAACGTACGTCTTCCAGTCCTTTAATAGTGCTCAGCACCGGCACCAGAGATTCAGACAATTCCATCAGTTTGGCTGTTGAAGGCCCGAGTAAATGAATTTTCATGCCACCACCTGCATCACCCCAACCAAACTGTGGTTTAGCGCGCACCAGCACAGGCCAGTCTTTGCGGATAGCTTCTTTCACTTTTGCAACAGGCACAGGCAGCGGATCAACAAACATAATAGTGGAAATGGCATATCCGGGCTGATAGTAGCTGTACACTGAGTCGATATGGAATTTTTCTTTATTGGCATAAAGGTAAGCTTCCATTTTACTGACTTCCTGCTCCACTTCGGCCAGGCTGTAATTACTCTGAATGTTGTAGTTCAGAAACAATCTGTTGGAATCGCCTTCGTTGTCATCCCCGCCCGATACTTGACTGATAGGAATGGCAATACTAAATAACAGGCCTATTGCAATCAGGGTCGCCGCCACTGGCTTTCTCATCACCCAGCGCAAACATTTGCCATAAATAATATCGGCTTTGCTGGCTTTGGCGTTTTCGGTACTGGTAATACTTTGAATGCGGGTTGATAACCAGGGGATCAAAGTCAGCGCCATTAATAACGACACAGCAAGAGAAATAGTAATGGCAATAGCCACGTGCTCGAGGAACACTGTCACATCCACTTTCTGGCCAATAATATTGGGTAAAAATACGATGGCTGTAGTGGCAGTCCCCGCCAGCACCGCCAGACTCACCCGATACACACCACGCTCTGTGGCACGGCGCACATCATTGTCGGCAGCCCTTTCGCGGAAAATACTTTCGGTCACCACCACAGAGTTATCCACCAGCATGCCCACCGCCAGCATCAACCCCATCATGCTGAGCACATTTAAGCTGTAATCGAGGAAATACATCATGCCTAGGGTAATGGCGATAGACACCGGCACCGACATCACCACCAGCAAAGTGGTGGGTACATGACGTAAAAACAGGAAAAGCACCCCAAAAGATAAGGCCGCGCCCATAGCTCCTGAGCCCAATAAGTTAGATAAAGAATCAGTCACCCCTTTGGCAGTGTCATCCATCACAAACATACTAATGCCGTTAAAGGCTGGGTCTTTCCCCGCAGCATTTACCACAGCAAGGGCGGCAGCTGAAACGTCGACCAGATTGGCACCGGATTCTTTATACACATTCATGCCCACAGCATAAGACTGATCCAGCCGACGCCCTTCTACCCGTTTTGGCAGTTCCAGCTGTAATTGTGCAATATCACCGAGCTTTAACCCCCGGCCAATCGGCAGTTGTTTTATTTCCTCAAGCGAGCCAAATTCGCCCACGGGTTTGACCAGAATGCTGGATTCCGGACTTCTGATCTCCCCTGCGGTCATGGCGAAGTTTTGTTTGGATAAAGTGGCCACCAATGCTTTGGCATCCACCTGCAAAGCACGCAGTTTTTCCGGCTGCAGCCTGATGATCACCTGGCGTTTATCCACACCATAAAGCTCAACTTTGGACACGCCAGGCACCCGCTCCAATGGTCTTTTCACCTGGCGTTCCAGTAAGTCATACGCCATTGATAAATCACGTTCGCTGGAAATCCGCAGCTGGAAAATAGGCATATCATTGGTGTTAAACTGAAACACCAGCACCCGCTCTACATCAGCCGGCAGCAGATGGCGAATGCCATCAAGCCGCTCGCGCACTTCAATACTTTTGGTATTGATATTTTCTTCCCAGTTAAATTCCAGACCAATTTCCGCGCTGTCTTCTTTGGAAAAAGAGCGCATTTTTTTAATGCCGGTCACTGTCGACAAGGCTTCTTCCACTGGCCTTGTGATCAAACGTTCAATCTCGGCCGGCGTGGCGTTTGGATAAGGCACGTTGATATAAATTTCCGGAATATCAATGCCCGGGAACTTCTCCAGTGGCAACATCCGGCTGGCCAATAAACCAAACACCAACAAGGATAAAAACAACATACAAAGGGTGACCGGCCTGTTCAGCGCCCAGCGGGTCAGGGCAAGAGGTTTATGTTCCATAACTTACTCCTTCACCAGCTGTTTTTCACGCGCCGTCAGGCGATACAACACCGGAATAAACAATAAGGTCAGTAAGGTGGATAAACTCAGACCAAAAATCACGGTAATGGCCATAGGTGCGCGGATCTCCGCACCATCACCACCAAACATCATCGGCATTAATCCAAGCACCGTGGTTAAAGTGGTCATCAATACAGGACGTAAACGGGTAGCCCCTGCTTCCACAATAGCGGCATCCAGCGCCATGCCGTCATCGCGCAACTGATTAATGCGGTCAATCAGTACTATGGCGTTGTTCACCACTATACCGGCCAGCATAATCAAACCGATAAACACAATCACTGAAATCCGGGTGTCAGTCAGCCACAAACCAAGCACTGCACCGGCGCCGGCCAGCGGCACGGTAAACAGAATGAGCAGAGGTTGCAGCAGGTTCTCAAACTGTGAGGCCATCACCAGATACACCAAAAATACCGCCAGCGTCAGCGCAACCATCAAAGAGTTAAATGAACGCTGCATTTCTTCACTTTGGCCCATCACCCGGGCTGTAACGCCGTAAGGCAGTTGTAACTGAGCAAGCATGGCCGTTACAGCTGCAGCGCCCTGCTCCACATCACCATAAGCCAGGTTAGCACTCACCACAGCCACACGCTGCTGACCAATACGAGTAATTTCACTGGGGCCTATCTCACGGCTGATAGTGGCTACCGCAGATAACGGCAACGGCATTTCACTTTGTGGGTTAATAATAATTTGCGCCAACTCCTGCTCTGAGTTGCGGTACTGCTCGGACAGACGCACGCGGATATCCACTTTGCGGTCCTGAATCGAATATTGTCCCGCCACTTCACCACCGACATAATTGGCCACCCTTTTGGCCACGTCAGAAGCGGTCATATTCAGTTGTGATAAACGCTGATGGTCAAAATGTAAGGTAATTTCCGGCTGACCGGCGCGCAGACTGGATTTTACATCGGCAAAACGGTTATTTGCTTCCAGTTGTTTAACCAACATGGCTGAGCCTTCTTTTAAGGCTGACAGTTCATGACCTGCCAGTTCAACCTCCATCGGCGTGGCCATATTAAAAAGCTCAGGCGCATCAATTTTTGCCACCACATCCGGCATGGCTGCCACTGTGTCGCGCACCAGCTGCATCACTTTTTGCTCATCAGCCGATGTTGAACCTGGTTTTAATACAATGTTGAGCCGCCCCCAATGACTGCCGCCAATAGATGGGTCTACTGTCATTTGCTGACCGGTACCGGCCTGCGCATAAGTGCGCTCCACTTCTGGCTCTGCCCCCACCACTGCCGCCAATTTGGTCAGCACTTTGTCTGTGCGTTCAATGGCACTGCCAACAGGCAACTGCACTTCTACATAAAACTCCCCCTGACTCATGGCCGGAATTAAATCAAAACCAAGGCGCGGTACCAGACTAAAACAAGTGGCTGTAATACCAAGCGTCAGTGCCAGTGCCAGACTTTTTCTTTGAAGTGCGGTCTTTAAAACACGGCGATACAGTTTTTCTAGGCTGGTCAGCAGCATTTGCATCAGTTTTAATAAAGGACGGAATAACAAGCCAAAGGCAGTGGCGACCAGGCGCCATATTAAAGTGAATAACGAAATCACCCAGGACAACACAAAAGCAATGGCGCGAAACGGCAGTTTTAGCACCAGCACAATCCACTGATACCAACGTTGTGGTTTCACAAAAGCGGGTTTATTGTCAGCTGCCACTGTTGCTGCACCCAGAGTACGTTCATGGGCCGCCATGGTTGGGATCAGCGTTAATGCCACCAGTAACGAAGCCAGCAGTGCATAAGTGACTGTTAAAGCTTGGTCCTTAAACAACTGGCCTGCGATACCGTCGATAAACACCAGCGGGAAAAATACCGCGACTGTGGTTAGAGTGGACGCCGTAATGGCCATCGACACTTCGCTGGCACCTTTTTTTGCCGCCGCCATAGCCGACATGCCCTGCTCTTTATAACGGGCAATATTTTCCAGCACCACAATAGCGTTATCCACCAGCATACCAATAGCCAGGGCTATGCCACCTAAACTCATGATATTCAAGCTGATTTCCTGTGCATGCATCAGGTTAAAGGTCGCTATGACTGACAATGGAATCGAAATTGAAATCACTAAAGTGGTCCATGCATTGCGCAGGAACAAATACAACACCAGCATGGCCAATAAACCGCCCTGCCAGGCGGAAGACTTCACTTCAGCAATAGCGTCACTGATAAAAACCGATTGGTCATACACCAGCGTCAACTCATAACCAGCCGGCAGGTTTTTACGCAGGTTTTCCAGCTGGCCAATCACAGTTTTGGCCACTTGTACTGTGTTGGCGTCACCTTCTTTATAGATAGCAATTTCAATGGCCGGTTTGCCATTCACATAGGTAATACTCTGGCGGTCGACATAGCCGTCCCGCACTTCGGCGATATCACTGAGCCTGACATGACTACCGTTGACAGTGGCAATATACAGATTGCGCATTTGATCCAGATTTTCAAACTGGTTAATGGTGCGCACCAGATAATCGTGGGCTGAGGTTTCCAGCCGGCCACCAGCCTGATTCAGGTTTTGCTCTTTGAGTCTGGCATTAACAGTGCTGATATCCAGATTCAGCTGGCTGAGTTTTTCATTATCAATCAGTACCTGAATTTCCTGGGTTAAACCACCATCGGGCCGCACTGCAGCAACACCGGTCAGCGCTTCCATTTTGCGGCGCAAATCTTCATCGGCAAAGGTCCGCAGTGCCACCAGCTGGGCTTCAGATAACTGATCTTTGACATCATTGCGGCTTAACGCCAGCCGCACTATTGGATCTAAGTTTGGGTTAAAGCGCAGCAGCAACGGTTTTTTGATATCAAGTGGCAGCAGCAGCACGTCCAGTTTTTCGCGCACTTCAAGGCCGGCCAGATCCATATCTGTGCCCCACTCAAATTCCATAATCACATCTGAACGGCCGGCACGGGACACCGACTGCACTTTACGGATACCTTTGACAATACCCACACTTTCTTCAATCGGCTTACTGACCAGCTGCTCAACTTCCGCCGGCGCCGCCCCCTGATATTCAGTGCGGATGGTTAAAGTGGGGTAAGACAAATCCGGTAACAAATTAACAGCCAGGCGTGCCATCGCCACCAGACCAAACAACATGATGCCAAGCGTAAACATCCACATGGTTACGGGGCGGGCAACAGCCAAATCCACCAGTTTCATTGTGTTCTTCCTGTAGTTTTAGTTGTAGACAGCGCGGGCCCACAAGGCCCGCGACAGTGGAAAGAGGAATTAGCTGTGGTTGCTTACCACATTGACAAGACTTTGATCTTTCAGGCTAGCCTGACCTGCAGTCACCACCTGGTCGCCTTCGGCAAGGCCTTCCAGCACCTCAACGGCGGCATCAGACTCATAACCGGTTTTCACCACTTTACGGCTGACTTTGCCATCTTTAACCACAAAGACGGAGCTGGCGTTGTCCATCGCCAATACCGCACGTTTTGGCACCAGTAAGGCAGCTTCTTTGGAGTCATACTGCAGTTCAACCTGGGCAAACATACCGGCTTTTAAACTTAAATCACTGTTATCAATACCAATAGTCACGCGGGCTGTACCCGAGGTTGCATCCACCACTGGTGAAATCCGCACTATTTTGGCCTGTTGTTGTGGCATGCCGGCAAAATTCAGGTATGCCGTCTGGCCTACTTTCGCACGTTGCAGCTGATGCTCCGGCAGGTTGATCACCGCTTCCAGCCGCTGTTGTGACACCACATGAAATAAAGCTTTTGACGAATATTCAGTGATGAGCTGACCCACTTTGACATAACGACGGGCAATCACACCTGAGATAGGGGCACGGATTTCAGTGTCCCGAAGTGACAGCTCCTGCATATCGACAGCTGCTGTCATCGATTCTAACTGCCATTTTAATTTGTCATACACATCGGCACTGACCAGTTTGCGCTCGTACATTTTTTCAATACGCTGCATTTCACTGCGCAGCTGGCCAAGCTCGGCTTTGCCTTTGGCCAGTTGAATACGCTGACGTTCGGTATCTAAAGTGGCCAACACCTGCCCTGCTTCGACATGATCACCTTCTTCCACCAGCACAGACTGCACCAGGCCCGTTGCTTTACTGTTTACTTCAGCATCGGCTTTGGCTTCTAACGTGGAGGTGGTGCGGTAAGTGCTGCTGATAGCCCCACGGCTGACAGCGGCGGTCTCAACAGGGATACTGACTGCAATGTCTTTTTTCTCGGTATCCGGGCTACCGCTGGCCGATTCACAGCCACTCAGCAACAAAGTTGCAGCAATTAATGAGGCGGTAATAGCGGTGGCTAACTTGGATGGCATGTGCATGATAAATTCCTTGGCTGATTTGCAGTTTAATACTTCACTGTTGAGCACATAGCAGCTGTCGTGCCAGTCTCGCATATGGATAAATAATACATATAAATCATTAAGATATAGTGATTTTGTTTTTTTAGAGTGCAACAAGATGTTTCACGCTGTTGGCGAATTTCACTATCTATTAGTGATTTAGCTCACTGCTTGTTGCGACTAAACACAATAAAGCAACGATTTAGAGTCTGTACTCTAAGCTGGCCTCACTTTATACTGCCGCCCCGAAAAGGTCAGACCAGAACCGGCGACAGCCGCTTTGCTGACACATAACTACAACAAACTTTATCTTCAATACAAAGGGGCACTCATGTTTAAACCATCGTCTTTAGCTGTGGCGATCATGACTCTGTGTGGCGCCAGTCTGGCCCATGCCGAAGGTTACAAACTCTACGAACAATCTGTCAGCGCCATGGGCAATGCTTATGCCGGCCGCGGCGCTGAAATCACCGACGCCAGCCTGGTCTATTCCAACCCAGCTGCTTTAAGCCGGCTGTCGGGCACTTCATTATCTTCGGGTTTAAACCTGATAGCAGCCAACACAGATTACAAAAATGCTAAAGCCCAAAGTGCCGGTGGTTTAGCTGTACTTGGTCGAAGCGAAGGTGAAAATAGTTTATTAGAAGTTGTCCCTTTTGCATTTTATGCCGACAAACTGGACGAAAAATTCAGTTATGGTGTTGGTTTTTACGTGCCTTTTGGTTTATCCAGCGACTATGACAATGACTGGGTGGGCCGTTATTTTGCCGATGAAACCGCCATTCAGGTGTTAGCATTGCAAGGTTCTCTGGCCTATCAGCTAAATACAGACTGGTCTTTGGGTTTGGGCCTTAGCGCCAATCACATTGAAGGTACTTTATCAAAATACAAAGATCACAATGGCTTATGTGAAACCGGCCGTCGTATCAACGATATCTACCGCGCCGATGTATACAACAGCGCTTATTGTGACAGCCACTATGAAGTGAGCGGTGATGATATTGCACCTGGTTACAGCCTGGGTTTACATGGCAAAATCAGTGACAATCTGTCTTTGGCACTGGTGTATCACTCAGCACTGCGCTTTCGCTTAACCGGTGATTCGGTGATCACCAACACACCAATTACAGGTGCCAATGTGGCCGGCTCGCCGAATTTTATTGTGGTAGCACCGCAGCTGCCGGCCATTGATAAAAGAACCGGCAAGCTTGCAGCCAGCTCACAACTGATTGAACACAGCCAGGTGCCACTGACCACGCCGGCCAATCTGACTTTGAGTCTGGATCATCAGTTCAGTTCGCTCTGGGCCTGGCAAGGGAGCGTCAGCTGGACCGGCTGGAGCGCTTTTGAACATATTGAAATTACCAGCATTGATGCCAAACCTTCGTTGTCGTTATCCACCCAGCAAAGCGGCAACCTGGCCAAACCCGGTTACATTGGTTATATCCCTGAGTACTGGCATGACAGTCTGTCAGCTGCTTTTGGCCTGAGCTATCAATACCAGAGCAATCTGAAACTAAAAACCGGCGTGGCTTATGATGAAAA
Organism: Rheinheimera sp.; assembly: GCF_036782235.1. Taxonomy (GTDB): domain Bacteria; phylum Pseudomonadota; class Gammaproteobacteria; order Enterobacterales; family Alteromonadaceae; genus Pararheinheimera. The sequence goes on along the minus strand of NZ_DAIPZL010000005.1, from coordinate 251,869 downwards.
CCCAATCAGCAGCAGTCATAAAACGGCCAGGGTGCCAACTGCAGACCGCACCTGGCTGACGGTAGGTGCCAACTGGCAGGTAGCCGGCAACTGGAGTCTGGATCTGGCATACGGTTATATGTGGATGGGTGCGCTCAGCATTAACGAACATGAATTTAATGCGCATGACGTACAGCTGTATAAGTCTGGTTTGCAGGTGGATTATAAAAACCATGCGCAGGTCCTGGGCACTCAGCTGAACTATCTGTTCTGAAGTCGTTAAAAACCGGGCAATGCTTTTTCCGCTGTTGTCCCAAAACCAACAAAAAACCGACGTTATCGTCGGTTTTTTGTTGGTTAAAGCCTGGCTGCTGTTAGTTTTTCTCAACCGTCATTTCACCGCTGACAGTGCTCATATCAATACTACCTTCACCTTTGCCTGTGCTGAATTCCAGACTACGGCGTGGGCCATATTTGGCTTTATCGGCTTTTTGGTCAGTAATTTTGTTATTGATATCACCACCAGCGCTGGCCACCATTTTAAAACGGGCGCTGACATCGGCATCCAGTTTCAGCGTAGAGGCACCACTAACGCTACTGGTGCTGATACGTGGGGTTTTACTGTTTTTTACCGAAGCTTTAATTTCACCATTGACCGAGCTGAAATCAAGTCGCTCAGTGCCGGACAGCTCAAGTTTGGCTTCACCATTGACCACAGACACTTCAATTTCTTTCGCGCTACTTTTTAAACTGATTTCACCATTGACCGACTCTGCGCTTAAACGGCCGCTGGAGCCTTCATCATCAATTTCACCATTGACTGTATTTAAGCGGATGCGGCCGCTGTTGCCGATACTGTCAATTTCACCGTTCACAGTTTCCAGCTGCACCTCATTACTGAGTTGTTTTGCCGTGATGGCACCGTTCACAGTAGTAATTTTGCTGCTGCCCGCCACACCGCTGACATTGACTGAAGCATTCACGCCGCTGAACTCCAGCGCAGCACCAACAGGCACTTCGATCACTAACTGCGAACCTTGTTTATCACCATTGTCGCCCCAGCCGAAGTTAGAGCGTGGCATTTTCACAACAAAACGGGTAATACCATCTTTTGAGCTCAGGTCAAAACCATCAGCTTTTTCATCCAGCGTGCCTTTTACACTGAAAACCGGGCTTTTTACCGCTTTGATCTCCACATGGCCGCGCATATTTTCGATATAAATTTTTTCATTGGCACTGACTTTCATTGCTTCATTCACCGGCGCTCCGGCCGCCAGCGCCAGTTGCGGCAGCAGCAACGCAGCCATCAGAGTCAGGGTGAAAGGTTTTGCGATTAATGTTCTCATGATGTCACTCCAGAATATGTCAGATCATTACTGACCAATTTTTGTAAATAGTGGATTTGTTGCTGTTGCAGCTTATTGAGCTGCAGTAATAACACCGGTTCATCCGGCTGATAACTTAATGCCAGTAATACCTGCTGTCTGGCTTGTTGCCAAATCGCCAGCTGCTGCTGCCAATCGGGATAAAACTCGGGCACTGCGTTGATTTGTGCCAGCATGGCCGCCCTTTGGGTGTCAAAGTCGCTGGTGAGCTGCCACTGTACTTTTGTGATCTGTGCTGCGGTGTCATCAGCTTCGCCACCAGCGGCCACAACAACAGGCTGTGCTGTTTTTTGTTGTGCGAGCTGAGTGCCATCCGGCCCCTGTGGCCAGATCAATACCGATAGCAGCACTGCTGCAGCTGCGGCGCCTGACCACCAGTACCAAGTGGGACTGTTGTTCTGCGCAGTTTGCGCGGCTAGCCGCTGCGGCTGTGGCTCTTGCTGCTGCGGTAACTGTGCTGTGGTGGCAAGCCTTGCAGCCAACTCTGGCCATAAATCACGTTGTGGCTCAATGTCTTTGGCCAGTGCATCAATCTGTGCCTGTAATTCCTGCTCAGTTTTCATCTAACCAACCTCTGAGTAACTGACGCGCCCTGTGATATTGCGCTTTACTGCTGCCCTCTGCGATATCCAGCAACTGGGCGATTTCCTGATGCTGATAACCTTCCAGTGCAAACAGCACAAACACTGCCCGGGCCTGATGGGGCAAACGTAAAATAGCCTGCTCCAGTGCACTGTTTTCCGGTAACAACTCTACAGCCTGCTCCGGAACTTCTTGATCAGTACTTAAACGTAATATTTTGTTTTTACGCCACAAATCAACAGCAGTGCGACTGGCAATGGTATGCAGCCAGGTGGCAAAACTACTGTCTCCACGAAAAGCCGGTAGTTGTTGCCAGATCCGGACAAAAGCTTCCTGGCAGCCATCTTCGGCCTGCGCCCTGTCGGCCAGCAATCGAAGGCAAATTGCATAAACCTTACCTTTAAATTGCTGATACAACATAAAAAAAGCTTGCTGATCACCATTTTTGGCTTGTTGTATCCAGCTGTCCAGCTGTTGCTGCATTATGGTAAAAATTCCGGTGATATTGTGTTGATGCAAGATTAGTCGCAACTGCCGTTGCCGGGGTTTAAAAGAAAAATAAAAAAAAGACAAAATAATTAAATATGAAGAAAAAACAAATAGATAAATTTCATCTTTTGGCAACTGTGCTGTTGCATGCAGGCTGTGAAACCAAGGTGATACTGTCTGACAAAGTCTCGAACAACAGCGACAGCAGCCACTGCGGCACGAGCAGGGGTATCACATCAGCTCTTTCAAAAAAAACCGGCTTATATAAAAGCCGGTTTTCAAAACACACGCAGGAATGTGCAGATGAAATTCCTTGTTCATCAGCCACTTGATGTTGGCTTTTTGCTGTGACAGCAGCAAGACAACCAGATGACAAAACGATGATGTTTCAGCTGTGTTTGCACCTGAAATTAAATCGCGACCGGCGCCTTAATATGTGGATGCGCCTGATAATTCTGCAATTCAAAATCTTCAATGCTAAAAGCAAAGATATCTTTTACCGCCGGGTTTATTTTCATCGTTGGTAACGGATGAGGCTCGCGGCTTAACTGCAGTTTTACCTGCTCCAGATGGTTGGAATACAAATGCGCATCACCAAAGGTATGAATAAAATCACCCGGTGTTAAATCACAAACCTGCGCCACCATCATCGTCAGCAGTGCATAACTGGCAATATTAAATGGTACCCCAAGGAAAATATCGGCACTTCGCTGATACAACTGGCAAGACAGTTTGCCGTCATTGACATAAAACTGGAACAACGTATGACAAGGGGGCAGCGCTTGTTTACCGGCCGCTGCGTTGTCTTTTGGCGACAAGCGGGTGTCGGGTAACACCGCCGGATTCCAGGCACTGACAATCAAGCGGCGCGAATCCGGTGTGCGTTTAATGTCGCTGATCAGCTGACTAATTTGGTCAATGACTTCACCATTTGGCCCTTGCCAGCTGCGCCACTGTGCACCATACACAGGGCCGAGTTCGCCTTCGGCTGTGGCCCATTCATCCCAAATCGACACGCCGTTGTCTTTGAGGTAACCGATATTGGTTTCACCTTTTAAAAACCACAGCAGCTCATGAATAATGGAGCGCAAATGGCATTTTTTGGTGGTCACCAGTGGAAAACCCTGGCTTAAGTCAAACCGCATCTGATACCCAAACACACTTAGGGTACCGGTACCGGTGCGATCGGTTTTTTGATGGCCGGTTTCCAGCACATGACGCATTAAATCCAGATATTGTTTCATAACGTTTCTCCCTGGCGACGGCGCTGATAACCCCAGACAATCAGTGCAGTCCCGGCAATAATCATCGGCAGGCACAACCACTGCCCCATCGACATACCAAGTGATAACACGCCAAGATGGGCATCAGGTTCACGGAAAAACTCAACAATAAAGCGGAAACAGCCATAACCGAGCAGGAACAGGCCTCCGACATTACCGGCCGGTGGCTGTTTGCTGCGATACCAAATCAGCATCACAAACAGCACTAAACCTTCCAGTACAAATTCATAAAGTTGTGACGGGTGGCGTGGTAAAGCTCCGGCATTGGGAAATAACACAGCCCAGGGTACATCTGTAGTGCGGCCCCAGAGCTCTGCATTAATAAAGTTACCGATACGACCTGCGCCTAAACCCAGAGGCAGCAAGATCACCACAAAATCACCGAGTTTCAGGTAGTTTTTCTGGGTTTTCCATGCAAAAAATGCCATGGCAGTTAACACTCCCAGCACACCACCGTGGAATGACATCCCGCCTTCCCAGATACGGAATAAATACAGCGGATCCTGTAAAAACAGCGGGAACTGATAAAACAACACATAACCCACCCGGCCGCCAAGCACAACACCAAGGAAACCATAAAACATCAGATCGCTGACCTGATCCCTGGTCCAGCCTGAACCCGGCTTATCAGCGGCTCTGTTGGCTAAAAAATTTGCCAGTAAAAAAGCAATCAGATACATCAGACCATACCAGCGCACGCTGACTGGCCCCAGACTAAAGATCACCGGATCAATCTGAGGAAAAACGATATAACTTGCAGACATATACAACCCTTAACTCAAAATCATTTTGGCGCTGACCACCAGCAAAAACAGGCCAAATATCCTTTTTATCCGAAGCACCGGCAGTTTTTGTGTCAGTTTTGCCCCAAGTGGCGCCGCCAGCATTGAGGTAGACACCACAGCAACCACTGCTGGTAAATAAACAAAACCGACAAAACCATCGGCAAAGCTGTAATAAGACCAGCCGGAGCTGACGTACCCTATCACAGCAAAGATGGCGATCACCAGCCCGGTGACTGCAGCCAGGCCAATAGCACGGCGCATATTCACCGAAAAAAAGTTCAGCACAGGCACATACAAAGCCCCTCCACCTATGCCCAGCAAACTGGCAATGCTGGCAAGCACAGCTGAAATAATCGCAAGCACAGGTTTGGCCGGCAAAACACGGACACCACTTGCGGCCTGACTAAACAGCATACGAAGGCCTATCAGTGCCACAGCAATACCAAAAAACAGCTGCAATACACGGCCATTCACCAGATAGGCAAAGGAACCCACCAGCAAAGCGCCGGCAGCAGCCCCAGTTAATACCGCAGGTGCCAGCTGCCAGGGAATATTATGCAGCCGGTGATGGGCCCTGGTAGAAGAAGCGCTGGTAATGACAATAGTGGCAAGCGAAGTGGCCACAGCCACCAGCATTACATGCTCAGCAGGGACAATATGGTAAAGCGGCAATAATAATGTCAACAGTGGCACTATCACCAACCCGCCGCCTATGCCGAGTAAACCGGCCAGCAAGCCCGCCAGCGCACCTAACATCATACAGATCAGAAAAAAAGTCAGCACAGTATTACCCAGAGTACAGCTCAGGCCAGTCCGGCTCTGTCACAACAAGCTGCAGCAGACTGGGCGCATTTTTGCGGTGCGCCATTGTACAGAGCAGACCTGTGGCGAGCCAGTAAATTCAGGTGAGTTGCTTGAATTGTTAAAGGCTGTAGTAAAAGCGACTCGCCACAGAGCACAAAAGCAGTCGCTGGTGATAAGCGCTGGTAGTTCTCAGCTGTCAGGCGCGCAGTTGGTTCAGCAGTTTTTTCTGATCCAAAAAGCGCTGTACTTGCAAACGCACTTGTTTGGGCGACTGACAAGCCAGAATTTCCGGCAACAGCAGTTTTAACTCCGAGATATCAATACGGCGCAATAACCATTTAATTTTTGCCAGGTTACGGTGGTTCATACTAAAACGTCTGAAGCCCATCGCAATCAGGATCAAAATACCAATAGGCTCGCCTGCCAGTTCACCACAGATACTGGCCGGGAACTGCAGCGCCTGACACTGCTGGCCAAGCTGGTTTAAAGCGCGTAGCACTGCCGGATGCAGCGCATCATATAAATTACCCACCCGCGGATTATTGCGATCCACAGCCAACAGATACTGGGTTAAGTCGTTGGTACCCACAGAGCAAAAATCAACTTTGTTCGCAAGCTCACTCAGCTGATACATAATGGAAGGCACTTCAATCATGACCCCAACCTTAGGCTTGGGCACTATGCCTTCTTTATTAAACTCATCATCGACCTCAAACCAGGCCTGACGGATCAGTCGCAAAGACTCGTCCACTTCCGACAAATCGGAAATCATTGGCAGCAAAATATGTAAATTACCCACACCAATATTGGCTTTGAGCATGGCGCGGATTTGCACCAGAAAAATTTCCGGATGATCCAGCGTTAACCGGATACCGCGCCAGCCTAAAAAGGGGTTTTCTTCCGAAATAGGGAAATACGGCAGCGGTTTGTCGCCGCCGACGTCCAGGGTGCGCATCACCACAGGTTTTTCCGGGTAACTTTGCATCACCTTACGGTACAGCTCAGTCTGCTCCTGCTCTGTTGGGAAGCGGCTGCGCATAATAAAAGGAAATTCAGTCCGATACAGGCCTACACCGTCAGTAAAATCGGACTGGGTGGTTTCAAGTTCGATGGCAAGGCCTGAGTTCACCATCAGCTTAAACCTTGCGCCGCAGGCACTTTGCGCCGGCAAGTGCAGTTCGGCCTGATAGCGGGCGTTCAGCTCAGCGTCTTTATTCATCAACTGCTGATATTCATGGCAAATGGCATCGGCAGGCGACACCAAAATATTGCCCTGATAACCATCGACAATCAGCCTCTGGCCCTGCCACTGCATCAGCGGCAGTTCGTCCACGCCCATGACGGCCGGAATACCCAAGGCCCGCGCCATAATAGCGGCGTGCGAATTCACTGAACCCTTTAACGAAACAATAGCCACCAGCTGAGCACGCGGAATTTCTGCCAGCATGGAAGCTGTGACGTTATCGGCCACCAGCACCACATGCTCGGGGAGTTTGTAATGACGTTGTTCAGTGTCGAGTAAATGATTCAGCACCCGCTGACCTAAATCACGGATATCGGTGCCACGCTCACGCAGATAAGCATCATCCATATCGTCAAACTGGCGGGCAAACTTTTCCACCACCCGTTTTAATGCACTTTTGGCGCACCAGCCTTCGGCAATTTGCGCTTCAATTTCATGGCCTAAACTCGCCGCATCCAGCAGCTGATGGTACACATCAAATATCGCCAGCGCATCAGGTGGCAAATGGCCGGACATCCGCTCGGCCAAGCGGTTAAATTCGGCCTTGGTCACTTTGACGGCACGGTAAAAACGCGACAACTCACGCTCAGGATCGTCGGTTTTTTGTAGTGAAATGGCGTCAAAGTCACTGGCGGGCTGCAACACAAAACCTTCGCCTATAGCAATGCCAGGCGCGCCAATTAAACCTTGCAACTGCCCCACATGCACATGTTGGTTTGGGCTTTGACTGGTAAGCTGGCGCATTTCGGCATTGACCAGTACGGACGCCAGCTGTACACCCAGAGTCACTAAAAAGGATTCTTCATCTTCGCTAAATACCCGCGAGGCCGACTGCTGAATGGTCAGCACGCCCAGTACTTTGCGATGATGAATAATAGGACAACCTAAAAAAGCAGAAAAACAGTCTTCACTGACTTCAGGGGTCACTTTAAAACGGGGGTGTAAATGTGCTTCTGCTAAATTGATCGGTTCTTCGCGCTGACCAACCCAACCAATCAAACCTTCAGAAAAACCAATGGCCACTTTACCAATGGCATCCGGATTCAGGCCATCTGTTGCCATCAGCATAAAATGTTGTTGCTGGTAGTCGGCCAGGTACACCGAACAACATTCGGTGTGCAGCGCATTTTTGACGTTGCTGACCAGGCCAGCCAGAGCACTGGCCAGCGAAGGTTCCTGCGCAACATCCTGAACAATACGCCTTAACTGGCCGAGCATAACATCCCCTTCTTCACATAACAGTGGCGGCCGTTATGCTACTTTTTTTTGACTTCACGACGAATAAACGGCAAAGCGACCGGGGCAAACTCTTTCATTACTTTACGGTAAACTTCCCGTTTAAAAGCAACGACCTGGCGCACCGGATACCAATAACTGACCCAACGCCAGTCATCAAACTCCGGATGCGAAGTTTTTAGCAAATTGACATCTTCTTCCCGGCAGGTCAGACGCAATAAAAACCACTTTTGCTTCTGCCCTATACACACAGGATTGGAATCACGCCGAATCAGTCGTTTAGGTAATTTATACCGCAGCCAGTGTTTTGTCGTTGCGACAATTTCCACATCCTGCGGTAACAATCCGACTTCTTCATGTAATTCACGATACATGGCCTGTTCCGGTGTTTCACCGTCATCAATGCCACCCTGTGGGTACTGCCAGGAATGTTGGCCAAATCTGCGAGCCCAAAACACCTGTCCCTGGTGATTACAAATCACTATGCCGACATTGGCCCGAAAACCTTCGGCATCGATCACACTAACCTCTAGCTTATTTACAACAGCTTGTGAAAAGATTCTTTCATAAAGTCGCGGTCACAGCAAACGGTATTTCTCCGCAGTTTTGCAAAAGTTATCCACAGTTCAACAAATGAGCAGCAGGACTTTGTGCACTTCTGCACAGCCTCTGTCGATAAATCTGTGCATATCCTTGTTCTTATCCCTGAATAACTTTTTAGCCTATGACTTTCAGAATCACACAAATTCAATATTTATTATATATTTCATATACTTGAACAAAAACTTCCGCGAATGCACAGTCATTTTTTCTGTGCATAAGTTGGATTGCTGCTAAATTAACCAGTCAAATCAACAAAAAAATGATAGTTTGCCGATAGTTATCAAAACGAGTCTGTAAGCCATGACAGCCCCCCTGACCCTTGCCGAATTATTAAGCCGTTGCCAGTTACTTGCCGGCCTCACTCTGGGTGAAGTTGCAGACCAGCTTGGGGTCACTTTGCCGGCAAATTTATTGCGTGACAAAGGCATAGTGGGCCAGATGCTGGAGCTGGCGCTCGGAGCCAGCAGTGGCTCTAAAGCCGAACCCGACTTTCCACATCTTGGTATTGAATTAAAAACCCTGCCGGTGGATGCCAGAGGCAAACCACTGGAAAGCACCTATGTGTGCACGGCGCCACTGACCGAGGTCGGATTGCAGCAATGGCACAGCTCCTGGGTGTGCCGTAAACTCAGCCACGTCCTTTGGGTACCGATTTGGGCTGAACGCTCAGTGCCGCTGGCAGAAAGGGTCATTGGCACCGCCTTTTTGTGGCAGCCGGATGCAGAGCAACAGGCCTTGTTGCAACAGGACTGGGAAGAGCTGATGGAGCTGATAGTGCTGGGTGGCATTGATGAAATTAAAGGCGCGCATGGCAAGGTATTACAACTGAGGCCAAAAGCCGCTAACAGCAAGGCTCTGACAGAAGCTGTAGGCCGGGATGGTGAACCCATCCAGACCCTGCCCCGCGGTTTTTATTTAAAAGCGGCCTTTACGGCCGCCATCTTACAGCGCCAGTTTGGCGACCTTGTTTAACACTGTCGTGGTTTAAAACGACTGCTGCTTAAAACTGCTGCCAGTTAAAATTGGTAGCGTGCCAATACGGCGTCGTATTCACCATTTTGTTTGATCTCAGCCAGAGCTTTGTTAAAAGCGGCCACTGTTTCAGGCTTTACCGTGGCTTTACTGAACATCACATACACATCGGTATTGCCAAGAGTAATACTGTGCTGACCAATTTCCCTATCCAGGCCTTTGCGCCTGAGCATGGAAACTCCAACAAATTTGTCCTCCAGCATACCGTCAATATCTTCGTCCACTAACCGCGCGATATTCAGCTCACTGAGCTGGGCTTCAATAAACTGGCTTTTATAAGTTTCATTGCTGTAAAGCTCGGTCAATTCAGGACCATAATAATATTCACTGACAATACCCAGTTTTTTACCAGCAGCGATAAAGTCGCCAATGGTATTTTGTGGCAAACCGGCGGCATCGGCAGAGCGCACAAAAAGTACAAATTGCTCTTTTCGGTAAGGATCTGAAAAGTGTGCAAATTCTTGCCTTGAAGGTGTCATGGAAGAGCCCATTAACAAGTCGACTTTACCTTCTTTTAGCGCTGCCACCAGCTCAAGCCAGTTGCTGTGCTGTGTGACCAGAGTACAGGACATCTTGCTGGCAATGGCCTGCACCAGCTCAATGTCCAGCCCACCTGGTTTTTGATCCATGCCGATATATTGATAGGGTTCCCAGGTTTCAAAACCCAACCTGAGCTCACAAGCGGGTTTTGCTTCGGCTGCAACACTCGCAGCAGGCGGATTGGCAGAAGCTTGTGGCTCTGCCGCAGCAGTAGTTGCAGCTGATGGTGCTATCGCTTGTGGCTTCGCTGTTTCAGGTTTAACTGCTGCAGGCTCACATCCGCCCAACAGCAGCAGACTTATCAGAAGAAAAACTTGTAGAAACAACAACTTTAAATTGAAAAGAAAGGCTGAATTGTTCATATGCGCCTCTTATGTTGGTCTATCCAAACCAAGCTTAGTGCATAATTTTTAAAGCGTGCGTTTTGTGTCTGGCTTTCTTTTCAGGTGGTTCAGTGGATATAAAAAGTCTAAAAACAGACTGTTAGCAAAAAATACCGATAAATAACCGGCAGCAGCGCCCTGTGTGCCGGTTATTTTTATGCCGCAATTAACCAAATAACGCGACTGTCTGACGGCTCAGTGCGACTAAAATGCCGTGTTTATCATGCACTTTCGCCTGAATATGGCCATAACCATCAGCGGCGGCGTCAATCTGTGCCAGATAAGACCACCAGTCATCCGCAGCTGCTTCGAGATGGTCAGTCAACAGCTCCAGCGTCCAGCATAAAGTGCTGGCAGGCGCCGGACTGGTCAGCCAGGGCAAAGTTGCCGGCGGCCAGGCATCAATCAGTGCCAGCAACTGCATCAGGCTGCACGCTTTATCTGACTGCTGTTTTGGCTGTCGAAAACGCACAAAACCACCAAAATCAACGCTTTGTACTCCGCTAAACGGCAAGCCACCATGGCTTATCCGATAGTCAAAATGGCGGGTAAATTCAGGCACTACGGCAGAGTCTGGCAAAGTCAGACCTGTGGGTTCTGCCGGTATAGCTGCTTGCTGTGCAGCCTTGAGTTGCACCGCTGAAGGCCGAGCCACGCCAAAACTTGCCAATAACACCAGTGCAACCTGGCCATGCTGCGATAACTCAACCTGGGCCTGTACCACGGATTTGCCCTGACGCAGCAGCCGCCTAGTTGCAGTCGCGTTCCCGGGCGCCAGGGGTGCCACAAAAGACACCGTCAACGAGCGCAGCCTGATGCCCTCAGTCACCCAGCCCGACAGATACTGCAGTGCCAAAGCCGCGGCTATACCACCAAACAAGGCCCGGCCCTGCCCCCAGTTATCCGGCACCTGAAAAACTGCAGAATCGCCTTCGCTTTGCTGCAGTTGTGAAAGGCAGTTCACAAAATCCATCATCAATTCCTGCTTCTGTTGTCTGTCACTGGTGTGCGTTAGTTTTTTGTTGCAGCGGCAGTTCCCACCGGCAACGAATAACGCAAAATACGTTGTAGTACAGTGGCATACTGACGAATAAAACTGCCACTGTTATAAGGGATCTGATAACGATCAGCAATAGCACGCACCTTTGGCACCAGCTCAGGGTATCGGTAAGCGGGCAAGTCCGGAAATAAATGGTGTTCAATCTGACAGCTTAAGTGACCGGTCAGAATGTGAAACCAGCGTGGTCCGGTAAAATTAGATGAGCCCAGCATCTGCCGTAAATACCAGTGACCGCGACTTTCGTTTTTACAGTCTTTGGCCTGAAAGACATACACATCTTTGGTGAAATGGCCGCAAAATATCACTGTAGCTGTCCACCAGTTACGCAGGATATTGGCCAGCAGATTGCCAAGCAGCACTTCAAAAAACAGCGGAAAACAGAGCAGCGGAAACAGCAGATAGTCTTTCGATAACTGGCGTAATCCTTTGCCAAAAAAGGCCTTTTTAAGGTCTTTATCAGACACTTGCGAATGACGGTCATTTTTCTTTTTACCAAAAAACACCCGCTGCGCCGCCAGCTCATGATAAGAAACGCCCCACTGAAACAAAGTGCTTAACATCAGATAAGTGACAAACTGCCACAGGTTGCGCAGCCGCCAGCGAAAGTCGTTGCTAAGCCTGAGCAGGCCATAACCAAAGTCGCGGTCTTTGCCAATAATATTGGTGTAAGTGTGGTGTTCAAAATTATGGGTGCGCTGCCAGGATTTCGCATCACAGGCAATATCCCACTCAAACTGCCGTGAATTTAAATAAGGATGTTGCATCCAGTCGTATTGACCATGCAGCACATTGTGACCAATTTCCATATTGTCGAGAATTTTGCCAAGCGCCAGCAGCAGCACCCCCAACAGCCAAAGCCAGGGCGACCAGAAAATACCGAGCAATAAAAGCCGCCCTGTCCAGACCGATAGCCGCTGCACTAATAATACCCGTTCCAGATAACGGGCATCCTGGGCGCCTACTTTGGCGCGGGTTTGCGCTGCCAGCGCATCAAGCTCGGCGGCCAGTGCATCCAGTTGCTGTGAGGTTAATTTGTGCATGGGGTGTTGTCCTGTGCTGTTGTGCTTACGGCATCCAGTTGTAATTCAAGTTTTGTTAAAGCGGTGCTGATACAAAGTTGTACCAGCCCGGCACCGGCATCTGAAATTTGCCCGGTCAGCTCGTTGCGCACTTGCCCTGCAGTTTTTGTACACAAACACTGCATACAAATGCCACGGCGGCAGCCATAACGCGGCGCCAAACCGGCCTGCTCCAGGCTCTTGAGTAAATTACCCTGACTGTGAAACTGCAAAGTACGGCCATGCTGAGTAACGCTGACCGGCACAGCTTCGCCATGACTTTGTTGACTCAGACCAAAAGATTCCTGGCGGATCTTGCTGATGCCAAGTGCTTTGGCCTGTTGTTGCCAGTACTGACTAAAAGCCAGAGGGCCGCACAGATAAAACACAGGCTCGCCTGTGGCGGGCTGTTGTACAACAGAGGCGCAACTGCAGTCTCGATCTTTGAGGGCGCTTAGCGCAGCGCTGAACTCAGTGCCACTCAAACGGCCTTCGGTACTGGTGTCCCGCAGTATGATATTCAGTAACGGAAAACGTTTTTGCAGCTGTGGCCAACTGTCGGCAAACAACAAATTGCCACCGCCGCGGTAGCTGTAAATCAGTGTGATGGGACGGGTCAGCCGGCTTAACGAGCTCAGCATCGCATGCACAGGGGTAATACCGCTGCCGGCAGCCAGAATCAAGGCACTTTGGTTTTGCTCCAGCACAAAGTCACCTCGGGCCTGGCTGATATAACAAGGCAGTGGCTCACCTGCCCTGGCCAAAAGTTGCTGTGTTAAACCGCCATGGGGCTGTACCTTGATGGTCAACTGTAAAGTGCGGTTTTGCAAAAACTGCTGCAGTGACGAACTGATGCTAAAAGTGCGGGTGATTAAAACACCGTGAAGCTCAACTGTCAGATCCAGGTGTTGGCCCGGCACAAAACCGGCAAAAGCACGACCTGCTTTGAGCAGCAGTTGCAAATAACCTTGTTGCTGACGCACCGAGAGCAGAGTGGCACTTTGCAGACCAGCCCGATAGTTTGGCCAAAACAACCGGATAACCGGCTCCAGATAACTGCGAAGCCCACTTTGCACCAGCGCTATTTGACAACATAAGCGCCAAAGACGCCGGAAAACACCAGCCAAGGACTGGCGATTTGAATTCAGTTTAGAAGATTGAACAGACCGCATCATGTACACCATAAATTTTCAGCGCACATTTGTACTCTATTTTTTTCATTTAGACCAGCTGAATTTTTATTATTCACCCGCCCGCAAGCCAATAAAAGCGCTAAAAAACACTATTCACCCAGCTTCAGTCAACTTATTAAGCGAACACTTGTGCGCCAAATAAAAGTACAGTTGTACGCAAAATTTCTAAGGGAGCAAAATAGCCTGCAGAGGCCAGGCACAGTCCTGCATAAGCAACAACTGATGTGTTTTGGCTTCTGAGCTCATTAAAAAATTGGTTCAAAGATTTAACACCACCATTTTTAACAAGAAAAAACACAACAAAATCAACAGCAGACTGTTAGAACTGGCAACAACACAGTTACACTGAACAAGCCGCAGCAGCAATGAAGCTTCCGGCAATCAACACAGGAACGGACTATGACTTTGCGTGTTGCCCTGAATTTTACCCAACGCCTTTTTACTTCTGCCCAGAACGCTGCCGCTGCCTTGTTTTTACAAGCAACACCAACGGCAAGCTTATGGGCAAAGTGCTTAACAAAAGTACCGGCTCAGCTTGCCGCATCTTGGCTACTGCTGCTGTTGCCAACCGCCTTTGCCCAGCAGCAAAGCCCAGACATCCCTGCTGAATTAACCCCCTGGCAAGATTGGGTGCTGGCCGCTCATCCGACACATCCTTGTCCCTGGCTGGCGGCGCCCCAGGCACAACAGACACAACAGTGCCAGTGGAGTGAAAGTCTGGTGCTGGAAACAGAGCAACAAGGTGGCCGTTTTGTCTATCAGCTGCAGCTGTTTGCTGAGGGTTGGGTCAGTCTGCCCGGTGATGTCAGAAGCTGGCCCCAACAGGTTGAGGCCAGTAAGGTTGAACAGAATAAAGACGGCAATAAAAGCGCCGTAGCACTGCGGGATCAGGACGGTGTCCCCCAGTTTTATCTGAGTGCAGGACGCTGGCAGATACAGGGGGAATTTCGCTGGCCACAAATGCCACCACGGCTGAGCGTGCCAGAGCAAAGTGGTGTGATCAGCCTGAAGCTGTTTGGCACCCCAGTGCTGCAACCAAAAAAACTGGGCACCGAACTATGGCTGCAACAACCGAAGGCGGATACTGAACAAAGCAGCGATCAGCTGCAGATCAAGGTATTTCGCCGCCTGAGCGATGACATTCCGGCCAGATTAACCACAACGCTGCAACTTGAAGTCAGCGGTAAATCGCGCGAACAGCGCCTGGATACCTTGTTATTGCCAGGCTTTTTTGCCGAAGCTTTGTACAGCGACCTACCGGCGCTGATGGATGACAAAGGCGCACTGCATCTGCAGCTTAGTGCCGGCCAGTATCAGCTGCAACTGGACGCTGTGAGCTTTCAGCCAGTACAACAACTGCAACTGCCAAAAGCGGCTGCGCCTTTGCCTGCCCGGGAAATCTGGGCTTTTGTGGCCCAAACCGAACTGCGCACTGTCGACCTGACAGGCGTCAACAGCCTGGATCCAAACCAAACCCAGGTGCCAGCTGACTGGCAACAATATCCGCTGTACACCATGGATGAAAACAGTACTCTGACTCTGACGCAACTGCAGCGTGGTGGCGGCGCAGCATCGGATCAGCTGCGACTGACAAAACGCCTGTGGCTGGATTTTTCCGGTGAGACGCTGACCGCAAGCGACCAGATCAGTGGCTCTTTGTATAGTCAGGCCAGACTCGAAGTTCAGCCTGGTTATCAGCTGGGACGGGTGGCGCTCGGTGGCGAAGCGCAGCTCATCACTCAATTGCCAGAGCGCGAAGCCGGTGTTGAAATCAGGCAAAACCCAATCAACCTTCACAGCATCAGCCGTATCGAAGCGGGCCCGGTGCTACCGGTGAGCGGCTGGCAAAGCAGCTTTAGTGAAGTGAGCTGGCAGTTACAACTGCCGCCTGGCTGGTCGTTATTTACCGCTAGCGGTGCTGACCGCCTGCAGGGCACTGTGCTGGAACAGTGGACCTTGTGGGATATCTTTTTTGTGTTGTTATTTAGTGTGGCGAGCGCAAGGTTACTGGGCTGGCCGGTCGGCTTGCTGGCTCTTGCTGCCTTAGTGCTGAGTTACCAGCGTGATGATGCACCACAGTGGAGCTGGCTCAGTCTGCTGGCCTTGCTGGCGCTGTTGCCACTGGCCAAAGCTAAAGCCGAGACCTGGCTGAAAAAAGCACTGTATCTGAATCTGCTGCTGGTGTTGCTGATTTTGCTGCCCTTTAGTGTGGAGCAGATCCGCCAGGCCATTTACCCGCAACTGGAACGACCTTATCAGCAAATACAGTCACAGAGCAGCCAATACCACGAAGAAAGTGCCATGGCTGAAACCGCGATAGCCGAAGCGCCAGCTGCGCAGGGTGCACCTGCTCCTCAAAGTGACGCGACTGTAGAGGCCAGAATGGATGTTGCAGAGGTAGCCAAAAAAGCACAAAGGAAACTGTCATCTTACAGCAGCTCATATGCCATCAATGCACCAGCCCCTCTGCTGCAAACCGACCCCAATGCCCGTGTTCAGACCGGGCCAGCCGAACCGGATTGGCATTGGCAGCGGGTGGAGTTATTCTGGCAAGGACCACTGCTTGCCGAAGAACAAACCCGGCTTTATCTGGTACCTGCCTGGCTGAACCGTCTGGGTAATCTGGTGACTGTGCTGCTGTTGTTTGTGTTGTTATGGCAGCTGTGCCGGCCATTGACTGGTGGCAAACTAACGCAGGCCAACATCTGGGTACGGCTCAGTGCTGGCCTGCCAGGCCGCGCAGCCCTGGTGTTGAGCCTGGTGTTGCCGGGGGCGTTATTGATGCAACCCTCCCCCGCTTTGGCGACTGGTTTTCCAGATGCACAGCTGTTAACCGAGCTGGAGCAGCGGCTGTTACAAAGCCCACAGTGTTTACCAAGTTGCACCAGCATCAATCAGCTTGTGATCAGTGACGATCCTGAACATATCAAACTGCAGCTGCAGCTGGATAGTCAGGCCGAAACCGCCTGGCTTTTGCCTGTTGCCGCCAACAGACTGAAACTTGCCAGGCTCAATCAGGCCAATGCTGCTATTTTCCAGCAGGCGCAGCAAAGCTGGTTATATCTGCCGAAAGGCCGGCATCAGCTTGAACTCTGGATAAGCCCGGAAGAAAGCCAATTAAGCTTAAGTTTTGGCAGTGCCTGGCATCAGCTGGATAATCAGCTGAAGCGCTGGCGCCTGATGCCCGACAGCAGCGATCTAAATGATCTACAAAGCCTGGAGCAAGCAAGAAAACAGTTACGCCTGGAGCAACTGGCCAGGGACAACAATCAAAATAACAGCAAAACTTTTAGTTCAGGGGCAGTTACACAAAATGTACCGGCTTATGCGGTGCTGGAGCGGCAGCTGAGCTTAGGACTGGAATGGCAAATCACCTCTACCCTCAGGCGCACTGGCATGTCCCAACAGCAGTTGCAGCTTAAAATTGCGCTGCTGGACGGTGAAACGCCACTGACACCGCTGCCCGTGGTTGATGGTGCGCTGGCGCTGCAACTCAATGCTGAACAGCAGTCCATCAGCTGGCAATCCAGCCTGAAACCCATTGAGCTTTTAAAGCTTACCAGCCCTTCCCAGCAACAATACACTGAGATTTGGCAGCTAAGTGCAGCCCCCAAATGGCATATTGCCAGTGAAGGATTACCGGCCATCAGCACAGCACAAAGCCCGCTGCCGTCTTTATGGCGGCCCTGGCCAGGTGAAAGCTTACAACTGACTATCAGTCAGCCGCAGCCGGTTGAGGGTGAGATGCTGACCATCCAGCAGTTGATGTTGCAGCAGCATCAGGGCAACCGCAGCAGTGATATTGAGTTAAAGCTGCAACTAAACGCCAGTCAGGCACAAAGTTTCAGCCTGCCTTTGCCAAAAGACACCAAACTGCAGTCGGTCAGCCTTGATGGTGTGACTTTGCCACTGACGGTAAATCAACAGCAACTGACAGTACAACTGAAACCAGGCCGGCAACAACTGCAGCTGAACTTCACCAATAACATGGCCCAGCCTGTGCTGTTAACTACCCCAGGCTTTAGCCTGCCGCTTGCTGCGGCGAATATTTATCTGCAACTGCAACTGGCACCTGATCGCTGGATCCTAGCCGTCGGAGGTCCGGATATTGGGCCCGCTTTGTTATTCTGGGGCATGCTGGCAGTGATGTTACTGCTGGCAATGGTGCTGCCACGCCTGATCCAGAGTCCGCTGCGCCGCCGGCACTGGTTGTTGCTCTTTACCGGCATTTGCACTGTCAGCTTCTGGATCCCGCTGCTGATCACTTTATGGCTGTTAGCCGTTAGTAAAAGAGGTCAGTTCAACGGTACATTGCAGGGCACTTCTGAGAAACTCAGCCAGATTGCGCTAGTGCTGTTAAGTATCAGTGCGCTGTTAGCCTTATTTTCGGCTATTCCTTATGGTTTGTTGTCAGCGCCTGATATGCAGCTTATGGGTAATGGCTCCTATCAGCAGCAGCTCTACTGGTATCAGGATCTGAGTTCTGCCCAACTGCCGGTTGCCTGGGTGTTGTCGTTACCACTTTGGTGTTATCAGCTCTCGATGTTGTTGTGGTCTTTATGGCTGGCCACTGCACTGACACGCTGGCTGCCCTGGGTTTGGCAGCAGCTGAGTGCAGGTGGTTTCTGGCCGGCACCAACTGCGGCCGAACAAGCCCCGGCACAGTCAGGCATCAGAACGGATGATGAAAAACCCGAAAACACCAGGCAATAACGGCAGTTGTTGCCGGCGGGCAGGAAACAACAGGCACACCATAACTTTTAGCCAATAACAACAAAGGCCGCATAGCGGCCTTTGTTTTTTTAGTTGCTGTTTTGCCCGCAGCCAGAGGCTGGGGCCGGCAACTTAGTTCAGTACTTTTAATGCAGCTTCATAACCTGGCTCATCGGCAGTTTCTGCCACTTGCTCAGTGTGCACCACAGTGCCTTGTTCGTTAATCACCACCACAGCACGTGACAACAAACCTGCCAATGGGCCATTGGCAAAAGTCACGCCATAGTCCTGGCCAAAGCTGCTACGGAAGCTACTGCCGTTTTGCACGTTTTCCAAACCTTCAGCACCACAAAAACGGGCCTGAGCAAAAGGTAAATCGGCAGACACGTTAAGTACCACAGTGTTTTGCAGGCTGCTCAGCGCCTTGTTAAAAGTGCGGACTGAAGTGGCACAGGTAGGCGTATCCACACTTGGGAAAATATTCAGTACCAGTCTTTTGCCAGCAAAGTCACTTAACTTCACATCCGCAAGACCAGCGCCTGTTAAGGTGAACGCCGGTGCTTTGGCACCAATTGCCGGTAAGTTGCCGACGGTCTGAAATGGGTTACCTTTTAACGTTACTGTTGCCATCTTGTATTCCTTAGTCGCTTTTAGATTGTGATCTGAACTGATCCGAACGGGTTAAAAGTGGCCGGGATGGGTGAACCATCTACTGCTATCACCTGCCCTTGGCCACTGAACTTACACAATGATTCAGTAAGTAGCGGCGTGCAGCTGGCTTTTCAAGGCCGCGGCCTGATAATTATTGCCAAAACCTTTTTTTGGTCTGCTGGGTTTGACCTGGCGGGTGACGCTCAGCTGCAACTGAAGTGTGCCGGCTGGCAAGGTCAACTGCTTTGGATCCACTTGTTGATCCTGCCACGGATGCCAGAGTTTCAGCTGATAAGGCCCATCAGGGACATCAGAAAAAACTGCGATGCCCTTGTTATCTGTCACTGCCAGATAGGCGCTTTCGCCAACGTAAATATATGCCTGCATATAATCGTGAATGTTACAGCCAAGCGCCACTATGCCTGCTTTATCAAAGAGTAACGGTGCTTCCGGCTTGCCTGCATACAACTTCAGTTCAAAAGTTTTGGCCGGTGAAAAGGAATACACATGGTGGCGGGTTTTATCCTGATTCGGAAAATCAATTTTGGTCCCAACCTGCACAGCCGACACAAAAGGCCTGAAGGTTAAGTCCTGCTGCGCAACCTCTTGAATACCGGTGGCCTGTACCTGGCTTGTTGGATCGTATAACTCCACAACAGCGTCTTCGAGCGGCAAACCCTGCTGATCAGTCAGCTGCACTTCCAAAGTGCCGGCCAGCACAGTACTGCACATCACACAACTGAACACGCCGGCAGCCCAACTCAGCATTCTTATTTGTTTTGCGCTCATTTAGTCTGCTCCTTAACGGCTTTTTTGCTCTGCTGCTGCAGTATAACAGCCGCTTTCACTGCTGTGTCCCTGATAAACTGCTGCTATGCTTGCGCAATTCATCCTTGTTGCAGTTGAACTTTATGCGTTGTCGTCTGTTTTGTCTTGCCTTTATTCCACTCCTTTACGGCAGTTTTGCCTCTGGCGCAGAGCTGAAACCGGGTTTGCGACTAAGCGCCAAAGGCGAAGTGGGTCTGGCGCAGGTGGCCGGGCAAATCCGCGGATTACGCCCCTGGTGGCAAGGGGGCACAGGTCAGCTGGCAGCAGATCACAGCGGTCTTCTGTTTGGCCCACAGTTACTGGCGCTCGGTGCTGATCTCAGCGACCATTGGTCAGGCACAGTGCATGCCCAATGGCATGACAAACCCAGCCAGCAATTTGGTGTGACTGAAGCCTGGCTCAGTTACCAGCCATTGCCCTTTCAGGGTTATCGTCTGAGCGCACGCGCCGGGTGGTTTTATCCCTCGATGTCGCTGGAAAATACGGATATCGCCTGGAGTTCGCCCTACAGCAGCAGTTTCTCCGCTATTAACAGCTGGTTTGCTGAAGAATTGCGTGCCCGGGGTGCCGAATTTAGTGTAAGCCGGCCGGGCCGTTTTTTTCAGTCAGCCCAAAGTTATCAGCTGGTCGCAGGTTTTTTTCAGGGTAATGATCCGCTGGGCACAATACTGAGCTGGCGTGGTTTTGCCATCCACAATTATCAGAGCAATATTGGCGAGCGGGTGCGTTTTGCCAATTATCCGAGCATACGCAGTGGCGGTTTAGCAGCACAGCCAGACTGGGTACAACCAAGCCGGGAGCTGGATCATCGTGTGGGTTATTATGCCGGTGTCCATTGGTTGCACCGCGACAATACAGAACTCAGGTTTTATCATTATGACAACAATGCAGATCCACTGGTTTTTCGCCATGGCCAGTACGCCTGGCGTACTTCTTTTCAGAGTTTGGCCTGGCAACAACAGCTGCATGAACAGCTGCGTTTGGTGGCACAACATCTGAATGGCCGGACTGAAATGGGGCCCAAAGCTGTGGATCTATCTTATCGCAGCTGGTTTGTACTGCTGGCATTACAATCAGCAAAGATACAGTGGAGTGTGCGCTACGATCACTTTTTGCAGCAGGATAAAGACCAATATCCCGGTGATGACAATAACGGCAAAGGCCATGGCTGGATGCTGGCCGCTCAATATCCGCTAAACCCACATTTGAACCTGTCGGTCGAATGGCAGAAGCTGCACAGCATGCAGCCAAACCGGGCTCAGTGGCCCGACTGGCCAAAGGATAAAAGCTTTTCGCAGCTGAATTTTTTATTCAACTGGCGGTTTGACTGAGTTAAACCGCAATCAGCCACACGCCAACGCCTAACATCAAACTGCCAGCGATTCGGTTTAATAACCGCACATTTTTATCTTCAGCAAATATCAGCCGCAGCGCTTTACCGCCGCTCGCATATAACAATAATGAGCCAAATTCCAGCAGCAGAATAATAGCCAGCAGCGCCGCCAGCTGTGGCCAGAATGGCAGTTTAGCGTCGATAAAAGGCGGTAATAACGCCATATGAAAAGCCCAGCCTTTGGGGTTGGAAACCGCAGTCACCAGCCCCTGCCAGAACAGCTGGCGTCTGGATACCTGGGAAACAGCACCAGGTTCCGGTATTGCCAGCTTGCCTTTGGACTGCCACATCTGCACACCAACATAACAAAGGTAGAGACCACCCAACCATTTAAAAGCGGTAAAGAGCGCCGGCATACTCAGTAGTATCGCCGCCACACCAAGCACTGCGCTGGTTGCCACTATGGCAACCCCCAGCATTTCGCCCCACATCATCCACAAGGTGCGACGCACCCCAAGGCTGATCCCCAGGGTCATCGCCAGCGTCATACAAAGCCCTGGGGTAATGGAAACAAATAAAAAAGTGGGAATAAATACCGACAATAAAGCGACATTAATCATCAGACACTACCACCTTGCTCCGAAGTGGCAGACTGCTGAGTATCCAGCCTGGGTTTGGGCGCACCAAACAGCGCCCGCAATTTTGCCATTACACCACGGTTTTGACAAAAATCGGCCCAGATCCGCCGCCACTCATAAAAAGTGATGGTCCACGGGTTCACCGACTCAAAGTTGTCGGTAATGCCGTATTCACAGGGAATATCAGCATGCTCAGGCTCAAAACTGCCAAACAGCCGATCCCAAATAACCAGCACACCGGCAAAGTTTTTATCGATATAAACCGGATTACAGGCATGATGCACCCGATGCCAGCTGGGTGTATTAAAAATCAGGCCAAGCGGGCCCCAGTGTTTACCCCAGCGGGTATGCACAAAAAACTGAAAGGCCAGATTAATAGCCACCACCGCTAGCACCAGCTTCACGTCAAACCCGAGCAGCACCAGCGGTGTCCAGAACAACCACATGCCGGAGATGGGATAGGTCAGGCTTTGGCGAAAGGCGGTACTAAAATTCATTAAACGCGAGCTGTGATGCACCACATGAGAAGCCCATAACCAGCGGACACTGTGTGAAGCGCGGTGAAACCAATAATATAAAAAGTCCTGCAGTACAAAAAGAATGAATAAATTTAATGTATTAAAAGGCAAGTCAAAAATGGCGAAACTACTAAGCCAATAAAAAAATGGCAATAACAATATCAAAGACACCGCATCACCAGCCTGATGCATGGCCGCTAGAATCAGATTGGCAAGGCTGTCACGCCACTGATAAATATGTTGTTGCATCCGCTCAGACTGATACCACTCGTATGCAATAAAAATAAAAAATACCGGACTTGCCAGGATCAGGATCAGTTCTACCGGGATCACGCTATACCTCATTACCACATTGCCAAAAGCGCAGCTGTCGACTTTACGCCAAGCCAGCACTTTAGAAAACCCATCCGCGCCCTGTTTTTGTGCCATCTGCACTGAAATTTTGCAGCCAGCTAAGCCCAAAGTGCAACCAGACAGACATTTACCATCATTTTCAAATACTTAATTAAAAACACCCCTTGGTACAGCTGTTGCTTTGTAAAAGCAAAGCGGGCATTTTTGCAGTTGTCATCACAATGCCACCCAAAGCGGACACTATTGCAACGCTGCTGCGTATCTAGGGGGAAATTATGACCACTATGTCTACACCCGACAGTCATTTCACAAGGTTAAGTCCATGGCTGCAAAGCCGAAATCATCCGCAACGGGATTTGCTGGAAAAAGAACTACAACAAAGGTTTTTCCCGGCGCTCAGTGCGCCCTGTCGCATCTGCCATTTTATGCTCACCCTTGGTACCGGCTCCAGAGCCGCCGAATTTACGCTGATGCAACAAAGGGCCTTGCAGGCCGGTGTGCAGCTGCAGGAAGGCGACAGCGACGTTAATCTGCAACTTGGTGACATTACATTGCGCTGGGAACGGCATAGTGAGTTTTCTACCTACAGTTTTATTGTGCCGGGTGAAAGCACTGACTTTGCTGATCCACAACAATTTTTACCGGCACCGGACTGGTTTGATTTAGTGCCGGGTCAGCTGTTTCGCGTAGTGCAGCTGCTCATCTGCAAACAACAGCCAGAGCAGCCAGACATCACAACACATAGCGCTCAGGCACTGGCAGCCATGTTTGCCAGTGAGCACTGTATCTCCAGTCTGGTTGCCAATCAGCAGGCACAGATCTGGACCGACTTTCGTAAACATCCGGAAGGAGGCGGGCGTATGGTGCTGCTGGATAAAGGTTTGTCCGACAGCGCTTTGGCGCGGCTGGTGCAACAATTGTTTGATTTAGGCAACTACCGCAAGCTCAGCCTGCTCGGCTGGCCTTTAACCCGTCAGGCACTGTCCCAGTTACATAGCCTGGAGCAACAACTGTCGGACATTACCCAGCGCATTGAACAGCAGCAGGGGTCGGATGAAAAAATGCTGCAGGAAATCAGCCAGATGGCGGCACAAACTGAACATCTGATCGCCAACAACAGCGCCCGGCTCGAAGCCAGCGTGGCTTATTATCAGCTTACCCTGGACCGGCTAAAAGCGTTAAAAGAAACGGCATTGGATGGCCTGATGTCATTACAGGATTTTTCCGAGCGCCGGCTCACCCCAGCCTTTCGCACCGCCCAGTCGGTGCTGAATCGCCAACGCAGTTTATCAAACCGGCTTGGCCGCTCCACTGAGTTATTGCGCACCCGCATTAGCCTGCAGCTGGAACGACAAAACAGTAAATTGCTGATATCGATGGAAAAAAGAGCAAGGCAACAACTGCAGTTACAAACAGCGGTAGAGCGGTTATCCACTGTGGCCATTTGTTATTATGCCGTGCAGCTGCTGGACAAAGGCTTAAGCTCGTTAAGCCTGCTGTGGCCTGCACTGCCGCTGCAGTTACTACAAGCACTGAGCTTGCCGCTGGTGGTGCTGCTGATAAGTGTATTGTGGTATCAGCTGAGAAAACCCGGGCGAGACCATCACAACTGACACCAAAGCTTTATGACTGGCGAACCGTCAGATAAAACCATAACTTTTGCTGTTCATGCTTGATATTCAGCTCAGCGCCCAGCACCGACGCCCAGTGTTTGGCCGCCAGTAAAGCACAATATCTGTTATTACTTTCTGTTGAAGGGCCATCTAACATGGCAATGTTGGTTTGCGTCGCCAGGAAGTTTGCGGTTTGTTCGGCGTCGACTTCCAGCTCTGCCTGCCAGCTGATAATACCAGGGTAAAACTCCATACCAACTTCAATACTGCTGTTGCTGTTGGCCAGCGACATCGCAAGCAATAATAAATCACTACAAAGCTGCCACCAGACCCCTTCATGACCGGCCAGGCCATAAGGGCTTTGGCTCTGCCGCCAGACTAAATGCAGTTGCTGTTGTATTGCCACCGGGCCTAACGCCTGTAACAACTTTGGCATCAGTAGCATAAAATCAAGCCGCACCGGCACGGCTTGCACAGGTTCAGCCCCTGAAATCAACTGGCAGAACTGCTGACTTAACCAGTGCAAATGCGCCAGCTGATAGCCAGCCACTGCAGCATCTTTTTGCAATAACAACTGACAACTGGCCACAGCAGCCGCAATTTCAAACTGACATAACCGCATTAACTGCTGCTGCTGTTCACTTTGGCTCACCTGATGAGTCTGATCCAGCAAAGCACCGGACAAACGTAAAGCCGAGCCATCAGCATCCCGCAATAACTGGCACTGCATCAGCACCGACAATATCTGGCCCTGGCGGTGCATAAACTGATAACGCTGACTGAACTGCTCCGGCCCTGATGCCAGAATACGTTGTATGTCATGGCGGAAGATGTCGCGCTCCGACGGCAACAACAAATCCAGCATGGTTTGTTCGGTCGGATGTTGTTGTGGCCCGGCAAAACCAAATAATTTCCACCAATTATCCGAATAAAAAGCATCGCCGGTGGATAAATCAAATTCAAACCAGGCGAGCTGACTAGCTTTGAGCGCCAGCGCCTGGCGCTGTTCATTGGCAATCAGTTGCTGATACTGGGCATGCAGCTGCTGTTGTAATTCCTGTTGCAGCAGCTCAGCATGGTAACGGCGCAGATTTACCCGGCTCAGTAAGCCAAACAACAACAGCATCATCAACAGCAGAAAAAATAACAACCAATAGTTGGCCACCGGCAGGTAGTTGTTTACAAAATTGTCATTGCTGCTGATCTGTAACCAAAACGGCTGGCCGTACCATTCCAGTTCTTTATGCATCACAAAAGCCGGCCCATCTAACTGACCGGACTGGCGCTGAAATAACAGATCAGAAGGTGCCTGCTGTGCCGACGAATACCAGCTGAAATCAAGTTCGGTTTGTGCACTATGCCAAAGCCGCGTCATCATGTCGTTGACGCGAAAAGCCGCATAAACAAAACCCTGCAGCGCGTTAATTTTTTGCTCTGCACTTAACAGCTCTGCCCCTGCTTTATACACGGGTTGCACCAGCACCAAGCCAGGGTCGACGGCATTGCTACCATCCTGCGCCAATAAAATCCGCGGTGTGATGGCGATACCACCAAGACTGGCAGCACGCATTGCCGTTCTTTGCCGCAGCGGATTCGTTAACATGTCATAGCCAAGCACAGCACTGTTTTTATTATTCTGCGGTTGAATATGAGTCACCACAGCGTAAAAAGGCCGTTCGCCCGCAGGATGTACGGTAAAATCAGAGACACCATCGGCGCGTATTTGTTGCTCCAGCGCGGCAATGTCTTTACCAGCACGGTAATTCACCAAACCAAAAGCCTGAATACCACTGTAGTGTTTGTCTAAATCAAGGCCGGTAACAAAACGTTGCCATTCTGCCTGAGTGATCTGTTCGGACGAGGTGACAAAAGCCATGCCTGAACCCAGCAAAAATTCAAAATGCTGCAGCCGCTGTTTTAAATTCAGCTCCAACGCGTCGGCATGCTGCTGGAAAATTTCTTGTTGTTCATTTGTAATTTGCTGACTGTAACTGAACCAGTAATACAGAAAAAAAGGCAAAATCAGCGCCATCACCAGCCAGCTCGATGCATTATGCCGGCTCAACCACAGGCGCCGGCCTTTTAATTCCGGGGCTAATTGCGGTGGTAATAATGTGCGCTGGATCATACCGGGCCTGTCAGTTCTTGCTGCCAAAACATAAATCACCGGCATCACCCAGCCCAGGCACTATATAAGCCTGGGCGTTGAGATTATTATCCAAAGCACCAAGCCAAAAAGATGCAGGAAAGTCAAGCTGTTGCTGTAACAGTGTCATGCCTTCAGGCGCCGCTATAGCGGCAGCAATATGCAGACTGCGCGGCTCACCTTTTTTGCGCAACAATTGCCACACTTTTAATAATGACGAGCCGGTTGCCAGCATAGGGTCAACCAAAATCAAATCACGGCCGGCAATATCGGGCGTGGCGCTATAGCCTAAAAAAATATCCAATTCGCTGGCATCTGCGCCTTCTTCCCGGTAAGCCCCGACAAAACCACTGTCGGCCTGGTCAAACATATCCAGAAACCCCTGATAAAACGGCAAGCCCGCCCGCATCACACAAATCAGCACCGGCTGCTCGGCTAAATCTGCCACTTTAGCCGTGCCCAGTGCGGTTTGAATTTCAAATTGCTGGTATGGCAAAGACTTAGACACTTCGTAGGCCAGTAAACTGCCGAGGCGCTGCAGGTTCAGCCGAAAACGCATCCGGTCTTGCTGAATTTGCGGTTCCCGAAGCTGGGCCAGAATGCTCTGAGCGACTGAAAGTTGTTGTTGTAATTGAAAAATGTTCATGCGTCTTTCCGCTGACAAGGATGCGTAGAGTGTATACAAAGATGACATTTTTTGCGCCTTCCGCCAACTGAATTGCCAGGGTTTTGCTTGAAAAATCAAAGCAGCTGACCCATTTCAAAGACCAGAGCGGTGATTTCAGCGCGCGCAGGAGTAAAATGTGTGGGTTTTATGCAAAACAGTCTGATAGTGATCCTGATGTTGCTGGTGATTGCAGCCATCTTGTGGCCGGTGTGGCGCCAGCGCAGGCTCAAGCAACAAATTGCCAACACGGCTTTTCCAACGCCCTGGCGCAAAATATTAAAGCGACAACTGCCGCTCTATAACAGCCTGCCGGCGGATTTACAGCTGAAACTGAAAAAACTTATTCAGCTTTTTATTGCTGAAAAACGGTTTATTGGCTGCGAAGGTTTGCAGATAAATGATGAGATAAAACTCAATATCGCCGCTCAGGCTTGTCTGTTAATGCTCAACCGCCCCAGCGCTTTATACCCAAACCTGCAGACTATTCTGGTGTATCCGGCGGCTTATCTGGTGCCTGGACAACAAACTGACGCTGCGGGCGTGGTCAGCAACAACACAGAAATGCGATTGGGCGAATCCTGGCAACAGGGCAAAGTGGTGTTGTCCTGGCCCGATAGCCTGCAAGGCGCTGCCGATCCCAAAGACGGCCATAATGTGGTGTTGCATGAATTTGCCCATCAGCTGGATCAGGAAAACGGTATCGCCAACGGCGCGCCTTTTTTGGCGAGCACTGAAGCTTACCGGGTCTGGAGTCAGGTGCTAACAGCTGAATTTGATCAGCTGCAACAACAACTAAAGTTGGGGATCCCCACTTTATTTAACCCTTATGCCGCCACCAATCCGGCCGAGTTTTTTGCCGTCACCACCGAGGTGTTTTTTGAACAGCCACAAGCGATGCAACAACAACACCCGGCTTTGTATCAGCAACTGCGCCAGTTTTACCGGCTGGATCCGGCGCTGTGGCAACAATAAAAATTCAGAAAAAATCCTGCTGTTCAGTTCAGCCAAAATTCAGATGTCGCTTGCCATAGTGTGATTATCAATAAGCCCAGCAAGGGCGGAGGGTAGTCCAATGACAAACAACAATCACAGCAACACATCAGCGCCATTAAGCCGACACGCGCGCTGGTTATATCTGGGCGTGCTGGCACTGATCAGCAGCAGCGCGCTGGCCGCTGATGTCAGCGTCAGTCTGCATGGTCAGGTGCAACCCGGTGTTTATGGTTCAGTACATATTGGTGATCGCAGCCCCACTGTGATTTACCATGAACCTGTGCGGGTGTATCACGAACCTGTGTATGTAGAGCGGCATTACGCCCCTGTCGTGGTACAACCCGTTATTATTCATGCCCCTAAAAAACACCGTAAACACTGGAAAAAACATTGCCACAGATACAATGCCTGCGGCCGTGAAGTGCGTTTTGTGGAGGTGTACGACCAACCCCGTTATTACAGCAGGGAAAGTTATGGTTACGACACCCGCCGCTCTGAAGGCCGGGAAGAACGCCGCCATTATCACCGTTATGACTAACGGAAGCGGCTCAAATCAGACATTTCAGCGGGCAGAACATGGCGCGTGTAGAAAAAAGGTCGCGCTTTGGCAATGAAGTCAGGATAATAACGGCCTTTTTTATTGCACAGGAACTTAGCAGCAAATGTTAATCAGCAAAGACACAGTGGTACAACTGCACTATCAGTTATCAGATGACAGCGGCCTGCTGGAGAGCTCACAAGGCAGCGACCCGCTGTTATATCTGCACGGTCATCAGAATATGTTACCGGCCATTGAACAGGCACTGGAAGGCAAAAGCAAAGGCGACAAACTGGAGCTGACGTTAGCGCCCAAAGATGCCTATGGTGAACGCCGTGAAGACGCCATTCAAAGTGTGCAGGTTAAACATCTGCAGGGCGCAAAAAAATGGCAACCAGGCATGATGGCCGTGGTGCAAACCGAACATGGCCCACGTCAGGTTAAAGTTGTTAAAGTTGGCATGTTTAAAGCCGACGTGGACACCAACCACCCGCTGGCTGGCAAAACATTGCAGTTTAGCTTTGAAATTCTGGATGTACGTGCCGCCTCTGAAGAGGAAATTGCCCATGGTCACGCCCATGGTGTGGGTGGACACCATCACCACTAAGCCGGGCTTGAGCTTTTGCAAATACAGGTTGTGCACACGGCTGTGCAACCTGCACCAGGCGCTGAGGCAGCTTAAAATTCAGCTGCAAAGCACAGCGGAACCAGATAAAATCAGCGGCCTTGTTCTTTGCCGTGCAAAATGGATTTAAAGTTGCCTACCTCTACCCCACCACCGGTTGAAAAAATGCAGTTTGATAACTACCGCGAACCTGTCGGCCAGGCGCCGCAGCGCGCAGGTGATATATCACAGCTGGTGGAAGTGCGTTACAAACGCCGCAGTCTGATCCCGGTGTTATTGTTGCTTTTAATGGCATCTGCCGGCGTACTGGTGGCTTATGAATTACATACTGCGCACTACAGCGCTCCCAAAATTGCCGAATATGCCAAAACCCTGACCTATCAACTGCAGCAAGGTCCGGCCAAACAAGTGGTGTATCCGCAAGGTGGCCCTTTTGACGAGCGCCATGGTTACACCAAGTTGCCCGAATTATTGCCCCGTTTACTGGAGCGTAATTTCCGTATCACCGCTCAGGCTGAGTTTTCGCCGGCGCTCAATCATTACGCTTCACAGGGATTATTTCCGCCTTATCGCGAAAAAGTGCAATCCGGTTTGTTTTTGGCGGATTGCCGCAATCAGACGTTATTTGATTTTAACTACCCGCAGCGGGTGTACCGCGACCCCAAACAAATTCCTGTGGTGGTGGCGCAAAGTTTATTATTTATTGAAAACAGAAACTTATTAAAAATCCCCCCGACAGCCAACCCTGTGATGGACTGGCCGCGTTTTATCATGGCGGCGGCAAGTCAGGTCGGTAAAGTATTATCAGTAGGTGGTCAGTCCGCCGGCGGCAGTACCCTCGCCACCCAGATTGAAAAATTCCGCCACTCGCCTATGGGGTTAACCCGCGGTTTTAAAGACAAAGCCATTCAGATCATCTCTGGCACCATCCGGGTGTATCAGCATGGTGTGAATACCATGGGCATGCGTACCCGCATCGTCCAAGACTATTTAAATACGGTGCCTTTATCGTCCGCCCCTGGCCACGGTGAAGTGCATGGTGTGGGAGATGCGCTATACGCCTGGTTTGGCAGTGATTTTGATAAAGCCAATAGCTTGTTAAATGCCCCTGCGACCGCTGAAAATGCCACGGAGCGGGCACAATATTTCCGCCAAATTGTTGCGCTGATGATAGCGCAGCGCCGTCCTTCCTATTATTTGCTGCAAGGCCATGACGATTTAGAACAGCTGACCGACAGCCATCTGCGCTTGTTGGCAGGCGCCGGTGTGATAGACAAAGCCCTGCGCGACGAAGCGCTGTCGCAAAAGCTGACCTTCCGCGTGGCCAAAGTGAATAAAACCAAAGCCGAACAGGACGCCAAAAAAGGCATTAATGCCGCACGTTTACGCCTTGGCAATTTACTGAACCAGCCGATGTACGACTTAGACCGGCTGGATTTAAACGCCCACAGCACCTTGCATGGCGACGTACAGCAAAAAGTCAGTGCTTATTTGCGTAGCCTGGCCAACCCGGACACCGCCGCCAAATACGGCCTGATTGGTGATCGGCTGTTAAGCGCCAGTGGCACGGCCGATGTGTTATACAGCTTTACGCTGTTTGAAAAAACACCGGATGGCAACAGGGTGCGGGTACAAACCGACAGTACAGACCAGCCTTTTGACTTAAACGAACACAGTAAACTGGAGCTTGGCTCCACAGCCAAACTGCGCGTGCTGGCCACCTATTTAGAAATAGTGGCTGAACTTCATCAGAATTTTGCCGACGAGCTGCCGGTCAATTTACTGAATCTGGATATTGCCCCGGCCGACCACATTACCCGCTGGGCCGCCAACTATATGGCACAAACGTCAGACCGAAGCCTGACCGCTATGCTGGACGCTGCGCTGAACCGTACCTATTCCGCTTCGCCACACGAACGTTTTTTCACCGGCGGTGGTTTGCAGGTGTTTAATAACTTCGACAAAAAAGAAGACAGCAAGGTGCCAACTGTTGCCGAAAGCCTGCAGCAGTCGCACAACCTGCCTTTTGTGCGCTTAATGCGCGACATAGTTGCTTATGCCAGCAGCTACCAAACCCTGGGCAGCAGCTCGTTATTGCTGCGTAGTGACAAAGATCCAAAACGGGAAGAATACCTGCGCCGTTTTGTTGATAAAGAAGGCACAGAGTTTTTACGTAAATTCTGGAAAAAATATCAGCAAAAACCGGCCGATGAACGCCTCGAAGTATTTTTTGATGGTTTAAAACAGACGCCGGACCGTTTAGCTGCGGTGCACCGTTATTTATTGCCTGAATCTGACTTTAGCCAGTTCAGCCGGTTTTTACTGGACAAACTGCCGGATGAACAACTGAGTCCGAAAAAACTTGATGAGCTGTATAACAAATATGGCCCGGGCAAATTCAGCCTGCCGGATCAGGGTTATATCGCCAAGGTGCACCCGCTGGAGCTGTGGTTATTAAGTTTTATCAATAAAAACCCGGACGCAAAATTCAGCGATGCCGTAGCGCAAAGCAGCGAACAACGTCAGCAGGTGTATCGCTGGTTGTTTAAAACCAGTAACCGCAGTGCACGCGACAACCGCATCCGCATTATGCTGGAAGTAGAAGCTTTCCTCGATATTCACCAGCGCTGGGCCAAACTGGGTTACGCTTTTGACCACTTAGTGCCGTCTTTAGGCACTGCACTTGGCAGTTCGGGCGACCGCCCTGCCGCCCTGGCTGAACTGATGGGGATTATTCAGAACGACGGTATCCGTTTGCCCACCATCCGTATTGACAGCCTGCATTTTGCCGCCAAAACGCCTTATGAAACCATGCTGCAATATAACGCCAGCGCAGGTGAGAGAGTAATGCGCCCTGAAGTCGCGCGTGCGCTGAAAAAAACCCTAGGCCAGGTGGCTGAGCTGGGTACGGCACGGCGTTTAAATGGCAGCTTTACTAAAACCGATGGCTCCCCACTCAAAATTGGCGGCAAAACAGGTACGGGTGATAACCGTATTGCCACTCAGGTGGTGCGTGGCAAAGTGATGGCTTCGACCGTCAATAACAGAACCGCCACCTTTGTATTTTATTTAGGCGACAACTACTTTGGCACCCTGACCGCTTTTGTACCTGGCAAAGGCGCCGACAACTTCAGCTTTACCTCAGCGCTGCCATTACAGGTACTCAAAGGCATGGCACCACTGCTGCAGCCTTATGTGGTGAAGGAGGAGTCTATGTGTGG
This sequence comes from Rheinheimera sp., assembly GCF_036782235.1. GTDB lineage: Bacteria > Pseudomonadota > Gammaproteobacteria > Enterobacterales > Alteromonadaceae > Pararheinheimera. Next base: position 219,376 of record NZ_DAIPZL010000005.1, on the reverse strand, counting down.
TGTGGCTAAGGTACGATAGTACTCAACTGAACCATTGAGTTTTTGTCTAGAGGCCGGCAAGCCAATTGCCGGCCTCTTTTTTTATAAACCCCGTAGCTCAGTTTGAACTTGTTAAGCTTAGCAACTGAAATACATAGAAAAATACACAAGAAGCGGGTAAATTACACCTCAGTGTTAATATTTTGAAATCAGATCATGTCCAGCATAGGCTCGTTATCAGACGTTGAACTCATCCAGGGAAAACGTATTTATCTGAGACTTATGCGCATAGCTGACCAAGAGGCTTATAGCAAACTTTACTGTGATGATGTTCAGATGCAGTTTGTATGTGCGCCACTCAATCAGGAAAAAGCAAATACGTGCCTGAAAAGGTCAATAGCACTGAATGCCGCCAGACAGCGACAACACCTGTATCTAAGCATATGTACGGTAGACACTGACGCCGTCGTTGGATTTTGCGGGCTAGCCCAAATTGACTATCGAGCGAAAAATGTAGAGCTTGGAGTTTCATTGTTAGCTCAACATTCAAAAAATGGATTTGCGGAAGAATCGTTGTGGCTATTGATCCAGCTTTGTAGAGAACTGTTGCCTGGGTTTCAGATCAGTGGCATTTTACATAGCGACAATAAAGCGGCCCAGAATTTGGTTAAGAAAGTTGGTTACAAACTTGTCACCATCAGTTCGCCATGGCAACTATGGATTGTGAACGACTGAATCTTCTGAGCCTGAATTATAACCAGAGAAGGAAAATTGTTATGAACGCAACAGTAAACTTTTTAGAAACACTTGGGCAGAACTCTGCTTATCGTCAACTTGATACAACTGAACTTGCTTTAGCTGCACAAAAGGCAGGGTTATCTGAAGCATTAATTCAGGCGATATTAGCTGCAGATCAACAATCAGTTGCAGCAATGATGAATACACATTCAAAAGGCTGTTTTGTCTTTGTCCCTGCAGATGAAGAGAATAAAGAGCAACCGGCATTGCCTGATGATAACGACGAAGAAAAAATTACTGTTGTTCATTAATTCACACTGAGAAAGTTATGGCAGCCACTCTAATGATTTTAAAATATTTTTTAGTAATCTTACTGGCTGCCTTTTCTTTATTTTTATCAGCAGAAACAAAAAAAGATTACAAAAACCTTTTCATAGAAGCTGATCAAATTAAAACTGCTGATTTTAGAAAATTTCAACAAATAATTCTTGAATTAGAACAAAATAGAGAGAGCTTTACCGAAAAGCAGTTGTTAGAGCTTGAATATTTCAAAGCATACGCGGCAGGTTACACCGGTAACTACAGTCAATCTATCGAAATGTTTAAAACTCTGATACCCAAGGTTACGGAGCCTGATTTTAGATTTAAACTTTTAACATCTCTTGCAAACTTATATTCATTTTCTAGAAATTTCCCAAACTCTTTTGCTTCCCTTTTTGAAGCCTTTAGTTTCGAGAATGAAATTAAATCCCCAGAAATTAAAGAGAAAGGTTTTCTTGTTGCTGCAGTAATTTACAATCTTGCACAACTTCACCCTGAAGCCCTTGAGCATGCCGAAGTTGTGAAGAAAAAACATACAAGCGTAAAATCACTTTGCATCGCTGAACAACTTATTGCAGAGGCGCATTATTCACTTAGAAATCCGATTGATATTAACCAAATTAACCAGTCAATTGACAACTGCCGCTTAAATGGCGAAATGTTAGTAGCAGATATTTTTCAAAGAATTCTGCCTCAGAAACTTTTAGACGAACAGAATTACTCTCTTGCTGAACAACAATTAAATAAGTTTATTCCGGCTGTAGAGAGTCATCAGTACCCGCGCCTTACAGCTGATTATTATCTTTTTATGGCTAAAGCAAAATTTGGCTTACACAAATATTCCGAAGCAGAAGTGTGGTTAGATAAGACTTTAGAATTGAGTAAAACGCTTGGTTTTACTCAGCCATTAGTTGAAAGTTATCTGATGTTATCTGATATATACAAAAAATCTGGCAATTTTGAATTGGCTTTGGATTACTATAAAAAGTATGCTGATGCAGAAAAAGCCTATAGAGATGATCTGTCTGAAAAACAACTTGCCTACCAATTGGCAAAAGGTGAAGTTCTACAAAAAAATCAGAAAATAAAATTGCTTGAAAAAGATAATTCTGTTTTGACACTGAGAAACGAGTTAAATCAGACTAACACAGAGAATCAGCAACTATTTATCGCATTACTTACATTCAGCATTATCTTTCTAACTTATTTCGCCTTGAGAACATTAAAAAGCAAACAGTATTATCGCCTGCTCGCAGAGAACGACAACCTTACTGGTATTAGCAACAGATTTCATTTTACTGACAAAGTTAAAAAAATACTGGAAGGAAGTAATAAGCTGGGTCAGATTGATTCTTTTCTTATTTTTGATCTGGACTTTTTTAAACAGATTAATGATCAATATGGCCATTTAACCGGTGATTGGGTACTGCAAACTGTGGTGGCTCATAGCAAACAGTTTGTGCGCAATCTTGATGTATTCGGTCGTATCGGTGGTGAAGAGTTTGCAATCTATCTGCCGGCCTGCACTGCTGAAAAAGCGGCGCTTCTTGCGGAGATTCTGCGTGATGCGATTTCGCAAATTGATTATAGCGGCAGTGGCCACCCGATTAAAATGACTGCAAGCTTTGGCGTGACGGCAACAGATCGTTCCGGCTATGAGCTGAAAAAGTTGTTCCGCGATGCAGACCACGCCCTTTATCAATCGAAACACCAAGGCCGTAATCAAGTGTCATTATTTGAAGAAGTATAAAAAATTGCTGAGCCCAATCCAGTGAGTGCCTGATGGTGGCCGTTGATGACCCTAATTGCCATTGGCTGTTTATCTAACACTGAATCAAAGCAGCCATTGCACCAAATTAAAAACAACAAATACAGAAATGCCCGCAGCATCCATAAAAACAATAAGACATCAAGATGAATCAACCTTCTTTGCAAGCAACAACTCCAGGCAGCATCGTCATCGTCGGCACCGGTATTACTTTAGGCTCCCATATCAGCCCTTTATCGCGCAGTTATATTGAAAATGCCGATGTGGTATTTGCCGGGGTGGCCGATGGTATTACTGAGCTCTGGCTCAAAGAAATGCACCAGGATGTGCGCAGTTTTGCGCCGCTTTATGCCGAAGGCAAATCGCGCCATCAAACCTATCAGCAAATGATTGATTTAATGCTGGCTGAAGTGCGGCAAGGCAAAAAAGTGGTGGGGGCATTTTATGGTCACCCCGGTGTGTTTGCTTATGCACCACATAAAGTGATTGAACTGGCCAGGGCTGAAGGTTATGCCGCCCATATGGAGCCTGGGATCAGCGCCGCAGACTGTTTACATGCTGAACTTGGCATAGACCCGGGCAAAGTGGGTTGTCAGTATTTTGAAACCAGCCAGTATATGTTTTATAAGCGTTCTATAGACCCAACAGCGTATTTAGTGCTGTGGCAGGTGGGTATTGCCGGAGATAAAAGCATGGCCCGTTTTGCCACAGGCGCCGCTTATCGGGAAGTGCTGGTGGAGTTATTGGTGCAGCATTACCCGCTCAATCACGAAGTGATATTGTATGAAGCGCCCAGCCTGCCCTTCCAGCAAGCCCGTATCGACAAACTGCCGTTATCGGCGCTGCCCCAAGCAGAGATGAACTTAAAAACCACAATGGTGGTGCCACCTGCCACAGCCCTTCAGAAAAACCAGCTGGTACTGGATAAACTGGCGGCAATCAGTGCACGGGAGCAGGCGGGGCAGCCTCAAAGAGCGCCCTTAGCACAAACTTTCATGCCGGAAACAGAATATCAGCAGGCTTTTATCACTGTGACTCCAACAGAATAAAGTTTGAAAGCCAAAATAACAGCAGCGTCAGCCTATCAGGCTGCCTGTATCAGGCGCAGTGATAAAAAAGCATGATAACAAAAGCTTTTACTCACAAAAGCACATAAAAAGATGTGCTGGGAAAGAGCCTCAGCCAGGCAAGGCAGCGCAAAACAGAACAGAACTGAATTCGCAGACAAAGCTTCTGCAGCACCGGATGTGACAATCAAAGCTTGCTGTTGCCGCTTGTATTGCCTGTTGTGTTGATGATCCGGCTTTTTGCCAATAGTGTGCCGTGGCGACACAAGCCGCTTTACGCTATCTTAGTTTGGTACGCTATCAGGTTGAAATTCATAGTGGATCTGTCATCTACTGCCGCCGGTGCCTGTTATGAAAAACAATGAAAAAAACAACAAAGCTGCCGGTGCCAAAGCCGATATAAATGCCAGAACCAAAGCCAGTACAAAAGCCAGAGCCTATCCCCTCTGGCAGATAGTCCCTCAAAGCTCTGCCGGCATTGGCAGCCTGAATGTTTTAATGCCAGGACTTTAACGCTGTGTCTTTAAATTATCCGTTATCCAGCACGCTGTTTTGGCGCCTGTTATGGCAAGGTGGCAGAATTATCCTGCTTGCTGCTGCTTATGTGCAAAGTGGCCAGCTGGCCATGTTGCTGGCTGCCCCACCCGGTTTTGTCAGTGCTATTTTCCCGCCTGTTGGCGTGTCGCTTGCGGCAGTGCTGATTTGGGGTTACCCCATGTTATTGGGTGTGTTTTTAGGCTCCAGCTTACTGAATCTGAGTATTTCCGGCGTCAGCATTGCTGCACTGAGCCTGGAGTCGCTCCTGGTGCCCTGCAGTATTGCCCTGGGCACCACGGCGCAGTGTCTGGTGGCCAGCTGGAGCATTAAACGCTGGGTGGGTTTTCCCTCGGCCATGACCGCCGACAAACAAATTTTCTGGATCTTATTGATAGGTGGGCCACTGTCTTGCCTGCTCAGCGCCACCGCCGGCATCAGCGTGTTATATCATCACCAGATCATTACCTCAGGGCAGCTGCTATTTAGCTGGTGGAGCTGGTGGGTGGGCGACAGCATAGGTGTGTTGATAGCTATGCCACTGATGTTTATCGCTTTTGCCAGCCCTCGTGATATCTGGCGCAGCAGAATAAGCACTGTAGGCCTGCCGTTATTGCTCAGCTGCGCCCTGATGGTGGTGCTGTTTTTCCGCACCATTGAAGATGAGCAGAGCCGGCTGCAACAACATTTTCACGAGCAGGCCAAATTAATGGCCCAAAGCATTCAGTCGCGCCTTGAGCTTTATACCAGTGCCATCAAACCGGTCGAACGTTTTTTTGCGGCCTCCGCCAAAGTCAGCAACACCGACTTCGCCACTTTTGTCAGTGCAACAGCACAAAACCATGCCGGGATCCGGGCGCTGAGCTGGAACCCCAAAGTGCTGCAGCAAGAGCGCCTGCAGTTTGAAGCTGAACTAACGCAGGATGCTAACAGTACGGGGCAAGTGGCCAGGCTTAGCATCAACGAGCGGGACGACGATGACACTCTGGTGCCAGCTGGCAACAGAGCCAGTTATTTCCCTATCCGTTATATTGAACCTCTGGCGCAAAACCGGGCGGCGCTGGGCTATGACGTTGCCTCTGAGCCGGTGCGCCAGCAGGCGATGTTTAAAGCACGTAACAGCGGTAATGCCAGCTTAACTGCCCCACTGAGCATGGTGCAGGACCATCAGCACCAGATTGGTATGCTGTTGTTTTATCCGGTGTATCAAGGCCATCAACTGCCTGCCACTCTGGCCGGGCGCCAGCAGTTATTGCGTGGTTATGTGGTGGCTGTGCTGCATATCACCGAGGTTATTGCTTCGGCACTGGTCAGTTACCCACAGCAGAGTTTTCAGTTACAGCTGGATGACATTAGCACTGGCCGCGCCCTGCCGCTCTATCACACCCAAAGCAACCCGGTGCCGGCTTATGCCAGGGCGCTGGCCTGGCAGCAAGAGTTTGAAGTAGCCGGACGGCGTTTTAGTTTGCATATTGAACCAAGTGAACAATTTTTGCAGGCCCAAAGCAGCCTGCAGCCCTGGGCCATTCTGACCGGCGGTTTGTTGTTATGCAGCTTGCTGGGCGGATTTTTGTTGTCGGTGACAGGGCGGGCTGAACAAGTGCGCCGTCAGGTTAAACAGCGCACGCTGGAGCTGACCGGCATTTTAAATAACGCCGCTGAAGCCATTCTTATTTTTAATTCTGCAGGTGGAATTGAACGGGCCAATATTGCCGCACAACAATTGTTTGGTTACAGCAATAACCAGCTGCTGCAACTGCCTATTGGCAGCCTGTTGCCGGAATTTAAACACGCCGGCGAAACCGAACTGAGCCAAAAACAAGGCCGTGCTATTGAAGCTGTGGGCAACAGCGCCGCCGGTGTTATGCTTGAGCTGGAAATCAGCCTGAGCAGCTACAGCCTGCCAGGCCACACCTGGTTTATTTGTCTGCTGCACGATATCAGCGAACGCAAAAAAATAGCCCGGCTAAAGAGTGAATTTGTCGCCACCGTCAGCCATGAATTACGCACGCCGCTCACCTCAATTAAAGGTGCGTTGGAGCTGGTGAACGCCGGCGTGTTAGGCACCATACCCGAAGCGGCCGGCAATATGCTGTGCCTGGCCTGCAAAAACACTGAGCGGCTGGAGCTTTTGGTGAACGATATTCTGGATATAGAAAAACTGGAGCTGGCCGAAGCCAGTCTGGTGCTGAGCCCGCTAAATCTTGCCGACCAGCTGCAGCTGGCGCTGCAACAAAACCAGAGTTATGCCACCAGTTATGCCGTTACCCTGTGCCTGGATATGGAGCAGCTGCCAGCCACAACCAAAGTGATGGCCCATAACCAGCGTTTGCAGCAGGTGTTCAGTAACCTGATTAGCAACGCGGTAAAATTTTCGCCCGCGCAAAGCCAGGTGCAAATCAAAGCAAGACTACAAGGCCAGCAGGCTATTGTCAGCTTCAGCGATCAGGGCCCAGGTATAGCCGAAGAATTTCGCAGCCGAATTTTCCAGAAATTCGCCCAGGCTGACGGCTCAGACACCCGCCAACGCGGCGGCACCGGCCTTGGCCTCAGTATTTGCAAAGCGCTGATGGAAAAAATGCACGGCAGCATTGGTTTTGACAGCATTGAAGGCAAAGGCAGCACCTTTTTTATTATATTGCCATTGGTGGATGAGGAGCCTGAAGCACCAACATCGGCAGGTTAGGTTGCTATAAAACCCATTGCACTTTTCACTGATGGCGATGTGAAAGCAGGGCTTCGCCGCCATCTGGCTGAATGGTTTTTTCAGCTTGCAGCTGATGGTGTTGTATAAGCGGGGACTCGCCCCCGCAGGCGAGTCACTTTTTGGGTCGCCAAAAAGTGACATAAAAAACGACCCCGAGATCGCTCGAAAGCCCGCTGTTTTGACCAATTTTGAGGCGCCGCCAAAACTCGCGGGGTGCTAGCGTCACCCCGCTCAAACAGTTGTCGGCTTAAAACCTCAAAACCGGCCAAAACAACGGCTCGCTAAACGGGGAGGAAAAGCGGAATTTCTGGTTTGAGCGAAAAGCGGTTGTTTTAAACAGAAACTCTCAAAAACAAACGTCGGCTTTGCCTCGTTGAGAGGATTCATATTTTTGTGAACCCAACGCATTGCCAAAGGCATCGAGTAAAACAAAGCCCCGGTGAAGGAGCTTTGTTCAAATTTTGATTGGCTACGGCATAATTTAATTATCAGGCTCTAATTGATTCAACAATCCTAAATCACAGTTTATGGCGTATGAGTCAGAATCCTGCGTTCGCTGGAATACCTTATTCTTCATCACATCCAGCCCTTCTTCCGCGTGAACAATATAAAAACGATATGCCTCATTATCAACGATTAGTAATTTCAAATACTTGTAATTTGAGATATAAAGTTTCGCTCGGACTGAACGACCATCTTTAACCTGTAACTGATTGATGCTACGGTAATTATTTAAGCAATTAAAAAACTTGCCTAGTTGTCCATTTGTTACGCCTTCTTCTGACTCGAGTGTATACGGCGTACTTTCGTTGATCTCGAGAAATGTCTGAAGTACCAACTCGTCCTTCCCGATAAGCATCGATAAAATAGCTCCTACGTACGCTAAAATTAAGCCCCCTAAAAGATAGGCAACTTTTTTGTTACTTATTAGCAGATTCGCCTCCATCATTACCACCAACTTTTGTAGTTAAAAGTGCCCAGCCTTACAGCATCACCGACACCAGCCTTAACAAAACTGCACAGGCCCCTAGGGTCAGGTCTTGCCTTTTGCCTAATCCTAACCCCTTTGGGATTAAAAGCTAAACCTTATTAATTAGCCTGCATCAAGCTCACTAAAAGGCAAAAAGCAAGACCTGACCCTACAGGTTCAATCCCAAAGCAAGCACTTTCCCCCCCCCTTTAAGCCGAGCCGATAAAAATTGAAAGTTTGAGGTTTTAAGACGCCAACTGTTTGAAGCGGCTGACGTTAGCAGCCGTTGAGTTTTGGCGGCGCCTCAAACTTTTGATTTTTAGCGGGCTTTCGAAGGCTTATCGGGGTCGTTTTTTGCGTCACTTTTTGTCGATACAAAAAGTGACTCGCCTGCGGGGGCGAGTCCCCGCTGAGCGCCATGCCGCAGGCATCAACACTAATGGCAGAGCATCAGCTGCCAGCTGAAAGTGCATTTTATGGCGGGTCGCCAACAGAAATGACAGGAAACCTGTAGCGGTTAAAACGAGATAAAGGCAAAAGCATACTGCTCAAATATGCCACCCCTACCCCAGCATCAAATACCCATTAGGTACCTTATCGGTTAAAAACTCCTGCAACTGCACATCATTCAGTGGCCTCGCAAAATAATAACCCTGGGCGTAGTCGCATCTGTGCTGGCGCAATAGCTGCAGCTGGGCGCGGTTTTCTACCCCTTCGGCCACAACTTTCAGCTCCAACTTTTGCACCATGGCAATGGTCGACACAATGATCTGATAATCTGCGTCGTTTTCCAGCATGCCAAACACAAAACTTTTATCAATTTTAATAATGTCGACCGGCATTTGTTTCAGATAACTTAACGACGAATAACCGGTGCCAAAGTCGTCAATGGCAAAATAAAAACCCTGGGCTTTGAGTGCACGCATGGCTGTAAGGGTGGCGTCGATATTTTTTACCAGAGTGCGCTCGGTCAGCTCCAGCTCAAAATGGGCGGCCGACAAGTTTAAATCTTCCAGCCACTGCGCCAAAAGCTCCGGCAGTTGTGGGTCTAAAAACTGCTCAGCCGATAAATTAATCGCAATACGGATATCCGGATAACCTTTATTAATCAGCTCTTTCGCCAGGAAAAAACTGCGTTTAAATACCCAATAGCCAAGCTCAATCATTTGGGGTGAGTTTTCTAAAATGCCAATAAATTCATCTGGTGTCACTATGCCACGCTCTGGATGTTGCCAGCGCAGCAAGGCTTCAAAACCGGCCAGCCGGCCTGTGGCCAGTTCAATTTGTGGTTGCAGGCTTAAACTGAATTGTTGCAGGCTGATAGCATCTTTAATTTCCCGCTCCAGCACCAGACGCTGCGCCAGGCGCTGATACATTTGCTGGTCGTACAACAGTGCATTATTACCGCCGCGCTCTTTGGCTTCATACATGGCCATATCGGCTTGTCGTATCAGCTCATCCGGCACGGCGTCCGGATCTTCGGTCATGCTGATGCCAATACTGGTGGAGATATAAAACAGCTGATTGCCCAGGCTGATGGGCTGTTTAAAAGCTTCAAAAATCCGGTCGGCCACCTGATAAGGGTAATTCAGCTCATTAGACTGAGTTAACACCAGCACAAACTCGTCGCCGCCAAAACGACAGGCAATATCGGCACTGCGGATACAGCCACGGAGCCGGCTGGCCGCCTCAACCAGCAGCTGATCACCGGCGGCGTGGCCTTTGCTGTCGTTAATTTTTTTAAAATCGTCTAAATCCAGAAACAATACCGACAAAGCACCTTGCTGTCGCTCCAGTGCCGCCAGACTTTTTTTCAGCTGAAACTGCAGCATATTGCGGTTGGGTAAGCCGGTCAGCAAATCAAACATCGCAATGTTTTCCAGCTCCTGGGTATTAAGCTCAATTTGCTGATGCAGATGCTCCAGCTCCACACTGAGCTGGTGCGCCGACTGGGTCAGCACGTCCACTTCATCCTGAAAAATCAGCGGGGCGTGGCTGCTTTGCTGGCGGAATTGGCGGAACTGACGCTGCGCCAGCAAAGGCAACTGCGCAGCCAGGTTTAACAAGCGTCTGCTTAAACGTAAGGTACTGATATAAATAATAATGGCCAGTAGAAAAAAGCTAAAACAGGCAAACCAGATGATCTGTTGCTGGTACTGCTGTTTGGCTTTGGCAAACTTGCTGATATCGTCCACCATCGCCAGATAAAAACCTTCATCCTGCGTCAGCAGCGGCAACAGGCTGATCAGGTACTGCTGCTGGTTCAGTTTTACGTCAATGCCGCGGTTGATGGCCTGTTGTAAACTCAGCACTTCCGACAACTGCGCAAACACAGGCCGCATCAGTTCAGGATTGGACAAAGACAATAATTTAAAATTAAGCAGTGGGCTTTGTTCAGCACTTTCAATCCGCACTATCGCCACTTCCGAACCAACGCCCTGTTTCAGCGACGCCAGCACATCCAGCAAAGTGGTAGAAATAGCCACCACAGCCAGTTCACCACTGGCATTTTGCACCGGCACCATCACCAGCTTAGTGCACTGCAAACGGCAAAAGATGGCCGACTGTGGCTGCTGTAACGCCAGTACCTGACGGGCCACTGTTAACACAGGTTTTGGAATTTCGGCCACTGAGGCATACAAGGGTTGTAACTGGGCATCCAGCAACCACATGCTTTCCACATTCAGATGTAAAGAAATGGCGTCATAATGTTCGGCCAACTCAGTGGCAAAAGCAGAAAAGTCGTTTTGCGCGCGCAGCTGCACCATATCGGTAAAAGACTCAATCCAGCTACGCAGTTGGTTTTCTAATAACAAATTCAGATGGTTAAACTGTTGTTGCCGCAGTTCCAGCTGCTTGTTCTGTTGCAGGCGAAAATCCTGCTCCATTTTCACCAGACTAAAACTGGTCAGCACCACCGTCATCAGCAATAAAGCGCCCAGCGTGAGGGTTAGAATTTTCCACGGCAGGCTTAAAAATGGCCGCATACTCAGAACCAATACATCAACTGCACAGCCCAGAGCTCGTGATGCCGCGAGCGGTTCACCACAATGTCAGGCACCACATTGGGCCCAAGCCGGCCTGTGCCGGTATTCCAGTGATACTCCATTTTCAGCCGTAAATTTGGCTGGATGTTGTGGCTCAGACCAAGTGCAGTATCACGCTGATAACCAAAATAAGCCGGGATCAAACCACCACTTTGCTGCGGCAATAAATACCCCCTTTTGTCATCTTTGTTGGCAAAAAAGTGGTCATGACTCAGATACAAAGTGCTGTTGGCTGACAGGTTATAACTGCCGAGTAAATATGCACCCCAGCCAAACTGGGTGCGTTCTGTGCCGGGCGCATAAAAACCATACACCGACACCCGTTCCTGAAATAGCTCGCTCGACAGCTCCCAATCCTGCTCGCTGTAACGCCAGTTGGCCATCACCCGTTGTACAGTAAAGTCGCCATCCGCAAAAACGTCGTTGGCAACCCGGCGGTAGTTAAAATCCGAATCCAGTAAACTGATACCCCACTGACTTTTGCTTTGAGCCGGTCGTAAAAACACACTGAACTGATGTACAAAATCCTGTTCGGTTTTACCGTTAATAAAGGTACTGATCACCCGCTGGCTCTGTTCTTTTGGAATAGGGGTAGCCCCCAGGCTCCAGTTCAGCTCCAGCTCGCCAAAACTCAGGTTATGGGTGGAAGTCACGGCAAGGCCGTCTGAGCCCACTGCAATATCGCGAAAGGCATCAAAATACACCGACTGCGGTAACACAATCAGCGGCCTGGTAATGGCCACATCGCGGGTGGCGGAATATAACCAATGATTGTTTTTATAACGGCCGGCGTATAAATCCAGTTGCCAGTCCATATCATTGACGGCAGTCCAGTTTAAAAACAGATAATCAATACGACCGCCCTGCTGGAACCTGTTGCCGCCATCCAGATACATCAGCTGGCCTGCCAACCGCACAGTGTTACTGAGCTGCCAGGTAGAATTCAGACCAAATTCGGTGAGTTCAGCACTGATGGCACCGTCGTTATTCAAAAAATTGCTGTCGGCCGAGCGCATCAGGCCCTGGGCCACAAAACCATGCCAGTGCCAGGTGTCGCTGGCAATAACCGGGCTCACCTGGCAAATGCTCAGGGCGAGAAGCAGCGCTCCTGCTGCGTTATGGCTTGATTTGAATAACTTTTGCATCTGTAGTCTCATGATCAAACGGCAAATAGCCTATAGCGCCTGGTGTCGTCTGAATAAGGCGCAACATGTCCGTGGCTGAACTAACTTCGGTGGGTGGCGTGCCAATGCCGGAAAAGGTGAGTTTTTGCCAATTCCGTTCCAGCTGGTAAGGAAACATTTTTAACTGGGTTTGACTGAACTGCTTATGCACAGCCGACTGCAATGGCAAGACAAAAACCTGAACCGGCAAACCGTCTGGCCAAATCACCTGACGTTTTAAATAAATACTGCGAAGCTGCGCCGCAGTCAGGCTCGGCACCGCAACAGTGGGATGCACCACCACCAGTGGCTGCGCAGCCGCACTTTCCACAGGTGTTGGAGCTGCATTGTCAGCCAACGGCAGTGCACTGAAAGATAATAAGAAAATGCCAAATGCAAACTTAATCACAGTGTCCTTCTGAAGAATTGGCAATTTTACCCTGATAAGAATTCGCAGCAGTGCAGTCTGCTGTCGCGTTCAACAACAAATCCGGTAAAGGTTGGTCTGGAATGTGGCAGAGTATAGATGAAGCCCATCAATCAAGCACATAAAAAAGGCCAATAATGTCATAAAAAGCAGCCATTTAGATTATGTTAGCAAGTTGTGATGAAAATTTTCAAGCCAAAGTGATCGTCTGTTTCCGGGAGTAGGACAAAAAACAACATATAAAGTATTAAAAGAGCAACAACAGACAATAGCCTGATGCGGCTATTGTGTCGCTGCAGCAGCAAACTGGCCGATCGGTCAGACCGGCCGTGACCGATAAAAACGTTTTTTCAGCTTGTTACTTATTTAACCTGAATATGAAATACAGTGACAGAACCACTGACTTCATTGGCAATCAATAACAGCGGCTGTTTGGTCGGGCTTTGCTGAGCTTCAACAAAGACTATAGATTCAGGGCCTAAGTCGCCGGCCTGCTGCACATTGCCGCTGACAACCGCCGGCTGCACATCATCATTAATGCTGTATTGTGCGTTTAAATCGCGGTTCAGCAGATAGTCGATAAACACCGGCTGATACGGGTTGCTGATATCGTAAATAAACAGACTGCTCATGCGCTCTGTGCCAATAAAAGCATAGGTTCTGTCCCCGACCCGACCTATCGCCAGCGCTTCCGGCTCAGGGCCTTTGTCGTCAGAGCGGTTATCACCTTCGACCGTCAGATGGTTGGAGTTAAATTTTTCTGCATGTAAAGCCGCACTGATCCGTTCAAAATCGTTGCCACTGTCAAACACCTGCATACCATTTTGGTCCCAGATACTAAAAGAGCGGGCACCAAAAGCATACAAAGCGTCAAACTTGCCCTCTTCATTTTTGCCTAAGGCAGTGCTGACATTCAGCCGGCCAAGACCGGTTGCACTATACATTTGTGCCTGGCTTAGTTGCAGACTGTCGGAGCGGGTTAATGACGCTACTCTGGCTTGTTCAGAATAACCGGGGTAATCCCGTGCATCCCCTTCATTGGCGCTGACAATAAAAGTGGCGCCATTCCAGCTGTAGCTGGCGATAGTGTCGGGCTGATACATGCCATAAAGTTTTGGCACTGTCACCAGATTGACACCATCTCTGTTACTGACATCCAGCGTGTTTTTGCTTTGGCTGTGATCTTTAAAACCAAGAGGTAACAGCTTTTCTACTGTGTTGTTGGTTAAATTCAGCACTGCCAGCGCGTTATTTTCCTGCAGCGCTACATAAGCTTTTTGCTGATCGGCACTGAAAGTGATGTATTCAGGCTCCAGATCCTGTGCAACAGTGGTGGCTGCCGGGCTTGCAAACTTCACCCCTTTGGCCGCCAGCTGCGCTTTTTGGCTGTTCAGCCCGGTAAACAGAATATGTTGTGCCTGTAAGGCCGGTTGCTGTTGAGACAAGGTGATCACCGACACTGAACCTTCAGGATCGGTCAGATAATCAGCGGCAGGTTCACCTTCATTGGCCACCAGCACTTTGCTGCCGTCTTTGGTAAAAGTTAGCATATCGGGCAAAGCGCCAACTTTGACGGCATAGCGCAATACAGGTGCGGCGCTGATATCAAAAAACAGCACAGCGCCTGGCGCAGTTTTGATTTTATTCTCCACTGCAACGGCCAGCCAGTTGCCCCAAATGGCAATAGAATTGGCAAAACCCAGCGCAAGGTTTTCATCCTGATCCAAACTGTTGCGTACTGTCACTGTAGCAGGCATCAAAAGTGGTGTACTGCTGAGGTTATTGGCAGTCAGCGGGTCACTGAGCGCAGCTGTTTTGAGCCCGGCGGCATCCAGCACTTCGACTTTATTGGCAGCGCCGTTGACGACAAAAATACGGGAAGATGCATGGTGAAACTGCACTATTTCGGCAGCGCCAGCGCCATAAGTGCCGGTACTAAAACGGGCAATGGCAGTGAGCGCGATACCATTTTGTGCATTTTGGCCGGCACTGCCGGCAGGTCCGGTGGCGCCAGCTGGCCCTGTTGCCCCTGCTGGCCCTGTGCTGCCATCTTTACCGTCCAGACTGCAGCCCGACAGCAGGCTTCCAAGCAATACCGCCAACACTACAGCACGCATTTTTCCGTTGTGTTTCATCACAATTCCTCAGTAACTTGATAAAAATAAAGCAGTTACCATAGAAGCCTGCGATGACAGCTACATGACATCTCAATGTCATTTTTATGTTGTAATAGCAATTTAACTGCTGCCTGAAAACAGCTTCGGAGCATTTGGGGTTTGGGCTTTAGCCGGATCAAGATGGAGCGCAACCTGGGTTCAGCACAGCAGCAGGTCACAGATAAAGGATTAATTTACAAGGGTTTAACATCAATCAAAATATACGCTGACCAAGAGTGCACAGGTCAAAAAAAAGCCAGCCCTGCCTTGTAAAAGTGTGGTTTAAAGCGACACTATAGAAAATCAAAACCGTACAGGAGAGGACAGCGTGAGTGCATTGGACTATGCCCGCCAGGTCGGTGATCTATTTGTATTGCCAGAGACCTGCCTTAAAATCAAAGACTTAATCGATAGCAATGTCAGTAGTCTGGATGAAATTGCTGAACTGATCGCCCTTGATCCCGCGCTGGCCTCACGCATCCTGAAACTTGCCAACAGTGCTTTATACAATTTTCCCAATCAGGTGGACTCGCTAAATAAAGCGCTGTTATTGCTGGGCGACACGCAGATTTATAATCTGGTGATGGCTTATGGCACCACTGAAGCTTTTAGCAAAACACCAACTCAGGTCATTGATTTAGAAAGATTCTGGGAGATGAGCATTCATTGTGCGCTCATTGCCAAACAACTGGGGAGCAGGCTGAATGTACGGCAAAGTGAACCGCTGTATTTATCGGGCTTATTGCATAATATCGGCGAGCTGGTGGTGGTTGCGGTAAAACCCGAAGTAGCAAGGATTTGTGCCCATTATCAGCGCGGAACCTTTCCCTGGATCCGCCAACAGGAGCTGTTGGGTTTTAGCTATAGCGACTGCAGTGTGGCCTTGCTCAAACTGTGGCAACTGCCGGAAAATCTGATTGAACCGTTAAATTATCTGAATACACCCCAGTTGAAAACCGGCAATCTGCCGGTACAGATCTTACATCTGGCGTCCAGATTGGCGTTATTAAATGCCGCCGCCGGCCAGTTTGAATTTGCTGATTTAATTGATTTGCCGCTGGCGCAGAGCCTAGGTTTAAGCCGCAAAGATTTGGATGAAGCTCGTGCTTTTGCCAGCCTCGAAGGGCTGTCGATTTTATCTTTGTTAAATCCCAAAGCCTCGATGATTTTGTAATGGCCTGATAGATAATACTGCTGGTTCTGTCGCAGCTGCCCAAAAAATAAAGCCCGGTAACGCCGGGCTTTATGGTCTGTAAAGCTTTAGCAGGTGCTGAAAGCTTTATTCAGGCTTGGTTGTTTTAATATCCATTTCAGCCAGTAAATTATCGGCTTTATCTACATATTGCATCAGCCACAGCACATAACGGATATCGACATGAATAGCGCGGGTAATGGCCGGGTTAAAATACCAGTCTTTGCTGATAGACTCGTAAGTAGAGTCAAAGTTAAGACCCACCAGTTCACCGTCGGCGTTCATCACTGCTGAGCCTGAGTTACCGCCTGTGGTATCAGCGCTCGACAGGAAATTCAGCGGCACTGAATTGATGGGCAGCGCCTGCGGTGCAGCACAAGTGACCATGGCACACCACCAGTGTTTGGCCGGTGGTGCCGCGAGGTCAGCGTAATAATACCCCTGATATGCTTCAGCTTTATAAGCATCTATCAGCTTTTGCGGCACTAAAAACGGCGCCTGGTTTTGCTGTTTTGCCAGCATGCCGGCCACAGTGGTAAAAGGTGTTTTATACACACCATCTGCTGCCGGATAACCGTCCACAGTGCCATAAGTGACCCGAAGTGTGCTGTTGGCATCCGGATACACAGGCCGGCCCTGTGCTTTGTTATAGGCAATAATGGCCTGCATATAAGCCGGACGCACTAAAGACAACTGCCCTGCCAGCTCTTTTTGCTGTTTTTCAAAGGCCATGCTGACATCAAACAAAGCCACTGCAGCTTTGATAAAAGGATCGTCACTGCTGGCAAAATCTGCCGGTGTTTTGCCAAGCCAGCTTAAACGCCCTTCGTTGCTGCTGAGGCTGCTTTGCTGATACCAGCTTTGCAGTTTTGCGGTTAAAGCAGCCATATCAGTGCCGGCTTCAAGCCCCAGCGCTTTATCCAGAGCTGCTACCCGAAGTTCGGCTGGTTGTGCCAGATATACCGCCAGTTGTTCTGTCCAAAGCGCCAGGTCCACTTCTTTGGCAAAACTTTTTTCCAGCCGTTTTAACCGGCCTTCAAACATTTTTAAATCGCGGTCCTGATAACCAATGTCCCGCTGTGCGTCCGGTTTTTGCTGCTCAACCGCCAGGCGATATAAATCACTGGCGGCTTTTAACAAATCACTGCGTTTGGCGTTATCAAAATAATAAGTTTGTTTGACAAAGTCCTGCTCGGCCTTCACCACAGCGGCCAGCTCAGTCAGCGCCTGCTGATAAGGCGCACGGCTGTCGTCCGCAGCAATCCAGGCCAGCAGCGCCTGTTGTTGCTGCTGTTTAATGCCATAAATATCAGTGGCTTTAAACCCGTCCAGCAAACCTTTGAGTTTTTTCATTCTGTTGTGATGGCTTTTTACCACTGAAGCGTATTTCACCTGGAAATCGGCATTAGCAGCGCCCATTTTTTCAATGGTGCCAATCATTTGCTGGTATGTGGCAATACTCTGCGGATACTGCCAGCTGGCGGCAAAAGCAATTTCTTCAGCCAGGCGGTACCTGCTGGTTTGGCCCGGGTAACCGGCCAGTAAAATACCATCACCGGCACGCACGCCAGCGGCATTAATGGTTAAATGACTTTTTGGCTGATAAGGCACGTTATCCACAGCATAAGGCGCAGGTTTACCATCTTTGCCCACATAACCGCGTAAAAAGGCAAAATCACCGGTATGGCGCGGGTACTCGTAGTTGTCGATATCCCCGCCAAAATTGCCGACAGACTCAGGCGGTGCATACACCAGGCGCACGTCCTGCAACATCAGCTGCTTGATCAGGAAATATTCCATACCATGGTGAAAACTCACCACATTACAGCGGTAGTTGGCATCACTTTCACATTCTTTAATCAGTGTTTTTCGATTATTTTCAATAGCTTCATAACGTTCCAGTGCGCCAAGCTCTTTGGCCAGTCCACCTGAAACCTTGGCTGTCACGTCCAGCACCTGCTCAGTGATATACAACCTTTCCTGTGGGCCGGCCGGCAGCTCTGCCGCAAGCTCTTTGGCAAGGAAACCATTGGCGATCAGATTGTTTTGTGCTGTTGAGTTATGCTGAATAGCGCCATAAGCACAATGATGGTTGGTGATCACCAGGCCTTTATCAGACACAAAAGAAGCAGAACAATAACCCAGACTGACAATGGCATTCATTGGATATTGTGACAAATCAGCCAGTTGGCTGGCTGGCAACCGGATCCCTTTGGCACTCAGTTGTGGTTGTAAATCAGTTAACTGATGAACCTGCCACTGGCCTTCATCGGCCATGGCACTGTGTGTGGTGAGGGCAACAAGCAGCGCGCTGCCAAGCAGAGAATATTTCATACATCCCTTCGTATTATATTGCTAATGATGTGATGGTGCAGAGTAACGATTTTGCGCGCCGACCGGCGGCAAGTTGCGGTCAAACTGCACTATAAAACGACCGTTACACAACCATTTAACGCCAGAGCAGAAACAACAAAGCCGGCGCACAGGGCTCCGGCTTTGTGTTCACCCTGTAACTCAGGCCAGTTTTTCCGCTGTTGCAGAGCCAGGGTTCTTTGTGGCCTGTTCCAGCTGATGCTGCGCCGTAGCTCGGCTGATTTGACGGTTCAACAGCGGTGTTAATACAAACATCAGCACAGCTGAGCCCACACCAATCCAGCCCAAGGTGGCAAAGACATCGGCATAAATGGCCAGTGCATCAGGCACCGAAGTGCCCTGTGGCATAGCAGCCAGGGTACCAAAACGACCGGCGATCATTTCACCAAAAGCTGAAGCCAGGAACCAGACGCCCATCATCAGACTCACCACCCTCGCCACCGACAAAGCGGTCACCGCAGATAAACCAATAGGTGATAACGCCATCTCACCAATTTCCAACACCAGGTACGCCAGAATAAACCACCAGAAACCGGCCAGACCGTTGTCCTGTGGATTCAGCGCTGCATATTGCAATACAAAATGGGCAAGGCCTGCAAACAATAAACCCAAAGCAAACTTGGCAGGGGCTGATGGGTTCCAGCCTTTACGATCCAGCACAGGCCAGAGCCAGGCAAATGGAATCGCCAGCAGGAAAATAAACAAAGCCCCCGCAGAAGTGAGCTGCGCAGCATTAGGTGTAAAGTCAAATAAGCCAAAATTAAAGGTGTGGCTATTCATCACCCGATCTGAATAGGCCAGCCAGGTACCGTAAGTTTGCTCGTATAAACCCCAGAACACAGCTGAAATGGCAATCAGCACCATCAGCACTATCATGTTGGCGCGTTCCAGCGCACTACATTCAACAAAAATAAACTTAAACCACCACACCAAAAGCGCGATGGTCAGCACTATAGCTACCACTTCAGTGGCTGTAATATGTGAACCTTCCGCAAGACCAAGCACTGCAGCCAGGGCACCAAAATCAAAACGGATTTGCAGAATTTGCTGCACCACCAATACACCGGCAATAGCCAGCAGATAAATCAGTTTTTCCCGCCCCAGGCCCCAGACTTTCTGGCTTAACAGTTCAGGTTGCTGCGGTTCGGCTTGGCCATGCAAATGTTTTTTCTGGGTGCCGAACACCACTAAACCCAACAATAAACCTATGCCGGCAGAGCCAAAACCATATTCCCAACCGTAGGCTTCACCTATCCAGCCAACAAATAAACTGGAGGCAAAAGCACCTAAGTTAATGCCCATGTAAAACAGCGTAAAAGCCGAATCACGGCGTGGATCTGTATCACTGTATAAACGGCCAACAATAGTAGAGATATTGGGTTTTAAAAAGCCCACGCCAACAGCCACCAGCGCCAGCGACAAATACATAATTTGTACTGCCACTGCGTCTTGTCCGGCTTCCACTGTGGCGGCGTGACCCCGATAAGCCATGCCCAGCATACCCACAGCCATCAAAGCACCGCCGAAGGTCACGGCTTTACGCATGCCCAGATATTTATCAGCCAATAAACCGCCCACCACCGGCAATGCATAAGCTAAACCGGCATAGGTGCCAAGCAGTAAATAACCGTCGCTGTCAGAGAATAAGTGGTGTTTAGTCAGGTATAAAAACAGCAGGGCTTTTAAACCGTAGAAAGCAAAACGCTCCCACATTTCGGTGAAAAAACATACATAAAGGCCAACCGGATGGCCAAACCACTGACGTTGGCTAGCCAGTGCTGGAGTTGAAATTGTCATATAAATCCTGGAATGTCGGTATTTTTTAGTTATAGAGTGCCGGGCTTGTTGCCATGCAGCTGTGCGCAAAACAAAGCTGGAGCCAAAGGCATAGCCGGATCATAGGTGCCGTACTATAACACGGAATCAACAAATGGAAACTTGATGGCAATTGGCAATACCAGCGCAAAGCTGAGCCATTCCTTTTTACCCTGAACTTTGCCTTTTATGGCTACGGATATCGCAATGCTAAAACTGACTACTGCAGTAATCAGTCTGAGCCTGGCAGCAATTTGTGTTTTGTTAATTTTCCTGGGCAGGAGGCTCTGGCTGCTCTGCTGCGCTTTGCAGACTGGCTTGTTGCTGTTGCCAGAGCGCCAGCTGTTCACGGTAATAATCCCAGACACAAGGGCAACAACTGCCACTGCCACAACATTCGTTACTTCCTGGAGGTTCTGGTTTTTCAATCAACTTCATCTTTATTCCGGCTTCTGGCATGCTGAAGGCCATTATTCTAAGACAAGAGGTGCCAGATGTCGTCTGCTTATTACCGACAAATATGGCAAACAGTGTTGGCAATTCCGCCGGGCAAAGTGGCAAGTTATGGTCAGATTGCCGATTTAGCCGGCTTACCGGGCCGGGCAAGACTGGTGGGCAAAGCGCTGGGTTTAAGCCCAGAGCCCCTGCCCTGGCACAGAGTGCTGCGCAGTAATTTAACTCTGGCTTTTGCTGCCGGCACTGCAGATGCGCAGTTACAGCGCAGTTTATTGCTGGAAGAAGGAGTGATGTTTCAGGGCCAACGTGTCTGTGCCCACTATCGCTGGCAACCTGAGCTGAGTGAGCTGCTGTTTACACTGCAGTATTAGGATTTACGCAATCTGCTTTTAAACCACAAAATAAAAAAACGATACCAATACAACAGGCGCAGCAGCATTATTTTTTATGCTGCTCCCCCTGCACATAATAACTGACCTGAGCCCTTGGGTTCAGATACTCGTATACCTGTGGTGGTAAAGCCGTTGGTTTTAATACCTTTTCAATACTGAGTTTGCCTTCTTCCAGCGCAATGACCGGCGCTTCCAGCCGTGGAATTTGTGGTTCATACACCATCACATTCGGATATAACAACTTATCGCTGTTAACCGACATCACCATGGCCACACGTTGGTCACTGAGCAACACTACTGTGCCAGGTGGATAAACCCCCATCATTTTGATCATCGTGGTCATCTGGGCAGTATCGAGTTTACCTTTCATCGCTTTAAATAAATAAGACATAGCATGGTGCGGCGAGCGGGCTTTACTGGGGTCCACCGGGTGGCACAAATTATCAAACTCATTGACCACAGCAACAATTTTTGCAAGTAAATCAATATCATGCTCTTTAAGGCCGGCCGGATAACCAGAACCGTCCAGAAACTCATGGTGTTGCATCACTATGGTCAGTGCATCTTCCGGAAAAGTCTGAGTCAGTTTTAACAGCTCCACGCCATACCGGGTGTGCAGTTTTAACAAATTGGCTTCTGGCGTGGTTAAAGGTTCGGTTTTACGCAGGATCTGGCTTGGAATTTTCAGTTTGCCAATGTCATGAAACAAAGCCCCAAGCCCAACCATTTTAATTTTTTCTTCGGTTAAACCAAGGTTTTTCGCCAGCATCATCGACAGCACTGACACGTTTAGTACGTGATAATACACACTCTCCTGCTCTTTACCGGCCTGAGAAATCAGGTGTAACACCAGTGCATCGGCGTTAATAATGGTATCAGCAATATTGCCCACCAGTTCTGAAGCTTCATCAATAGCCTGTAACGGGCGAGAGCCAATTTTGGCCATCACATTACGCACCTGCACCATCGATTGTTCAAAGGCTTTTTCAGTTTTTTGCAGTTGCCGGCGCTGCTCTTTTGCCTGCTCTATCCGGGCATTTTTTTCCCGCTCCAGCTCAGTTTTTAAAGTGGCAGCCTGCAAGCTCAGATCTGTGGTTTCAGGTTCGGGCTCGGCGGATAAATCAACACTGCTTTTATCGGGGAAAAAATACACAAAATCCAGATCCAGCCCCTGGATAATGGCTATCTGCTGATGATTTTCAATTTTAAATTTATTGGTGATAAAAGGATGTTTCATCCAGTTCACGGGTAGCTGAATAAAAAAACCAATTTTTAGCTGAGCTGGACTGATTTTTGCGACTGACACCCTGCACCTTTAGACCAAAAATGTGCCTTACGGCATTGACTTAGCGAATTGCTTTGTAGTTTAGCAATATCAGTTGCGAATGTCTGTGCCGATAGTAGCGGCTCTCCACTTTATCTGTCATAAAGCTGATGCAGTTCAATAAAATGATCAATGACAAAATCGGCACTGGCGGCAAAATGGCCATTGTGGGTATTGCGATATAAACAAGAAGGCATACCGGCATTTGCAGCGGTTTGTAAATCAAACAAATAATCCCCGACAAACAGCAATTCAGTACAGGGCATTTGCCATTGTGCGGCAATTTGCTGTAAACCGGCAGGATCAGGTTTCGCCGGACAATCATCGCGGGTCAGGATCACATCCACCTCAAGCCCGAGATTTTCCATACAAAGCAAAGTGGCCTTACGGGTATTGCGGGTTAAGATAGCGCTAGGTACAGACTGCTGTTTCAGCAACTGAAGCAATGCAGCAGCCCCCGGCATCCAACTGGCCCTGGCAGCAGCTGACAATTCAAAATCTTCGATGATGTGACGGGCTTTTTGCTGTTCAGCCTCAGCTAAAGTGGCTAAATGCTCCAGAATAGCGGTACCCACGGGCCAGCCCAGTAGCTGACACAACAAGGCGAAGTCCAGTTGTGAATCAACCAGAGTGCCATCTAAATCAAAAATAATACCGCGATGCTGGCCTAAATTTCTGCCAATGCTGAGCTGACTGATAACAACCTCGAAAATTTGATGTCTCAACAAGTACTGATTATTACAAATAATTGCCAAAAGTAACGTAACAAAACCAGGTCAAAATGGCACTACGACCAAAACGTTAGCTAACGAAATACGAGATCCTTGTATCGGTGTGCAGGCATTACGCAATGCCCGCACATCCAGATCAGAGTTTCAAACATCTGAAAAAAATAACCCCGGCATCATGCCGGGGCTTATCCAGACCACCATAACCACCAAGGTTAATTGCTGGCAAATACCGCAATATTCCCACCCTGAATGGCAACAACAGTATCTGTAGGTTTTACCATCGGTGCTTTTGCCAGATCGCTGATCTCAACAAATCCACGATGATAACGGCTTAATCTCTGATAATTTTTGATGTTACCGGTTTCATAAGCAAAAGCGGTAATATTTTTGCCATTACAGGTAATACGATTGGCAATAAAAGGACGTGTCATATTGCTTTCGCGCATATTCATCACAAAGCGTATAGGAACGTCCATGGCTGCACTCACACACAAACGGGTTGCCGGACTGTCATCAGCAGCCACATAAATTGCTGCCTGTGCAGCACTGGCGCCCAGCATACAAACCCCAAGCAAAACAGCTTTGAATACTCGCATAATGTTACTCCTGCCTCATTCCATTGTTTACCGCATTAACGCGGCTCCCGGGTACTGATGATGCACTGCCAGACCGGCACACCAGAACTCCGTTTAATAGTTGCATGGGATGACAAAAAGGTTGTTAGTTTGCCGATCTGCGATGTAACAACAGAGCAGGGATGAACGGCAGAGTTCCATTCAACCTACTGATTTTTAACGCACTTCACCAGGTTTATCACGGCCTGCTCCAACAATTTGTTACAAGCTGGCAGCACAACCAGCCCCAGATAAAAATTGCACTGTGTAAAAAGCAAGATATACTGTATTTATATACAGTATATCTTGGTGTGTGTTTATGTCTGTGTTGTCAAAACTAACAGCCACAGGAAAAGTCTGGCGACTGAGTGAAGTGCAGGCAACCACTGCTGTGGTCAGTACCGGCTTTTATGAATTAGATCAGGCGCTGGCCGGTGGCTGGCCACTGCATACCGTGATTGATATTCAAAGTCAGATTGGGATTGGGGAGCTGCGGTTATTACTGCCGCTGCTGCAACAACAGCAACAGGGCAAGCTGCTGGTTTTTATTGCTCCGCCGCTAAAGCTTTGCGCCCAAATGCTGCTGCAGGCCGGCCTGCAGTTGTCTCAGCTGCTGATTTTAACGCCACACAATGCCAAAGATGCCTTCTGGGCCGCCGAAGTCTGTTTAAAAAGTGGCTGTTGCAGTGCCGTATTACAATGGCAGGCCAACCTTTCGGTAGCCCAGCTGAAAAGGCTGCAACTTTGTGCTGAACAAGGCCAATCCTGTCATTTGCTTCTCAGACCACCACAATCACAACTTGCGCTGCCGGTGGCGCTCAGTATGCAACTGAGCCCCCACCCGCTTGGCATTGCCATTGAGATTTTAAAACGCAGAGGAGGTCATCACCGCGGCGCTATTGTGCTGGACTGGCAACAACATTACCCGCAGCTCTGTGTTGCTGCCAGTGTCACCAAAACAAGTTCAGTCCATCACACCAGAAGCGGCACAGCTGCACAGCCTCTGAGTCACACTGCCTGAGCAACCAGCAATGAATACACTTTGGTTATATCTGCGTTTTCCTTCATTGCAACTTGATTTGTTGTATCAGGAGCTCAGCGCACAACCCCACTGTGACAGCACCATAAAAACCGGAGCTGAACCTGCTATTTGCCTGATAGACAATCAAAAACTACAGGTCTGTCAGCTCAATAAGGCGGCGCAGCAGGCCGGTATTTGCCTGGGGCATAACATCAGCATGGCCTGTGCATTGGTGCCTGATGTACAGCTCATCCCTTATCAGCCTGAGCTGGAACACCATCAACTGCAACAGCTGGCCAGCCTGTTGTATCTGTATTGTGCCGATATAGCGCTGGATGCACCGGCAGCTTTATGGCTGAGAGTTGATCCTATGCTGCAGCTTTATGGTGGGCTGGCGCCTTTGTTGTTATTGCTGCGTCAACAATTACCCAGGGTGCATATTATGCTGGGCGCTGGCCACACAGCGGCTGCCGCCCGTTTATTGGCCTGTGACCGGCCTGTTACACTGCCGTTTTTTACGCCTGAAACAATGTCAAACTGCCAAAATGGGGCAAAAACACAGATAAAAACCACAGCAGCGCCATTGGCAAGCAAAGCAGACAACAGAACCCCGCCAACACAGCTGCAGCAACTGGCCACAAACTTACAACAGGCCAGCCCGGCAGATTGCAATCTGGCAGCCAGCCCACTGCCCGACGATGTGCTGCAGCAGCTCAGTGCTTTGGGTATAGTTCGGCTTTCGCAGTTACAGGCATTGCCTAAAGCTGAACTGAGCCGGCGTTTTGCAAAAACGCTGTGTCTTTATTTAGAGGAGCTTAGTGGCGAGCGCCCATCCGACCTGCAGTTTTATCAACCGCCTGAGCAGTTTTCGGCACAGTTAGAGCTGTTGTATCAGTGTGAGGTTGTCGCGCAGTTGCAAGGGCCGCTAACCTTATTGTTAAAAAAACTACAGGCGTATTTGCTGCAGCGGGCACAACATTGTTATCTGCTGGAGCTGCAGTTACAGCTGCAACAAGGAGAACCTTTACAGCTGTCGATCCAGTCAGCCCAGGGAGAATATCAGTACCAGCGCTGGCTGACTTTATGCCAGCTGCAGCTGGAGCAGCTGAAACTCAAAGCGCCTGTGGTTCAGCTGAAACTTGGTGCCAGGCAAACTTGTTTGCGCCCTGAGCAGGCACTGGCCTTGTTTGACCGTTCCACGACAGCCCTGACACCTGCTCAGCTGCAATCTTTGTTATTGGCTAAATTTGGCCCAAAGCTGCTGTTCCAGCTCAACACTGTACCAGCACACAGACCAGACAAAGCCAACCAGTGCCTGCCATTAAGCAGCGGCACTGTGCCACCACTAAAAACAAAAAACCGCCCTATCAGCGACACTTCGTATCAGAGTGCCTGCACTACAACTTTGGCAAGTGCCTGGACTACGGAGGAAGCAGCAGACAATACAACAACCCAGGGCACAGCAGCAAAGCATAAGGGAAAAACTCCAGCTGCCAAATTACAGCATGCGGAGGACCACAACTTTGACTTATTCAGACCTGCTTTTTTACTGACAACACCTGTACCACTCCAGGAGCCGATACAGTTACAACCCGGAGTCGAACGCCTGGTCAGCGGCTGGTGGGACGGCCAGCCAATAGAACGTGATTATCAGATTGGCCGCAATTGCAAAGGCCAATGGTGCTGGTTGTTTAAAGACAGAACGGGCTGGTATGTGCAGGGGTATTTTGCCTGATGACTTATGCAGAGCTGTTTTGCCAAAGCAATTTTTCTTTTTTAACCGGTGCTTCCAGCCCGGAGCAACTGGTTGATAACGCTCAACAACTTGGTTATCAGGCGCTTGCCATCACTGATGAATGTTCAGTGGCTGGTGTGGTTCGCGCTTACCGGCGTATTCGTGAGCAACAACTGCCGCTAAAGCTGATTGTGGGCTCTTTATTCAAATTGCCGCCCGACTTAGAACTGGTACTGCTGTGCCCTTGCCGTGCCGCTTATGCTGAGCTGTGCCGTATTATCAGCAATAGCCGCCGCCGCGCCAGCAAAGGCCAGTATCAGCTGAATATCTGGGATTTAAAAAGTTGCCGTTATTGCCTGGTGCTCTGGTTGCCACAAGGCGGCCCGGCAGACAGACGCTGGGCGCGCTGGTTGGTGCAGCATTTTAAGCAGCGGCTATATCTGGCTCAGCAAAGATTGTTAACTGCAACAGATGCCCAATATCAGCAGCATTGTCAGGCACTTACCCGGGAGTTTGGGCTGCGCAGCACTGCTGTAGGCGCAGTACTGATGCATCAGGCCAGCATGTTGCCGCTCCAGCATGTGCTGACCGCCATCCGCCTTGGCACCACAGTTGAACAAGCCGGTTTTGCATTAAGCCCAAATGCCGAACGTTGTTTAAGGCCAATCGCCAAGCTGCAGCGGCTGTTTGATGCAGCTTTACTTGAGCAAAGCTGTCACATCGCCGCTTTGTGCCACTTTAACCTTGGCAGCTTACAATACGAATACCCGGCTGAGCTGGTACCAAAAGGCAAAACTGCGATTGAACATCTGCAGCAACTGGTCAGCCAGGGCGCCGATGATCGTTTCCCGGGCGGCGTGCCTGCCGATATTCAGCAGATTATTGATAAAGAAATGGCGCTGATTGCTGAGCTGAATTACCCCTATTATTTTCTGACCATTGCCGATCTGGTGCACTTTGCCAAAAGCCAGCACATTTTGTATCAGGGCCGGGGCTCAGCCGCTAACTCAGTGGTCTGTTATTGCCTTGGCATTACAGCTGTGGATCCGCGAAAAATATCGGTGTTGTTTGAACGTTTTATTTCAAAAGAGCGGGCCGAACCCCCTGATATTGATGTGGATTTTGAGCATCAAAGGCGCGAAGAAGTGATTCAGTATATTTACCGCAAATATGGCCGGCAAAGAGCTGCTTTGGCCGCCACTGTGGTCAGTTATCGTTTTCGCAGCAGCCTGCGTGATGTTGGCAAAGCGCTGGGTTTTCACCCGTTGCAACTGGAGCAATGGCTGCAGCAGATCAACAGGCGTGACTCCAGCCAAAGCTGGTGGCAGCAACTGACCAACTATGGTTTTGACCCGGCCGAGCCCAAACACCAGCAGCTGATCAGCCTGATCAGCCAAATTCGTGGTTTTCCGAGGCATTTATCCCAGCATGTGGGTGGTTTTGTCATTTCAGCCGGACCTTTGTATGAGCTGGTCCCGGTGGAAAATGCCAGCATGAGCGAACGCACCGTGATCCAGTGGGATAAAGACGATTTGGAAACCCTGGGTTTGCTCAAAGTTGATATTCTGGCGCTTGGTATGCTGAGCGCACTGAAAAAATGCCTGCAACTGGTGAATAACAGTGCCGCTACAGCGCTGACGCTGGCCGATATCAGCAACAGCGGCGACGATCCGGCGGTGTATCAGATGATCCAGCAAGCCAATACAGTCGGGCTTTTTCAGATTGAATCCCGTGCCCAGATGAGCATGCTGCCCAGACTCAAACCGGCCTGTTTTTATGATCTGGTGATCCAAATCGCCATAGTGCGGCCAGGCCCTATTCAGGGTGATATGGTGCATCCGTTTTTACGCCGCCGTGCAGGCCTCGAACCTGTCAGTTATCCGTCTAAAGAGCTGGAGCAGGTGCTGGGCCGCACCATGGGCGTCCCCATTTTTCAGGAGCAGGTGATTAAACTGGCGATGGTGGCGGCAGGTTTTAGCGGCGGTGAAGCCGACCAACTGCGCCGTGCCATGGCCAGCTGGAAAAAAACCGGTGAACTGGAGCAATTCAGACCCAAACTGATTGCCGGCATGCTGGCCAGAGGCTACAGCCAGCAATATGCCGAACAGATTTTCCAGCAAATTTGTGGTTTTGGTGAATATGGTTTTCCCGAGTCACATTCAGCCAGTTTTGCGTTATTGGCTTATGCTTCCGCCTGGTTAAAACATTATTACCCGCTTGAGTTTTTTACAAGCCTACTCAATAGCTTACCTATGGGTTTTTACAGTGCCTCGCAGCTGGTGCAGGATGCCCGCAGGCAAGGAGTGACCATTCTGCCGGTGTGTATCCAGCATTCGGCCTGGCAACATCAGATAGAAACAACAGCAGATGGCCTGGCATTACGGCTTGGTTTGCAACTGGTGAAAGGCCTGTCTCAGGCCAGCACAACATTGCTGCTGACAAAACGCCCGGCAACTGGTTTTGCCTCACTGGCTGCACTGAGGCAATGTGGTGTCGCCAGAGCTGAACTGGAAAAACTGGCCAGTGCCGGCGCTTTACAACAGCTCAGTGGCCACCGTTATGCCAGCCGCTGGCAGCTCCAGGACAAACTGGAAGATTTGCCTTTGTTTGCTGTGGCCGAACAGCCTGCGCCCTGCCCTTTACCGGCGCCCAAAGCCATCAGCAACGTACTGGAAGACTATCGCCAGCTGGGACTCAGCCTGGCTGAACATCCACTGTCATTATTACGTCAGGCCGGCTTTTTAAAAAAAAGTCATCAGGCGATCAATTTGCCCAAACTTGCCAACCAACTGCCGGTGCAGGTAGCGGGTTTGGTCACCTGCCGGCAAAGCCCTGGCACAGCAGGTGGTGTAACCTTTATCACGCTGGAAGATGAAACAGGACTGGTGAATGTCGTGGTGTGGCGCACTATTGCACAACGTGATAAAACCGCTTTTTTAACCAGTCGAATTCTGAGTGTGGCCGGCCAGTTACAACGTAGTGGTGAAGTGATCCATATTATCGCCGGACAACTACAAAGTCTGGACCACTGTTTGCCTGAACTTGTAACTGCTGCCCGTAATTTTCATTAAAGGCAAGTTGCAGGCGGTAACGGCAAAAAATAACGACAACAGCAGATAACACAACGGTATGGCTCAGCAGCAAAAACAACAAGAACCACAAACTGAAACCACAGTGCCGACCACTGTGACACAGCGGCGGCAACTGGTGAGTACACCCGGCTGGCAACCCAAATCACGCCGTCAACAGCGCCGCAATAAAACAGCAAGCTCAGCCAAAGAACGTCAGCTTGATCAGCAGATCTGGTTATTACATCAGGCCATGGTGGAAAAACTGCTGGCGGCGCCGCAGCAGGCGACCCGTATTCAGCAGCAGCTGGACGAGCGTTATCAGCAAGGGCTGCTGCGCCATGGTGAATATCTGTTCTGGAGTACTGCTTTATTGCAGCTGGATCAGCCAGAGTTATTCCGGCAAAGCCTGCTTGGCGATGACGCGCATAGCCGCAAATACCGCAGGCGTACCGCCCTTTCAGCCTTGCTGACTGAAAAAGAACGGCAGGCGATTTTAACTGGTCTGTCACCGGCAGCAGAATAAATACAGGCTTATCACAGCCCGGCACTAAGCCTGATCCACCACAAGCCGTATTTTTGCACCATTCCTACAACACCTTGGCATCCATAGCGGCTACCTAAACATCAACGGCATCAGCGGCTGATGGCTGCATTTCTTGTTAACTTATTGCTAAGTCTTTGCCTGACAGCGTTTTTTGTACCCTGCACCATACACTCAGCGCCAAGAGCCTGTTAAACTCAAACCGATTCTATCGGCAAGGACAGGTATGCTTATGCGCTCTTATTTTGCTTTGGGACTTTTCTCCACCTTAGTCGGCCTGAGCCAGAGTGCCTGGGCCAACAGCGAAGCCAGCCAGCAGCAGCGGCAATATGCCAATAAATTTGGCAAGGTGAACATAGAGGCTTTATTGCTGGCCGATGGTCAGCGGGAATTTAACCTGCAAAGTAATGCTGTGCCGCTCAAAAGTGCCGATGGCAGCGCCAGCACCGAGCCAGTGCAAACCGTTAAAACAAAAACTCTGAGTGTCAGTGCCGGCGATTTGCAGGTTCGTAGCCAGAATGTGTTATTTGACGCCCTGTTTAGCCTGGCGCAGCTGGAAAAAAACCAGAACAGCGTCAATGAAATTACCGACTGGGGTTTTAACGATCAGCAGGCAGTGCCCTGCCCTTGTTTTGAAACCGGTGCCAAATGGCATTATGTCTGGACCCGCGATTTATCCTACAGCCTGGATTTGGGCCTGGGTTATCTCGACCCGGAGCGCGCCCGAAACTCATTGTTATTTAAAACCTCCAAAGTGCGGCCCGAACTGGTGGCCCGTCAGGTGTCGCCTATTGAAGTGGCGCTGCAGGACACTGGCTCAGGCGGCAGCTGGCCTGTCAGCTCAGACCGGGTGGTATGGATTTTAGCCGCCAGCGGCCTGACGCTAAACGCTATGGCCGATAGCAGCAGCACTGAAGCGCAGCAAGCCTGGCAAGCGCAGTGGTACCCCATTGCCAAAAATACCCTGCTGCAGGACAGGCAATATATCTTCAGCGAAAAACTGGGGTTATACCGGGGCGAAACGTCCTTTTTAGACTGGCGCGAGCAAAATTATCCGGACTGGACAGCCAAAGATACCCGCTTTCTGGCTCAGTCTTATGCACTCTCAACCAATGTGCTGCACTACGCCGCACTCAAGGCGGTTGCAGAAGCAGCCAAAACCCAGGAGCCAGCGGCAGCGCCACAATTTGCCCGCTGGGCCGATGAGCTGAAAACCGCCATTAACCAGTCATTTTGGCTGGCGGAACAAGGTTTATATGCCAGTTATCTCGGCGAAGAATTTAACCCTATGCCGGTGCAACAATATGATTTATTGGGTTTAGCGCTGGCTATTAACCATCAGGTGGCATCAAGCGCGCAGGCCGACCAGATTTTACAAAACTATCCGCTGACCCAGGCCGGTCCACCCGTGTTGTTTCCGGCAAAACAACAAATTCCGATTTACCACAACAGAGCCATCTGGCCTTTTGTCAGCGCTTATGCGTTAAGAGCGGCCAAGTCACGCCAACATGCGGAACTGTTCCATAAAATTGCCATGTCGTTATTTCAGGGCGCGGCTTTTAATTTATCCAATATGGAAAATCTCGAATGGTTGAGCCAAAAAGCCCATGTCGATGACGGTGAGTTATCCGGTCCTGTGATTAACTCTGAGCGCCAGCTCTGGTCTGTAGCCGCTTATCACGACTTTATCGTGAACGCTTTATTTGGTGTGGCGGTATCCGGCCGTACTCTGGTGCTGAACCCTTATATTCCGGCACAGCTGGCGCAGGATCTGCAGCTTGGCAACGAACTGAAACTGGAAAATCTGCGTCTTGGCAGCAACAGAGTACAACTGACCTTGCAGCTGCAGGGCAAAGCCAGCAAACAACAAAGTTATCAGCTGTCCGAAGTGCGGATCAATGGCGTGGCACAAGCCTTAACCTCAGCGCATCAACTGCAGCTGCAACTGGATGATTTTTCTACTGAACAAAACCAGATTGACATGGTGCTTACGCCTGTAGCCCAGCAGCAAAGCCCAGTCAGAATGTTAAAAGTGGCCGACAACCAGAAACTGAGCACAGCTGAACAAAGGGCGTTGTTTGCGCCAAAACAGCCATTATTAAGCCTGACCAGTACCGACAAAGGTGAAATCTTACTGAAATTTGACGCCAATGGTGAAACAAAAACCCGTTTTATCCTGTATAAAAACGGCGCAAAAGTGCAATTGAAAAAACAGCGGGATCATTATCTGGATAAAGACCCTGGTCATGTTTCGCAATGTTATGCCCTGGTGCAAAGTTACACCGATACTGCGTTAACCTCACTACCAAGCCGCACTGTCTGCACAGCAGGCCAACAGCAACAGTTTGTGGCAGGCGACACTTTACAAAGTGATGATTTAACCGCCACTGATTATCTGGGTTTACCGGTGTTTAAAAATTGGGGTTTGCCGGAGCAAAAACTGCAGCTGAGCGCCAAAATCAACCACAGTGGCACCCAGCGGCTGGCTCTGGAGTATTTTATCGACAACGGCCCGGTAAATACCGGTATTACCGCTGTGGTAAAACAGGCACAGGTGCAATGCCCTGGCCTGCCACTGCAACAAAGCAGCTTAGTGATGCCGCATCTGGCCACAGCCACTGAAGCTGGTATATCGACTGTGGCCAGCTTTGAAGCCAAGGCCGGCACCGAATGTCAGATCAGCATTGTGGATGGTTTTAATATGAGTTATCTGCAACATTTTGCCCTTTACACCGGCGGCAAAGGCGGTCAGACCGGCCCACTGAATCAGGCGGTGATCCACAAAGCCCTGTTATGGAGTGCGGCACAATAACAACTGGCGCCTGCTGCATCTGTAGCAGGTGCCTGCCGGCACGATTTGTCTGAAATCACAGCTTTGCCGGCAAGCCAATAAACACTGGCCCCAGCCAAGGTTAACCTGCGGCCAACTAAGGATCAGATGTGAATTTTTATGTAGTACTGGCGCTGTTGTCCGCCCTTTGTATGGCCAGCAGCGGCATTATCGCGCGTTATTCCGGCCTTGGCGCTGCTGAACTCACTTTCTACCGGCTTTTTGTCGGGGCTTTTTGCCTGGCGCTGCTGCTGTTGGCACGTGGGCAACTCAAAGTGCTCACACACAAACCTGATTGGCATGTGTGGCTAAACGGTGTGCTGCTCGCCAGTTTTATGTTGTGTTTTTTACAGGCTATCCAGACTATCAGCCTGGCCAACGCCATTATGCTGGTGTACCTGGCCCCGCCGCTGACCAGTCTTGCCGCCCACTGGCTTTTTCATGAAAAACTGAATCTTGCCAGTAGTTTATGTATTGTTTTTGCCATGCTGGGTTTTGCCATGCTGCAACAATTTCAGCTGGATTTAGCTTTAACCCCGGCGCAATTGCCCGGTTTTGGGTATGGTTTGTTGTCGTTATTGGCGTACAGCGCTTTTTTACTGCTCAACCGAAAACCAGACCCGGCGCAGTCTTTGTACCAGCGCACCTTTTACCAGCTGGCCATCGGCGCTTTGTGTGTGTTGCCGTTTTGGCAAGACGCCGCCTTACCAGCCAGCGCGGATCTACCCTGGATATTATTGGCTGGCATTTTCCCGGGGTTTTTAGCTATTTTGTGGACGCTGACCGCGCTGCAGCATCTGCCGACCCGGGTGTATGGCACTTTGGCTTATATTGAACCTGTGGCCGTGATCCTGGCCGGTTGGCTGTTGTTTCAGGAGAACCTCAGCCTGCTGCAAATCAGTGGTGTTTTGCTGATTTTAGCCTGCGGTATTGCCCAGACCTTATTTGCCAGGCCATCACAAAAGGCTTGAAACTAAGCATCAGGCTTTTCATACTCAAAGCCAGAAGTAACTCCAGGTGATGTTATGCAGGCCAGAACACCCTTATTAGCCGTCTTTGTCAAATTGCGCTGTGCGTTGGTACTCGCCATCCTTTTTGCTGCGCTGCCCTGTGCGGCGTCAGCGCCATTACGGATCAAAATGGGACTGCATAATTTTCCGCCTGATTTTATTGTCAGCAGCGATGGCCAAAGTTGTGGTGGGCCAGGCTTTGAGCTGACCCGCCGCATTTTTGCCATGCAGCAGATTGAAGTAGAAGCTGTCTGTGTCACCCCGGCGCGGATGTATCTGCTGCTTGACAGCGGTGAGCTGGATTTAAGCATCAATATTAAAAGCACCAAAGCACTGGCACCGCAGCAGGGGCAACATTTGTTTGTGGCAACGCCCTACTCAGAGCTGCAGCTGGTGATGTACAGCCATAAAAACCGTGGTCAGGCGCCCAGAGATAACTCAGTTGCGCTGATCCGTGGTTTTGACTACCAGGGCCAAAGAGCCAAATTGCTTGAACGTGGTTTTATTCCTGTGGATTTACCCGATGCCATCAGCGCCAGCGACTTATTTTTGCATCAGCGCAGCCAGCATTTGTTAACTTACGACGGCCCGTTTCGCGCCTATGCAAAAGCCAAAGATGCCAGCATACTGAAAAACCTAGAGCGTAAGGCAATCAGTGCCATTGATACTTTTTATGTGTTGTCGGCACGTTCGCCCCATCAAACTCAGATGCAACAAGCGATTGTTTCTTATGCCAAAAAACATAAGTGTTCTTATATCAAATCTTGTGTGCCTGAGTCTGAGTAACTGCATGATGGTGCACCATGCAGGCTGCAATGCAGGCCAAAGATGAACTATCTGGCTCATTTATATTTTGCCGGCAACAGCCCTGAATCGCGGATTGGCAATTTATTAGGGGATTTTTGCCGTGGTGTTGATTTAACGGCGCTTTCCCCCGCAACAAAGGCCGGCCTGATGCAGCACAGAGCCATCGACCGTTTTACCGACGCTGCACCAGAAGTGCGTGAGGCCAAATTATTATTTGCCGCCAAACGCCGTCGTTTTGCCGGAGTGGCGCTGGATTTATTGTTTGATCACTACTTAATCAAACATTGGCCGGCTTTTCACCCTGAACCTTTTGTAGTGTACAAAAGCCGTCTTTATCAGCAGCTGTGGCAGGACAGAGCTTTGATGCCGGAGCGCATGGCAACCACCATCAGTTATCTGGTGCCACAGGACTGGTTTGGCAGTTATGCTTCACTTGACGGTATTGGCGAGGCGCTGGATCGTATCGCTGGTCGTTTGCGTTTTGCCAACGAATTCTCCGGTGCTATCACCGACTTCAGCACCCATCAACAGCAGTTTGAGCAATTGTTTTTGCAGTTTTTTCCAAGCCTGCAGGCTTTTGTTGTGCAATACAACGCAGCGCAGCAAGCTGGCGCAGGAAATTAACTGCCGGACATTTTAAAAACTTGCTAAACTAGCGCGCAGAATTTTCCCCTACTATTGCTTCACGGAGAGCCCAATGAGTCAATTCCCGGATGATGGCAACGGCGATATGCTACAGGCACTGGCTGACGCCGGTGTGGATCTGAGCAAAAGCCTGGAGCTGGATTTTTATTTAGTATTTCCGGACAAACAAAAAGCCGAAACCGCACTGAATGCGTTAACAGCACTGGATGAAGGTGGCGAAGTTGAACTGAATTTTAACGATTTGGAGCAATGGGAACTGATTGTCAGCCTGAATATGGTGCCGGACCATGCCGCTATCACCGCCAAAGAAGCCGAACTGGACAAATTTGCGAAAAAATTTGGCGGTTATAACGACGGCTGGGGTGTGATGCAACATCAGGACGGCGACGACGATTTTGCTGACGATCACGAATGTGATGACGACTGTGATCACCAGCACTAAAAGCTGAGTTTTTAAACACATCGTCTTGTAAAAAAAACAGCAGCACCATGGGCTGCTGTTTTTGTTTTCAGATCTGACTGACTTCAAGGCGCTATGGGCATCAGCGGCATCACAGGCAACAAAGGTCACTTTGGCTTATTGGTTGGCTTACTGGACCTGCTACCTGCAGGGCGCAGTGCTTACCAGCGGCTATCCCTTTCACAGGGAACGCCGTCAAAATCACTATCCATCTTGGTATTGGGGCAGTTTTTAATAAAATACTCTGCTTCTTCCCTTGAATTCATCTGACTGCACA
Organism: Rheinheimera sp.; assembly: GCF_036782235.1. Lineage (GTDB taxonomy): Bacteria > Pseudomonadota > Gammaproteobacteria > Enterobacterales > Alteromonadaceae > Pararheinheimera. Next base: position 183,205 of record NZ_DAIPZL010000005.1, on the reverse strand, counting down.
TGGTTCTGCCATCACAGGAAAAACTGCTGTTTGTGGCGGCTTCACTAAACAAAGTGCCTTGGTCAGGGTTGGTGTTATGCGCTGTTTTTCCCTCAGCAATACCGGCAGCGCCTGTGCTGACAGGTGCCAGATATTCTTCCGGCACAGCGCCAATAGCAGGCACTGCCACCAGTTGCGGCGGTTGCTGATAAATTAATTTACCTGTCACCAGGCCAATACCAAAAGCTGCCAGAGCGACCATCACATAGCTATTCATACTGGACTGTTCCCTCGTATTTTCTTCAGACTGCTCACCTTCACCAGGTGTTAACCGCCAAACAACAATTGCCAGAAACTTGGGCTGCGCTTTTTATGATATTGTTTTTTCAGATGATCCACTTGAGCCAGCTGTTGTTTTGCAAGTGCCAGATCGCCTGTACTCAGCGTCTGTTGTACCAGCGTCAATTGTTGCTGCACTTCCATCAGGCCTTTCTGGAATACAGGCTGCTTTTCAGAGGGAAACTGATATTGTTGTACACTTGCAACTTCATGTTGTAATGCATTGATTTCATTTTGCATTTGCGAAATATCAACAGCAGTAAGCGCTTTTTTATAATAAAGCGCCATCAACTTCATCGTAGCTTCGACATCAGTGGTTGCTTCAACAACCGCAGGTGCGCTCACCTGCTCTTCTAAAGGTTGAGCATGCAACGCCAGACTCAGACAACCCAGACTAAATACGGATAACAACAGCGTTAATTTTTTAAACCTGGATAATAGCAACTTCATCACTTCTCTTTGCCAAAAAACTGCCGGCATTCTAGCACAGAACATAAATCCGCTTGCAGTACCCACTGTGGCTGTTGCGCCGGTCAGGCCCTTTGGCTAGACTACGGCATTTTCTTTGATCACACAGCACAGAGCGAGATTGTAGCCATGGGCGCACAATGGAAAGCAAAACATAAGCAGGATACTGCAGCGGCCAAAGGCCGTATTTTTACCAAATTAGCCAAAGAAATTATGATGGCGGCAAAAAACGGCGCCGACCCTTCAATGAACGCCAAACTGCGTTTAGCCATTGAAACCGCCCGCAAAGCTTCAATGCCAAAAGACACGCTGGAACGCGCCATTAAAAAAGGTGCTGGTTTACTGGATGGCCCGGTGAACTACGAGCACGTCGTGTACGAAGGTTTTGCCCCACATCAGGTGCCGGTCATTGTTGAATGTTTAACCGACAACAAAAACCGTTCAGCCCAAAGTATGCGTATTCTGTTCCGCAAAGGTCAGCTTGGCACTTCAGGTTCAGTGTCATGGGACTTTGATTATTTAGGCGCTATTGAAGCCACAGCCGACAACAAAGACGCTGATGTAGAAGTGGCCGCTATTGAAGCCGGTGCTCAGGATTTTGAACAGGATGAAGATGGCAGTGTGATTTTTTACACTGAACCGACCGATCTGGACCTGGTCCAAAAAGCCCTGCCGGAATTTGGTTTTAGCGTCAGCTCTGCCAAGCTGATTTATAAACCGAAAAACCCGGTGAGCCTGGATGACGCCGCGCGCGCCGAAGTAGAAGCTTTCCTCGAAGCCATCGACAACGATGACGACGTGCAAACAGTGTATGTGGGTTTAGGCGGTTAATTAAGTCACTGCAAAATCCCCAACACAAAGGAGCTGTAAAGCTCCTTTGTGCTAACTAGCTGCTTGTTTTTTGCTGTGCCGCTGTATCCATCGGCCATCAACAACACCTTCTGAACCTGCAGATGTTTTTTACTACAGCACCTGCTGACGGGCATCACTGTAGTTTTTGCCCATGCCACAATTTTTCACACTGCACAATTTTGTACATTTCACATATCGAACCAAATCAGATCGTTATCTCAATGATGCAACACAGCTGATCTGTTAGCGCTGTTCAAATTGCTGCGGATAGTTAAAATCAAAACCGGCAAGTCAGTTGAAAAGCTGAACACGCAAAACTATGGGCCTAAGGTGAATAAACTAAGGTTGCCAGGTTGCAGTAGACACAAAGGTGGTTCACTAATACCGTCGCCGCCTGTTGACTTTCTCCTAGCAGCACCCCTTGCCCATGTTATTGCGTCAACACAGCTCAGACACATTTAGCAGCAAGGGAAAGCCTATGTTTAATCAAAAACTCAAAGTTGCCTTACAACAAAGCCAGCACGATCTGCAGTCGGTGCAACATTACATCAGCTCTATCGAACGCAATATTGCCGTGATTGAATTTTTACCCGATGGCACTATTTTGCACGCAAACAGAGCTTTTCTGGACACTGTCGGTTATCGCTGGGATGAGATTTGTGGGCGCCATCACAGTATGTTTTGTGACAAGGAACATCAGCAGAGCAAAAGCTACCAGTTGTTCTGGCAACAGTTAGCACAGGGGCACAGTCAGGCTGACACTTTTATGCGCTTGCATAAATCAGGGCAGAAAATCTGGCTGGAAGCCACTTATTTTCCGGTGTTACAACATGGCAAAGTGGTGAAAGTGGTTAAGTTTGCTGCCGACGTCAGCACTAAAACCCGGCAGCAGCAGGAACAACAGGCCATTATTGCCGCTTTGCATAAATCACAGGCCATTATCGAATTCAGCCCTTGCGGCCATATTCTGCACGCCAATCAAAATTTTCTCACCACTGTAGGTTACAGTCTGGAACAAATCAGCGGTCAACATCACCGGATGTTTTGTTTTGACGGTTTTTATCAGCAACAACCGGATTTCTGGCTTGAGTTACAACAGGGGCAGTTTAAATCCGGCCAGTTTGAACGTAAAAATGCCGCCGGCGACTCAATCTGGTTGGAGGCCAGCTATAACCCGGTCTTTGATGAAGAACGCCGTGTTGTAAAAGTCGTAAAGTTTGCCAGTGATATTACGGCGTTGATCCGCCAACGCCAGGCCGTACAGCAGGCTACAAAAACAGTGCAGCAAATTCAGCAACTTAACACTGAACTTTTTGCTCAGGGAGAGCTGTTGCTACAACAAAGTGTACAAAGTACAGGCCTGGTCAATAAAGAAGTGAATCATGCAGCAGCACTGCTGCAACAGCTGGCTACACAGTCACAGGCGATTTATGCCATGGTCAGCACCATTCGCCATATTGCCGAACAAACAAACCTGCTGGCATTAAATGCAGCTATTGAAGCGGCCAGAGCTGGCGAACACGGTCGTGGTTTTGCCGTTGTGGCCGATGAAGTCCGGCAACTGGCGTCCAGTACTGGTAAATCAACAGTAGATATCGAAACCGTCGTAAAAACCAATCTGACTTTAACGCAAAACGCCCTTGCTAGCATGCAACAGGCCAGTCGCGAGTCTGATCGGGGCAATATGCTGATCAATGACACTGCAGAGGTTTTTGTCGGGTTTTGCCAAAGTAACGAGCAGGTGCAGCGTGCAATCTCCGAGCTGTCGGGTTCCTGCGGTTGATGCAGCATACAAGCTAACAAAAACTGCCTGCTGCATACTGTGGCGGGGCACTGTATGATAACGGTAGTTTTTGTCTAAGATTTTTGCCTGATGTCACCACAACTATTCACAGAACCCGGTGTTCAGTACTGGACTATTGCCGTCGCTTCAGCCAACCCCGCCAAAATCAAAGCTGTACAGCATTGTTTTACTGAGGTTTTCCCCGATATCCATTGTGAAGTGCAAGGTTATGCCGTGCCATCTGGTGTGGCAGCGCAGCCGATGAGCAGCGAAGAAACTTTATTGGGCGCGCAAAACCGCATCAACACACTAAAACAGCAGGTGCAGGCCGACTTTTATGTCAGCATCGAAGCAGGTCTGGACGGGGAATTTACTTTTGCCTGGATGCTGATAGAACACCGGGGTGTGTTGGGCAAAGCCCGCTCGGCCAGTCTGATGTTACCACCTGCAGCCTTGCAACAGCTGCAACAGGGTCAGGAGCTTGGTGATGTGATGGACGCGTTGTTTGGTACCGACAATATCAAACAAGCCGGTGGTGCCATTGCGCTGTTAACAGGCCACAGACTCAGCCGCAGCAGTGTTTATCAACAGGCGTTAATACTGGCCTTGATCCCGTTTTTGCAACCCGGGTTGTACCCGAAGGCACCTTAATGCAGCAAAGCTGCAGTTTTTTGCGAAACCGCAGCTGGCGGGCGTCTGCGCTTATTCGTTGGCCAGCAGCGCCAGTGCGTCAGGCACAAAAGGCCGGCCACGTTGATTTAATGCCGTGCCTGTCACCAGCGCATCCAGCAGCACAGCGCCGTCGCGGCTTCTGACCACTTGCTGGCGAAAGCCAAAGCGAACCTTAGAAATTGGCTGATACTGCACTGTAACTGCAAACAAATCGCCGCTGGTCAGCGAGCCTTTGTAGTCCATTTCACTGCGCACCACCACCAGATGAATGCCATCACGTGCCAGTGCGGCAAAATCAATGCCTTTACTTAATAAAAACTCATGGCGGGCATGTTCCAGATAATTAAAATACACGGCATTATTCACTATACCCTGCATATCACATTCGTAATCCCGTACTTTAAAATCTACCGCAAACACATGAAGCTCCTGAAGTTTCGAAAAAGTTGCCGATTGTCGCTGATTTTAACGCCTTAGCTGGTCGGTTCAGCCGCAGCCAATAAGGTTTCCAGACAATGCTGTTTGATACCATAAAAAGCTTTCAGCTCGGCAATTTGTGTAAGAACCGCCTGGTTGTCTTTTGGTTTTTTCCGTTTTTGCGCCAGGATCATTTTATTTTTACTGGTGTGCTCCAGGCTGATAAATTCAAACACCTGAGTGTCGTAGCCATGGGCTTCAAGCAATAATGCCCGCAAGCCGTCGGTTAACATCTCCGCCTGCTGGCCGGCATGAATACCATGCACCAATAATGGCGATAACACCGGCGGGCTTAATAGCTGAGGCCGCAGTTCTTTGTGGCAACAAGGTGAACACATAATAATTTCAGCGCCGGTGCGAATGCCCATATGAATGGCATAATCGGTGGCGGTGTCGCAGGCATGCAGCGCTATCATCACGTTAATACCGCGGGCTTTAAAATGTTTCACATCGCCCTGCTCAAACTGCAGGCCATCAAGTGCCAGCGCCTGTGCTGTGTTATTGCATAAATCTACCAAAGGCTGGCGCAGCTCCACCCCTGTTACCTGCGCTTTCAGGCCAAGGGTGCTGGTCAGATAATCAAAAACCGCAAAAGTTAAATAAGCTTTGCCTGAGCCAAAGTCTGCTACATGCAACAACTGTTGCTGTGCCAGGCCGGTTTGGCTGATGGCTTTGGAAAGCACCTCAATAAACTTATTAATTTGCTTCCATTTTTTTGACATGGACGGAATCAGCTGACCCTGGGCGTCGGTAATGCCCAGCGCCTGCAAATAAGGCCGGCTTTGTTCCACAAAACGGTGTTTTTCTTTGTTATGCGCCAAAACGGCCGGTGCTTTGGGTTGGGCAATTTTGCGTTTATTCAAAAGCACCTTGCCTTTTTTACTGATGCCAAGCTGCACTTCCTGGCTTTGAGTTTCCAATAACACATTATAAAAATCGCGGCCAATCCACTCGGTCAGCAGAGCACAAGCATCCGCCAATGTATAATTTTTTGTGCTGTCAAAGGTGCGGTTTTCCGATAAGAACGACAGCAACAACTCGTTTTTTAGTTGCACCGGCCTGATGTGCACCCGCTGCAACTCTGCATCCTGCCCCTGATATTTTGACAATAACAACCGCACCAAAGCACCGGCGGTAAAAGCCTGGCGGAACAGGTCGATAAATTCAGTCAGCGCTGGGTCTGTAGACTTGGTCATAGGATCAATAAAGGTCATGCTGGTTCCGGTGCAAAAAAATATCGCCGGATTATATCAGAGCCAGGCTTAAAACTGCTGTGCGGGCTTTATTGCTTCCCTTATTTTAATTTTTTCCACCCGGGTGGAAGGCGGCAACTGCAACCAAAATTCGGTAATGCTGGTGGGCGTGGCCGGCGGTAACACCGGATTTGGCAGCTCAAACACCAGCGACTGACTAAACTGACTAAGCGGAAACACATGCCGGCTCACCGGATGTTGTTGCATAAAGGCCTGCAGCTGGCCAGACACCGCCAGCGCCGTTAAGCCTTTTTGCAGCCTTTTGGCCAGTTGTTCATTGTTTTGTTTGACAAAAAAGTACATGGCGTAGGGGTACTTCAGCAACACATCAGTGCTGAACATCAGATCCGGATATTCTTTGGCAAAATGTGCCACTTCAGAGGGGCCTTCAAACACACTGCGTGGGAAATAATCACAACGTTTTTTACTGAGTAAAGACAACATCTGATCATAACCATCCACCCGCAGCACCTTAAGGCCAGCCTGCTCCATAATGGTCGAATCAGGCCAGGTCAGGCCCTGACAGGCGGTTAACTGCTGCAGCTCTGAAAAGCTCGTCAGCTGTTTAAAACCGGCTAAATCGGTTTTTCGGATCATAAAACCGCGCCAACCTAACCCCCCACCAAGCAGCGGCACCCGGATTGGCAACAAGTCTTTTTCCAGCTGCAAATCGGTGCCAAAACGATGTAAATCAATAAAATTCCCCTTGTGCAGCATGTAAAACATATTGCCATGACGGGGAGGCATCAGCTCCTGCACCCGGGCAGGGCCAAACTCGGCTTCGGTTTGTTTCAGCACCAGCTGCAATAAATCCTGATAATAAGCATGGCTGGCTTCCTGAATGGATTGCTGACCCAGGGTTCGGATCACTGTTTCTGCGCCAAACGCCTTAGTTGCCAGCCCAAACCAGACTGTCAATAACAACACAAAAATACATTGGCGCGGCAAACTGAACATCACAAAAATACCTTTATCTCATACAGATAGCTTCAGCATAGTGGAATTGCCCCACCACAGCCAGCGAAGCTGTGCCTGCGTAAACGGCAGCAAAATCAGCTACAAGCGGCAGCGCCTGCGAAGGGGTTGCTAACGTGGTTTTTCCGGCAAATCAAGCAGCTCACGACGGATGATCCACTGCTCGTCCGGCGGTAACAACCTGTTTATCGGGTAGGAAGCCAGATTATCGGCTTGCAGTACTTCAATTTGTGGCGCCACATAAGCTGGCACCCGCTCTTTTTGTAACAGCCGCACCGCCAGATCCACTGCAATCCGCGCCTGGAGCACCGGCGAGTCAGTAACAGCTGCAGCTATCTGGCCTTGTTGTAGCAGTTCTATTACTGCCGGATTGGCATAATACGCAATAATTTTTGGCGAAGGTTTGGCGTCGTCCGGCGATTTGCCGGCCTGCTCATTTTGTAATATTTGCTTTTGTAATAATTGCGACACCACTTTTGCGGCAACGGCATTGGCCAGCACCACATCAATGTCCGGGTTTTTGGCAAAAAAATCGCGGGCAAGGCCGGCCTGACTAAAAGCATCGGTTGGACCATAACCGGCGTGCAGCACCTGAGTTTGGCTACCCCGCAGCGTTTTTGTTAAACCCGCTTCAGCATCCCGCACCCAGGCTGCACCTTCAGGCCCCGGAAACCAGGCAAGTTTTAATGGCTTATTACCCTGCTGCTTGAGAATATAACGGGCGGCCGCCGCCGACATACCGGCAAAAGATAACGATGAATGACTGCTGACCCCTGCACTGTCAATGCCGTTAATCAGGTCTATCACCGGAATTCCTTTTGCACTGAGTTCACGGATCTGGGCATCAAGCCCATTGGCCGAAATAGCCGCAATAATATAAGCGTCCGCTTGTTTCTGCGCGCATAAGGCCAGCTGTTCAGCTTGTTTTGTGGCATTCTCGTAACCACCGGCTTCGTAAATGCCCAGCATTACGCCTTGTCTGGCCGCTTCCTCCGACAGGCCCCAGGCCACGCCCCACCAATAGTGATCTTTACCATGGGGCAACAAAGCACATAACCGCCATTGCCGCTGCGCCTTGGGCAAAGGACTGTATTGTTGTTTTTTACCATCGGCTATCACAGGCACCGGATACCAGTTGGCAATAACGGCAGGGCTTAGCAGCAACAACAAAAGCACAAAAATTCGTTTCATTCAAAGCACTCCTGATATCCGTGACCACAAGGCTTAACTACTTGGCCCCGGCTTCTTGCACAAAGCCCCTGCTTCACGCTCGCTGCAACAGCAACAACCTTCACAACAACAACAGTCAAAGACCACATGAGGCAGAGCCCTTGTTGCTTAAGCACGGTTTTTTCAGGGAAATTTGCTTGGCAGCCAAAGCGGCAAACATTAGCATAGAGCACTTTTTCAAAAATGACGGAACATCAGATGAGCCTTACCCAGACCTTATGCCGGCTCGTTGCCGCCTCTAGTCTGCTGCTGTTATTAGCCTCCTGCAGCAGTATCAGCAAAGATGAATGTTTGCGTGGCGACTGGTACAGCTTGGGCGTTAACGATGGTAAAGCCGGCACTTTGGCCAGCAAGTTTCGTGATTATCAAAAAGACTGTGCAGAGCATGGAGTAACCCCCGACTTTAAGGCTTATCAGCAAGGTCATAACCAGGGCTTAGTGTTTTATTGTGATTTCCCGCACGGTGAAGCCCATGGCCGCAGTGGTGCTGAATACAACACCGCCTGCAGTGGCAAACTTGAAGCTGATTTTCGCCGTGGTTATCAGCAAGGACGCCGCTGGTACCAGGCCAAATCGAAGGTGGACGAATTAGGCGCTGCCATCAACAACATTCAAATACGGATAGAACAGCACAAAGATGAGATCTACCGCAGCAATCAACAAATTGCGATGGAAAATGACCCAAGCCGCCGTGCTTCTTTGTTATACCGCACCGACAGGCTCAGAGATGAACTGGAAGACTACCACACCGAACTTGGCCGGTTGCAGGTACAGTTTTATCAGGCACAACAAGCATTTGCACCACTAAACCGACCTTAACTTGTCATACAGCCTTGTCTATCAACGGCAGCTTCAGCTGCCGTGTTGTGTAGCCAAAAGCAAATCAGCTGTAACTTGTGCCTGCTGCTGTTTCACCCCTGACTGAGCCCGTGATGTAAGTCCGATTGCTGATACCTCAGCCAGCCCCAATGCCGTATTAATTGTTCTGCTGCTTGCTGCTGTGGTGCTGTCAGTTGCTGCTGTTGTTTGTGGTACAACATCAGGCGCTTTTTGCCACGCTCACTTTGGGCACTGAAAAATTGATCCCGAAAATCATACAGCAATCTGTTGTTGTCACTGTTTATCGCAGCAATTTGCAGCGGCGCCCGGATAAGCCCGACCACCTGCAATACCTCAGGCACAGTTGCGGCCGGCTCTGCCGCTGTTGGCCCCAGCAACAGCGCCTGGCGCAATATCAGCTCAGCCATCTGCACATGGCCAAAGACCGCCGGCAATTGTTGTTGCTGATTGCTGACATAAAAAATGCGGGTCTGGGCGTCGTTCAGCTGATGGCCATGGCCTAAAAAACCATCATCAAACAGCGACTCACCATGATCAGCCGTGACCACCAATAAGGTGTTCTCCATCACCTGCTGCCGGGCCAACAATTGTTTTATCTGGCCAAGCGCCAGATCGGCATTAGCCACGGCATTGGCGTAACTTTGTTCCAGCAATTTTTTATTACGCTCGTTGATTTGACTGCGGCTGATCAGCACTTCACTGAGTAGCTTTTTGGTCTGGCCGTGTACATAAGGGTAATGGGCAGCCTGCAGATTAATGTACACAAACTGCGGTTGTTGCCAGTCAAGCTCGCTGAATCTCTGCGCAACCTGCCGCACCACTCTGTCCTCACTCAGGCGCAGCGAGCCCAGCGTGGTTGAGGGATACACCCGGTCTTGTATCGCGGTTTTGGCATCAAAATAATAATGCCCCGGCGCCTTCATACCGACTGTGGTGGCCACATCGCCAAAATCTTCGGCCTGACCGGAAATAAAGTTTTGCTGATAACCCAGTTTAGCCAGCGCCTGCACCAGGCTCATTTCCACTGGCCTGCTGCTTAAACTGCGGTTAAACAAAGCTTTTAATGAACTGGTCGTAAAACCGGTATGGCTGTAGACCTGCTGGCTAAAACTGCCTTGTTTGGCAATAGCCGACAACTCTGGCATCACCGCCTTGCCGTCTAAAGTTGCAAACAGCTGATCCGCCCTGACACTTTCCAGCACTACCAGCACCAGATGTTGTGGCCGGCGCTGTTCACGAATGGCTTGTTGTACCAGCGCCGGCAGTCTGTCCTGCGCTTTTGGCAAAGCCGGCAAATCACCAAATAAGTCATCTTCATCAATGCCATTGGCCGGTATATCCATGGCACCCGGGAATCTTTTGGCATCAAAAGGATGTTGGTCTGCCTTGGGTAAAAACCAGCCATAACCGTCGCCATCGGCGTCGGTCAGGGCTGTGGCTATAGCAGCAAATAACTGCTGCGAAACTTTTTTATCCAAAGCATCATGGTATTGCTGCCTGGCCCCCACCCATTGCAATTGCAGCGGCATCAGCAATAAACAGCAGCAGGTTAACAGCCACCAGCCGCGCCTGTGAGGTAATAAGGTCAGACGGTGGCGCTCCAGCCGGCGGTACACCAGATAAAATAACAACACCAGCAATAACAGCGGCGCCAGCAGCAATAACAGATGGATACCAAGCTCCGCCGCCACCATCCGGATCGCCTGCCAGCCACTGCCGCCGCCCAGATTCTGCAGCACCTGCCAATCCATATTACCGCCAAAATAAGACACCAATTCAGTGCGCAGCAGCACGGCACACAGCAGCACTGTCAGCAGCAATAACATAAACATCAGATGACTGCGCAAACTGGCTTTACCACGCAGCAACAGCAAATACAGGCTAAAAGCGAATAAAATCAGGACAAAGTCGGCCGCTGCGGATAACAGTACAAACAACAGACGTTCAACAGGTTCGTCAAAAGTCAGAGGGCGCAAAAAACCAGGTGCGGTAAATAAATCAAATTGCCGAACTAATAACAGGCTTTCGCTGATACACAACAAGGCGGCCGCCAGACACAACAACAGCAATGAAGTTTTATCGATGCGAAGATGGCGGCTATACCAGTCTCTGCCAATGTTTATAAATGATTTCATTAAGTTACGGATGCTCCTGACCTGAGAACTGTCAGTTGCCGCTGATGCAGTTTGCCAAGCAGCAATAAAGCCGACAAGGCACCAAGCAAGGCCATAAACATATCAGACTGGGTATCCCACATATCACCCTGAGTGCCTAAAAACTCATCAGCGCCCTGACCCAAAGCCAAAGCGGCGCCCCACTCTATCAGCTCATAACTGGCGCTGATGGCAAGCACTACACAAAGGATCAGAAAATTCAGCATTCTGACCGAACTGACATAAGCACCCCGCCATAAAATTTCCCGTGCCGCTATGGCAGGCACCAGCCCCTGAAAAAAGTGACCAATTTTGTCATAAGGGTTACGGTCAAGCTCCAGCCATTGTTGCAACATAAAACCCAGAGGCACCCGGGCATAGGTATAAGCGCCACCAACAATCAACACAACACAGTGCCAAAAAATCAAAAAATACAACAAGCTGGTTAGCGGGTAACGGTGTTTGCTCCACCACAATAACGGCAGCACTATCAACACCGGCAACACTTCCAGCAGCCAGGTGATCCGGTCATAAGGGGCCAGCCCCGACCAGAGTAATAATCCAATTAACACCAGACTGCCGAGCCATTGCAGCAAACCCAAAGGGGAAAAAGCGGAAAATATCTGCACCTGAAACCTCTGTAAAACCAAAGCCTTGCCTAAAAACAGCGCAAATGAGCACTCTGCTTTTGGCTCCGGCTTTGCCGGTCCTTTTTTATTTACAAATATTCAACCCGGTGGCACATTGACTGCTGTTTTTGCCGTCTTGCCCAAAAAGGAGTTTGTATGCCGGAGTTATTTGTTCCTGTTTTATCTGTGATTGCTGTGTTGATTGTGATCAGCAAAGCTGTGCTGATTGTGCCACAAAATATGGCCTTTATTGTCGAACGTTTAGGCAAATATCATGACACCATGACCGCTGGGATGCAGTTTATCATCCCTTTTATTGACCGTATTGCGTACCGGGTGTCACTCAAAGAAAGCGCCATTGATATTCCAAGCCAGGCCGCTATCACCAAAGACAACATCAGTCTGACCATAGATGGTGTGCTTTATATCAAAGTGATGGAGCCTTATAAAGCATCTTATGGCATTGATAATTATGAATATGCGGTGATCCAGCTGGCACAAACTTCCATGCGTTCTGAACTGGGTAAACTGGATCTGGATAAAACTTTTGAAGAACGCGACAACTTAAACGCCAAAATTATTGAAGCCATTAACCAGGCCTCTGCCGCCTGGGGTGTGCAGGTGATGCGTTATGAAGTCAAAGACATCAGCCCGCCGGCTTCAGTGCTGGATGCGATGGAAAAACAAATGCGCGCCGAGCGGGAAAAACGGGCCGCTATTCTGGATTCTGAAGGTAAACGTCAGGCTGCCATCAACCTGGCTGAAGGTGAAAAACAGGCCACTGTACTGGCCGCCGAAGCCGACAAAGCAGAGCAGGTACTTAAAGCCGAGGGTGAAGCATTGTCGATTGAACTGGTGGCTGCAGCCCGTGCCAAGGCGCTGACCATGATTGGTGAAGCGGCCGCCACCACTGAAGGTCAGGCAGCGGTGCAACTGGATTTAGCCACTGAAGCCATTGCAGCAAAAAAGGCCATTGCCAAAGCCTCGACTGTGGTGTTGATGGACAACGATAAATCTGCCGCCGGCCATACTGTGGCAGAAGCGCTCAGTGTGGTGGCGGCAATGCAAAAATCCGGCAGCCTCAGTTAAGGAGCGACCATGGTGTTATCTATTACAACCTGGTTGATTTTACTGGGTATTTTATGTGTGATTTTATTGCCTTTTGCCGTGCCCGGCATTTTAGAGGCGTTGTTATCATTGGGTATTGCCAGCTTTTTGGCGGCTACTTTGTTGTCGCTCGGCATCTTGCCTGACTCCTGGCCCGCCATGCTCACCGCCCTTGCCATCAGCACTTTATTGCTGGCCTTGTTGCTATGGAAGCCCCTTAGAAAACTGCAGCAAGGTCATGTCAGACTGACAGAAAGCCCGGCCATTTCTGATTTTGTAGGTAGCAGGTTAACTCTGAGTGCAGACGCCGGCAAAAGTCACAGCAGCACAGTGCAATTTAGCGGCCTGAGCTGGCAGCTGAAGTTAAGCCCGGATTGCCCAACTGATACCTTACCAGCCGGCACTGAAGTTGAAATCACAAGCGCCACTGTAGGCTTATTGCTGGTGACTTTACCAAAACAACAATAGACCGCAGCACAAAAGGTTTTTCAGTCAGTGCATCGTTCGAAAATCAACTGCTTGTTGCCAGGGGCTTCAACAGGGTTTTAAACAGGCACTTTAAAATAAACGCTGCAATTGCAGCGTTTTTTTTGGTTCTGAAAAGTACAAACTCAGTCACTCTTGCACTCTGCCGGTCTGTGTGGCCAGCTTTGGAGCTGTCGCTCTGAACAAAACTGCTGCGGTTTACCGCTGATGGGGTCGGTAAAACTTAAGCTTTTGGCCAACAGCTGCAGCGGCTCACTAAAATCCAGCGCCTGTTTTGGCAACAAGTTTGGGTAATATTTGTCGTGTAACAGCGGCAAACCAAGGCCCAGCATATGAACACGCAGCTGATGGGTTTTGCCGGTGAAGGGGGTTAACTGAAATAAACCCAGCTGTTGCTCAATATCCAATAGCCGGATCTGGGAGCGGGCATTCACCTCCCCCGCTACCTGCTGCATTAAAAACTTTGGCTCCGATTTTTCCAGCCGGTTTTCTACCAGCCACTCCTGCCCTGGCTTTAGTTGCGGCTCAGCGCCAACGGCCTGGCCTTGCGGCAAAGCGGCCACAGCCTGATAAGTTTTCTGTATTTGCCCGCTGGCAAACAGCTGATAATAAGCGGCTCTGCTTGCCGGTTGTTTACTAAATAACACTAAACCAGCGGTTTCACGGTCAAGCCGGTGCACAGCCACTAAATCCGGCAGTTGATGCTGTTGTTTCAGCCGCTCCAGCAGACATTCATTGACATAGTCACCACCTGGGGTCACCGGCAAAAAATGGGGTTTACAGGCCACCAGAATATGCTCGTCCTGATAGACCAGCTGCTCACAAAAAGGAATTTTGGGTTCTGTCCTGACTTCGCGGTAATAACATAAACGCCGGCTTGGACTAAAAGGCGTATCGGCGCTTAGCACCTCACCGCCAAACCAGTGAATTTTACCTTCGGCAAAACGCTGCTGCCAAATGTCAGCTGGAATACGCGGAAACTGCAGACATAAAAACTCCAGCAGGTTGGCACAACCCGGATTCACCGGTGGCAAGGTAATTTCAGAGGCCCGGTTGGCGATACTCATCGGCTGACTCTTGGAGACACACAAAACATCATGCTACCACAGCAAGCCCCTGGCCGGATATGCAACCCAGCCCAACCTGGTAAGCAAAACTGCGAACAAATAAAAAAGAAACCAAAATGGCTTACATTTTAAAATGTAAGCTATAATGCTTACACGAAAGATATGACTGCAGCACAATCCGGCAGCATGGAGACACAAATGGCAGTTTTTGCGGTGATCACAGGCGATCTGGTGAAATCATCCAGTTATCAAAGCACAGATTATGACCGGTTGTTGTATCTGCTGGATCAAAGCCTGAGGTTATGCGCTGAACCTCAGCATTTTAATATTTACCGTGGGGACGCCTTTCAGTTGTTGCTCACAGACCCCAGCCAGGCGGTGCGCGCCGCTTTATTGCTCAGACTGAACTTAATTGCCGAAGGTACAGACGCCAGACTTTGTATTGCTATCGGCGCCGCCGACAATTTAAGGGCCGATATCAAAACCGCCACAGGGCCGGTCTTTACTTTATCCGGCACAGGACTGGACCGGCTGTCGCAGCAGCGCTGGAGCCTGTATGACGCGGCGGGCAAACAGCCGCTTGATTTATTGTTTCGGTTTGCCGACGAGCGGCTGATGCAGCTGACTAAACGTCAGGCCCAGGTGTTATTGTTGTATTTATTGGCCGAAGATAAATCGCATAAAACCCTGGCTGTCGAGCTCAATAGCTCCAGAGCCAATGTCACGGCCTTATTAAATCAGGCCAGCTACCTTTTATTTGACGACTTTTTGCAACATTGCCACCACTGGATCTGCGACTATGTTCAACACTGAATTTTTGCTGCTTGCGGCCTTATTTGCGGTGCACCTGCTGGCCGATTTTTACCTGCAACCCCAAAGCTGGATCAAAGACCGGCAGCGTCGTTTAGGCTCCAGCGCTTTAGTGGCACATAGCCTGGTACACAGCGGTGGTTATCTGCTGGTGCTGTTGTGGTGGAATCACAGTTATGGCTGGGGCTGGCACCTGGTGCCAGCACTGCTTGCCACTGCAGCTTTGGGGTTGAGTCATTATCTGATTGATTTAACAAAGTCTTATGCCAAAAACAGCGCCGGTATTTTTTTGCTGGACCAACTGCTGCATCTGGTGATGATCCTGCTGGTCTGGGGTTATTATTGTGATGGTTTTACTGCGCTGCAGTCGGCATGGCAACAGTTTTATAAAACTTCGTATCTGGCCGTGCTGCTGGCGTATTTATGGGTGCTTAAACCCAGTTCAGTGCTTATCCAGCTGCTGCTGCAAAGCTGGCACAGTGCGCTGCCCGATCAGCAGGCCCCCCAGACCTTACCCGCCGCCGGCCATCATATTGGTATGCTGGAAAGAGTGTTGATCCTGACTTTTGTGCTGTTGGAAGAATATGCCGGTATCGGATTTTTACTGGCCGCCAAATCGGTGTTCCGTTTTGGGGATTTAACCAGGAGCAGCGAAACCAAACTGACCGAATATGTGCTGCTGGGCACCTTGCTTAGCGTCAGCCTGAGCTTTTTACCGGCTTTGTTATTTAAGTTGTGGTTTTAAGCAAAAACTATGGTGAGCCCTGTAGTTAACAACTCAAGCCAGCACTGAGGTCAGTCAACAGCATTTATTGGCCTGATGCGGCTTTTACGGGGCTTAACCCAACCAGACAATCAGCATACCCACAAGTAAAATCAGGCTGGTGGCCAGCATTAACTTGCGTCTTAACAGCACACTGCCAAGGGTCATCACCAACAGGCCTTTCACCAGGGTATTACTGAGCACAGCCACCAGCAAAGCGGCTGCGGATAAACTTAACTGGTTGTTTTGTCTGGCAAGTTCCGTCATTGACAGGGTAATGGCGTCCACATCTGTTAAACCGGCAACAGCCGCCACCAGATACAAACCTTCAGCAGGGGCATAATGTTCGGTCAGTTTCACCGTCAGCAGCACCAGCGCAAATAACAACGCAAATTTACTGGCCGCCCACAGGCTAAAAGGGTTACTGAGGCTGTCCTGGCGCTGTTTAATTTGCCGTCCGGCATTGCCGCGCCAGTAAAAAAAACCGGCCAAAGCAGCGGTAAATAAGGCCATCAGACTAAAAGGCAGCCAAATGTGCGCCAACAGCGGCAAGTACACCAGCGCCACAGTCACCATCACCCGCACAAACATCACCAGCCAGGCCAGTAGAATACCGCTTGCCAGTTTATCGGCCGCATCGCTGTCAACTTCGCCTTTACTTTGCCTGGCCATACTCATGCTGACAGCTGTAGAGGACACCAAACCGCCGGCAAGCCCAGCCAGAGCAGTGCCACGGCCAGAGCCTAATAGCCGTATGGCGATATAACCCAATAAAGACAAACCGGAAATTAAAATCACCAACAACCAGAGTTTGTAGGGGTTCAGCGCCAGCCAGGGATCTATGGCGTGATCGGGCAACAAGGGCAAAATAATAAAAGTGGCCAACAATAATTTGCTGCCGGCATATAAATCCGGGGTATCAAGTTTACTGACCAGACCATGCAGTGGCTGCTTAAAAGTTAAAATGGCCGAGGTTAAAATGGCCAGCGCCACTGCCAGTTCGGCATAACCAAACATCACAGCGCCGCCCAATAAACATACGGTAATAGCGCTGATTTCAGTGGTTAGGCCAAGTGCGGCCGGTTGCTGGCGGTTTTCCAGTACATAAGCGGTGACCACCACTGAAGACAACGTCAGCACTGCACTGATAAACAACCAGGGGCTTTGCAGATGAATGGATAACCAGGCACTGACAGCACCGACCTGAGCTATCAGAATAAAAGTGCGTAAACCCCCAAAGGTGCCCGGATGTTCAGTGGTTTTGTGTTTTTCGCGTTCTATGCCAACCAAAGCACCTATGGCCAGCGCCAGCAAAAAATTCCGCACTGCAACCACATCAAATTCTGCCATGCCAAGTCTCTGAATTTATTCGGTGATATCAACATCATGGCCGATTTTTACCACAGGCAGCAAGGCCAGAACCTGAGCTGGCGCAGCTTTTTGCGTTTTTATTGCACCGGGCTGCGCTGCTGCCCTTCATCGGCCAGCACCACCTGATTCCTGCCCTGATGTTTGGCGCGGTACAAAGCCTCATCGGCCAGCTGAATTAACAACTCCGGATCCTGTTGCGGCATAGGCGTTAATACCGCAATGCCGATGCTGACAGTGACATGACCAAGCGGCGAGCCCTGATGCGGAATATGTAACGAAGCAAAAGCCACCCGCATCAGCTCGGCTTGTTGTTTCAGATAGCTAATTTCAGCCTGAGGCACCACCAGTGCAAATTCTTCCCCACCATAACGGGCAGCTAAATCGGTGGCCCGGCGTGCCCCCAGCCTCAGCAACTGCCCTATCTGGCGCAAACATTCATCGCCCTGCAGATGGCCGTATTGATCGTTGTAATTTTTAAACCAGTCCACATCCAGCATCATTAAGCCTACTTTTTGGCCCAAGCGGCTGGCTCTTTGCCACTCCGCAGCCAGATAACTGTCAAAACGTCTTCTGTTGGCAAGGCCGGTCAGCGCATCAGTCACACTCAACAGTTCCAGTTGCCGGTTGGCTTCGGACAGCTGCCGGGTACGCTCTTCTACCCTTTGTTCTAACAACCTTTTGCTGCTTAAAAGTTCTGTGGCCCAGATTTTACGTAGCCTGCGCTGCTCAGCCAACAAGGCCTGGATCACTAAAATTACCGCGGCCAAAAAACCACAAAATAATTGCATGGCGGTTTCGGTATCAGTCGGGTGCTCTGAAATAAAAGGCCCATAACCTGCGGTGGTGCCCACCCATACCAGTAAAAAAGTCATCACCTGAAATAAAAACACCACACAAGGGCTGGCGGTTAAAGTGACGAACAGTAACGGGATCAATAATAAAGCAGGTTGTAAAAAGGCCGGCGGCAACCAGATTTGTCCCGGGCCAAACAGAAAAAATGCGGTTACAGACAAACACAATAACGCCAGCAGTTTAAGCCTGGCCTGACGTAAACTACGGCGCCAACCGGGCTGCAACTGCTGACACATCAAAAGTGGCGCCACCACCAGCGCACCCACCATATTGCTGACACTCCAGTTCACCACACCGCTGAGATAACCATGCGGCCAGGGTAAGTTAATCAGCCAATAACTGCCGACACCAAAAACGGCAGCCACCAGACCACAAAGGGCAGTAGCCGGTAAAAAGCGTTTTAACACCCATTGTAAATCAGCAAAAGACTGAGCCATGCTGCCGATTTGCTGGCATACCCATAAAGCAACCATAGCCCCCAAAGTATTGCCTGTGGCTGTCGCCAGACCGACAAACAATACCTGCCAGGACCAGAGCGACTGCTCCAAACCGGCAAAATACACCAGCACCACCAGCATCGACGCCACAAACACCAGCCAGGCCATCCGATAGCCAAACAATAACAAAGCAGCAACGGCAACACCTGCAGAGGGCCAGACACTGATGGTCTGGAACAGGTACATGGTAATAAAGGCGAACAGAAGATAATAAAAACCAAACCAGAACCAACGCGTTTTGGCAGCTTTTTCCTGCCCTGCCATAGTGCTGATTGT
This sequence comes from Rheinheimera sp., assembly GCF_036782235.1. Taxonomy (GTDB): domain Bacteria; phylum Pseudomonadota; class Gammaproteobacteria; order Enterobacterales; family Alteromonadaceae; genus Pararheinheimera. Next base: position 164,326 of record NZ_DAIPZL010000005.1, on the reverse strand, counting down.
CCTCGGTCGTGATACTGCTGGCTCTGTCAACGCAACAATCCTGGTTCTGTTTCAGATGCAATCTCTTAAGCATCGTCAATTTCGAAGCAGTGTCAACTAAATCTGTCAAATGCCCCCACCTTTTCACCAGCAGTCTTGATGATGCAAAGTGTTATTTGAGACTGAAGTGACAAAACTGCCTCACAATAGGGTTTCATCAAACCACATCTGAGGTTATTGTTACTTAAAGGTTGTCATTTTCGCCGGTGCTGTTACAACAAAGGATTGTTTATGAGAAAAAACATCATGCGCTACATCGGATTATTTTCCGGCGTATTACTAACACTTACGGCTTGTGACAGTGACAACAGCACAACCTCTGCAGCAGCTGAAGTTACACCACCAGCTGCAACCTTGCCAACGCCTTTACCTTTGCCCGACAATAGCCAGCAACAGCATTATCAGGTTCTGTTATTTGGTAACAGCCATATGCGCAGCCACAACTTTTCTCAATTGCTCACGCAACTGATCCAAACAGGTAAATCTGCCAGCCAGGTGACAGTAGTGACAGCTCCTGGCGGTAGTTACCTCGACGAACGATATTATCAGGCTGAAAGCCGCGATTTAATTGAGAAAGGTAAATGGACTCATCTGATTTTGCAGGGACAAAAATATTCGACGTCCGGCCTTTACGATTACCCAACCGGTCTGACTGCCGCTTGGGTTGAATTGGCCAAAACCAAACAAACAACCCCGGTACTTTATCCTGAGCATGCCCAAATTGGTAACTTTGATGAAGGAACCCAAATTTACAACATCCTCAAAAAAGTACAGCAACAACATCCGGCTTGCTTAGCCCCCATCCCCTATGCCTGGCAACAATTTATAACACGACACTCCGACATCCAACTGCATGAACGTGATGGTAATCATGCCAATCTGCAAGGCGCCATGTTAAGTGCGCTGGTGTTATATGAGGTGATCACAAACTCGCCGGCCGATCAATTGCCGTATATCGCCAGTATTGCATTAACTGCCACAACTCAGCAGTTGCTGCGACAGCAGGCATCCGCAACTTTGCAGCAATACCCTGCTTGTAGCAAATAACACAATAAGGCTTAAGGACGAGTTCCAATCCGCTGCACAGATGGGCAGACAGTATTCTTAAACAGCTTGCGCAAACTGTATTGCCAGAACGCTGCTGATAAGCTCCAGCCCCGAGCCGCTCTGAACCCAATCTAAGCTGTTGTTACCCTCCCCCTCCGCCTTGCGAGCCATAACCCACTGGTCGGAGCAATAAGACTCTCCCTGCCTTGCCCTGCAATCAGCATCCGCTGGTAAAAACAAAATAACATGATGATTTAAATATATTTACTGACTATTTTTCCCGACACACCACAACAAGCTTTGTCGTTTCTTCCGCTGAAAAATCACCACAAAAATCTAACACCAGAGTCAGGTTCAGCCATAACCCCTTTACAACTGGTGTTTTTTTAATCTAGGATGCTGATCACCTTAAATGGTATACAATATATTTAATACAATATAATAAGGATTAAAAGTGAAACACAGTCGCAATATCAACAACTTACGTTTGTCTGTTCTGGCAAGCGCCCTGGCTTTTGCGTTGCATACAGTGCCGGCTCAGGCGCAGGACAACACCAGCGGTTTGTTAAAAGGTGTGGTGAGCACAGCGTCAGGCCAGCAAGTGGCACAGGCTACTGTCACAGTCAAACATCTGGAACAGGGTTTTACCCGTTCAGTGCAAACCAATGCCAAAGGTGAATATGTGCTGCGCGGTTTACCGGTCGGCCGTTATCAGGTACTGGTCAGCGAACCGGGCCAGACGCCTGTTGCCATGGAGCAAATTAACATCAGCCTGGGTCAGAGCCTGGTGTACACGCCGGTGTTAAAACAAGGCGGTGCTGATATTGAACGTATTGCGGTGGCAGGCGCGGTGATGCGCCAGATTGATACCAGCGACTCAACCGCCGGCCTCACCATTGACGCCGACACCTTAGATTTAATGCCGGTCAACACTGGTTTTGAAAATATTGCTTTGTTAACCCCAGGTGTGGCCCGCAGCGCGCAGTTTGATGCCTCCAGCTTTGGTGGCGCTTCATCCGCCGAAAACGGTTATTTTTTAAATGGTATGAATATCAGCGCGCTGCGCACCGGCATTGGTTCTATTCACCTGCCGTGGGAAGCCATTGCCCAAACCCAGGTGAAAACCGGTGGCATTTCCGCAGAATACGACCGTTTTATCGGTGGTGTGGTCAATGCGGTGTCACGTTCGGGCAGCAACGATCTGCAATACGGGGCTGAACTGCGTTACGATCCGGCCAGCCTGCACAGCCCGCACAATACGGTGTACAAACCCAATGGTGCCATGTCGATTAATAACGAAGATAAAAACAATCAATTTCAGGAAGCCAATATCTGGGTCAGTGGCCCTTTGTTAGAAGACAAAGCCTTTTTTTATGCGCTGTTTAACCCGCGTGAATCGAACAACGAATACGCCAATTCGGCCGGTACTTTATTTACCGACTACACCAAAGATGAAAACCGCTGGTTTGTAAACCTGGACTGGTATCTGACCGACGATCACAGCCTGACATTCACTGCACTTGATAACAGTGCCGACGAAACCTACCGTGAATTTGCCTGGAGCAAAGATGCCGGCGTGGGCAATAACACAGGCACCACGGCCCGCACCTCAGGCGGCAATATGTATTCGGCCCGTTATCAGGGCTTTTTAACGGACGAATTATCTGTTGCTGCCACAATTGGCCGGGTCGAAGACAGCCGGGCTACAGTACCAACCAATGCCCTGCCAGGCGTCTGGGACTATGTCAACCTGAACGGCGAAAGGTACGGTAACTGGAGTACCAGCAACCTTATCAGCGAAGATTATCAGCGCGACCAGATGCGTTTTGATGTGACTTATCAGCTTGCAGATCACACCTTACAAGCCGGTATCGACAGCGAAAAGCTGAGTGTGGATTATCTGGAATTCCAGAACGGTGTCGGTAATGCCCGCGGCTGGTGGGACTACCGTACTTATCCGGCCATCCCCCGTATTGGTTTGCCACAAGGCACTTATATACGCCAGCGCCAGCGCGACACCGGGGGTGAAACCGAAGTGAATTCCAGAGCTTTATATATTCAGGACAGCTGGCAAATCAGCGAAGGTCTGACACTCAATGCCGGCTTGAGATACAGCAACTTTGAAAATACTGCCACCACAGGCCAAACCTACGCCAAACTGGAAAACCAGCTGGCGCCGCGCTTACAGCTGATTTGGGATCCGGTGGGCGATGGTGAGCAGAAAATTTTTGCCACAGCTGGCCGTTATTTCCAGCCGATTGCCGCCAATATGAACATCAAACAGGCCAGCGGTCAGAAAGATGTGCATTTTTATTATCAGCCAGGCGCATTAAATGCCGACGGCACGATAAAACTCAAAGCCGACGGTTCGCCTGAAATTGGCAGCCTGGTGGCCACCAATCAGGTGCAAAGTGGTGAAGTGGATGTAGAACGTATTGCCTCCGATAACCTCGGGCCTATGTATTCTGACGAATGGACTTTAGGCTACGAGCAGCAGCTGAGCGACAGGCTAAAAGGTGGTGTACGTTTTGTTTACCGTGATTTAAAACAGTCGATTGAAGACTCAGATTTAGGTCCTGTGGTGGCACAGTGGCTTAAACAAAATAATGTGCAGAATAAAGCCAACGAACATTATTTTTATACGCTGATCAACCCAGGCAAAGACGTGGTGTTTTTGTATGACTTTGATAAAGACGGCAATAAAGAGCGGGTTGAACTCAGTGCCGCAGATTTACAATTGCCGGATCCAAAACGCCGTTACCTGGCCTGGGAATTTACCCTTGAAGGCCGGCCAACCGATGAGCTGACGCTATTTGCGTCATACGTCTGGTCACACAGCTGGGGCATGACCGAAGGTTTGGTGCGTACCGACAACGGCCAGGCCGATCCGGGCTGGACCACCTCTTATGACTATGCCGACTTAATGGACCACGCCGCCGGTAACCTGCCAAACGACCGCCGTCATGCGCTGAAACTCAGTGGTGTCTATCAGCTGAGCGACGACTGGAGCATGGGTCTAGTGGCTCGCGCCACCTCGGGCCAACCGCGCAACAAGTTCAGTATTCACCCAACTGGGGTAGATACCTGTGAAACAGGTTTATGGGCCGACTGGTGTGCCAGCCAATGGTATGACGAGGCATCATTTTATGACTGGGACGGTACGCCAGCCCCCAGGGGCAGCGCCGGCCGCCTCGACTGGCTGTATGAACTGGACTTTTCTGTCACTTACGCCACCACCATCAAAGGCGGCGATTTAACGGTTAAGGGGACCATCTACAACCTGTTTAACTTCGACACCCCTATTACGGTGAATGAAATAGCACAAGTGACCAAAACCGACGGCAGCTTCGCTGCCAACCCGGACTGGAACATCTCCACAGAGTTGCAGGACGCCCGCACCGCCTCACTGGTGGTCCGCTATTCGTTCTAAGGGTTAAAACTCAGCTTTGCAGCACCGGGCAGCACAGCTGAAGCATAAAGGGCAAAGCTGAACCTTAAAGCGTCAACCAACCGGCCACAGGCAAAGCGAGGGAAAGCCCCGCCTGTGGCCGGTTATTATTTGGGATTTATTGAGCGGATAAGGTGGTATTGGAAATGTGCTGATAAAGCAATTTATTGCTTTGACCATTAACAACTGGTTTGGCTTTGACTGATGGTCGTCCGCTCTTTGATTTACACTCAACCACCAGTTTCAGCAATCATCCATTTAATTGATCGTCAGCTATGAACGAATTAAGACAGCTTAACACTAGTGCAATCTAAAAAATCGAATGCCGACTTCACTTTAAAAGCAACATTCCCTTGATGAAGGGGGAGTCATCTGGTTTGTGATTGCAGGTACACTAGGCTGCAGAGTGAAGGGTTACGTATGGTAAGCTCTCCAGTCACACAACCTTACCGGCTAAGACCTGAGGTTATGCTTCCTGTGGTTGGATTAGCAGCAAAAACCACAAGCAAAATTTGGTTGTGCTCGCATCAATGATTGGACCTTAAGTGATAATTTTGTGAAACTCCGCTCAAGCTTCTGCGCCAACTTCACTATCCTGATCCGAAGTTAACAACAAGCCGGCTTTGATCCTCAACTCAATGGCTCGGCGACTCAAATCCAGCCCTTCGAGTAAAGTTTCCAGTTCAGCAACTGCCAGGTTCTTTCTGACCGCGGCTTCCAGCAATTCGCGGCGCGCATGACGATGCGCATCGCGCAGCGCTTCCAGTGCATCCGTCAAGGCCCGGCTATCATCGCTATGTGCAGGGTTAAGACCATTTGCGGCCTGCGCCAGTAAGGTGGCCAATGCTGTCGCTTCTGTACCATGCAGCATCGCCTGATGCTGGACAAAATGGCGCAAATCCGGTGCCAATTGAGCAGATCTCTGAAAATACCTTGCGGTGTAGAGCGCATTGGCTAACTGATTGGCAGTGTGTTGATCCATGGCCTCTGGCCGGATCCCGGCAATAAAATTGGTGATGGCAGTGCTCAGCGCTTGAATTGCTGCTGAAAATCGGGTGAGTTCGCTGACAGAGCGAGACCCGCTAAGGGCTTGCTGTAATAAGCTGACCAGCATGCCTGACAAACGCTGAAGCTCCTGTTTTAATGCGGCTACAGCCAGAGAAGGCGTACTGCTCAGGGTAGCGTCGAGATAACGGGGCAGCGCCAGATCATCTTCAGCGCTGCGGAATAGTCGTTCAAGCAGCGTGGCGAATCGCCCTGCAACAGGCAACATAATAATTACGCCAAGCAGGTTAAACAGGGTGTGAAACAGCGCCAATAGCGCGGTAGGACTGCTCTCAAGCTCCAGCACATTACCCAGTTTCTGGACAAATGCAAGCATCAGCGGCAGCAGGCAAAGTGCCACCACGCCGGTGATTAGATTAAAGCCGATATGACTCAGCGCCAGCCTTTTAGCAGCAGAAGTTGCTTTCAGTGTTGCCAATGCGGCAGTCGACGTAGTGCCAAGGTTGGCACCGATCACCGCCGCGGCTGCGCCTTCAAACCCGACAATACCACCGGCGAAGGCTGTCAGGATAATAGCAATTGCTGCGCTGGATGATTGCGTGAGCAAAGTGGCGGTAAAGCCGACCAGAATCATCCCAGCCCAATTGGGACCATCACTGCTGCCCAGATTGGCGCTAAAACTCACGGCAACACTTTCAAAGGCTTCTTTGAGCAGCTCAAGCCCCAGAAAAAACAAAGCAAAACCGGTTAATGCATCACCCAGTCCTTTGCAGCGAGCGGATGCCGTCAGTAGCCGTAGTGTAACGCCAACCACCAGCAGCGGTAATGCCAGCGTATCAATTTTAAAGCCAAACCCAACCAGACTAACCAGCCAGGCCGTCATCGTTGTGCCGACATTAGTGCCAAAAATTACCCCCATGGCCTGGCGCAGGCTGAGAATGCCTGCATTGACAAAGCCGATGGTGGCAATAGTGACCGCACTGGAAGATTGCACCAGTCCTGTGACCAGGATCCCAACTCCGACGCCTCGCCAGGGGGTGGCAGTCCATTCACCTAATAATTGTTTAAGGCGGCTGCCGGCAAATAATGTTAAACCTTCAGTCATCAGGCGCATCGCCAATAAAAACATTGCAAGACCGCCTAGTGCCTGAATCGCGGTATTTACATCCAAAGCTAACTCCCCAAAAAAAAGCCGATGGGTTATCCCCAGAATGATATTGCAGGGTAAAGGAAGGTCTTACAAGCCGACAGCAATAAACCACCTTTTTGTGCTTCTAATAAAGCATGATTTCGCCGCCAGCTAAGATGGAACCTCAACAGGTGCGCCATAATCTGGCGACGAGGCGCAAATCATCAGGTTATCAGAGTCGGCCCCCTCTATTCCAGCTCACCCCGAACTACAGCTCCCCCTGGAACTAACTTCTCTATCTCAAACTAACTTCCGTCTCAGATAGAGCTTTTATATTCGCTAAACTGAACAAGGGTTTATGATCGATCAGCGCTTTTCCCTTCCCCTTTTCGTCTGCTTTTGAAGGCTGGCGGAGGGGGTTTTGCGCGTCACTTGTTGTCGATACGAATAGCAACACCCTTGCCAGGACAAAACTGCATAGCCAACTTAGCTGCCAGCTCACTATAAGCATTGCCATACCTGCGCAAACAATAAAAAGGCGTACCGCCTAAGCCTGTACGCCTTTTTAATACTCGCCCAGACCACAGAGCCTGGCGAGCCACTAACCCTTTAGTCGCCGCTGATTAACCAGCCGCAACAGGTTGTGCTTTTACTGATGAAACCCAGTTATTGACGCGTTTTTCCAGCACGTCCAGTGGCAATGCTCCACCGCCTAAAATGGTGTCGTGGAAAGCGCGTATATCAAACTTGCTGCCAAGTTCGGTTTTGGCTTTTTCACGCAGTTCCAGAATTTTTAACATGCCAATTTTATAAGCCGTTGCCTGACCTGGCCATACAATATAACGGCGCACTTCAGACACCACAGCGCCTTCAGCCACCGGTGTTTTGGCTTTAAAATAGTCAATGGCTTGTTGTTCAGTCCAGCCTTTAGAGTGCAGACCTGTGTCGACCACTAACCGTACCGCACGCCACATTTCGGTGATCAGGCGGCCAAAGTCGGAATAATCGTCTTTATAAGCGCCCATTTCTTTAGCCAAAAGCTCAGTATATAGCGCCCAGCCTTCAGAATAAGCGGTAAAACCGGCCTGAGTACGGAAGGTCGGCACCGACTTTAACTCTTGTGCAATGGAAATTTGCATATGGTGGCCAGGGTTGCCTTCATGGTAAGCAATGGCTTCCATTTCATTTTTAGGCATGGCTTTCATATCAGACAAATGTGCGTAATAAATACCAGGGCGTGAACCGTCCGGTGTGCCCGGGTAATAATGCTGCGCCGCGCCAGGCTGTTCACGGAAGGCCTCTACCCGTTTTACGACTAAAGGTGCTTTTGGCAGAATGCCAAAATACTCTGGCAGTTTTTTATTAATGTAATCTAAATAAGCTTCTGAATCTTTTAAATAAGCATTGCGGCCTTCGTCGTTGTCCGGGTAGAAAAAGCGCACGTCGGTTTTAATAAATTTAAAAAACTCGGCTAAATCGCCTTTAAAACCTACTTTGTCTTTAATGGCGATCATCTCGGCGGTTAAACGCTCAACTTCATTTAAACCAATCTGGTGAATTTGCTCAGCAGTTAAGGCTGTGGTGGTGGACTGTTTTAACCGCAGATTGTAATAAGCCACGCCATCCGGCAGCTTAGCCACACCTGTGGCAATTTTGTCTGCTTTATCCAGCTCGCTGGTTAAAAAGCCCAGCAGCGACTGGTAGGCCGGCTGGAACTGACTGGTTAACGCAGTTTTTGCATCAGCCAATAACTGTTGTGCTGCTTTGTCATCCAGTTTGTCGGCTTTCACCAGTGCATCAACTTTGTTTTTTACGTCAGACCACAGCGGTGCGTCTTTATCAGATTCGGTAAAAGGGGCGCCTGTCAGCAGATTATTAACTTGCTCAATCACCCCCTCATAAGCAAAACGGGGTGGACGCACACCAGCTGCAGCGGCTTTTTCCGCCCTTTGTTGTAAATCAGCAATGGCTTTAGCCACACCACCAATACGTTTAACATAAGCTTCCATATCTTTTACATCGTCAACTTTATGGAAGTTCATCAACAGTTGCGGTAGCAAGGCATGCACACCCTGCATCTGGTTAAATACGTAACGGTTGCCGCGGAACTTCACCGCTTCTGCTTCTTGCTCGTATTGGTAAACCCATAAATCATATGAAGTTTTAGCTTCAGGCTCTAACTTCTCGTAATCAAACTGCGCTTTAAGTTCAGCCACTGATGCCGCCAGCCACGCCAGTTGTTTGTCTTCGGCCTCTTCGGTCATTTCATCAATCTGGTCGTTTTTGTCTTTACGGCCAAGGAATGTCAGCTGCAACGGGCTCATTTGCAGCTGCTCTTCGTATTTGGCTTCAAACCACTGATTTAACCTTGCTGTTTCGTTTTGTTCAGCCGCTACTGCCGGGGCTGTTTTGTTATCCGCTGCGGCCTGCGGCGCTGCTGGTTGTGTTGTCGTTTGTTCCGGAGCCTGTGAAGCCGGATTACAACCTGCCAATAAGGCAGTAATACTCAGGGCTAATAATGATTGGCGCACTTTTGTTATCCTTTTGCGTTGTTGCTGGGTTAAACTTTTTTACTACAGCTAAGGCTGTAATTTGTATCAGAATTCATCAGAAAATTGTAACTGCCAAAACTGCTGTGGCCAAAGCATAACCGCTTCAACAGCCAAGGTCTAAAACTGATTTGTAAGCTAAACTTTCAGCCGCCAAAATCCCGTACACCACAGCGGAAACACAGAAAAAAACCGCCAGCAGGCGGTTTTTTTCTAGGTCAGCACAGCGTCACGATCTGTGGTTAATAACCGTCTATCACTTCACTCCATAACGACATGGAGCTGGCAGTGCCACTACCGCTGGCACCTGGCCCGCTTTGTAACTGCCACATTTGTTTGGCTTTACCATCGTCTTTTAATAAGTCACGCGCTTTGGTCAGGGCATCTAAGTCGTATTGGAAAGTGGCATTACCACCCCCATTAATATCAAACACAAAGGTGGCTTCGGCTTCACCAAAACTCCACTGTCCTGTCACCGCATCTTTTTTCGGGTTGGCGAATACAATAGAACCTTTTAAGTCGCGGTTACCACCACCGTTCATTTGGAAGCTTTGACCACGCACCACCACTAAACCTTCAAAATCCAGCAAGTTACCACTGATGGTCAGGTTACCGTCAATCACCAGAATACCTGCACCTGTCGCCTTCCCCTTAAACTCGATATTGCCGGCCACATAAGTAATACGCTCTTCGCCCACTTTACCCATGTTATCCGGAGCTACACCACGTTGCGCCAACGGCATAGCGTAATATTGCGCTTTAATCGACTCAATAAAGTCGTTCATTTTTTCCGGATCACCGAAGGGGTCGTCAAAATCAACAACCTTGATGCCGCCCTGGTAATTATCCATCCGGTCTTTGGCTTCTATATCTTGTACAATTTTGTTGTAGTTGCTGTTCGTATTGGTAGCTAGGGCCGGGCCTATAATTTTCCCTGCGCTATCTTTTTCACCAATAACCTGAAATTTGTTACTGTTGGCAGTATCAAAAATTTTAATACCACCGATAATGTTCATTGCCCCCAGGTTACCTGAAGCCTTTTTCGGCTGATAATAAGCCTGAACTTTACGCTCAATACCGGTGGATGTGACGGTTCCTACACTGACCACCCGGACAAAACCAGGTTTACTGACAAAATCAACAGTCTCAATTTGCCATTCCACATTGTTCCCCAGACCCCGCTTGGAATCCTGTAGTGCTTTTAGCACTGCATCAGGATCGCCCCAAAGCCCGTTATTGTCTTCATCATCAAAAAAGGCTTTCACTTCAATCAGGCCACTTTCAGCCGCAATAAAAGCTTCAGATACCTGTTTTTGATTAGAAGAAATACGTTCGTTCATTTGCATCGAGCTGATACCGGCCACACTGATTAAGGTTGCCACCATCAGCAGTAACAACGAAATGATCAACACCGATCCTTTCTGACTATGCTTCATATTCATGCCCCCGCAGCTGGCGGAAATTTACTTTGCAAAACCGCATTTCGAAGCGCTGAGCGAAACGAAATACGATGCTGGCGATCCTCATTCCCACGGCTGGTTGTCAACTCAACTGTGGTTTCAATTTGCACTGCGCTGCCACATACCACAACAGCCCCCAGCGGGTCTAAACAAGCGACCGTAAAAAGATTAACGTTTTCGGCCACTATCGAGGCCGGATCAGCATTAAGCTGACGTGTCAGCTCATTGTTATTATTGCGCTGGTACACCACGGCACCGGCAGCAGTTGTCAGCGTCAGCACTGTGCCATTATTGGCAGTGGCCACGCCGGTAGCACCACGGCTATCGACTAAAATTGAATCGTTAATGTAGGAAAAATCACCCTGTAAAGCGGTAAAACGCTGTGCTTCGCTATAAGACAAATGGCCCGAAACCATCACTGAGGTGACCCCCCATAACAGAATGGCACCAAGTGCCAGGCTGATCATCAGTTCAACCAGCGTTACCCCGGTCTGATATGTAAATTGTCGCTGCAAATACATCAGATACTCCTAAGGATAAAGCCGGAATGAATAAGAAAATGACGTGTTTTCGTCATCGAACCGGGTTTCATCCCAGGTGATCTGCACTGTATATAAAGTATCGCCGGCCGCAGGTTCAATAATAGTTGTTACCAAACCAGGCAAAGTGACGTTATTGTTATTGGTCAGGAGCCAGCGCTGCTGTACCTGAGCCTGAATTTGCAGCACTGTCAAAGGCGCGGCGGCGGCTGCATTGGCCCACAATCGTTCCACTGTATCGGCCGCGATAATATTGGCTAAACCCCGCTGATAGGCGGAGTGACTGGACTGCAGCGTTTTCATTTGCAAACCCGCCAAACCTAAAGCGCCAAAAGCCAGAATTAACATGGCTATCAGCACTTCAAGCAAGCTAAAACCACCTTGTTTTACAACGCCAGCTGTTATTGACATTGTCCTGCCTCCACTGCAATTTTGCCACCCGGCAACACCGTCACCTGACGGCTGTATTTGCTGTTTTCATCCACAATGACACCGATACAACGCTGTTGTAATGGTCTGCCACGGCTATCGAAAATCACATTTTCGTCCCCACCCAGCGCTACGTTGTTGTCAGTAACGTCCAGACGGCGCAGCAATTCGTTGTTGTCGGTACGAAAAATCTGCATGTTCCAACCTGCTGTTGACTGAGCCATCCGCGCCTCCACGTTAAGTTGACGTTTAACCGCTTCAGAGCGGGCATAATGCAGATAACTTAAAATTTGGTTAGATTGACTTCTGGCTTTGCTGTCACGGATCAAATCCAAAAAAGAAGGGATGGCGATACCGACAATGACTGCAAAAACAGCCAGCGTCACCAGCAGTTCAATCAGGTTAAAACCTTTGTGGCCCCTGGCCCCCTGGCTTTTCATTACCAGCAAACTCCGGCTGTGGTGGCTTGTTTCTGACCTGTATTATCAATAGTAAACGTTTTGCATTCGGTATCTTTCGCCTGACGGCCTGTGGCTGTTGCCGTCAGGGTATAACTGGAGGCCTTAACATCGGCGGTAATGCTGTAATAACCATGGGTACTGGTCGTTGGTAACACCAGACCGGTATAACTGTTGGTTTCAGTGAATCGACGTTCCAGCAATTGTGCCGTGGTGGCAAGCGTATCGATGGCATCCGAGCGATGGGATCTCAGCACCATTTGTTGATAAGCAGGAAAAGCTATTGAAGCAATAATGGCGATAATCACCACTGTGACCATCACTTCAATTAACGTAAATCCTTTACTCCGTTTACCTGAACGAACAGACAACAACGCTCCATTCATTTACTTCTCCGTATGTTCTTATACAACTCAACATCATTCCGTACTGTAGAACAAACAAAAAACAATATCCAGAAGCACAAAAAACACATAAAAAAACACAAGACACGACACAAGAAATAAAAAAATAAACCATAAAAAAACATTTATTAAACAATGTGTAAAAATATCTGGCAGCACTCCACAATTTTGTTGCCAAAAAGTGCCTTCACTTAATGATCATGGCCACACAAAAGAACTCATTGTTAATTTAATGAAAATTATATTATCGATACGTATGTCAAAAAATGATTAAAACGCTGCATATTCAGCGAATAATTTCAATATAAACGCCGTCAGGTTGCACTGGTAAGAGCAGCATTTTGCATAAAACAGCAAAAAAGCCGACAAAACAGAGCGGTATGCTGATACAAAACAGCTGTTTTTCAAGAAAAACGATGGGTCAACGCCAGCATCGGACAAAATGCAGCAAAAAGGCAGAAAAAGGCGTTTATTAAAGAAGAAAAGTCTCAACTCTCAGACATATACACAGCCTTCACTGCAGCATCACATACTGGGTACAGATCACCGCAGATAAAAGCGGTATTCATCAGCATCAAACAACAAAAGCCTGATCACCGCAGGCCACAAAGCTAGTGTTATTGCTGCGTCAGCACGAGCAGCATCGGAACATCCCGGATACCTTGCGTATCACGCTGACCACCAACGGCAACAAAACCCAGGTGTTGATACACTGGCAGCGCGTATAAAGATGAATTGACAGTAAAAATTTTTGTGTCGGCCCGCTGCAGACAACGCGCTTTGGCCTCGGCAAAAAGTTTTGCAGCATAACCCCTGCCCTGGCAGTGACTGGCTACAAATAAATGGTACAAATGACTATTATCGCGGGTGGCCACTACAGCAACCAGCTCAGCATTCATTTCCCCCAGCAGATAATCAAAGTTTGGCTGCTGAATGTAACCGGCAATTGCGCTTTCGCTCATCGCTTGCAACAACAGTGCAGCCCCTTCTTCCGTGCAATCGGGCGCAATAAAACGCCGCGTTAAATCCTGCAGCAGCGCACTGATGGCGGCAGCATCGCTCAGACTTGCCGGCCGGATCGTGAACATCAGTTATTCCTCTGTAACCTGATACTGTTTAATTATCCGCGCTGGTTCGAGCCTATGTTGCACAGCCTGCGCCCTGCACGGCCTCCTGCTGCGGATTTTGCAATAACAACTGCCAATAACCTACATCCAGCCATTGGCCAAACTTGGTGCCCACCTGATAAAAATGCGCCACTTTTGTCATGCCGAATTTTTCGTGTAACGCCACACTGGCATCATTTGGCAAGGCAATACCGGCCATCACAGCATGGTAGCCGGCCTGAGTTAATTGCAGCAGCAGCTGCTGCATTAACAGGCTGCCGTACCCCAAACCTGCGCTGTCAGGCGACAGATACACACTGGATTCTACCGAAAAACGATAACCAATCCGGGCACGCCAGGGGCTGGCATAAGCGTAACCTATCAACAGCCCTTGTTGTTCCAGCACCAGAAAGGGCAAAGCCGCTTGTCTTATCAGCTGTATCCGCTGCAGCATCTCGTTATCCGTTATCGCGCTTTGCTCAAAGGTAACAGTACTATGTTCAATATAATGGTTATATATCAAAGCAATAGCTTCTGCGTCTGTCTCTGTCGCCGGTCTGATCCTGGCCTGCAGTTCTGAAGATTTATCCACAATCCACCACTTGGTTAAGATGATTTCAGGCGGCCTTGCCAGCAGAAATTAACAGCGGCCCTGTAATAACTCCAGCAATCTCGAGCGCACCACTTTTTGTTCCAGATAATAACTACAAAGCGCGGCCACCGACATTAAAGTTACCACCGTCAGCCAACTGATAAAACCGGCATCATTGCGCTGATTAAAATACATCAGGCTTAACGCCAGCAGATACACCGTCATAAGCCAGGGCGTCAGCCGCACTGTATAACGCAGCCACATGGTGCTTTTTTTGGCCTCCAATACGATTTCAGCCAATTGGGCATTATTTAAATGTGCTGTAAAAACAAGTTGTTGCTGTAACCAAAGATGATGACGCACAAATCCTCCCTGAAAATAAATACAAAAGTCACAAAAAAACCGGCCATCAACGGGCCGGCTGAGCGGAAAAATATACCTTTGATTAACTTTTCAGACAACAATACTGTGGCAATTTCAGGTCTGACTAGAGGTTTGTATTAGCTTGATTCCGGCTGCTGAGCTTCCACCAGCAGCGCCAGCATTGATAAGCTATCCTGCCAGCCAAGATAACAGGACTCGGCTGGGATCACTTCCGGCACCCCTTGCTGCCGGATCCTCAGTTCAGTGCCACAACTGACTGCTGTTAAGGTCACTGTCACTTCCATCGGATCCGGCAGGTTGGGGTCGTCAAACTTGTCGATATAACGAATCAGCTCACCGGGTTTAAGTTCCAGATACTGGCCGCCAAAACTATGGCTCTGGCCTGAGCGAAAATTGGTAAAAGCCATTTTAAATAAACCACCTTCGCGTGCGTCCAGATGCTCCACAGTACAAACATAACCATGAGGTGGCAGCCACTTGGCAAGGGCCGCCGGTGCCAGAAAAGCACGAAAAACTATCTCAGGACTGGCCTTTAAAACACGATGTAACTCTATGGTGTGGTGGGACATGCAAAATGCTCCTTGTGCTGATGTCTGGCGAAACCGGTTTTTCCGGTTCTGATGCTGTTGATATTGCTTACAAATTCATCTGGAACAACATGACAGTCCGGCCTGAACCAACCGCCACAGTGGCACTGAGCTTGGCAAATAAATTTACTTAAAGTGGTACAACCACGGATAAAATTCTTTGCAGCTTGTGGTTGTAGCCAAAAATGCACAAAAACCTTGAGCATACCGCAGCGCCGGTATAGTGGCGGTTTAGTGCTCAAGATATTGCTAATATAAAAAAAGCCTCAACTATACTGCTGGAACAGGCATTTCGCCTGTTTTAACGGAGGTATGGTTATGTACCCGCTTCGCTCTTTTTGTACCGCTGCCCTTAGCGCAGCTTTGATCTGTACTGCGGCGCCTGCTCTGGCGCAAGTAAAAGGCCCGATATCATTAACTATCAATAACGTAGGAACCTCAGAAGTGCTGGCCTGGTCCTGGGGGGCATCAAATTCCGGCACTTCCCATATGGGCGGTGGTGGTAGCGCCGGTAAAGTCAATATGCAGGATATCTCGCTGACCCGCTACACCGATGCTCAGTCACGTGCTTTGTTAGACGCTGTTGCCACCGGCAAACACTTTCCGGAAGTAGAGATCAAACGCGAAGGCATGCGGATTTTATTACAGAACGTGCTGGTCACTTCTTACAGCGTTGGCGGTGTTGCCAATAAAAAAGAGTTACAAACCGAAAATGTGACTTTTAATTTTTCCAAAATTACCTATGAACTGGGCAAAGGTGACCCTTATTGTTTTGATATTGCCGCCAATACCAACTGCTAAAGCAACATTCAAGTGCTCTGCACGCCCGTTGGATTTTCGTGGTCGCGGGCCATTTCAGCTTCTTTTCATCAGCACAGCAGCAATACAACACTGCTAGCTGATAAAAAAACCTTCACAGTCGCCACCACAACAGGCTGCTGTGCGATTGAGGCTCAGCAGCTGCTATTGCAAACTTGGGCGTCAGGCTTCTGGCCCGGCGTATTGCGCCAGAACTTCGGCTTCGGTCAGCTCCAGCGTTGAATTGGCAAAACAATAATAAGCCGGTTTATGGTCGATAAAAATTTGTTCAGTAAATACAAAAGCATGCTGCGGTGTTAACAGCCCCACCGGCACTATAAACCTGTTATCCGGAATAAAACGATAATACAAATGGCTGCCACAACTGCGGCAAAAAGCACGTTCTGCCCAATCCGATGAAGAAAATACAGCTATTGCTTCACTGCCTTCAAAGTCGACCGAACTGCCACAATTGACCGCCAGCAGCGGCCCGCCGCCCCAGCGCCGGCACATACCACAATGACAGGCCTCCAAAGCTGTGTTTGCCAAAGCCCGAAATCGTACTGCACCACATAAACACCGGCCCTGTACGGCAATTTGTTCTGTTGTTTGTGCTGACATCAGTCACCTCCTTGTTGTTGCTTATTCCATGTTGATTTTTTGCAAAAACCAGACGGCACTGAACACGCCGCCTGGTTTGATTACAGATTAAACACTGCGCGCTTTCACACTGTCCACCCATTGTTGCACCCGTTTTTCCAACAGCTCCAACGGTAAAGCACCGCCGTTGAGCACTGTGTCGTGAAATGCACGGATGTCAAACTTATCACCCAGTTGCTGCTGCGCCTGACTTCTTAATTGCAGAATTTTCAGCATGCCAATTTTGTATGACGTGGCTTGCCCCGGCATCACCAGGTAACGCCGCACTTCAGACACCACAGCAGCTTTGGCTACTGGTGTTTTTTCAATAAAATAATCGATGGCCTGCTGCTCAGTCCAGCCTTTGGCATGCATCCCTGTGTCAACCACTAAACGTACAGCACGCCACATTTCAGTCACTAACCGGCCAAAGTCAGAATAAGGGTTCTGATAAGCGCCCATTTCTTTGGCCAAAAGTTCTGAATACAAACCCCAGCCTTCGGAATATGCGGTAAAACGTGCCTGAGTGCGAAATTTCGGCACCGACTCCAGCTCCTGGGCGATGGAAATTTGCATATGATGGCCAGGGCTACCTTCATGATATGCAATAGCTTCCATTTCATTTTTTGGCATGGCTTTCATATCGGATAAATGGGCGTAATAGACTCCAGGCCTTGAACCGTCTGGCGTGCCAGCCGAATAATGCTGCGCAGCGCCCGGTTGTTCACGGAAGGCTTCCACCCTTTTCACCACCAGTTTGGCCTTGGGCAAAATGCCAAAATACTGCGGTAATTTTTCGCCGATAAAAGCTAGATAAGCCTCAGAGTCTTTGATGTAAGCTTCGCGGCCTTCGTCAGTGTCCGGATAGACAAACTGACTGTCGGTTTTTATAAAGTGGAAAAAGGCTTTTAAATCACCGGTGAAACCCACTTTGTCTTTAATAGCGTTCATCTCTTTGGTTAAACGCGCTACTTCATCCAGGCCAATCTGGTGAATTTCGTCGGCCGTCAGCGGTGTAGTGGTCGACTGTTGTAAACGCAAATTGTAAAAAGCCACACCGTCCGGCAGGGCTGAAGCACCATGTGCGTCAACTGGCATGCTGGCAATTTCAGTTTGTAAATAGTGCGCCAGCGCCTGATATGCCGCACTAAACTGGCTGGTCAGCGCCGTTTTGGCGTTGTTGCGAAGCTCAGTTGCTTCGTCGTTCGTTAATTTGTCGGCTTTGACCAGCGCGTCAATTTTGTTGTTGATATCACTCCACAGCGGCGAGTCAGCGCCTTGTTGTTCGAAGGGCTGGCCCTTCAGCAAATTATTCACCTGCACCAGGGCGCCTTCATAGGCAAAACGAGGCGGGCGCACCCCGGATTTGGCCGAGCTGATGGCTCTTTGCTGTAAATCAGCAATGGCTTTGGCGGCACCACCAATACGACTGATATAAGCCTCTGCGTCGGCTTTGTTGTCTACTTTATGAAAGTTGATCAGCATCTGAGGTAAAGACGAATGCATACCGCGCATCTGATTAAACCAATAACTGTGATCGCGGTAAGCGGCTGCTTCTTTGGCGCGTTCAAACTGGTAAATCCATAAGTCGTATGAAGTTTTGGCCTCGGTATCCAGTTTGTTATAGTCAAATTGTGTTTTCAGCTCCGCCACTGTGGCTTCAAACCACAACAGCTCTTTTTGCTCGGCTTCAGCAGTCATATCATCCACCTGGTCGTATTTTTCTTTACGGCCAAGGGCGGTCAGGCGCAGCGGGCTCATTTGCAGCTGCTGCTCATATTTTTGTTCAAACCACTGATTTAACCGCTCAGACTCTGATTGTGCTGTGGCCTGAACTTCAGCTGCCGGCGCTCCAGCGCCATTGCCAGCCTGATTAGCGCTGTTATTTTGTGGCTCATTGGCGGGCTGACAGGCCACAAGGGCCGCAGCAATACTGATGGCCAACACAGATTTTGCAGAAAATGTATATCGCACTTTTTTATCCTTCTTGTTGTGATGCTACGGCTCTGCACCTGCAGAGCACAGTCTGAGCTTTATAGTGCAAGCACAACCACAGAAGCGGCAAGAGCCTGGCCTGTCAGTCATAGCTATTGTTTGTGGATTGGTAGCATTTTTGCCTGAGCAGCAAAATACTTCGTAATGGCGCTAATACTTCGCATCAGGAGGAGACTCAGTTAAAATGCCGGCCTTATTTTATTGCCGCTGAGCGCCCCACGATGTCTTTTAACGCTTTATATACTGATTTATCAGGTTATTACGATCTGATGTGTGCCGACATTGACTATCAGCGCCAAAGTGCAGCGGCCATGCGTCTGCATCAGTTTTTTGGCAGCGGCGGCCATACCCATCTGGATTTAGCCTGTGGCACAGGGCCGCATATTGAACATTTTTTACAGGCCGGTTATCAGTGCACCGGGCTGGATTTAAATCAGCCGATGCTGGATATTGCCCAGCAGCGCTGCCCGCAGGCGCAATTTGTACAGCAGAATATGTGCGCCTTTAACATAAGCGAACCTGTTGATCTCATTACCTGTTTTTTATATTCCTTACATTACAGCGGCAATATTGACGGCTTAAAAGCTTGCCTGCGCCACGTGGTGCCGGCGCTAAAATCCGGTGGTGTGTTTTGTTTTAGTGCGGTCGATAAAAACAAAATTGATAACAGCGCTTTATTGCGCCAGCATGCCAGCCATCAGCACAGCCATTTTGTGTTTGAATCCGGCTGGTTTTATCAGGGGATTGGTGATGAGCAGCAGCTCAGGCTGAAAATTCAGAAAACCACTCAGGGTGTGACCGAGCTCTGGCAGGACCACCACCCTATGGTGGCTGTTAGTTTTGCTGAGCTTAAAGCGCTGCTGGAGCCGGACTTTGAAGTGGTGATGCTGGAGCACGATTTTGAAAAAATCCTGCCGCTGGCACCAGACTCCGGCAACGCTTTATTTGTCTGTATTAAACACTAACTGATACCAGCCGCAGTTATAAGCTCTGTAACGAAGCGCCTTCGGTTTCACCGTAACGGGTTTCTTTGTCGTAAGCGAGCTGCGCTTCTTTGGCTTTGGCCAAAATGGCATTGGCGAGCGCATTGGCTTCCTGCTCCAGCACCTTGCAGTTGGCTTTGGAGCCCAGGCTTCGCAGTGCATCATCAATATCGTTGGCAGCTTTTTTGGCAATAGCCACATGCTTCATTTCATGACGCAATAAATTTGGATACCAGCGCGCCCACAAATCCTGCACCTCTGTGGTCGACACCTGCAGTTTTGGCAAAGTCACCTCAATTCTCAGATCTGTGACATAAGTATCGATACGGCATTGCCGGTTCCAGTCTTTGACATAAAAACGCCACTGAATGGCATAACTGCTGTCGGCAATATCACTCAGGCCATCTTTTTTAATCGGCGTGTGGGCGGCAGTGGCTGCTATCAGCTCCTGTTTTGTGCTGGCATTCACCGGGTAGTACACATAATTTTCCCACAACTCAACTTTGGCCTGGGCAGCAGTGCCAACAAACAGCAATATCAGCGTGATTAAGCGCACAACAACCTCGTTTTACAGTGAAATCAATAAAATAACAGACATTGTTCTGCCTTTACAAAAAAGCACTGGCTCCAATGTACTGAGCGCCGGCGAAGAATGCAATCTGAAAGCCCCACCACTCCGGATGATAACAACAGAAAACAAACCATGCCGCCTGGGTTCCTTTTATCGCAGCTGTGGTTCTGTTAAACGTATCCGGTTGCCACAAGTATCAGCTATTGCCACACTGGCACAAATAACAACAATCACAATCCACCGGAACCTATATGCACCAGAATAATGCCCGTCGCCACCTGTTTGGCAGCTTATTTTTGTTCGTTTTTAGTTGTTTAGTCCCAGCTCAGGCGGCAAGCGCAAGCGAGCGCACCCCTTCAGCTCCGGAACGTGACAGAGGCGACGGCCCTTATCAGCGGCTGATTTTACGCGGTGGCATTTATGTCAGCGGTGAAGGTGCGCCAGCGCAAGGGCCTGTGGATATTGTCATTGAAAACGACCGCATTGCCGAAATTGTGGTGGTGGGAAACCCGGGCTTGCCGGTTAAAGCCGAAGGCAGACCGGTTGCCGCCAAAGGTGACAAAGAGCTCGATGTCAGCGGCATGTATATTCTGCCTGGTTTTGTTGATATGCACGGCCATATTGGTGGCTCTGCCCCGGGCATTCCGGCCGAATATGTGTTCAAACTCTGGCTGGCACACGGTATTACCACAGTAAGGGAGCCCGGCAGTTTTAACGGCCTCGACTGGACCTTAAAACATGTAAAAGCCTCCAACGAAAACCGCATCGTGGCGCCCCGTATTGTGCCTTATGTTGGTTTTGGCATGGGCCTGAAAAAACCTGTGTTCAGCCCTGAACAAGCACGTGACTGGGTGCGGGGTGTAAAAAAAGCCGGTGGTGCCGGCATTAAGTTTTTTGGTGCCACTCCGGCTATTATTGCCGCTGCACTGGATGAAGCCGGCAAACTCAAACTGGGCACCATGATGCACCATGCACAGCTCAACGTGATGCGTACCAATGTACTGGACAGCGCCAGAATGGGACTGACCTCAATGGAGCACTGGTATGGTCTACCGGAAGCGCTGTTTACCGGCCAGGTGATCCAGCACTATCCGGCGCATTATAACTATCAGAATGAACAAGACCGTTTTGCCGCCGCCGGCGAGCTTTGGAAACAAGCGGCAGCACCTGGCTCAGAGCGCTGGAATGCAGTGCGGGATGAACTCATCCAGCTGAACTTTACCATTAACCCAACGCTGACCATTTATGAAGCCACCCGTCATGCTGAAGCACAGCGTTCAGCGCCCTGGCATCAGGACTACACCCTGCCTACCTTAACCAGGTTTTTTCAGCCCAACCGCGACGCCCATGGTTCTTTCTGGTTTGACTGGACTACTGATCAGGAAATTGCCTGGCGCGAAAACTACCGGATCTGGATGTTGTTTTTAAACGACTTTAAAAACCATGGTGGCCGTATTACCACAGGCTCAGACGCCGGTTATATCTACAAAATTTATGGTTTTGCCTTTATTCAGGAACTGGAGCTCTTACGTGAAGCAGGTTTTCATGCGCTGGAAGTGATTCAGGCCGCCACTTTAAATGGCGCAGAGGCGCTGGGACTGGCCGATGAGATTGGCAGCCTGGTACCGGGCAAAAAAGCCGATATGGTAATAGTGGCTGAAAACCCACTGGCTAATTTTAAAGTGCTGTATGGCACAGGCCATTACCAGCTGAATGCCAACAACCAGCCAGAGCGCACTCAGGGTGTGCGTTACACCATTAAAGACGGTGTGGTTTATGACGCGCAGCAGCTACTGAGCGACGTGCGGGCTATGGTAAAACAAGCCAAAGCAGCGGAGTCTGGCCAGAAATAACAGCAAAACACACTGAGCTTTAGAGTCCTTCTCACGACTACAATCGCGCCTGCAATCGCAACAATCAAAAAAGGGCAAACTCCGGTTTGCCCTTTTTTATCAATAACTCACTTCAGCCAAAACAAAGAAAGACAATAAACAGTTATCAGCGGCCCGGGCTTTGATGCAGTTTGCCCGCCAGCCAGGCCATTGGCAGATAAGCCAATAACAAATCCAGTGCAATAAACCAGCCCGGCGCAGGTATCATGATACTGGCCGCCACACCACCACAAAAAAACAATAAAGCCACCACAAAAGCCAGCTGTATTTTGTAGCTGGCCGCCAGATAACAAGCCACCCAGGCGCCGGCAAAAGTACCAAGCGCATGAGCCAGCCAGGGTGTGACAAAATGTTGTGGTTCAAACAGGCTGATGCCCTGTTTCAGGCTTTCGGCGTTATGCAGCTCCACGCCGGCCGGTGGTGCAATGACAACAGGCCCCAGCTGGATCAGCGCCATATTCACAGCACTGCCCACCACAACGCCGGCCAACAGGCTTAGAATATTCTGTAATAGTTTTGGCATCACATGCTCCTCTGTGCCCAAGCTGCTGAAGTACTGCCCAATCAAACTGATGTTTTTACCAAACTGGTATTTAGCTGTCCTGTACCTGAAAGTTCCTAAGGCCAAATGTAGTCTGCTGCGCTGCTTTTTTATCCTGCACAAAAATCACCAGCGCAAAAATAAGTTCAATCACACCACCGGCCAGGGCGCCGTATAAAGGTGCTGCGGCAAATTGTCCCAGCACAAAACCGGCCCCTGCCAACGCCAAACCACAGAACCAGAATAACCGCATGCCAAATAAGCTGCTGAACACCAGGTAACGACCGCCAATCACCAACAACATAGCCGGGAAAAACCATTCAATACGTAGCTGCGCAGCGGCAAAAGCCAAAGGCAAACTAAAAATCAGCCAGAAAGTGCTGGCATAAGCCAAACCGGCCAGCGGATTGCCTTTGCTGTGATTGCCGGGCCGCCCCGCTAATTTGGCAATAACAACACCAAGCGGATGAATAAACATACCGCCAATCAGCAATACCCAAAGCGCCTGCTGTGCTGAGGCAAAAACCACAGCAGCAGCGCTGGCAAGCCAAATCAAAGACGACGCCAACATACCGGCAGCGCCACTGCAATAAGCAAAACGCATATCGGTCTGAGCTGCATTCAGTGAATCATTCATAGAATAAATCCTTTTAATCATCAAGGTGTTGCAATAAAGGCAACAACCAAGGTGGATAGCAAAAATAAGGTCGGAAACAACTTTGACTGTGCCAGCCTGACCGGCGCCGGTCAATAACCTTTGGTTGTTTTATCAACAATTTTCAGCTGCAGATCCAACACCACAGGCTGTCAACACCATTGACGGCAAGGGCCTTTGCAAAAGCGGTGATCTCGGCTTGCACACAAAAGTACATAAAGGGAGAAACCAGACTTGAGCTGTCGTTTTGATGTACCGGCTTTATCTAGCGGCGCCGGTATTGTCTTTGGCTTTTTTTGGCTCGCCCGCTTCATCTTTTTGCTTTATTTGCTGCTGCTTAATTTGCTGAAATTTTTTAATTTCAGTAGGGGGAATAGGCAATAACGAAATCAGCGGCAAAAACGCCAGCATCAAATAAGCACCGGTGCAGCGGCGTTTGGCCCAGCGCACCATATAAAAAAACCAGCGGCCCAGCCATAACAGCAACAGCACCACAAAAGCCCACAGCAGCAATGTTGTTACCAGCTCGGCACCTTTGCTGTTCAATAACAAAAAATCCATTTTTATTGCCACTTATCAAAGATTTAATCATTGTCTGGCAGGTAATTGGGCGGGAGTGCTGCTTTTTCAAGCAGCTAAAAAATTTTACACAACACTATTATAAAATAACGAATGTTAAACAGGACTTATGGCAGAGAATGACCACAGCTGCTGCCGATCAGGCAACTGCTATAAACAAAGGCCAGACTTGCCCTGCCCCAACGCGACAGGCAGATCAGCAAGGCTCAGATGATAATACAAAGCCAAAATTTGCCAGCCGGCATCGGCTTTATACAGCTGAATACTATTTACCCCAACAAAATCAGCGGCTTTGGCGTTTTTATCCGTTCTGGATTCCACCACGCTATACACGGCGGCAAAACGGTCGTGCTGCACCAGCTGCGGGCTCACTTCACATTCATAAAAACCTTTGGGCTTTGCGTTGGCCATACCCTGCAAAAACTCGGTGGCTGTGCGCTGACTCAATTGTGGTTGGCCGTCTTTATAAGTGGCGCCAAAGACCACAGCATCGGGGTGAAAAATGGTCTGCAGGCTTTTTACATCAGCAGCCACACCGGGTTCATGTGACAAAGCCCGCCATAAAGTGGCCACAGTTTGTTCAGCTGTAGTGGCGAGGTCTGGTGCAATGGCGAGGTCTGGTGTAGCGGCTACTTCAGTTGCACTTTGAGCAAGTGCAGTGGTGTTACAGGCAAAACCCGAGGTACTCAACAACAGCAGCGGCAATATCCAATAACGCATCACAACTCCCTGTTTTTTAACATAACAACAGCTCAGGCTAAAATAACAATGGCTTGAACCTGGCAAGGTAAAAAATACCGCCAAGCAGCAACAACGCCAGCGCAGCAAAACCCAACCTGCTGCTTTTGGCATAACTTAAATTGAGCGCAGCTTTGCCACACAGAATATAACAGACTAATAATAAAATTTTAATGCCAAGCCAATGATGTATAAAAGGTTTCCAGGGACCAATAGCCAAAAGCGCCAGCGCCATACTCAGCAATAGAGTATCTACCAGATGAGGCACAAACCGCAGTTTACTGCTGCGCCAATCAAAGCCGCCGGCTTCAGGCCTTAACATATCCAGCAAAAAACGCACGGCAAAAAGACTGACGCTCAGATAAGCACACAACATATGGATTTGTTTTATTTCAAGATAATACTGCATTGTTGTTTTCCCGTATTTTCCGGCCATGTGATGTTTTGGCCGCACTGCAATAAGCCTGCAACAGCACAGCACACTGCTTTTGCACCACCTTAAAACATTCAGCCAAAGCGGCCTATATCGCCAAATAGGTAAGGCCGCTTTGCGCGCCGCCATCAGGGTATTTTCCACCACAGCAGGGTATAAAAAACCCGGTTACCAGAAGGTAAAAAACACCCTGCCCGCATAAACATCCAAACATATTCAATAAATTCAAAAGCTTAACATTTGGCCTGTTTATTGCCAAAGCAGCTCAGCCGTGGAACACCCGGCTCAAAACAAAAACACAGGAATAGCATATGAACAGTCCGCATCTTCGTCACACTGCAGGAGGTCTTTATGGCCGGCTATCGTAAACTCTGGTGGCTGTTAATCGCCATCCTCGCAATTACCTTTTCAGTGCTGGGTTATTTTGGTGCTGAAGTCTATCGTTCGGCACCTCCCATTCCGGCTAAAGTGGTGGACGCTGCCGGTAACCTATTAATGACCGAACAAAGCATTTTAAACGGTCAAACCGCATGGCAATCGGTTGGCGGCATGCAGTTAGGCTCTATCTGGGGCCATGGTGCTTATCAGGCGCCGGACTGGACCGCCGACTGGCTGCACCGTGAGCTGACCGCCTGGCTGGAGCTGGCCGCTCAGGCAGAATTTGGCACCGGCTATGCCAGCCTGAATGAAGCGCAGCAGCATCAGCTGAAATTTGCGTTAAAGCAGGCCTATCGCACTAATACTTATGACAAAAACAGCGATACGCTGCAGCTCAGTGAGCGCCGGGTGCAGGCTATCACCCAAACCGCTGCCCATTATGAGGCGTTATTTGGTGACGATGCGGCGCTTGCGCAAACCCGCGCCAATTATGCAATGAAAAACAATACCCTGCCCAAGCTGGAACGCCGGCAAGAGCTGACGCAGTTTTTCTTCTGGACTGCCTGGGCCGCCAGCACAGAGCGCACTGCCAAAGGCGCCACTTATACCAATAACTGGCCACACGAGCCGCTGATTGATAACAGACCCACAGCAGAAAACCTGATTTGGTCGCTGGTCAGTATTATTTTGCTGATCGCAGGTGTAGGTGGTTTGATTTGGGGCTGGGCCTTTTTACGCCAGCATGATGAAGAAGAGCCAGCCGCGCCCAAACTTGACCCTATAGCCCGGTTAAAACTGACACCGTCACAACGGGCTTTGGGCAAATATATTCTGGTGGTGGTTGCGTTATTTACCCTACAAGTGCTGTTGGGTGGTTTTACCGCGCATTACACGGTCGAAGGTGATGGTTTTTATGGTTTAAATACCACCGAATGGTTGCCCTACAGCCTGGCCCGTACCTGGCATATTCAGGCGGCGATGTTCTGGATTGCCACCGGCTTTTTAGCGGCAGGTTTATTTTTAGCGCCCATTATTAACGGCGGTAAAGATCCTAAATATCAAAAACTTGGGGTTGATGTGCTGTTCTGGGCACTGGTGGTACTGGTAGCAGGCTCTTTTGCCGGTAACTACTTTGCCATTATGCAAATGATGCCTGCGAACTTAAGTTTCTGGTTTGGTCATCAGGGTTACGAATACATCGACATTGGCCGCTTCTGGCAAATTATTAAATATGTTGGCGTATTGTTCTGGTTAGTGCTGATGCTGCGTGCTGTGGTACCGGCCTTTAAAGCACCGGGCGATAAAAACCTGCTGGCACTTTTTGCTGCTTCAGTGATTTGTGTGGGTCTGTTTTACGGCGCTGGTTTGTTTTATGGCGAGCGCACCCATTTATCAGTGATGGAATACTGGCGTTGGTGGGTGGTGCATCTGTGGGTAGAAGGCTTTTTTGAAGTGTTTGCCACTGTGTCGCTGGCCTTTATTTTCAGCAGCATGGGCCTGGTGTCGCGCACTGTTGCCACCAGTGCCAGCCTGGCGTCAGCTTCGTTATTTATGCTCGGTGGTATTCCTGGTACTTTCCACCATCTGTATTTTGCCGGTACCACCACACCTGTCATGGCGGTGGGCGCCACTTTTAGTGCGCTGGAAGTTGTGCCTTTGGTGGTACTGGGTTATGAAGCCTGGGACAACTGGCGTTTACAACACAAAGCGCCCTGGATGGCTGATATTAAATGGCCTTTGATGTTTTTTGTTGCTGTGGCGTTTTGGAATATGCTGGGCGCCGGTGTATTGGGTTTTATGATCAACCCACCTATCGCTTTATATTACCTGCAGGGTTTAAACACCACGCCAACCCACGCCCATGCGGCACTGTTTGGGGTTTATGGTTTCCTGGCACTGGGTTTTTGTTTATTGATCCTGCGTTATATCCGGCCACAGCTGGCTTTTGATGAAAAACTGATGAAAACCGCGTTCTGGTGGATGAACGGCGGCCTGGTGCTGATGTTATTTACCAGCCTGCTGCCTATTGGTTTTATTCAGTTTTATGCCAGCGCCACCGAAGGTTTATGGTACGCCCGCAGTGAAGCTTTTATGCAAAGTGACATTTTGCATGCACTGCGCTGGATCCGTACTTTGGGTGACGTGATTTTTATCATTGGCGCTTTAGCAGTGAGCTGGCAGGTGGTGAAAGGGGTATTTGACCAAAAAGCCGCAGCCCAACAGCTGCAACAATTGGGTTGAGCCGACCGCTTTGCTGTAAAAAGGCATTCGCGTTAAATAAAAAAGGCATCTTTGAACGATGCCTTTTTTATGTTGGCTAAAGCCTTATTCTGGCCAGGGTGAGCCTCAGGCTGCTCGGTCGGATAACAACGTAATTTGCTCCGGGTTTTTCACCCTAATATGAGTTTGGTAATAATACAAACCCGTTGGCTTCCCATGTGACAGAAAATCAATTTTCATCCGCCGCGCTAGGCCTTTGACCAACAACTTTTTGCCGACAAAATATTGTTGGGCCGAAGCTGTATCAGTACCGGCCAGAGCTGCAGCCACTGCCGGGCTCATTGCAATAGTAATATTGCGCTGGTCGCGATAATCCAGTTCGGTATTTAAATAAACTGCCCGGCCATCAGTGCCGGCAGCCTGAATGCTGAGCTGATACTCTCCCACCACCCCTTCAGGCGCTGCCGCTGCTGCAGCGGCAATAATATCCATAGTGCTGGCCTGAGTACGCTCTGCGCTGCCCTGCATAGCAGCACAGCCTGACAATAACGCCAGCATCACTACTGCGGCTAATTTCATAAAACCTCCGGTTAAATCCATTTAAAAAACAACATACTACACTTAAAACACCGCTGGCCCAAAAGCTTCTTCAGCCGGCCAGCAATATATGGCGGTTGCTCCACTGCCGCCTTTGCTCTCTGGTTCCTCAGCTGCTTTGTGTTACTTAGCCAGCACTGTTGCAGGGCTATTTAGCTTTGCTTGCCAGGCTGTTGTCTTCAGGCCACAACATAAGAACCACAAAGTAATTGCCAGCTCACCCAATAAAGAAGGTGCCAGCACCCAGGGGAATAACAAAGTAGCAAGATCCGGCGCCAGTAGTTGGGCGGCACTATTTAATACATAACTGCCACCTGCTGCTATTAATAAATACCCCAAAAAGGCAGGCAAAAATTCAGACTTAACAATCAGATAACCCCGAATGATGCAGGTCACACCAAAAAAGATCAGACCAATACCAAAACCATGGCTGTGCATTTTCACCCAAAAGGCCGTTAGCTGTGCCAGCAGCTCGGCCGGCATCGCGGCCTGAGCTGCTGGGGCAAGCAGTAGCAAAGGTGCCACTAACGCCAGTTTATTCACCGCCAGCACCGAAGTTTGCACAATATTAAATAAAGTGGCGGTGATGGCCAGGCCATGATGCACCGGCTTTAACAGCAGATAAAACAGCACAATCAAAGGGATATCGAGCAGCTGCATTAACAAATCACCACCAATACCGGCGCGCCATAAACCGGGCGAGTTGGCAATATTGGCGGCGGTGGCCGCAGCATCCCCGGCCACCACTAAAGTGCCACGCACCACAGTTTCACCAAATAAACCCAGCAGAATATTGGCAAGATAAGCCACACCTGCCAAACGCAGATAAAAATTGGGGTTTTGGGCAAAAGTCATAACACATCCTGTTGTTTTTTATGGGTTTAAATGCCTCAAACTGCAATTAAGCTTTGTACCAAAGCAGCGCCTGCTGCTGATGCCACAATACAAAATCCTGTTTACAGGCCATATAAAGTTCGCTGTTATGCTGGCATTGTCTGGCCGCCTGTTGTTTGAGCTGTGCATATTCAGCCGCCAAAGAGGGATGTGCCAGCAAATAGGCTTTAAAAGCTCTGTGGCGTAACAAATGTTCATCACCGCTTTGAAAAGCGTGTACATGATGGCTACGACTGCTCTGCCCTTTTTGATAATACCGCCGGCCGGCAATGCCATGCTCACCTTTGGCCTGGTAACCCAGCGCCTGCATAGCCGCAAGCTTTTCATCCAATGCGGCAACAGACACCACCTCAAGCAGAATATCAATAATGGGTTTGGCAGCAAGGCCAGGCACAGCAGTGCTGCCAATATGTTCAACCAACAGCAGATTAGCGCCAAGTGATTGTTGCAACAACTGTTTTTCTGTTGCAAAAAGTTTCACCCAGTTCTCATCATAAGGCACAACTTCAATAATACGTTGGCTCATAATGGTTTCCTTCTCTGAAGATACACAGGATTGTAAACAAGTCCTTTGCTAACAACTGAGCCCCCCTTATAAATCGTGTTGTAGTGTGAACAACTCGGGTTGTCGAATCTCTGTTTCTCTGGTTTTAGCATGCCCTTAAGGTTAAAGCAGTGGCAAACTCAGCTGTTCAGAAAGCCATAAAACAAAAAACAAAAATTACAGAGACAGGGATAACATCATGCATAAACGTAACGCACTTTCGCTGGCGATAGCGATGGCATGCGCTTTTTCTGCTGCGGCGCAGCAGGCCGAAGTCAACACCAACACCACCAACAAAACTCCAGCCGCAGCCAGTGACACCGAACTGGAAGTGATTTCAGTGACGGCCACCAAACGCAAAACCAAATTAATGGAAACCCCGGTGGCGATTTCAGCACTGTCTGAAGAGCAACTGCAACAAAACGGCGTGAATAATGTGGTGGATATCGCCAATTTAGTGCCGGGCCTGGATATTGCCGTCTCTTCAGAGCAAGCGGCGCCGGTGATCACCATGCGCGGTATTCGCTCCACCAATATCACTGAACTGGGTGACCCTGCGGTAGGCGTGCATCTGGACGGTATTTATTCCCCGCGGATGCAGGGCGCGCTGGCGCTGATGTACGACGTGGAGCGGGTTGAAGCTTTGCGCGGCCCACAAGGCACTTTGTTTGGCCGTAACTCAACTGTCGGCAGCATCAACGTGCTGACCGCCAAACCTGATGTGGCCAGCAGCTTTGGTAACCTCAATACTGAACTGGGTAAATTTAATGCCAAAAGTGTCGGCGGCATGTTTAACCTGGCGCTGTCCGATGAGTTTGCTGTGCGTTTTTCCGGTAAAGGTTTAAAACGTGATTCTTATGTGGAAGGTTATTGGGATCCAAACCAATACGACACCCGCCGTCTGCCAGCCGGAGTGCTGGATGCGCCTGTGATTGCCGAAGGCTCTTATCAGGGCATTGGCCAAACCTTAACCCAACGCGAAAACTGGTGGATAGACGCTGCAGGCACGAACCCTGAAGCGCAAAAAATCCGCGCTTTAACAGCTGCGGATAAAAGCGATTTTTACAATAACGCCAACGAACATTCGTTTCGTGTTGCCACCTTATGGGAACCCGCAGCAGGCCGTTTTTCTAATCACACTGTGTTCCAGTATTACAAAAACGACAGTGCAGGCTCCACAGATATGGTGAACTGCGACAAATTACGCGGCAGACCCACAGCCCTGGGTGGTGACTGCGCCAACTTTTTACCCAGCGACAACACCTATCAGGCGGTGGTCAACGTGCCGGGTAAACTGGAGCTCGACATCACTTATCTGCGTAACAGCTTAAATTATGAACTGAGCGACGAGCTGAGCCTGGTGTGGTTAGCCGGTTTTGAAGATATGCAGCGCCAATCGGCGCAGGATATTGAAACCGGGCTGGATGTCTGGGACGGCGCTATGTTTTTCCTTGATGGCACTGGCGCCCGCTCTTATTCCACCGAGCTGCAATTGCAGTCGGACGAGCTGGGTGATTTAGTCTGGATAGCGGGTGTGAACCTGTTCCATGAAAAAACCACCACTGTGGGTTATTACGACAACCCGATGGACGATAAAGCCTTTTGGGATCAACCCGACCGCTCCACCGACGCGCTGGCTGCTTTTGGTCAGGCCACTTACAACCTGAGTCCGGAATTGCACCTGACCCTGGGTTACCGTTTTAGCGACGAAACCAAAGAAGACAAAGGCGGCCGCACCCTGCGCTGCTCTAATGCCGATGGTTGTGCACCTGGCTGGTATAACCGCACCACCTTATCCAATCTTCCAAGCAATGCTTTTGAAAACCCGGCTATTTATAAATCATCTTTTGCCAATGACAACAAAGGCAGCTGGCAAAACCACGATTTTCGCTTAGGCCTGGATTATGATCTGAGCGCCAATACCATGCTGTATGGTTATGTGGCCTCTGGTTTTAAAGCCGGTGGTATTGGCGACGTATTTGAAGTGGTCAATGACAGAACAGGCCAGGTACAACGGATTGAAACCCAGTTTGACCCTGAGCAGGTGGTCACCTATGAGCTGGGTACAAAAACCAGCTTGTTAGATAACTCTCTGAATTTACAGGCGGTATTCTTCTATACCGACTACACCGACATGCAGTATGCCTCGGTCGGTTCTGTGGGCACTGTGGAACGTCTGGCGCCGGTGGAAAACCCGGATGGCAGCCCTGTGCTGGACCAAAATGGTCAGCCAGTGCTGGATTACCGCAATATGCCGGTGGTGGCCTACTACACCCAGAACGTACCGGATTCCACCATTAAAGGGCTGGAGCTGGAATTTGACTGGAAACCTTATCCGAGTGGCCGCATTAACGGTTATGTCACCTACACAGATGCCCGTATTAGCGACGACTGGATCACCAAGTGGGATTACGATCCTGAATATCTGTTTGGCCTGTCCTATGAAGAGTCTATTGACCCTGAAAACGGCAAGTTGACCACTAACCTCAAAGGTAACCAGCTGGCGATGGTGCCAAAATTCAGCGCCAACTTAAGTTACACCCACAGTGTTGATTTGGGCAGCTACGGCTTTATCCACGGCTGGTTTAACTTAAGCTGGAAAGATAAGTCCTACAACACCATCTGGAATGTCGACAAACATCTGGATGATATGGACTTTACCGTGTCTGACGAAGCAATTCGCTATATGGACGATCGCAGAGAAGCCCATACCCTGGCCAATGCTTCACTGAAATATGAACCTGTGGGTCAACTCTGGTTTGCTGAAGTTTTTGTCAGCAACGCCACCAACGAAACAGTGCAGCAATGGAGTAACACCGGCAAAGGCTTCCCCAAAGGCAGTTTTAATATGCCAAGGTATTACGGCCTGCGCGCAGGCTTTAACTTCTAAGCACACCCATAGGTGCAGAAACCGCTCCGCTTTTATGAGCGGTTTCTTTTTATCCGGCGCTACACCCTTACTGGTAAAAGCGCTGCGACCAGGCGAAGGACAATCTTGATGATCAGCAGGAACAAAAAAACGCTTATGCAAAAAATTCAGCAAAAGCACACACTGGCTTTGCTGGGCTTAGCACTCAGTACTGCCGCTTATGCCACGGCGGCCGATACCCAAACCAGCCAACATGCAGGCAGCAACACAGAGATTAAAAGGGCGCAGACCACGGCAACAGCAGTGGCAGCGTCGGTGCAGTCAGCGCCGGTTCAGTCAAAGGTGCAGTCAAAGGCTCAGTCGGAGCAGTCAAAGGTTCAGTGGCCTTATGTAAATACCGCTTTAAAACGCGACCCACAGATAGAAAAAATGCTGGACCAAATTTTGGCCCGTATGACGTTAGAGCAAAAAGTAGCGCAGATGATCCAGCCGGAAATTGGTTATTTGTCGTTGACGCAAATGCGTAAATATGGCTTTGGCTCTTACCTGAACGGCGGCAATACCGCGCCTTATGGCAAAAAACGGGCTTCAGTGGAGGTCTGGTTAAAATACGCCGACGAAATGTACCAGGCTTCAGTGGATGCCAGCCAGGATGGCAGCCGTATTCCGGCCATCTGGGGTACTGATGCGATGCATGGTCATAGCAATGTGTATGGCGCTACTTTGTTTCCCCACAATATAGGTTTGGGTGCAGCCAATGATCCTGAACTTATTCACCGTATTGGTGTGGCCACCGCCAAAGAAGTGGCAGCAACAGGGATTGAATGGAGTTTTGCGCCAACAGTTGCAGTGGTGCGCGACGATCGCTGGGGCCGCACTTATGAAAGTTATTCTGAAGATCCGGCCATAGTCAAAGCCTACGCTGCTGAGATGGTGTCGGGTTTACAGGGCACTTTGGGCAAAGATTTTCTGCAGGGTTATGGCCGTATTGCCACCGCCAAACACTTTGTCGGTGATGGTGGCACCGAAAAAGGCATAGACCGGGGTGATACCCTGGTTGACGAACAGACATTGCGCGATATTCACGCCGCAGGTTATCTGACCGCCATTGAAGCTGGAGTGCAGTCGGTGATGGCCTCTTTTAACAGCTGGAACGGCGTGCGTTTGCACGGCCACAAGTATTTGCTCACCGATGTATTAAAAACCCAGATGGGTTTTGATGGTTTTGTGGTCAGTGACTGGAACGCCCATAAATTTGTGGAAGGCTGTGATTTAGAGCAGTGCGCCGCCGCTATTAATGCCGGTGTGGATGTGCTGATGGTGCCTGAGCACTTTGAAGCTTTTTACCACAATACAGTGCGGCAAGTGCAGCAAGGCCTTATTCCACAGGCGCGGATTGACGATGCGGTGCGCCGCTTTTTGCGGGCCAAAATCCGCTGGGGTTTATTAAGCCGTGCTCAACCGTCCAGCCGGCCCGAGTCCGGTAAAAATGCGGTATTTAACAGCCAGCAACATCAAGACTTAGCACGCGAAGCTGTGCGTAAATCTTTGGTGCTGCTAAAAAACAACCAGCAGATCTTGCCAATATTGCCAACCAGCCGGGTGCTGGTGGCTGGCGATGGCGCAGATAATATTGCCAAACAAGCCGGCGGCTGGAGCCTGTCCTGGCAAGGTACAGATAACAGCAATGCCGATTTTCCCAATGCAACTTCTATTTATCAGGGCATACGTCAGCAGGTAGAAGCCGCCGGCGGTCAGGTAGAGCTTGCCGTCGATGGCAACTATCACCACAAACCAGATGTTGCTGTGGTGGTCATAGGCGAAGCCCCCTACGCCGAGTGGTTTGGTGATATTCAGCAACTGGAATACCAGCACGGCGACAAGCGTGATTTAGCCTTGATTAAACGGCTCAAACAACAGGGAATTGCGGTCGTCACCGTATTTTTAACAGGCCGGCCACTCTGGACCAATAAAGAAATCAACGCTTCGGACGCTTTTGTGGTGGCCTGGTTACCCGGCTCTGAAGGCCAGGGGGTGGCCGATGTGCTGCTGGCCGATAGTCAGGGCAAAAGCCGTTATGATTTTCAGGGTAAGCTGAGTTTTTCCTGGCCAGCTGATGATCAGCAGTTTGTGCTGAATAAAGGGGATGCCAACTACAAGCCGCTGTTTGCGTATGGGTATGGTTTAACTTATGCCGATAACAAGGAGCTGGGCCAATTCTCTGAGCAGGTGTCCGCCACCACAGCAGAGCACACTACCGATGGCATACAACCGCTGTTTTTACGCAATTTAACACCAGGTATGGCCTGGGAGTTAGCCGATAGCAGTGCTGCAAGCCATAACTCTGCCAACAGTAACACGGCTTTTATCACCACCCCTTATGGCCTTAGTAGCGACGGCAAAAGTTTAACCATGCAGTCGGTCAACTTGTCTTATCAGGAAGATGGCCGCCAGCTGCGCTGGAATACTCAAACTCCAGCCTCAGCCAGCCTGCGTTATCTCAAGCCGGTGGCGGCAGCTGAATTAAACAGCGCCAACACTTTGCGTTTTAGCATCAGGCTTGATCAGCAAGTGCCAACCGACCTTCAGCTTTTTGTGCTTTGTGATCAACAAGGGCAATGCAAACGCCAGCTGTCGCTGGCTGAACCTCTGGCGCTTTTAAAGCCGGGTCTGTGGCATACTGTGGAAGTTGCGCTGGATTGTGCTGCATCGCCTGCTGTAACCGAAGTTTCAACTGCACTGCGCTTGAGCGCCAGCGGACAACATAGTTTAGCTGTGGCTGAGATGGTGCTTGCTGCACAACATATAACAGCAGCTGGCAATGCGGCAAACACGGCAGCAAAAGACGTGGTGCGGATAGGCTGTACTAACTAGCCGGTACGAATTAGCCCGTCCAGGCACAAATCAAAACAAAGAGTGGGTGCAAATACCACTCTTTGTTGTTCAAGTGGAATACAGTGGTGTTGCAATCTTTAAGTCGTAATCAATTATTCTGGCTTTGTCAGACCGGCGGCTGGGCTGTGTATGCAGTGCTCACAGCGCTGATGATTAAAATTCCCAGCCTGGAACCCTGGCCTGTGGCTTTGCCTCATTTGCTGCTCGATACCAGCTTTGGTTTTTTGTTAAGCCTGCTGCTGCGCCATTGGTATGGCCTTATTAGTGTGCAGGAAACCCGGTTAAAAATTATCTGGCATCTGCTGGTGATCTTTCTCAGTTGCCTGGTGTGGACCCAGTGGAAATGGCTGACCTTACAATGGCTGTATGGCCAGGTATGGCAGGCCATGACCTGGTTCGACTTTGGCACCTGGAACTCGGCCTCATTAACCATTTTATTAACCTGGACCGCTTTGTATTACGCCTTTAAAGCCACTTTTGAAACCATGGAACAAAGGCAAAAAGCGGCAGAGGCGATACATCTGGCCAAAGAAGCCCAGCTCAAAATGCTGCGTTATCAGCTGAACCCGCATTTTATGTTTAACAGCATTAACGCTATTTGTACCCTCATTTTAAAACAAGACAATCTGCATGCAGTGTCTATGCTGGAAAAGCTTTGTGATTTACTGCGTTACAGCCTGTACACAGACCCTTTGGCCAAAGTCACAGTGGCGGAAGAAATCCAGATTTTACAAACCTACTTTGCTATAGAGCAGTGCCGGTTTCGCGACAAACTGCATTTATCTATTGTGGCGGATGACAACGTAAAAAACCTGCTGGTGCCTTCCCTGCTGCTGCAACCTCTGGCCGAAAATGCGTTAAAACATGGCATGCAGAGTTCTCAGCAAAGTTACACTATTTCCGTTAGTTTTAGCGAGTTTCAGGGCCAGTTGCAGATCCGGATGCTGGACAATGGTTGTGGTTTTAGCCAGGCCCCCAAAACAGGTTTTAGCGGCATAGGCCTGCACAACTGTGAAGAGCGTTTAACCCTGATTTATTCAGGCCAGAGTTCATTTAGTTATGGCAACAGAGCCGAAGCCGGTGCCTGTGAACAAGGCGCCTGGATTGAAATTTGTGTGCCCAAAGAACTGGCAGGCGGGCCACAGCTTGTTTAACCAAAACATCATCAACACCTTGCTGGTAGACGACGAACCAGCCGCCATCGAAGGTTTAAGGCTGAGGCTACAGGCTTTTCCGCAAATCCACATTATGGGTGAAGCCCATAGTGTGGCTGAAGCTTTGGCGCTGATAAACAACCAGCAACCCGCACTGATTTTTCTTGATATTGATATGCCAGGCCAAAGTGGTTTTGAGCTTATCCGCCATCTGCAACCCGAACATTGCCCGGCCATTATTTTTGTCACGGCTTTTCATCAATATGCGGTAAAAGCTTTTGAAGTGCGGGCGCTGGATTATTTATTAAAACCGGTCAAACTCGAACGCCTGGCGGAGGCAATCGCCAGAGTCAGCGAATTTGCTGTAAGTCGCGCCGGCAAAGCACAAATGCTGCAGGCAATAGCTGATATCAAAGCGCAAAACCTCCAGGGATCAGACACAAACCTCTCTGCGCCAAAAGCTGCGGCTCACCATACTGCGGCTCACGCTGACAGCGCGCAGGTTATTGAACCGCAATATTGTATAGAACAGCAAAAACTGGTGATCCAGGACGGGCGCAGCCCCATTCAGCTGATCCCTTATCAGGATATTCTCTGGATAGACGCCGCCGGTGACTATATGTGTGTGCATACCCAACTTGATACTTATGTGATGCGCGCCAGGCTAAAAAGCCTGATTAACGAGCGCCTGCCCGATGTGTTTGTGCAAATTCATAAATCAACAGTGGTAAACCTGACCTATATCGAACAACTGCTACCGCTGGGTAATACCGAATATAAAGCGATATTACATAATAAAAAGGTGTTAAAGGTAAGCCGCACTTATGCCAGGGCTTTAAAGCTTAGGTTGTTGCGATAAGCCCTGGGCGCTGTTGTTGATAAGCTCTTTTTGGGCATGAACTTAGCGCCAAACCTTATCAGCGCAGCGCCGAGGCCAAAGCCGCTGTTTAGTTGTTACCTATTGCGTATTCTGTAACGGACACTTTGGTGGGCGAAGTTTTGGCTAAAGCCAATACTTGGTTATAGGTTAAACCGTGAATTTTTTTACCAATCACCTCGTAATTAAATTGGTTGATCATGGTTGGATCATCAATCACTTCCAAAGCGCTGTGCACATCATAAAACTGGATAGCCATTAACGCCGTCATAAACTCAATCTGCTGCTCCGGCTTTAAGCGCTTAGACATATAAACCACACCCTGCTCTGTTGATTTTGCCGTGCTACCGTCAAATACAAAGCTGTTTTTTGTGCTGGCACAGCCCAAGGCCAACACCAGATAAAGCAGCACTAGGGTCTTTTTCATTTAATGTCCTTATTTATCAAACAGCGGTCATGTCTAGCTAAATTGGCTAAACAGAATTTACCGGCAGGTAAAAAGCTAATATTTACATACAGATAACAAATTAAGCTGTCAATAACAAGCCTGGTGCTTTTGTTATTTGCGTGCCCTGAAGGTTGGATCCGAACTTCGCGTTTTTTTGCCATCAGCCCGAAGCAGGTTCTACCTGGCTTCGGCAGCTTTCAGCGGCAAACAAGCATAGATGCAGACACAAAACAGCAGCTGATGATTGTCAGCCGTTATTTGGCTGGCGTTCCGGCTGAACCTGCCAGAATTCCGCCATCAATATTAATTTCTGTGCCTGTCAGATAAGCGGACTCATCAGACGCCAACATCACAGCAACACAAGCAACTTCCGCTGGTAAACCAAAACGCCGCAATGGCGTGTCCTGCACAAAAGCCGCCATATTAGCTGCTCTGTCCGGGCCATTGCCGAGCATTGGCTCCCACATTGGGGTGAGAATTGCCGCAGGGTGAATGGAGTTACAACGCACTGTTAAATTTTGCTGGGCACAATACAAAGCCACACTTTTTGTATGATTGCGCACCGCCGCTTTACTGGATGCATAAGCCGCAGCTGTTGGAATACCGACAATACCAGAGCGCGAAGAAATATTAATAATGGAACCCTGCCCCGTGGCGCGCATGGCTTTAATTGCATACTTACAACCTAAAAACACGCCATCCAGGTTGGTTTCGTGCACCTTGCGCCAGGCAGCTAAGCTGGTATGTTCAGGGTCATGCGGCACAAAACCTTCTTCAAAACCGGTAATACCTGCGTTATTGACCACAATATCAAGCCGGCCGTGCTCCTGAAGAATGTCTGCAGTTAGTTTTTGCCAGCCGCGCTCATCCCGCACATCCAGCAAGCGGAATCTGGCGCACTGCCCTATGGCCAGGGCAACTTTTTCGCCATTCTCCTCGTCAATATCAGTGACATAAACAAAAGCGCCTTCGGCGGCAAAATGCAGTGCAATAGACTCGCCTATGCCCCTTGCAGCGCCTGTCACTAACGCAATTTTTCCTTTGAGTCTCAAAATTCAGCCTCCTTTATATCTGCTGTAGATCTGCTGTATATCTGCTGTGAAGAGCTTTTGTTAGCAAACAAAAATGCCCCTGCGCGCACTGATGCCGGATCAACATCAACATCAACATCAACTGTCACAAAACAACTTTCAACAAACCACTTTCAGCGAACCACTTTCAGCGAACAGCTAAGGCGCAGGCCTGTGACCATAACTCAGTACCCGGGTAAGCTGCCATTTGCCTTCTTGCTCGCGCCAGATCATCGTAAAATCTGCCAGCCCTTCACACTTGCCGCTTGCAAACTGGCAAAAACGGTGTGAGCCCTGAGCGATAGCGCCAAAACCCTTAATGGGATACACCTTCAGGCTACCTGCTACCAGCTCTCGACTAAACTTGCCGCACACATTGTTGCGGGTGCCGGCAATCATCTCGTCACGGGTCCAGGTAACACCGCCGTTGTCATGATAAAACTCCACGTCCGGTGCAAAAAAACCAGCATGTTTATCAAGTTGCCCGGGCTCAGCACATCGGTTAAATGCATCAAACACCAAAGTGTCGAGTTCGGCCACAGTGTTGTACAGCTGATTGGGCTCAGCTGCTGCTTCCGGCTTGGGCGCTTGCTTAGCATCGGCATTGGCATTGGCCATAAAAATAGTGCCGGCAACAACACCAGCCAGGGCAAGGTTTATCAGTTTTATCACGTCAACACTCCTGTTTGCAGACTGCGAACACCCCAAAGCTGGGACTGGTTTTATCGCAGTGAAAATTTATCCTGATGCCAGGGTTTGCATTGTTTAACCTTGGCGGCCTGCAACACCATAGCCATTTTTTCACAAATAAGTGTTAAAAATTAGAATATTACCAACGCTTTGTACGGTTTTAAATTATGGAAAAGGCCACTAAATATAAGTTTTAACCACTATAGGGTGAGGGTGATGGTGAGGGCAATTATTGAGTTGTAAGCAGTTATTGTGTGGAAGGTTTGGCCTGCGGTTTGGCTTTGATTTTCAGCTTGCAGCTAAGGGCGCTATAGCAGCGGAGACTCGCCTCCGCGGGCGAGTCACTTTTTGTATCGACAAAAAGTGACATAAAAAACGACCCCGGGATCGTTCGAAAGCCCGTGGTTTTGACTCGCTTTTGAGGCGCCGCCAAAACTCGGCAAGCGCTACCGTCGCTTGCCTCAAACAGTTGGCGTCTTAAAACCTCAAAACCGGCCAAAACCACGGCTCACTAAACGGGGAGGAAAAGCGCTGGTTTGGGGATTTGGTTTTCTGGTTTGTGCCAATAGCGGACGTTTCTATGCAGAATTGTAAATCGGTTCTATCGCTACATCCCGAACTTTATTAGCATCAGCTGTGTTACTGAGACTTCTCAGTAACACACTATTGTAAAACACATGTACACGCTGTAATTTGATTAAAAAAGGAACATTAAGTACTGGCTTCTCAGTTAACATATCAACTGTTACTGAGAAGTCTATATAATAATTTTTAGGAGCAACAAGGAGATCAAGCGCAAATGGGACAATCTGTATTAGTATTCGTAAGTCACTCCTCCGAAGATAAAGAATCTTTAATAGAACCTATCGTTAGAGATTTAGAAGATTGTTATATCAATGTGTGGCTTGATAAGCGAAAAATACTTCCTGGCGACAATCTAAGAAAATCAATCTTCCGAGATGGTCTCGACAAAGCGGATGTGGCACTTATATTTTTTACACAGCAATCTCTAAAATCTTCGTGGGTGGACAGGGAAATAAAACACGTTTTAAGAGAAGAAAGCAAAAAAGGGAATGATTTTGACCTAAATAAAATAATTTCCATCTTTGACTCTCAGGAAACTTATGAACAAATAAGTGAACGTTACCCTGAGCTTACCGACGATCTTCTTCATCTCATGCCAGAAGCGTACAACAAAGTTCAACTTGGTCAGTTAATCTCTGCTATTTGGTCAAAATACCTTTCGCTTCAAGGTGGTGACATTGAAAGCCAGCGACAACTACTTGCCAGAGATAAAGAGTTATTTCAGAAAGACAAAGATATATCTGCTCTGAAATCTGAGCTCAGCAAAGTAAAGAATTCAGACCCTAAAAGCTCCAGAGATGATATGTTCAAAAAATATGCAGCTTCTGGGAAGCTTGGAGAGTTCATACAAAACCAAAGAAAAATTTTGACTGAAAGCAGTTACCATCCAGATGAAATCCCAGGCAGTGATGTTGCAAAAGCATTTGGGCTTGTAGATCAAATGGGGGCTCATGTGAAAGTATCCCAAAAAGGTAGAGAGTTCTTTGAGTGGTTACTACTTGACAAAAACAACCAACCCTAACAAGTAGACCCAGCAGAACAAACCTAAGCTGTAGGCGTTATATGCCTGAGAAAACTTAAGCACGGAGAGTTGATCAATGGAATTTTTTCTACCATTTGCTAAAGACAGAGAAGAGGCGATGAGTGTGTTGGCGGCTACTGCTCAATTTATTGGCAATCCCGTCCCAGCGCCCAATGAAATGATCTACACAGTTCATTATGTGCATAATGGCGCGCAAATGGTTGCGACTGTTGGAGAAGATGTTGATCCGTATTACAAGGAGGCAAAACCAACTGTTATTGCAATCTTTCCTCCCTATTACAACGGAGCCCCTATCAAGGTATGTCTTGCAGACAGAGGTGTGGCCCGTGGCGAACCTATCTATGTGAACGGTGATAGCCAGTTTATAACCTTCCAAAAAGGATGAGCTCGGTAAGCAATTGCAAAATAGACCAACGGTATATGCTTTTAACAATCATAGGCACACTGCCTACTTTTTCGTTCAGCTCATGGCGCCACTACAAAGCCACGGTTGCTGCGGGTATTATGTTTTTTAATAAAATTCGGAGGTAATTTGAGATTATTCGTAACAAACAAAGAAGGAAAAAAGGTTTACCTTCAAATGACATCTCTAACTAAGAGAGAGCTTATAAACAAAATTGGTGGTCATAAGTTTACGCTCGAGGGCGAACTTTATACTGTCAATAAAGTAAAAGCCGAACCATCAAATGAAAATGCTGCTATTTCAATGGTAATTGGAGGAGCTATCGGTCTTTTAGGTGGAGTTCCTGGTTTACTTGCTGGAGGAGCTCTTGGCGGCCTCATTGGAAACGAAAAAGATAAGAAAGACATTCTAATGGTTGAGCGTTTCAATGGGAGTAAGTCGTGAACAAGAGAGTTCTTTGGGCAGCAAGTGCTTTGGGTATTGTTTGTTTCCTTTTCACTGCAAACCAGCATACGGCAATGCATTATATCCGAGAGTTTTTAGAGTCTGGATACTTAATGATAATGTGCTTGATTTTTGTTGTTGTTTCCATAGTTTGCCATGCCTTTTTTGTCCCTGAGTCAAACTTAGATGTACCGATGTTTAAGAGTAATCAGATGTGGATCCTTGAGGTAATCGTTAATATTGCTACATATACAGCTATAACTTCCACTGCAATTACACTGTTGAAAGCTATCTATATCCAACAGTTTTACGGCGACATACAATATTTTCACCAGTTTGCAAGTTATGATATTTATACAATGTTTGCGGTAAGTGGCGTACTACTTTGGTTCTCAATGTTTAAGTGCTGGCAATTGTTTTATGAAGCATTAAAAACGACGGAAAGTGCAAAAGTACAAAAAGCATAACAAACTGTTTAAGAGTGATTCGCAACGCTTGGTATTTTTGTTATGCGTTGTGACCAGTATTTAAGAGGTATACGGCGGCGTTAGTTATTGCGTTGCTAACACCTTTACGAGCGTAAACGTCCGCAATTCGCTCAAAGCGGTCTTCCCTATAACCAAACCCATATCAACAAAAACAAAAAAGCGAACCACCTAGGTTCGCTTTTTTACTTAACGCTGTTTATTTGCCCCTGGCGGTGTAAATAATTATCCCGCCGGGGCAACTAACAATCTTACCGATAATCTTCCGGGCTTGG
This sequence comes from Rheinheimera sp., assembly GCF_036782235.1. Lineage (GTDB taxonomy): Bacteria > Pseudomonadota > Gammaproteobacteria > Enterobacterales > Alteromonadaceae > Pararheinheimera. The sequence goes on along the minus strand of NZ_DAIPZL010000005.1, from coordinate 121,456 downwards.
GCAAGCGCACATTAAATTCCGGTCACCATACACGTCATCAATCCGCGTCACTGTTGGCCAGAACTTGTTGTCGGCTACGTATTGTGCCGGGAAGGCGGCGTATTGACGGTCGTATACGCGGTTCCAGTTGGCGTCGAAAATATCGGCCATAGTGTGTGGGGCAAAGTGCAGCGGGCTGTTGTCTGCTGTCCACTCCCCTGCTTCTACCTTGGCAATTTCGGCGCGGATAGAAGTCATGGCTTCAATAAACTTGTCCAGTTCAACTTTAGATTCAGACTCTGTTGGCTCAATCATTAAAGTGCCGGCCACCGGGAATGACATAGTCGGCGCGTGGAAACCGTAGTCCATTAACCGTTTGGCAATGTCCATTTCGGTCACGCCAGTGGCTTCTTTTAACGGACGCATATCGATAATACATTCGTGGGCTACACGGCCGTTTTTGCCTTTGTACAGCACAGGGAACATTGGATCGAGTTTAGCGGCCATATAGTTGGCGTTTAAAATCGCCATTTCAGTGGCCTGACGTAAACCGTCGCCGCCCATCATCTTAATGTACATCCAGCTGATTGGCAGAATGCCGGCGCTGCCAAATGGTGCGGCAGAAACTGCACCGTTGTTCGCGCCTGTGCCTTCAATTTTAACCACAGCGTGGTTAGGCAGGAACGGAGCCAGCTGTTTTTTCACACCAATTGGGCCCATGCCCGGGCCGCCACCGCCGTGTGGAATACAGAAAGTTTTGTGCAGGTTTAAGTGTGATACGTCCGCACCGATAAAGCCTGGAGACGTTACGCCAACCTGGGCGTTCATATTGGCGCCGTCCATATACACCTGGCCGCCGTGGGCGTGAATAATGTCACACAGCTCACGAATCGACTCTTCAAACACACCGTGCGTTGAAGGGTAAGTCACCATAATGGCGGCTAAACGGTCAGAAACAGCTTCGGCTTTGGCTTTTAAATCAGCCATGTCGATATTGCCGCTCTTGTCACAATCAACCAGCACTACTTCAAAGCTGGCCATAGCCGCTGTGGCCGGGTTAGTACCGTGGGCAGATACCGGAATTAAACAGATGTTACGGTGTGAATCACCACGGCTTTCGTGGTATTTACGGATGGCAATTAAACCAGCGTATTCACCCTGAGCACCAGAGTTTGGCTGCATCGACATTTGGTCGTAACCAGTGATATTCACCAGCCAGTCGGCCAGCTCACCAATCATCTGGTAATAACCTTCGGCCTGATCTTTAGGCACAAATGGGTGCAACGAGGCAAATTCAGGCCAGGTTACCGGGATCATCTCAGCAGTAGCGTTTAACTTCATAGTGCAAGAGCCTAATGAAATCATCGCGTGGTTTAATGCTAAGTCTTTGTTTTCCAGCTTTTTGATATAACGCAGCATCTCAGTTTCGCTGTGGTACTGGTTAAATACCGGGTGCGTTAAATAAGCTGAAGTCCGCACTAAATCAGCAGGAATAGAGTTAGAGCCTTTGGCAACAATGGTTGCATCCAAAGCTGCAACATCTAAACCGTGGCCAGCGCCCAATACCACATCAAACAGCTGGGCAATATCGGCGGCAGAGGTTTGTTCGTGGAAGCTCACACTTAAAGTGTCGGCTAAATCGGTGCGCAGGTTAATGCCGGCAGTTAAAGCACGGGCTACTACTTCGCTGCGGTTGCTTACTGCAAAAGTGACAGTGTCAAACCAGGTATTGTGTAAAAGTTTTACGCCTTTGGCAGTTAAACCAGCGGCAAATACATCGGCAGAGCGGTGAATACGTTCTGCAATGTTTTTTAATCCTTGTGGGCCGTGGTACACACAGTAGAAAGACGCCATATTGGCCAGTAATACCTGTGCAGTACAGATGTTGGAGTTGGCTTTTTCGCGGCGGATATGCTGCTCGCGGGTTTGCATCGCCATCCGCAGTGCCTGATTGCCACGGCGGTCTTTTGACACACCAATAATACGGCCTGGCATAGAACGTTTGTAATCGTCACGGGTCGCAAAAAACGCTGAGTGTGGGCCACCAAAAGCCATTGGTACACCAAAACGCTGGGCAGAACCTAATACAACGTCTGCACCTAATTCACCTGGCGATTTTAATAACAGCAGTGCCATTGGGTCTGTTGCTACTGCAACAATAGCTTTTTTCGCTTGTAAATCAGCAATTAACTGTGCGTCGTTACGTACTTCACCAGTGGTTGACGGGTACTGAATTAAAGCACCAAATACGTCGTGGTTAGTCGCTTCAGCCGCTTTACCGACGATAATGTCAAAACCAAACATTTCAGCACGGGTGCGTACCACGTCTATGGTTTGTGGGTGCACATCGTCAGCAATAAAATAAGTGTTTGATTTGTTTTTAGTCACACGTTTAGCCAGCGCCATAGCTTCTGCAGCGGCCGTGGCTTCGTCCAGTAATGAAGCTGACGCCAGCTCCATACCTGTTAAATCTAACGACACCTGTTGGAAATTCAGCAGTGCTTCTAACCGGCCCTGGGCAATTTCCGGCTGGTATGGGGTGTAAGCTGTGTACCAGCCCGGGTTTTCCAGCACGTTACGTAAAATAACGTTTGGCGTGTGGGTTGGGTGGTAACCCATACCAATGTAAGACTTAAACATTTTGTTTTTGCTGGCAGCAGCTTTTAAATAAGCCAGCGCGTCCGCTTCTGTGGTCGCTTCACCCGTGGCCAGAGGCGTTGTTAAGCGAATGTCGGCTGGCACTGTCTGAGCAATCAGCTCTTCCATGCTGCTGACACCCAGCTCTTTGAGCATCGCAGCGGTTTCAGCTGCATTCGGGCCAATATGGCGGGCGATAAATTCTTGTTGATTCGCAAGTTGCGACAGGGTTTTCACAGAAGTGGTCATGCCTGGAATTTCCTAAAAAGCTTAACTGGGGCAACGGTTTGGCGCTGCAGACTTTACCCTTACGGGTTAAATTTCTGTTTGGCCTTGCCGTTACTGATTTAACTGCTAAAAACTTTTACCCTTTCGGGTTCACCCTCCAAAATCATTGCTGATGACGGAGGAAAACAAAACCCCGCTTATTCGGCGGGGCTTGTGTTGCCCTTGCGGGCCTTATTCGGCGATAGCAGCAGCGTAACCTGCAGCATCTAACAAAGCAGCAACTTCGGCTTCGTCAGATGCTTTAATTTTAAACATCCAGCCGTCGGTGTATGGTGCGCTGTTCACTGTTTCCGGTGAATCACTCAGGGCTTCGTTGATTGCCACAATTTCACCAGAAATTGGCGCGTAAATATCAGAAGCTGCTTTTACAGATTCAGCAACAGCAACGTCGTCGCCCTGAGCAACAGAGTCACCCACTTCTGGTAATTCAACAAACACCATGTCACCCAGCAGGTCTTGCGCGTGTTCTGTGATACCTACGGTGTAAACGCCGTTGCCTTCACTGCGAACCCATTCGTGTGACGCTGCATATTTTAATTCTTGTGGGATAGAGCTCATGTTAATTCCTCGGACTTAATTCGCGATTTAATATTATGTTTATTGGCAGAAAACGGTATCAACGCGCCACCTGCCAAGGCAACAGCTAGTTTAGATGACTTTTTTACCCATACGGACAAAAGAAGGTTTTACCACTTTTACCGGTACTAATTTACCACGGATATCCACTTCGGCGGTTTCACCAACAGTTGCTGGCACGCGGGCCATCGCAATGGAATAACCTAAGGTTGGTGAGAAGGTACCAGAAGTAATTTCGCCTTCACCACCTGCAACCACTACTTTCTGGCCATGACGCAGCACACCTTTTTGCTCCATCACTAAACCAACCAGTTTAAAGGTGCCTTCTGCACGTTGTTTCTCAAGGGCTGCACGGCCGATAAAGTTACGATCCGCCGGCTCCCATGCAATGGTCCAGCCCATATTGGCTGCCAGTGGTGATACGGTTTCGTCCATATCCTGACCATAAAGGTTCATGCCTGCTTCTAAACGCAAAGTGTCGCGGGCGCCTAAACCGGCAGGTTTTACCCCGGCGTCCAGCAGTTTTTGCCAGAAATCAGCGGCCAGCTCGTTTGGCAGAGCAATTTCGTAACCGTCTTCACCGGTGTAACCTGTGGTGGCAATAAATAACTCGCCTGCCTGCACACCAAAAAATGGTTTCATGCCGGCAACAGCAGCTTTTTGGCTATCGTTTAATAAAGTGGCAACTTTGGCTTTGGCGTTCGGGCCCTGCACTGCAATCATGGCAAATTCAGGACGTTCGGTCACTTTGACGTCAAAAGCTTTGGCTTGGGCGTTGATCCAGGCCAGGTCTTTTTCGCGGGTGGCAGAGTTCACCACTAAACGGAAATAATCTTCAGACAGGAAATAAACAATTAAATCGTCAATCACACCACCGGCTTCGTTCAGCATGCCGGTGTACAGGGCTTTGCCCGGCACTGTTAATTTGGCAACGTCGTTGGCCAGTAAATAACGTAAAAATTCGCGGGTGCGGGTGCCATTTAAATCAACAATGGTCATGTGAGAAACGTCGAACATACCAGCGTCAGTGCGCACAGTGTGATGTTCTTCAATTTGAGAGCCGTAATGCAAAGGCATATCCCAGCCGTGGAAATCGACGACTTTTGCGCCAGCTTCGAGATGTTTGCCAATTAACACAGTTTGTTGAGCCATCTGTACCATCCTCTCTGCCAGTTATGCTCTGGCTGTTGTGTAGGGTAATAATGGTTCTGCAGCGTACAGCTTGTCTGGCACCATGCCAAAGGCCGATAAAGGCGTTGGCCAGCGCCCGGCAATTTTGCTGATATCCACAGCATCATTACGGGTATCGCTAAAAGTTGCGCCGGATTATAGCCGATGGGTCAAGCGCTCAACAGCCCCTTATTAATTAGATTTAATAATGCGAAGCTAAGATTGTATACCTTATACCTTCAGTACCAGGTTACAGTTCTACAGGTACAGGCCTTGCCAGCTGCGGCAAATCGCCACTATTGCCAAGCGCAGCCGCCATGATTTTCCGCTTCAGAAATGGCAGTTGATTGGTGGTTTTCATCCCAACAGCTCGTACCAGTTTCGCCACTGGATCCTGCAGTAAAAAACCACGTTTAAACAGTTCCATAGCAGCAATCATCTGTTGTGCCTCAGCTTTTCGCCAGCGTTCATACTGGCGCAGCATCCTTGGGCTTGCCCAGGGCAAATTTTTTGCCATCTGCTGATTGATTAGTTCTGCTAATGCGGCAACGTCCATCAGCCCTAAATTCATGCCCTGGCCCGCCAGCGGATGTATGGTATGGGCAGCGTCGGCCACCAACACCACCTGCTGTTGTTGCCACTTGGTGGCATAACGCATTTTCAGCGGAAATTTATGCCTTGGGCTTTGCACTTGTAAAACGCCAAGCACAGACTGAGTTGCTGCGCTAAGCGCCTGGTTAAATTCAGCATCCTCTTTTGCCATTAACTCAGCAGCCTGCTGTGGGTTGGTGCTCCAGACAATAGAGCATAAATGCGGGTCGCTCAGCGGCAACAAGGCCAAAGGGCCGGTTGGCAAAAACACCTGACGCGCGCATTGCCCGTGCGGCTGCTGTGTTTTCACCACAGCCACCAGCGCATGCTGGTCATAATCCCAGAATGTCAGCGGCAACTGCAGGCTCTGCCGCACTTTGGACTCGGCGCCATCTGCCCCCACCAGCAATTTGGCCAAAAGCACTGAGCCGTCAGTTAAGGTAACCAGACTTTGTTCATCTGATGTGCTGATTTGGCCGATAGCCCGGCCAAATAAACACTGTACCTGCGGATATTGTTGCAGCTTCTGATATAACTGCTGACACAGCTGCTGGTTGTCGACTATCCAGCCCAACGCCTGCTGGTTTTCAGTTTGTGCATCAAAGTTAATCCGGGCAAAACTGTCGGCTTCCCATACTTCCATCTGCTGATAAGCCGGGTTCGCCGTCAGGCCCTGCCAGACCCCCAGGGCTGTTAACAAACGCTGTGACGCCAGATTCAGCGCACTCACCCTTAATAAAGTGGCAGGCGCAGGCTCTGGTGCCTGGCCTTGCTCCAGCAAGGTAATTTTTAATTGCTGGCTATAATCGCCACTTGCCAATAACAGCGCCAGCGTTAAACCGGCACTGCCGCCGCCCACTATGAGCACATCAGATGTTTGCATCAGACTGGCCTCCGGGGCCCTGCTTATTAAGCTCAGATGATTGAGAAGAGGATTGAGACAATGAACTTTTAGCTGCCACTTGCTGCGCTTTGAGTTGTTGCGCTTTTAGCGGCGTAAATCCCATGGTCTGGTTGGCAAAAGCCTGTTTTAATTCGCTGCATTGCATTAAGGCGGTTAAACCCAGGCTGCGGCCCAAAGCCAGAATTCGCGAGCTGTTGGAAAAAAGCCGCACTAAACCATCGGTCAGGCCCATCACTTTTTGCATATCAGCACTGCGTAGCTGCTGATAAGCCGAAGTGACGGCATAACAACCCGGATCTGGCTGATCTTTAATTAATGCCGCTACCGCCGCTATATCCCGCAGCGCCAGGTTAAAGCCCTGTCCGGCAATAGGATGTAAATTGTGCAGACTGTTACCACAGAGCATTAAACGATGGCTGCTGGCATCCGTACTGTATTTAAGCGTCAGTGGATAACTGACTCTGCTACCCACAGTCTGAAACACCCCGGCTCTGTACCCAAAAGCACTTTGCAGCTCAGCGAGAAAATCGGCATCTTTCAGTTTCATTAAGCGCGCCGCTTCATCCGGTGTCACTGTCCACACCAGCGAATAACGCTGCCGGCTTAATGGCAATAACGCCAGTGGCCCTTGGGGTGTAAAACGTTCAAAAGCACGCTGCTGATGGGGGTTTTGAATACCAATATTGGCAATGACCGCACATTGGCCATAAGGCTGTTGCTGCTGGCTGATGCCGGCCAGCTGCCTGCTTGGCGAATCGCCGCCTTCACACAGCAGCAATAACTTTGTGCTGATTTTTTGGCCACTTAAAAGCTCTAACTGATGACAACTTTGGGTTTTGTGCAGCTGCTGAATTTGATCGGGCCTGAACCAATAAAGTGCGCCCTGCTCACTAAACTGCTGTAGTTTCTGGTACAGCAGCGCGCCAATATATTCAATTTCAATCACCTGCCCCAGGCTCTGGCGGTTAAATTCGCTGGCTGACAAATAGACTTTGCCAAAATGCCCCCGATCCGACACCTGAATATGTTCAATGGCACAGGCGGATGGCGCGAGCTGACTCCACAACCCCCAGGCGGCCAACAGTTCCACACTGGCAGCGGCCAGCGCAATACTGCGGCTGTCAAAACTGATCTGAGGCGCCGCTGTGGCCTGGCCTTGTTGTTGTGGCAAAGCGGCTTGCTGCTCAACAATAGCCAGTTTTAACGCCGGGTTTTGACTCAGCAGCACATAAGCGAGCATAGCGCCTGTCATGCCACCACCGGCAATCACTAGATCAAATGTGTCAGTTTGCAACTGAGTTCCTTGTATCAGACCGCCTTGGCAGCACCCCACAGGGTTTAGTGCAGGCCGGCCATTAACGCTTCAATAGCGGCAATTTCTTTAGGCGCAGTATGGGTCAGATTCAGATGGCCGTCTTTGATCACCAGCAAATCATCTTCAATCCGTACCGCCAGCCCCCACCATTTTTTGTCACAATCTGAACCTGTTGGAATATAAAGACCAGGTTCAATGGTCAGCACCATACCAGGTTCAAATGGCCGCTCCACATCGTTGACTTTATAAGCGCCAACGTCATGTACATCCAGGCCAAGCCAGTGGCCAAGGCCATGAATAAAATACTTTTTACAGGCTTGCTCTTTAATCAGTGCATCAAGTTCACCCTGCAAAATACCCAGCTCCAGCAGGCCTTTGGTCAGCTCAAAAATAGCGGCTGCTACTGTGTCTTTGCTGCTGTTGCCGGGTTTTACCGCAGCACAGGCGGCATATTGAGCGTTCAGCACCACCTGATAGAGCGCGGCTTGTTCAGCGCTGAATTTGCCACTGACCGGGAAAGTGCGGGTGATATCAGCGGTATAACCGGCCAGTTCACCACCAGCGTCAATCAACACTAAATCGCCGTCCTGAAGCTGTGCGTTATTGTCGGTGTAATGCAAAATGCAGCCGTTTTCGCCGCCACCCACAATAGTGTTGTAGCCGGGTTCGCGGGCGCCCTGCATGGCAAAATGATGGCGGATAATAGCTTCCAGCTGATATTCCCACATGCCGGCTTTACACTGGCGCATGGCTTGTTTATGCGAATCAGCGCTGATTATGCAGGCTTGTTGCAGCAGGCTGATTTCAGCATCGTCTTTAAATAAGCGAAGCTCGGCAATCATGGGTCTTAAATCCAGCTGTTGGTTTGGCGCCTGAAAACCTTTTTTCGGGTATTTGCGTAACGTGGCTAAAGTGCTGCTGACTAAATCATCAAGCTGTGTATACAAACCCTGGCTATACACCAAAGTCGTTTTTTGATTCAGCGCATTTTGAACTTCCTGTGTCAGCTGTTCGTTACTGACCGCTGGCAACCCAAAGTGTTTTGCCGCTTGCTCAGGGCCAAAACGACGGCCTTGCCAGATTTCCGCCAGCTCGTCTTTGGGCCGGCATAACAGCAATTCGGTGATGCCGCCATTTGTCGATTTTTGCAGAATTAATAAAGCGTCAGGTTCAGGAAAACCTGTCAGATAGTTAAAATCGCTGTCCTGACGAAAGGCAAATTCGGTATCGCGGCTTCGGGTAATTTCGGTGGCAGAGCTTACCAACAACACTGAATTGTCGGGTAATTTTGCCATCAGGCGGGCGCGGCGGCCGGCATAAACTGCGGTGTCAAACACCGGCGTTTTGAGAAAGGATGCCATGACTACTGGATCTCCGGATAACACTGTTAATACAGGGTTCTGATTAGTGCAGGGTTTTGGCTGCTACTTCGCTGATTGTAAATTTTTGCCCTACTTCATTAAAACAAGTCAGCACCAGCAAACGCATATGCTCCAGCACCAGGAAATACGACTCTTCGTTTTCGGCGTCGCTGGCATCATCTTCAGTATAAATATCAATACGGGTGACTTCCGTCAGCTGATCAATAGCTTCACGCACATCCGGGGACACCAGGGACAAATCTGTTTGCTGAATGGCAAAACCCACTAAAAAAGCCTGCACCCATTCAATCATGGCTTCCAGTCGTTCAGCCATAGCGTCATCGTCACTGGGTAACAATAACTGCAGACTGTAGTCTTCTTCCGCCAGTTGTTTTGCGGTTTCGGCAATTAATTGTTCAATTAAGCCTTTTAAATGTGTATTCAGCGCTTGTCCGTCGTTTAAGAAGTCGTACAGAACTGGTAAAATTGTGCCAGCATCCGCCGGAATACCGGCACTGAGCATACCGGCAATCAATCCCTGCACCTCGGCAGCTGACGCCATCACCGAATGTTGATCAAGTTGACTGGTCCAGTGATCGTAGTTAAGCAGCAGTTGAGAAGTCATATTAATCCGGTATTCACTATGAAAATTGACACTATGCTATCACCGCCGCCAGGCAGCGCCAAGTCAGTGCCTGTCGGCCGCCTTCAGATAGCCAGCATCCAAGATGGAAAGATAGGTTGATATGTACCCAAAAAAACCAACAGCAGAAGCCGCAAACAGTAAGCCAAAACCAAAACAACTGACAGTCACAGTGCTGGGTCGCCATATGAAAATTGCCTGCCCGGCCGGTCAGGAAGAAAAACTGCAAAATGCCATGCTGGAGCTGGAACAGCGGGTCAGCAAAACCAAATATCAGCCTGGTGTACATGGCGCTGAAGATGTACTGCTGATGATTGCGTTAAATTTGTGCAATGAGTTGCTGGAACTGAAAAAGAACGCAGATTAGGGCTTACGGCCTGGTTTGCAGCTGATATACTGTCTGGGTTCTCTGGGTTGTTTGTGATTAGACTGATGTCCCCGAGCCGATACTTGTTTTAACATAGGAATTCTTTTCCAGCACTATTGTGCAAGCCCGGCCCGTACCGGGAAGCCTGCGGTGCTGATCTGACTTCCGCCTTGAACCTATGGTTCGAGGCTAACGTTTGACACGGCAATTCGGAGAACACTTCCTTTCTCTTTCAAGCCCTTTTAAAACCACTGTATTCCCTGCTACTTCTGTGTAAAACTCGTTTTAGTTCAGCACTTTTGATGTAATTTTTGATGACAGATTTAACAGCAGTTGCCGATATCAACAGCCAACGTCAGGCTATCCGCCAGCAAGTGCGTAAACTCAGAAACGCCTTAAGTAATGAGCAGCAGCAACAAGCCGCCCAAATGCTGGTTGGCCAGATGTTACAACTGCCACAAATTAAGAATGCCACTGCTATTGCCTTGTATTTAAGCAACGACGCTGAACTTGATACCAAACCTCTTATTCAGGCCTTGTGGCAGGCCGGCAAAAATTTATACCTGCCAATTTTGCATCCTTTTGTACCTGGTTATCTTATTTTTCAGTCTTATCAGCAAGATACTCCAATGAAACTCAACAAGTTTCAAATTCCTGAGCCTGTGCTTAATTGTGCTGAGATCAAACCTGTGGCTGAACTTGATGTGATTTGCACACCACTGGTGGCATTTGATGCCAAGGGCAATCGCCTGGGTATGGGCGGTGGTTTTTACGACCGGACTTTAGCTCAGCTTGAGACAACAACAGCCGGCAACAGCAACAGATTAAGTGCGGCAAGCCCTGTGCTGATAGGCCTTGCCCATCAGTGCCAGCAGGTGGCAACAGTACCTGTTGAAGCCTGGGATATTCCGCTGCCTTTTATTGTGACCCCCAACCAAATCTTCCGGCAAAATTAAAACAGATGTTTAAATGCCAATAACTGACACTGGTGCTGCCGCAACTTTTTGTTATACTCGCCGCTTCGCAGCAACTTTACGGTTTGTATGGAAATCCTGATCCTCGTTAGTTTAATTCTGTTAAACGGCATTTTTGCCATGTCTGAAATTGCTATTGTGACAGCCCGTAAATCACGGCTCACCGCTTTGGCACATAACGGAAAATCCTCCGCCGCCATAGCGCTGAAGCTGGCCGAAGACCCCACCCAGTTTTTATCCACTGTGCAGATTGGTATCACTTCTATTGGTATCTTAAACGGTATCTTTGGTGAAGCTATTCTGGCCGGTCCTTTTGCTATCTGGTTGCAGGAACTCGGCATGCCGGTGGCCTTTAGCAGTGTGTTTGCCACAGTGCTGGTGGTTATTGTTGTCACCTACATTTCTATTGTGGTGGGTGAACTGGTGCCCAAACGTATTGGCCAAATCAGCGCTGAAACTATTGCCTGCATTATGGCTAAACCCATGTTATTGCTGGCACTGCTCACCAAACCTTTTGTCTGGTTATTGTCAGGCTCAACCCATGCGTTAATGCGGTTATTTGGTTTTTCCCAAAGCCAGGAATCCAATGTCACCCATGAAGATATTCATGCCATGTTGCAGGAAGGTTCAAGCTCAGGTGTCATTGAACACAATGAACACACTATGGTGAAAAACGTGTTCCGGCTTGATGAGCGCAGCATTTCGTCATTAATGGTGCCGCGTTCAGACATTGTATTTCTGGACATTGAAAATTCGATTGAAGATAACTTAAAACTGCTCACCCAGTCGCCGCACTCGCGTTTTCCGGTGTGTCGTGGCCATGCCGATGACTTAATTGGTGTGGTGTCGACCAAACAGCTGCTGGTGCAATCGGTATCGGGCAGTCTGACCGATTTAGCAGCCCTGGCTCAGCCTTGTAACTTTGTGCCGGACAGCCTGACCGGTATGGAGCTGTTAGAGCATTTCCGTAGCACCGGCAGCCAGATGGTGTTTGTGGTCGACGAATATGGTGATTTAAAAGGTTTGGTAACCCTGCTGGATTTAATGGAAGCCTTAACAGGTGAATTTAATCCGGATGACGGTGAAGACTTGATGGTGATCACCCGCGATGACGGCTCTTTATTGTTAGATGGTTTATTACCTGTTATCGATTTAAAAGACTGCCTGAATATCAATAAGTTACCAGAAGAAGACAGCAACAGATATCAAACGCTGAACGGCATGATTATGTTATTGCTTGGCAAAATGCCACAAACCGCCGACAAGGTGGAAGTGGGCAACTGGACTTTGGAAATTATTGATATGGACGGCAAACGTATTGATAAAGTGCTGGCCATCAAAAAGCCTGATTATATCGAGGCCGATGATTTAAACAGCGACAGTGATAAATCCGGTTAACATTTGCTTACCGCTTTTTTAAGCCCGACGCTGAAATTCTACTTTTCGTCGCACAATAAAGACCGCCACTCCGGCGGTCTTTATTGTTTCGTGTTAGGCTGCTGCGACCTTATACCCTAAGTTCTGCCAGCTCAGAATAATAACTACAGGTGCTTTACCTACTCTCTTTTTCAGGAACACAAGATGCAAACGAAAACCCTGATGACGTTGTCATCCATTCTGTTATTAAGCGCCTGCAGCGCAACGTCGCCAAGTGCCGAAGCACCGGCAGTGCCGCCAGTACCGGCAAGCCCTGTTGCAGCCGCAGCTCAGGGCGCTGACGCCAATCGTATCGCCGCCCATATGCAATTTCTGGCCGATGACGCGCTGGAAGGCCGGGATACCGGCAGTAAAGGCCATTTAATTGCCAGCAACTATATCGCCACCAATTTCCAGCAACTGGGTTTACAGCCGGCCGGCGACAACGGCGGTTTTTTCCAGAAAGTGCCAATGAAACAAAGTAAACTGGTGAATAACAGCGCCAGCCTGAGCTTTAACATCAAAGGCAAAAATGTGGCTGTGCCTTATCCAAAACACTTTTTCACAGGCCCAAGCAGCCACGAAGGCAAAGTAGAAGTCAAAGATGCTGAGCTGGTGTTTGTTGGTTATGGCATGGTGTCAAAAGAATTTGGTCTTGATGACTACGCCGGTCTGGATGTAAAAGGCAAAGTTGTGGTCATGCTGCCGGGTCGTCCAAGCAAATTACCAAGTGAAGAAGCAGCACACTTAGGCTCGCTGAAACAGCGTCTGGCCGCTGAGCATGGCGCCATTGGTATTATTACGCTGCACACACCACAAGAAGAAAAAACCCGCCCTTATGCCAACAGCCTGATGTATTTAAACTCAGCCCGGGTGCGTTGGGTGAATGATAAAGGGGTGTCTGAAGGTGATTATCCTCAATTAAAAGCTGGTGCCTATTTGCATATGGAAGCGGCCAAACCTTTGTTTGACGGCGCCAAAGAAAGCCTGGACAGCATTTTTGCCAAACTGGAGAAAAAAGAAGTTCCAACCGGTTTTGCCCTTGATGCCAAAATGAGTTTCAGCCGCGAATCCAGCCACACGGACATTCAGAGCCAGAACGTTGCTGCTGTGCTGGAAGGTTCAGATCCAACATTGAAAAACGAATATGTGGTGGTCACAGCCCACTCCGACCATATTGGTATTGGTAACGACTTACGCTCTAAAGACAAAATTAACAATGGTTTAATGGACAACGCCGCCGGTGTGGCTATTTTGCTGGAAACCGCCCGTTTATATAGTCAGGCGCCGGTCAAACCAAAACGTTCAATTTTGTTTGTCGCTGTAACAGGTGAAGAAAAAGGTTTATTGGGCGCCGATTATTTTGCCCATCATCCGCTAAAACCTATGCAGTCGCTGGTGGCAAACGTCAACCTGGATATGCCGGTGTTGTTGTATCCATTTGCCGATATGATTGCTTTTGGTGCCAATCATTCAACTTTAGGTGCTGTGGTTGGTCGTGCGACCGCCAAACATGGCATTAAGTTAAGCGCCGATCCTATGCCGGAGCAGGCCATTTTCACCCGCTCAGATCACTACACCCTGGTGAAAAAAGGTGTCCCTTCAGTATTTTTAATGACGGGTTTTACCTCTAAAGATCCAGCGCAAAAAGGCGGTGAAATTTGGGGTAAGTTTTTTGCCAAACATTATCACAAACCAACGGACGATATTGCCGGCCTGACCAAAGACTTTGGCCCTATCCGTTATGATGCCGGCGCTTTATTCGCTGACATTAACTACGCCATTGGCGAAGAAATTGCCAACAGCGAACAGAGACCACAATGGTTAAAACAGTCGTTTTTTGGTAATACTTTTGGCCAAAGTTACAATATGCAAAAGTAACATTGCGCTGTTAATCCTTGTGTAGACAGAGGATTAGACAAAAAAATAAGGCCAGCTGATGCTGGCCTTTTTTTATTGTTTCAGACTAAAACAAAGTTTCAGCTTTACCCAAACAGGACTTGAGTCAACTTAAACCTTACACAAATGCACAGTAACTTCTTCGCGGTCGTGGTACAGATGTTTGGCCTGAAAACGAACTTTTAACCCAGCTTCATCAAAACGGCTTTGCATCTGGCCCAGCACTTCCTGCAAAGTTTCGTAGCGTTTTTTCATCGGCAGTTTTAAGTTAAAAATACTTTCCTGACACCAGCCTTTGATCAGCCAGTCACAAATCAGCTGCCCTACTCTTTGTGGTTTTTCAATCATGTCACACACCAGCCAGTACACATTGCGTTTTTCCGGCTGATATTTAAAACCATCCACCTGATAGTGTTTTACCTGGCCTGTGTCCATTAACTTCTGATCCATCATGCCGTTATCTATCGCCACCACCATCATGGAGCGGATCACCAGCTGATAAGTCCAGCCACCAGGGCAAGCGCCTAAATCCACCGCATTCATGCCTGAGGCTAAACGGCTTTCCCATTCATCCTTTGGAATAAACTGCAAAAAGGCTTCTTCAAGCTTTAAAGTACTGCGACTGGGTGCGTCGTGCGGGAACTTTAACCGGCGGATACCGTTTTCCAGCTCACTGCTGTTTTCCGGGTAAGACAGCGCCAGATAGGCTTCTTTGCCCGACAGCATAAACAAATGCAGTACAGGCGCCCGTGATTGTTGTTTTGGTAACATCACACCGGCCTGACGCAGGCTTTGACGCAGCGGCACCGTTAATTTGCGTGCCAGCGTTGATAACTCTTTGCCTTCGTTGGTATCGGGATATTCCACTCTGATATCACCACAGGTGGTTATTTCAGCATCAACCGCCTGCTGCACTACGGCACTGACCCTGTCGCCGGCCGGCAGTTCAATTAAATCACCAATTAACAGCGCCCACTGACGGATAAACACCAGCTGCTCAAAAGGGTAATCACGGAAAAAAGCCGCCAGCAGGTTGCTGTCATAAGCTTCAAAAATCACAAAAGCGCTGTTGTCTTTGAGTTTGCAATAACCAAACACACCATGCTGAGCTGCTTTGTCCTGAATTTCCGCCGCACATTCTTTTTCAAATCCGGCGCGGCAGTAGAGTATAAGTTGTTTCATGTTATTTCCTGATCCAGGCAGTAGCGGCCAGCAACAGCCAGCACAAAAGCAATAACTGGCCGCCTACAGGCGCCAGTTGCGAAAAATGTAGCGGCAGGTTAAATAAACCGGCCCACACCGTATAAACAAAAAGCCAAAGCCCCAGATGAAAACCTGCAGCCACTAAAGCCGGTAGCTTTTTCCGGGAACTTGCCGTTTCAGCCTGTTGTGCATTACCAAGCTGCACCAGACTCAGCGCTAATAAAGCCAGGCTTTGAAACGCCAGCAGCGCAGTGCTGCTTAGCAGTGAGCTCAGTGCTTTGCCATCCAGACTATGCAAAAAAACATGTGAAATAGCAGCAGACATGCCCACCACCACAGCACCGTAAATTGCCGTTAAAGTTAAACTAATTTGCCAGAATTTTTGCATTGATAAAGTCTCTGCAGGCGCCAGCCGCCAGCTGAATAAGTTGCTGCTGCGACATTGGATGTTTTTTTAACGTTGTTAAATCATGATCACCAAAAGGCAACCAGTGTAAGCTGAGTTGTGGCCAGCTGGTCAGCGGGGCTTCTAAGAGCAGCGCTTTAGTACCAAATTCGTCCCGCTCGCCCTGCACTATTAAAACCGGCAACTTCAGTCGGGTAAAATGCTCAGTTCTGCTGCTGATCCCCTGGGCTTTTTTGGCTGGTGGACAAAAAGGATAACCAAAACAACACACTGCGCTGATGCTCATCTGCACTGTTTCATCTTCAGCAGCAGCCAGTAAAGTCGCAACCCTGCCGCCCATCGACTTGCCCCCAATCAACAGCGGTATATCATTGGGCACAAGCTTAATAAAAGCCGCCAGCTCCTGCTGCAATACGGCAACCTTTGACGGCGGTTGTTTCTGACCCTGTAGTGATTTTTGCATATAAGCAAAATTCACCCGCCACACTTCAATCCCCTGCAGCGCCAACTCTTGTGCCAATAAAGTTAAATACTGCGACTGCACAGGTGCACCTGCACCATGCAATAACAGCATACGGGCGACAGGCTTATCCGCTGGTGTTTTTAGAAAAATATCTGAATTCAATCGTTTACCGCTGCAATATTAAATTGCTGCTCTTTAAAATCTTCCTGCTCGCGTTCAACCAAAGCAATCATCCACTGCCGGAAAGCGGCAATTTTGCCAAGTTCGGTTTGATTGTCGCGGCACACCAGATAATGGGCGTCTTTACTTTGCAGCACATGGTTAAAAGGCACTATTAACCGGCCTGAGTTTATATCGGGTTGAGCCAGCACATTATGCGCCAGCGCCACCCCCTGACCATGTACGGCGGCCTGTAATACCATGGCGCTGTGACTAAAAATAGGCCCTTGATTTACATTAAAATGTTTAAAACCCTGACTGGTAAACCAGGCTTTCCAGGCATCGCGGGTGGTGTCATGGAGCAGGGTATGAAAACGTAAATCTGCAGCTTCATTCAGCGGTTTAGCGCGGTTTAGCAGCATAGGCGAGCACACAGGCACTAAATATTCGGTATGCAGCTTGTCAGCATGCAAATTACGCCAGTTGCCACGGCCATAATAAATTGCCACATCCACATCGTCAGTCAGCGAACCTTCTTCTGAATCTACAGCACGGATCCGCACGTCGATATCTGAATGTAACTCACTGAATAAGCTTAATCTTGGTACCAACCACTGAATAGCAAAACTTGGTTGCAAGCTAACTGTTAACGCACCTTTAGCGCCCCGTGCCAGCAGTTTTTCAGTAGATTCATGCAGTTGCAGGAAAATATCTTTGATATCGAGAAAATAGCTCTGGCCTTCTTCGGTCAAAAGCAAAGAGCGGTTTTTCCGCATAAACAGCTTCAGACCTAAATGGTCTTCCAGCGCTTTGATCTGATGACTGATAGCGGCCTGAGTGACATACATCTCTTCTGCCGCTTTGGTAAAACTAAGATGACGGGCGGCCGTTTCAAAGGCTTTTAAAGCATTAAGCGGTGGTAAACGGCGCGCCATATCAATTCCTGCTGATGCTGCTATCTGAAAACAAAAACTCAGCTTTTGCTGGGTGGCACATAACCTTCAATCGCCACTTCGGCACCTTCAAATAAAAACTGCTGCATTTGTTCTTCCAGCAGTTTGCGGTGCTCCAGATTCATCATATTGAGTTTTTTCTCGTTGATCAGCATGGTTTGTTTGGCCTGCCATAACGAAAAAGCTTCTTTACTGATGTTGTCGAAAATCTTTTTGCCAAGTTCACCCGGATACAACTGGAAATCCAGCCCTGGGGCCTGTTTTTTCAGATAAAGACAAAATACTTCACGTGCCATAATCTACCTCGGCTTTGCTCTTTGCCATACGGCTTAAGGAATTGCGCGCATTGTAATCTATTTTTGCCGCCTTTTGCCCTGCTTTGTTATGTTTTGTCAGCTGCTAAGCCAAACTGTTGTTCGATAAAACTGCGGATAGGCGCCGGCAAGCCTACTTTGTTAAGTTCATCTTTGTGATACCAGCTGCCGGCAAACTCTTCCTGCACCTTTAAAAGGTTATCCTGCACAGTCCAGACCGAGGCATCCAGTTTATAGTGGGTAAACTGGTGCACAAAAACGCCGTGCAGCTGCGCCTGTGTCAGCCACTCAGAGTGCGCATCTACCTGCGGCATAGACCAGAGTGACGCCCAAATGCCCTTGTCCGGCCTTTTTTGCAGCAGAATTTTATCCTGCTGCGCAAGCCATAAAAAATGCCCAGGTTTTACCGGCACTGTTTTTTTCGGTTTTGCCGTTGGCAATTCATCAACCCGGTTTTGCAACAGTGCCTGGCAGCTGTTTGCCAGCGGGCATTGTTCACAAAGCGGTTGGCGTGGTTTGCAGATGGTAGCGCCAAGATCCAGTAAACCTTGCGCAAAACTGCGGCAGTTGTCTGTAGGGGTCAGAACTTCCGCCAAAGCCCAGAGTTTTTTATCCACTGCAGAGCTTGAAGTTACCCCATCAATGGCAAAATAACGGGCATATAAACGCCGGACATTACCATCGACAATAGGGCCGTAACTGTCATAGGCAAAAGACATAATGGCGCCAGCGGTGTAACGGCCTACCCCGGGCACAGCCAGCAGCGCCTCTAAAGTTTTTGGAAAAGCGCCCAGTTCACTGATATAAACCGCCGCCTTATGTAAATTACGGGCGCGGGCGTAATAACCCAGCCCCTGCCAGTGTGCCATCACTTCATCATTGCTTGCCGCCGCCAGCGCTTCTATCGTCGGGAAAGAGGCCATCCAACGCTGAAAATACGGAATAACTGTGGCCACCTGAGTTTGTTGCAGCATTAATTCAGACACCAGCACCGCATAAGGGGTGCCGGCTTGCTGCCAGGGTAACTGATGGCGACCATGTGTTTTTTGCCAGCTAACCACTTGATTTTGAAATGTTTTAACTTCTGCGTACAACAAGATAACCAATTCCGCTGATAAATAGCCCTGCAGTCTAACCTGAGAGCTTGCCACTGCCAATGCAAAGTCGGTTGAGTGCAAGGCCGTAACAACGCATAATGTGCGCCGCAAAAATTCCCGCCCGGAGCAAAAGATGAACAACACTGAGACTGAAGTTGTGCTGCCAGATGCAGCCTCAAGCGACACCGAACAGCCAAAATATCTGCGCCGTATCCGCAGTTTTGTGTTGCGTGAAGGCCGGCTGACCAAAGGCCAGCAACGTAGTCTGGATTTGTTCTGGCCAAGCATGGGCCTGGAGCATCAGCCTGAGCCTTATAATTTTGAACAGGTATTTGGCCGCAAAGCCGATCTGGTGCTGGAAATTGGTTTTGGTATGGGTAAATCTCTGGTGGCTATGGCCAAAGCAGCGCCAGAGCTTGATTTTATCGGTATCGAAGTACATAAACCCGGTGTTGGTGCTTGCCTGGGTGAAGCTGAAACTGAAGGTGTCAAAAACCTGCGTTTGTTTGAACATGACGCAGTGGAAATTCTGAATGATTCAGTAGCAGATGGCTCTTTAACTACAGTGCAACTGTTTTTCCCGGATCCGTGGCATAAAACCCGTCACCATAAACGCCGTATTGTACAACCTGAATTTGTGCAGCTTTTGCGCCGTAAATTAAAAATTGGCGGTGTGTTTCATATGGCCACTGACTGGGAAAATTACGCCGAGCATATGCTGGAAGTGATGAGCGCCGCTGAAGGTTATCAAAACCTGGCCGAAGATAATCAATATGTGCCACGCCCTGACAACAGACCTTTAACCAAATTCGAAAACCGCGGTGTGAAATTAGGCCACGGTGTTTGGGATCTGATGTTTAAGCGGGTGAGCTGATGTTAACTCCACAAAGTCAGCTGCTGCTGCGCAATATCGCCGATTTATCAGCTGAGGTGCTGTTGGTTGAACCTATGGCCGACGATTTGGCGCGTGAGCTGTCAACTGAGCCCAGCCTGAGTCTGAGTTGTTACACTACAGACAAAACTGTGGCCAACCACTGGCAACAACAAACAACAGCTCCTTGTTATTTTGCCGCTGAGCTTGATGTAAAACATTTAGCTCAAGGCAAAAAATTCGACACTGTGGTGCTGTTTTACCCCAAAAGTAAAGAGCAGCTGGCGTATAGCCTGGCGCAGCTGACTGCTGTCATCAATCAGGACACACAAATTTATCTGGTGGGTGATAACAAAGGTGGCATCAAAAGTTTAGTGGCGCATGCGGCAAAACTGGGTTTGCATGCCCATAAACTCGACAACGCCAAACACTGTTTATGGTTTGCCTTAACAGGTCTTGCCGATAAACCACAACAAGCCCAGCCGATGACACAGTTTAAAGCAGAAGTTGCCGGTAAAACGCTGCAATTCTGCTCTTTACCCGGTGTTTTTAATCACGGCAAGCTGGATGTAGGCAGCGCCATTTTGCTGGAACAACTTGGTTTTATTCAGCAAGGTAATGTGCTGGACTTTGCCTGTGGTGCCGGTGTTATTGGTACTTTTTTATTACAACAAGCCCCTGGCATTAAACTTTATTGTTCAGACGTCAGTGCTTTGGCCGTTGCCAGCAGCAAAGCCACTTTTGCGCTGAATCAGCAGCAGGCGCAGGTGATAGCAGCAGATGGGATGCCGGATGGCACACCACTCTTTGCGCATATTGTCAGCAACCCGCCATTTCACACCGGTTTAAAAACCGATTACAGCGTCGCGGAAAAGTTTATCCGCGACAGTTTGCAAAAACTCATCTCTGGCGGCACTTTAACCCTGGTGGCCAATGCTCACCTGCCATATGCCGAATGGCTGAAGAGCACTTTTGGCAATGTCAAAGAGCTGGCAAGACAAAATGGTTTTGTGGTGTATCACAGCCGCAAAAACTGACGCACAAAAGCAGCTGCGGCGCAGCTGCTTTTAATCCGGCAATAAAAAAGGCAGAAACCAGCAAGTTTCTGCCTTTTTTGTAACAGCATCAGATAGCGCCAGTGCAGACTAACCCTGTAACACAATTTGCCGCGCCAGATAAGGCCCCAGATGTTCCTCTGCCGGATAACCCTGTTGCTCCATCAAAGCCGCTACCAGATACAACTGACCGGACTCTACCCAATAAATGGCATTCTGCCTAAATTTCAGCGCCAGACTCAGTGCTTTATGTTTATCACAAAGCACAGCCCAGCTTTTTTCCTGAAACGACAAGTCCGGCGAAGCACCAATTAAAGTGCGGTAAGGGATATGAGCTTCATCCAGCTCAGTTTCAAATTCACGGTCCAGGGTTAAATTATGTTGCGGGTGGTGCAGGTGTCCGGCGGGGTTTTGTGCACTGATAATGGCAAAATTGATTTGATCGCCCAGTGGCTGATGACATAAAAACACACTGGTTTTGTAGCTTTCCCAAAGATCCATCACAGGCTCCTGTCAGCTTGCTAACAATGTCATTCATCGCATAACACAGTGCAATAACGACTGCAAAAAACCGGCTCACACTGTAACGCCAGACAATATAAACGGCCTTGATAATTTTGTCAGGCCGGTTTGCTTAATTTCCTGAAAATGCATAACATCAAAGTTATAACTATTTGAGCTTGCTTAAGGTTTAGTGACTTTATCAATGAAGCCTTTATTACGCACCACGTCAATTAAAGGGGCCCTGAGCTGGGTCGTCATGCTGATTTGCAGTGTGACTTTGCTGGCTTCACTGACCATTTCTTCACTGCAGGATATTAGTTTCCAGAAGCGCAAACTGGTGGATCAGCTGCACGCTTACGCCAATATTGTGGCTTTTAACTCCAAAGCCAGCATTTTATACGACGACGCTGAGATGGAAGACGGCAGGTTAAAATCTTTTGCCGCTGTTGATATTTTGCACAACATTCATATTTATAAATTAACAGCTGAAACAAACCAGCTGACATTTTTTTCCAGTTATAACAGAAGAGATGTTGGCCCCCACCCCACCCAATTTGACAAAGTTGACGAGTTGCTGGAGCCTCACTTTGATGGTGACGTAATAGAACTGACTAAAGCTGTTGATTTTGAAGGTAAAAAAATTGGTTACATCTATTTGCGTGCCAGTTTAACCGAACTGAATAAGTACATGCAAAACCGCATTCTGTTTGACTTGCTGATCGCTATTATTGCGTTAATAGGCGCATTTTTTGTCAGTGTGCGTCTGCAACGACGTTTTACCAAACCTATCGAAGCCTTATTGGCTGTGGTGCAAAAAGTTACCAAAGAAAAAAGTTATTCAATGCGTGCGCCTGCCGCCGAAATTGAAGAGTTGCATATGCTGGGCCGTGCTATTAACAACATGCTGGACCGTATTGAACAGCAATTTAATAAAGTGCAACAGGCCGAGCAGGAGATCCGGCAGCTGAACCAGGGGCTGGAGCAAAAAATTAATGAAAGAACCCTGGCGTTAAAAAGCTCCAATCAGGACTTACTCAATACCCTCGAAACCCTGCATCAGTATCAGAATCAGATTGTAGAAACAGAAAAAATGGCGAGTCTGGGGCAGATGGTGGCCGGTGTAGCGCACGAGGTAAATACCCCTATCGGCCTTGGTGTTACGGCTTCCACTTTAATGCAGGATAAACTGGCTGATATTCAAAAAGCTTTTGATGAGAAAAAACTTACCTCAAATCAGCTGGCAAAATTTTTAAGTGAAAGCAGTGAAAACCTTGGCATTATCTATCGTAATCTGGAAAGAGCGGCCAGCCTCATCCGCAGTTTTAAACAGGTGGCTGTGGATCAGTCCAACGAAAACCGCCGTACTTTTAATATGTTGCAGCTTATGAATGAAGTGCTGCTTTCATTGCGCCCTAACCTGAAAAAAACCCAGCATCAGGTGCTGCTCGAATGTGATCCTGGCCTGGAAATAGACAGCAAACCTGGCCCAATCAATCAGATTTTAATTAACCTGATCATGAATAGCCTTATTCATGCTTTTGAACACATAGAACAAGGCACTATTAAAATTCAGGTCAAAGTGGAACAAAGCCGCTGTTTTATTCATTACAGCGACAATGGTGCCGGTGTGCCGGAAAACATTAAAAAACGTATTTTTGACCCCTTTGTCACCACTAAAAGAGGTGAAGGCGGCAGTGGTTTAGGTATGCATCTGGTGTACAACCTGGTCACTCAGGCGCTGAACGGCAAAATCAGCCTGGAAAGCAGCTTAGGTGAAGGTGTCCATATCCTGTTTGACTTCCCTGTGGTGGTAAAAGCTTCTGCCGAACAAACGCTGTAATACCTTTTTTCAGCCCACAACAACAGCACTCCGTACATTAGCAAAATCTAATTGTTAACAAAATCACTTGTTAACAATTGGACCCAAAGCTATAATTGCGAAAAAAAATGACAACTGAATGTCACCGGTTCCATCTCGACTTGTTTAAAAATCCAACAAACTTTACATAAGGTTCATCTCATGCAGACGCCTGTGATTTTGATCGTAGAAGACGAGGAAGTAACACGTTTAAACCTGGTTAGCCTGTTTCAGGGTGAAGGTTATGACGTGCTGGAAGCTGTTAATGGCGAAGAAATGCATCAGAAACTGACCGAAAACAGCGTCAATCTGATTGTGATGGACATTAACCTGCCAGGGAAAAACGGCTTGATTCTGGCGCGGGAATTACGCCAGAAAGAAAACATCGGTCTGATTTTCCTGACCGGTCGTGACAGTGAAGTCGATCGTATTCTGGGTCTGGAAATCGGTGCTGATGATTACCTGACAAAACCATTTAACCCGCGTGAACTGACCATCCGCGCCCGCAACCTGTTAAGCCGTACTGTGTCTCAGCCTGTGGTTGAAGAGCACAAAAGTATTGTGAAGTTTAACGGTTGGACTTTGGATGAAAACAGCCGCAACCTGACCTCCCCTAAAGGTGTGTCACGCCGTTTACCAAAAGGCGAATACCGCGCGCTGCGTTTAATGCTGGACACACCGGGTAAAATTTTCACCCGTGAACAGCTGATCCGCCATATGACTGGCCGTGATTTACGCCCGAACGACCGGACTGTGGATGTGACTATCCGCCGTATCCGTAAACACTTTGAATCTGATGTAGACAGCCCAGAGCTGATCAGCACTATTCACGGTGAAGGTTACCGTTTTGTCGGTAAACTGGAAAAATAAGCAGCACTCAATGCTTGTTGTGAAAAGCGCCTGTTAAACAGGCGCTTTTTGTTTCTGCTGTTTTTATCTAAAGAATGCACTGGGACATTAAGACAGCATCAGTAGAAACAAACTACAAAGTTCAAGCTGCTTAATATTGCTCGACAAACTCATGCAGTGCGGCCAGGTGCCGCTCTATTGTTAAGTGATACTCGATTAACTGCCGCTCCATCGTCTGCCAGTTGGGTGTTTCTTCCTGCTCTAATAACTTGGCTTGCTGCTGTACCCATAACAACCCGACAGAAGCAGCTGCCCCTTTAAGTTTATGCGCCGCTTCATGAAATTCTTCCAGCTCACGTTGTGTGGCCGCTTCCAGCATTTTATTGATATAACCCGGCAGCAGCTGCTCAAACAGCTGAATACTGCGCTTTACCGACTTTTTGCCAAGTGACTGCAGATAGTCCTGCAGAGTACCTATGTCCAACACAGTGTCCTGATGTTTTTCCAGTTGCGCCGGTGCGGAACTTCGCACCGCGCTGGGAGAAAAAAGTTGCGCCAGCAGCTGGTCCAGATTGGCGGTATTAATAGGTTTAGCCAGGGCGCCATCTATTTGAATGCCTTCAAGCTGCTGCTCGGCTTTACGCACATTGGCGCTTAATACCACTATCGGAATTTGTGCAAGTCTGGAGTCTTGTTTCATCGCTCTGGCTATCTGATCACCTGTCATATCCGGCAATTGCATATCCAGCAGCACTAAATCAATATCATCTTCGGTTTCCAGCAGCGCTAATGCATCTTCACCTGTCTCGGCATGCACCACAGTATGGCCACGCTGCTCAAGAAGGTTCATGGCAATTTCGGCATTGAGCGGCACATCTTCAACCAAAAGCACTGTCAGGCTGGGGCAACGCACTGCAGTTAATAACTCAGGCTCGGCCAGCACTTCAGTGGGCAGATGCACGGTAAAACTACTGCCCTGATTGAGCTGACTTTGCAGACTAATACGACCGCCCATGGCTTCTGCGAGCGCTTTAGACACTGACAAGCCGATGCCGGAGCCAACAATACTTAAACGGCGGCCATCACTGGACTTGTAATACATATCAAAAATGCGCTGTTGCTCTTGGGGCGCTATGCCAATGCCGGTGTCGCTAACGATAAAAATCAGTTCGTTGGCGCCCATCGCCTGACTAAATTCGCAATAAAGCCTGACTTCACCTTTGGCGGTAAATTTGACGGCGTTATTAATTAAGTTCCAAAGCACCTGCCGCACCCTGGTGGGATCCAACCGCACAAAACAGCCAAGCTCTCCCACCCGCTGCACACTAAATTGCAGCCCTTTTTGCTGGCAAATCAACTCGGCAAAGTTGGCAATATCACCAATAAACTGATCAAGCTTCACACTCTGATAAACAATATCGAGATCTTGCCGGTCAATTTTATCTAAATCGATAATATCGTTAAAAATATTACCCAAAGTTTCGGCACTGCTGAAAATGGTATTGGCCCAACTGCGCTGCTCTGGTGCCAGTTCAGTTTCCAGTAAACGCCGGGTTAAACCCACTATCCCATTCAGTGGTGTACGCAGCTCGTGACTTAAAGTCGCAATAAACTTGCCTTTATCCTGATAAGCCCGCTCCAGCGCCTGCTCGGCCAGCTTACGGCTGGTAATATCGCGGCCAAAGCCGAGTAAACCAATATAACGGCCCTGACGGTCAAAAAACGGTACTTTGCGCATTTCAAACCACATCACCTGGCCCTGTGGTGTGGTGTATTCAACATCAAGTGTCAGCTCCGCCTGATTTACTGACACTTCGTGGTCGGTCAGAATGGCGGCAGGTGCCATATCCGATGAATAAATTTCCAGCGGGTAATGGCCAATCAGTTCACTGGCACTTTTACCAATCAGCTGCTCAAACATTTTGTTGCAGCTGGCAAAACGGCCGGTTTCATCACGGTAATAAAATAAGTCAGGTGAGCTGTCGACGATGGATCGCATTAATAAACTTTGTTCTTCCAGCTCCTGCTGGGTTTTTTTCCGTTCGGAAATTTCTTTTCGCAGCTCATCAATAGCACGGCGTTTGGCCTGAAAAGCTTTTTTACGCTCTTCAATTTCAAAGTTCAGCTGACGGATATTTTCCTGCAGGTTTTCATTGAGCAGTGTTTCCTGGCGGGCGGAGTCTTTTAAATAAAATAATGCGGCGTCAAGGTGGCGTACCAGATACAGCAGCAGGCTGACAAAAACCGGCGCTGCAACAAAAGCAAATAACAGGGCGCCGGCGACCATGTCCCAGCGCACCTGATTGTGCAGAATTAAACTTACGGCTAATGCCAGCAAGGCACTGCTGACCAGAATAAACAACACTGTGAGGCTGGCAAGCTGCAGCCAACCCCACAGTTTTAGCACTGCGGCCAGACGTCTTACCCAGGATTTGACCGGATATTGACTCAAGCTGTGCACCTCTGGATTAGGTGAATATTAATTGCCGGCGACCGACACCTGTATATTGCGATAGGAGCAGTAATTTTTGTTGATACTCCCCACATGATACTGACCCGACCTGGCTGCCGACTGTGAATCACGGCGCAGCTGCAATTTAAACTCTTTGCCTGCCACGTTAAAACTGCCATCTGCAGTGCGGCTTTGGTTGTTACACAGTAAGTTGGCAAGCTGACGGTAATTATCACCATTGAACAAACTGCCGGACGTTAACATCGGGCTGCTGGTGGTGCTTGGTGCATATTTCCAGTCGGCAAAACTGGCAAACAATTGCCCTTGCTGCAAACTAAAGCTGTCGCCATTGGTAAAATAATGGCTTTGCATCGCCATCAGCCGCGACGGCTCTACTATAGTTTCTGCAACTCTTTGCGCCACATAAACACCCTCAGCACCACTGACTGAAAAACGGATTAAATCCGGATTTTTTTTATCAAAACCTACCAGCAAGGCTGTGGCTTCATCCACACCAAAACCAAAGGTATTTTTGCTTTGTGCAACCAGGGTTAACAACCGGCCTTGACGGCCACGCTCGGAAAAATGTGTATCCAGTACACCCCAGGGAAATAACCCAAGACCGCCCTTTGCCTGATAGGTCAGGCTGTTTTCGTCCATGCCGGTGCCACAGCTGTTGTCTTTTTCGCAACCAGGTGCCGGTGCTTTGGCGGCAAATGCGCCCTGATAAACAGCTTGTGGGCTCTGACCATTACTGATCATCACAGTATCAGAACCTAAATAACTGCCACCGGACATCACTGCTGTACCTGCGCTGGTGCCTGCCAGCACCAGCTCACCTTTACTGAGCATACTGCGGATTTGCGCAAGCTCTTTGCTGTCTGAACCATCGGGTTGTTTAAAGGCTTTATAGGTCAGACTTTGATCTCCACCATTAAAGAAAATGGCATCGGCACGACGGATCATCTCCACCGCCTGATCTGAACCCCGGGCACAAAAAGCTTTTTGTTCAGCCAATAAATCCGGATAGATCCGACCGCGCTGATAACTGCCCTGTTCTGTCACCAAATGCTGCAGATAATTCTGACAAGCAACAGCACTGCCGGCACTGTCTCGCTGCGCGGCCTGATAAGCAGCATTGACGGGTAACCAGCTGGCCTCTGCGCCAAGTTTTTTAAATAAATCAACGTAATAATCAACAGCAGCAAAAGGATCACGCCCTGAAGCTGTGACCACCAGAATTCTGGGTGCTCTTTTACCACTGACTTCAGTGGCCAGGCTTACAAATTGCTGGTACAGGCCCAGTGAAAAACTGTCTTTACTGTATTGTGGCAATACCTGCTCTTTTTTCCGATCAGAGGCAGAATTTCTTTGATTCACCTGCACTTCAAGCTGGTCAAATACAAAGTTGCGTTCAGCATCACTCAGGCTGCCATAAAGCTCACGCCCCGACACCCAGCTGCCGTTATGTTCGGCTTCACTCGAGCGCCATAACCTGCTGAGTTCACGCTCGCTCACATCACTGCCGGCCAGTTTGTTCTGTAAATGTGTTAATAAAGCGCCAACCTGCTTCGCTGTTTCTTTGCGTTCTGCAGGCCAGAATTCGTTTTTAACAATATTGTCGATGTATTTTGCCTGCACACTAAAAAGTGCACCTGTTTTGGCGTTGTCGCTGAAACTGGCGGTTGCTTCACATTGTGATTTTTCAGTGGATGCACAAACCGAAGCACCACCACCGATTAACATCATCGAATAAGACGGCATATTTTTGCTGGCTGCTGAGCCGGATTTTGTGTCTGCGGCGTGGACCGATAACAGCGGTAACATTGATGCCAGAACTGGCCAGCAACAGTGGGCTAATTTCATAGTCTCTTCTTGTTTTAATTAGTTAAACGCGCTAAACGAATGAAAATAAGGCTGTTAGATTAACTGGTATTGACATCTTTGCCAATTACAGATAATCCTAAACAGTCTTTTTCTAACCTTCATGCTGGTTATTTGGTCGTTCAATGTTAAAAAACGCCGTGTTATTGCCAAGCTATCATTACTCGCCGTACTACTTATCGGAGTGGTTTAACGAGTAGATCCTGCCCGGTCATCCTGACTGCGGCATCTTTTTGTTTTGCATTTGTCCCCTGCACTTTTGTGTAGCCCACACTTGTTAACAATCCGTCTGCAGCTTTTTTCTTTCATCAAGCTACACACTTGAATGAGTTAAGCAAAGCGCCTGCACCACAGGCCTGTCCAACATTTTGGAAAAGAGATTTTTGTTATGCAACACAAGACCCCGCCAAAAGCGCTCAGCATGCCTGATGCTTTTGTTATTTTGTTTTTTGTGATGCTGCTGGCCGCAGTAGCCTCACACCTGATCCCAGCCGGCAGTTTTCAGTTATTGCCCGCCCAAACCAATGCTCAGGGTGAATTGCAAAAAGCGCGGATAGACCCGGAGAGTTTCAGCTATAGCCAGGACAGCAGCCAGGGTGTTGTGCTGTTTGCCGAACAAGGTGAAACCGGTTTTCTGAACTATGCCTTTGAGGGCATGGTGTCAGGCGACAAAATGGGCGCCGCCATTGGTGTGATAGCCTTTATTCTGCTAACCGGTGGCGCTTTTGGCATCATTATGCAGTCAGGCGCAGTGAATAACGGCATTCTGGCGCTGATAAAACGCACCCAAAACATGCAGTTTTTATTTATCCCGCTGATGTTTACGCTGTTTTCGCTTGGTGGTGCTGTATTTGGCATGGGTGAAGAGGCCATTGCTTTTTGTATAGTGCTGCTGCCGTTAATGCTGGCTTTGGGTTATGACGCTATCACCACAGTGCTGGTGACATATATCGCCACCCAGATTGGTTTTGCCACCAGTTGGATGAACCCTTTTAGCGTAGCAATTGCCCAGGGTATTGCCGGAGTGCCGCTGATGTCCGGCGCTTCTTATCGTATGGCACTGTGGCTGGTGTTCACGCTTTTTGGTGTAATTTTTACCATCCGTTATGCCGCCCGTATCAAAAAACAACCGCAGCTGTCACTCAGTTTTGCCTCAGATGAAAAGTTAAGAGGCCAGCAACAACAGCAGCAACAATCAGCTTTTGGTTTACTCGACGCCACCATTTTAACTGTATTTGTTGCCGGTATTGCTTGGGTGATCTGGGGGGTGGTGGCGCGCGGTTATTACATTCCTGAAATTGCCACCCAATTTTTTGCCTTGGGTATTGCCACCGCCATTATTGCCATTCTGGGCAAAAGAATGACCATCAACGGCGCAGCCGACGCTTTTAAACAAGGGGCAGCTGAACTTCTGCCAGCCGCCATGATAGTGGGTATGGCCAAAGGCATAGTACTGCTGCTTGGTGGCGACGACCCGACTCAGCCTTCGGTGCTTAACACCCTGCTGCACCTGGCTGGCGAGAGTTTCAGCGGGGTGTCTTCTTATATAGCCGCCTGGCTGATGCTGATTTTTCAGTCGGTATTTAACTTTTTTGTGACCTCAGGCTCAGGTCAGGCCGCTTTAACCATGCCGCTGGTGGCGCCTTTATCTGATTTAGTCGGTGTGTCCCGGCAAATTGCCGTACTGGCGTTTCAACTGGGTGATGGTTTAACCAACTGTATAGTGCCAACCTCGGCCTCACTTATTGGCTGTCTGGGGGTTGTTCGGGTCGACTGGATGGTCTGGGCAAAATTTGCCTGGAAACTACAGCTCTGGCTCTTTGTGCTGGCAAGTTTGTCGGTGTTAGTGGCAGTTGCCATAGGTTATCAATAAGGAGTACAGGATGACCCCAATTAAACTATTTAAAAATGCCCATCTGCTGGCGCCTATGGATCTGGGTCCACAGGATTTGTTGGTAGCAGGCGGCCAGATCGCCGCTATTGGCAAGGATTTACTGATCGGTCAGCATAATTTGCCGATTGAAGTGATTGACGCCAGTGACTGTTATTTAACACCGGGTTTTGTCGATTCACTGGTACATTTTATCGGTGGTGGTGGTGAAGGTGGTTTTGCCAGCCGGACTCCGGAAATGCAGCTGACAGACGCAACTTTAGGCGGCGTGACAACGGCCATAGGGGTGCTGGGGACAGACGCAACCACCCGCACCTTAACCAATCTGCTGGCCAAAGCCCATGCACTTGAAACTGAAGGTATTTCAACCTATTGCCACACCGGCTCTTATCAGGTTCCCTGCCGCACTTTAATGGGCTCTGTCACCGATGATTTGATCCTGATCGACAAGTTTATTGGGGTGGGCGAAATTGCCATCAGCGATCACCGTTCCTCCCAGCCAACTTTAACTGAACTACGTAAAGTGGCAGCTGAAGCCAGGGTTGGCGGTATGCTGGCCGGCAAAGCAGGTATTGTCAGTGTGCATGTGGGATCGGGCGCTTCGTTACTCGACCCGCTGCATCAGGCAGTAAATGGCACTGAGTTGTCGCTGCGGCAATTTTACCCCACCCACATCAACCGCAATCAGGACGTGTTTGCCGCCGGTATCCGTTTTGCCAAAGCAGGTGGTGTTATTGATTTTACCACCAGCACCACAGCTTACGATTTAAAGCATGGTGAAGTAGCAGCAGCACAAGCGTTGGCGCTGGCGCTGGAGCAGCAAATTCCGGTGACCAACTTAACCCTGAGCTCAGATGGCAATGCCAGCCTACCGCTGTTTAACCCCCAGGGAGAATTATTGGGTCTGGAAGTAGGTAAAGTCAGCAGCTTGTACCAAAGCGCCAGAACTGCGGTGCTGGATTATCAGGTGAGTTTAAGTCATGCCATTGCCGCTATCAGCGCCTCCCCCGCCGCCGTACTGGGTTTGCAGCATAAAGGTCAGCTGGCAGTAGGCAAAGCTGCTGATTTAGTGCTTATTCACAAGGACGATCTGCAAATTCAGGGAGTCTACGCCAAAGGCCGTACTATGGTGCAGCAACGCAAGGCGCTGGTGTTTGGCACCTTTGAAAATCCGCCACGCTGATCCACTTTGCTTGTCAGTGCGTAAATGGAAGGAGTAGAATACCCGACTGATTTAATCGGGTATTCTGGTTTTTGACACCATAGCTCGAAAAAATGGATGACCTTATTGCAAATTTTTCATAAGACAAATTTGTGAACTGGGGTAAAATGCAGCCCTTTTTAGCCATCCAGCGGTTTTTGCCTGTGCACAAACGCAGTAGCAACAACCCCAGCTAACGCCTTTTATGCAATCGACGGATCTTGGAGAATTCATGCCGACAGCGATGCCAGATGTAGCCAATCACTCTTGTGCCACCACCGAAGGGGTACTGGACTGGGTTGGAATGAGCAATATTGAAGTGCCACTGATGCTGGCTATTGCCGGTGAAGCACCGCGTCAGGTCAGTGCCCATGTCGAAGCTTTTGTAAATTTAAAAGATCCAAAAGCCAAAGGCATTCATATGTCCAGGTTATATCTGCTGCTGGACGATTTATCACGCGAGTCCACCTTAAGCCATGCCAGTCTTTGTGATCTGCTGGATGGTTTTATTACCAGCCATGAAGATTTGAGTAATCAGGCTTTTGTAAAGTTTGACTTTGACCTGCACCTGCGCCGTAAAGCCTTGATCACCGAAAAACAAGGTTGGAAAGCCTATCCGGTGACAGTGACAGGCCAGGTGGTTGATAAAGAGCTTTCAGTAGAGTTAGCGGTGAAAGTGCCTTATTCATCAACCTGCCCTTGTTCAGCAGCACTGGCGCGTCAGCTTATTCAGGAAGCTTTTGTGAAAAAGTTTGCCGGACAACAACAAATCAGCAGCGAATTAGTGGTGGATTGGCTGGGCACAACCCAGGGCATAGTGGCCACACCTCACAGCCAGCGTTCAGTTGCCGAAATTAAAGTGAAACTGAATCACAAAGTGACAGAGTTTCCTATTGTGGCACTGATCGACGCTATTGAAGATGCGTTAAAAACACCGGTACAAGCCGCAGTGAAACGCGCTGACGAACAAGAGTTTGCCCGCTTAAACGGTCAGAACCTGATGTTCTGTGAAGATGCTGCCCGTCGTTTAAAACACGCGCTGAATCAATTATCTGAATTTGATGATTTCTGGTTGCGGGTCAATCACTATGAATCTTTGCATGCTCATGATGCAGTGGCGGTGACAGTCAAAGGATTGGAAGGCGGTTATCGCGCCTGATCTGGTAAAACAGGCAAAATTTCCACTGCCGCTTCACCGCATAATTACCGCATAAGATTTGTGGTAAATTCACCTTAAAAAGCTGCTTCGGCAGCTTTTTTGTTGGCTTAAATTGCTAGAAACAGCAATTTTTAGTGCAAAAATGTAATTTTATTACACAACCCCCACTTTAAACACCACAAGACAAAACCACCACTATTCGCTAAAAGTCAGCTTGCAATTGCCGTTAAAAATCGGTATATCTAAAGCAAGGTCTTTATGTATAGACGTCTAAACGACGCGCAGACCGCACTAGAGTAAAAACACTAACAACCCTTGACCCTTGAAAATAACGCCGTTATTTTCTTTCACACGTAAAAAAACTAAAAACTAGAATAATAATTCATTAATTAAACATATTTATACCGAAATCATTGACGATAGATGCAGGCAGAACATAAGGGCAAAATACCCTTATTCTCGATGACAAGGGGTTGCTCCCCAGGTCGTGGTGAATAAAGATTGGCCCGGGTGGATACCTCGACAACTGAACTACATGCCATCAGCATACAGAACTATGCGATAGGTATCAGCGAAAGTGGCTACCACCCTCTGCATCCATAATGACCACAACATTTTGTCCGGGTCATTGTGGATGCAGATAGGCGGCAACTGAACGAATTGCCATGAGCATAGTGAACTATGTGATTGGCATGAGTGAAGGCGGCCAACACCCCTGCATCCGCAATGACGACGGGTATTTTTGCATGCAGGACAGGTTGGAGGGTTTATATCATGGGGTTGTATCACCACAGTCAGGCCAGAGAAAACTGTGGCTTTGGTTTGATTGCACATTTAGAGGGCACTGCCAGCCATCGTATTGTTCGTACCGCTATCAGCGGTCTGGACCGGATGCAGCATAGGGGTGGGATTTCAGCCGACGGTAAAACCGGTGATGGTTGTGGTTTGCTGATGCAAAAACCAGACAGCTTTTTTCGTGCTATTGCGCAAGAAAACGGCTGGACCTTAGGTAAAAAATACGGTGTTGGTATTTTCTTTTTAAGCCAGGATCCGGTCAAAGCCGAATTTGCCAAACATATTGCCGAAACCGAAATAGCCCGCGAAACCTTAACTCTTGTAGGCTGGCGTGATGTGCCGGTAGACCCTTCAGTGCTTGGTCCTATTGCGCTCTCTTCTATGCCTAAAGTGGTGCAGGTGTTTGTCAGCGCTCAGCCGGGCTGGGGCGACCACGACTTAGAGCGCCGTTTGTATATGGTGCGCCGTCGTATTGAAAAACAAATTGTCAACGACGATGATTTTTATATTCCGAGTTTTTCCGGTTTAGTCACTGTATTTAAAGGCCTGATGATGCCGGCCGATTTACCGGGTTATTACTTGGATCTAGCCGATATCCGCATGGAAACGGCAATTTGTGTATTCCACCAGCGTTTTTCCACCAACACCATGCCCCGCTGGGCTTTGGCGCAGCCGTTCCGTTTCCTGGCGCACAATGGTGAAATTAATACCATCACAGGCAACCGCCAATGGGCGCGGGCCCGTCAGTACAAATTTGCCTCCCCGCTGCTGCCGGATATGCAAAATGCCGCGCCTTTTGTGGGCCAAAAGGGTTCAGATTCCAGCTCGCTCGACAACATGCTGGAGCTGTTTTTAGCAGGTGGTATGGATTTATTCCGCGCTATGCGTTTGCTGGTGCCGCCGGCATGGCAAGGCAACAAAGTGATGGATGATGACCTCAAAGCCTTTTATGAGTTTAACTCCATGCATATGGAGCCATGGGACGGCCCGGCCGGTATTGTGCTGACCAACGGTCAGCATGTGGCCTGTAATCTGGATCGCAACGGCTTGCGCCCTGCCCGTTTTGTTATTACCAAAGATAAATTAATTACGCTGGCTTCTGAAGTTGGCATCTGGGACTACACACCTGATGAAGTGCAGGAAAAAGGCCGCGTGGGGCCGGGCGAGATGCTGGCAGTTGATACACAAACCGGCAAAATCTGGCGCTCCAACGAAATTGACGAAGACTTACGTGCCCGTCACCCGTACCGCCAGTGGCTGACACAAAACGTTCAGCGCTTAGTGCCTTACGAAAAATTTGAAGTGGATCTCATCGGCAAACGGGTTTTTACCGACGATGAAATGATGGTGTATCACAAGCTGTTTAATTACAGTTATGAAGAAATTGATCAGGTGATCACAGTCCTTGCCAAAGACGGTCAGGAAGCTGTTGGCTCTATGGGTGATGACACGCCGATGGCGGTGTTGTCACGCAAACCCCGCACCTTTTACGATTATTTCCGCCAGCAGTTTGCGCAGGTCACCAACCCGCCCATTGACCCTTTACGCGAAGCGCACGTAATGTCGCTTGCCACCAGTATTGGCCGCGAGCACAACGTGTTTTCCGAAACTGCAGGTTATGCCCGCCGTATTCAGTTTGAATCGCCGGTGATGATGTATTCGGATTTAAAACAGTTAAAAACTGCCGATGAAAAATACTACAAACATCAAATATTTAGCCTGAATTACAACCCAAGTGAAGAAACGCTGGAGCAGGCGGTACGCCGTGTGGCGCAGGAAGCTATTGTGGCGGTACGCGAACACAAAGTGGTGCTGGTGATCCTGACCGACCGGCGTATTGCACCAGAGCTGATTCCTATTCCGGCCGCTATGGCAGTGGGTGCTGTGCATCACGCCTTAGTAGATGCACAGCTGCGTTGTGATTCCAACATAGTGATAGAAACCGCCACAGCACGCGACCCACACCACTTTGCGGTGCTGGTTGGTTTGGGCGCGACCGGTATTTATCCGTTTTTGGCTTATGAAACTGTGGAGCAGCTGTGTGAAAAAGGCTCGATTAACTTAACAGCGCGCGAAGCTGTGATTAACTACCGTAAAGGCATTAACAAAGGTCTTTATAAAATTATGTCCAAAATGGGCATTTCCACTGTGGCCAGTTACCGCTGCTCTAACCTGTTTGAAGCCGTTGGTGTCAACAAAAACGTGATGCAGCTGTGTTTCCCGGACGTGCCTTCCCGTTTGGGCGGCGCCGACTTTGAAGATTTCCAGCAAGACGTGCAACAACGCGCCAATATGGCCTGGCTCAAACGTAAGCCATTGGATCACGGTGGTTTACTGAAATATGTGCACGATGGTGAGTACCATGCGTACAACCCAGACGTAGTGCAAAGCCTGCAAAAAGCGGTAAAAAGTGGGTTGTATGAAGATTACAAAGTGTATTCCGACTTTGTAAATCAGCGCCCTGTTGCCCATATCCGCGATTTGTTTAGCCTGGTCGGCGACCATGTATCGCCGATTTCACTGGACGAAGTAGCACCTGCTGAGCAGCTGTATCCACGCTTTGACAGCGCTGCTATGTCGATTGGCGCTTTAAGCCCGGAAGCACATGAAGCTTTGGCTATTGCGATGAACCGCCTCGGTGGCCGCTCCAACTCAGGTGAAGGTGGTGAAGATCCACGCCGTTTTGGCACCGAAAAAAACAGCAAAATTAAACAGGTGGCGTCCGGCCGTTTTGGCGTGACCCCGCATTATTTAGTCAATGCTGAAGTCATTCAGATCAAAGTAGCGCAAGGTGCTAAGCCTGGTGAAGGCGGTCAGTTGCCCGGTGAAAAAGTCACGGCCGAAATAGCCAGACTGCGTTATTCAGTGCCTGGTGTGACCTTAATTTCGCCACCGCCACACCATGATATTTATTCGATTGAAGATTTATCCCAGCTGATTTTTGACTTAAAGCAGGTCAATCCGCAGGCACTGATTTCGGTAAAACTGGTATCAGAGCCAGGCGTTGGCACCATAGCAACAGGTGTGGCCAAAGCTTATGCCGACCTGATTACCATTTCAGGTTATGACGGTGGCACAGGTGCCAGCCCGCTCACATCTGTGAAATACGCAGGTTCGCCATGGGAGCTGGGCCTTGCCGAAGTGCATCAGGCGCTGGTGGAAAACGGCCTGCGTGACCGGGTGCGCCTGCAGGTAGATGGTGGTTTAAAAACCGGTCTGGATGTGGTGAAAGCCGCCATTTTAGGTGCGGAAAGTTTTGGTTTTGGCACAGGCCCTATGGTGGCTTTAGGTTGTAAGTTTTTACGGATTTGCCACTTAAATAACTGCGCTACCGGTGTGGCCACTCAGGATGCCACCCTTCGCCGCGACCACTTTAACGGTTTGCCTGAGATGGTGATGAACTACTTTAAGTTTTTAGCCCTTGAAGTACGGCAGCTGATGGCACAGCTTGGTGTCAAAGAAATCACCGATTTAATTGGCCGCACCGATTTATTGGTGCAGCGTGAAGGCCAAACCGCACGGCAGGTGAAACTGGATTTATCGCCAATTTTGCAGGCTTGTGGAGTCAAATCCGACAAACCGCTGCACTGTATGCAAAACAACGACCCCTTTGATTCAGGCCCACTGAACCAACAAATGCTCAGTAAATGTGTTGATATGGTCAAATATAAAACCGGTGGCCGGTTAAGTTTGCCAATCCGCAATACCGACCGCTCAGTGGGCGCGGCTTTGTCAGGGTTAATAGCCCGCCATCACGGCAATCAGGGCATGGCAACTGAGCCTATTGAAGTGCAGTTTGTTGGCACCGCCGGCCAAAGTTTTGGCGTCTGGAACGCCGGTGGTTTGCATCTGTCGCTGCAGGGGGATGCCAACGATTATGTCGGCAAAGGCATGACAGGCGGACAACTGGCCATTTATCCGCCTAAAGGCGTGAGTTTTGCCCGCGACAACGCCACTATTGTTGGTAACACCTGTTTATATGGCGCGACCGGCGGGCGTTTTTACGCCGCAGGCCGGGCCGGCGAGCGTTTTGCCGTGCGTAACTCAGGCGCTATTGCGGTGATTGAAGGCACAGGCGACAACTGCTGTGAATATATGACAGGCGGTGTGGTGGTAGTGCTAGGTCAAACCGGCGTGAACTTTGGAGCCGGCATGACAGGTGGTTTTGCCTATTTATTTGATGAACATCAGGATTTAGCCCTTAGGGTCAACCCTGAACTGGTGGAATGTTTGGATGTCAGCACGCCAATCTTACAAGAGCATTTGCGTAGCCTGATCCATCAACATTTTGAAGCAACAGGCTCTGAGCGCGCGCACAAAATATTGTCGTCGTTCCAGAGCTGCTTAACCCAGTTTAAGTTGATTAAACCAAAAACCAGTGACGTGAATACGTTATTAGGTCACCGCGCACGCTCCTCAGCCGAGCTGCGGGTTCAGGCGATGTAAGGGTGGAGAATTAGATATGGCACAGAATGTTTATCAGTTTATTGATGTAAAACGGGTCGATCCGCCGAAAAAATCGCATGAAGATCGCACCATTAAGTTTGTCGAAATTTATCAGCCGATGACCGACACTCAGGCCGCAGGTCAGGCCGATCGTTGCCTTGATTGTGGTAACCCCTATTGTGAATGGAAATGCCCGGTGCATAACTATATTCCGCAGTGGTTAAAACTGGCTAACGACGGCAAAATTATTGAAGCTGCGGAATTATCACATAAAACCAATAGCTTACCTGAAGTGTGCGGCCGGGTTTGCCCACAAGACAGGCTTTGTGAAGGTGCCTGCACCCTGAACGAAGGTTTTGGCGCTGTCACCATTGGTTCTATTGAAAAATATATCACCGACAAAGCTTTTGAAATGGGCTGGCGGCCGGATTTATCGGCCGTGGTCAAAACCGATAAAAAAGTGGCGGTGATAGGTGCAGGCCCTGCAGGACTCGCTTGTGCCGACGTGCTGGTGCGTAACGGCGTCACCCCTGTCGTCTTTGATAAATATCCGGAAATTGGCGGTTTGCTGACCTTTGGTATTCCGCCTTTTAAACTGGAAAAAGGTGTGATGCAGCTTCGGCGCGAAATTTTCAGCGCTATGGGCATCGAGTTTCGGTTAAACACCACCGTTGGTGTGGATGTCAGCTTTGACAGCCTGCTGGAAGAATATGACGCAGTGTTTTTAGCGCTTGGCACTTACACCCCAATGGCCGGTGGTTTAGTTAATGAACAGGCACCAGGCGTGTATGAAGCGCTGCCTTATCTCATTGGCAATATCAATAACTTAATGGGCTGGCAAACAGAACATCCATTTGTTGATTTAAAAGGCAAAAACGTGGTGGTGCTTGGTGGTGGCGACACTGCGATGGACTGCGTGCGTACTGCCATTCGTCAGGGCGCCAGCAAAGTAATTTGTGCTTACCGCCGTGACGAAGCCAATATGCCGGGCTCACGCAAAGAAGTACAAAACGCCCGCGAGGAAGGGGTTGAATTTATGTTTAACCTGCAGCCTTTGGGGATTGAAGTGAACAACGAAGGCCATGCCTGTGGTGTAAAAGTGGTGTCCACCGCCCTTGGCGCTCCGGACGCCAAAGGCCGTCGTTCTGCTGAAGTGGTGCCGGGCTCGGAACAAGTGCTGGCTGCTGATGCTGTGGTCATTGCTTTTGGTTTTCAGCCAAGCCCGCCAAAATGGTTACAGGACAAAGGCATTGAACTCGACAGCAAAGGCCGGGTTATTGCCAGTGAAAACAGCCTGTTTCCACTGCAAACTAATCAAGAAAAGATTTTTGCCGGTGGTGATATGGTACGAGGCTCCGACTTAGTGGTCACTGCCATAGCCCAGGGCCGCAAAGCGGCTGAAGGTATGCTGGACTTTTTGGCGGTGTAAAGCCGTCTGAATAGTGCCATCAGATAGCAGCTAACCAACTCTGCAACAAAGCCGGTGAATTATCCCGGCTTTTTTATCACTCCAACTTTTTCGTGCCCTTGCATGACAACAACCGAAAGTGCGCCACCGCGACCATTATCAAACTTTTATCAGCAATTTATCTGTATTCCCTCACGCGTACCTGACTGAAATCTACCAACTATCAGCGCACAAGGTTAAAAATTCAGCACCGGGCTTCAACTGACAGCATGCCGTTGTTGAACATGCAGTGATGGGATTTGTACTGTGTTACCTGCCCTGCCTGAAAGCACACCTTGTGATATCTCAGCGAAGCAGTATCCAATCTGACACAATAAGGAATATTCATGAAATTCAGTAAATTAATAAAATCACTGGCCTTTGGTGCCGGTCTGGCTGTGGCGTTTTTCAGCTTTGCTTCTGACAACCTGTCGCCCTACGAGCAATGCATCCTTGATTGCCATCAGAAATCCAGAATTTGCCTGGCTGGCGGCGGCCCATCAACAACCTGCAGTTCACATCTGCAATTGTGTAAGTGGGGTTGTGGTACACCACAATAACAAGGCCACTACATGGCACTTTCGTCACTGAAAGTGCCTTTAGCTGCAGAGAAAATGATGATCAAGCAACAAGCATTAAAGTCCTTTTTCGGTTCTGTGATGACGGCTGTTTTGGGTTTTGCTATCGGCATTGTGGCCTTGTATGGCTGGCAATATGCCAATCAGCCGCCCACTGTGATTGAAATGGACACCAGCGCCCATTTTGCCGCTACCGACAAAAGGCTGATTTTGTACTCAGCATCCTGGTGCCAGTACTGCGATAAAGTAAAAAACTACCTGAATAAACATCAGCTGGTGTTTGAAAACAGAGACATCGAATCAGCAGATCCCAAGGTTCAGCAACTGTTTCAGACGCTGGGTGCAGAAGGTATTCCACAGATCCTGATTGGCAATAAGGTGATCCGGGGTGCAGATTTAGCAGCGCTGGAAGATGAATTGAAAAAACGGCAATTGCTGTAGCCAGCGCTGCAGCAAGCCATTGTTTATATAAGCTGTTACTCTGCTTTTAGCAGAATGCAAAGTTGGGCTGTCCGACCAGAACCTTTTTATTGCTTACACAAAACAGTTTAATTCAGCGCCTGACGTGCAGTATCAGCGCTGCTGAGTGTCGCATATTGTTCAAACTGCGCCAGCAAAGCTTGATGTTGTTGCTGCCACTGTGCAACTGCCCTGGGTCTTTCTCCGGTGATTTGGCTGACAAAAGCTGCCGATAAACTTTGAGTTGCAGCTTTGAGGACTTTGTCCTGCAGCGCCAGCTCAGGTCTTTGCCTTCTGCCGGAAAAAATATTGTGATTGCCACCATAAAACACCGCCAGCACTTTTTCCGGACCAGGCATGGCCTGATAAATATCAATACGCTCTTCTGGCGTCGAGTGATAACCCGGCACCTCTATTTCATCCATGGTATTGGTGATATGCAAAGTGGGCACGGCAATAGCGGCCAGTACTTCTGACAGCGGTTTATCATTATAAAAAGGCGGCGCTGAAATC
Organism: Rheinheimera sp.; assembly: GCF_036782235.1. Classification (GTDB taxonomy): domain Bacteria; phylum Pseudomonadota; class Gammaproteobacteria; order Enterobacterales; family Alteromonadaceae; genus Pararheinheimera. The sequence continues at coordinate 80,779 of NZ_DAIPZL010000005.1, read as the reverse complement.
AGCATACCGGCGCTGAATCTGGCATCACGCAGATCAGGCTGATGGGGTTCTGCTTTAGCACCAAGGACCAGCATAGTGGTGTTGGCACCATAAGAATGGCCGGCCATAACCAGCTTGTTTGGGTCTATCAGAGCGGCAAATTCAGACTGCAATAGCTGATCCAGACCAAAACGTACATCCGCCACCCGCGCCAGTGCTTCTTCTTCACCGGCTGCATTCATCAACCTGAAGGGTAAAGTTAAACGGCTACCCCGCCAAATCTGCCGGTCGCTGCCAATATGTTGCAGATGCAAGCTGGCAAAACCCTGACTGGCCCAGTACAGACCAAGATAAGCATAACGGTCGCGGGAGCCGCCCAGGCCATGTGAAAACACAATCAACGGCAACTTTGCTGCAGCAGCGCCGGCTGGCAAATATAACAAAGCAGGCACCTCCCGGCCGCGGCTGTTGTCCTGCCACTGCAGTTTGTGCTGAATAACTTTGTCGGACCAAGTTAAACTCAGCTGACTGGCTTGTTGCACAGACGGCAACTGCAGGTGCTGCGCCCACTGCTGCTGAGTAAGCTGTAACGGCTCAGGGCTTTGTTTACAGGCCGAAAGACTGAGCAGGATGAGCAAAGCCCAGAAGCCCAAACATTGTTGTTTAAATTTTGTCATGTTATCCACTCCTGACTGCAGCTTTGGTTGAGCATCAGAGTCTCTGGCTGAACCTGCACTGAGTCACAGAAAATTCTCGCTAACGCCGATAAAAATTGTGGTCGCTGTTGTGACAAAGGGTGACAACGGGTGTTGCCAAAAATTGTAATGTTGTATTGCTGAAAAACAGCCGTTGTGTTGGCAAAGAATACCGTTGAATATACCAACCTATACGAGGTGACCGAAGCCATGGCTCAGCCGGATTGTTGTATGTGTTGACTATTCCCGCCCCTTCTGATGCCGTCAAGCCTGATGCGGTCTGTGGCTTAAGCTATGAGGCTGGTCGGATTTTATCCATTTTTAACCGCAAGCCTCTTGCAGCAAAAGCCAAAATCGTTTGCACTGGTCACACAAATAATAATGACAAGGACGATACCATGCGCCGCTTTCAACAAAGCCTTCACACTTTTGCATTCAGTACTTTAGCCCTGCTGTGCAGCCTGCCTGCCACCGCAGCTGAACTGAACAACATCACAGCCCAACAAGCCCTTTTTTTGATGGAACAACAAAAACTCAGTTCAGTGGCGCTGGTGAACTACTACCTGCAGCAAATTGAAAAAAACAATCAAAAAGGCGCTGATTTAAGAGCTATTACCGATATCAACCGCGATGCCATTAAGCTCGCAACCCGGCTGGATAAAGAACGTAAAGCCGGCAAGATCCGAGGCCCGCTGCATGGTTTGCCTGTGGTATTAAAAGCCAATATTGCCACCAAAGATGGTATGCCCACTACAGCGGGCGCACTGGCGCTCAAAGGTTTTCTGGCAAAAAAAGATGCTGACTTAGTCACCCAACTCACAGCTGCCGGCGCAGTAATTATTGCCAAAAGCAATCTATCGGAATGGGCAAATTTCAGGGGGGAAAACTCGGCCAGTGGCTGGTCGGCACTGGGCGGTCAAACTAAAAATCCGCATAAACTCAGTCAATCGCCCTGCGGCTCGAGCTCTGGCTCGGCTGTTGCCGTGGCCGCTGATATGACCTTACTGGCGGTGGGCACCGAAACCGACGGCTCCATCACCTGCCCTGCTTCTGTCAACGGCATAGTGGGCATTAAACCTACCCATGGTGCTGTGTCCGGCGCCGGTATTATTCCCATAGCCGCATCACAGGATATCGCAGGCCCCATGACGCGCACTGTGTCCGACGCTGCTTTATTATTGCAAGTATTGGCAACAGATGAGGCGAAAAGCCGTTATGGCGATTTAACTGCAGCCATCAACGAGGTGCAGGTGAAAAAAGTGCTGCTGGTACGTGCTTTTGACGGGCAATTTGCCGCGATAAAACAAATGCAGGACAGGGTTGCGCAACAGCTGCAACAAAATGGCATAGTGGTAGAGATGCTGGAACAATGGCAATTGCCGGAGCAACTGAATAAAGATGAACTGACAGTGTTGATCTACGAATTTAAACGTGATTTAACCCAGTGGCTGCAGGAGTCTCAGGTGCCGGCCGCTGTTGGCAGCATTGACAAAATTGTTGCTTTTAACCAGAAAAAAGGCAAAGCAGCACTGGCCTTTTATGGTCAGGAATATCTGCAGCAAGCCGCAGCCATTGATTTGGAAAAAGACAAAGCCGCTTATCTGCAAGCACTGAACAACAGTAAACAGCTGGCAAAGGCGCAGCTGGATCCTTATCTTTCACAATATGACGCTATTTTAATACCTGCTTATGGCCCGGCCTGGCCTATTGATCATGTTAAAGGGGATCAGTTTAGTTTTGGCACTTCCACTGCCGCCGCTGTGTCTGGTTATCCTTCAATCACTATTCCGGCCGGTATGGATGGCCAGCTGCCACTTGGACTCAGCCTGGTTGGCAAACCCTGGAGTGAAGCCAAGTTACTGGGACTGGCTGCGTTACTGGAGCAACAACTGCCAAAACGCGCTATTCCAGCGCTGAAGCCCTGACAGCTTTTTTCCTGCGATAAAGCCCGGCCAACAGCCGGGCTTGCTGATATTAAAAGTGTTTCCCCCTCTGCAGCTGTGCTGCTTATACGCGTGTTGATGCTGTAGTGGCACAGCCTTGCCACTAGGCTGTCACTGGTCTACCACTTTAGTCGAGTTTGTTGTATCAATGTTTGACACAAAGCCCAAGATGCCAAACACTGGGCAGACACTAACTGCAGGAGGCCTGATGGATAACAAGCTGTTTACCGGAACATACCAGCCAATGCTGCCCCTATTGCTGCTGATCCCATTGTCGTTTTTGTTATTGTTGTTTACTGCGCAAAGTCAGTTTTTTTACCCTGTGCTGATTGGCTGTAGTGTGCTGCAACTGTCGGCGCTTTATCAGCTACACCGCAAAACCATAGCCATACAGCCTCAAGCTGATGACAATAGTCCGAACGCCAGCCAGCACAAAGGCAATCTGCAAAAAAGTGCTGCCGTGATCAGCAGCGCCACCTCCAATATGGCGATAGGTGCAGCCGAAGTGTCGTTTTATATGGACGGCCTAACCAAAGATATCCGGCAAATTGGCCATGACAGTGAACAAATCAGCGAAGTGGCCAGTCAGCTGACCCAAACCAGCAGCCAGCTGAGCCACAACCTGCAAACCATCAGCCAGAGTGTGCAGCATACTGCAACAGCCAGCAGCGATACCGCGGCTTTATTGAGCTCAGGTGTTAAGCAAGTGGGCGAACTTGGCAGCGCTGTAGACCACGCCGCAGCAGAACTGAAGCAACTGCAACAAAGTGCTGATCAGATCCAGCATATTACCGAGGTGATCCGAAGTGTCGCCGACCAAACCAACCTACTGGCATTAAATGCCGCCATCGAAGCAGCCCGCGCCGGTGACGCTGGCCGGGGTTTTGCTGTGGTGGCCGACGAAGTCAGGGCTTTGGCCGGTAAAACCGCAGGCGCCACCGGCGATATTGCCCAGATGCTCAGCACTATCCGCAGCCAGAGTGCACAAACCGGCAATCTGATGAGCCATCTGGTGGCACTGAGCAGCGATGTACAACAACAGCTGCAGGCGGTGGTAAACGGCGTGGGCGGCATTAACACTGAAATTAATCAGGCATCAGGCGCGCTGAGTGCACTGGATCAGAGCGGTCATCAACTGGAGCAGGCCAGCCGGCAAATTGGTGATGCCATTGTGAATATTCATCAGGGCCTGGCCGCAGTGGAGCAAAAAAGTGACTCTGTTGCCACTCAGGCCATTGAATTGTCAGTTGAAACCGAAAGTATCTACCGTGAACTCAGCCTGGTCAGCAACCAGCATTTTTTCAGTGTGCTACAACAGGAAGCACAGCAGGCCGCAACTGCCATAGCGCTGTTATTTGAACAGGCTATTGTGCGCGGTGAACTGACCGAACAAGCGCTTTTTGCCAAAAGTTACCAGCCTATTGCCAACACCAATCCACAAAAATACCACACGGCTTACGACAGTTTTACCGATCAGCATTTTCCGGCAATTCAGGAGGCGATACTGGCACGGCATCCACAAGTGTTATATGCCGGCGCTGTGGATAGTCAGGGTTATTTTCCAACCCACAACCGTAAATTCAGCCAGCCACTGACCGGCAACTATCAACAGGATCTCATCAACAACCGCAGCAAACGTATTTTTAATGACAGAACCGGTAGCCGGTGTGGCAGCAACACAGAAAGGATGTTGCTGCAAACTTACAAAAGAGACACAGGCGAAATTTTGCATGATTTGTCGGTGCCTATTCTGGTGCGCGGCAAGCACTGGGGTGGTTTTCGCATCGGTTTTAGCCGGGCACACTAACAACAGCAGAAGCCGCTGTGCTGTGCTTCAAAGCACACTTTGTGCTAAGGTTGCAGCGATTTTTCTGCCGGAGTTTTCTTTTGCAACGCCGAACATTTTTAGGTTTTACCCTGCTAAGTCTTGCCAGCCTCAGTGGTTGCAGCAATATGCCAAAGCTGCCGCAAGGCAAAACAGCACCACCAGAACCTGACGACTGGCAGGCATTGGCAAGCCGTTTTTCCGGTGAATTATTGTTGCCGCAAGCCGAACATTTTGACCGGCTGCGAAAAGCGGCCAATGCCCGTTATGACGCGCTGGTGCCCGCTGTCATTATGCGCTGTGCCAATGCGGCCGATGTGCAACTGGCGGTGAATTTTGTCCGCGATTTTGCGTTACCTTTTGCTGTACGCAGTGGCGGTCACAGTTACACCGGCCTGTCCAGCACCAAGGGGGTGCTGATTGATGTGGGCCTGATGCAGCAGATCACACTTGAAGATGACATTGCCACTATTGGCAGCGGCGCCAAACTGGGGGATGTCTATGCCGAGCTTGGCGCCAGGCAACGCTCAATACCGGCTGGCAGCTGCGCCAGTGTTGGTATTGCCGGTTTAGTCCAGGGCGGCGGCCTGGGCATTGCCGACCGGCGTTATGGCTTAACCTGTGATGCACTGCAAAGTGCCGACATAGTGACAGCAGATGGCCAGCTGCGTCATTGCAGTGCAACTGAGCACCCGGATCTGTTCTGGGCGCTGCGCGGAGGCGGCGGTGGTCAGTTTGGTATTGTGACCAGGCTGCAGTTTCAGACTTTTCCAACAGCGCCCATCCGCAATTATATTGGCCGTTATCCGCTAAAAGATGGTTTACAGGTACTGCAAAACTGGCAGCAGTGGTTGTCCGAGCTGCCCAACGAAATCTGGTCACAGGCCACCATCTGGTTTAACGGCCAGCAAAATGAACCTGAAATTCAAATCCGCGCCTGTGCGCTTGGTGAGCCTTTGTTATTAACCCGGCACTGGCAGTTGCTGGAGCAGCGGCTGATTGGCATTTGGTCTGATGTTGATATGCAGGACCATCAGTATCTGGATTTTATGTTAAGCGACTGCGCTGGTTTGGAGATGCCCCAATGCAAGCTGCCCAATCAGCATCAAGACGGTGTGTTAAAACGGGTGGCTATGGCCGGCAGCTCAGATATTTTTGACCGTTATTTGCATAACTCAGCGCTCAATACCCTGCTGCGGGAAATCACTAAACGCCATCAAAACGGCCACAGAGGCGGCGTGATGTTAACAGCCATGGGCGGTGCTATTAAACATCTTCACCATGACGACACTGCTTTTGCCCACCGTCATGCGCTGTTAAGCGCGCAATATTTAATGAGCGGCCCTGTGGGCAGCCCGGAATCATTATTAAAAGAAGGTGCCGTCTGGGTAAACCGGATGCGGCATTTAATGAAAACCTGGAGCAGTGGCGGCGCTTATCTGAATTACACAGACGCACTGCTGAAAAACTGGCAACAGGCATATTACGGCGACCACTACGCCAGATTACAGCAGATCAAAACACGTTATGATAAAGCTCAGTTGTTCCGTTTTGTCCAGGGCATTAAGCCGGCTTAGTGCCGCTTTAACCCTACTCTGCGGCACGGAGTGCTCCATAGCAAAACACTGCCTAAAAAGGATGCGACATGGCAAAGACGGCTAAAGCACAGAAAAAAAGCGAGAAAACCTTGTTATTACCCATCCGCTGGCTCAAAACGGCCTGTTGCAGCTTAGTTTTGTTGACGCTGCCTGCAGCCCCGCTGTGGGCTGATACACCAACATCAGCACAACCCCCCGACAGTGAAATTTTTGTGGCTGCCGGTGTGTTTCACCCGGAAATAGAAGGCCCTGCTGTGGATGCCCAAGGTTATGTGTATGCAGTAAATTTTGGGGGTAATAACACTGCGGCCAAAGGCAGTATTGGCAAAATAACACCAAAGGGCGACGCCCGTCATTTTTTGCAACTGCCCAAGGGCAGTGTTGGCAATGGCATCCGGCTCGACCAGCAGGGGCGGTTTTATATTGCCGATTATACCGGCCATAACATCTGGCGTTATAACGGCAAAAGTTTAAGTTTGTACCTGCATCAACCTTTGATGTTTCAGCCCAATGATCTGGCCATCACTGAACAAGGAGTCTTGTTTGCAAGCGACCCCGACTGGAAAAACAACAGCGGTCAAATCTGGCGTATTGAACAAGCCAGCAGCAGCACCTTGCTGGAAAAAAACATGGGCACCACCAATGGTATCGAAGTCAGTCCTGACCAACGCTTTTTATATGTTAACGAAAGCCGCCAGCGCAAAGTGTGGCGTTATCAGCTGGATAAAAAGCTCAATGTCAGCAATAAATCCCTGCTGATCCAATTTCCCGACCACGGCCTGGACGGTATGCGCTGTGACGGGCAAGGCAATTTATATATCGCCCGTTATGGCAAAGGTACCATTGTCAAAATAAGCCCTGAAGGCAAACTGCTGCGCGAATATCAGCTGCATGGCCAGTTTCCAACCAATGTAACTTTTTCTAATGATTTCAAAACTTTATATATCACAATGCAGAAAGATGGCGCTGTGGAGCGGCTAAAACTGCAATAACGGCACAAGCAAAAACCTCCTCAGCAAAATGCGCGCTATCACGCGCTTTTTGCATCGCCAGCCTGGCTGTTATTTGCTCCGGCTAAAACCAGATCGTGACTTCTGGCACAACACAACACCAACCTTTTGCCGCAAACTGCCTATATCAGCAATAAGGCTGAATATATTCCTCAGGCAGCGCAAAAGGACAACGGCATGCAGCAACTTGTTCACAAAGTATCCCACCCTATCCCGGTTTTAAGCGGCATGTTGTTTGGCCGAACATTGTTGTTGCCTTTATTTACTTTCAGTCTGCTGCTGGGCTGTAGCGCTGTCAGTAACAGCGATAACAGAGCGCAGCAGCAAACTAGCAAAACTGAACCTCAGCTTGTGCAGGCCGGATTTAAAGTAAAAATGCAGCAGCTGGATTTATTCGACGCAACAAGGCAAAGACCGGTAAAAATTACCCTCTGGTACCCGGAAGGGCAAGCCTGCAAGGCGCAGATTTGTGTGGCTGGCAACACAGAGCTCAGTCAGGCTTTGTTGTTGTCCCATGGAGCCATGGGCGCGGCGCTTAATTATCAATGGCTTGGCAAAAGTATGGCCGCCCGTGGTTGGGTGACTGTTGGCGTCAATCATTATGGTGAATCCTGGGTCTATGGTGCCGGGCATGTCAAACCTGCCGCTGTACTGGAGTTCTGGCAGCGGCCACTCGACTTACACTTTGTGCTGGATCAGTTAGAGAGCAACCAAGTTAACGGCAAAACCTTATTAAACCAGCCGATCAACTGGCAAAGCACTGTGGCCATTGGCCATTCATCAGGCGGCGCTACTGTAGCCGCGCTGGCCGGTGCCGGTTTTGATTTTGCCAAAGTGACCAGTTACTGCAGTAGCGAGGCCGCCAAAGCCGATCGCAGCTGCGCTTATCTGCCAAAAGCCGGGCCGACGCAGCCAACAAATCAGCAAACAAGCCAGCAAACAAGCCAGCAAACAAGCCAGCAAACAAGGGAACAGTTGCCCACTTTGCCGGCACAGCAACATTGGTATGATGCCAGAGTCAGCAAACTGATTTTACTCGACCCGGCACTGGGTCATTTGGCCAATGCACAGAGCCTGCAGCAAATAAAACTGCCCGTGCTGGTGGCAGGTTCAGTGCAAAACGACTTTTTACCTTTTACACGGCACGCTGGTTTTTATGCCAGCCAAATACCACAGGCACAACAAGTGACTTTTCATCAAGGTGAAGGACACTTTGTTTATCTGGATAGCTGCACCCTGCCACACCGGGCTTTGGGTGTGCCTATCTGTCAGGATAAAGCCGGGGTGAACAGAGACGAAGTACAACAACAATTAACAGCAAAGCTGCTGGCATTTTTAAGCAGCAGTCCGCTCACCATTGCGTCAGCAAAGGGCAATAACTAAAGCCTGTACTCTGCGCAAATGACGAGCGAGCGGCGACAAAGCAGTGTTAACAGGGTACAGCAACAGCGAATCTCAACTCCTTTGCTGGCCGGCTGCTTAATGCTGCTGCATGATAGCGCGGCTTATTAGTCCCAGCTTAGATTGTGCCCGGCTTTGGCGGCGCCTTGAAGCATTTCCAAGAGCGGCAGCGCTCTTTTGCGTAAACTGACCGGCGCTTCCTGCCCTTCTGCCTGAGGTGTTGCCAGCTCTGGCTCCGCCACATCTTCCAGTGCCTGTTGCAGCTGCCATAATGCCTGCGGCACATCTTCGGCAAAAATGGCGCCCGGCACTTTTGGCGTGACTCCCATTTTTTCAATCAGTTGCAGCGCAACATCACCAAACATGGTAATGGGATAATAATCTTTGCTATGAAATGTGACCAACATAGATGTTCCTTTGCTAACAGGTGCAAGCTTGCGGCTTAACTTCAACTATAAACCCAGTGTGAAGACCCGCCCAGCTTTAATACACAGATAACCCCAACTGCTCAGCCAAAGCCCGGATCAACTGCATCGCCAGCTCCGAATTACCAAAACTATTGAGTGGCGGGCTCCAGGCGGCTATTACCCCATAATTGGGCACTACCGCCACTATACCGCCGCCCACACCACTTTTGGCCGGCAAACCCACGGTAAAAGCAAATTCGCCGGACTGATCATACATGCCGCTGGTGGTCAGAATAGCGTTTATCCGATGGGCGTCCTTGCGACTGCAGATCTGCTCACCTGTGACCGGATCCTGGCCTCTGTTGGCCAGATACAAAAAACTGCGCGCCAGTTGCTCACAGCTCATTGCCACCGAACATTGATGAAAATATTGCTCCAGCACCAGCGGCACTTCACTCTGGATATTGCCAAAACTTTTCATCAGATAAGCCAAGGCAGCATTGCGGCTGCCATGCTGCTGCTCTGAAGCATACACTTTGTGGTCGATATAAATAGCCTGACAATCGGCAAGGCGCCTGATAAACATCAGAAAACTGTTGATACTGGCCGAATAGTGGCTGGCCAGTACATCAGCAATCACCAGGGCTCCTGCGTTGATCACCGGATTACGGGGTATACCTTGCTCCCACTCCAGCTGCACTATTGAATTAAAAGGCTGACCCGAGGGCTCCATCCGCACTCTTTGCCACAGCTCGTCACCCTGCAGCTGCATCGCCATGGTCAGCGCATAGGTTTTTGACAGGCTCTGAATAGAAAAAGGTACAGCCGCATCACCGGCTGATGCCACCTTGCCATCTAAAGTAGCGACTGCTATACCAAGCCGGTTTGGCGCAACCTGAGACAACGCCGGAATATAATCGGCCACTTTGCCGCTGATTGGCATCTGGCGCGCCTGCGTCAGTAAGTCGGCCAAAGACTGGTTTAAATCCACGATAGGGCAAAAGTCCGCCTGTTGCATCAGGCACTCCTTGCAGCAATTGCAAAAAACGCTATCAGAGCACAGTTAAAAGCCAGGGCGCAAGCTGCTAACTGGTTTGCTTTTTCGCCCGCCTTTGGGTATCAATAGAGATTAGAGTTTCAGCTCAGTGTAGTGCCGTCGCCTGTGGGCGGGCCAGGGAGCATCATGAGTCAGCCCCGCCATATTGCCGAAGTGATTTTAAAAGGCTTTCGCCGCCACTTTAGTTTGTTTTCGCAAATGACACAGCAGGCCAAACAACGTTTTGCCCATGCCGACTGGCCCGGGTTGCAGCAGGACAATGCCAACCGCATCAGCTTTTATGATTTAAGGGTGCAGGAAGCGATAGACCGGCTGGTGCTGGAGCTGCCTCAACATTGTCTGGATGAATCTTTATGGCAGCAGGTCAAACAACATTATCTGGATTTTTTAACTTTTCACCCTCAGGCTGAGCTTGCCGAAACTTTTTATAACTCAGTGTTTTGCCGCTTGTTTGCCCGGAAGTATTTTCATAACCAGAATATTTTTGTTGAATCCACCTTAAGCAAACAAAAACTGCCGGCCCCTGTGGCTTCAGTGTACGACAGTTATTTCCCGGTGCAGGATGGCCTGCGTATCTGTATCCGGAAAATTGTGGCAAGTTACGCATTTTCGCTGCCATTTGCCGATGTAGAACGGGATATCCGTTATGTGATCCAGACTTTTCGCGCCGAATCCGGCCATGGCCGCCATCCGGTGCATCAGATCCGCTTTGATATGCTCAAGTCGGTGTTTTACCGCAATAAAGCGGCTTATATTGTTGGCCGTGTGGTCAGCCCCGACGGCCAGCAACCTTTTATTATTCCGATTTTGCAAAGCAAAACCCAGCCGCGCCAGTTGTATCTGGATACCTTGATCACCGATGCACAACAAATGAGTATTATCTTCGGTTTTTCAAGGGCTTATTTTATGGTGGACTTGCCGGTGCCGTCAGCCCTGGTGCACTTTTTAAAAGAGCTGCTGCCGCATAAAACCCTGGCTGAACTGTATTCGTCGGTCGGTTTACATAAACAAGGCAAAACCGAGTTTTACCGTGAGCTGCTGCAACATTTAACCAAGTCCAGCGACAGTTTTGTGGCCGCGCCCGGCATTCGTGGCATGGTGATGATGGTGTTTACGCTGCCATCTTTTCCTTATGTGTTTAAGGTGATCCGCGATAAATTTTCCGACACCAAAAACTTTGGCCGCGACACCGTCAAAGCCCGTTATTTGCTGGTGAAAAAACACGACAGAGTGGGCCGGATGGCCGACAGCATGGAATATTCTTATGTGGCTTTGCCAAAAAACCGCTTTTCGCCGGAACTACTGGCCGAGCTGATGGACGCTATTCCGGGTTCGTTAAGTTTTGAAGATGACAATCTGGTCATTTCCCATTTGTATATTGAAAGGCGGATGATCCCACTGAATATTGCACTGGAAACCGCCAGTGACAGCGAAAAAGCCCGGCTGATGGCCGATTATGGCCAGGCGCTGAAAGACATGATTGCCGCCAATATATTTCCGGGAGATATGCTGCTAAAAAACTTTGGCGTGACCCGCCACGGCCGTGTGGTGTTTTATGATTATGATGAAGTGCAATATTTGCTCGATGTGAATTTTCGTAAAATTCCAAAAACCGATAATTATGATGATATGTTAAGCTCGGAACCCTGGTATAGCGTAAGCCCCGGTGATGTGTTTCCAGAGCAAATTGCGACCTTTGTCACGCCGCAGCCACAGCTGCGTGAACTGTTATTTCAGGCCCATCCACAGCTTTTGGACGCCGATTTTTGGTGTGATAAACAACAAAAAATCAAAGCAGGTTTTGTTGAGGATATTTTCCCCTACCCGATCAGCCAGCGTTTTAGCCGGCGTTATGCCGATGAGCCGGCGGCAGACTAAAGAGCCTTCAGCGGTATAAAAACGACGCTTAGCGTTTTTTTACCGCTGCCTTTAACGCCTGACAAGCATCGCTGACAGGCTGCTGCGCGGCTTCACAAATCCCCGGATGAGCTTGCTGATATGTTGCCAATTGCAGCTGTTGCTGCAATGCCAAAAAACTTTTCCAGCTGGACGACAAAGCCACAGGGTCGCTTAAAAAACGTGGCACCTTGCCACCGGCATCAGCGATACCGGTGTAAATCAGCCTGACTCTGGCATCTGGCAAAGGTTTTAACTGCCAGTGTGCGGAAAAACCCCGCAGCCGCAATTTACCCGGATTATCCGGATGTAAATCTGCACAGTCCCACACCTGCATATTAAAAGTCAGATCGCCCTGCTGCTGCCACTCAGAGCAGCTAACCAGCTCACGTTCCGTTAAAGGCCAGGGTGCGTTAAAACGGGTATACACCAAATCTTCATACAGCGAGGGTTTAGCGAGCAAGCTGACCTGCGCCACATTGTGTAACCACAAAGCTGCGTTGTTGGTATCGGCCAGTACCTGCAAAAAAGCCGACATTGAGCCCTGATAATCAAGCTGCACCTTCACCTGCAACAGCTTTTTGCCACGCTGCCTGATATGACGCTGCTGCAGACTGATATGTTCGGCTTTTTTATATAACCGCCAGGGCTCTTCGTTAGCCCGAACAGAGCCGCTCCATAAGGCAGCACAAAGCGGCAATAACAGCAGCCATAACAGCAGCCTTTGGCTCTGCTCCCCCTGCCGGAAAAAACTCTTTGTTGCTGCAGTGCTGCTGAACACTATGCTGTTGTCCTTCTCATCCGTTGCTGCGCTCACCCATAGCAGGCCGGTGATCCGGATCACTGCCCAGGGCTTTTTTCGGCTACAATAGCCGCCGCAAAATTTGGCCTTGTTTTACCCGGAGCTGTTGGTGACCCATATTAATTCAGTGTTGGCACTGCGTCTGCAGGAACTGCAACGTACCACCAAACCTTTTAACGCCAGAGGCAGCCGGGTGATCCGCTGCGATCATTGTTTATTGCCCAAAGCCGATTGTATCTGTTTTGCTAAACCAGAGCCTTGTGCTAACAGTGCTTTTTTGTTTTTGATGTACACAGGCGAGTGTTTTAAACCGACCAATACCGGCCGTTTAATCGCCGATGTGGCGCAGGATAATCATGCTTTTGTCTGGGACAGAACCAATCCGGATCCGGCCTTACTGGCATTATTGCAGGACGAACGTTATCAGCCGGTGGTGATTTTCCCCACCCAATATGCGGCGCCTGAACGTTGTATTCAAAAACCAGCGCCAGAGCCTCAGAAAAAAACCTTATTTATTTTGCTGGATGGCACCTGGCGTGAAGCAAAAAAAATGTTCAGCAAAAGCCCCTACCTGGATAAGTTTCCGGTGCTGGGTATTCAGCCTGAGCAGGCATCTAACTACCAACTGCGCGAAGCAGCACATTTACACCAGCTCTGTACCGCCGAAGTGATGATTGAAGTGTTAAAAGTCGGCAATGACGCCAAAGCGGCCGCTGCGCTTGCGAGCTATTTTGCCACTTTTCGCAAACATTATATGGCTGGCAAACCCCATCTGAATTTTATCGAAGCCGCAGAAGATTAACACGGCAAAAGATGAAAGCCAGAACCACCTGGCCGGTGCTTGCCAAAAACAGCATTCAGGGCGCCTGATAAAAGCGCACGGCCTGTTGTAATAACCAGTCGGGGTCGTCCAGCGCTAGATCATGGCCGGCGCTTTGATGCAGCAGCAAAGGCACCTGCCAGCGCTGTGCCATCTGCTGGCTGGCGCTGATATCAACCAGCCGGTCGTGCCGGCTTCCCAGCAACAATACCTTACAACCTGGCTTATCCGGCAGCACAAAATGGCTGGCCGCCCATAACTGACGCAAAGCATTGCTGCGACTGACCGGCCTTTGCCGCGCCAGCTCGACAAAACCGGCATAATGGGCCTGGCGTACCTGAGCTTTATTGCTGGTTAACTGCAAAATCAGTTGTTCTCTTTGGGCAATGGAACCACACAGGGCCGCCAGCACCGCAGGATAACTTTGCCATTTCAGTCTTTGATAAAAAGGCGTCAGATCGCCGGCGCTGCTGTTGATCAGCAGCAAAGACAACACCTCGGCCGGATATAGCTCGGCAAAACGCATGGCCAGCATAGCGCCAAATGACATGGCCAGCAGATGATAAGGCCCCTCAATCTGACGCAGCTGACGACGCACTAATGTCAGAATGCCACACAAACTGGCTGGCGAGCGCTGCAAATAATGCTGCCCCATGCCGGGCAAATCCACACAATACACCGGCTGGCTGATCTGCTGCTGTAGCAGCTGGGGAAATGCCCCCCAATGTTGTTGCTCCCGCGCCAGGCCGCGCAATAAAATCACCGGCGCCGTGCCCCATTGTGCCGGGGATAACTCAGGCCGGGCTTTCACTTTCAGTTTTTCTTCAGTTTGGCTCTGCTCTTGCGAGCCTGCGGTTTGAGCGCCTGTGTCAGCGTTAGTTATGTTTTGCTGTACCATAAAGCCTTCGCTGCCTGTTGTTGTTCATCACCAACAGAGCCAAGCCAATCCGGCGCAGCTGCTGTAGCATGCAATAAAAAATCGAGTAAAATCAGATGGGAACGCAGCACTCTTTTCACCCTGTGTGGTTTTACCGGATGAAACAAACCATGGCTTTTCAACAACTGAAACGGATTTTTCCGCACCCAGTTCCAGGATCCCATTTCCAGTGTTAACGGCAAAAAAACCTGTTGATACTGCTGCGATTCGTCATACAGGTGATCCCATAAATCGCCATGGCATAAATAGTGCCGGCTTTGCGGCTCAAAAATATAGTTTTGCTGCGGGAAACTCTGAAACAACAACTGTTGCAGCCGGTACATCTGCGCCAGATGGGCAATAGGCTGTTGTGCTGTTTTGGCATAAGGAAACCATAACCTGTCGGTGCGGCCAAATCCGGAGTGGCAATCGAGCGCCAGCATAAAAGGCGCCTGAAAAAACTGCCTTACATAAGCGATGAGCCACTGATTTTCCTGTGCCAGCTCGCCGGGTGCGCCCCGATACCAAGGCAAAAACCGGCTGACTCTGTGCCCCCCTAACAAAAAGGCGGCTTTTTCCAGCGCCTCCGTCGGCGCATTACGCATTAAATCAATATGCTGAGGATTGGAACGCCAGCCAAGCGCCATCCCCCCCGGGTTTAACAGCGGCACCATACAAAGCTGAACCTTGTCAAAAAGTGCAGCAAAGTGTTGATCCCATTGTAGCCGGGCGCATAAAGACTCCAGATAAGCCAGCAGCACCTGAGTACCAATACGTTCCAGCCCATGCACACCACCGGTTAGCAATAACACTGGCTTATGCTGAGCTGCCTTGCCTATTTGCACGGCATAGACCGGCAGCTGCTGCGCTTGCAGCTGCACCTTGCCAAGCTGCTGTGATTGCACCAGCTTTGGCGCCTGCTGCAATATCAATTCCAGTTGATTTAGTTCGGCAAACAAAAGCACCGCCAGTGTTTTTGCATGAGGAAACAACAGCATACTCAGGGCAGGTGTCAGTCAGATGGCGTTTTGATGAAAATTTACCGGATATTTTTAACCAGCAGCCTTTTTAACCACAGCAAGTTAGGCAAACTATGGCATAGTAAAGTGATAACAGCTCTGGCAAGGAGTTTTTTGTGCAACACCGCAGCTTTCCAACCAGTCCATATTGGCGTCGGCTGACGCTTGTGAGCGTCACCGCCTTAGGCCTTGCTGCCTGCAGCTCCCCACCAAGTGGCAGCGAAGAATATTGGTTTAATAAATTACAAATGGAACACAGGGCACAATGCAGCCTGTTGCCGGAGCCTTTGGCCAGCAGCTGCTTAAAAGATGTCGCGAACCGCAGTTATCAGGATTTTGTGCGCGGACGCAGTGCCGCTATAAACGAGTCACAGATTTAATCTGTTGGCAACGCGTAATAATCCACTTTTTTATCTTCACCCGGCACTTGTAGCTGCCCTTGTTTCCTGAGGCCAAGCTTTTGCAGCACCTTTTGTGACGCAATATTATGCGGAGCAACAATGGCAACTATTTCAGGTAGTTGCAGTACATTTTTGCCATAAGCATAGACAGCGGCCGCCGCTTCAGATGCATAACCCTGGCCGGCAAACTCGGGGAAAAATGCATAACCAATATCAGGTTTGCCGAGATAATCGCGGTATACCAGACCACAAAGACCAATATCCACCCCATCAGCCAGCCTTGTGACCCGGTACATGCCAAAACCATGCTGGCGATACATGGCAAGTGGGCCTCCAGTCAAATATTGCTGCGCTTGCGTCAGGCTGCGCACACCACGGTCGGCAATGTTGGCGATAAAATCAGGCTCGTTTAGCAACCTGAGCATCAGCG
This sequence comes from Rheinheimera sp., assembly GCF_036782235.1. Taxonomy (GTDB): domain Bacteria; phylum Pseudomonadota; class Gammaproteobacteria; order Enterobacterales; family Alteromonadaceae; genus Pararheinheimera. Next base: position 64,580 of record NZ_DAIPZL010000005.1, on the reverse strand, counting down.
CTGCATCGGCTTGTGTCAGTAAATGAAACGACAAACGGGAACTGGAAAACAGCACCATCACACCTCCACTGTGGTTATATATTTTCACTGTCGTTTTAATAAAAAGCCCGGTATCAGAACCGGGCTTCACTTTTTAATTATTCAGCTTGTTGTTGCCGCTGTTTTTCCAGGCGTTTTTCCCAGAAAGTCGCATTTTTAATACCCAATTTGACCGGATCGAAGCTGATAGGACCGCCGGCTTTTTTCTGCCGCTCGTAATCGCGCAGGCAAGTAATGGTTGGTTTGTGCAAAAAGAAAATCAGCAAAATACCTAACACGTTCACCCAGGCCATCAGACCTACGCCAATATCACCGATAGTCCAGATGTACCCTGCACTGTTCACAGTGCCATATGCCACCATAAACATCAGCAGCAATTTAAAGAACACCACAGGTAACCTGTTATTAAACACCCGGTTTAAATAAGCCACGTTGGTTTCAGTGATGTAGTAATAAGCCAGAATAGTGGTAAAAGCGAAGAAAAACAGTGCCAAGCCAACGAATATCTGCCCAAAGTCACCAAAAACCTGCAGCAGCGCCAGCTGGGTAAAAGCAGCTGAGCCAATTTCAGTGTTGGTCGCTACGTTCTGCACAATAAAACTGCCGTCGGTTAAAGTACCCACCACGTTGTATTGCTGGGTAATTAAAATCATCAGCGCTGTGGCGGTGCAAACCAATAAGGTGTCGACATAAACCGAAAAAGCCTGCACTAACCCCTGCTGCGCCGGGTGCTCGACTTCAGCTGCAGCTGCTGCATGAGGGCCCGAGCCCTGACCAGCTTCATTGGAATAAATGCCCCGTTTGACACCCCAGCCGATAGCTGCACCAAAACCTGCCTGAGCGGTAAAAGCGTCGTTGATGATCAACATAAAAATACCTGGCAGTTTGTCCAGATTTAAAAACACCACTATCAGCGCCATCACGATATAACCCAGCGCCATAAATGGCACAATAATCTGGGTAAACTGAGCAATACGTTTAATACCACCAAAAATGATAAAGGCCAGGATGATCAGGATCACGGCCAGCGAAATCAGTTTATAAGTGCCTACTTCACCAAAGCTGGTGACAACCATGTTGCCATCACCAAAAATCTGGGTCACCGCATTACCAACGGCATTGGCTTGCACCCCTGGCAGGAAAATACCACAACCAATAATGGCAGAAATGGCAAAAATAATGCCGAGCGGACGCCAGCCCAGACAACGTTCAAAATAATAAGCCGGACCACCACGGTACTGACCGTCTTCTTCTACTTTGTAAATCTGGCCCAGAGTTGATTCTGCATAAGCAGTGCTTGCACCTAAAAAGGCCACCACCCACATCCAGAAAATGGCGCCAGGGCCACCAAAACCTATAGCTGCAGCAACACCGGCAATATTACCCACACCAACCCGGCCGGATAACGACACCGCCAGGGCCTGAAAGGAAGAAATACCTTTGTCTGATTCACTGTTGTTCAGCATCAGTTTGCACATTTCTTTAAAATGGCGAACCTGGGCAAAGCGGGTCATCAGCGAATAAAAAAGGCCGGCGCCTAAGCATAAATAAATCAGAGCGGGGCTCCAGATCACATTATTTATGCTGTTTACAATTTCATTCATCAACTCATTCCTCAATCTTTATAGTTATGGCAGCCGCGGCAGGTACCGGACTGAGCTGTGCTGTGACAATGTGTAAGGTTCCCTGAAACCAGCGCAGACAAGCGCAATAAGATAACCAAGTCGGGCTCTCAGGCACAGTATTATTTCGCTAATGTTCGGCGAATTTGCGGTTTTTTCCGCCAATTGTGCTGCTGGTAAGAGCTGTAAGGGCTTCACTTTAACCACTGAGTTGTTTTTGTACCTGTGCCAGCTGACGCATCTGCCTTAAAATCCACTGCTGGCGCTTTTGCACATAAGGGGACGGCCGCTTCACTAAAAAACGATGTGGATTGGGTAATACAGCCGCCAGCAAAGCCGCCTGCTGCCGGTTTACCCTGGCTGCCGAAGTGCCAAAAAAATGTTGGGCCGCCGCTTCCACCCCATAAATACCGGCGCCAAATTCAATACTGTTCAGATACACTTCTAAAATACGCTGTTTGCCCCAGGCACCTTCAATCAGCACTGTAATACCAGTTTCCAGACCCTTTCGAAGCCAGCTGCGGTCACTCCATAAAAATACATTTTTTGCCGTTTGCTGGCTGATGGTGGAAGCACCCCGTACTTTTTTGCCTTTTTTGTTATATACCAGGGCTTTTTCAATGGCCTGCATATCAAAACCATGATGTTGCAAAAACTTCTGATCTTCGGCCGCCACCACGGCTTGCAGCAAATGTGGTGATATCTCGTTAATAGCGCGCCATTGATGGCGCGGCTGATAATGCGTTTTATCTGACAACCAGGCACTGATTTGCCGCTCCAGCATCACAGCGGTATAAGGCACCGGCAGCCAGGCAAACAGCAGCACCAGCAATAACAAACCGGCGCAGCCATAACGCAGTAAAACCGCAATAAAGGATAAAAACTTATGCAAAATCAACAGCACCGCTGATAACCACTGAAGCCCGGGTGCTGCGAGTATAAAGACATCTGTCAACAAAACCCAGCCTGCTACAGCCTGAACCGCAGCAAAGGCTTTGAGTACCTGTTGACGTCAAATAAAAAAGCGCAGCTGTTAACTGCGCTCATCGGAGGCTTTTTGTAATAAACGCCGGCTTTCCTGTAAAAACTGCGGCGCCAGCTCACCAAAAAATTGCTGACCTTTGGCAAATTCGGCCATTAAACCGGCTTTGTCGCGTGCCGCCAGTAAATGTGACAGCTGATTAAATCTGTGCTGGTACCGCTGTAATAAGCCAGTAACAGCAACAGACGACAACATAATATCGGCATAAAGCTCGGCATTTTGGGCAAATAACCGCCCGACCATCGCAAGCTCCAGCCGGTAAATCGGCGAGCTGAGTTCCAGTAATTGCTGTAAATCCGCCTGCTCTTCCGCCAGATGCACGCCATACACCAAAGAGGAAAAGTGACGCATGGCCTGGATCATCTGCATCAGCTCATCATGCTGACGGGCTTCTTTTTCCGTCAGCACAGCGCCCCAGACGTTAAATTGTTTTAATAACCACCGATATTGCTCCGGTGCACGGCCATGGCACACCACCACCACCTGTTTCACTATATTGCTGATATCAGGACCAAACATCGGGTGTAAGCCAAGCACAGGGCCGGGATGATGTGCCAGCATCGCTGCTAAAGGTTCGGCTTTAATACTGGTTAAGTCGGCCAGCACACAGTCTTTGGGCAACGGAGGTAACTGGGCTATCACCTGAGCAGTGACGTGAATAGGCACCGCCAGCAGCACCAGACAGGCGTTTTGCACCAAGTGTGCGGCTTGCTCCCAGTCGTTATGTTCCAGCACCTGCACCTGATAACCGGAGCGCTGAAATAAACTGACAAAACGAGCACCCAGTGCACCGGCGCCACCGACCACCACAACTTTGCCACCTTGTGGCCGGCAGCAAACAAAACCTGCTTCCTGCGTCTGATAAGACTCACGCATCACCCGGCGCAGTACATCTTCCACCAGCTCAGGCGATACACCGGCTTGTTCTGCTTCTGCTCTTCTGGCTTTTAACAAGGCCAGCTCACGCTCTGGCACATAAAGCGGTAAGGCGTGTTGTTGCTTCACCCGCCCTACTTCTGCCGTCACTTTGGCGCGCGCGGCCAAAAGCTGCACCAGCTGACGGTCCAGCTCGTCAATTTGCGCACGTAAAGGCGCCAGCGCCGCCATCGGATCAGAGCCAGTGTCATTGTTGTCCATGCCCACCTCTTAAGCCGCCTGCACCACAGGCTGCATTTGCAGATGTATACCCGCCAATAATTGTGCTGTGGTTGGCCAGTCAATACAGGCGTCTGTCACAGACACACCGTACAACTCAGCCTTGCCATTGATAATATCCTGCCGTCCGGCGTGGATATTGGATTCAAGCATCAAACCAATAATAGCCTTGTTGCCAAGCTGGCGCTGCGCCACTACAGCTTCGGCCACCTGCGCTTGCCTGTTGTGATCTTTATTCGAATTGCCATGACTGCAGTCCACCACTATGGCCTGTGGCAGCTTGTGTTTTTTCAGCGCAGCAACTGCGTCGTTCACGCTGGCTGCGTCATAGTTGGGTTTAGCGCCCCCCCGCAAAATAATATGACCGTCCGGGTTTCCTGCCGTTTGCACCAGCGCTACTTCGCCTTTTTGATTAATACCAATAAAAGTGTGTGGGCTGGCGGCTGATTGCAGCGCGTTTAAAGCAATATTTAAATTGCCGTCAGTACCATTTTTAAAGCCCACCGGCATCGATAAACCACTGGCCATTTCTCTGTGAGTTTGTGACTCCACAGTACGGGCGCCCACAGCGGCCCAGGCAATCAGATCGGACAAATATTGCGGGCTGATAGGGTCGAGCGCTTCAGTGGCCGCTGGTAACTCCATTTCCACCAGCTGTAATAACAAATCACGTCCCCGGGTTAAGCCGGTTTCCAAATCAAAAGAGTCGTCCAGATGTGGATCGTTGATAAACCCCTTCCAGCCCACTGTGGTACGAGGTTTTTCAAAATACACCCGCATCACAATATACAGGCTGTCTTTGTATTGCTGCTGCAGCACTTTTAAACGCCTGGCATAGTCGATGGCGGCCACAGGGTCATGAATAGAACAAGGCCCCACCACCACCAACAGGCGTGGATCTGTGCCCTGAATAATATTGGCGATATCACGGCGGGCCTGCTGCACAAACAAAGCGCCTTTTTCCGTTAACGGCAGCACTTTTTTTAACACCAGCGGCGGACTTAAGGGTTTTTCCGCAGTAATACGTAAATCATCAACAATTTTGCTCATCGGTTTGGCTCCAGCAGTGTCGTTTCAGTTGTTATTCCAGCCAGAAGGATGAGGCAGAAATGAACGTAAACTTATTTATACATTGTGTAATTCAATGATTACGGTTTTGCATATTAAAAATTCAGCCCCCTACTGTCAACCGATAAAACCCATATAAATATGGATGCATAGCCCGCGCCACAAAAATAAACTAAGTACACTTTAATTTACAAATCAAAAATCCAATCGCTTTCATCTGGACATGTAAACGGCTATATATTTGACAAACAACAGAATATCGACCGGCAGCAACAAAAGAATGCCGACAAAGTTTGCAGCCATTGCTGAAGATGGTTAGAGTAAATTCAGCCAGGCTTTAGGAGTGCACCTCATTGTGGCAGGCAAAATAATAAAAATATTTCAGTTGTTGATCCTGATGTTCCCTGCCGTCACTTTGGCAGCTAATCAACCTATTCGTATTCTGACCGAACATTTACCCCCTTATCAGATAGCAAACGGCACTGAAGTCAGTGGTTTTGCCACTGAGGTGGTACGCAAAACCTTTGCCGGTGCTGGTATTTCATATGAAATTGAAGTACAAAGCTGGAGTCGCGCCTATCAGCTGGCGCTGCGCCAACCCAATGTCTGCATTTATTCCATTTCAAAAAGTGCCGAGCGTACACCGTTATTTCATTGGATTGGCGCCATTTCTTATAACCACACCTCTATTTATTCGCTGAAAAGCCGCAAAGATATCAAGCTGGAGACGCTGCAGGACGCCAAAAAATATGTCACAGCCGTCACCCGTGACGATATTACCCACCATTATCTGGTGAAAAATGGTTTTACCGAAGGTAAGGAACTGTATCTACTGGAAAATGTGTCAATGATGCTGAATATGCTGCAAGGCAGGCAGGATATTGATTTAGTGGTGATTAACGACACTATCTTAAAATACCGTGCGCAAGAGTCAGGCATTGACGTTGATAGTTTGAAAAAACAACTGGATTTACCTGAATTGCCGCTCGATTTTCATCTGGCCTGCAGCCTGAAAACTGATGCTGTGCTGGTGAGCAGGCTTAAACTCAGCCTGCAACAACTGAAAAACAACGGCGATTTTGCCGGCATCGTCAAAGGCTGGTCGGAACGTTTTGAATAACGCCAGCCAGCCAAATGATCACGACCTCACAGTCACTACGACTGCATGGCTGCCTTCTAAAAACATAAAAACAGCCACTACAAACTTTTCTTTGGCGGCAAAGCCACATTGGCAAAAATAAAACCAGCCACCAACGACATAAAAATCAGGAAAGTTTGCTGGCCCAGCTGCTCCACCGGTGCCATTTGTTCCCCTGAGATAAAAGAATTCAGGCCGATATAAGTTTTACTGCCTGGCACCAGCACTATCATGCCCTGCAAAGCAACAATACTGGCGGGTGCGTTCATTAAGCGGGTAAAAATATTGCCATAGACCCCAACCGCAAAAGCTCCCACAAAAGCACCAAGCGCCAGCCCTAAATAGACACCACCAATCAGACTGGCGCCAAAAGCAATAAAGCCGGATGCGATACCCCAGAGTGCATGTTTTTTCCGCGCTCTGAATACCACCACCAAACTACCGCACAAGGTCGCTATGGCCAGCCAGGCCGTCCAGTCTGGCACTGCACTGATCGGCTGATAGGCCACTTCGCCAAAACACAAACGGCCTAATGCCATGCCCAAAAAAGCACCAAAATACAGCTTAAACAGCAGCATCACAGCGTCCATAATACGGGCAGTACCCGACACCAGATGACGCGCCGCCAGCTCAGCCAAACCAAGCGTCAGCGCAAGACCCGGAATAAACACAATAATGGCCGATAGCACCACCAGCGGCACCTGAATGCTGGCATCAAGGTAAGCGGCAATGGCTGTTGCCGCAAAAGCCGATACCATAGCCACCAGCGGCTCAAGCATATTGGTAACCCGCCGGCTTTTTTCTGCCCAAAGCACAAAGAGATACACCAGAAAACTCAGCAGCGTTGCCCAGAACACATCATGCCAGCTGGCTTTCATCAGCATGGCAAAAGCACCACCGGCTGCGCCAAAAGCTAAAAAGGTAAAAATACGGGAATAAGGGTTGGGCATGGCAGCAATTTCATTCAACCGTGCCGTTGCCTGCTCCAGGGTGAGGCTGCCATTGGACACCGCATCCACAATTTCATCGGTGCGGGACAAGGAGCCAAGATCCAGCTCACCCGGCATCACCCGCGCCACATGGGTGTATTCGTTTTCTTCACCCGGCTGCCAGATCACAAATGTAAGTACAGTGGGTGTAATGGCAAAAGCGGCGCCAATGCCCAGAAACTCGGCCACATTTAACAAATGCACTTCCAGCCGGTAAGCCGGCGTGCCGAACTTATGCAACATTTTGCCAAGCTTGACAATAAAACGGCGTTTTTCAATAAAACTGGCTGAATGCACAACAACATCCTTTTGGCGGGAAACTGTGGCAATTGTAGTTCGGCTTTGCGGCAGAAAAAAGATCTGAACAAAAAGATTAAGTTGTTGTAGAAATTGGGGAATTTTTGCGTTTAAGCCAAAAGCGCTTGGGATGGGGCAACAATAAAAAGGCAATAACTGCAATTTTCAGGCATGGCATTGTGACTTTTGTATTGTGCAAGGAATTTTGTCAAAGGTAAAAAAAGGCTGCCATAAGGCAGCCTTCAAGTGCTTAGTTAAGCTTTTCGCGGATACGCGCTGATTTACCTGAACGATCGCGTAAGTAGTAAAGCTTGGCACGGCGTACGGCACCACGACGTTTCAGCGTGATGCTGTCAATCATTGGGCTGTGCGTTTGGAATACACGCTCAACACCTTCACCGTTCGAAATTTTACGAACTGTGAAAGAAGAGTGTAAACCACGGTTACGCTTGGCGATAACAACGCCTTCGTAAGCCTGCAGACGAGTTTTATCGCCTTCTTTAACTTTAACCTGAACTACCACAGTATCACCTGGGCCGAAAGCTGGAACGTTGGTTTTCAGCTGTTCGTTTTCAAGTTCTTTGATGATGTTTTGGCTAACTTTGCTCATAACAATCTCACTTTACCTGGATAAACTATCGTTGCTGCAACGCCTGGTGTTCCTGTTGGAACTCTTCCAGAAGTTTGCGTTGCTCCTTAGTCAGAGCCAGGACATTTAACAATTCTGGTCGCCGAAGCCATGTTCTCCCAAGAGACTGCTTCAGACGCCAGCGTCTGATGTTTTCATGGTGTCCACTGAGTAATACAGCAGGAACCTGTTTGCCATCTAACACTTCTGGTCTGGTATAGTGCGGACAATCCAGCAGTCCGGAGGCAAACGAATCCTCAACTGCGGATAAATCATGCCCCAGTACACCTGGTACCAGTCGCGATACCGCATCAATCAGCGTCATCGCAGGCAATTCGCCCCCACTCAGCACGTAATCGCCGATTGACCATTCTTCGTCAATTTCCGACTCTATTACGCGTTCATCAATTCCTTCGTAACGGCCAGCTACTAACAGCAGCTTCGAATAAGTCGCAAGTTTGGCTACGCCTGCCTGATCTAACTTCCGGCCTTGCGGCGAAAGGTAAATGGTATGAACGTCTCCACCTGCAGCAGCTTTAGCGGCGCGAATCGCGTCTGTTAAAGGCTGCACCATCATCAACATACCAGGACCGCCGCCAAAAGGTCTGTCGTCCACAGTGTTATGTTTATCCGAGGTAAAATCCCTTGGATTCCAGCACTGTACGTCGATCAACCCGTTTTTGACTGCCCGGCTGGTTACACCGAACTTTGTCACAGCATCGAACATCTGCGGAAACAGGGTAACAACCCCAAACCACAATTTTGGCTGTTCGGCCATTAAAATTCAGGATCCCAGTCAACAATGATCCGACTTTGCGCTAAGTCCACCGCTTTAATGACAGAGTCAGTTAAAAACGGCAACAAACGCTCTTTCTGACCAAATGCATCATTCCGGTTGGCTTTCACAACAATAACGTCGTTTGAGCCTGTTTCCATCATGTCCACTACTTCACCTAAGTCGTAGCCAGCTTCAGTGATTACTTTCATTCCCATCAGGTCTTTCCAGTAATAATCGCCATCTTCGAGCTTTGGTAATGCAGCGGGCGTCACAGCTATGTCAGCATTAACATAGAGTTGCGCCTGATCACGGTCATTCACGCCTTCCAGCTTGGCAATTAAGCCATTACTGTGACGTTTCCAACCTGTAACCTGCACTGGTCGCCAGTTACCCTGTAATTGAATTTGCCAGGGTGTGTAATCAAAAATCCCTTCCGGGATATCTGTGTAGGAGTTTACTTTTAGCCACCCGTTGATACCGTAAACAGCACCAAACTTACCTAAGACAACTAAATCTTTACCGTTCAAGGTTTAAACTCCAACCAGTTTGCTAATTAAGCAGAAGCTTTTTTAGCTGCTTTTACCAGTGAAGCCACGCGATCACTTAAAGCAGCACCTTGTGCTACCCAGTGGTCAACGCGGTCCAGGTCGATACGCGCTTTCTCTTCAGTACCGCTGGCGATTGGGTTAAAGAAACCCACGCGCTCAATAAAGCGGCCATCACGAGCAAAACGGCTGTCTGCGACCACAACTTGGTAAAATGGACGCTTTTTCGCGCCACCACGTTGTAAACGAATAGTTACCATACCGTCCTCTAAATCAATCGTTCAGGTTTTATTGAAATAAAAATCCCTGCAGTCAAACCACAGGGACGCCGAATTGTACGGATTTTTAGCATGAATGCAAGGTATTTCACGGCTTTGCTCAGATTTCGCCCTGAGCAAAAGCCGTTAGTTGTGGCGCTCGCGCTTTACAAATCCGATGTTTTGCAAAATGCCAACAGCCTGCTCCAGATGCTGCTGCAGTACAAAAACATAGTCGCGGCTAAAAGCCGATACCAACAAAATATCCAGACCGGCCGCTGTCATGGCGCTACTGATTTTTTGCAAAAAGCCAACACAATAAAACGGATTGGCGCAGTTGATCACCAAAAGACGCCATTGGTCCTGGTTCTGCTGTTTTATGGTTAAATCAGCAAGCCCGGCTTTTGTAGTCACCACTGTGATTTCTTTGTCATCACGACAAACCAAACGGTGCATGGCTGGTGTGTTCACCTCCAGCGCCGCCACATAATAATAAATATCAGGTTCAACAAAAAAATCGCTGTCACGAATCACTGTTTCTGTAGTTTGTGGGGTCACTTCGATGTCCTTATCCGGCAGCTCAAAATCTGCTGCGGGGAAAATACTGACTAAACAGCAAAACTGCCGCAGCAGTTATGCCATAAGCCGCCCCAATGGCGGCTTATGGCAAATTTAACCTCAGTCGCTGAGTTGGACGCAAGACAAAGGTGCAACAGACAGTCAAAACCCGAAAACAACTGCGCTGTGCCCCAGGTGTTGAAAGACCCGTCTCATTGACTGGCACCATCATCCGCCAGCATTTGTGTTTGGTTGTAGTCCTGCAAGGCGGCCATCTGCTGTTGTTGCAGGATCAGCAGACGCGACTGTTTTGTCGCTGCCTGACCATCTGCAGGCTGCGCACTCAGCGCCTGATAACTGACAGACTGCCACCAAGGCTGGGAGCTCAAAACGCCAAAAACTTGCCCCCATTGATTGTCATCCTGCAGTTCAAACTCCAGCAAACACAAATCGGCGCGACAATCGAGTTGCTGCAGGTGAAATGCAGGTTGTGCCGCAAAAAAATCCGCCAGTTGCTGCTGATAATCCATGGCTGCCATCTCACCACCCTGTTGTTGCTGATGGTTTTCTAACAGCTGCGCAAACTCACTGTGATCAAGCTGGATAATCAGCTCTGTTGCGGCAGGTAGCTGACTGGCCACCTGGCTGCTGTAAGCTGCAAGGCTTAATTCGGCAGGTTGTCTGGCCTGGCTGGCAAACTCCGTTTGTGCCTGCTGCGGCTGCTGAACCTGACGCTGCGGCATCAAGCTGAGCTGGCTGTCACTGAAAGCCGCAGACTGCGCTCTTGTTGCATTCGCCGGCTCCTGCCGTTCACAGGCTGGCTGCATGTTTTGGGTTGGCACTTCAAGCACCTGTGGTGAAGACTGCGCCAGTTGGCTGGCAATTAAATAACCGCTGGCAAAAGTGAATATTAAAGTGGCAATAAGTACAGTGTTTTTCATGTTCTCTTCCCTGAGTGCTAAAAGGTCCGGAAAAACAGGCGAAGTCTGCACTTCGCCTGTTACATCACATTGTTAGTTATTGCTCCAGAGGCCGGCAAAACGATGCACATCTTCACCATCAATACCTGCCACAACATCCGTCAGATAACCCTGAGCACTAAAGTCGTTAAAAGAGGTCTGGAACTGTGCTGAAGTTTGACCGTGGCGCGCCACCCAGCTATTCACCGGCGCCTGGGCAAACACTGCTGTGTAATTCACGTTACCGCCATGCACATAAGCATTCAGATAAATTGGTCGGCGTCCTGCATCCCATTCACTGGTGACTTTAGCCTGATAAGCCGCGGCACTGAGTTGCGAACTCACAGTCCAGCCACCCACATTCTGCTGATTATATAAAGTGGTGTAACGACGCTCTCCTCCTGATGACACCACAGAAATGTTCACCGGACGCATATTCAAATCTTTAGCCTGTTCCATCACATCCAGATGCTGCTGATAGGTCAAGCCGTGCCTTGCCAGGAACGCCATGGCTTTTTTCTCAAAAATAACGCTGTAACGGGTGCCACTGCCGGTTTGATGAGAGTCGACCTGCACCGGCACATAACCATCATTCATCGCATCATTAAACACTGTCTGATAAGACGCACCGGACTGGCCAAAATAGGCACGCCAGGCCAGATTGGCAGGTTTCCATACCATGTTATAAAAGGTGCTGCCATTTACGGTATAACCATCAAACCAGGCTGGTTTAAAACCTGAATCGGCCAGATGACTAAACCAGCCCTGCATGGCAACGGCGGCCATGCCATGGCGCACATACTGGCTACCGACAGTGCGCGGGGCCCAAATCAACTGTGAACCGCCAGGAATAGTGCTACCGGCAAAACGGGTCCAGACCGGATAAGGTTTAGTATCATCCGGCACGGCCGCCATACCACGGTTAAAGGTGATCAGCTGGCCTACACCACTACTATCCTGCAGATGCACATGTAAATGAGGGCCTGTTGAATTACCACTATTACCCACCCGACCCAGATACTGGCCTTTACTGATCACGGCTTGCTGAGCTTCCGGCACTGCAACGTACTTCATCTCGCTGTTATTGCCGATAGGTGCCGGATAAGCCACATCATTATTGGGGCACAAAGCAGAGCTGATAGTGCCTGGGATCATATGGGCATATAACATCCGGGTGCCGTCGTCGTGTTCAATCCACAACATGTTGCCACCACCAGGCATCAGGCCGTTTTTCAGATTGCTGTGCAGCCAGGGTTTGGTGGTTTCTGAATCGCCGGACAGTTTAGGCCTTGGATTTTCCGGAGCGTTACGCCAGCAGCCCACCACTTTACCGGCCCGCATCGCGTAAATGGATTTGTTATAAATGGTAAATTTGTCATTGGTAGGTGCGGCGTTGTAATCCGCCACCGTGGTATTGACTGAAGTCCAGCGGCTATTGTCAAAGTCATAACGGCGTGCGCCCATATCAAAACCATGTTTTTGTGACGTGTTCTGGGCGTGGTCAAAAGTATGCACTTTTTCATGATCACCAAAGTTTTGTCCTTTAAATGGCAGATCATAAGTTGCTGCCTGCAGCGAAGTGCTGATGGCCGTCAGGGTTAGTGCCAGAGTGAGTAGTTTCATGCTTGCCTCCTTGTTGCATTTAGTGATGTTCACAACTCGCAATCAGGATACAAGTTTCTCCCTGAGCAAACTGCTCAGAAAGTGCTCTGAAACTGCTCGGTTTTTGCTTATCAGCAATAGCAGTCACCTGCTTCAACAGCCCAAAAAGGCAAAAAATGTTTCGTTTTTGGATAGATGGCGGCTGACAAATGAAATCTGCTTTGGCTTGGCTAAAAAGCTGTGTTGCAACTGTCCAAACAATAAGGCCGGCTTGAAGCCGGCCCTATTGTTTGATGGTTTTAATGCTGTCTTGCCTTCTGTTCCAGCTGCCAGAGCTGCTCACCAAGATAAGCAATGGCCTGCGCCTGATAACGGCGAAATGTACTAAATCCCATGTGATATTTATCGGCCAGCTGCAATTGCCCCTGACGTTTATCAATATATCTGTCGCTGATAATAGCGGCCCAAAGTGCAGTGGCTTCTTTTTGCTGCATCTGGATTAGCAAGTGCGACAACTGCTGGCGGATGTGTTCCGCCTGAACACTCTGCAAAGCCGTGAATTCCTGATGTTGTTCGTTGCAGTGCTGCTGAAACAAAGCGCTGCCCTGCAGCAAGCTGCTCTGCCAGTTGGCCGGCTGATAAAAGTGTTTTAGCAGCTGTTGCACCAGTTCCATAAACTGCGCCTGACTGCACCAGAGCGGGTTCCGGCGCTGGCTATGGCTCACTTTGGCGCCGCCCTGGATAAAACGCCACTGCATTTTGGCTTTGGCAGACAAGTCAGCCAGCCTCGGCGCCAGCATGGCAGCAACAACTTCAATAAAGTATTGATGTTCAGAGGTGAAAAAACCAGCCTGTGGATGTTCCGCATCAATGACACCGAGCAATTCCCCCTGATAAGTTAAGGGCACCGATAACTCTGACAACCTGGGGGCATCGTCCACTACATAATGGCCAAAGCAGCCGGTATCGGCGATACACAAACTGCTTTGTTTTAATGCCGCAGTGCCAACCACACCCTGGCCGAGCTCCAGCTGCAGTGGTTCAAGCACACCTTGTGTCTGGCAAAACTTGGCACCGGCAGCGGCCACCTGCTGCAGCCGCTGTTCGGGGTTTTGCAGGTAAATAACATTGTCGGGCAAATGTAACGCCTGCACTATCAGGCTGCTGACTTGCTGACAAATTCCAACAATATCGGTTAGGGGGTCAATACGACGGCCAATTTCGCTTAGAAACGCCAGTGGAGTTGCCATGGTTCACCTCATCCGTAAGAGTGCCCCGGCAGCATACGCCGCAACTGTTGATGAGCAAAGCCGCAGTAACGCTAATTGTTGTGAGACATTGCCGACAACAGCATCCAGGCGCAGGCAATAAAAAACCGGCTGTTTCTAGCCGGTTTCTTTGATTAAACAAGCAGTTAACGCGGTGGCAGCATACCAGGGGGTAACTTACCGCCAAGGCCACGCATCATTTTCATTAAGCCGCCTTTGCCGCTCATTTGCTTCATCATTTTTTGCATCTGGGTGAACTGTTTCAGCAGCTGATTGACATCCTGCACCTGGGTGCCTGAACCTGACGCAATACGTTTTTTGCGCGAACCTTTAATTAAATCCGGAAACTGACGCTCTTTGGGTGTCATCGAATTGATGATGGCTTCCATTTTGACAAACTGTTTGTTGTTCATCTGATCTTTGGCACCTGCCGGCAGGTTTTTCATACCTGGCAGTTTGTCCAGCATCGACATCATGCCGCCCATATTGCGCATCTGCACCAGCTGATCACGAAAATCTTCCAGACTAAAACCCTGGCCTTTCATCACCTTAGCTGCAACTTTAGCCGCCTGTTCGCGGTCAACTTTTTGTTCCAGCTCTTCAATCAGACTGAGTACATCCCCCATGCCCAGAATACGTGACGCAATACGGTCCGGATGGAATGGCTCTAAGGCATCCGTTTTTTCGCCCATACCAATAAACTTAATAGGTTTACCGGTAATGTGACGGATAGATAAAGCAGCACCACCACGGGCATCACCGTCCGCTTTGGTTAAAATAACACCGGTCAGCGGCAGTGCTTCGTTAAAGGCTTTGGCGGTATTGGCCGCATCCTGACCTGTCATGGCATCCACCACAAACAGGGTTTCAATTGGATTAATCGCCGCATGCAATGCTTTGATTTCATCCATCATTTCGCCGTCAACATGCAAACGGCCGGCGGTATCTACCAATAAGACGTCGTAAAAACCCAGTTTGGCCTGGGCAATAGCTGCACTGACAATAGCCACCGGCTTCTGACTGATATCACTCGGGAAAAACTCGACACCTACATCTTTGGCCAAAGTTTCCAGCTGTTTAATAGCGGCAGGACGATAGACGTCGGCCGACACCACCATCACTTTTTTCTTTTTACGCTCTTTTAAAAACTTGGCCAGTTTACCCACAGAGGTGGTTTTACCCGCACCTTGTAACCCCGCCATCAGCACCACAGCAGGCGGCTGACTGTTTAATGCCAGTTCTTCGTTGGCATCGCCCATGGCTTCTTCCAACGCTTTACGGACGATTTTTAAAAATTCCTGACCCGGCGTTAAACTTTTGCTGACCTCCAGGCCAACCGAACGTTCTTTCACCTGATTCACAAAATCCCGCACCACAGGCAAAGCCACGTCGGCTTCAAGCAGCGCCATGCGCACTTCACGCAGCGTTTCTTTGATATTGTCTTCGGTCAGGCGACCGCGGCCACTGATATTTTTCAGCGTGCGGGTTAAACGATCGGACAGGTTTTCAAACATGTTTTTTTACCACGAATGTCAAAATGGCGCTGATTATAACCGAGTAAGCATCCGCCGTCAGCCGTCGGCTCTGTCATTCTTGCAAAGCTTGCAATACAATAGGTTTTTGCGCTTTAAACCGGAATTATTCGCATGTCGCTCGCGCTGTTACCTCTGCTGGCTTTTTTCTGTTACCTGATTGCAACTGTGGCTGTTGCACAGCGTTTGTATCACCCACAAGGCCCAAACTTAAAACTGGTTTTTTCTGCAGCAACAGCGGGTATAGTGCTGCATATGCTGGGCTTAAGTCAGGCCATGTTTGGCAGCGACGGCCAGAATTTCAGTTTATTAAATGTCAGTTCTCTGGTGTGCTGGCTCATTACCTTATCTTTTACTGTCACCGCACTTCGCACGCCCATCGCTTTGTTATTACCTATAGTGTTTGGTTTTGCCGCTCTGGTTCAGCTGGCAGTGGCTATGCTGCCGGTTGGTGCTCAGGTACAACATTTTGAGCAAAATACCTGGCTGCTGCTCCATGTGATAGTGGCTTTTATTGCTTATGTGATGCTGATTATGGCCACTTTATATTCGCTGCAGGTCAGTTATATCAGCCAGCGTTTAAAGCAAAAAACACCACTGCAGACCGGTGCTGTGTTCCCGCCTTTAATGCAGGCCGAACAGCTATTATTCCGGCTGCTACTGGCCGGTACTGTACTGCTGGGGCTGACCTTACTTAGTGGCGCTATTTTTACCGCTGACTGGTTTGGCAAACACAATATCCACAAAAACATGCTGAGTCTGCTCGCTTTTGCATTGTTCTCACTGTTGTTAATTGGTCATGCCCGGCTTGGCTGGCGTGGCAGAGTGGCCAACGCTTTAACTATCAGCGCCAGCTTATTGTTAACTCTGGCTTATTTTGGCAGCCGTTTTGTGCGCGAAATCCTGCTGCAACGTTTGTAATTCTTGACTCTACAGCCGCTTTGGAATATTAAATAGGCCTTAGCGGCTATATAGGTTATCTCTCTTGGACGACATATCGACCAGCACCTTGTTTATCATCCTTGGTGTTCTGGTGTTTTGTTCTGCATATTTTTCTGCCACTGAAACAAGCATGATGTCGGTAAATCCTTACCGGCTTAAGCATTTGGCCAATGAAAATCATCCCGGGGCTAAACGCGTATCGACTCTGCTTAGCCGTCGTGACAGGCTAATAGGCCTGATTCTGGTCGGGAATAATTTGGTAAATGTCGCAGCCTCGTCAATTGCAACCATTATTGGTATGCGTCTATACGGGGATTACGGTATCGTTATCGCAGGTTTTGTCCTGACACTAATCATTTTAATCTTCGGTGAAGTTACCCCCAAAACCCTGGCTGCTTTACATCCGGAACGAGTAGCCTTTCCAAGTTCGCTGTTGTTAAACCCGCTGATGAAGCTGTTATATCCTTTGGTCTGGCTGCTGAACTGGATTTGTAATAACTTCCTGAAAATTTTTGGCATCAGTGCTGAACATCACCATGGTCATAGCTTAAGCAGTGAAGAGCTGCGAACCGTGGTGCATGAGGCTGGCGCTTTATTGCCTGAGCAACATCAGAATATGCTGGTGGGTGTGCTGGATCTGGAAAATGCCACTGTTGAAGACATTATGATCCCGCGTAATGAACTGGCTGGCATCGATATTAACGATGACTGGAAAGACATTATCCGTCAGCTGGCCAATACCCAGCACAGCCGTATTTTACTGTACCGTGACAGCATTGACGACGCTATCGGCTTTTTACATACCAGAGACGTGATGCGTTTGGTGCTCAAAGACCAGCTCACTAAGGCAACACTGCTGCGCTCAGTCAACGATATTTATTTTATTCCCGAAGGCACACCGCTGAACACCCAACTGGTGAAGTTCCAGAATTCCAAAGAACGTATTGGCCTGGTGGTGGATGAATACGGTGATATTCAGGGTCTGGTGACACTGGAAGATATTCTGGAAGAAGTGGTTGGCGAATTTACCACCCACATTGCCGAACAAAACAGTGAAGAAATTCAGCCACAGCCTGACGGTTCGTTTTTGGTGGACGGCAGCATTAACCTTAGGGATCTGAACCGGGAAATGCAGTTAAATCTGCCAACTGATGGCCCTAAAACACTAAATGGGCTTGTGCTGGAATACCTGGAAGAAATTCCCCAAGCCAACCTGAGCCTGAAACTATTGGGTTACCCGCTGGAAATTGTTGAGGTACAGGACAATATGATCAAGTCGGTGCGGATTTTCCCTCACCTGAAAAAAAGCAACTAACTACAGCGACACCATTGTCACTGCTGATGAAAATCAAAAATAATTACTGATATAAAACAAAGAGATAATCTGTTTTTGCCACATCAAACTAAAAAAATAGAAAATATTCTAAACTTGCTGAACTTTCGTTACGACTTAGCTTCTAACTTAGCGAATGGATTCAACCAAGTTTTTGTTTTCATCCCTGGATTCTCCTTATCCTTAGTTTTACGGCCACTTCAGTGGCCGTTTTTTTGCTTGTTTTTTTACTGTGGACGACAAATGCTGCGGCTAGCTTGTGATGATGTAACATCCTACTGATGCAGCAGACTGCTGCTGTAAACACTAGCTATCGCCGTGTCATCAGGCGCGGTTTTGATACTTTGATGCTGCAGGCAAAAAAATAGCAGAGTGAAAACCCTGCTATCTGGCAAGAGTTACACGGCAAAGTTGTGTTAACTTTGACTGCTGCCCTGACAAAGCTGCGCCGGATCTTCAATAAAATACTGCTGCAGATAATCATCAAAACTAATTTTATCTTGTTGTTCTATCAACTTTTGCTGTGCTAGAGACTCAGTGGCCATCTGCAGAAAATCAGCCTCAGCATAAAACTGATAGTCACCCTGTAATAACTGCTGCCGGTATTGCTCTGACAGTTGAAGGCTCACCACACTGTTGTCATGCTGAGCGGCAATCAGCTGATTCAGTACTTTGCCGGAGAAGGTTTGCGCCGGATCAAGCAGGCTTAAATAAAACTGTTTTAATACTGTCTGATAAGCTTCGCCGCCCTGCACCTCGTCAAACAGCTGCGCCAGCGGCATTAAAGCGGCAAAAATTTCTTCTGCCCAGTCCTGCATTAATCTTGGGTTGTCGCCATCAAGCAGTTCCAGATTTAATCTGCGGCCATCTGTGACCACCTTACGCAGGTTATTGTCGACCCGCAGTTGCTCCTCCGCGGACATGGCCGGACTTTGTTCCAGTAAGCAGTACAGCAAAAACAAATCAAGAAAACGCATCTGCGAAGCGGTGATGCCCACAGCACTAAAAGGGTTCACATCCAAAGCCCGCACTTCAATATACTCGACACCGCGTTTAGCAAGAGCACAGGTTGGCCGCTCGCCACTTTGGGTGGTGCGTTTGGGTCTGATGGTGGAATAAAACTCGTTTTCTATCTGCAAAATATTGGCATTGAGCTGCTGATATTCACCTTCAACCTTGACGCCAATATTCTGATATTCATTTGACGGGGTACTGATGGCTTGCTGTAAACCATGAATATATTCAGACAAACTGTTGTAACTGACATTCAGAGCCGACTGTGCGCTGTTGGTGTAACCTAAATCACTCATCCGCAAACTGGTAGCATAAGGCAAATACAAACTGCCTTTACCCAGCTTCTGGAAAGGATATTTGCTGTCCCTGCCCTGTAAAAAGGATTTGCACATAGCCGGAGAAGCACCAAATAAATACACAATCAACCAGACATATCTTTTGTAGTTGCGGATCAGGCCCAGATACTGCGCCGAAATAAAATCCTGCAGTGGCTCAGTATTGCCGAGGCTTTGCTGATAACCCTGCCAGAAGTCCTCAGGCAATGAAAAGTTAAAATGCACACCACTAATGGCCTGCATCATGCTGCCGTAACGGTTTTTCAGACCTTTACGGTATAAAGTTTTCATCCGGCCCACATTAGAGGTACCGTAATAAGCCAGCCGGATCTCGTCCTGATGTTCAATAAAACAGGGCATGCTGCCAGAGCCCAACCGCTCTTCTGCAAGCTGACGGATGGCAAAACGATGGATATCTGTGAGCTGCGCAATAGTGGTGTCGATATCCTGCTGCGCCGGTGTAATAAATTCCAGCAAAGACTCAGAAAAATCAGTGGTGATTAGAGGATGAGTTAATGCAGACCCCAGCGCGGGCGGATGATCAGTTTGTGCTAAACGGCCATCCGGTTTGATGCGCAAAGTTTCGCGTTCAATACCCCGGCGGATACCTTTGAGGGTATTTTTCCAGGGTGCGGCCTGCAACTTTGCCATTTGTGCTGATAAAAACTGACTCAAGTGTATTCCTTATAAGGATGCTGTTTGCCAATGATTGGGCGTCCCTTTACAAAAAACAAGGGTCAAAAAAAACGAAAACAGCTTACTCTTCTTCCTGTGAACGACGCTGCCGTTTTTGTTGCGATTGCACCACCAGACGCAAAATA
Organism: Rheinheimera sp.; assembly: GCF_036782235.1. Classification (GTDB taxonomy): domain Bacteria; phylum Pseudomonadota; class Gammaproteobacteria; order Enterobacterales; family Alteromonadaceae; genus Pararheinheimera. The sequence continues at coordinate 44,658 of NZ_DAIPZL010000005.1, read as the reverse complement.
TCTTTCCAGGACACAATACCAATCAGCCGTTGTTGATCATCCACCACGGGCAAACAACTGATATTGCGATCAAGTAGCAATTTGGCCGCCGTCAGCACAGCACAGTCCTGTGAAACACTGATGACAGGTGTGGTCATCACATGCCGCACTTTACGGCTTTGCAAAAAAAGCTCAGTGGTTTGTTCCGATGCTGCATCCATCACCGGGCTTAATGTTTTGTAATAATCTTTCACCGACACTATCCCAATCAGCCGGTGCAAATTGTCGATCACAGGCACATGCTGAAATTTGGCGTCGACAAACAAAGCACGCAAGCTGGCTAATGGGGCGTCTTCAGTGGTCACCCTTACCTTTTTTGTCATGATGTCGGCGATAGCCATTTGACGTTCCTATTTTCTTTAATGCTTAAACAAAACTTTGTAGTAAACTACTGTATCACCGCCCTAATTAAAGTCCAAGTCACTGATATGAACCGAAGAAATCAACAACTGATCAACGAAGCCGTTACCTTTAGCCCTGATGTCGAGCTAGTATCTACCACAGACACCCGAGGGGTGATCACCTATGCCAACCCGGCATTTTGTCAGGTTGCAGGTTATAGCGTGGACGAATTAGTAGGTAAAAATCACAATATTGTGCGCCATCCGGATATGCCAAAAGAGGCATTTGCGGACTTATGGGACACGCTGAAAAAAAACCAGTCCTGGCGTGGTATGGTAAAAAACCGCTGTAAAGATGGCCGGTATTATTGGGTCGATGCTTTTGTCACCCCTATTTTTGAACAGCATAAACTGGTGGGCTTTCAGTCGGTGCGACGTTGCCCAACGCCAGAACTGATTCGCCGTGCTGAACTGACTTACCAAAAAGTCCGCGCCGGGCAAGCATTAGTCGGCTGGCGTTTTAATCTGTCACTGCGTCAACTTGTTGCAGCAGCCCTGATGCTGACCGTTGTTGCTGCCGGCTGTTATTGGCTGTCGCCCTGGTTTTTACTGGCGCTGTTGCTGCCGCTGATTGAGCACAGTTGCTTTTATGATGAGCTGCACGTGACACCTAAACATTTAAAGGAGCTGCAACAACAGGGTGACTCGGTCAGCCGTTATGTTTACAGCGGCTTTGGTCCCTTTGGTGTGGCCGATTTTCAGATCAAAATTTTGCAGGCCAAATTAGCCACAGTGCTGGGCCGCACCGGCGATAGCACCTCACAACTGCGCAACATTGCCGACACCCTGGCAGAAGCTGTGGATCAGACCAAAGGCGGTATTCAGAAACAGCAGCAACAATTACAACTGATTGACCAGGCCAGTCAGGAGCTGACCCAGACAGTGGCGGAAATTTCCTCCCGTACTGCCCACACCACCACTCAGGTACAAAGCACACACCAGATTTGTCAGCAGGCGCAACAAGCGATGCAGCTGACCACCAACACAGTGCAACAGCTGGCCAAAGAAGTGGATGGTGCCGCCAGCACTGCAGATAGCCTTGCCGTTGAAGCACAGCGTATTGGTGCTGTGATGGCTGAAATTCAGGGCATTGCCGATCAAACCAATTTGCTGGCATTAAATGCCGCTATTGAAGCGGCCCGGGCCGGCGAACATGGCCGCGGTTTTGCCGTAGTGGCCGATGAAGTGCGGGCATTGTCTTCACGCACCCACAATGCGACTGAACAAATTCAGCTGTCTATCCGTGAAATTCAGCAAACCTTATTAAGCTGGGGCAGCGTGATGGTACAAAGCCGTCAGCAGGCAGAACATTGTGTGGAACAAAGCCAGCTCAGTGCCCAGCAGGTCAATGATATTGCCGCTATGGTCGATCAGATTGCATCGGCTTCTGCACAGATTGCCACAGCAACAATGCAGCAGGATGTGGTAGCGCATCGGGTTGCCAGCCATGTGCAGGACATCACTAGTATTGCCGACACCAACAGTAACAATATGGCGGTGGTGGCCGAAAACAGTCATGTGCTGCATGACAAAGCGTCGGAACTGACCAGCCTGGCCAAAACTTTTAGTTAAGCCATACAGCATAAAGGCGCAGTGCGCAGACTGAATTTTGCTGGCGCAGAGGCAATTTTGCCAATGTTCGTTACACTTGAAATTCAGTCTGCTGCAATCTGACAGAGGCCTTTATGAAAACAATGTTTCTGCTTGTGTTGTCGTTATGGTTTTGCTGTGATCTATTAGCCGCAGAGCAAGTGATGTACCAGTGGCGTGATAAGAACAACACTTTGCATGTCAGTCAGTTACCACCTCAAAATGTGGAATATGAAACCGTTGTGATAGGCCCGGCACAGCAAACAACGGCCATTAAACCGCAGAAAAAAACCACAGAGCAGCAACAAGCCCGCTTGGCCAGTTGTGAAAAGGCCCGCAAAAATCTGAAAATTCTGCAGCAGGATTTACCGGTTTTTATTGATATGGAAGATGGCAGCAGGCAGCAACTGACTGATGTGCAAATGGATGCACAACGCACGCTGGCCGAACAACAAATTCATTTATTCTGTGACGATCCGGCAAAGCATTAATCCCCCTTTTGCTTCCCCGGATTTAAACCATAAAAAAGAGCTGCAATGCAGCTCTTTTTTTATCTGAAAACCAGCACCTCCGGCACTGGTTTTTCACTGATGGCAGAGAGTTTACGCCTGAACTCTGCTGCTGACCACAAAACGGTCGTCGCTTACGTCCACTCTGACCACAGAGTTTGGCAAAATGTCGCCTTTGAGCAGCGACTGCGCCAGCGTATTTTCCACATACTGCTGAATAGCCCTTTTCAGCGGGCGGGCGCCAAACACCGGATCAAAGCCAACAGCAGCAATTTTCTCCAGCGCAGCCTCCGACACTTCTAAAGTCATCTGCCGGTCGGCCAGCCGCTGTGCCAGACGTTTGAGCTGAATACCGGCAATATTTTTGATCTGTGCATGATCCAGCGGATGGAACACTACAGTTTCATCCACCCGGTTTAAAAACTCAGGTCTGAACTGCTGGCTTAACACGCCCATCAGCATCGCTTTCATCTCATCATAACTTTGCTGGTGGTAATGCTCCTGAATTAAATCAGAGCCCAGGTTGGACGTCATAATGATCACAGAATTTTTAAAGTCGACAGTGCGGCCCTGACCATCGGTTAAACGGCCATCGTCCAGCACCTGCAGCAAAATGTTAAACACATCCGGATGGGCTTTTTCCACTTCATCCAGCAGGATCACGGAATAAGGACGACGACGCACCGCTTCGGTTAGATAACCGCCCTCTTCATAACCTACATATCCCGGTGGGGCGCCGACTAAACGGGACACCGCATGCTTTTCCATAAACTCGGACATATCAATGCGTACCATCGCATCTTCACTGTCAAACAGGAAATGCGCCAGTGCTTTGGTCAGTTCTGTTTTACCCACACCTGTGGGGCCTAAAAACAAAAATGAGCCTATAGGTTTATTCGGATCGGCAAGGCCGGCACGGGAGCGACGAATGGCGTTTGACACCGCCAGCACTGCTTCGGTTTGGCCTATCACTCTTTGTGCCAGCGACTGCTCCATTTTCAGTAGTTTATCGCGCTCGCCCTCCAGCATTTTGCTAACCGGAATACCTGTTGCCTTGGATAACACCTCAGCAATTTCGGTCTCTGTGACTTTATTGCGTAATAAAGTCATTTCATGCATTTCTGCCTGTGCCGCTAAATCCAGCCGTTTTTCAAGCTCCGGAATACGTTCGTATTTAAGCTGTGACATCCGGTTTAAATCACCGGCACGGCGCGCCACTTCCATATCCAGTCGGGCTTGCTCTAAATCGGCCTTAATACTCTGAGTGCCCTGTAATGCTGCTTTTTCTGAGCTCCAGACTTCGTCTAACTCGTTGTATTTACTATCAAGTTCGGCAATCTGTTCCAGAATAAAGTCACGGCGTTTTTTACTGGCATCGTCCGTTTCTTTGGCAAGGGCATTATCTTCCAGTTTTAACTGAATAATACGCCGCTCGAGCCTGTCGAGCTCTTCCGGTTTGGAGTCCATTTGCATCCGGATGCTGGACGCAGCTTCGTCAATTAAATCAATGGCTTTGTCTGGCAATTGCCGGTCGCTGACATAACGGTGTGACAACGTTGCCGCTGCCACTATGGCCGGATCGGTAATATCCACGCCATGGTGTAACTCGTAGCGCTCTTTTAAACCGCGCAAAATAGCGATGGTGTCTTCCACTGAAGGCTCTTCCACCAGTACTTTTTGAAAACGCCGCTCAAGCGCTGCGTCTTTTTCAATATATTTGCGGTATTCATCTAAAGTGGTGGCGCCTAAACAGTGCAGCTCACCACGCGCCAGTGCAGGTTTGAGCATATTGCCGGCATCCATGGCACCATCGGCTTTACCTGCGCCCACCATGGTATGAATTTCGTCAATAAACAAAATGACCTGACCTTCTTCTTTGGCAAGCTCAGACAGCACAGCTTTTAAACGCTCTTCAAACTCACCACGATATTTGGCGCCCGCCAGCAGTGCCCCTAAATCCAGCGACAACACCCTTTTGTCTTTGAGCCCTTCAGGCACTTCTTTATTCACAATCCGCAGCGCCAAACCTTCCACAATGGCGGTTTTACCCACACCGGGCTCACCAATCAGCACAGGGTTATTTTTGGTACGGCGCTGCAATACCTGCACACAACGGCGAATTTCTTCGTCGCGGCCAATCACAGGGTCAAGTTTGCCGGCTTCGGCACGGGCGGTTAAATCTATGGTGTATTTACTGAGTGCCTGGCGGGTGTCTTCGGCATTGGCGTCATCCACTTTCTGGCCGCCCCGCAGCTGTTCAATGGCCGCTTCAACCCCTTCTTTGCTGACCGCCAGCTGCTTTAATAACGCGCCAAGCTCACCTTTGTCTTCACAGGCGGCCAGCACAAATAACTCGCTGGAGATAAACTGATCTTTGCGTTTTTGTGCCAGTTTGTCACATAAATTCAAAAGGTTAATGGTGCCATTTGACAGCTGCAAATTGCCTTCACTGCCTTCTACTTTTGGCAAGCGTTCAATCGCCTGCGACACTTTAGAGCGCAAATCGTGCAGATTGGTGCCAATTTTGTTCAGTAAGTCGCGCACACTGCCACCATCCTGATTCAGTAAGGCATGCATCAGGTGCACAGGTTCGATAAATTGATGATCACGGCCCAGCGCTAAAGATTGCGCTGTGGCAATGGCTTCCTGAAATTTACTGGTAAAACGTTCTAAGCGCATGAGGTTACTCCATAGTAACAAGCTAGGTTGCAGTTAAGATGGAGGGCGTTTGCTGCATTTTCAAGCAGCAAACGTCAAAAATTTGACTTCCGTCAAAAAAACGCTGAAGTTCAGCCTTGGCTAAACCAAATCAGGCTCGCCATACGGCCGGTTTGACCGTCCCGGCGGTAGGAAAAAAACTGCTGCGGCTGGCTGACAGTACAATAACTGCCACCATAAATCTGCGTTACACCGGCCGCTGTTAAACGCTGCCCTGTCAATAAATAAATATCGGCAAGATATTTGCCATGACCGATGGGCACAAAAGCGCGGTTGGCGGCCGCATCTTGCTGGATAAAGGCCTGCCGTACTTCGGCACCAACTTCAAAAGCAGTTGGGCCTATGGCGGGCCCCAGCCATACCATCACCTCAGCCGGATTGGCAAAATGCTGTAATGTCTGTTCAAGCACGCCGTTACACAAACCACGCCAGCCGGCATGAGCAGCTGCAACCTGTTGCCCATGTTGGTCACAAAACAGCACAGGTAAACAATCAGCCGTCATCACCACACACACTTTACCGGCAGTCTGAGTAAAAGATGCATCGGCGTCTGCAACACCACCTTGCCAGTTTTCCAGCACCAGTACCTCAGTGCCATGCACCTGATTGAGCCAGGCAGGTTCATCAGGTAAATCCGCCTGCTGTTTTAATAACAAGCGGTTTTGCATCACTGCAGCAATATCATCACCAACATGAGTTCCAAGATTCAGACTGGCAAAGACCCCTTCTGACACCCCTCCCAGACGGCTGGTGCACAAGGCTTTTACATTGGCAGGTGCCGGCCAGTCCGGATAAATAAACCCATGGTCAGGCATTATTGGTTATCCATACCGTGAATGGCGGTGTCTTCGCGCAGCGCCAGTGTCAGTTCCACCATATCCTGAGGAATAGGCGCATGCCATTCCAGCAATTCACCGGTAATAGGGTGCGCTAAACGTAACATAGCGGCGTGCAGCGCCTGACGTTTAAAGTTCCGCAGTACAGCCAGCAGTTTTTCATCGGCTTTACGCGGTGGACGCGGCCGGCCGGCATACACAGGGTCACCCACCAGCGGGTAGTTAATGTAGGTCATGTGCACCCGGATCTGGTGGGTACGGCCGGTTTCCAGCCTTAACCTCAGTCTGGTGTGGTTACGGAATTTTTCCATCACCCGGTAGTGGGTGACCGCAGGTTTGCCACTGGACGTCACAGCCATATGGGTTCTTTTGGTCGGGTGACGGCCAATAGGCTCATCCACCATACCACCTGCTGTCATACAGCCATGGGCAATAGCTTCGTATTCACGGGTAATTTCGCGGTGCTGCATCATCTCAACCAGATGAGTTTGCGCCGGAATGGTTTTAGCCACCACCATTAAACCTGTGGTGTCTTTATCAAGACGGTGAATAATACCGGCGCGTGGCACTTCAGCAATGCCAGGGCAATGGTGCAGCAGCGCATTTAATAAAGTACCGTCGTGGTTACCTGCGCCCGGATGCACCACCAAACCTGCCGGTTTGTTGATCACCAGAATATGTTCATCTTCATAAACAATGTTCAGCTCTATAGGTTCAGCATCAAAACGCTCGTCTTCCGGCAGCTCGGCATTAATTTCAATATTTTCGCCACCCAATAATTTTTCGCGTGGCACTTCGCAGACACGGCCATTGACCAGCACCCAGCCGGCCAAAATCCACTCTTTTATTCTTGAACGTGAATAATCAGGGAACATTTCTGCCAGCACCTGATCTAAGCGTTTGCCGTAAAGATGGTCAGGTACAATTTCTGCAAGTTTTATCTGTTTTGTCATGTCGGAACCAGTTATCCTGTGTGCATACCCGAACAGTCTGGGTTAGAATCGGTGTATTGCGTCTATTTTAACGATTTTATGAACGACTAGACAGCCAATCGGCTGAAGTAGTAGTGGATTTTTCAATGAAAGCTAAATTTTTTGTAGTTTTGTGTGTTTCTGCCGCCCTAACCGCCTGTGCCGGCAACAAATCAGAAGAAGTGCTGGTCAACACTAACCAGTCAGCGCAAGCTGCTTATAACGACGCTAAAGAAATTCTCGACTCTGGTTTATACAGCAGAGCCATCGAATTGTTAAAAGCCATGGAAAGCCGTTATCCATTTGGCCCTATGGCCCGCCAGGTTCAACTCGACTTAATTTATGCTTACCATGCATCAGGTGACATTAAACAATGCCTGGCCAGTATAGACCGTTTTATCCGGTTAAACCCAAATCACCCGGATCTGGATTATGTCTATTACATGCGTGGATTAACCAATCAGAAAGCCGACGAAAACTCGTTCCAGGAGTTTTTTGGTATTGACCGCGCAGACCGCGACATGGCCAGCACCAAACAAGCCTTTGAAGACTTTAAGATTCTGACCAGCACTTACCCGAGCAGCAAGTATGCTGCCGATGGTCAGGCGCGGATGATTTTTATTAAAGAAAAACTGGCGCGCCATGAGCTGTTGGTGGCCGATTATTACAGCCGCCGTGGCGCTCACTTAGCCGCTGCCAACCGTGCTAAATATATCGTTGAATTTTATCGTGATTCATCAAAAGTGCCTGAAGCATTACAGCTAATGATCACAAGTTACGATGCACTGGGTTTAAATAAACTGCGTGACGATGCCAAAGCGGTGTTAGCGCTGAACTTCCCACAGGCAGAAATGCCGGAACAAAGCAGTAACTAAACAAAGCTTGATTGGCACAGCAGCTTTGCCGTGCCATAAAACTTTAAAACCCTTAACGCTTTCACAACAAAAAGGCCGTATCACGGCCTTTTTTATTGCTGTTTACTTTTACACCCTAAAAGGTTCAGCCTATAAAGCATCCAGCGCTTCCGGCAATTTTTGCACCCCAATCACAGTCATACCGACAATTGGTTCTTTTGGCACATTGGCAAGCGGCACTATCGCCCGTTTAAAACCATGTTTGGCAGCTTCACGCAGCCTTTCCTGACCGCTCGGCACAGGGCGGATTTCACCGGACAAACCCACTTCACCAAAGACCACCAGATCAACCGGCAGTGGTTTATTGCGGAAACTGGACACCAACGCCAGTAAGGTGGCCAGGTCAGCGCCGGTTTCGTTTACCTTGACCCCCCCCACCACGTTCACAAACACATCCTGATCCGACATCTGAATACCGGCATGACGGTGCATCACCGCCAATAACATCGACAAGCGGTTTTGCTCCATACCCACTGTGACACGACGTGGGTTATTCAACGGCGAATAATCCACCAGCCCCTGAATTTCCACCAATAAAGGCCGGGTGCCTTCCCACAATACCATCACTAAACTGCCGGCAGCTTCGTCTTTGCCGCGATTGAGGAAAATAGCTGAAGGGTTTTTCACCTCTTTCATGCCCTGGCCTGTCATGGCAAAAACGCCCAGCTCGTTGACAGCACCAAAACGGTTTTTAGTGCCGCGCAAAGTGCGGTACCTGTTGTCCCCATCCCCTTCGAGCATCACAGAGCAGTCAATACAATGCTCCAGCACCTTAGGGCCAGCCAAAGAGCCGTCTTTGGTGACATGACCAACCATAATCACAGCCACATTCTGTTGTTTGGCAAAACGCGTCAAAAAAGCAGCACTTTCACGCACTTGCGACACGCTGCCAGGTGCAGACTGAATGTCCATCATCTGCATCACCTGAATAGAGTCGATGACCATAATGCGTGGTTTTTCCTGCTGCGCCAGCTGACAAATAGTTTCCACCTGAGTTTCTGCCAGCATATTGAGCTGATTGGTAGGTAAACCCAGCCGGTGCGCCCGAAGCGCCACCTGCTGCAGCGATTCTTCGCCTGTGACATAAAGCGCCGGCCCCTGCGCCGCCAGATAACACATAATTTGCAGCAACAAGGTACTTTTACCAGCGCCCGGACTGCCGCCTATTAAAATGGCTGAGCCTGGCACTATACCGCCACCTAAAACCCGGTCAAACTCAGCAAAACCAGAGCTAAACCGCGGTACGTCCTGTAAATCCACCTGATCCAGCCGCATCACTTTAGCCACAGTGGCACCGGCATAACCGCCCCCTAAATTGCGGCTGCTTTTGGCGCTGATGGCAGGCATCCGCACTTCGCTGATGGTGTTCCAGGCACCACATTCAGTACACTGTCCCTGCCAGCGTACAAAGTCAGCACCACAATCGTTACAGACGTAAGCGGTCTTTACTTTGGCCATAATTTTCACCGAAACAATTGAAAGGCATAATTTTTGCTTTTAATGTAAGACATGGTATCACAACAACAAGTCTTTATGGCTCAGACACTCACCTTATGACGACACCCGATTTGCTGCCTTATATCGGCGTGATCGAACGCTTAATCCCCTTGATAAACACATCTGAGTTTAACGAGGTGTTTGGCATTCTGACTTCAGATCTGCCCAAACCAAAACAGTTCCTGCTGAAAATGGAACTGAAACGTTTGGGGCAGCCCTGCAGCTATTACATCGATTTGCGTGGCAAAGTCGACGGTGAAGTGCGGCCTTATGAACATGGTGGCCGCACCCATTATATGGACGATACCGCCATTAAAGCCTTTGAACGCGGCCTCAAACGTTACGGCCGTTTTACTATGGGCCTGTTTGAAGAGGTGATGAACACCGACAATAACTACAGAGTCCGGCACAAACAGGAAACAGAACAAAGATTACAGGCGGTGATTGCCGGTGAAACACCACCGCAAGCTGTAGTGGAAACTCAGGAGCCGGAACAGGTCAAAACCGGCCCTGCCCTGGTGCAATTTGCCAGTTATTGCAGCCGCGGTGAAGAGCGGATGAACTTTAGCATCGACATCGAAATTGCACTGGAAAACGGCGAAGTGTTTCCGGCAAGCACGGTCGATTTGTCAGTGTCCGGCAGTAAACTTAAAATCCCTGGCAGCAGATCGCTGTCAGCAGGGCAAAAAATTGCCATTACATTCAAAGGTCTGGAGCAAGAATTTGCCTTAGGCCTGAATCAGGGTGTGCCTTATCAGGTCATCGATACTGAAGTGGTTGACCGCGCTGTGTACGCCAGAGTGAAAAGGCTGCCAATGGCCGACGAACATGGCTTTAGCGAGTTTTTACGCCAGTTTATCCAGGGCAATAAAAGACGGTATAAAGTAAATCTCGACAACACGCTCGATGCAGTGGTGGTCAAAGGTTATGAGCAGTTTTACCTGCCCAGGATCAGCTCTTTACCTGTGTTTCTGGCAGTGCGGGACGGTTTACCTGTGCCGGTTTGTGCCATGACCACCGAAAACAACCGCCAGCATGTGCAGTATTTTCAGGATGAACAACAACGCTCAGTGCTGATGCAGTTGTTGTCTGGTAAAAGATTAAAAGCTTGTTTGCAAAAAGCTCCGGTTGAGCGTTCCTGTATTTTGTATTGTTTTACCCATGCTGCCAAAGGCAAACTGTTTTTTTATAGCGCCACTTCAGACGAGCTACAACAACAGCCTGAACTGCAAAAAGTGTTTTTTGGTTTTGCTGCCCGCAAACCCAGTTTCCGGGTTTTTCATCTGGTGGTGCACCGCACTCACCCCCAGTATGCCCATCAGCTGTTGTCTTTGCCCAATACCGCCGATCAGGACATCAGTAAACTGAACCAGCCGCCATCCCAGCTGGTGCAGAACCTGATCCGCGATTTTCGGTATATTGCCAGCCTGACCGATATTACTACTGAAGAAAATATCGCCTTGTATCAACAAATCCGCTATGACGAAAATTTGTTGTCACAACTGAAAATTTTTGGCCACGCCAAAGTCGACCAGCTACCACCACTGGAAGCTGTGGCTTTGCAATACGTTAATTTACGTGGTGAAACACGTTATTTATATAAAACCAAAGTGCTGCTACAACTGGGCGACGAACACATTGAAGCCCATACCCGCGACTTTTCCAGCAAAGGTCTGCAGGTGGAAACAGCGCAGCCTGTCAGTTTGCAAAAAGGCGAGCGTATACGGCTCTCCTTGCCCGACATGCAAAAAATCTCCAGTAAATTTGACCTGCAACAACTGGATTATGAAGTGATGGCGGTCAGTAAAAGCCAGCTCATCATGAACTTAAAAATCTGGGAACAGGAAGAACCGCATCAGGGCAAATCGTTTTTTGAGCAACTGATTAAAAGCAATAAAGACAAACTGACGCCGGCCGAAGAGACGCCTAAGTATGCCGGCCTTGGCACTGTGCTGCGTAATATGTACGTTAAAGCGCTAAACAGCCTGCCATTTTATATGCACCGCCACGGCATTCGTTATGACTTAAATGTGGTGGGCCGTGGAGCTGAACCGAATAACCTGCATTACATTCTGGGTTTAGCAGGTGGCAAAAACAGCAAAATGAATCTGCAGCCGCTGCTGAAAAACAATGCCACTAACCTGCATTTTGCCACTCAGCTCAAAGCGATGAAACGCCAGGATGCACCCAAGATGTATGAGGTGTTTATCCGTTATCAACCGGCCACAGCGCGCAGTGAAGCCAGTTTTGTCACTGAGTTTGATTTTGAATTAAAAACCAGCCAGGCCAGGCAAAGTTTTGTGCAGGACGCTATCAGCCAGGATTTGTTGTTTTGTTTTAAGGTGTTTTTATCCCGAACCGGTCGGCCTGACACTGATTACATCGCCAAAGAGCTGGGTTATGTCAGCCTCTATGCCATTCATAAAGCCAAGGTGCTGGAAGAAGAATTATGGAGTGTGGTAGGTGTGGGTGATGTGATAGATATCAGTGACGAAGTGCTGCTGCGTTATGGGATAAGTGCCACTCAAATAGCTGCACAGCTGCAAAAACGCCGTCAGTTTATTGCCACTTTGCAGCAGGCTTAAGCTGCCACTTCAGCAGTGGCGTCAAACTAAAACTAACAATTTAGACCGCCAAAAGGCCGGATTTCGCGGCCTCCTGCAACTCAGTTTTGTTGTTTTAACCAGTCCGACAAGGTCTGAAAATGTCCTTGCACCGCCTGTGGATGGGTCAGCATTGAGATATGATCGTAATCCAGCGCGTCTCCCTGCGCTTTGCCAAGCAAACTAAAACGGGCATCGGAGAGATTACTTTCTGCCATAAACAACCGTACATCATCCGGATGGCCAAGAATTTTGTCGTTCACAGCGGCAAAAAACCAGCAGGGCGGCCACTGCAGTTGTTGGGCTGCTTTGGCATAATCAAACTGATCGGTCGGATCAACAAAATGCGGATTGTTGATCCAATGCACTGTGTCCAGCAGAAACTGCGCCGGTTCGTTGTCGGCACCAAAACGCCAGCTTTTCGCCGGCAAGTACCCATAACGTTTGCAAAGCCAGGGCGAGACTTTATTCCACAGCAGGTCAATCTGCAGGGTTTTAGCAGTACTTTTTACCGATATACGTCTTTTGGTGCCAAAAAACACGTTGTTCTGCACTTTATCCAGCAGAGCCGGAAAACGTGCCAGACTGGCGGCCAGCACCACCCCGCCCCATGAATGACAAATCAGATGAATTTTTTGCTGATGGCGCTGATATAAATGCTGAATAAGGGCCGGAATATCCTGGCAGATCAGCTGATGCTGACTGTGGTTAAAAGCCGGTCCCACCGCAGGTTTGGATAAACCACGGCCGGCAAAATCAGCGCAGTACACGGTAAAACCCTGATCGGCCAGATAACAACCGAGCCCCTTGCCGTGCTGACTATAAAAAATCCGGCCGTTTTCAATAGCACCATGCAGCATCAGCACAGGCGCCTGGCTAATGTGCAAAGGGGTCAGCTTGCGTAAATGCAGCTGATACTGCTGAAGGTCCAGGTATTCCGAACTTTGCTGATGTTTCATAACGCCGCATCTAACAAATACAATAACTGTAACAACGAGCCCTGCCTGATAGCGGCTTTGGCCTGCGCCTGTACTTTGGGTTTGGCATGAAAAGCCACACCAAGTGCTGCTTTAGCCAGCATCGGCAGGTCATTGGCGCCATCGCCGATAGCCACTGTCTGGCTGTGTGGGATCTGATATTCAGCCGCCACTTGCGCCACCACTTCAGCTTTACGCTGTGCATCCACAATAGCGCCCAGCACCTTGCCGGTCAGTTTGCCATCGGCTATCTCCAGCACATTGGCATAAGTGGCAGTAAGGCCAAGCTGCGCTTTAAGGGCATCAGTAAAATAGGTAAAACCACCGGAGGCTATCACCACCTGCCATTGTCTGGCCTGCAGATGCGCCACCAGCGCAGTTAAACCCGGCATCAGCGGCAGCTGTTGCAGAACGTCAACCAGCACAGTTTGTGGTGCACCGGCAAGCGCTGCCACCCTTTGTGTCAGACTCTGGGCAAAATCGAGCTCGCCATTCATCGCCCTTGCTGTCACCGCTGCCACCTGCTCGCCCACACCGGCCAGCACCGCAATTTCATCAATACATTCAATCTGAATGGCGGTGCTGTCCATATCCATGACCAGCAAACCAGGGCTGGTTAAGCAAACTGAGCCATCAAGATACACCAGTTCAGCGGCGATGCTGCTGCCGAAGTCTTTGAGCTTCGTCTGCAAAGACTCAGACAAGGGCTGACTCAGGCCAAGATAACAGGCGGCAGTTAAATCCGGATGTGGTGAGCCGGCACTAAGCAGTACTGTGCTCTGTTCGGCCCGTAAAAGCTCCAGCAGCTGTGCCAGCTTTTCTGTGCCTAAAGGCGCGCCAAACCAACAAATTCTGGCCTTGACGCCTTGCCTTGCTTCTAACGCCTCAGCTCGCTCTGTGGCCGATAAGACAAAACCATCGGCTGCGGTGTGCAGCTGCAATAAAGAATGCTGTTGTAATAACGAAAAAAAGTCGATTTCTACCGGCTGCTGCCGTGTCCAGTTCAGAAAAAAGCCCACACTGATCCCTATACTTCAACCTGATGCCGTGGCATTCTACCGACATTTTTCGGCCCCTGTCAGTCTATGGTGTAGTGAAAATGACAAATTCGGCGACAAAAACGCGAAAAAAATCAGCAAAACTATTCCGCTCTGTACAGCTGCTGCTGGCTATTACCGGCCTGATTGTTTTATTGCAGTGGTGGCATGACAGCAGCAATCAGGGGCAACGGCTGTTTGCTGAACAAAGTTCGGTATTAATGCGCGAAACTTTAAAAGCTTTGGCACAAACCGCCGCTTATCTGATTGAAAACGACCAGCTTGACGGCCTGACGGCGCTGACTCAACAGCTGGCGTCCAGCCCTTATTTACACGATGTGGTGGTGTACGACGCCAACGGCGTGCGCTTAAGTGAATCCAGCGGCAGTGAGCCAGCGCGGTTGTTATATGCACCACAACACAAGGTTGAGTTGCAACCCATGGTGCAGGAAATTTATCAGGGCTCGCAGCTGTTGGGTTATATCAAAATCAGCTTAAAACAGGATACCGGCTTTAGCGCTGTGTCGAGCGCCTGGCACGCGATGATGGAACAGGTATTGTGGATGCTGGCACTGGCGGCTCTGGTGGCATTAATGGCGCGATCCAGTTTATTACTGCTCTCGCACAAGCTGGCAAGCAATCAACAGCTGCATCACGCCGCTTTAGATAGTCACGAACATATTAAAAGTTAACAGCCAGCTGGCGCTGACTGAAAACTTTGAACCGCTGCTCCCGTGAGCCTTAGCACCTCGAGGGTGTTTTGCCATAACGTTTTGGCAATTTCTTCCGGCCTTTCCGGCCTTAAACTGCAAAAATGCTGGAACACCAGCGCCAGCTGTTTGGGGCTATTTATTTGCCCCTGAAAACCATAAAGCGGCATAGCCGGTGCGTCGGTTTCCAGCACAAAAGCCGACAGTGGCAGGCGGCGCACCGCATTTTGGGTTTTCTGACTACGCTGGTAACTGATAGTACCGCCAATGCCCAGCTTAAAACCCAGATCGAGAAAATCCTGCCCTTGCTCCGGGCTGCCGGAAAAGGCATGTAAAATGCCGCCCTGTTGAAATTTTTGCCGTTTCAGCTCAGCCAATAACTGCACCATAGATTTACGGTGATGCAAAATCACTGGTTTTTGGTATTGGCCAGCGAGTGCCAACTGAGCGGCAAACAGCTGTTGTTGTATGGCAAAAGTGTCTGCTGCAATTGCATAATCCAGTCCTATTTCACCTACAGCACAAATCTGGTCAGACTGCTGCGCCAGCAAACCATCTAGCTCTGTCAGAGCTTGCATTGAATGTGCTTTGGCCCACCAGGGATGAATACCGAGCGCAATATAAAACTCAGGCTGCTGCTGTTTTAACGCCAGCAAAGGCAACCAGGCTGACAGCTGCACCGCCGGAATTAAACAAGCCTGAACCCCAGCCGCTTTGGCTTGTTGCCAGTGCAAAGGCCAGTCCTGCCATAACTCTGGTAAATCCAGATGGCAATGACTGTCAAAAAGCGCCGGCAACAGAGCTGTATTCACAAGGCCGCCTCAACTGTTATGGAAGCTGTTATGGACACAACCGTTCAATAGTCCAGCGGCCATCGGCCTGTAACTGGTACATAAAACGGTCATGTAACCTGTGCTCGCCGCCCTGCCAGAATTCAATGGCATGGGGTTTTATCTGAAAACCGCCCCAGAATGACGGCACCGGCACTTCACCGTGTTCAAATTTATGTTTAATTTCAGCAAATTTTTGCATCAGCGCCTGACGGGTCGACACAGGCCGGCTTTGCTCCGACGCCCAGGCCGCCAGCTGACTTTCTTTGGGTCTGGATAAAAAATATTTCACCACATGACTGACCGGCAACTCTGTGGCCGTGCCATAAACAATGACCTGCCGCTCCAGCGGATGCCAGGGAAAATGCAGACAAACCTTCGGATTACCAGCCAGCTCTTTGGCTTTGCGACTGCCGAGGTTGGTGTAAAACACAAAACCTTCCGGATTGACATCTTTAAGCAGCACCAGCCGTTGTGATGGCTGGCCGTGTTCATCTACTGTAGCCACACACATGGCGGTAGGATCTGGTAATTCAGCAGCAATAGCATCTTTGAGCCAGAGCTCAAACTGCACAAAAGGATCGGCGTTTAATTTGTCGAAATCCAGCTTGTCTTTAACATAACTGCGGCGAATATCGTCAATTTTGATCATTTAAGTCCTCAACCATCAGCCCGATGAAAAAAAGCGCCGAAGCGCTTTTTTCATTGTTACATCCGTTCCATCACTTCGATGCCCAACAGGTCTAAACCTTTGGCCAGCAAGCGGGAAACACCAATACTGAGCATTAAACGGCTGTCACGCAGCGCCGGTTCAACCCCTTCTTTTAAGATAGGGCAAGCTTCGTAAAAACTCATATATAAACTGGCCAGTTCATACAGGTAATTACACAGCAGATTGGGCTGGGCGTCTTTCATCACCTGCTGCAGCGTTTCTTCAAACTGCAGCGTTTTTAATGCCAGTTGTTTTTCATGAGATTCAACCAGTTGCAGCGGAGCATTAAAGTTTTCTGCCACTTCAGCGCGGCGTAAAATACTGCGCACCCTGGTATAAGCGTATTGCAGATAAGGGGCCGTTGCGCCTTCAAAACTCAGCATAGAATCCCAGCTGAAGATGTAATCTGAAGTGCGGTTTTTTGATAAATCGGCAAATTTTACTGCACCAATACCCACTTTACGCGCTACTTCGGCAATTTCGTCTTCGCTGAGCTCAGTGGATTTTTGTTCAACCACAGCTTTGGCACGAACGACTGCTTCTTCCAGCAATTCAGCCAGTTTTACCGTGCCGCCGGTCCGGGTTTTAAATGGTTTGCCATCTTCACCCATCATGGTGCCAAAAGGGCAATGCTCATACGACGTCATGCTTCTGAGCAAACCGGCCTTACGCGCCACCAGCTCCACCTGTTTAAAGTGCAGCGCCTGACGGGCGTCGGTGAAAATAATAATACGGTCAACGTTCAGTTCATGGCTGCGGTATTTACAGGCCGCTAAGTCGGTGGTGGCATATAAAAAACCACCGCCGGTTTTCTGAATAATAAAAGGTGACGGGTTGCCTTCTTTGTCAGCCAGCTCGTGCAGGAACACCACTAAAGCGCCCTGATCTTCCACTGCAATACCGGTGGCTTTTAAGCTATCAACAATAGGCTGCAACATAGGGTTATAAGCCGACTCCGGCTTAATATGTTCATGACCCAGGGTGACGTTTAACGCACGGTACACTTCATCACTGTGTTTAATCGAGGTGTCGATAAACAGCTGCCATAACTTCTGGCAATGGGCGTCGCCACTTTGCAGTTTCACCACATAGTCACGCGATTTATCGGCAAAACCTGCTTCATCATCAAAACGTTTTTTTGCTTCGCGGTAAAAATCTTCTAAATCGGCAAGAGCAACGGTTTCAAGGTCAACACCGGCTGCCAGCTTATCTTCCAGATGGGCGATCAGCATGCCAAATTGTGTGCCCCAGTCGCCCATATGGTTTTGGCGAATCACGTCATCACCCCAGAATTCCAGCGCGCGTACCACAGCGTCACCGATAATAGTGGAGCGTAAATGGCCGACGTGCATTTCCTTGGCAAGGTTCGGCGCCGAATAATCCACCACCACTTTTTGTGGTTGCGGGTTTGGGCTCACACCTAAACGCGCATCCAGCAAGGCTGGTTGTAACTGCGCTGCCAGCCAGTCATTTTTCAGCGTAACGTTAATAAAACCAGGGCCTGCCACTTCCACTTTTTCGGCGATGTCAGCCAAATCCAGTTTTTCCAGCAACTGCTGAGCCAAATCACGTGGATTGGTTTTCAGAAGCTTGGCCGCAGCCATAGCACCGTTGATCTGATAGTCACCAAAACCTGCTTTGGTGCTTTGGGTTACGGCTGTGTTGGTCTCTGCCGGCAAACCCACGGCAATCATGGCTGCCTGGGTTTTATCTGATAATAACTGTTTAATATTCATGAATTATTTTGCCTTACTCGCGAATGTTTGCTCGCGGGTTTTATGGAATTTCATTTTTGGATAACGTTCCATCGCCAGGTTTAAATTCACCATAGTAGGCGCCAGGTAACTTAAGTTGTCACCGCCATCCAGCGCCAGGTTACTGCTGGCTTTGTTTTTAAATTCATCCAGCGCCTTGCCATCATCTGAATACACCCAGCGGGCTGTGGTCACGTTCACACTTTCATAAATAGCATCCACGTTGTATTCCGACTTTAAGCGGTGTACCACCACGTCAAACTGCAGCACACCAACGGCACCGACAATTAAATCGTTATTATCCAGTGGTCTGAATACCTGCACAGCGCCCTCTTCCGACAGCTGCACTAAACCTTTGAGCAGCTGTTTTTGTTTTAACGGGTCGCGCAACCGGATGCGGCGGAACAGTTCAGGCGCAAAGTTTGGAATACCGGTAAAAGAATATTTTTCTCCGGCAGTAAAAGTGTCACCAATCTGAATAGTGCCGTGGTTATGCAAACCAATAATATCGCCAGGATAAGCTTCTTCCACATGCTCACGATCACCCGCCAGGAAGGTTAAGGCTTGTGGCACCAGCATGTCTTTGCCGATGCGCACATGGTGCATTTTCATGCCTTTTTCGTATTTACCTGAGCAGATGCGTACAAAGGCCACACGGTCACGGTGTTTCGGGTCCATATTGGCCTGAATTTTAAACACAAAACCGGAGAAGGTTTCTTCGGTGGGTTCAACCAGCCTGTCTGTGGTCGCGCGATGTTGTGGTGCCGGCGCCCAGTCGGTTAAACCGTCCAGCATATGGTCCACACCAAAGTTACCTAAAGCAGTACCAAAAAATACCGGTGTCAGTTCACCTTTTAAAAACAGTTCTAAATCAAATTCATGGCTGGCGCCTTTGACCAGTTCCATTTCATCCCGCAGCTGCTGGGCGTAATAACCAATACGGGCGTCCAGCTCAGGGTTGTTGATACCCTTCACAATATCCACTTCCTGAATGGTATGGCCCTGGCCTGACTTATAAAACACCACTTCATCCCGGAGAATGTGGTACACCCCTTTAAACTCTTTCCCTGATGCAATAGGCCAGGTAATAGGGGCACAGGCGATTTTTAATACACTTTCAACTTCGTCAAGTAAATCAATAGGATCGCGTATATCACGGTCCATTTTGTTCATAAAAGTGATAATAGGCGTGTCACGTAAACGAGTGACTTCCATCAGTTTAATGGTGCGATCTTCAACACCTTTGGCGCCGTCAATCACCATTAAACAGGAATCCACCGCCGTTAAGGTACGGTAAGTATCTTCCGAGAAGTCTTCGTGGCCTGGTGTATCCAACAGGTTCACTAAACAGTCGGCATAAGGGAACTGCATCACAGAAGTGGTCACCGAAATGCCACGCTCTTTTTCCATTTCCATCCAATCGGAGGTGGCGTATTGGCCGGATTTTTTCCCTTTCACGGTACCGGCTTTTTGAATCAGCTGACCAAACAACAACACTTTTTCAGTGATGGTGGTTTTACCGGCGTCGGGGTGAGAAATAATCGCAAAGGTGCGACGTTTATTCACTTCTTCAAGAAATTGTGCAGAGGCCATGCGTGCGTAGGTTCCAATATCAATTCAGTCAACAAGACTCACCGGCTGAACATCAGCGGCGGCTGCCGAGCTTTGTGCAAAATGGCGGCGATTATAGCAGGATGCAAAGCGCAGGCACAGCCATAGCAGCATCTGTCTGATGGGATTTTTAGCTGACATTCTCTACAGCTTGATTGGCTAAGCGCAAAGTGACCGGGTCAGGGCGGCACAAAAAGAGGTAAACAAAAGGGTTAACCAAAACGCAGTGGCAAGCCCATTAAAATGGCATCTTCATGGCCATTGGCTGTTGGGTAATAATTGGCTCTTTTGCCGTTTTGGTGAAAACCGGCACTCTGATAAAGCTGGATGGCGCTCTGGTTGCTCTCGCGTACTTCCAGCCAGCAATCAAAGGCCTGTTTTGCCTCGGCTTGCGCAATAAAATGCTCCAGCAACAAACGGCCAAAGCCCTGCCCCTGTGCTTTGGGCGCGACACAAATATCAAATAAACTGGCTTCACCGGCGACAAAGTTACCAATGTAAAAACCAAGTATTTCATCGCCTTGTTGCAACACAAAATTAAAATAACGCTCGCCAAAACAACCGCTAAAAGTGGCCCTGCTCCAGGGGTGGCTGGTGGCGCTTTGTTCGATCGCCAACATAGCGTCGATATCACTTTCCAGCGCGGGGCGGATCAGCACATCAGACATCAGACCATCCGTCATTTAATAATTGCCATAACTGGCGTTTGGTTTCAGCTGTTGTCAGATCAGACAGCGCCGGTGTATGCAGCACCATGCCATCGAGATAACAGGCATTAAGCTCAGGCGAGGTTTGCCAGCCCACTTCAGCAGACAGCTGTACCGATTTTTGTTTTAGCGATAACTGAATATCCTGTTGCAGCTGCAACAGCGGCCATTCGATGTTGGCGGATGACTGAGGTGCTGTTTCTGCTGTAGTTTCTGCCGAGGTGGCAAAGCCGGTATCCGCATCGGACGACAAAGCCAGAGCTTCTACTGCCTGGCGCTGGTTAACAAGGTTATTTTGCGCTTCAACAGCTGACTGAACAGAAAACGACAAAAAATCTGCATGCAGATTCAGTGGTTTTATTCGGAGAATTTGCAGCAGTTGCTGCTGATGTGTATTCAATTTCATCTTCAGAAGAAGTGGCAGGGGCAGAGGGATTCGAACCCCCAACCATCGGTTTTGGAGACCGCTGTTCTACCAATTGGAACTATGCCCCTAGCGTTGGAGCGGCCATTATACAAAAGGAAAGTCAAAGGTAAAGCGAAAATCTCGCTGCAATCAATCAACTGCACACAAAACGTCCATTTGCTGCTGTATTTGCTTAAGTCTTCACCATAACTCAGCATCAACGCAGCGTAAAGCGCACTGTGCAACAGGCTGCTTTATTTCGGTACCAGCAAAAAAGCAAAGGTGGCTATACCAGACAGGACAAAATTTGCTAGCATGTGGAAGATTTCAGTTACAAATTTTTGCAAAGTACCTATAAATGTGCCATTAATCGCAAAGAACTGAATTTATTCAACTTGCCAGTCCGGCAAGTGCCAGCTACAACTTAACAAAAGATGGATCTCAGACATTTAAGGAAGAATGATGAAAGTTTCCGATTGTTCAGTGCTGATTATCGACGATGTAACTTCGGTGCGGGAATATCTGCGTCAGACCCTGATGTTGCTTGGCATCAGTCATGTGAGTGAAGCTTCTGACGGCAGCCATGGCATCAGCAGCTACAGCAAAATGAAACAGGATGTGGTGTTTTTAGACATCGAATTGCCTGATTGCGACGGCAAAATCTTATTAAAACAACTCAAAGAAATTAATCCGGACGCCAATGTGGTGATTATGACCGCCCACAGCACTGTTGAAAACGTACAACAAAGTATTCTGGCTGGCGCCTGTGGTTTTATTGCCAAACCTTTTTCCGCAAAAAAAATCGAATCCGTGCTGGCCAAGTGCAACAAACTACAAGCGGAACGCTGTTAAAACCAGCGCTCCGGCTTAGGTTAAGTAGACGCTTTGGCTCTAAGTGCCTGACCACTAAATTCCACGCCATCCCAACCGGTGCGCATAAAGTTGCGGATATTGGCATGATTATCGCCCTTTAAATCCGGCAACACCTCTAGCCGGTAATAATCCCCAAACAACTGTAAAGTCTGAGGTTCAGACAATTTGTGCATAGCGGCAAAAGACAAAATTTTGCACGAGCCGTTATTTTCTCCTGCCGCATTCAACAGCGCGCCGTTTTTAAAAGCTGTGGGCGTAAACTGATATAAAGCATCAATCAGCGCGATGCTCTGCTGAAAACTGATGGTTTCGGGTTCAGTGCTTAGCTGACGGAAAAAAGCTTCTAACATAACCTTACCTGCTTAAAGTTTAACCAATGACTGCCGATAGCCTTATTGCATCATTGTTTACATACGGAGCTTATGATGAATATCGTCACGGCTACTCAACAATTTGCGGTACAGGAACAGGCGGTTTTTCAGCAACACCGCATGCAAATTCCAAACCGCCCTACCCAAGTACAGCGTCCGGTAGTGCCGGTGATTGACAAAACTATCCCCGAACCCACAGTCGCCGAAAAAACCAGCACCGAGTCTAAGACATCTGAAGAACAAAATGAAGATGCTTTACCTTTTAATGCCTTACAAAGCATAGGGGTGGTGAAACGTATTCTGGAACAGCTGACATCCGGCAAATTATTGTCCTGGATTGAAGGCAGCTCAGCGCAAAAAATTGCCGCGCAGCAGCAACAAACGACTGAATCCCCTGCCGCTGAAACTGCAGTTGCAGACAACGGCAGCACCATTTTGGAATTTAATTACCGGTATCAGGCACTTAGCGCCAGTTTTAGCGGTGAAGCGACGTTGGCCGATGGCAGTCATATCAGCTGGTCTTTTGCATTTGAAATGCAAGAAGAATATTAGTCATTTCAGAGTTATCAGCAGGCAGCACTGAAAGATCCTTTAGTACTGAGCTTAACTGGCAGCCCGGTGCAGCTACAAACAACGGGCA
The DNA here is from genome assembly GCF_036782235.1 of Rheinheimera sp. Taxonomy (GTDB): domain Bacteria; phylum Pseudomonadota; class Gammaproteobacteria; order Enterobacterales; family Alteromonadaceae; genus Pararheinheimera. The sequence goes on along the minus strand of NZ_DAIPZL010000005.1, from coordinate 21,952 downwards.
GCAACTTTGATTTTAGTGGTCAGGGCGCCGAAGGCCTGCTGCCGGGTCTTGGCAACGGCCAATATTATCTGGTGCATGATAAAAATCAGAACGGCAAAGCCGATTCAGGCCTGGAATTATTTGGCCCTGCCAGCAACCAGGGTTTTACTGAGCTCGCTGCACTGGATACAAATCAAAACGGTTTTATTGACCCAACAGACAACAGCTGGCAACAACTGCAGTTATGGGATGGTGTATCCAGGCAAAAACCTCTGGCGGATTTTGGCATAGCAGCAATCTCCACCAGCTCTGTTGCCACAGCTTTCGGTTTATATGATGGCCAGGCGCTGCTTGGGCGTATTGCCCGCAGTGGTATTTTTCTGTCACAGCAAGGCAGCGCTGGCTTAATCCAGCAGGTTGATTTAAACATCTGACAATTTTTTGATTGAGTGCCGGATCTGGCTGATCCGGCCGGCCTGACAAGATACACTGAGCAAAGTTTTTATGGTGGAACATGCTTTATGCTCAGTGCACAACAATGCCAGCAAGCCCGCTTAAGCCGCGATAAAAGGTTTGACGGCCTGTTTTATATTGCGGTGCAAAGCACCGGCATTTATTGCCGGCCCGTGTGTCCGGCGCGGCTGCCGGATGAAAGCGGCGTTAGTTATTACCCAACAGCCACAGCAGCTGCTGCTGCCGGTTACCGACCTTGTTTAAGATGCCGGCCCGACAGTGCGCCCGGCTCACCGGCCTGGCAAGGCAGTAACAGCACACTGCAACGGGCACTGCGTTTAATTGCCGAAGGTGCACTGATTGATGCTGACCAGGCTGCACTCGTCAGCCGCCTTGGCATTAGTGAGCGTTATTTACGCAAACTGTTCCAGCGTGAACTAGGGGTATCACCAAAACAATATGCTTTGTATCAACAGCTGCTGTTTGCCAAAACTTTGTTGCATCAAACGGCCCTACCTGTGGCCGATATTGCATTACAAGCCGGTTTTCACAGTGTGCGCCGCTTTAATGATGCTTTTATCAAACAACTAAAACTCACCCCCAGCCAAATCCGCCGTAAACCCGACTTAACGAGTACCCCGATGCTGACATTAAAACTGCCGTACCGCCCGCCGCTCAACTGGGATTTATTATTACAATTCTGGCAAGCACGCAGCCTTGATGGCCTGGAGTGGCTTGGACAGCAAAGTTATGGCCGCACTTTTTCCTTACCTGCTCAGCAGGCAACTTTAGATAACCAGACCCGCGCCGGCTGGTTTGAAGCGGCTCCCGGCACCGACAACAATCTGCAACTGACCTTATACTGGCCTTACCCGGACAGCCTGAACACTGTGATAGCACATATTCGCCGTCTGCTGGATTTAGATGCCGATCTGATGACCATAGAGCAACAGCTGCTGCCGTTTTTTGGCGATAAACTGCAACCGGGCATCCGTATTCCCGGCGTCTGGTCTGCCTGGGAAGCGGCAGTGCGCGCTGTGCTTGGGCAGCAGGTGAGTGTGGCCGGCGCCTGCACTCAGCTTAACCGGCTGGTCAGCGCCCTTGGCAGCGACTTACCTCTGCAAATCGGCAAAAAATTATTCCCAACGCCAACACAAATTCTGCAGTCTGATTTATTGATGATCAAAGTGCCGCAAGCCAGACGCGACACTCTGTGGGGGCTTGCCAAAGCTGTGGCCGCAGCGCCTTTGGCTGAGCCCGATAGCTGGCTTAGCGTCAAAGGCATAGGCCCTTGGACAGTGGCTTACAGCAAAATGCGTGGTCTGTCTGACACTGATATTTGGCTGGCGGGTGATTTAGGCATTCAAAAAGCATTGGCGGCCCGGCAAAACCCAATCAGCCCGGACAGCCTGAGCCCATGGCGCAGTTACGCCACTTTACAACTGTGGTTTGGCCTGCCCGCCAAAAAGGCCACAACAGCTGCAACAACTGATATGGCTGCAAAACAGCAAAGGACATCATGATGAACAAAACACCGCCGACCCTGTCCACCGTTATGGCAACCCCCATTGGCCAACTTGAGATCCAAGCCAATGCAGATGGCATTAGTGCCATTGTTTTTATCGATGATTTACCGGCAGAATTTGCTGCCGTCAAAGCCACAGAACTGGCACCGGTACGAAGTGGCAGCCTAATTGAGCAGGCAGCACACCAAACTTTACCGTTACAGACAGCACAGCCACAAAATGCAGTGAATGCGACTGAACAAGCTCAGCAGCATCTTCAGCATGCGCTGGTGCAGCTTCAGCAGTATTTTGCCGGGCATAGAACCCGTTTTAGTCTGCCACTTGCCGCCACGGGCACTGCATTTCAACAGCAGGTATGGCAGGCTCTGGTGCATATTCCATATGCACAAAGTTGTAGTTATGGCGCCATTGCTGATTTTATTCAGAATCCAAAAGCAGTGCGGGCTGTGGGCGCGGCCAATGGCCGTAATCCGCTGGCGATAGTGGTGCCCTGCCACAGAGTGATTGGTAATAACGGCAGCCTGACCGGTTATGCCGGCGGTTTAGGCCGCAAAGTCTGGTTGTTACAACACGAACAGCAGATGCAACAACAGCAACAAATGGCCACAGCCAACGTTTAATGATTCTATTTTTTAGGATATAAAGCGCATTTATATGCGCTTTTCTTTCTAATCAAAACAGCGTTTACTAAGCTTATCCAAAGTTAAACACAAAAGGTAACTCAGATGAGCGAACGTCATATTCAACAGCTTATTCCGGCGCAACTGGTATCGGACGGTGCCGGTGTAAAAATCCGTCGCAGCCTTGGTTTGCAGCAACAGCTGCGGCTGGATCCTTTTTTAATGCTGGATTGTTTTGGTTCAGAAGAAGCCGCCGATTATATCGCCGGTTTCCCGCCCCACCCGCACCGGGGTTTTGAAACTGTCACCTACATGCTGGATGGCCATATGCTGCATCAGGATCATCTGGGCAATGAAGGCCACTTAATGTCGGGCGGTGTGCAGTGGATGACGGCCGGTAGCGGTATTATTCACTCTGAAATGCCACAACAGGAATCCGGCCTGATGCGTGGATTTCAGCTGTGGTTAAATTTGCCGGCAGCGGAAAAAATGAAAGACCCGGCTTATGTGGATTTAAAACCTGCACAGCTTGGCCGCCGCACTTTAGCCAATGGTGGCCATGCCGTGGTGATTGCCGGGGCCCTGACACTCAGTGCTGAACAGCAAATCACGGCTGGCCCTATTCAGGGGTTAAGCACAGATCCCCACTATTATGATCTGAGCTTACCAGCAGGCAGCGAGCTACAGTTACAGCTGCCCGCTGAACATAATGCACTGGTTTATCCTTTTGAGGGTGAGGTACAGATCAGTGCCGACGGCAGAGAGAGCTTGGTTAAAACCCATCATGCGGCCGTGCTGGGTAAAGGCGACAGCCTGCACCTTGTGGCCAAAACAGCGGTGCGGCTGCTGGTGCTGGCTGCCAAACCTATAGGTGAGCCTGTGGTTCAGTATGGTCCTTTTGTGATGAACAGTGCCGCAGAGATAGAGCAAGCGATCCGCGATTATCAGGCCGGTAAACTGACCAAAGGAGCGGCCGGCACTATCAAGGTTGCAGCTGTTTGAAAAAGTTCGGCAAGCCAAAGCCACAGTTCGTATAATGTGGCTTTTTACTCAGCGAGAACCTTATGCAGCTTGTCGGAATTATTGGCGCCATGGAGCAGGAAATTGCCCTGCTCAAACAACAACTCACACATGCCAACACTGTGCAGATCGCCGGTTTTGCTTTCCATCAGGGAAAGCTGAATGATGTTGATGTAGTGCTGGTGCAATCGGGCATTGGTAAAGTGACGGCGGCAGTGGCCACCACTTTACTGATCAGTCAGTTTAAGCCCGACGCAGTGATCAACACAGGTTCAGCCGGTGGTTTTGATCCTGAGCTGAACGTGGGCGATATTGTGATTTCGACCGAGCTGCGCCACCACGATGTGGATGTCACAGCCTTTGGTTATGAACCTGGTCAGGTCCCACGTTTACCTGCCGCTTTTAGCGCCCATCCGGCTTTGATTGATGCCGCCGAACAATGTATTGCGTCCCTTGGTTTTTGCAAAACCAAAAAAGGTCTGATCACCACAGGTGATGTGTTTATGTGCGACCCCGAGCGCATTGCCAAAACCCGCGCGACATTCCCGGCCATGCTGGCAGTAGAAATGGAAGGTGCCGCTATTGCCCAGGCCTGTTATCAGCTGAACACCCCCTTTGTGGTGATCCGCAGCTTAAGCGACATTGCCGGCAAAGAATCACCAACTTCCTTTGATGCTTATCTGGAAGTGGCGTCGCGCAACAGCAGCGCTATGGTGATGGCTTTGTTGCCTAAACTTCAGGCCCTGAGCCTCTGAGGCTGTTGTGGACTGGCCTGCCCTGCAATTACCTGAATTTTTAACTGTGCTGCAACAGCCGTTGTTGCAGCAACCTTTGCTGGCGCTGCTGATGATTGCACTCAGTGCCATCTTTCCGCTGCCCGCCAGTTATCAGCCATTGCAGGTGGTACGCCAGGCCGCTATCGGCCTTGCCAACAAGGTGAATAAACCAGGTTATGGCAAACAACAGTTATTAATTTCAGGTTCACTGGCCATGCTGGTGCTGGTATTGCCACTGCTCGCCTTAGCGGCAGCTTTTGCCAGTTTGTCGGAGTGGCCGGAATTTTGGCACGCCTTGCTGCTGTATTGCTGCCTGGACTGGCAACAACCCAGACAACAGGCATTGCAGGTGGCGGCTGCGGTGGATAAACAACAACTGAGTCTGGCGCGCGATTTGATTAAACCTTTGGTGCTGCGCCAGAGTCAGCAGTTATCTGAGGTTGGACTTTGCAAAGCCAGTATTGAAAGCCTGACGTTACGTCTGGCCAAACAATGGTTTGGCGTTTTGTTCTGGTTTTTAGCCGGTGGCGGTCTTGCAGCATTTGGCTACCGGCTTTTGCTGGAATTACAACAATGCTGGAACCCCAAACAACCCTCTTTTGCTGAGTTTGGCCAACCGGTCAGCCGGTTATTCAGTTTATTGGCCTGGCTGCCACAGTGGTTCAGTGCATTGTTGCTGGCGTTGTTGCAAAACTGGCACGGCAGTCATTATTACCGCAAACTGGCCAAAGATGGCGATTATGCCCTGCCGCAGCGCTGGTTGCTGGCCGCCAGCAGCGCAGCTTTGCAGCGCAATTTAGCTGGCCCGCGTTATTACAGCGCCACCAAACAACGCCGTATTCGTTTTGGCCCGCCGGCCGAACCCAATGCCCTTGATATTCAACGATTTGTGCAAATCAGCCGGCAATTTCAGCATGCAGTGGTGTTATTAATCGCCAGTGGCTGGTTATTGCTGATGGTGGCTTTGTTCCCACTTTAGTTCAACACTAAAAGTAGTGATATAACGCAAAAACAGCGTGATGTTCTGGACTTTGGCCAGTCAATTGCGATATTTTCAATTTTATTGACATCCCGACAACAGACAGTACTCATATGTTTTTTCAGTCACAGAGCTCTGATGCGTAGTATATTGCTCCTGCTGGCCTGCTGTTGGCTGTTAAGCACCCCACTTTACGCGCAAAGTGTAAAACCACTGTTATTGCCGCTGACGGTAGATCAGGGGTTGTCGCGTGGCACTGTGCAACGCCTGTACCTCGACCGTGAAGGCTTTTTATGGATAGCCACCAGTAACGGTTTAAACCGCTTTGATGCCACCCGCAATGTGCTGGTGCAATCTAAACAGCAAAACCTGACCGATCTGAATTTTGTGCAACTGCTGGAAGATAGCAAACAGCGACTTTGGGCGGCTTCGGCTGATGTTGGTTTGTATTTACTGGATAGAACCAGCGGCCATATTGAACTGATACTGGATTTAGCTGCCCAGGAGCAGTTGGAAATGCCGGTCCTGACCGACGTGCTGGAAGAAGCCCCTGACCAGTTATTAGTGGCCATTAATGACGCTGTATACCGTTATCAGACCGGCAGCGGCACATTACAACGCATTTTTACCATGCCAGAGCGTGAGGGCAACAACAGAGTACGTCAGCTGTGGCTACATCAGCAGCAGTTGCTCATTGCCAGCAACAGAGGTTTATTCCAACTCGATACCCACAGCCTGCAAACTAAAGCTTTGTTATTGCCCGATGCCAACGGTCAGGGCGCCATGATCCGCCATTTATATGCTTATCAGCAGCAACTTTATATTGCCAGCAGCAACAGTTTATTGACTATGCCGCTGACAGCACTGCATAACAACAATAACGCCGGCATTCAGACGCTGCTGTCTGAGCGGGTGATTACAAGAATGCTGGCACATCAGAACAGGTTGTTGCTGGCCAGCAATGAAGGTTTGCTTGAATTTGATGAACGTCGCCGCGACGTCCATTTGCTATGGCGTTTTCGCGACAGCAGCCATCAGATTGGCAACGACACTATTGTTGATTTAGTCGCCAGCAGCGACGGGGGGTTATGGCTGGCCAGCCGCGACGATGGTGCTTTTTACTGGCACCCGCGCAGCACCAGTTTTAATAATATTGAGCTGAAAGCTGAACAGGCACAGGACTCCCAATCGGCCATCCGCGGTGCCTTTGCGTTGGCCCAGGGACAGGATCAGCAACTGTGGATCGCTAATCAGCAGGGGTTGTATCAGCTGGATCTGCAAAATGGCGAACAACAACTCTGGCCTTATCCGGACGGTTTACCAGCCAGCTTTGCCATGCAGGTCAGGCGGATTTACCCTGAGCCTGACGGCAAACTCTGGCTCAGAACAGGAGATGGCCTGCGTTATTACGACCCGCAACAACGCACATTTTTGCCGCCAAAATTACAACAAGAATCACAACAAGCCTTATTGCAGAATAACTCGCTGGGGCACTGGCGGGGTGAAGATGGCAGTTTTTGGTTTTATAACAAAGACGGTTATTACCGTTATCAACCCCAAAGCGGTGAGCTGACGGAACTGCCGGGCATTAAAGAGCAAATCCCGCCACGTTACGCCGGTCGGTTTTTGGGTTTATTACCAGGCCAGCACGATAAAATGCTGTTAAGTGCCGCCGATCAACTGTGGCTTTACAACCAGCACGACGCCAGACTGCAAAAAATCTATCAGGCAAATGATTATCAGCCTGGTCGTGACCGTTTTGCCGACAAATTCAGTGTCGATCCCCGAAATGTCTTGTGGGTGACTTTTCAGGGTTTAGGATTATTAGGTTTTGACCTTGGCAGCCTGACGCTCAAACATCATTTTCATGCCGACAATCAGCTACTGAGCAACACTGTGTATTCCAACGAACTGGATGAAGCAGGCAATCTGTGGTTTGCAGGTAACTATGGTTTATCCAGACTTGATACCAAAACCCTGCGTATAGAACACTTCAGCAAAAAAGATGGTCTGGCCAGCCACGCTTTTGTCTTTGCCGCCAGCACCAGGCTAAACAATGGTGATTTGGTTTATGGCACCAGCCGCGGTATTACTTTATTTGACCCACGCCGGTTAATGGAAGCGCCGATGCCACCTAAAGTTGTGATCACCTCCATTCAGGCACTGAACCAGCATATCAGTAACAGCCTCGGTGATTTAAGCGGCCAGAGTTTCAGTTTTGACCATGATGCCCTTGGCATTGAAGTGCAGTTTTCCGCACTGAACTTTCGTGACAGCGGCAAAATCAGCTACAAATTCTGGCTCGATGGCGAACAAAAACTGATGTATCCGGAACAAGCTGTACCGGCCGTCGTTTTTCCGCAGCTCAAAGCCGGCCATTACCGTTTTAGCGTGGTGGCCATTTCGCCGATGACAGGCATGCAAAGTGCGCCTGCCCATATATCACTGACCATAGGCGCCGCACCCTGGCGCTCAGAAACAGCGCTGACGGCTTATGGCTCTTTATTATTACTGTTGTTGTTATTGTGGTGGCAGGCCAGACGTAAACAACGGCGGTTGCTGGCCAATGCCCACCAAAAACTGCTGGCCAGCGAACAACGGTTGAAACAGGCGCTGGAAGCAGTCGACAGCGGCGCCTGGGAATGGCATGCCCATAAAAACAGTATTTATGCCCAGCGTATTCATCAGATGCTCGGTTACAACGAAGATTTAAATCCACTGACGATGCAACAACATTTGTCGTTGATCCACCCGGATGATCGGGAAGCTTATCAGCAGGCATGGCAAAGATTTGTCAGTGCACCGGACAAAATTTTTGACCACAGCTATCGCATGCAACATAAATCCGGCCTTTGGATATGGTTCCGCGATATTGGCAAAGTTACTGAAATTTCAGCACAAAACAAAATTGAACGGGTGATTGGAACCTACAGCAATATTACCGAAACCCGGGTTAGCAAAGAAAAAGCCCGGCTTTTTGGCGAAGCTTTCCAGCAAACCCGTGACTGGGTGGTGCTGCTGGATTTAGAACAAAGAGTCATTGCCGCCAACCAGTCCTTTACCGACGTATTTGGCAATATGGATGAATATCTGAATAACCCGCGCACCCACGATTTAGGCATCAGCCTAAACCGCCGCCGTTTTTACACCAGGTTGTTATCCGGCATGACAGTGAATCAGCACTGGCAAGGGGAAGAAACAGTATTATGCCCGGATGGCACTGAGCGCCCTACCCTGATCAATATCACTGCTGTGGGTGATGATTTGCAGGTGGAGTTTTTTGTGTTGGTATTTACCGACATCACAGCGCAAAAACAGGCCGAAGAAGAACTCAGGTATCTGGCCAGCTACGACATTCTGACCGGCTTGCCCAACCGAGCCCTGCTGATGGACCGCATTTACCATGGTATTGAGTCGGCCAAACGGCAGCGCCGCTCGCTGGCCTTGTGTTTTATTGATTTGGATAAATTTAAACAAATTAACGACAGCCTCGGCCATGATATCGGCGATTTACTGCTGAAAAAAGTCGCCAAAAGATTAACCGACACTTTGCGTGAATCCGACTCAGTGGCTCGACTGGGCGGTGATGAGTTTGTGGTGCTGCTGGAAGGTTATAAAAACGACGACAATATCAGCCATGTGGCGCGCAAAATGATTAAAACCATTGGCGAGCCGATGCAGTTGGGTGCCCATACTGTCAGTATTTCGCCCAGTATCGGCATTGCGGTCTACCCGGAAGACGCCAGTGACGCCAAAGAACTGCTCAAACATGCCGACGTGGCCATGTATCACGCCAAAGACAGCGGCCGTAATAACTTCCAGTTTTTTATTAATGAAATGAACGAAAAAGCCTATATGCAGCTGGCCAAAGAAACCATGCTTCGCAGTGCTTATCAACAAAGTGAATTTATTAACTTTTACCAGCCGATTTACGACAGCCGCAGTCAGCAGATGGTTGGAGTTGAAGTACTGATGCGCTGGCAATCCGCCAATGGCCTGGTGCCGCCGTCGGAATTTATTCCGTTGGCTGAGGATTTACGCTTAATAGTGCCAATGACACTGGATTTACTGGAGCGTGCGCTGGCCGATTTACAGCGCTGGCACCAGGCTGGTTTCCCGGTATATCTGTCGGTGAATTTATCCACCCACCACCTGGCACAGGAAGATTTAAGCCGGCAAACCTCGTTGCTGCTGAAAAAGTACCAGATCCCGGCACGCTGCCTGCGTTTTGAAGTGACCGAAAGTGCGCTGATGCAGGATCATGAAATTGCCATCGCCACTATGCTGGCGCTCAGTGAACAAGGCATAGTGCTGGCGCTGGATGATTTTGGCACAGGTTATTCGTCGCTGAAGTATTTAAAAGAGTTGCCGATAGACGCCATTAAAATTGACCGGAGTTTTGTCAAAGACATTGGCATCGACAGCAATGATGAAACCATTATCGATGCCATGCTCAGTATGGCCAACAGCCTTGGTATGTACTGTATTGCCGAAGGGGTGGAAACCGAACAACAACTGGCCTTTTTTACCCAGCGCCAGTGTTATTTTATTCAGGGTTATTTATTTGCCAAACCTATGCCCGCCACTGAACTGCTGGAGCGGCTCAAGCTCGAACATCAGCTGGGTTAAGCCGGCACAAAGCGCGCCAGCACGCTTTTTCGGCCTGGCGCTCACAATAAGCCAGGCTGAGCTCAGACAATAAACGACACTTCTGCTACACTGCGCGCACCTCAAGGCCACGATGTCCGGAGTCGGGTGTGCCGCTTAAACCCCTTTATGTTGCTGCATTGTTGTTATTGCTGGCTGAAGCCTGTTTTGCCGGCATTGGCGCTTTAGTGAAACTGACCAGCGACAGCGCCAGTCAGGCGCAGGTGGTGTTTTTCCGCAACTTTTTTGCGCTGTTGGTGATGTTGCCCTGGATTGTCAGTCAGGGTCGCCAAATTCTGTACACCAAACGCTGGTATTTGCATGCCAGTCGCGCCACCACCGGCATTATTTCCATGTATTGTTTTTTTTATGTGATAAGCCAACTGCCTTTGGCGCAGGCCATGCTGGTGTTGTTACTGTCGCCTTTTGTGGTGCCATTAATAGCGCGGATCTGGCTGAAAGAGCGGCCAAGCCGGTTAACACTCTTTGCGATAGCCCTTGGATTTGTTGGCGTTTTTCTGGCGATCCCACTACAGGGAGAAGCTGGTAATACGCTGATTTTAATGCTGGGATTATTATCTGCTGTGCTGGTCGCTATCACCAAAACCACCATCCGTTATATGTCCGACACTGAACCCGCCGCCCGTATTGTGTTTTATTTTTCCCTGTTAACGGCGGTTATTTCTTTTATTCCGGTGCCTTTTGCCTGGCAACCTTTGCCCGAAATCGCCTGGTGGGCTTTTGCCGGCATGGGTGTGCTGGCCGCCGCAGGTCAAATGGCCATGACCAAAGCTTATGCGCTGGCCCCTGCCAGCGATATTGGCATGTGGACTTACAGCAGTGTGGTCTTTGCCGGGTTGTTTGGGTATCTGTTCTGGCAGGAGCCTGTCACTATGGGTTGGTTTGCCGGGGTGTTGGTGATTTTTTACGCCGGTTATATCAGCACCAGACAAAGGTTGTTGTAACAGCCGGGCTTAACAAGCTGTCGCTAGCTGTCGCCGTAAAGGCGACAGCTATCAGAGCTGTGATCAGAACCTTAATCAAACACTGCGGGTCGCTGTGGCAGGTGCAATAGCGGCTGCTTTACGCGCCGGATACAACACCGCCAGCTGCCCCACCAGATAAAGCGCCACAACCCCCGTCAGCAACAGCATGGGTTCCAGCGGTTTGAGTTCAAACTGACTGACCAGCCAGATATTGAGCCCTATCGCTGCGGCCACCCCTATCAGCACACCTAAACTGGTGATCAACAAATTTTCCAGCATAAAATAGCGCATTACCTGCAGCTGAGTGGCGCCCAGCGCACGGCGGGTGCCTATCTGACGTTTACGTCTGTTGATGCTGAACATCGCCAAACCAACAATGCCAAAGGCCGTGATCAGGGTCAGCACCACAATCACCAGCAGCAGAATACGGTTGAGTGCATTGTGGCTGCGGTAACTGTTGGCACGGGTTTCTTCCAGGCTTGTTACACCGCGGATAATGCGGTTTTTATCCGATTCTGCCAGCGCTTTTTCCACAATGGGCATCAGCTCATCACGCCGGCCTGGCTCGGTGCGGATCATATACCTGTTATTGCGCCCTTCCAGTTGATATGGCACCAGCATACTGCGCTCTACCCCATCCCAGCCGTTCCATGGCGCCTGTAAGGTTTTGATAATACCGGTAATTTGCATAGGCTCATTGTTATTGATATAGACGGTCTGTCCAAGCGCCGATTGCCAGTTGCCGGGGAATAATGCCTCGGCCATCGCTTGGCTGATAATGGTGCGCTCAGGCCAATCGACGGCAGAAGCTGCACGCCAGCGAATGTCGGTGTTCTGGAAGTTTTCGCCTTGAATCAGCTCCACCCCTAATGTATTGATCCCATGCTCGTCCACCATATAAACCGCCACGCCGGTGCCGTCTTCCCCTTCACCGGCTTTTTTCTGCAGACTCATGGACCAGCCGCCGCCACTGAGGGGTATGGCATTGATCTGAGTTGCATCCACCACACCCGGGATAGATCGGATCAGCCGCAAGTCATCTTCCAGCGCCGCCTGGTGCGGATAGTTTTGGGCAAAAACGGTGTTGCTTAAATAAAACAAATTGGCTTCATCCAGGCCGCTTGGCCGCGCCATCAGGGTGCTGCGGTTTTGCATCATAAAAATGGCGTTTACCATAATGCTCAGCGTCAGCGCGATTTGCAGTGCAATCAGCACAGCCCCCACCTTCTGGCGTAATAAAGCGCGGAAAATTGGTCCAAGTTCAAACATCACAGTCCCCTTATTGGCTTTTTAACTGCTGCGACGGCTGCACAGTGCAGGCACGCCAGGTTGGATACAAACCGGCCAATAAGCTCGACAGCAGCGCCAGCCCCATCGCAAGCATCACCATCACCCAGTCCAGCTCTGCCAGACCTTTCATGCTATCGCCATACAATAAAGTCACGCCCTGCAAGCCAAGCCAGGCCAGCAGCAAGCCAAGTAAACCACCGGCCAGACCAATACAACCGGCTTCGGTCAGATACTGCGCAAACAAATGTTGCCTGCTGGCACCCAGCGCCTGACGTAAACCAATTTGTGGGGCTTTGCTTAAAAACTTGGCCAGCAATAAACCTATGGTGTTCAGTAAACACACCAATAAAAACATCAGCGACATCACCATCATCAGACTGGCATCTTCAGCCACCACCTGCTGGTTTTCCATCCACTGCATCACATCACTGAGCCTGTTATTTAAAGGTCTGGCAAAACGGCCAAGCTTTTTCTGCTCCTCAACATAAGCGTTTAAAAAATCAAGATATTGCTGCTTTTCACTGTCGTTTCTAAGCTCCACCCACATCTGAGTCCAGACACATTCAGAATTTAAAAAGGCCGGATAACCTTCACCACTGGGTTTCCAGCAATTGGTGTTGCCATTACGGCTGAGTTTTGGCTCTGCCAGCAGGCTAAAAGGCACAAACAGCTCTTCCACTTCGTTAAAAGCGCCTGTGGTTACATCATAAAAACGCGGTCTGGGTTGCCAGTTCGCCATCACGCCAACCACCTGATAATAATCACCGGCCATTTTTACTTTTTGCCCAACCGAATCTTTGCCGCCAAATAACCGCTCATTCAGGCTCTGGCTCAGCACTACCACGCGTTGCTGCTCAGTGTCAGCGTTTTCACTCCAGGCGCCGCCATATAAAAAAGGCACATCAAAGATGGCAAAAAAATCCGCCGAGTTGGCCCGGCCTGACACCTGAAACGGCAGGCTGTCTTTGCCTTCAGGCTCCACCACTGTGCCAATTTGCGCCTGTATCACCTGACGATAGGCTTTTTTGGCTGCCAAAAGCGCAGTGGCGTCACGGTAGGTCAACTGATCTGGCGGATCGCCGTTTTCATTGGCGGCCTGATGTGGATCCCAACTGTCGAGCTGCACATAAAACAGCTGCTCACTTTTATGTGGAATGGGGTTGGCCGACATCAGGTAATTCACAGTGACAGTGGTCATGGCGGCGCCAATACCCAGGCCAATCGCCAGCACCATCAGCAGACTCAGCCCCGGACTTTGCCGGATGCTGATCAAGGCAAGACGTAAATAATAAGCCAGCATGATCAGACCCCCAGCTGACGGGCAGCATCAGCACTGCCATGGGTATGCAGAGGCGTTACCCTTTCCAGACCGGCACTGTGCAACCCCTCCACAGCGGTCAGCTCTGACACCCGGCCGTCTTTGATAAAAATTTGCCGTTTGGCGCGCTGCGCCAGGCCGTGGTCGTGTGTCACCATAATAATGGTGGTGCCCTGGCGGTTAATATCTTCCAAAAGCGCCATCACACTCTGAGCCATCTGGCTGTCGAGGTTGCCTGTGGGTTCGTCCGCCAGCAAAAACCTCGGACTGGTAGCCAGGGCACGGGCGATGGCCACCCTTTGTTGCTGGCCACCGGACAACTGGCTGGGCAAATGTTTCATTCTGGACGCCAGCCCCACCAGCTCCAGCTGCTGCTCTATCCGGCGTTTACGTTCTTTGGCATCAAAACCACGATAACGCAGAGGCACATCCACATTGTCGAATAAATTCAGCTCAGGAATTAAATTAAACCCCTGAAAAATAAAACCAATTTTTTGGTTACGCATTTTAGAGCGCTGTGAGTCAGACAATAAATTGACGTTGTCACCATCCAGCAAAAACTCACCTGAACTTGCCACTTCCAGCAAACCGGCAATATTTAAAAAAGTGGTTTTACCCGAGCCGGATGGTCCGGTCACGCTGACAAAATCCCCTTCTCTGACATGTAAATCCACCTCACGCAGTGCATGAGTAGATACTTCGCCTGTGTGAAAAACCTTACCTAACTGTTTCATTTTTAACATAAATAAACCTCAGGGCTCCCAGAGCCTGTTATTGATTCAGCTGAACTTGATTGGCGCCCTGAAACATATCGGTGCCGGAAATAATAATTTGGTCGCCTTCATTCAGGCCGCTGAGCACTTCAACAGCAGCCAGGCTGCGGGCGCCGAGTGTAATAGGTGTTTTTACCGCCACACCGTTTTGCACCTTGTAGGCAAACTGGCCATTGGAGCTTTCTAAAAACTGGCCACGCGCCACCTGCAATACAGCGTCACGCTGCTCCAGCAAAATGCGGCTGGCCAGGCGTTGGTTTTGCCGAAGGCCAGCTGGCGTTTTGTCTTTAAAACGAACCCGGCCTGTCACCTGATTATCAACAATCTCAGGGGAGATGCTGACCAGCTGTGCCTGATACAGCTGCTGATCCAGCGTCACTTCCACCGGCATGCCCAGGCTTAAGTCGTCGGCATAACTTTCCGGAATGGCAATTTCCACTTCAAACTGGCTTAAATCCACCACAGACAACAACAACTGGTTTTTGCTTAAGTAGGTTTTATTGTCGGTGGCGAGGTTGCCGATAATGCCGTCCACCGGCGATTGCACCTGCAAAGCCGACACCTGACGTTGTAAATTGGCTACCAGTAAGGTCTGGCGCTCCAGCTCCTGCGACAATGCTGTGGATTCAAAATCCAGACTTTCTTTATTCAGTTTGGCGTCCCGTACCGCATGCTCAAACTGCAGCCTGGCGTTATTTAACTCATCACCGGCTTTTTCATAATCAATCTGGCTAATGGCTTTTACGCTGTAACCCTGATCAGCACGGCGTTTTTCCCGCTCGGCCGTGGTCAGTGCCACTTTGGCTAAATCCACCGCCTTTTGGTCCATCAGCTGCTGTTTACGCGACTGAATTTTTTGCCGCTCCAGGCCCGTGGCCAGACTATTAAGGCTGGCCTGTTCCTGTTTGAGCTTGCTATCAAGCTCAGGGCTGTCAATCGCAGCTATCACATCGCCTTTTTTGACAGTGGTGCCGGCTTCGGCAAAAAAGCTGACGGTGCCGTCGGCCGGTGCATAAAGTTTAGGACTGACCGCCGCCACCACTTTGCCCTGCACAGACACATCCCGGATAAAAGCAGCGGTTTTGACCGCGTCCAGCCGAACTCTGGCCATGGATACCGACATCTCTGAGTCCTGCCAACGGGCAAGCGCCGGGCTGAGTTGCCAGCCCAGCAATACCAGCAGTGCAACAGCAGCAAGGCTCCAGCCAAGGGCTGGCGTTATTTTTTTACGCTGGCGTCGGATCTCATCCTGGCCACTGGGTTCAGCTATTTTCATTAAAACTCCTTTTGTGTCGTTATCAGTGACAGCTGTTGTAAACAGAGTCGTACTGAGCACAAAAATGGTTTAGTAAAAGCTGAAATAATTTTTGTAAGGGGTAAAAATGCCGGCTTAAATCCCGCCGGCAAAAGCAAAAAAATGGATAAAAAATAAAGAGGTAACTAATCAAGCAAAGAAAAGCAACACAAAGAAAAAATCCCCAGTCACCATACTGCAGGACCGGGGATTGGGAAGACGGGGCGAGGTTCAGGCGGCGCTGAAGTCCGGCTTTAAATAAGCAATATTTCCAGTGTAGCGCAACAAAATAACCCTGCAGCGGCAATTCGGCGTTCAACACAAAAAAGCCTGTTGTTGCCATTGTGATTAAACACAGCAGATGCTGGCACTCAGCAGCCGGCTCGGGTAAAATGCCAGCCCTTTTGTAGTTGACGACTTTTACAGGCAAGAATTTACCATGAGCAAAAAGCTGCACATTAAAACCTGGGGCTGCCAGATGAACGAATACGATTCATCAAAAATGGCCGACTTGTTGGATGCCACTCATGGCTATACGCTGACTGAAGAGGCGGAAGAAGCCGATGTTATTCTGCTGAACACTTGTTCTATCCGTGAAAAAGCACAGGAAAAAGTGTTTCATCAACTGGGCCGCTGGCGCCCGCTGAAAAAGAAAAACCCAAATTTGATTATTGGTGTGGGTGGTTGTGTTGCCTCACAGGAAGGTGCTTCTATCCGTGAACGTGCGCCTTATGTTGACATTATTTTTGGGCCACAAACGCTGCACCGTCTGCCGGAAATGATCAACTCAGTGAAGGGCGACCGTTCGCCTGTGGTGGATGTGTCTTTCCCTGAAATTGAAAAATTCGACCGTCTGCCAGAACCTAAAGCTGAAGGCCCAACCGCCTTTGTGTCCATTATGGAAGGCTGCTCTAAATATTGTACTTTCTGTGTGGTGCCTTATACCCGCGGTGAAGAAGTCAGCCGTCCGCTGGATGACGTGCTGCTGGAAATTGCCCAGCTGGCCGAACAAGGTGTGCGTGAAGTCAATTTATTGGGTCAGAACGTGAACGCTTACCGCGGTGAAACCCATGATGGCAAAATTTGCCATTTTTCCGAGTTATTACGGTTAGTGGCCGCTATAGACGGTATTGACCGTATTCGTTATACCACATCCCATCCTGTTGAATTTACAGACGATATTATTGAAGTGTACCGTGACGTGCCAGAGCTGGTGGATCATTTGCATTTACCTGTGCAGTCAGGTTCAGACCGTATTCTGACGCTGATGAAACGCAACCACACAGCGCTGGAGTACAAAGCCAAAATTCGTGCGCTGAAAAAAATCCGGCCAAATTTAAGCATGTCATCCGACTTTATTATTGGTTTCCCGGGTGAAACGGCAGAAGATTTTGCCCAAACCATGGACTTAATCGCCAGTATCGGTTTTGATATGAGCTTCAGCTTTATTTACAGCGCCCGTCCAGGCACACCTGCTGCCGATTTACCGGACGACGTCAGTGAAGAAGAGAAAAAACAACGGTTATACATTCTGCAGGATCGCATTAACCAGCAATCATTGCAGATAGCCCGTGGCATGTTAGGCACGGAACAACGTATTCTGGTGGAAGGTCCGTCGAAAAAAGACTTGATGGAACTGACCGGCCGCACCGAAAACAACAGGGTCGTCAACTTCGAAGGCACCCCGGATATGATCGGTGGTTTTGTTGATGTCAAAATTACTGATGTATTTACCAATTCTTTAAAAGGTGTGGTGGTTCGCACCGAAAAAGAAATGGGTTTACGCCGCGACGTGTCACCACAACAAATTCTGGCACGTCAGCCAAAAGCAGATCCACTTGGGGTACAGACCTATCAACCCTGAGTCGAGTACAGTTTTACAGAGGCCGCACCAGGCTAAAGCCGCGGCCTCGTTAACCACAGAGAACAGGACCTTTGGATAATCCAGTCAGCAGTATCGAATTTACCCTAGAACCCACCGATCATCAGCGTTTGTCGTTATTATGCGGCCCCTTTGATGACCATATCCGCCAGATTGAACGCCATTTCCGGGTTCAGCTCAGTTTACGTGACGACAAATTCCGTTTACTTGGTTTCACAGCACAATTGCCGTTAGTACAGCAGTTGGTGCAAAACCTGTATCAGGAAACCATCAATGACAGCGGTAAGCTGGTGCCTTTAACATCCGAGCAGGTGCATTTAGCTATCAGCGGCGTAGAACATCCGGCCACTTTAGTGCAGGTGGATGAGCAGGCGCAGGAAGTCAGCATTAAAACCAAAAAAGGGTTAATTAAAGGGCGCAATCCAAACCAAAGCCGTTATGTGGCCAATATTTTGCGCCACGATGTTACTTTTGGTATTGGCCCGGCCGGCACAGGTAAAACTTATTTAGCTGTGGCTTGTGCCGTGGACGCTCTGGAGAAAAACCAGGTGCGCCGTATTGTGCTGACCCGCCCTGCGGTAGAAGCCGGTGAAAAACTGGGTTTTTTACCTGGTGATTTAGCACAAAAAGTGGACCCTTATCTGCGCCCTTTATACGACGCCTTGTTTGATATGCTGGGTTTTGAAAAAGTAGAAAAGTATCTTGAGCGTGGCACCATCGAAATAGCGCCGCTGGCTTATATGCGTGGCCGAACTTTAAGTGATGCTTTTATTATTCTGGATGAAAGCCAGAACACCACTGTTGAACAGATGAAAATGTTCTTAACCCGCATTGGTTTTAATTCCAAAGCGGTGATTACCGGTGATGTTACCCAGGTGGATTTACCCCGTGGCACTTATTCAGGCCTAAAACACGCTATTGACGTGCTGTCCAAAGTGGATGCGCTGAGTTTTAACTATTTTGTTGCCAAAGATGTGGTGCGCCACCCTGTGGTGCAAAAAATTGTGCTGGCTTATGAGGCCTTTGAGGCTGAAGCGGCCGCAGAAAAACAGGCAGAGCGCGAAGCTGAGCAGGCCGCAAGGCTGGCAGCCAGTGCCATCACAACCCCTGTCGCAACACCAGCAATAGCAGCTGAGCCGCCGGCAGCCAAAACACGCAGCAGGGCGAAAAAAGCAACGCCCAATTCGGATACAGCAGCATCATGAGTATTATTTTAGATTTACAACTGGCCAGTACAGCCGACAATCTGCCCGGCGAACATCAAATTCAGCAATGGCTGGAAGCGGCCATTTTACCTTTTCAGGCTGAAGCTGAAGTGACGGTGCGGATTGTCGATGAAGCTGAAAGCCAGCAACTGAATTTTGATTATCGTGAAAAAAATAAACCCACCAATGTGCTGAGTTTTCCGTTTCAGTGCCCGCCCGGTGTGGAACTGCCGCTCCTCGGAGATTTAGTGATTTGTGCTCAGGTGGTGGCCCGAGAAGCCGCTGAACAAAACAAAACTTTAACTGCACATTGGGCCCATATGGTGGTGCATGGCAGCTTGCATTTACTTGGCTTTGACCATATAAATGAAGAAGATGCGACCGAAATGGAAGCAGAAGAAATTCAGATCCTGGCAGAACTTGGTTTTGCCGATCCTTATGTGATTCCTGAATAACAGAGTTCAACCTAACACGGAGCTGGTTTTTACATTATGAGTGACGACAATCCACACTCGAGAAGCGGTTCTGCCGCGAAGTCATGGCTTGAGCGTATCGCCGCCATTTTTACCGCAGAACCTCAGGACCTGTCTGATTTAGAAGAAGTCATTGCCGAAGCCAATTCGCGCAATCTGATCGACTCCGATACCAAAGGCATGCTGCAAGGGGTGCTGGATGTATCCAAAATGCGCGCCCGCGATATTATGGTGCCACGCTCACAAATGGCCACCATCGACATTGATCAGCCGCTCAGTGAATTCCTGCCTATTCTGCTGGAAAACAATCACAGCCGTTATCCGGTGGTCAATGAAGACAAAGACCATATCGAAGGCATTTTGATTGTCAAAGACATACTGCAATATGCACTGACGCCCGATGTAGAGTGGCATTTAAAAGATTTATTGCGCCCTGCCGTGATTATTCCGGAAAGCAAAAGAGTGGATGCACTGCTCAAAGAGTTCCGGCAAAAACGCTACCATATGGCGATAGTGGTCGATGAATATGGTGGTGTGTCGGGTCTGATTACCATTGAAGATATTCTGGAGCAGATTGTTGGGGACATCGAAGATGAACACGACAATGAAGAAGGTTCCGATATCCGCCAATTGGGCAGCCATGTGTATCTGGTCAGCGCCCTGACGCCGCTGGATGAATTTAACGAAAGTTTCGGCACCAGCTTTGATGAAGAAGAAGCCGGCACCATAGGTGGTATAGTGCTGCATGCTTTTGGCCATATGCCAACCAAAGGTGAAGTGATTGAACTGGGTGGCCTGACCTTTAAAGTGTACAAAGCCAATAGCCGCCGTTTAGTGCAGCTGCAGGTGGTCAAACCTAAAACCGAACAGAACGACGCTGAATAAGCGTCGTTCTGCAGAACAAAGAGTACAAAATCCAACAACCCGGCAATGATCCGCTTGTTGCTGCCGGCTTCAGGCAAAAACATGGTGGCTTGTTGGTTGTCAGTTCCAGTTAAAGTGGTAAACAAACCGTGTCCAATCTTGTTGTGTTTTTCCGTCAGCATCCGTTGTTGTTAAGCCTGTTGTTATTGTTGGCAGGCCTTGCCAATACCCTGGCTTTTGCACCTTATCAGCTGCATTTTTTACCTTTATTCACTTTGGCGCTGCTGGCGCTGTCGCTTGGCATCGCCACATCGGCCACACAGGCCGCCCTTTTTGGTTTTGCTTACGGCCTGGGTTGGTTTGGTCTTGGTGTCAGCTGGGTGCATGTCAGCATTGCTACTTTTGGGGGTATGCCGCTGGCCGCCAGCCTTGGCATTATGGCGCTGCTGGTGGCTTATTTAAGCCTGTTCCCGGCTCTGGCCAGTTATGCGGTGTATCGCATCAACAAAGGCAATCTGCTGTTATTTCCACTGCTGTTTGCCAGCTGCTGGGTACTCAGTGAAAACCTGCGTTCCTGGCTTTTTACAGGTTTTCCATGGTTATCATTAGGTTATAGTCAAACTGAAGGCTGGCTGGCGCCTTGGGCGCCGCTGATTGGCGAAACCGGCATTACCTTTTTGCTGGTGTTTGCCGCAGCTGCAGTGCTGCCGGCACTCAGCAGCGCAGTTAAACAGCAACAACGTTTTATTCCGCTTGCTGTGGCTGCGTTGTTATTACTCAGCAGTCCGTTATTAAATTCGTTAAAAGGCTGGCAACTGACCGACGAACAAGTCTCAGTGGCGCTGGTGCAAGGCAATATTAAACAGGAACTGCGCTGGGATCCGGAGCAAGAGCTGCCGACCATGAAAAAGTATATGCAGCTGAGTAAACCGCATTTACAGCAGCAAATTGTGGTGTGGCCCGAAGCTGCTATTCCGCAGCTGGAACCTTTGGCCCAGGCTTATTTGTTAAATCTGGATATGCAGGCTGCCGAGCAACAAAGTGCAGTGATCACCGGCATTCTTGATTACAAAAATAATGGTGATGCCTACAACGGCATTATTGTACTTGGCAAATCAGGCAGCAAAACCACAGCCGGTGATTACCTGTACGAAAGCAAAAACCGTTACCAGAAACATCATTTATTGCCAATTGGTGAATTTGTGCCTTTTGAACGCTGGCTCAGAGACGTTGCGCCCTTTTTTGATTTACCCAACAGCTCTTTTGCCCGTGGTGACTGGCTGCAGCCTAACCTGAACGCCAACGGTTATCAGCTGCTGGCTGCCCTGTGTTTTGAAATTGCCTTCCCAAGGCAAATTCAGGCCAACTTTACCAATGACACCGACTTTTTATTAACAGTCAGCAATGATGCCTGGTTTGGTGCTTCTATTGGCCCGCTGCAGCATATGCAGATTGCCCAGATGCGTGCGCTGGAGTTTGGCAGGCCTTTGTTGCGCGCCACCAATAACGGCTTAACCGGTATAGCGCGGCCGGACGGCAGCTTACAGGCGCAGCTGCCACAATTTGCCGATGGCGTATTAACAGCGCAAGTGCAACTGGCGCAGGGCCGCACTTTATATAGCCGCACCGGCGACAGCCTGTTGTTGTGGTTTGTTGCTTTTGTGATTTTCTTCAGGATGGGCTCTGCTCGGTTGTTTCAAAGCGCTCAGACAAAGGTTTAACCCAAAGATCGAACCGCTGCGGTGACTGATTAAAAGATAAACATCTGCTTTGGGCCACTTGGTACCATTCACAATAAAAAAAGCAGCTTTGGCTGTAATGCCAGTCAGTTAAGCTGACTGGCATTATTTTTTGTGCGGATATTTAC
>NZ_DAIPZL010000004.1:281401-388190 GCF_036782235.1 Rheinheimera sp. | reverse complement strand
TCAACTTATTTCAAACTCACCCGGCTTGCTGCTTTCGCACCACCCCGTCGGCATGAGGCGCATTATAGAGACTTTCAGAGCAGTGGCAAGCGCAAATTTAAGAAAACTTATGTTTTTGAGTGTGACAGCTTCTTTTTCAGTCGAAAGGTGCTTTTTTCCAACAATTGTCGCATACTTTCCACACAGCACAGGAGATTTATATGCCAGTACGTAGTTATAAAGGTATCAGCCCCAGCCTGGCGCAAGGGGTATATATAGATGAAAGTGCCGTTGTCGTTGGTGATATCAGCTTAGGAACTGACGTCAGTCTCTGGCCATTAGTGGCGGCAAGGGGTGATGTCAACAAGATCAGCATAGGCGCGCGCAGCAATATTCAGGACGGTACTGTATTGCATGTATCCAGACCCAGCGGGAAAAATCCGGCAGGCTCGCCATTGATTATTGGTGAAGACGTGACAGTAGGCCATAAATGTATGTTACACGGCTGCACGCTCGGCAATCGTATTTTGGTGGGCATGGGTGCCATAGTGATGGACGACGCTATAGTAGAAGATGATGTGATTATTGGCGCCGGCAGTTTAGTGCCGCCAGGGAAAAAACTGGAATCCGGTTATTTATATGTAGGCAGTCCGGTAAAACAAGCCAGGGCACTGAATGAGGCAGAACGTGCATTTTTAGCCGTATCAGCCGCCAATTATGTGGTACTGAAAAACGACTATCTGGCTGAAGGCTGATGCACAAAGCTGTCACAGGCCGCCTCTATATAAAGCTACTTATATAGAGGCGCAACTATACAGCCGGCCGTTGAAGAAATGGCAGGCTTCAGCCAGCGCCATGCAAGTGAATAATGCCGTCATCACCAATAGCACCAGTTTTTACTGCTTCTTCTATTTGTTCTTCCCAGAAAAAACAGTCTTCTTTTACCTGACACAGCCAGGCATCATGCTGCCAGCCAGCCGGCATCAGGATCAACACCTGCAATCGAAGCCCGCCCTGCAATACAGAACAAGACACCGCCTGATGCATGGCATCAAAATGATAGTCGTCGTTAAAGATAAGCTGCTGATTCATGTTTTCACCAATGCGGTCAGTTGCTCCAGCACAGGTTCAAGTTCAGGTTTGACGCCCCGCCAGATTGCAAAACTTTCAGCAGCCTGCGCCACCAGCATCCCTAAACCATCGGCACATTGTTTTACCCCCTGCTGCTGACACCAGCTTAAAAATGCTGTTGGCTCTTTGTCATAAAGCATGTCGTAGGCGAGCTCACAAGATTTCAGGTGACTGGCGCTGATGTCAGGTCGCTGCTGGCTTAAACCGGATGAAGTTGCATTAATAACCAATAACCATGGCTGCTGTGGAATATCGGCAAAACCCGAAGCAGTGACCCGGCTATCAAATAAGGCTGCGATTGCCTGTGCTTTTTCCGGGGTGCGATTGGCAATATGAATATGCCCAACACCGGCCGCCAGCAAAGGCCCAACGACACCACGACTGGCGCCGCCTGCTCCTAACAACAACAGCTGCGCCGCACCAAGCTTAACACCAAGCCGAGTTAAGTCGGCCACCAGACCCAGACCATCCGTGTTGTCACCACACAAGATGCCCTGATCATCTAGATAAAGTGTATTCACAGCACCTGCCTGTTTTGCCCTGTCACTGAGCTTTGCGGCAAGGGCAAAAGCAACCTCTTTAAAAGGTACCGTGACATTAGCGCCGCGCCCGCCAGCAGCCACAAACTGCTGCCAGCTGTCGGCAAAGCCATCGACCGGTGCTAGAATGGCGTCGTAACTCAGCTGTTGCGCCGTTTGTTCGGCAAAACAGCGATGGATTAAGGGCGATTTTGAATGCCCTACCGGATTTCCAAATACAGCGTAACGGTCCACACTACCACCATGATAAAGTTGCTGAAAAAGATGTTTAAAACCGACGATAACAAGAGCCACCCGACACCACAAGTCACGCCTTATCAATTAATTGGCGGTGAAGCAGCCACCCGGAAGCTGGCCAATCGTTTTTACGACATTATGGCCACAGCGCCTGAAGCAGCAGAATTGTATGCTATTCATCCTTTGCCATTGGATCTGATCCGGCAGAAATTTTTTGAGTTTTTATCCGGCTGGCTGGGCGGTCCAGGCTTATTTGAAGAAAAATATGGTCATCCACGCTTACGTGCCCGTCATATGCCGTTCCCGGTCAGCCCACAATTACGCGATCAGTGGATGTTTTGTATGAATAAAGCACTGGAAGAAGTGGTACAGGACAAAATGTTGCGGATGGGATTAAGTGAAGCGCTGGGACAACTGGCCAGCCATATGATTAACCGCGATAACTAAATTCGGCTTTTCACACTAATGAACAAGGGGCCAACTGGCCCCTTGTTTTTTGGCTTATCAACACACTCAGTTTGAGCGTTGTGGTAAAGCACGCTGCAAAATCTGCTGCAAGAATGCACCAAACTGATGGCCATGATGTTCCAGCATTTTCGGGAACATCGATATAGAGGTCATGCCGGGGAAGGTATTAATTTCGTTCAGCAAAATCTCGCCATCTTCGGTCAGGAAAAAATCCACCCGAGACAAATGCCTTAATTTCAGCTGCCGGAAGGCTTTTAATGCCAGCTGCTGCATAGTCGCAATCTGAGTTTCCGTCAAACCAGCAGGTTCCAGACTGGTGGTGGTGTGACTGGCGTTACTGTATTTTTCTTCATAAGAATAAAACCTGTCCTGCGGTACACAAATTTCACCGGGACGGGTGGCAATCAGCTCGTCACCATATTGATAAACCGCCACTTCCAGTTCACGTGGTTTTAATGCCTTTTCAATCAACACTTGCTCAGAATAACCAAAAGCGTCGTGAATAGCCTGCATCAGCTCAGCTTCGGTGCTGGCTGAATAACACCCCACTGAAGAGCCCTGGCTGGCCGCCTTCACAAACACCTTGCCCCAATTTTTCAGCGCTTGTTGGGCTTGTTGCAGGCTGTCCACTGTTGCATCTGTTAAAAACAAATAAGGGGTATTCGGAATGCCCACAGCCGACAACCATAATTTGGTGCTGATTTTATTAAAACACAAAGTGCTGGCTTCAGGGCCACAGCCTAAATAAGGTAAACCGGCCAGCTCCAGCATCGACTGCAGATCACCGGTTTCCCCCGGATACCCATGAATACAAGGCACCACATAATCAACTGCAAAGCTGTTGTCACCCACCAATAACTGGCGGTTTAAGCCTAAACTGCATTCGGTACCATCCGCAGTCAGCCAACGGTCTTTGTGCATCTCCACCCGGGTCACGCTCACACCAGGTAATGCCGCTAATTGTTGTTCAAGAAAATTGGCGCTGCGCAGCGACACTTCGTGTTCAGCACTGCCACCACCACACAACAACAATACATGGATATTTTTCATCTTTTATTTTCCTAAGATACAACCAGCCCACACCAAACAGACCCGCAAAAAGGTTATCCGTTCAGGCCAAGCCAATCTTGTGGTGTTAAATAACGTTGATATAACAGTGCTTCCGGCGAACCCGCTGCCGGCTGATAACCATATTCCCAGCGCACTAAAGGTGGCATCGACATTAAAATAGACTCTGTACGGCCGCCACTTTGCAGTCCAAACAGGGTGCCACGGTCAAATACCAGATTAAATTCAACATAACGACCGCGGCGATACAGCTGGAACTGCCGCTCGTGCTCGCCATAAGGGGTGTTTTTGCGTGCTTCAACAATTGGCAGATAAGCCTGGCAAAAACCTTCACCGACGCTTTGCATAAAAGCAAAACTACGGGCAAAACCCCATTCGTTGAGATCATCAAAAAACAAGCCGCCCACGCCGCGGGTTTCCTGCCGGTGTTTTAAATAAAAATATTCGTCACACCACTTTTTATATTGGGCATACACTTCTGCGCCAAAAGGGTCACAACAGTTTTTCGCCACCTGATGCCAGTGCACTACATCTGCTTCTACCGGATAAAAAGGCGTCAGATCAAAACCACCGCCAAACCACCAGACCGGCGCTTCACCTTCTTTTTCAGCAATAAAAAAACGCACATTAGCGTGACTGGTTGGCACATGCGGATTATTCGGGTGGATCACCAATGAAACACCCATGGCTTCAAAACCACGACCGGCCAATTCTGGCCTGTGGGCTGTGGCCGAGCCCGGCATTTTATCACCAAACACATGGGAAAAATTCACGCCAGCCTGTTCAAATACAGCGCCGTGCGTTAATACCCTGCTACGGCCACCACCACCTTCAGCACGCTGCCAGCTGTCTTCAACAAACTGTGCTTTGCCGTCTGCTGCTGTTAAGGCTGCGCAAATCTGATCTTGCAGCGCCAATAAAAATGCTTTGACCTTGGCTTTATCAACCTGCTGTATTGCTGCTTGCATCCTTTACTCCTATGCTGCTGGCTGCTGTTTAGCCAGCACGAAAAATATGACCGGTCTGAACATCACGAATTTCACTTGGGTTTAACCGGCCACCTGTTGGCGCATCAATAATCACCGCCAGTTTTTCGCCTAACTGTGCCTGCACATCGGCTGCGCTTCGACAGGCGGGCTGGCCCGATAGATTGGCGCTGGTGGAGGTAATGGGTTTGCCATAAGCCCGGCATAATTGCTGCACTAAAGGGTGATCTGACACCCGGATAGCAATAGTGCTGAATTGTCCGGTTAACCAGTCACTCAAACCAGCACGGGCGGGCACCACCCAGGTCACAGGACCTGGCCAGCTCGCCAGCATCCGTTGTTTTTGTTCGGCATTGATGGCGCTCTCATCAATATAAGGCTGCAACTGGGCATAATCTGCCGCTATTAAAATCAGACCTTTGTTTTTTTCCCTTTGTTTAATGTGCAACAACAAGGCGATGGCCTGCTGATTGTCCGGGTCACAACCCACACCAAACACAGCTTCGGTTGGATACCCAATTGTTTTACCTTCAGCTAAGGCATTGACAGCATTTAATATTTCAGTCTGATTCATCGTCTTTTCTATCGTTAAACAACGCAATGAAGCGTACAAATGTTTTCCTGCCACCGGCCAGATGGCTATAATAGCCGCCTATTATGCCAGCAGCTGGCGGTTTTGAGGAAACAGCAATGAAAGTCGGTATCATTATGGGTTCAAAATCTGATTGGCCCACCATGAAAAATGCAGCAGACATGTTAGACAAATTTGGTATCAGTTATGAGACCACTGTTGTTTCTGCCCATAGAACCCCACATTTGCTGGCTGAATATGCCGGCAACGCCGCCAGCCGCGGTTTAAAAGTGATTATTGCCGGTGCAGGTGGTGCAGCCCACTTACCTGGTATGGCTGCCGCTTTTACCAGTTTGCCGGTACTGGGCGTGCCCGTGCAATCCAAAGCACTGAAAGGCATCGATTCTTTGTTGTCTATAGTGCAGATGCCAAAAGGTGTTGCCGTTGGCACTCTGGCGATTGGTGATGCAGGAGCCGCCAACGCCGGTTTATTGGCCGCACAAATTCTGGCCACGTCAGATGCCGCTTTAATGACAAAAATCGATACATTCCGTCAGGAACAAACCGACTCGGTGCTGAGCCAGCCTAACCCTGCAGAGGATGCAGAATGAAAAAAGTTCTGGTGATGGGCGCAGGGCAACTGGCCCGGATGATGGCCTTGGCCGGCGCTCCGCTGAATATTCAGGTGCTGGCTTATGATGTAAACACAGACACTGTGCTGCACCCGGTCACTCAACAAAAGTTTGCACTGACCCTGGCACAAGCTGTGGCTGATGCTGATGTGGTCAGCTCTGAATTTGAACATATTCCTTATCCGGTACAAGACATTTGTCAGGCCAGTGGTAAGTTTTTACCAAACAGCACCGCCATTAAAGCAGGCGGCGACCGCCGCCAGGAAAAACAGCTGCTGGATGCGGCAGGCGTGGCCAATGCCGGTTATCGGATTGTCAGCACTGAAGCTGAATTTCATGCAGCTATTACTGCTTTAGGTTTGCCGCTGGTATTAAAAAGTGCGTTGGCTGGTTACGACGGCAAAGGCCAGTGGCGGTTAAAGCAATCTGAAGATGCTGCAGCCATCTGGGCTGATATCGAAAATTTTATGCAGGGCGCGAATCACACTCTGCCACAGGCTATAGTGGCCGAGCAGTTTGTGCGTTTTGACCGTGAAGTCAGTTTAGTGGGTGCCCGCAACGCCAAAGGCGAAACTGTGGTGTATCCACTGACCGAAAATCACCATGTAAACGGTGTACTGGCCGTGTCTCTGGCGCTGCCAGGTGAGCACCAGTTACAACAGCAAGCCAAACAGATGTTTGATGCTGTGGCCGCCAAACTCGATTACGTTGGTGTGCTGGCGTTGGAGTTTTTCCAGGTAGGTGACCAGCTGCTGGTGAACGAAATTGCGCCCCGGGTGCACAACTCAGGCCACTGGACCCAACAAGGCAGCGACACCTGCCAGTTTGAAAACCATCTGCGTGCTGTTTGTGGTTTACCGCTTGGCAGCACAGCTTTAGTGCGCCCCACTTTGATGGTGAATATTCTGGGTGAAGATGCAGTAGACCCGGCCGTATTAGCGCTGCCGTCCTGCCATCTGCATTGGTACGGCAAAGCTAAAAGAGCTGGCCGCAAAATGGGCCATATTAATTTGTCTGGCGAAACAGTGGCAGAACTGGCTGAACGTTTTGTGGCGCTGAGCAGGTTACTGCCAGAGCTGAGTTTCCCTGAAGTGGCTGATATGGCAGCTAAGCTGGCAGAAAGAGTGTAACTTTGCTTTTTCCACGCACAAATTAGCAAAAGGCCCGCACAGGGCCTTTTTTATGTCGGGCTGTTGCTCACCTGCTTTATTCTGCCTGCGGCAACTGGCACTTTTTACTGGCGCAAATCAGTTTAACACCTGAAGCTGTGTTTTTTTCCGCCAACAAGTGAAAACCACAATGGCGGCAAGTGCCGGCCACAGGTTTAAAATTCAGCACAAAGTCACAGGCCGGGTACTGATCACAACCATAAAAGGTTTTACCGTATTTGCTGGTACGCTCCAGCAACTTGCCTTTGTGACAGAGTGGACAACTGACATCAGCCACTGCCGGGGCTTCTTCATGCACAATAAAATGACAAGACGGAAAGTTACTGCAACCGATAAACATGCCATAACGGCCATTTTTTACTGCCAGTGGCGAACCACAACTGGGGCAAGGCGTATCCGCCAGCAGCTTGACTACTGTGCTTTCATGCGGGTGTAAATTCTGAATATAACTGCAGTTTGGGTAATTGCTGCAGCCTAAAAAAGGGCCATGTTTGCCCGACTTCATCACCAGCTCGTGCTGACATAAAGGGCAAATTTGTTTGTGCTCAGGAATGGCAAATAATGGCGCTTCAGACATCAGTGATAACCGACTAACAGAATAAATGGATTATCGCATAGTCCGAGGCAGCTGTAGCAACAAATCAATAAGGCCGAATGCACAACTCTGTGCTGCCGGAACCTTAGGGCAGGTAAAAAAAAGGCCGCTAATGCAGCGGCCCTGTCGGTTCTTCAAAAATTAAGTCTTCCATCTGGGCATAAGCGGTTTCGTGACCCGGTGCATTAAACAACACCATTAATACCACCCATTTTAAATCTTCCAGATTCACTTCTTTGCTGTCTAAATCCATCACCCGGTCCAACACCATCTCGCGGGTTGGCAAGTCCAGCACGTTTATTTGTTCGAGGAACAGCAGGAATCCGCGGCACTCCGCATCCAGCTTACGTTGCTCATCAGCAGTAAAAATACGTACCGCTGTTGAATTGGTTTTGGTTAAGTAAGGTTTGACATGGCTCTCCTGCAGTTTGGACAGATTCTCCAGCCAACGCAGGGCTTTAAAAATATCATCATCATGGAAACCAGCTTTGACCAGCTCGCGGGTCAGATCAGCCTGATTAACATAAATTTCTGATTCATTATGGATATAGTTTTCGAACAGGTAGACGAGGATATCAAACATAATCAGGCCCTCCTCACTCGAATGTAGCCACCAGGTACTACAGCCACTTCACCGGACAATTCCAGCTCCAGCAGCATAATGGTTACGTCAGCGATCGGCATCCCAGCACGTGATGCGATCACATCTATTGCCGTCGCCTCATCTCCTACGTTAGCCAACAAGCTGTGTTCGAACAAGCCTTGCTGACAATTATTTTTACGTAGTATTTGTTTAGACGGTTTTGCTGGCAGAAAAATCGCTAACTCTTCGATAATATCGGCCACAGAACGGGCTAATTTAGCACCCTGCAAAATTAATTGATGGCAACCTGCCGCCAGCGGATTGTATATAGAACCTGGCACCGCAAACACTTCCCTGCTGTATTCAGCGGCGTAATTGGCACTGATCAGTGAACCACTTTTTTCCGCCGCTTCCACCACTAGGGTGCCCAGACTGAGCCCCACCACAATACGGTTTCTCAGCGGAAAAAACATTGTGCGGGGCGCTTCATCCGGCAGATATTCAGACACCAGGGCACCACTTTCCCGCACCTGCGCAGTGAGTTTGGTGTGTTGTTTCGGATAAATATGCAACAAGCCGTTACCCAGCACAGCGATAGTGGTGCCATTCGCCGACAAAGCGCCCTGATGAGCACAACCATCGATGCCCCGCGCCAGGCCACTGACAATACTCAAACCTGCCCGGCACAGTTCAGCGGCAAAATCAAAAGCAATCTGCCGGCCCGTTGGTGTAGGTTCTCTGCTGCCCACTATGGCAACAGCGGGTTTATTCAATACATCGGGCTGACCTTCCACAAACAAAGCCAGTGGTGGCTGTTTAATTTGTTTTAATAAGGGCGGATAACGGGAGTCAAGGCAGGAAATAAAATGGCGGTCCGGGCTTTGCTCAAGCCAACGCAGCGTGTTGTCGATGCGCTGGTGCTGGGGGGCCAGTAACATCTGGCTTTGCAGTTCGGTTAAGCCGTAACTTTGTAATTGCGCCGGACTGGCGCTGAAGAATTCTGAAAATGGTATCGACTGGATCAGGCGCTGGTACCTTGGCAAGTCCATGCCCGGTACCGACGCCAGAGCCAGCCATTGGCGCAGATCATCCATGATCCCCCCATTGGCTGTATCGCCGCGTTAAATATCGCCTATTAAATCTCCAACCCTGATTGGCTGACGGGTGCCTGTGACAATGGCAAAACTGACGCGGTCTGACACTTTGAAAACCATCAGGTTACCGATTTTTTCCTTAGGCATTTGCAGCACTTCACCATCAATGCCACCTGTCAGTTTTTCATATTTACTGGCGTCCGTCAGATACACCGGGCCACGTTTGGTATCAACCACTGAAGGTGAATTCCGGTAGATTGAGAACATATGGCCAGGTGCAACGTCGTCAATCAAGCCTTTGTTCAGTACCACAATGTCCCACTTGGAAAATTCACGCAGATCTGAAGTAGTGTCGATAATCACACCTTCAATTGATTTTTCCGGTTTTTTCATCACAAAAAACGCCGGCAAGGACTGCCCTTCAGCAGCAGGTAACAGTTTGTCGCCTTGACGAATTTCCTGCTTAACATCAATTACCTGAACTGAAGCTGGTTCATTATTTTCTTTGCTGCCCGGACGGAAGACTTTAGCCGTGGCCACCAGAATGGTTTCGTAACCTAATAAATCTTCACTTTGTGGGTCGATATAAGCTTTACCTTTGCGGTAAATACCATAACTAGCACCCAATTCAAGTTCACCACGCACATAAAGCACGTGTTCTTTAATCGAGTTTTTAATCTGATCGTTGGCACCTAACACATAAGGCAGCTTGTTAATTTCGCTTTCACTCAGTGCCTGCTCGTAAGTCAGGAAAGGCCGGATCATCTTCAGTGGCAAGGTTGTCACTGCTTTAGTTGATTTCATCGTTTTGCGTTGTTGCGGCGACAGTTTTTTGTAACCCTCAGGCCGGCTCATCGCAGTTGTGTCTTCACTGGCCGTTACTTCAGGCTCAGCAACCGGCGCGCTGGTATCCGGAGAAATCTTCACCACTTTGCTGTCTTCATTGACTTCCAGCACAGGATTGCCGTCGGCGTCAAAAGATAAACTCAGCACATCACCGGGGTAAATCAGGTTCGGGTTATCAACCTGTGGGTTCAGTTTCCACAATTGTGGCCACAACCAGGGCTTGGACAAATACATGCCGGAGATGTCCCAGAGTGTGTCCCCTTCCTTCACAGTGTAATTTTTAGGCGCATCAGCCTTGAGCACCAATTCTTCCGCTGTTGATAAACTTGTATAACAAAGCAGCAAAGCGGCGAGTGAGGTTGTTATTGTTTTGAGCATGCCAGCTTCCTTGAGCCCGAACTTGTAGTAATTATTGCAGACTAAGCTGTTAATACAGCTGATTAATGGCTAAAATTAGACCATATCACAGATACTTAAACAAAGCATATTTTTGTAGGTGCCATGACAGTCTTAACCGTTTTACATTACCCAGACGATCGTTTACGTACAGTAGCCAAGCCTGTAGCAGAAATTACCCCTCAGATCCGGCAGTTGGTCGCTGACATGCTTGAAACCATGTACGATGAAAATGGTATAGGCTTAGCTGCGACACAAGTCAATGTACATCAGCGGGTTGTGGTGATTGATGTGTCCGAAAGCCGTGACCAGCCGCAAATTTTTATCAACCCGGAAATCACCAGCAAAAGTGGCGACACGACCTATGAAGAAGGTTGTTTGTCGGTACCACAAAGTTACGCTAATGTGGAGCGTGCTGCCGAAGTGACAGTCAAAGCGCAGAACCTGGAAGGTGAATGGTTTGAACTGAAGGCTGATGGTTTGTTGGCTATCTGCCTGCAACATGAGCTGGACCACCTGCTCGGCAAACTTTTTATTGATTATCTGTCGCCGTTAAAACGCGACCGCATCAAGAAAAAGCTGGAAAAAGAAGCCCGTAACGCGGCTCGTTAAGCCATCACAGGAATTGCCGTGACTCCATTACGCATTATTTTTGCCGGTACACCGGATTTTGCCGCCCGCCATTTACAGGCTTTGCTGAATTCAGAACACCAAGTGGTTGCCGTTTATAGCCAGCCCGACCGCCCTGCCGGCCGCGGCCAGCAGCTACAAGCCAGCCCGGTCAAACAGCTGGCGCTGCAACACCATATTCCGGTGTTTCAGCCCAAGTCTCTGAAAAAAACCAAAGCGCAGGCCGAACTTGCCGCCTTAAATGCCGATCTGATGGTGGTGGTGGCTTATGGTCTGATTTTACCTGCTGTGGTACTCAATACCCCCACACTGGGTTGTATTAATGTGCATGGTTCTTTGTTGCCACGCTGGCGTGGGGCTGCGCCTATTCAGCGCGCTTTGTGGGCGGGTGACGCCCAAACCGGCGTGACCATTATGCAAATGGATGAGGGCCTGGACACAGGCGCTATGCTCAGCACAGCGACACTGGCTATTGAGCCAACCGATACTTCCGCCAGCCTCTATGAAAAACTGGCTGAGATTGGCCCCAAAGCATTGCTGGATGCCCTGAAGGATTTGCCCGCGCTGCAACAAAAAGCCGTAACGCAGGACGATAGCCAAGCCAATTACGCTGAAAAACTCAGTAAAGAAGAAGCAAAACTTGATTTTACCAAACCCGCAGCAGCGCTGGAGCGGGAAATTCGCGCTTTTAACCCATGGCCGGTCAGCTACCTGCAACTGGGCAACCAGCAGTTAAAAATCTGGCAGGCCAGGGTTGAACCTCTGACCCAAACTGCCACGCCTGGCACAGTGCTGAAAGTGGACAAAAAAGGCATTGTGATTGCCACAGGCGAAGGTGCTTTAGTGCTTGAGCAATTGCAGCCGCCAGGTAAAAAAGCCATGGCAGTGGCCGATTTTATTAACGGCCGCGCCGACTGGTTTCCTGTTGGGCAAGTACTGGGTGTTTCAGCATGAGCGCCAACCTGCGAGCGGTAGCCGCCACTTGTTGTTATCAGGTGGTTGATCAGGGCAAATCTTTGTCTGATGTACTGCCCAAAGCTCAGCTGCAATTTGAGAACCCAGCCGATAAAGCTTTGTTGCAGGAGATTTGTTTTGGTGTGCTGCGCCATTTACCTTTGCTGGATTTTGTCTGCCAGCAGCTGATGGCTAAACCGCTGATCAAACAATTAAGGCCACTGCAGTTTTTAATTTATGTTGGCATATATCAGCTGAAGTTTTTACGTATTCCCGATCACGCCGCTGTGGGTGAAACCGTTGAAGCCGCCCGTTATTTAAAAGGTCAGTCCATGACCAAATTAATTAACGGTGTGCTGCGCTCGGTACAACGTAAAGCAGAGCTGTTTGATGTCAGTCAGGCACCTCTGCCGGTGCAAACCAATCACCCTTCCTGGCTGGTGAATTCACTGCAACAGGCTTACCCACAGCAGTGGCAACAGGTGCTGGCTGCCAATCAGCAAAAAGCCCCGCTGTGGCTTCGCGTGAATGTGCAGCGCTGCAGCATTAAAGAATTTTGTCAGGCGTTAACAGCCGAAGGTATTGAGTTCAGCCAACCGGAACCCAGTTTGCCACAGGCTATTTTGCTGGCACAGGCCACAGATGTAGTACTGCTGCCCGGTTATCTGGATGGCTGGTTTGCAGTGCAGGATTTAGCCGCCCAATATGCCGCTGTGTTTCTGGCACCAGAAAACGGCGAACATATTCTGGATGCCTGTTGCGCCCCAGGGGGTAAAACCGGCCATATCCTGGAAATTGCGCCAAAGGCTCAGGTATTGGCGCTGGATAAAGACGCAAAACGGCTGGACAGAGTGCGCGATAATCTGGCGCGCCTTGGCCATCAGGCTGAGATGAAAGCCGCGGATGCCGCCACACCACGCCAATGGTGGGATGGCCAGCCCTTTGACCGTATTTTGCTGGACGTGCCCTGCTCGGCCACCGGCGTCATTCGCCGTCATCCGGATATCCGTTGGCTCAGAAAAGCCGCCGATATTGCAGCGCTTGCCACCTTACAACAACAAATTCTGATCCAGATCTGGCCTTTATTAAAACCGGGCGGCACGCTGTTATATGCCACCTGCAGTGTATTGCCGGCAGAAAACCAACTGCAAATCAGTCAGTTCCTGGCACATCACCCGGATGCCGAAGCTGTGGCTTTAGGCGCCGGTATCAACGACAGTCAAATGCAAATTCTGCCTGGCGAACAACAAGCCGACGGCTTCTTTTACGCCAAACTCAGCAAAAAGGCGAACGGATGAAAATTATCATTCTGGGTGCAGGTCAGGTTGGCGCCACTTTGGCGGAAAACCTGGTGGGTGAAGAAAACGACATTACTGTGGTCGACATTAACGCCGACAAACTCAGGGCTTTGCAGGATAAGCTGGATTTGCAGGTGGTGCATGGCCACAGCGCCCATCCGGATATCCTGAAAAAAGCCGGCGCTGAAGACGCAGATATGATTATTGCAGTGACCAACAGCGATGAAGTGAATATTGTCGCTTGCCAGGTGGCTTACAGTATTTTTAATACACCAACCAAAGTAGCGCGCATCCGCACCAACCAATACATCAAATACCGCGACCAGCTGTTTAACAAAGACGATATGCCGGTTGACCACTTTATTGCCCCTGAAACTCTGGTCACCGACTATATCCGCCGTTTAATCGACTACCCGGGTGCTTTGCAGGTGGTGGAGTTTGCCGGCGGCAAAGTGAGTTTAGTGGCGGTGAAAGCTTATTATGGTGGTTTGCTGGTAGGTCATGCGTTGTCTACCTTGCGTGAACATATGCCCCATATCGACGCCCGGGTAGCGGCGATATACCGCCGTGGCCATGCTATTAAGCCTATTGGCACCACTATTATTGAAGCCGACGACGAAGTGTTTTTTGTCGCGGCCACCAAACATATCCGCGCTGTGATGAGCGAACTGCAAAAGCTGGAAAACAGCTACAGACGCATTATGATCGCCGGCGGCGGCAACGTCGGTTTTGGTTTGGCCAAAGCTTTAGAAAAAACCCACAGCGTCAAGCTCATCGAACGCAGTAAAGAGCGCGCCGAGTATTTATCCAGCACCCTGGAAAACACTGTGGTATACGCCGGCGATGCGTCAGATCCAGAGTTATTGCAGGAAGAAAACATCGATCAGGTGGACGTGTTTTTAGCGGTCACCAACGACGATGAAGCCAACATTATGTCGGCTATGCTGGCCAAACGGATGGGCGCACAAAAAACCATGGTGCTGATTAAACGCGGCGCTTATGTCGATTTGCTGCAAGGTGGTGAAGTGGATATTGCGGTGTCGCCACAACAAGCCACTATTTCAGCCTTGTTAACCCACGTGCGCCGTGGTGACATTGTGAACGTGTATTCCCTGCGCCGTGGCGCCGCCGAAGCTATTGAAGCGATAGCACATGGGGATAAAACCACTTCCAAAGTGGTGGGCCAGGCCATTGGCAAAATTAAACTGCCGCCGGGCTGCACCATAGGCGCCATAGTGCGGGGTGACGAAGTGTTGATTGGCCACGACGCCACTGTGATTGAAACCGACGACCACGTAATTTTGTTTTTAGTAGATAAAAAGTTTATCGGTGAAGTGGAACGTTTGTTCCAGGTCAGCGCTATATTTATCTAGTTGTTTTAAATAAGATTTAAACTTTAAATGCCGGATTAAACATTGGTTTATTCCGGCATTTTTGTTATTGCAGGTTATATAACAGCGCCTGAAACAGCGGCCTGATACAAAGCCGGCGTCAGGTAATAATGCACTTTATATTCGGTTTCACCGGCGGCATTTTTCGCTTCCACCTGATGCGAAAATACCCCACCAATTTTCTCGACGGCACGGCGCGAACGGATGTTGTCAGCACCAATATGCAGCCAGACTTTATCCACATGCAAAAAAGCATGTTGCAGCATCAGCTGCTTCATTTCGCCATTCACAGCCCCACCCCAATGGCTGCGTGCTAAAAAGCTGTACCCTATCGCCAGTTCACGTTCTGCCAGATTGATATCGTAATAACGGCTGGAGCCAACGATTAGACCGCTTTGGTTATCAACCACCTTAAAAGCGCTGCCGGAGGTTATGCCGCTGTCGAAAAAACGCGCAAACACCTCCCGCTGGTAGCGGTTGGGTTCAGGGTGTTGTTGCCAAATCAAAGGGTCGCTGGCGGCAAGGTATAAGGCCTCAAAATCATCGGCTTCTAATGGCAGTAACGTGATCTGTTTGCCGGTTAACACAGGTTGTAATACAAAATCTGCCATTTTTTATCCTTTGAACCGGCCCAAATGCCGTACATAACGCCCCTGCAACAAGCTTCAGGCAACAAAACTGCATCTTAGTTTTGGCCTGTAACTTATTGCTTAACAACCATTTTTTCGCATTGTAACCACTTTATAAGTTAAATGACCATTAACTGGTGGTTCTGCCGAATCAACAAAACAGAAACAGGGCCAACCAACTGAATTTAAATGATATTTTTTATGGCATTTAACTTGCCACCCGCACCTGCCCCGATGGGCACCTTATCCGAAATATCATTCCAATAAACGGACAGATTGTATGAATAAAATTTTTTTTAATACCCAACAACAACTGAGAAACGGCTGGTGGGTGCTGGTGTTTGTGGCCATTCTGGTTGTATCACAGCAGCTGTATAAACCCACTAAAAACTGGCTGGCCAGTCTTGGTGCCAGCAGCACTCAACTTGAACCACTGGCATTGCTGTTTTTATTGCTGGTGAGCTGGTGTTGTTTATTGTTGCGCCGGCAGAAATTCAGTGACTTAGGTTTGCAGCTCAACAAAAGCTGGTGGCAACAGTTGCTGCTGGGCACCAGTGCCGGCGTGGTGATGATGTTGTTGATAGCGGCGCTGATGTGGAGTTGCGCCACTGTCAGCTTTCGTCTGAACCCGGAGTTTCAAGCCTCAGATTTAATGTACGGCGCTTATTTGTTATTGATCGCAGCTGCGCTGGAAGAGCTGTTATACCGTGGTTTTGTGTTTCAGCGCCTGCTCGATGGTTTAGGTGCCTGGCCGACCCAACTGCTGTTTGCCACAGTCTTTGTGTTAGGTCATTGGGACAACCCAGGCCTTGCAGGCAGCGCTAAAATTGTCGCCTCTGTCGATTTGGCATTAGCCTCTTTACTCTTTGGCCTGGCGTACATCAAAACCCGCAGTTTAGCGTTGCCGCTGGGCTTACATTTTGGCTGGAACTGGGCGCAAGGTTATCTGCTGGGTTTTCAGGTCAGTGGGTATGAACATAACGGCTGGCTGTTACCTCAACTGCAAGCGCAGCCAGACTGGCTGACCGGCGGCACCTTTGGTGCTGAAGCCAGTGTTTTTGCTTTGCTGGTGGATTGTCTGGCGCTCTGGTTGTTATGGCGCTGGCGTGGCACTGCCACGACAGCTAAAGCACCCGCATACACATCATCACCCGCTCAGGCGGTTTAAAGCAGCAAAGCTGCCTGTTATCACAACACTGCTGGCTGAACTAAATATTGTTTCGCTGTTTGTTCTACCCGCTGTCGCAACAGTTGCAGCAGCGGGCTTTCACTTTGCCAATAATGCCAATACAAAGGGGTATCCAGAAAATAACCGGGCGATAAATCAATAAGTTGCCCTGAGTCCAACAAATGCTGGCTTTGCAGCTCTGGCAATAAACCAAAGCCTAAACCCACCAGCACAGCACGGACAAAACCTTCAGAAGACGGGCATAAATGCACCCGCTGTGGTGTGGCGCCGGCAATATCGGCCAGATACTGATGTTGCAGCTGATCATGCTGACTAAACACCATACAAGGCAAAGCCGCTATTTTGGCCGGCAGGTTTTGGGTAAGCTGGTGCCTTTCCACAAAATCCACACTTGCCACAGCCCGATACCGCAGTGCGCCCAGATACAACACAGCACCGCCATTCACCGGCTGGGCTGCGTCACAAACACAAGCCATCACGTCGCCCTGCTTCATACGTTTTAAGCCAACGGATTGATCTTCAACCACTAAATCAAACTGCACTCCGGGGTGATCCGGTAGCACCAAAGCCTGTGGCAACCAGGTTGCCAAAGAATCGGCATTAGTCGCCAGCCGCACTACTAAATGCTCCGGGTCGTCGGTCAGCCCAAGCGCCGCTTCCATTTGCCGCACCTGCTGCAAATGATTCAGCAAACGTTGCCCGGCGGCCGTGGCGACTGGCGGTGAGGTGCGCAGCAACACTGGCTGGCCCAATAAAGCTTCCAGCTGTTTGATGCGCCGGCTCACTGCCGACTGGGTTAAACACAGCTGCTGCGCCGCTTTTTCAAAACCCTGTTGTTCAATCACTGCCGCCAGCGCTTGTAACAGCCGATAATCAATCATGATTAAAACTCATGTAGGCTAAAAATTATTCGTTGGATTCATTGTAATGCTGTTGTTTAGACTCTGGCCAGAGTTGCAGCCTGGTGTTTTGAAAAAGGAAAAATGGGGATGTTGTCATTTTTTACCGGTTTTACCGTGGGCCTGAGTTTAATAGTGGCCATTGGCGCGCAGAATATCTGGGTGCTGAGCCAAAGTATGGCCGGCGCTAACCGGCTGGTGATCGCGCTGGTATGTATCAGCTGTGACGCGCTGTTAATTATTACGGGTGTGTACAGTGTGCAGTGGTTGCAACAAATAATGCCACCGCTGGTGCCAGTGCTTACCTGGTGCGGGGTGCTGATGCTGTTGTGGCTGGCTTATGGCGCCGCCCGCCGCGCCTGGCAAGGCAGCCAAGGTTTAATGGCAAAACAACAAGTGCAGGTGCAACCCTGGCCAAAAACAGCTATTACCGCTTTGGCCATTACTTTGCTCAACCCTCATGTGTATCTGGACACTGTGGTGTTGATTGGTGGTGTTGGCACTTTGCAACCACAACCGGGTTGGTTTACGGTAGGCGCTTGTCTGGCATCTTTTCTCTGGTTTAGCAGCCTGACTGCTTTGGCGCCCAGGCTAAAGACTTTACTGAGTTCACCCATACGCTGGCGGGTGTTTGATGGCTTGGTGGCTATGACTTTGGCTGGGATTGCGGTGAAGCTGGCGGTTGCTTAGCGGTTGCCTAATAACCGATTTTTAATGCCCTGCGGCATGGCGCGTATGCCGGGTCTCGCCCCGGCGGGCGAGTCTCTTTCTTTGCTGACAAAGAAAGAGACGTAAAGAAATCACCCCGGTGAGCCTTCGAAAGCCCTCTAAAAATCAAAAGTTTGAGGCGCCGCCAAAACTCGACGGCTGCTAACGTCAGCCGTCTCAAACAGTTGGCGTCTTAAAACCTCAAACTTTCAATTTTTATCGGCTCGTCTCAACGGGGAGGAAAAGCGCTGGTATGAGGATTGGGTTAGTTCTGAATTGCAAAAATAACTCAAACAACGCACAGTTCAAGACCTGACCCCAATGACCACAAATAATGATGGAATTCCATTATATTCAAACACTTTGTCATGCTGAATGGAACAAGCGATGAGTAAACAACTGCCACGAGCACCTCAGATTACATATCTTCCAATAAATCACTGTATCTATTGCGGCAATGAAAAGGATGCGCTTTCTGATGAACACATTATACCTTTTGGATTGAACGGAAATTTTGTATTGCCTAAGTCAAGTTGCGCGGAATGCGCGAAAATAACCTCAGAATTTGAACGTAAAGTACTGAGAGGATTCTTAGATAACGGCCGTCGTGCTATGGGAGTTTCATCTCGGCATAAAAAGCATAAAAAGCCAGCTGCTACTCCAGTTAAGTTTATTGCCGGAAATACACGGTTAGATGGTGAAATGCCTATTGAAAACGGCTTTCACACCATACACCTTCCAATTTTTATAGCCCCTTTAGCTCTTGGCGGGGAAAGCAAAGATGACAGGCCGGATAGCATAGACGTAGTTGGGTTCGACACACTTCACATAGGCGATGCAATTGAGACACTTAAACGCCACAATGCCACGGGTGTCGAAACTCAGACAAACGTAGATATATGGCCATTTATCCGAATGCTGTCAAAAATTGCGTATTCTTACTACGTTGCACAAATAGGCGTGTTTCCTCGAGAGGAAAGTCCGATTCTGTCCATAGTATTAAACAAACACAATTTCGCCAAAGAGTGGGTTGGCTGTTTAGAGGATCATCCACTAACAACGCCTGGCAGTAAGGCTATGCATCTGATGGACATAACAGAACTCAAGGGAGCTGACGGAGCCATTTGCTCGGTTGTTCGAATAAAGTTACTTTCAAATGCTGCCAGCCCAACCTACTCAGTCATAGTCAGATTACAGAATTGAGAATTTACTTAGGAATGTAAGTCAAGTATCGCTTTTAAATTACTACACAAAAAAACTTAACCCCTATTTCGCATACCCCAACCAACAACCGGGAGCTGCGGAGTGAGCATTCAAGAGTGAGCGCGGGAGGCGCGAACGGGCGAACGCAGTAGCTGCCGGTGGTTGGTTGCCGGCAGTGCATCAACCATAAAAAAGGGCTGATATTTATCAGCCCTTTTTGTTTTCACCGGATAAGAGCCTAAACCCCTTATCCGCAATGGTGTTCGCTCTGCTAGTTAAGCGTCAACCCGCTCAAATACAGTGGCAATACCCTGGCCTAAACCTATACACATAGTGGCTAAACCGTATTTGCCGCCTTTGCTTTCCATGACGTTCAGCAAGGTCGTAGAAATACGGGAGCCTGAGCAGCCCAGCGGGTGACCTAATGCAATAGCACCACCGTTTAAGTTTACTTTGGTTTCTTTCACTTCTAACAAACCTAAGTCTTTCATTACCGGCAACGCCTGGGCAGCAAAAGCTTCGTTCAGTTCGAAGAAGTCGATTTGGCCAATGTCTAAACCAGCGGCTTTTAACGCTTTTTTCGACGCTGGCACAGGGCCGTAACCCATGATTGACGGATCACAACCTGCCACACCCATACCAATGACGCGGGCGCGAATTTTTAAGCCTAAAGCGCGGGCTTTGTCTTCACTCATCACCAGCATGGCAGAAGCACCATCGGATAACGCCGAAGAAGTCCCTGCTGTTACTGTACCGTTGGCCGGGTCAAATACCGGACGCAGCGCTGCTAAAGATTCCACCGTAGTTTCAGGGCGGATCACTTCGTCGGTATCAAACAGCTTCAGCACACCATCAGCGTCGTGACCAAGACATGGCAGAATTTCGTTTTTAAAACGGCCTTCCAGCGTCGCTTCATGGGCTAAACGATGTGAACGGGCGCCAAATTCGTCTTGTTCCTGACGGCTGATGCCATGCAGTTTACCCAGTAATTCAGCGGTTAAGCCCATCATACCGGCGGCTTTGGCCACAGATACACCTAAACCCGGGTGGAAATCGACACCGTGGGTCATAGGCACATGGCCCATATGCTCCACACCACCGATTAAATACACTTCACCCATGCCCATGGCGATAGAACGCACAGCATCGTGCAGCGCCTGCATCGAAGAACCGCACAGACGGTTCACAGTAACAGCAGGCACCGAATGTGGAATACCGGCTAATAACGCGGCGTTACGCGCCACGTTAAAACCCTGTTCCAGCGTTTGTTGTACACAACCCCAAATCACATCGTCGATGTCGCTTGGGTTCAGGCCAGGGTTACGTTCTAAAATGCCGCTCATCACATAAGCAGACAGTTGTTCAGCACGGATATTACGGAAAATACCGCCTTTGGAGCGACCCATAGGGGTCCGGATGCAGTCGACAATCACAGCTTGTTTCATGGTAATTCTCCGCAATTAAACCGGGTAAAACACCTGGCCGCTGGCAGCCATGGCGCGGGTTTTATCTGTAACCTGGTAAATTTCACCCAGGTCTGCGTATTTGTCAGCTAAAGCCACAAAGTTGGCCAGGCCCATGGTGTCCACATAACGCAGCGGACCACCGCGGAACGGAGGGAAACCTAAACCGTAAATCAGGCCCATATCGGCTTCGGCTGCTGATGCCACTATGCCTTCTTCTAAACAACGAATGGCTTCGTTAATCATTGGGATCATAGTGCGGGCAATAATTTCGTCGGCTGAGAAATCTTTTGCCGGTGCTGCAATGCCCGCTAATAAAGCGCCGCTTGCCGCATCCAGATCTTTTTTCGGTTTGCCTTTGGCATCTTTGCTATAAGCGTAAAAACCAACACCGTTTTTCTGACCAAAACGCTGGGCGTTATACATAGCGCTGACCGGGTCGTTGGCAACTTTGGCCATCCGCGTTGGGA
Organism: Rheinheimera sp.; assembly: GCF_036782235.1. Classification (GTDB taxonomy): domain Bacteria; phylum Pseudomonadota; class Gammaproteobacteria; order Enterobacterales; family Alteromonadaceae; genus Pararheinheimera. Next base: position 367,062 of record NZ_DAIPZL010000004.1, on the reverse strand, counting down.
AACCAGCCGCCATCACGTCGGTACAATGATGGGCAGTGTCTAAACCTACGACGTCCAGCAGATAAGCCGGGCCCATAGGCCAGCCGAATTGTTTTTCCATCACTTTGTCTACTTTGGCAAAGTCGGCACCATCCAGCACTAACTTGCTAAAACCGGCAAAATAAGGGAACAACACGCGGTTCACGTAAAAACCAGGGCAGTCGTTCACCACAATCGGCGATTTACCCATTTTGGCCGCGTAAGCCACTACCGCAGCAATAGTTTCGTCTGAAGTGTCTTTACCACGGATAATTTCTACCAATGGCATCTGGTGCACAGGGTTAAAGAAGTGCATACCACAGAACCGGCTTGGGTTTTCCAGGTTGGCCGCTAAAGAGTTGATCGAAATTGTGGACGTGTTGGAGGTAATAATGGCGTCTGGCCCCACCACAGTTTCAATTTCATTTAATACTGCGCCTTTGACTTTCGGGTTTTCGACCACTGCTTCTACCACAATATCGACACCTTTAACGGTTTCGTTCGACAGTGTCGGTGTAATAGCAGCCACCACTTTGGCCATGCCGGCAGCGTCTAAACGTTTACGTTCCACCAGCTTGCCTAACAGCTTAATCGCTTCGCCCATGCCCTGCTCTAAGGCCTTGTCGTTGATGTCTTTCATCACCACAGGCACACCTTTAGAAGCAGACTGGTAGGCAATACCACCGCCCATAATGCCGGCGCCTAACACTGCAGCTTTATTGATGGCTTTTTTCGCCATTTTGCCAGCTTGTTTGGCTTTGCCTTTGATTAGTTGGTCATTCAGGAACAAACCAATCTGGGCAGTAGCAGCGTCGGTTTTTGCCAGTTTGGCAAAACCGGCGTTCTCCAGTGCTACGGCACCGGCGCGGTCTAAACGCGCTGCTTTTTCAATGGTTTCTACCGCCAGCATAGGCGCAGGGTAATGTTTACCTGCGTTGGCAAATACCATGCCTTTGGCGGTATTAAAGCTCATAGTGGCTTCGGTTTTATTCAGTTTCAGCGGAGCTAACTTGGCAGCACGTTTCTGGCGCCAGTTCAGCTTGCCGGCAATGGCGTCCTGCACCATCGAAAGCGCAGCTTCTTTTAATTTGGCTGGTGCCACTACGGCATCCACAGCACCTTCTTTTAAGGCTTGTTCGGCGCCACGTTCTTTACCTGTAGTGATCCACTCCATCGCAGTGTCAGCACCCACAATACGGGGTAAACGCACTGTGCCGCCAAAACCTGGCATCAGACCCAGTTTGACTTCAGGTAAACCAATTTTGGTGGTGGTATCGGCCACACGGTAGTCGGCCGTTAAAGACCACTCACAACCGCCGCCTAACGCAAAACCATTTAATGCCACTACTGTTGGAACTGGTAGATCTTCAGCGAGGTCGAAGATGTCAGAAGCTTGTTTGATCCACGGGATTAATTCAGCTTCAGGCTTTTGGAAAGTGGCTAAAAATTCAGTAATATCAGCACCAACAATAAAGGTTTCTTTGGCACTGCTGTAAATTAAACCTTTGAGATTTGCATCTTTGTGCAGGATTTCCAACGCTGCGCGGCAATCGGCCAGCGTTTGCTGGTCAAATTTGTTTACCGAGCCGGCTGCGTTAAAGGTAAACTCGGCAATACCGTCAGCAATGTATTGCACGGTAATGCTGGAACTCTGGTAGATCATGGATGTTCTCCTTCGTCGCGTAGGTGACAAATGCTTTTTTATCGCAACAGGTCAGATGAGTCTTGTGCGGGTCCAGTGTGTCGCGGTTCAGGAAAAAATTCAACCGTTATTTAAACGCTTGTTTGAATTCGCCGTCGACGCCTGTGTAACTATAGGTGGTATTTATACAGATGTGGCAACCGAAGTTCGGCATCTCAGGAACAGGTTTTTTTATGTCGCTGCTGCTGGTGTTCAGCAGCAGCACTCTGGCAGCACCTTCCGATCAGGTGTTGCGGGAACGTTTTCTCAAAGCTGAAAAAAACATTCAGAAAGCAAGCCCTGAACAAGCGCAAAAAATCCTGCGTGATTTACATCATTACCCGCTGAAACCTTATGTTGAGCTGGAGTATTTAAGCAGGGCGCTTGGCAACACGGCCGACGTAAAAGACTTTTTAAAACGCCACCAGGGCACACCACTGGAATGGCCAATGAAAAAACGCTGGCTGATTTATTTAGCCAGTGTTGGCCTGAGCCAGCCGTTTTTACAGAACTACCAGATGGGCACAGACACAGTGCTGGACTGTTATGCACTACAACTTAGGCTACTGAATGAGCCGGCTAAAACCATCTGGCCTGAAGTGACCAAACTCTGGACTGTGGGTAAGTCGCTGCCCAAAGAGTGTGACAACCTGTTTTCCCGCTGGCAAAAAGCCGGCCAGCGCACGCCGGAAGTGGTGTGGGCCCGCTTAACCAAAGCCGCCGATGGCGGTGATGAACGGATCATCCCTTATTTACGCACCCTGCTGCCAAAAAACCTGCAATACCTTGGTGATAAATGGAAACAGGTGATTGAAAACCCAGGCCTGGTGCAAAGACAAAATTTTTTGCCACTCAAACATCGTTGGGAGCGCGAAATTCTGACCTATGCCCTGAAAAAAATGGTGTGGAAACAGCCGGAACAGGCGCTCAGGGTATGGCAAAGATTTGAAACTGATCCGCAATTTACCAAAGCACAGCGCACCGACGTAGCCCGACAGTTTGCTATTGCCCTGGCCAGCAAAAACGACGCCCGCGCCACCAAATTTATCGCTATGGTGCCGGTGGCACTAAAAGATGATTTATTTATTCAGTGGCAACTGGCCTGGTTGTTGCGGCAAAAACAATGGCAACAAATTCAGCAAATGCTGGCTGAACTGCCAGCTGAGAGCCGTAACAAAGATAACTTAAGGTATTGGCAAGCTCGGGTGCTGCAGGAGCTGGGGCAGCAGGAACAAGCCAAACAACAGCTGGCAAGCCTTGCCGAAGAACGCAGTTATTATGGTTTTATGGCCGCAGCCAAACTGGGCCTGAAACCCAGCCTGGCGCATAAACCAGTGCCTATCACGGCCGAACAGTATCAGGCTTTTAAAAAGAGTGCGGCTATAGCGCGGATGTATGAATGGCAGGCCATTGGCCGGCCCAACGCCGCCAAGCGGGAACTGACGTTCCTGCAAAAATACGGCACAGAACCGGAAAAACTCAGCGCCGCCAAGTACGCTTATGACAAAGGCTGGTATGACAGAGCCATTTTTGCACTGGCGGATGCCGGTTATTGGGATGACGTAGAAATGCGTTTTCCGATGGTGTTTAATCAGGAAATTCAAAAACATGCCAAAGCAGCTCAGGTAGACCCTGCCTGGGCCATGGCCATTACCCGACGCGAAAGCACCTTTATTCCGACGGCTAAATCGCCGGTGGGTGCCCACGGTTTAATGCAAATTATGCCGCAAACGGCTAAACATATCTCGGGCCGGCGGGTTGCGGTACAAACCTTGTATAACCCCAATGTAAATATTGATATGGGGACCGACTATCTGAACTATTTAATGCGGCAAAATAACAATAACCTGGTCTTTGCGACCGCCTCTTATAACGCCGGTTACAGCAGAGTAAAAACCTGGTTGCCCAAAGGCCAGCAGATGCCGCTGGATATCTGGATTGAAACTATTCCGTTTAAAGAAACACGGGAATATGTCAAAGCGGTGCTGGCTTATTATCAGATTTACAACATCAGAATGAATCAGAACCACGACGTTTTTGTGCCATTAAGCACTATGCAGGTCGGTGAAAGCTCCTGAGTCAGCACCAGAGCCTGTGTTGCCCCCCCTGTGGGCCTATTGCAGCCGCTTAAGCGGCTGCTGTAACTTCATATGATAACTAATGATAGGAACAGCCATGCGACCAGCTTACCAACCTCTGTACGCCGCTCACCTGTTTGAGCTGCAACAACGCACCAAAGCCGTGCTGGCACGGGAAAATCTGGACGCATTGGTGATCCATTCGGGCCAGGCTAAACGTCAGTTTCTCGACGATATGGATTATCCCTTTAAAGTAAACCCGCTGTTTAAAGCCTGGTTGCCGCTGGTCGATAACCCACACTGCTGGCTCATCGTCGATGGCGTCAACAAACCTAAACTGGTGTTTTATTTACCTGTGGATTTCTGGCACAAGGTGCCGGACGCCCCAACCGACTTCTGGGCCGGCTTTTTTGATATTCAGCTGATTGATAAAGCCACCAAAGTTGAGCAACTGCTGCCCTACGACAAAGCACGGATGGCGTATCTGGGTGAACAGCTGGAACTGGCCCGTGCCCTGGGCTTTACCGAGCTGAACCCGGAAGGTGTATTAAATTACCTGCATTATCACCGCGCTTATAAAACCGACTATGAGCTGGCCTGTATGCGTGAAGCCAACCGCATTGCGGTACAGGGCCACAGAGCGGCCGAAGCGGCTTTTCGTGCCGGTGGCAGTGAATTTGATATTCAGCTGGCCTACCTGGCGGCTGTGGGCCAGGGCGAAAACGAAGTGCCTTACGGCAATATTATTGCACTGAACCAAAACGCCGCCATTTTGCATTACACAGTGCTGGAGCGGCAAAAACCTGCTGAACATCATTCGTTTTTAATCGATGCCGGCGCGTCATTTCATGGCTATGCCGCCGACATTACCCGCACTTACAGTGCGAAAAACGACGAATTTGCCGCCCTGATCCAGGCAATGAATGCCATTGAATTACAACTGGTCGACAGCTTAAAACCCGGCATTAAATACACTGAAGTGCATTTAAAGTCACATCAGCTGATTGCCAATATTCTGGCCGATTTTGACTTAGTGCAGCTGGGCGCCGACGCCATAGTAGAAACCGAAATCAGCCGTACTTTTTACCCACACGGTATTGGCCATCATTTGGGGCTGCAGGTGCATGATGTGGGTGGTTTTATGGCGGATGAACGTGGCACTCATGTGGCGGCCCCCCAGAATCACCCTTTCCTGCGCTCAACCCGGCTGGTTGAGCCTGGCATGGTGTTTACCATAGAACCGGGTTTGTATTTTATTGATTCGTTATTGGCCACGCTCAAACAAAGTGAACACGGCAAATACGTAAACTGGCACAAAGTAGATGCGATGCGTAAGTTTGGTGGCATCCGGATTGAAGACAACGTGATAGTGCACCGTGACCGCAATGAAAATATGACCAGGGATTTAGGTTTAGCCTGATCACTGACATCAGCAGCATCATTTGCAAAACGGCCTTTAGCGGCCGTTTTTTATATTTTGAAATCCACCAGCCAAGCCGTTACCATAAGCGGCTGTTTTACTCTCGCGGAATGCACCATGACTGATGTGTTTGCCCATGCCGATCAACAACTGGATGCTTTAGGTTTACGCTGCCCTGAGCCTGTAATGATGGTGCGGCTGACCATCCGGAAAATGGCCGCAGGCCAAACTCTGTTGATCCTGGCCGACGACCCGGCCACCACCCGCGACATTCCGGCTTTTTGCCGTTTTATGGATCACGAACTTGTGGCGATGGACACTTCAGCGCTGCCTTATCGTTATTTGCTGAAAAAAAGCGCCGGTTAAACTTGTTATTTCAAGGATCCGGTCGCAGACTCTTGATTATTCAACAGCTTCGGAACTACCGTTTTGCCATTGTCGCAAAGCCATCATAAAGCCGCTTCTATCGATCAGCTCAGACGGCGTTATATTCTGTTATTTGCCAGCTATATCAGCTCACTGACATTATTGCTGATGGGCTTTTATCACTTATTCAGCGCTGATTTGTCATTACAACTGCTGATATTTGGTGCTGCGCTGGCGCTGCTGTTAATTTCTATCTGGTTTCACCGCTCACAGCAACTGCAGCTGGCCTGTACTTTAGTGGCTCTTTTTGCGTTGTTTTTTGTGTTGTTACTGGTATGGCACGGCGGTTCACAAAACACTGCTTTATATTGGGTATTTCCGGTACCTCTGATCATGTTTGGCCTGCTTGGTGCCAAAGCCGGCATTATTCTGAATCTGCTGATGTTTTCCGGACTGATATTTTTGTTATTTGGTCCTGAGCTACAACAAGCCCGTTATACCACAGCCGAGGTGCCGCGTTTTCTGGCCTCTTTTGCCACTGTGCTGGCGGTCGGCTGGATCAACGAACATTTCCGTGAGCGCAGCCATCATTCAATGAGTGTGCTACAGCACAGCAAAGAGCAACAAGCCAATACCGACGTACTGACCAATCTGGCCAACCGGCGTTTTCTGGAAGAAGTATTGCCGGAACATACCCAACAACAACCTGAGCTGTTTTTCCCTATGGCGGTGGTCATGACCGACATTGACCACTTTAAACATATCAACGACAGTTTTGGCCATGATCAGGGCGATTTAGTGTTACAACAGGCGGCGCTGTTGTTCCGGCAAAAACTGCGCACTCAAGATATTTGTTGCCGTTATGGCGGCGAAGAGTTTTTATTGTTGTTACCCAAAACCAGCCTGCAGGACGCGTTAAGGGTGGCTGATAAAATTCGTGCTGCTATTGCCCAAAAACGGTTGTTACCCCAGCATCCCGACTTAGTGATCACCGGCAGTTTTGGGGTGGCCGAAGCCACAGCAGCAGAGGACATTCAGGCTGCAATTAAAAGAGCCGATCAGCAGTTGTATCTGTCCAAAGCCAGTGGCCGCAATCAGGTGCACTAACTCACAGCTTTGATCAGCGCCAGCCTGAAGATTTTAAAAAATCATTTGCGTCTGACGTAACGTCAGGGCCCAGACTGCAGTTGAGCCTAAACAAAGAAACTAAGTTATGTCTTTTACCATCAGCCAGTTAGCTAAGATTGCCGGCATTAGTGTCCGCACCTTACACCATTATGATCAGATAGGTTTATTTAAACCCATGGCACGCAGTGCCGGCGGTTACCGTTTGTATCAGCAGCAACAATTATTGCAGCTGCAACAGATCCTGATGTATCGCGAACTGGAATTGCCGCTGGCGGAAATTCAGCGTCTGCTGCAAAACCCGGACTACAACTTAGTCTCTTGTTTATTGGCGCAAAAGCAGCAGCTAACAGCAAGGTTGGACCATCTGACCAAACTGTTAGCCATGCTGGATCAATCCTTGTTACAACTGGAGTCTGACACTATGTCTAACCCAAATCATTCAGCTTTATTTCAGCATTTCAGTCCACAGGTGCTGCGCGAAGAAGCAATGCAACGCTGGGGAGCCACTGAAATTGAGCAGCACGAGCAGCAACAACAACAGTTATCAGCCAGCGAACAACAGGCGCAAGCCGAACAAGGCGAGCTGATAGCGTCACAATTGTCACAACTGCGTCACCTCAGCGCGGACGCAGCTGAAGTACAACAACTGATGCAGGCTCAGCACCAATGGTTACTGAGTTATGGCGCCTGCCCGGCGGAGCGGCTGTTGCAACTGGCCAGCCTCTATGTGCAGGACGAACGTTTTAACAACTATTACAACAGGTTTGGTGCAGGTACAGCAGAACTGATGCATGACGGCCTGAGACTGTACGCTGCAACCTTGACCGGGACTGAATCAGACTGATGGCAGAGCTCAAGCATAAAAAAACCCGGCGCTTGCCGGGTTTTGTTTTGATATCAGCACCAAACTGCAGTGTTATTGCAGCACAGAAATATCAGCAACATGCAGGAAAGCTAAACGCAGTTGGTTTAACAGCGCCAGGCGGTTTTGCCGCACCGCCATATCCTCAACGTTCACCATCACTTCGTCAAAGAACTGATCAATCACCTGACGTAAGGAGGACAGCGTGCTTAAGGCTGTGTTGTAGTCACCTTTGGCAAACAGGGTTTCCAGCTCAGTTTGTTTAGCCGATAAAGCGGCAAACAAGGCTTGTTCAGCACCCGCCTGCAATAAAGTGGTATTGACCTGTTGTGGCAGCTCACCTTCCACTTTGGCCAGAATATTGGCAACCCGCTTATTGGCAGCAGCTAAAGCTGAAGCCGCTTCCAATTTGCGGAATTCGGCCACAGCTTTAACACGGCGGTCAAAATCGGCCGGATTGGTTGGGCGACGCGCCAGTACGGCCTGAATTACATCGACGGCATAACCTTCGCCTTCGTACCAGGCACGGAAACGCGCCAGCATAAATTCCAGCACTTCGTCGGCAACAGTGGCTTGGGTTAACTTGTCGCCAAAAGTGTTTTGGGCATAGCTGATGATGTCCAGCAAGTCTAATGGCAGCTGTTTTTCTACCATAATGCGCAGCGCACCAATGGCAGCACGGCGCAGTGCAAAGGGGTCTTTATCGCCTTTTGGCGCCTGACCAATACCAAAAATACCCACTAACGAATCGAGTTTATCAGCAATGGCCACTGCACAGGCTTCGAGCTGACTTGGCAGGCTGTCACCGGCAAAACGCGGTTTGTATTGTTCGTTCAGCGCAACCGCAACAGCCTCTGGCTCGCCGTCAATCCGGGCATAATGCATGCCCATAATGCCCTGTGTTTCCGGGAACTCACCAACCATGTTGCTCATCAGGTCGGTTTTCGACAGTAAACCAGCGCGCTCAGCATGCTGTACATTGGCGCCAATTTTGCCGGCAATATAAGCCGACAGTTTGGCAATGCGCTCAGATTTTTCACGTAAAGTGCCGAGTTTTTGCTGGAACAATACAGTGCCTAAACTCTCAAGGCGGTCGGCCAGTTTGGTTTTTTTATCCACAGTAAAAAAGAACTGGGCGTCTGTTAACCTTGGCCGCACTACTTTTTCGTTACCCGAGATGATCTGGCTTGGGTCTTTACTGTTGATATTTGCCACAAAAATGAATTTATTCAGTAGCTTGCCGTTATTATCGAGCAGCGGGAAGTACTTCTGGTTGTCTTTCATGGTCGAAATTAACGGCTCAGCCGGCACTTCGAGGAAACGCTCTTCAAATGAACCGACCAGCACCACTGGCCATTCCACTAAAGAGGTCACTTCATCGAGCAGCGCTTCGTCAGTTGCGACCACGCCATGAAGCGAAGCAGCAGTTTTTGCTACTTCAGCGGCAATAAAAGCACGGCGTTTGGCGTAATCGGCCACCACAAAAGCCTGTTCCAGCGTGCTTAAGTAAGCATCGGCATTGGCAATTTCCACCAGCGCCGGGGCGTGGAATCTGTGACCATGAGTAGCACGGCCTGAGGTTTTACCCAGCACTGTGGCCGGCACTATGTCATTGCCATACAGCATGACCACAGTGTGCACAGGACGGATAAATTCGGCAGTGGAATGGCCCCAGCGCATGGGCTTGGCAATAGGCAATTTTGCCAGCGCGTTGTGAATGACTTCAGGTAATAAACTGACGGTAGCAGCGCCCAGCACTTTGGCTTTATGCACCAGCCAGGCACCTTTGTCCGTTTCCAGGCGTTCGGCCTGTTCCACACTAATGCCGTTGGAAGCAGCCCAGGCTTGTGCTGCTTTGGTCGGTTGACCAGAAGCATCAAAAGCACTTGCGAGCGCCGGCCCGCGTTTTTCCACCACTTTATCGGCCTGTTGAGCCACCAGCTGATTGACCCGCACCGCGAGACGGCGTGGCGCTGCGTACCAGGCAGTGTTGCTGAAAGACAAACCGAGCTTATTCAGCTCATCGACAATATTCTGTTCAAAAGCCGTTGCTAAAGTTTGCAGCGACTTCGGTGGTAACTCTTCAGTACCAATCTCAACAATAAAATCCTGCACCACTTAAACCTCCTGCTGCACTTGTGACTGGTTACGGCATAACGGGAAACCCAGCTTTTCGCGGGCAGCATAATAAGCTTCAGCACAGGCCTTGGCTAAAGTGCGCACCCGCAGAATATAACGCTGACGTTCTGTCACAGAAATGGCGTGGCGTGCATCCAGCAGGTTAAAGGCATGAGAGGCTTTCATCACTTTTTCATAAGCCGGCAGTGGTAAACCCAGCTCAATCAGTTTATGGCTTTCGGCTTCGTATTGGTCAAAAGCGGCAAACAGCGCTGGTACATCGGCATATTCAAAGTTGTAAGTAGACTGTTCAACTTCGTTCTGGTGGAACACATCACCATAGGTCACACGCCCCATAGGGCCGTCGGTCCAGACCAGATCAAAAATGCTGTCCACGCCCTGAATGTACATGGCAAGACGCTCTAAACCATAGGTAATTTCGCCTGTGACCGGACGGCACTCTAAGCCACCCACTTGCTGGAAATAAGTGAACTGTGTGACTTCCATGCCGTTTAACCACACTTCCCAGCCTAAACCCCAGGCACCCAGGGTTGGCGATTCCCAGTTGTCTTCGACAAAACGGATATCGTGCACCAGGGTATCAATGCCCAGCTCGCGTAAAGAGCCTAAATACAGCTCCTGAATATTGGCCGGCGACGGCTTTAAAATCACCTGAAACTGGTAATAGTGCTGTAAGCGGTTTGGGTTTTCACCATAACGGCCATCGGTTGGACGGCGGCACGGCTGCACATAAGCCACGTTGCTTGGCTCTGGGCCTAAAGAACGTAAAAAGGTCATCGGATGGAAGGTACCGGCACCCACTTCCATATCAAGGGGCTGCACTATGACACAACCCTGACGGGCCCAATAATCCTGTAATGCCAGGATCAATCCCTGGAATGTTTTAATATCGTAATTGTGCATAGAAGGCGCACCTGCTCGCTGAATGAGATAGACCTGCAAAAATGACCGAAAAGTATACCCATTTACGTGGCGTTTCTGTAGCGCTTCGCGGCATTTTCTGCAGGAATCACGGGAAAATTATTGCGTGAAAGCCAATTTGCGCTCTGGCTGTAACCGAAACAGCAAAAGAGCCCAGTGGCCCCTTTGCTGTTTTGGCTGATAAGCTGCTGCAGTTATTTTGACGGCGACACCTCAACCCGCTCAATATTGTAGTCCACCGGATCCATGGCAAAATCAAGCTGCACCTTGACGCCCTGCTGACCGGCCATCGTTTTGGCATATTGCCATTGCTCCAGCGCACGCACTGACTCTTTATCAAAAACCTGCTCAGGTACAGACTTCAGAATTTTTATGTTTTGCACCTGACCTTCGGCACTGATATCAAATTGCGCCACCACATAACCTTCTATTTTATTTTGTGCCGCCGCTAGCGGGTAACGTGGCTCAACCCTGCTGATCGGTGCCGCATTGTCGTTGGCCACCGCCAGCACCGGTTGTTGCAGCCACAGCAGTGCCACAGTGAGCACCAAAAGACTCAGGCTCAACATAGGTTTACTAAAGCCATGTTGTTGCTGTAACTGCATTAAACGTTGTTTGATCATTTGTTTATCTCCATAAGGATGGGTCAGTAACTGCCATGGTCCGGCAGCAGTTTGGGCATTACTCAGCAGTGCATGACTGTAAGCAATTTTTTGTCTGGCATTGGCATGCTGTAATACCACAGCGTCACAAGCCAGCTCCTGGTCCTGCCGGTACAGGCGATACGCCCACCAGCAAAGTGGATGAAACCAAAACAAACTTAATACCAGCAAAGCCAGCGCATTGGCATGTAAATCCCCACGCTGCCAGTGTGTCAGTTCATGTTGCAGAATCAGCTGTTGTTGTTCTGCACTAAAACGCCGGTTAAAGTCGTTGGGCAATAGCAGTTGTGGGCACCACAGCCCCGTCAGATATGGGCCGTGCTGGCCAATACTTTGTTTGCAGCTGAGCGGGGTTACAGTGGGGTTCTGCACCATTTCGGCTGCAGCCAGCTCGGCCCATATTTGTTTTTGCTGCCAATACAGCACAAAACTCAGACACAACACACCTGCCAGCCAGGTCAGCAACAACAGATCAACGGCATACAACTTGTCAGTGATATCCGCATTCAGTTGGCTAATACCAATCTGAACACGGCTGATCACATTGTCTGTGGTTTGATAAACCGGCAAAGGCAATAACGACAACACGAACCACAGGGGCACCAAAGCCCAGAGACTGTATTGCCAGCGGGCGCCCAGCATACGCAGTACAAAAGGGCGCAGCAGTAGCAGCACTGCGAGCAACAGGCTGAGCGGCAGCAGTTGCGACAGCAGCCAGTTAGTCATGTTTTTGCTCCTTTTCCCAATCTGCAATTAATTGTTTCAGCTCTGCCACATCACGGGCATCCAGCTTTTGCTGTTTGGCAAAACCGGCCACCAGCGGGCTGATCCGCCCGGACAATACCCGTTGAATAAAACTCAGACTTTCTTTTTGCTGGTAATCCGCTTGTTGTACCAGCGGGTAATACAAATAAGCCCTGCCATCTTTTTCAAAGCCCACAGCCTCTTTTGTCACCAGACGATTCAGTAAGGTTTTGACGGTTTTTTCATGCCACTCACTGGCGTCCGCCAGAGCAATAACCACTTCGTTAGCGCTGAGGGGTGACTTGGCCCACAACACTTTGAGAACTTCCAGCTCAGCCTGGCTAATGTCTTTATTCATTTGTTACTCCCTCAGACAGCACAATGGATTACAGGTGTAATCCTCATAAGATTACACCTGTAATCATAACAGTCAATAAAATTCGCGGTTATTTGTGCAAAGAGTTCACGGAACCATGTGATGGATAACAGTGAAGAGAACGAACACTGGAGCCATTGGTAGTGCAGTTACTGTGTATCAATATATATCCACAGTAACTGCAGCATTGTTGTTTGTTATTTCAGTTGTTTTAACTGCTGATTCCAGTCTGCTTGCACTGCGGGCAGAACCTGGCGTTGTTTCATCGTGCTCACACCCTGCTCCAGCAAGGCTTTGGCAGCTTTTTTGTCATCTGCCTGGCGGAAACAATCGGCCAGCTCACGCACAGCAGCGTAATAATGAATATTACCCATGCTGTTGGCGACTTGTTGCACATCAGATGTCAGCAGTTTTCTTAACCGCTCTGCCGCCTTGCTATTGGGCGTACTGCAGCTAAAACCGGCGCCGGTTTTACTGTAGCCCAAAGTCTTGTAAGCCCGGATGGCTGGTGCATTTAAGGCCCAACGTGCATGTAAAGCTGCTGCAGATTGAGGGCAGCTCTGCTCCAGTTCCTGCAGCACTTCTGTTGCAGCAGTGAGCGCTGGTGCTCCACCAAAACTTAATACCCGCCCTACATCTTCGGTAAAATAATCCGGCGCCAACTGATGCTCTTCAGCAGAACCCGAAGCCACCACATAAATCCGCAACAGGTTAGAACGCACCACGGCATGTCCAAGGTCAATCGCCGCCTGCACCTGATAAAAACCGGGTTCATCAATTAACCAACCGCTGCTGGTGCAGCTGATATTGTGACTGCCATAAATGGCAGAGCCGGCTGCTATTGCGTCCTGATGTGCCTGATGACAACGGGTAATCATCGGCCGCCAGAATTTCGCCACCCCACCTTCACGCTGGATCACCAGGCTAAAATGCTGGCCATCCTGCAGCAGGTCCGCATCAAGCAACTGCGGCTGCTCTGCAATGTTTTTCAGTTTGAGTTCCAGCCAGACCGGCTCCATAAAGCTGAACGATGGCCTGGCTTTGTTGCTGCGGATCTCCAGTTGCCAACCAGATTCAGTATGAGCAGGTGCCGCTTCAAAACCGTGTTGATCAAACCAGTTGTTATTGCCCATCTGCACAAAACTGCGGGGTGCATGGCGCATAAACACCAGCTCGTCATCACTAAAACGAAAACGGAAATTACTGAAAAACGCTGACTGTCCGCCAGAAACAAAATACGGATAGTTCATAAAACTACGGGCTTCAGGTTCATTGGCCAGCGGCAGCCATGGGTTACCTGGTGCCCCCTGCGGCACCCCAAGTGCTTTTTGCCAGGAATGCGCCAGATTAAAAGCGTGACCCATTTCGTGCACCGCAGTCCAGAACACCATACGCTGGCGCCAGGCTGCGGCGTTTGTTTCTCCTGCCGGCACATCCTGAATAAAACTATTGGTAAAGATGGCCGTCCCCTGGCGATGATTAGCGCCAATATCATCAAACATCACACCACCCAGACTATGTCCACTGTCATGCCTGGCCGCAAACAGCACCCACATAGCCCACTGTGGTTTATTGGCAAAACGCTGCCAGTACGTCACCATTGCATTGTGCATTTCGCTGTCAGACCAGGTGGCATTCGCCCCCGCAGCCGTCACCGGGATAGTCGAAGGATGTGGTGACAATGTGGCATTAAAACCCGCACGCTGAAACACGTTGGTCAGATTGAGTGTTTCGTTGGGTAAATCAGCCGGCCGGTTCGGATGGCTGTGAGTCTGGTAACTGGTGGTGACATTATTAGTACCGGCCACCTGGTCTACCTCAAACTCAACTTCATCAAAATACTGTGACCAGAAGCTCAGCGGATAGGTTTTGCTGACACCTGCGTTGATCACCGTTAACTGATAATTTGCATACTGCAGTCCAACAGCACCACGTTTGGCTTCAAACACCAGTTGATCAGCAGGTAATAAAGCGGCGGAACCGTGGCGGTATACCACACTGGCTTTGATCCGGCGATGATTCAGCCCGAGGCAGGCATCCGAAGTGACTTCTGCAATTAAATGCGCGCTGGACGCAGGAAACAACCGGCGCGCCTCAATAGAAATGCGCTGCTGGGGTAAAAATCTATCCACATCAACCCGCACAGTTATACTAAGCAGGTTCAGCGGAAAAGTGCCCGGTTTGGCAATGGGTTGATAACGATAACGCCCGCTGACTGCAGCACAAACTTTAATGGGCAACGGTAGTTTAGGCGGATACGGCAGCGGTAATTCCGGCATCCGTGGCTTTGGCATTTCCGGCCAATCCGGTGTTGGCTGATAAGCCTGGATCTGCTCTGTGCTGTCTTCACTGATTTTAAGTGACACAAAGTCAGGGTGGTCATCACGTTGCAACAGCTGCAACTCGACCGGTAAAGTTGCAACATCCTCTTCATCACCGGTCACAGGGTTAAAGATAGTATTCATCTGCACTCTCCTTCTGCAGCAGAAATGGCAAAGGGTTCAGTTGCTGAAGGCAACTGATTGCAGTGTCATTTGGTATAAACCTGACATAGAGAACAAGAGGGCTTGGTGAAAGGATAACGAATACACAACTGTCCAGTAGCACTGCATGCCGCCTGCTCCCTGACTGCCCGCCAACCATAGGCCTGACCTGGCGGCAATGCAACTTGGCTAAATTAGATACTGGCGTCACGACTGGCAGAGTTCTGCTACATCACATGGCAACTGTAGTTGCCTGATTTCGGAACTATCCATAAAAATCAATTCGTTATGCCTGGCTGATTGCAGCAGGAAATATCTGCAGCATATGGCGATCGTTGTATTGCGGCAGAATTTCAGTTTGCTACAGCTTCAACAACACTGGGAATGATCATAAAAAAAGCCCGGTCAATCGACCGGGCTTTTGTTGCTGCTGTTTTTGTGTCTGCGGCTAAACCGGCTATTCACAAGGGTGAACACCGCACTATTTAGCCCCAGCAAATTACACGTCCAGGTTAGCCACCCGCAGCGCGTTTTCTTCGATAAAGGCACGACGTGGTTCTACGTCGTCACCCATCAGCGTATTAAACAACTGGTCGGCACCAATGGCGTCCTCAATGGTCACCCGCAGCATACGGCGGGTATTTGGATCCATGGTGGTTTCCCATAGCTGCTCAGGGTTCATTTCACCTAACCCTTTATAACGCTGAATATACAGACCTTTTTTCGACTCTGTCATCAGCCATTCCAGACCTTCAACAAAGCTGGTAATAGGTTTGATTTTTTCACCACGGCGGATATAACCACCTTCTTCCACCAGATCACGAATCGCGTCGCCTAAAGCGGCAATACGGCCATAGTCGCTGGAGGTGATAAAGTCGTAATGCAGCACATATTCATTGTCGATACCGTGCTGGCGGATCACAATTTTTGGCAGGGTCAGATTACGTTCACGATCTTCAGTCACATCAAAAGTATAGCTGGAACCATCACCTTCTTTGTCCTGCAGACGTTTTGCCAGTTTACTAACCCACTCTTTGGTTAAAGTGGCGTCTTTTAACATCTCAACCGTAATACCCGGCACATAAACCAGCTCGTTCAGCAGGTTCAATGGAATTTTCCGACCTAAACGCTCAATAGTGGCTTTGCACTTATGGTACTGGCCAACCAGAGCTTCCAGTGGTGCACCACCAATACCTGGGGCATCGGCGTTTACATGTAAGGTTGCTTCGTCCAGTGCCAGTGTGGTCAGGTATTCAGTCATCGCCGCATCATCTTTGATGTACTGCTCTTGTTTACCTTTTTTCACTTTGTACAAAGGTGGTTGGGCAATATAAATATAACCACGCTCGATCAGTTCAGGCGTTTGACGGTAGAAGAAGGTCAACAGCAGGGTACGAATGTGCGAGCCGTCGACGTCCGCATCCGTCATCAGGATGATGCTGTGATAACGGGTTTTATCCGGATTGTATTCTTCACGGCCGATACCACAACCTAAAGCGGTGATCAGGGTGCCAACTTCCTGTGATGAAATCATCTTGTCGAAGCGGGCTTTTTCTACGTTCAGAATTTTACCTTTCAGTGGCAGAATCGCCTGGTTTTTGCGGTTGCGGCCCTGCTTGGCAGACCCACCCGCAGAGTCACCCTCTACCAGGTAAAGTTCTGATAATGCTGGATCTTTTTCCTGACAGTCGGCCAATTTTCCTGGTAAACCGGCAATATCCAACACCCCTTTCCGGCGTGTCATTTCACGGGCTTTACGCGCAGCTTCACGGGCACGGGCTGCGTCTACAATTTTGGTGACGATGATTTTGGCGTCGTTTGGATTTTCCAGCAGATATTCATTCAGCTTTTCATGCATCACACTTTCAACCGCCGACTTCACTTCGCTGGACACCAGCTTGTCTTTGGTTTGTGAGCTGAACTTCGGATCCGGCACTTTGACGCTGATAACGGCAGTTAAACCTTCACGGGCATCATCACCGGTAGCCGCCACTTTCATCTTTTTAGCGTAACCTTCGGCGTCAATATAAGTGTTGAGCACCCGGGTTAAGGCCGAACGGAAACCGGCTAAATGAGTACCGCCGTCGCGCTGTGGAATATTGTTGGTAAAACAGAAGATGCTTTCCTGGAACGAATCATTCCACTGCATCGCCACTTCAACTGAAATGCCATCTTCGCGGCTGGCGGTAAAATAAAAGGCTTTAGGGTGAATCGCCATTTTGGTGCGGTTTAAATACTGCACAAAAGCTTCGATACCACCTTCATATTTAAAGTGATCTTTTTTGTCGTCACGCTCATCGGTCAGAATAATGCTAACACCAGAGTTTAAGAACGACAGCTCACGTAAACGTTTGGCCAGAATATCGTAGTGGTAATTGATATCGGTAAAAATGGTTGGGCTTGGCCAAAAACGAATTTCTGTACCAGTGCTATCGGTTTCACCAATCACTTTGAGCGGTTCGTCCGGCACACCTAAACGGTAAATCTGGTTATGCACCTGGCCTTTGCGGCGAATGGTCAGTTCCAGTTTATCCGACAAAGCGTTTACTACCGACACCCCAACACCGTGTAAACCACCCGACACTTTATAAGAGTTGTCGTCGAATTTACCGCCGGCGTGCAGTACTGTCATGATGACTTCAGCAGCGGACACACCTTCTTCGTGCATATCGGTTGGAATGCCACGACCATTGTCGCGGACAGACACTGAGTTATCGCTGTGGATAGTGACAAACACGTCGCTACAATAGCCAGCCAGCGCTTCGTCAATCGAGTTATCGACAACTTCAAACACCATATGGTGTAATCCTGAACCGTCGTCGGTATCACCAATATACATGCCCGGTCTTTTGCGGACTGCGTCTAAACCTTTCAGTACTTTTATACTGGAGGAGTCGTAATTATGTTCTTCGGCCATTATCATCCGTCCGTACTATCTGCCCATGTTCCACGTGGAACAATCCAACCTCAGTGCCTGACACTAATGGCAAGACCTGAGCAGCTTCAATTGCAGTAATAAACACCTGCGAATTGATATGATGTAAAAAACTAAAAATATGGCGTTTAGAGTGGTCATCCAGCTCCGACGCCAAATCGTCAATCAGCAGCAGTGGCTGTTTATGACCTCTGCTAAAAATTACATTGCTTTGTGCCACCTTTAACGCAAACAACAACATTTTCAGCTGACCACGCGACAAAAATTCATCGGCATATTCGCCAGCAATTTTGATCCGTAGATCTGCTTTTTGTGGCCCCAATTGGGTATAACCAAACTTCAGGTCACTGCTGAAATTCTGTTGTAGCTGTTGCATTAATTCAGCGGCATTACCTTGTTTCATTGCCCAACCCGGCGTCAGCTCGAGCTCCAGTTGCTGCAACACTTCAATATCTTGCAGCAAAGGCGTTAAGGCTAAAAACAACTGGTTGATATACTGCTGCCGCATTCGCTGTAACGCCACCGCAGTTTCACACAACTGCAGATCCCAGAATCTGTAGTTGTCACCATAAGGCTGTTTGCTTTTTAATAAGGCATTACGCTGTTTTAAAACCTTATTAAACAACACCCAGAGTTCAAAAAAGGAAGGTTCCACGTGGAACAATCCCATATCAAAAAACTGCCGCCGCTCTTTTGGCCCGCCAAAAAACAATCTGAAACTGTCAGGCGTGATCAACTGTACCGGCAGTAAAGTGGCAATATCGGCCACCCGCAGCACCTTCTCGCCGTTTAGCTTCAGTTGCCATTCGCCCAATCTGTCGCGCAACATACCCACACTCAACAACTGCTGCGCCCATTGCACTTTGCCGTGCAACACCAGCTGTGAGTGCTGATGGCCAATCACCTTCTGCGGTTTGCTGGTGCGAAAAGAGCGGCCATGCGCCAGCAAATAAATAGCTTCCAGAATGCTGGTTTTGCCACTGCCGTTTTCACCATAAATCAGATTGATCGTTGGCGAAAATTGCAAAGCCGCATTGTTGATATTGCGAAAACCTGTCAGCTGTAACAGCGCCAGCGCCATAAACTACAACAATTACAGCCGCATTGGCATCACGACGTACAAGGCGCCCTGATTGCCCACACCTTCCACCAGCGAGCTGGAGTTGGCATCGCTTAAATGCATAATGATCAAATCTGTACTTAAAGTGTTTAACACGTCCAGCACATAACCCACGTTAAAGCCAATTTCCAGGGTGTCGCCCTGATACTCAACTTCAATGACTTCTTCAGCCTGTTCATGCTCAGGGTTATTGGCAACAATCTGCAACTCACCGGAACTCAGCGTAAAACGTACACCACGGTATTTTTCATTCGATAATATTGACGCGCGCACACAAGCATCTTTTAACACAGCACGATGTGCTGTGACTTGTTTGGAACTGTTACGCGGCAACACCCGGCGATAATCCGGGAAACGGCCGTCAATTAATTTGCTGCTAAAGCTAAACTGGCTGTCGAGTAAACGGATATGGTTTTGGCCAATGGCCAGCCGGATCACCTGATCATCATTCACTAACAACCGCATTAACTCCAGCACACCTTTACGCGGAATAATGACTTGTTTTTGCTGACCAGCAGTTACTGCCAATTCCATTGAGCTGAGCGCCAGCCGGTGACCGTCGGTTGCCACAGTGCGCAGAGTGCCGTTATCCACTTCAAACAACAAACCATTCAGGTAATAACGCACATCCTGGTTCGCCATCGAAAAGGCTGTGTCGTCCAATAACTTACGTAATTGCGCCCGGGTTAAATCAAATTCCACTTCACCTTGCCAGGATTCCAGATTCGGATAGTCGTTGGCGCTTAAGGTTGATAAGGTAAATTTACTTTTGCCGGTACTGACAACACAGTTGTCGCCTTGCAACGAAATATGCAGCGGTGAACCTTCTGGCAAAGAACGGCAGATATCGAGTAGTTTTTTTGCAGGAATCGTCACCCGGCCTGGCACCTGCACCTGGGTTAAAGGCACAGCGGCGACCAGTTCAATTTCTAAATCTGTACCTGTTAAAGATAAAGCTTCAGGCGTCACGTCCAGCAGCACATTCGACAAAATAGGCAAAGTATGACGGCGCTCAATAGCACCAGATACCATTTGCAGTGGTTTCAGCAGCGTGTCACGGTCAATGTAAAATTGCATAACCTTTCCCTATTAAGACGACAAAGTGCGAATTAAATTCTGAAAATCTTCTTTAATTTCATGAGTTTCTTCTTTCAGAGACTCAATTTTACGGCAAGCGTGCAGCACAGTGGTGTGGTCGCGACCACCAAAAGCATCACCAATTTCCGGCAAGCTGTGGTTCGTTAATTCTTTGGAAAGCGCCATCGCCATTTGTCTGGGTCTGGCCACAGAACGGGAACGGCGTTTAGATAACAAATCGGCGACACGGATTTTGTAATATTCAGCCACTGTCTTCTGAATATTTTCGATGGTGACCAGTTTGTCTTGTAACGCCAATAAATCACGCAAAGACTCACGGACAAAATCAATGGTAATAGGGCGGCCGGTAAAGTTAGCGTTTGCGGTAATGCGGTTTAACGCCCCTTCTAATTCCCGTACGTTGGAGCGCAGCCGCTTAGCGACAAAAAACGCCACTTCTTCCGGTAAACGGATGTTATTCTCCTGCGCTTTGCGCATCAGAATGGCAACGCGGGTTTCCAGCTCTGGCGGTTCAATCGCAATGGTTAAACCCCAGCCAAAACGGCTTTTTAACCGCTCTTCCACACCGTCAATCTCTTTTGGATAACGGTCGGATGTAAGGATTATTTGCTGATTACCTTCAAGCAACGCATTGAAAGTATGAAAGAATTCTTCCTGAGACCGATCTTTTTTCGCAAAAAACTGAATATCGTCAATCAGCAAAGCGTCGACAGAGCGGTAATAACGCTTAAATTCTTCAATGGCGTTATTCTGCAGTGCCTTCACCATATCCTGCACAAAACGCTCTGAGTGCATATAAATCACTTTAGCGTCGGGCTTTTTCGCCAGAATACCGTTACCAACAGCGTGTAATAAGTGGGTTTTACCTAAACCTGTGCCGCCATACAAAAACAGCGGGTTGTACGCAGTGCCAGGATTATCTGCCACCTGACTGGCCGCAGCACGCGCCAGCTGGTTGGATTTACCTTCTACAAAGTTATCAAAGGTGTAATTGGCACGGACATTACTACGCACTATGGTTTTTGGCGCAGGTTCAGGAATTTCCGGCGCTGCCACTGGCACAGCGGCCGCTGTTTGACTGCGGCTGACCGGCGCTGGTGCCGCTTTGACAGCCTTTTGACTGCTGCCCACTTCAAAACGCAGGCGCGGTGCATGATCACCACAATAATCGTGGATCAGCTCGTTGATCCGGTTTAAATATTTATCCCGGACCCAATCCAGCACAAAGCGGTTTGGGGCAAACAATGTGAGAGCGTCATGGGAACTATCGGCCTGCAAAGGGCGGATCCACATGCTGAATTGCTGCGCAGGCAATTCTGACTGCAGTGCTTCTAGGCAATTTTGCCAGACTGACTGATACACCATATCTCCAACAGCCCCGAATAATTAGTATTTAGCAAGGCAGGCGTTTTTTAGCGAAGGTTGGCATTATGGGCTGATCTTATCCACAACTGCAATATTGACTTTCTGAAAAAAGCATCATTTGCAGCAAAAACAACATATGCTCATGTTTTTATTGAATTTATAACCATTATTCAAATTGATAATACCGCGGGTTTTTCCAAGGCGATTCGGAAATATCAAGTGCTTTGCGACCAATTCATGCACATTTTATCCAACAAAATGTGCATACCTGTGGAAAACTCTGGTTGATCGGCGTTATTTCAAGGATCGGATGGTTATTTAACCAAGGATCGCATTGACAAGCGTGTACTTAGTCCTTAAAATTCGCGCTCTTTTGAAATCGCTGCGTTTTGGTTTTTTACTAAAACACAGATAAACCTTAGTAAATATCGACCGGACGGACGAAGTTATGAAAAGAACATTTCAACCTAGCGTGTTAAAACGTGCTCGCGTTCACGGTTTCCGTGCTCGCATGGCTACCAAAAATGGTCGTCAAGTATTAGCGCGTCGCCGTGCTAAAGGCCGTAAACGCTTAACTGTCGCTTAATTTTTAAGCGCTGCGTGGTCAGCTATACCTTCAGCAGGGAGTTACGTCTGTTAACTCCCCGCGAATTCGACAATGTGTTCCAAAACCCTTTCCGGGTTGCTTCTCCCCTGTTTACCATCCTCTGTAAAGCTAATTCTTTAGCTGTTCCGCGTATTGGTCTGACGATCGCGAAAAAACGTGTTAAATTAGCCACGCAACGCAACAGAATCAAACGTTGTGCCCGCGACAGCTTTCGCTTACACCAACATCAGTTACCTCCGGTAGATTGTGTGTTGATGGTGAAAGGTGACATCAGCAACACGGATAACGCAGAACTACATAAACAACTGGAGCGGTTATGGAGCAAGATCTCCCGCCAATACAACGCTATCCAGCCCAAGCCTTAATTAAGGTTGTGAAAGGCTATCAGCGCTGTATCAGCCCTCTGTTTGTGCCCAGTTGTCGTTTTTATCCCAGCTGTTCGCATTATGCGGTAGAAGCCCTAACCCGTTTTGGACCGCTAAAAGGCAGTTGGTTAACAGCCAAACGTCTATTAAAATGCCACCCCCTACACCCGGGTGGTGATGATCCCGTTCCGGAAAAGCCAAAGAGATAAGCTCACACATGGAATCGCAACGCAGTTTTTTAATTATTGCTCTGGCCTTGGTCAGTTTTTTAATGTGGCAACAATGGCAGGTGGACTATGGTCCAAAACCTGTGGTGCCGGCCAGCAACAGTCAAACCACCAGCAGCGCTGCTGACTTACAACTTTCCGCCAGCGGCAGCACCACTGCTGCAGCGCCTGAAGTAAAAGCCACTCAAGCGCAGTTGATTGAAGTAAAAACCGACGTGCTGACGGTAAAAATTGACAGCCGCGGTGGCGACATTGTTGCGCTGGAACTTCCTGGTTTTACCGTTTCTCAGGAAAACAAAGCCGCTTATCAGCTGATGCGTCAACAACCAGGTTTTGAGTATGTTGCCCAATCAGGCTTATTAGGTGATGGTCCGGACGATAAAAAAGCGCCACGGCAGATTTACCAGGCCGCCCAGAGCAGCTATCAGCTGGCCAATGGTCAGACTGAGCTGGTCGTGCCTTTAACCATGACACACAAAGGTTTAGTTATTGAAAAACGGTTTATTTTTACCGCTGGTAAATATGATGTCCGGGTAGAATATTCTGTGACCAACCAGGGTGATGGCAGCAAGGTTGTGCAACCTTATTTCCACTTTGCCCAGACCATCGACAACGGCGAAGGCACCAATATGATGATGCCGGTGTACCGTGGTGGTGCTTATTCAACTGCCGAACAACGCTACGAAAAACTGTCTTTTGACGACATGAAAGAAGCCAACCTGAATGTCGGCACCCAGGGTGGTTGGGTCAGTATGCTGGAACACTATTTTGTTGCCGCCTGGGTACCACAGGGCGAAGGGAACAACCAGCTGTACAGCATGGTTGCTAATAACCTGGGCGTGATTGGTGTACAGGGTCCACAACAAAGCATTGCGGTAGGCGAACAAAAGACTTTTGCGGCCACTTTTTATGCCGGCCCAAAAGATCAGGATAACTTAGCGCAAATTGCCAATGGTCTGGATCTGACCGTTGACTACGGCATGTTATGGTTTATCTCACAACCACTGTTCTGGTTATTACAGTTAATCCATGGTGTTGTCGGTAACTGGGGTGTGGCTATTATTGCTATCACCTTATTAGTCAAAGGTATTTTGTTCCCGCTGACCAAGGTTCAGTACGAATCTATGGCCAAAATGCGCAACCTGAAGCCAAAAATTGACGAACTGCAGGCCCGTTACAAAGACGACCGTCAAAAGATGGGCCCGGCCATGATGGAACTGTATCGCAAAGAAAAAGTGAACCCTATGGGTGGCTGTCTGCCGATGCTGATCCAATTGCCAATTTTCCTGGCTTTATACTGGGTTTTTGTTGAAAGTGTTGAGCTTCGCCAGGCACCGTTTATGCTGTGGATCACCGACCTTTCAGTGAAAGATCCATATTATGTATTGCCGGTGCTGTATGGTATCAGTATGTTTATCATGCAGAAATTAACACCAATGACAGTCACAGACCCAATGCAGGCCAAAATTATGCTGTGGATGCCGGTGGCGTTCTCTGTATTCTTCCTGTGGTTCCCAAGTGGTCTGGTGCTGTACTGGGTGATCAGCAACCTGATTTCACTGGCACAGATGCTCTACATCTACCGCGGTATGGAGAAAAAAGGTTTGTACGTCCGAAACGCTTAATCGCTTTTTGACGTAACGCCTGACAATGCCCATTCTTTTAATGGGCATTTTTTTATGACCAAACAGCACAAGCTGCAGCAAACAATTCGAGGTTCAGATGTTCGCCACAGATACCATAGCGGCACAAGCCACAGCGCCGGGCAGAGCAGGCGTTGGCATATTGCGCATCTCAGGTCCGGCGGTAAAGGCGGTGGCACAAGTCATTTTGCGTAAAATCCCTAAAGCCCGTTATGCCGAATATCTGCCCTTTTACGCAGCGGACGGTTCAGTGCTGGATCAAGGCATAGCGCTGTTTTTCCCTGGCCCTAACTCTTTTACCGGTGAAGACGTGCTGGAACTGCAAGGCCACGGCGGCCCGGTGCTCTTAGACATGTTGTTACGCCAGCTTTTGCAGTTGCCAGATGTGCGTATCGCCAGACCAGGCGAATTTTCTGAGCGGGCTTTTTTAAACGATAAACTGGATTTAACCCAGGCCGAGGCCATTGCCGACTTAATTGACGCCAGCTCAGAACAAGCTGCCCGCTCCGCCATGCAATCCTTACAGGGTGAGTTTTCACGGAAAATCCATGACTTAGTGGAAAAAGTCATTTACCTGCGTATTTATGTTGAAGCCGCTATCGACTTTCCCGATGAAGAAATCGACTTTTTATCTGACGGCAAAGTGGCTGGCGACTTAGCGGAAATTATTCAGGATTTAGCAGCTATACAAAAACAGGCCACTCAGGGCAGCATTTTGCGGGAAGGCATGAAAGTTGTGATTGCCGGCCGCCCCAACGCCGGTAAATCTAGTTTATTAAACGCGCTGGCCGGCCGTGAAGCCGCTATTGTCACCGATATCGCAGGCACCACCCGTGATGTGTTGCGCGAACATATCCATATTGACGGTATGCCGCTGCATATCATCGATACTGCAGGTTTGCGTGAAGCCACCGACAAAGTGGAGCAGATTGGCATAGAGCGCGCCTGGCAAGAGATTGAACAAGCCGATCGGGTGCTGTTTATGGTGGACAGTACCACCACAGCAGCCATTAGCCCGGCAGAAATCTGGCCTGAGTTTATTGAACGTTTGCCCAAAACTTTGGGCGTGACAGTGGTGCGCAATAAAGCCGATTTAACAGGTGAACAAATTGGCGCCAATCACGAAAGTGAAACGCCGGTGTTTCATATATCCGCCAAAACCAACCAGGGTATTGATGCACTGCGCGACCATCTCAAAGCCTGTATTGGTTTTGAAGCTAGCAGCGAAGGCAGTTTTATTGCCAGACGCCGCCACCTGGACGCACTGGAGCGCGCCATGGAGCACCTGCAAATTGGCGAACATCAGCTGCATAACCATCTGGCTGGGGAGCTACTGGCGGAAGAGCTGCGCTTAACCCAACAACATCTGAATGAAATTACCGGTGAATTTAGCTCAGACGATTTATTAGGGCGTATTTTCAGCTCGTTTTGTATCGGGAAATAACTGCTGCTGCGAAAACAGAGCAGTAACACAGTTACTAAATCGCTCACAACAAAGCCAGCATCAAGCTGGCTTTGTTGTTTTAACTTCCGGCATTC
Organism: Rheinheimera sp.; assembly: GCF_036782235.1. Lineage (GTDB taxonomy): Bacteria > Pseudomonadota > Gammaproteobacteria > Enterobacterales > Alteromonadaceae > Pararheinheimera. The sequence goes on along the minus strand of NZ_DAIPZL010000004.1, from coordinate 341,285 downwards.
TGTTTAGCGCCTGATCCTATCGGGCATAAGTAGCAGTGAGGGTCTTTTTCGCCAACGCTTTGGCATTTAAGGTGTAACCGACAACAGCAGCGTTCGCGTTGTCCGGAACCGGCAACTTCACATCCGGTAAAGCCCACACGGTAAACTGGTAACGGTGCATACCATGGCCTACCGGCGGGCAGGCGCCACCAAAATCTTTAATGCCATAGTCGTTATTAAAACTACGACTACCGGCCGGCATTTTGCCACCGGCATTACCCGCGCCTTGCGCCAGACCGGTATTTTCCACCGCGATATCAGCCACTAACCAATGCCACCAGCCGGAGCCTGTTGGCGCATCCGGGTCATACACCGTCACGGCAATACTTTTGGTGCCTGCTGGTAAGTCTTTCCAGTTTAACGCAGGCGATTTATTGTCACCGCCACAACCAAAACCGGAAAACTCAAAGGTTTTGGCCATAAAATGGCCTTCTTTAATATCAGGGCTGCTGACTTCAAGCGCCAGCGCGGGCAACGCCAACAATAAAGAACCAGCGATACAGAGTTGTTTTAACATAACTTTTCCTTCTTTTTAGTGCCGCTAAATCGCTTATGGTAAAGCACTATAACGGCACCAACGGCTGGCCAGCAAGGCCAGCATTTTCGAATCTTAGAACTGGTAACCCAGATGCAACCAAAGCGCTGTGTCTTGTTCTGCACCTTCAGGAGATATGCGGAACAAGCCGAGATCTAATTGCAGATCACTGAGGCTGACCGGCCCGACACCAAAACTCAGTGGCATATCAACAGCCACACCATAAGTGTCCACATCCGGCATACCGGCAAACTGGTGACGACGGTACAACAGCCGCAAAGGTGGCATCGACTGATGCGCCAGGCTCAGCTGATAACGACGATAGTCCTGGCCCTGCAGCGTGGCAAAAGCCAGCTCAGACGACAAAATCCGGTTTGGATCTACTGCAGCAGTCATCGCAGCCGAACTAAAGCCGCCGAGTCGCAGCAACGCATCCTGCTGCCAACGGCGCTGCCAACGGCCTTCCGCAGCTAAAATCCAGTCTTGCCAACGACCCTGCACCTCAGGAGACCAGTCGACACCACGCCAGCTGTCACCGGCACTCTGGTGGTAACTAAAACTGTTGGCAAAACCAAGCCCCCAGCTATTGCGCTGATGCTGCCAGCTCTGACTCAACACCAAACTGGCACTGCTGTTGTGATCGTCCGGTAATAACTCGCCGTTACCCAAACTGCCGGTTAAATCCAATTCACGCAGTTGTAATTGTTGGTCAAATTGCCACTCACCGGCGCGCCATGGAAAACTCAGCTGCAATAAAGCAGATTTTTGCTTTTCCAAACCCAGCTCGAAATTTTGCTGACCACTCAGGTCAAGCCTGGATTGTTGTAGTGACAATAACACTTTAACCGGCCAACCCTGATAACGCACAGCGCCAAAAGCAGCGCTAAAATCGTTGTGGCTAAGGTCCTTTTGTACACCCAACTGATAATCCAGCATTTTCACCGGATCGCCACCTTTTAACGCAACACCAATAGCATCAGGCGTAAAGTTACTGAAGTGGTAATGCAATGTCAGACTTTGTTGTTGAGGACCTACACCATAAGGCTGTTGGCTGGCGCCAACCGGAGCTTCCTGATGCACCTGCACCTCTGGCATCCGCAGATGATTTTGTACAGGCGCAGTGTCCGTTCTGCGGGTATGGGTTTGGCTGGCTATATCACCAACGGCCGGCTTGATTGAGTTTTTTGCCAGCAACCAGGAGCCTTCACTGGCGGTATTGCCGGCAAAACGTGTCACTTCAACTGCGTTAAATTGTTCAGTCAGATACAAATCCGGCCCTTGCTGATTCACCAGCTGCAACAATAATGAACCATTCTTCATTGGCACAGGCATTTGTACCATTTCCGCGCCCTGTGTCAGCTGCCAAAGCTTTTGGTTTGCTAAATCATATCGATACAAGCACAAACGTCCTTGCTGGCTGGCGACAAAAAATAACGACTTGCCATCAGTACTCCAGTTCGGATAAGACAAATACTGATAACCATCCGGCATTGGCACCAGTTGCTGCAACTGACCAGTTAAATCACGCAGCTGTAATTGCCAGCCTTGTTGGGGTGCAAAGTGCAGCACTGCAAATTGTTGTTGGTTGGGTGAAATTCTTGGAAAATCATAAATTTTCTCAAGTTCAGCTTCAGTCAGAGGCTGAATATCCCCTGTGGCGATGTCAAGCTGCACCAAAGCGGCATAACCGGCTTGCTGACGCTCAGCAATAATAAAACGGCCATCCGGGCTGACATCAAAACGGCGCAAGCCCGCATTCTGACTCAGCGCCTTCACTTCACCCGAAGGCAGGTGCCACTGAAACAAATCCTGCTGCGAATTGCCGTATTGATCTTTAGTGTTAGCACCAAAAACTAATGTCTCTGCATTGAGCCAACGCGGGTCACGCATCCCAGTAAAATTGCGCTGCTCCAGCAAATACTTCTGCTCAGGGTTAAAGCTCGCTGGTTCGGTATCAGCAATGTCCTGCTTGTCGTTTTCCAGCAGTTCTTTCTGGCTTTGCTGAAACTTTTCTCTGGCTTTCTGGTTATCCGCAGTTAAAAACACCTGCAGTTGGCTCTGCTCACGACTGTCATCAGTCACCACTGCCAATAAAGTACCATCCGGGCTTAATGCCGGGCTCTGCTGGCGGCCTTTGCTGTTTAACCAGAGTTTGGCTTGCAGCGGCTGCAGTTGTTGCTGCTGCTGCATACTCTGGAAACTATATTCGGCAACAAAACGTTGATACAAAGTCTGGGCGCTGACGCCATACACACCTTCAAAAGCCTGATCAAAGCTGCGGTTTTTTATTGCCACCTGACGGGTCCAGACAGTATCGAGCTTTTCGACACCATAATTCTGTTCCAGCCAGGCCAGAAAACGGGCACCCACCAGATACGCAAAACCGCGCGCCTGATAACGTCCGTCGGCAGTATTCAACTCGTTATAACGGGGTAAAGCACCTTCCTGTGCCAGCTGCTGTAACCAGGCTTCGGCATAAGCGCTGTACAGCCGGCCTTTACCTGTCAACTTCGACTCCTGCAAGGTGGCATAACCTTCACTGACCCAGCGCGGGCCATCCAGCCTTGTCAGATCAGACAACTGTGACAGCTGATTCAGTTTGTCACGCCATGCGCTACGCTCCGGCTGTGCCAGATGAACCAGGTGAATATATTCATGCAATGCAACCAGCTGCATCCAGCCGGATAAATGATGTAAAGCACTGTCAGACTGCGGCGCTGTGGCAAAAAGTGCCATGGTTGGGGTGTGGCTGAGCGGCAGGGCAAAACCGTTTGGTGCATTGTCGGGATCAAGCAACACCACATCAGTTTTTTTGGCAAGCTGCCGTTGTTGTTGTTTTAATACTAAAGCGCGGCTCTGCTCCAGCTCATGGCCGGCATTTTTCGCCAGCCCCTGAAACTCTTTTGGAAACATTAACCGGAAATTTTCGGTTTCCAGCAACTGCCAGTTTTGCTCTTGTGGACTTTTTGCTTCGGCATGAAGGCACAGCAACAAAGCTGGCCAGACTAACTTTTTCATCAATGATCCATTTGTGATTGGTTTGTAAAAAAACGCCACTGTAATGGATTAGCCCGGAAAAACACCAGTCAAAATGATTAATGTTAGCCATTGAATTGTAAATAAAATTTACATGTTTCTTTATTCGGTTTTCCTCAGTTTTGGCTTTTGCTGCTGCAACCATTGGTAAAACTGTTGTTTTGGTAAAGCACCGGATAACTGGGCAATCAGTTCACCTTGCTGGAACAACATCAGGGTTGGGATAGAGCGGATCTGAAACTGCGCAGCCAGTTGTTGCTGTTGTTCAGTATTAATTTTGCCAAAACGAAAGTCAGGCTCCAGCTCAAGTGCCGCCTGCGCAAATACAGGCGCAAAATTCTGACAAGGCCCACACCAGCTGGCCCAAAAATCCAGCACTATCGGCAATTCTGATTTTTGTACCAGATTGGTAAAATTCATACTGTTAACTTCAACCGGCACACCTGAAAACAAAGGTGTTTTACACTTACCGCAGACAGGCGCTGCCGACAACTTGGCAGCTGCCACCCGGTTTAAACCAGCACAATGAGGACAAGCAATAATCATCAGGATCTCCAGACAGAAGCGGTTTTATACTGTGGGATCTGAGGGAGTAAGACGGCAGTTTCAAGGGCACAGTATCATGATTCAATGCTGCGCTGCCGCAAACCTGATGTTTGACCGTACCGACGTCAACCAGTTGGACAAACTCAGAGTCCTGAAAAAAAGCAGAACGGCATGTGCTGCGATCGTTCAGGGTCAGCACAATTTGAGAAAAAATAGCTAGCTGTTAAGGCTTGCCCGGCAATTTTTAGCCATAAAAAAACCACCCGAAGGTGGTTTTTTTATCTATCCGTTGTTATTCGCGGGTACGGCGTTTTGGCGCGGCACCTGGGCGCGGGCCCGCACCAGCAGGCGCTGATGAAGGACGACGCTCGCCACCAGAACGTTCGGCACGATCGCCACCACGGTCAGCACCAGCATGACCGCCGGTATCCACGCTGATATTCAGTTTTTGCTTACGCACATAAACTTTTTTCAGATGCTGGAAGATTTCGGTTGGAATATCTGCCGGCAGCTCAACAGTTGAGAAGTGGTCAAAAAGTTTGATGTTGCCGATAAACTGGCTGTCGATATTAGCTTCGTTAGCGATAGCGCCAACGATGTCACCGGCCCGAACACCATGTTCTTTACCCACTTCAATACGGTAAGTATTGTAGTTGCCCTGCATTTCGCGACGTGGACGTGGACCACGCTCCGGACGATCACCACGCTCTGGTCTGTCACCACGTTCAAAACGAGGACGATCACCACGCTCAGGACGATCCGGTCTGTCACCACGGGCATGAGGTTCACGGATTTCCGGGAACTGTTTGGCCACATTTAACGGCTGATCTTTTTGTGCCAGGAACAACAGCGCCGCAGCTAAATCTGCATCTGTTGTTTCCAGTTTTTCACGCCAATCGTTAATTAAATCCTGGAAGAAACTTAAGTTTTTCGCTTCGATGGTGTTGGCCAGTTGTTCGCGGAATGACTCAATACGGCGTTGTTCAATCACTTCACCTGTTGGCAGCGACATTTTTTCAATCGGCTGGCGGGTGGCATGTTCGATGGTGCGTAACAGACGACGCTCACGTGGTGACACAAACAGAATAGCTTTACCTAAACGGCCGGCACGACCGGTACGGCCGATACGGTGGACATAAGCTTCACTGTCGTACGGAATGTCATAGTTGATCACCAGGCTAATCCGTTCCACGTCCAGACCCCGGGCAGCAACGTCTGTTGCCACGATAATATCAATCTGACCTGCTTTTAAGCGGCGAATGGTTTGTTCGCGGTTGGCCTGGTTCATATCGCCATTGAGGCAAGCTACAGCATAACCGCGAGCACCTAATTTTTCGGAAATTTCCTCTGTTGCACTTTTGGTACGCACAAAGATGATGCTGGCGTCATATTCTTCGCCTTCCAGTACGCGTGTTAACGCATCCAGCTTCTGATTACTGTCGAGCATGACATAACGTTGGGTAATGCGCTCTACAGTGCTGGTTTTGGATTCAATTTTGATTTCCTGAGCATTTTTCAGGTGCTTCTGGGCAATAGCACGGATTTGCGACGGCATAGTGGCCGAAAACATCGCAACCTGACGGCCTGCCGGAGTGGCATCCATGATCGTCTGCACATCGTCAATAAAGCCCATACGCAACATTTCGTCAGCTTCATCCAGCACGATAGCGCGCAGTTTGTCCAACTGCAGCGTGCCGCGATCCAGGTGATCAAGGATACGACCCGGGGTACCAACAATCACCTGAGAACCACGTTTTAATGATTTCAGCTGGTTGGTATAACTCTGACCACCATATAAAGGCAGTACATGGAATGCCGGCATAAAGCGGGCATAAGCCTGGAATGCTTCTGCAACCTGAATCGCCAATTCGCGGGTTGGAGCTAATACCAGAATTTGTGGTTCGTTTTGGGCCGGATCAAGCCGGGCTAACAGTGGCAGCGCGAAAGCAGCAGTTTTACCTGTACCGGTTTGCGCCTGACCCAGTAAGTCTTCTCCCGCTAACAGTTTTGGGATGGCCGCCGCCTGGATTGGCGATGGAGTTTCATAACCCAATTCTGTAACTGCACGCAAAATTGCATCTGGCAGATCAAGCTGGGAAAAAGTCAGGGACTCAGACATATATTGTATAAACCTCAATAACACGCAGGCGATAGTGGTTGTGCTATTGTAGTTTTACAGAGCCTGCTTTGCTGTAAAAATACCCCAAACGTGCAAAAAGCGTGGCTTTGCACGTTTTTATTCCAGTAGTATAGCCAATCATTTTTCCTGACAAGGGTTTGACAGATGATTGAGATCCTCGTGGGCAGCCAAATGGGCGCAGCTGAATACACTGCTGAACAAGTAGCTGATACACTGGTACAAGCGGGTTATGAAGTCAGGCTGCATCTGACACCCGAATTAGAACAACTGACCAGAAACGCTATCTGGTTAGTGATCACCTCGACCTACGGTGCGGGTGATCTGCCCGACAATATCCAACCCTTTGCGGATCAATTAGCACAAGATCGAAGTGATCTTACCACAGTTTCTTATGCCGTGATCACTTTAGGTGACTCCAGCTATGATACTTTTTGTCAGGCAGGGCGGAAAATGGAAGCTTTGTTGCAAAAAAATGGCGCACAAAGTCTTGGTTTAACACTCAATATTGATGTGCTTCAACCCGAACTACCCGAAGACATAGCTTGTGCCTGGCTACCTGAATTTATAAAAACTGTCGCAACGACAGAACAACACAGCTAAAAGACAGCGGTCAAAACAGCACTGATATAAAAGTTGGATCCGGCTTCCCAAAAGCCAGGTGTTTTTAGTCAGTGCTCAGCACAGATCTAAATTCAGCGATAAAAAAAGCGGGCTTTTCAGCCCGCCAACTACACAAGTCACTGTCCAGAAACTGGATTTCTAACGTACTTCCATGTTGGCATCAGCAATGAAACACCAACAAAACCAAGTATCTGCGTTTTAGCAGCCCAATTCTTAATATCAATCTGATAAATGCATGATAAAGCTCAGATCTGAGTTATGATCCAGCTATACCAGCTTATCCACAAATTAATCATAAACCAGAGGCAACTGTGAATAAGTGGCGTATAACTAACTTAATAACGTGGTATTATCCTCTTAATGAAATATTCACTCTGTTGGCTTGTGGATAAAACATCGAGTTGATCACAGGATCACGGCTGGCAGATCCGGATCAGATCACAGTTTAGATCTTCCGTAAGATCTTGATCCTTTTCAGCAAAAATTGGTTATCCACCTAAAACACTGTGCTTAGTAGTAAGAATAATAAAAAGATCTCTTTAAAGATCCTTATATATTTAAAGCCAACTGAGGATCCGGATCAGATTTTAGCCATTTCGTTTCAGTGCCGATCCAGTTACAATACGTGCCCTTTTTTCGCGTTATCCTTGAAGTTGCAGAGGCAGATATGTTGTTCCAACAAAGTTACGATGTGATTGTAGTCGGCGGTGGCCACGCCGGTACCGAAGCCGCATTAGCAGCCGCACGCATGGGCATGCAAACTTTGCTGTTAACCCATAACGTAGAGACCCTGGGTCTGATGTCCTGTAACCCGGCTATTGGCGGTATTGGTAAAGGCCATCTGGTTAAAGAAATTGATGCGCTGGGCGGTGCTATGGCAAAAGCCACAGATTTGGCCGGGATCCAGTTCCGCACTCTGAATAGCTCTAAAGGCCCTGCTGTACGGGCTACCCGCGCCCAGGCTGACCGTCAGTTGTACCGTGCTGCTATCCGCAATATGCTGGAAAACCAGCCAAATCTGCAGATCTTTCAACAAGCCTGTGATGATTTAATTGTTGAACAAGATCGTGTTTGTGGTGTTGTGACCCAGATGGGTCTGAAATTTACCGCTAAAACTGTGGTGCTTACAGTCGGCACCTTTCTCGGTGGCCAAATTCACATTGGCCTGGAGAACTATTCAGGCGGCAGAGCCGGCGATCCACCGTCCATTGCTCTGGCAAAACGTTTAAGAGCCTTGCCTTTCAGGGTTGGCAGATTAAAAACCGGCACACCACCAAGGATCGATGCCCGTAGTGTCGATTTTTCTAAAATGCAGCCTCAGCCTGGTGATACGCCACTGCCGGTGATGTCTTTTATGGGAAAAGTCAGCGATCACCCGCAGCAGATCCCGTGTTTTATCACTTACACCAATGAAAAAACCCACGATATTATCCGTGGTGGTTTAGACAGATCGCCTATGTACACTGGTGTGATTGAAGGTATTGGCCCACGTTATTGCCCTTCAATTGAAGACAAGATCAACCGTTTTGCTGACAAAGATAAACATCAGATCTTTATCGAACCTGAGGGTTTAACCACTCATGAGTTGTATCCAAATGGTATTTCAACCAGCCTGCCCTTTGATGTGCAGCTGGCCTTAGTGCATTCAATTCCGGGTCTGGAAAATGCACACATTACCCGTCCTGGTTACGCCATTGAATATGACTTTTTTGATCCAAGAGATCTAAAAACATCATTAGAAACCAAATTTATCAAAGGTTTATTCTTTGCTGGTCAAATTAACGGCACTACGGGTTATGAAGAAGCCGGGGCTCAGGGTTTGCTGGCCGGTTTAAACGCTGCACTTTTTGTGCAGGAAAAAGACGCCTGGGTGCCAAGCCGCGATCAGGCCTACACTGGCGTTTTGGTCGACGATCTGACCACTATGGGTACCAAAGAACCGTACCGTATGTTCACCAGCCGTGCTGAATACCGTTTGATGTTACGCGAAGACAATGCTGATTTACGCTTAACCGCCAAAGGCCGCGAACTTGGCTTGGTAGACGACGCACGCTGGGCCGCATTTAACGCCAAAATGGAACAGATTGAACTGGAACGCCAGCGCCTGAAACAAAGCTGGATCCACCCACAACATGCGGCTTTGGCTGAAGTAAATGCGTTATTAAAAACGCCGTTAAGCCGGGAAGCCAGCCTGGAAGATCTGATCCGTCGCCCTGAAGTCAATTATCAGGATCTGATGGCCATTGAAGGTGTGGGGCCTGCACTCAATGATGCCGCTGCAGCCGAACAGGTGGAAATCCAGATCAAATACGAAGGTTATATTAACCGGCAACAGGACGAGATCGCCAAGCAGGAGCGCAACGAAAATACCCGCCTGCCGGCTCAGTTTGATTATGCCGTGGTAAAAGGTTTATCCAACGAAGTGGTGGTGAAACTCAATCAGGCGCAACCTGAAACTGTAGGTCAGGCATCAAGGATCTCTGGTATTACGCCAGCCGCTATTTCGTTGTTACTGGTGTTCCTGAAAAAACAGGGTTTGTTGCGTAAATCTGCTTAAGGTTGTGTTTGCATGTTAGAAAAATTACGTCAGCTGGTGGCGCAAACCAGTTTGCAATTGTCAGAGCAACAACTGCAACAACTGGTGCAGTATGTGCAGTTGCTGGACAAATGGAACAGCGCTTACAACCTGACATCAGTGCGCGATCCAATGGAAATGCTGGTCAAACACATCATGGACAGCCTGGCGGTGGCACCTTTTGTCAAAGGCCAGCGCATTATTGACGTGGGGACTGGCCCTGGTTTACCTGGTATTCCGCTGGCGATTTGTTTTCCGCAAAAGCAGTTCACCCTGCTCGACAGTCTGGGCAAAAGGATCCGTTTTTTAAATCAGGTGAAATTACAGCTCGGTTTACAGAATGTAACTCCACTGCAAAGCCGGGTGGAAGATCACCAACCGGCGCAGGGTTATGATCAGGTGCTGAGTCGTGCTTTTGCTTCGTTAAGTGATATGATCGGCTGGTGTGCCCATTTGCCGGCAGATCATGGCCAATTTCTCGCCATGAAAGGTGCCCAGGTTGCAGAAGAAATTGCAGCTTTGCCGGATTTTGTTAAAGTTGTCGCCAACGAGACTTTACAGGTACCGGAACTGACCGGGCAGCGCTTTTTGGTCATAGTCGAAAAAATACCAGGCTGATTTACTTTTCGAGGGAATGCTGTGGGAAAAATCATCGCTATTGCGAATCAGAAAGGTGGTGTTGGTAAAACCACAACCGCAGTCAATCTGGCCGCTTCGATGGCGGCAACCAAACGTAAAGTATTACTGATTGATTTAGACCCGCAGGGCAACGCCACTATGGGCAGTGGTGTTGATAAATACGAAGTGCCGGCAACTGCCTATGAGTTGCTGGTGGACGAAAAACCGCTGCCGGAAGTGGTGGTAAAAGAAACCGCAGGTGGTTATCACCTGGTGGCTGCAAACTCAGATGTTACTGCAGCTGAAGTGCGCTTGCTGGATGTATTTGCCCGCGAACTGCGCCTGCGCAATGCACTGAAAAACTACCGTGACCAATACGATTTTATTTTTATTGATTGTCCACCTTCACTCAATATGCTGACTGTGAACGCCATGGCGGCAGCTGATTCAGTATTGGTACCTATGCAGTGTGAGTATTATGCACTGGAAGGTTTAACCGCTTTGGTGGAAACCATCAATAAACTGGCCGCAGTGGTTAATGCCGATCTGAAAATTGAAGGTATTTTGCGCACCATGTACGACCCGCGCAACCGGCTGGCCAACGACGTTTCTGAACAGTTAAAACGGCATTTTGGTGAAAAAGTCTATCGTGCCGTGATCCCACGTAATGTCCGTCTGGCGGAAGCCCCCAGTTTTGGTACGCCGGTGATGTATTACGACAAAAGCTCGACCGGCGCAAAAGCCTACCTGGCACTGGCAGGGGAAATTTTGCGGCGTTCGGATAAAAAACAAGTAAAAACAGCAGCTTCTGTCTGATTTTTTAAGGAATTAAGGCGCAATGTCGGTAAAAAAACGTGGTTTAGGACGGGGTCTGGACGCTTTGTTAACTTCAGGCCGGCCGCAGGTTCAGGTCCAGGAAGTTGCTGAAACTCAGACTGAAAGTCACCCACACGAATTACAAAAGTTGCCGATTGAGTGGTTAACTCCTGGCAAATATCAGCCCCGCAAAGACATGTCGCAGGAAGCGCTGGATGATTTAGCCAGTTCTATCCGTGCCCAGGGCGTGATCCAGCCAATAGTGGTGCGGGAACTGGCTGCGGAGTCTTATGAAATTATCGCCGGTGAACGGCGTTGGCGTGCCTCACAAATTGCTGGTCTGGCCGAAGTGCCTTGTATCATCAAAAATGTGCCGGACGAGGCAGCTGTAGCTATTGCGCTGATTGAAAATATTCAGCGTGAAGATCTCAATGCCATGGAAGAAGCAGTGGCATTACAACGGCTTTTAACCGAATTTGAATTAACCCATCAACAAGTTGCTGACGCTGTTGGCAAGTCCCGCACTACTGTGACCAATTTGCTGCGTCTGAACCAGCTGGCCGACGATGTGAAAACCCTGCTGGAGCATGGTGATATTGAAATGGGTCATGCCCGTGCTTTGCTGGCGCTTAGTGAAAGCCAGCAGTCTGATGCCGGCCGTATTATTGCGGCAAAACAGCTGACAGTACGTGAAACCGAAAGTCTGGTACGTCGTTTACTGGAACCAGCACCTGAAGCACAACCTAAGGTGAAAGACCCGGATGTAGCGGCGCTGGAGCAGCGGTTAAGTGAACGTTTTGCCGCGCCGGTCAGTATCAGTTACAGCAAAAAAGGCAAAGGTGAACTGGTGATCGGGTATAGCAACCTGAATGAACTGGATGGCATTTTGGAAAAACTTGGTCTGACCCCGGCTGAAAACTAAGCAGTTAGTTTACCAAAATACCGACAAATCAAGCCTTAGCGCCGCTTTTGGTTGCAAAAATAAGGCAGTTAAGTATACTTGCGCGAGTTTTTTGCGCTGTAGTTTGAGCATTCTACAGGTGGTATTCGTTGACTTTAACCACAACAAAACAGCGCTTCAGACTGATTTTTAAGACTTTTATCTGGCAGTTTGTTGCTGCATTGTTACTTGCAGCTGGCGTTTATCTGGCTTTTGATGCCTTAGGCGCCAAATCTGCCCTATATGGCGCGTTATGTGTAGTTGTGCCCCATTGTGTCTTTACGTGGTATGTGTTTCGTTTTCGCGGGACTGATCAGTTACAGCTGATTCTGAAGTCCATTTATCGCGGCGAAACCTTCAAATTTTTATTGATGGCATTGCTGGTGATGGCAGTGCTTAAACACGCTGTAATAGTCGATTGGCTATTTTTTGCCGGAATTGTTTCCGCGTTGATATTACAGGTGTTTTTACCGATTTTGATTAACTACGATAATTGGGACTAACGATGGCATCTGGTGCTGAGCTTACAAGCAAAGAGTATATTACCCACCACTTGACCAACTGGAGTGTCGGCGAGGGTTTTTGGACCTGGCACGTTGATACTTTAGGCTGGTCAATTCTTATGGGACTTGTGTTCCTGTTCTCCTTCCGTGCAGTGGCGAAAAAAGCCAATGCCGGTGTCCCGACCAAATGGCAATGTGCCGTTGAAATGGTCGTGGAGTTTATCAACGATACCGTCAAAGGTACCTTTCATGGCAAGAGCGCCGTTATTGCGCCTTTAGCCCTGACGATCTTTGTTTGGGTATTCCTGATGAACCTGCTGGACTTAGTGCCTGTTGACTTCATTCCTTACGCTGCCCAAATGATTGGTGGTGCAATGGGTTATGATCCGGCACATGTTTACATGAAAATTGTACCTACCACAGACTTAAACATGACCTTCGCCCTGGCCATTGGTGTGTTTATCCTGATGATCGGTTACTCGATCAAAATCAAAGGCATCGGCGGTTTTATTAAAGAACTGACGACTCAGCCGTTTAACACGCCTTGGTTGTACTGGTTCAACTTTATTCTGGAAGTGGTGGCGTTATTAGCCAAACCTCTGTCACTGGCGCTGCGGTTATTCGGTAACCTCTATGCCGGCGAGCTGATCTTCATTCTGATTGCACTTCTGGGTGTATGGCAGTTACCACTGCACTTCCCATGGGCGATGTTCCACATTCTGGTTATTACACTGCAAGCCTTTATTTTCATGGTGTTAACAGTGGTATACCTGAGTATGGCGCACGAGCATCATTAATATCGATTTCGTTTTAACTTTAACTTTAACTTTAGAAACTCGGAGAAAATCATGGAAATGGTATTAGGTTTAAAATACATCGCTGTAGCTCTGTTAATCGGTTTCGGTGCTTTAGGTACTGCGATTGGTTTCGGTACTTTAGGTGGTAAATTCCTGGAGTCTGCTGCACGTCAACCAGAATTAGCTCCTTCTTTACAAGGTAAAATGTTTATCGTTGCTGGTCTGATCGACGCCATCGCGATGATCGGTGTTGCTATCGGTCTGTACATGCTGTTCGCTATCTAATTGGCAGCCAACAGAACATTTACTTTTTGTAATTAAGGAGAAGCGTTCGTGAATATTAACGCCACTCTCATTGGTGAGTTAATCGCGTTTTTGGTGTTTGTCATCGCCTGTATGAAATGGGTATGGCCACCAATTATCGGCGCCATTGAAACTCGCCAGCAAAAAATTGCAGATGGCCTGGCCGCGAGTGATCGTGCCGAACAGGACCTGCGTTTAGCGCAAGAGAATGCAAAGAAACAGCTGATCGAAGCAAAAGCCCAGGCTTCTGCCCTGATCGACCAGGCTAAAAAACGCGAAGCGCAGATTATTGACGAAGCTGCGGTGAAAGCGCAGGCAGAGCGGGAAAAAATCCTGGCTCAGGCCAAAGCTGAAGTTGAAGCTGAACGCATCCGGGCGAAAGAAGAGTTACGTAAGCAAGTTGCTGCTCTGGCAGTTGCCGGTGCAGAACGTATTCTTCAACGTTCGATTGATGAAGCTGCCCACAGCGACATCCTGGAAAAACTGGTTGCAGAACTATAAAGAGGAAGAGCCATGTCTGAACTGACGATTGTCGCTCGTCCTTATGCCAAAGCGGCGTTTGACTTTGCAGTTGAACAAAACGCTTTGGCGGCCTGGGCCGATATGCTGTTTTTTGCTGCTGAAGTAGCAAACAACGCTGTTGTTGCCGAGCGCCTGCAAAACAACAGTGGTGCTGAAGCACAGGCTGAGTTTTTTATCCAGGTATGTGGTGCGCAACTCAATGAACAAGGCCAGAACTTGATTAAAGTGATGGCTGAAAACAAACGTTTATTGGCGTTGCCTGCTGTGTTGGAAGCATTTTTGTTGTTAAAAGCCGAACATGAAAAAGAAGCAACAGTTGATGTTGTTTCTGCCACTGTTCTGAGCGCAGCACAACAGGAAAAGCTCACCACAGCTTTGTCACAGCGTTTAGCACGCAATGTTAAGTTGAACTGTAGCGTAGACCCGACTGTTGTCGGTGGTATGTTAATCAAAGCCGGTGATATGGTTATTGATGGCTCAGTTCGCGGTAAGTTAGACCGTTTAGCCACTGCGCTGCAGTCATAATTGGGGATTAGAGCATGCAACTGAATTCCACTGAAATCTCTGAACTGATCAAACAACGTATTGCTCAGTTTGAAGTTGTCAGTGAAGCTCGTAACGAAGGTACTATCGTGTCTGTTACCGATGGTATCATCCGTATCAATGGCCTTGCTGACTGTATGCAAGGTGAGATGATTGAGCTTCCTGGTAACCGTTACGCTATCGCACTGAACTTAGAGCGCAGCTCTGTAGGTGCCGTAGTCATGGGTCCATATGCGGACCTGCGTGAAGGTATTAAAGTAAAAGCCACTGGCCGTATTTTAGAAGTGCCGGTAGGTCCAGGTCTGTTAGGTCGTGTGGTGAACACTTTAGGTGAACCAATCGACGGTAAAGGCCCGGTACAAGCTGCTGCATTTGCACCGGTAGAAAAAATTGCACCAGGCGTAATCGACCGTCAATCGGTAGATCAGCCAATGCAAACTGGTTACAAATCAGTAGACTCGATGATTCCAATCGGCCGTGGCCAGCGTGAGCTGATCATCGGTGACCGTCAGACTGGTAAAACAGCACTGGCCATCGACGCCATCATCAACCAGAAAACTTCTGGTGTGAAATGTATTTATGTTTGTATCGGTCAGAAAGCTTCGACCATTGCCAACGTAGTACGTAAGCTGGAAGAGCACGGTGCACTGGCCCACACTATCGTGGTTGTTGCTTCTGCTTCTGAAGCTGCTGCACTGCAATTCCTGGCGCCATACTCTGGTTGTACCATGGGTGAATACTTCCGTGACCGCGGTGAAGATGCGCTGATCGTATACGATGACTTGTCAAAACAAGCCGTGGCATACCGTCAAATCTCTCTGTTGTTACGCCGTCCACCAGGACGTGAAGCTTACCCAGGCGACGTATTCTATTTACACAGCCGTCTGTTAGAGCGTGCATCTCGTGTTAACGAGCATTATGTTGAGCGTTTAACCAATGGCGAAGTGAAAGGCAAAACAGGTTCTTTAACTGCACTGCCAATCATTGAAACCCAGGGTGGTGACGTTTCTGCATTCGTACCAACCAACGTGATTTCAATCACAGACGGTCAGATCTTCTTAGAATCTAACCTGTTTAACGCCGGTATCCGTCCAGCCGTAAACGCTGGTATTTCGGTATCTCGTGTTGGTGGTGCTGCTCAGACCAAGATCATCAAAAAGCTTGGTGGTGGTATTCGTCTGGCATTAGCTCAGTTCTCTGAACTGGCGGCATTTGCTCAGTTCGCTTCAGACCTGGACGATGCGACCCGTGCGCAGTTAGACCATGGTCAGAAAGTAACTGAACTGATGAAGCAGTTACAGTACGCACCAATGGGCGTAGCTGATATGGGCGTGTCGATTTATGCCATCGAAAAAGGCTACATGAAAGACGTTGAAGTTGCGAAAATTCTCGACTTCGAAGCTGCCCTGCTGGCTTATATGCATGCAGAGCACGGCGCATTCATGGCTGATCTGAACAAAACCGGTAACTACAACGACCAAATCGAAGCCACTATCAAGGGCGCGATTGAGAAGTTTAAAGCGACTCAGACCTGGTAATTCAGGTATTGGCATCGGGTGGTGGTAACACCACCCTTCGTTGAAATTTTCGGAGATTAGTCATGGCCGGCGCAAAAGAGATAAAAAGTAAGATCGGGAGTATTAACAATACTCGTAAGATCACCAGCGCTATGGAAAAGGTTGCAGTCAGCAAAATGCGCAGAGCGCAAGAGCGGGTTGCACAAAGCCGTCCATACGCTGAAGGTATGCGCAAAGTGATCGGTAATATCGCTAACGGTACCCTCGAGTTTCGCCACCCGTTCTTGACAGAACGTCCGGTGAAAAACGTGGGTTACATTGTGATATCAACAGACCGGGGTCTTTGCGGCGGCTTGAATACCAACGAATTTAAACGTGTGATGATCGACCTCAAAGCGTGGAAAGAACAAGGCGCCAATGCTGAGTTTGCCGTGATCGGTAACAAAGCCACAGCCTTCTTCAAACGTTTTGGCGGTAAAGTAGTTGCACAACAAGTGGGTTCAGGCGATACACCACGTTTGGCTGATGTCATTGGTACTGTGCGGGTCATGCTGAATGAATATTCTGAAGGCAAAATTGACCGTTTGTTCCTGGTATACAACAACTTTGTCAATACCATGAAGCAAGAGCCAGTGATTGAGCAACTCTTACCTTTGCCAAAAGCAGAGCTGTCAGCCAGAAGTCACAGCTGGGACTACATTTACGAGCCAGATCCAAAAGCTATCCTCGAGAAGTTAATGGACCGCTACGTAGAGTCTCAGGTTTATCAGGGTGTTGTGGAAAACGCAGCCAGCGAACAGGCAGCGCGGATGGTGGCAATGAAGGCCGCTACCGATAACGCCGGCAACCTGATGGATGACTTGAAACTGGTTTACAACAAAGCCCGTCAGGCAGCTATTACGCAGGAACTGAGCGAAATCGTCGCCGGTGCTGCCGCTGTTTAACGCTTAGGTTTACAGGTTTGAGAAATTAGAGGAATTAACATGAGTCAAGGTAAGGTAGTCCAAATCATTGGCGCCGTTGTGGATATCGACTTTCCACAAGAATCGGTACCTGGTATCTATGACGCGTTAAACGTAACAAACGGCGACCTGGCTGGTTTAGTACTTGAAGTACAACAACAGCTGGGCGGCGGTACTGTTCGTACCATCGCGTTAGGTTCAACTGACGGTCTGCGTCGTGGTGCTGAAGTGACCAACACTGGCAAAGCGATTCACGTACCTGTAGGTAAAGCAACTCTCGGCCGTATCATGAACGTGCTGGGTGAGCCAATCGACGAAGCGGGTCCAATCGGTGAAGAAGAGCGTTGGGCTATCCACCGTTCTGCACCAAGCTACGAAGATCAGGCTGCTTCAAATGCGCTGTTAGAAACTGGTATCAAGGTTATCGACCTGGTATGCCCGTTTGCCAAAGGTGGTAAAGTTGGTCTGTTCGGTGGTGCCGGTGTAGGTAAAACCGTAAACATGATGGAACTGATCCGTAACATCGCAATCGAGCACAGCGGTTATTCAGTATTCGCCGGTGTAGGTGAGCGTACCCGTGAAGGTAACGACTTCTACCACGAAATGAACGACTCAAACGTTCTGGACAAAGTATCACTGGTGTATGGCCAGATGAACGAGCCGCCAGGAAACCGTTTACGTGTAGCTCTGACCGGTCTGACTATGGCCGAGAAGTTCCGTGACGAAGGTCGTGACGTTCTGTTCTTCGTAGATAACATCTACCGTTACACCCTGGCCGGTACTGAAGTATCAGCACTTCTGGGCCGTATGCCATCTGCAGTAGGTTACCAGCCAACGCTGGCCGAAGAGATGGGTGTACTGCAAGAGCGTATCACTTCAACCAAAACTGGTTCTATCACTTCTGTACAAGCGGTTTACGTACCAGCGGACGACTTAACTGACCCGTCACCAGCCACTACGTTCTCTCACTTAGACGCAACAGTAGTACTGAGCCGTAACATTGCTTCTCTGGGTATTTACCCGGCGATCGACCCACTGGACTCTACTTCACGTCAGTTAGATCCACTGGTGATCGGTAAAGAGCACTATGAAGTGGCTCGTGGCGTGCAGTCAGTACTGCAACGTTACAAAGAGTTAAAAGACATCATCGCGATCCTGGGTATGGACGAACTGTCTGATGAAGACCGTACTACTGTATTCCGTGCTCGTAAAATCCAGCGTTTCCTGTCGCAGCCGTTCTTCGTTGCTGAAGTATTCACTGGTTCGCCAGGTAAATACGTTCCGCTGAAAGAAACTATCCGTGGTTTTAAAGGCATTCTGGAAGGTGAATTTGATCACATGCCAGAACAAGCCTTCTACATGGTTGGTTCTATCGACGAAGCAATCGAAAAAGCGAAGAAGCTGTAATTTTACAGCTTTAGGAGAGCGAAATGGCGATGACAGTACAGTTGGACGTAGTAAGTGCCGAAGAGAAAATTTTCTCTGGCCTTGTTGAGTCCATTCAGGTTACTGGTAGCGAAGGTGAGCTGGGTATTTTACCTGGCCACATTCCACTGCTGACTGGCATCAAGCCAGGTATGGTCCGGATTGTAAAACAGTTTGGTGAAGAGCACCTGATCTATGTTGCCGGTGGCGTGCTGGAAGTTCAGCCGCATGGTGTGATCGTGCTTGCCGACGTTGCAGTCCGTGCTGAAGACCTGGATGAGCAAGCCGCCCTGGCCGCCCAGAAACAGGCACAGGAAGCGATGCAACATGCCGGCGCTGACTTTAACTACGCAGAAGCAGCGGCTCAACTGGCCGAAGCAATTGCTCAGTTACGTCTGATCCAGAAACTGCGCAAAAAGTAATTTTTGCTGAGTCTGAAAAAGCCACCGCAAGGTGGCTTTTTTATTGCTGATTCAGGTGTGCTGCAACACCGATCTGATGGAAACCGGACTTTTGTCCACCACATTCTCCTTCGCACCAGCATTTATCGCGGATGAATGTTACAACTGTAAATTAAAGGTATAATCGAGCCGCTTGTTGTCAACAACAGATGCTGCTGGTGCAAACAGTTGAACGACAACAGATTAAGTTATTATTTATTAAGTATATAAATTGATGGTCGGCAAGGTTCGGTCAAAAGCTCAATGAAGTTTTGTTTGATACAGCTTCTGCATAACATGGATGCCGGTTCTTATAGTGAACATGCTATTGGATCGGGCGCTTTTGGTTAACAGGTGGTTTTGCTGATGAGTGTGGTAAATATCGGGAAGTTTAATGTTGATGTCCCCGGGCGGCGTATTTTTACCAACGAGGGAGAGCTTCCGGTCGAGCCAAAAGTGATCGATGTATTATGTTATTTAATGCAGTACCCGGACCGCTTTGTCAGCTTGCAGGAACTTCATGCCGAGGTCTGGTCCGGCCGGGTTGTCACTGACACTGCTGTTCGAAGAACCATCAGCAAACTGCGGTTGCTGCTGGAAGATACCGATCCCGATACCCCCCGTTATATCAGGTCGCAGATGAAACGCGGTTATCAGTTTATTTATCCGGCAGCTGCGGTTACAGA
This sequence comes from Rheinheimera sp., assembly GCF_036782235.1. GTDB lineage: Bacteria > Pseudomonadota > Gammaproteobacteria > Enterobacterales > Alteromonadaceae > Pararheinheimera. The sequence continues at coordinate 321,721 of NZ_DAIPZL010000004.1, read as the reverse complement.
TGATGTTGCGCTGCCTGACAGCAGTCAGTACCTTTCCCCGCCAACTCAGCCAGACGTGCCGCTGCAGCCCAAACTGAAGCGCTTCAGAATTTGGCCCCTTGCCACTGTCTTGTTGCTGGTTATGTTGACGGTTCTCTACACGCTACTGCCGGACGATAAAAAACAGCTGATGGTCACACACCAGCCTGTGGTTGAAATTGCCGGCGAAAAACGACTTTTGTCCGTGTCCGCTGACGGCCGCTTTCATACCTTTAGCGGCAGTCTGGGTAACACCGGGCTTTGGCAACCTTATTTATACGATTTTAAGTTAGGCCAATTACAACGAATCCCTGTGTCTGAACACGCTGTGTACCATCTTGTTGCTATGGCCAATAACAACACCCTGGCTATTTCCTCTTTTGAAGATGGCAAAGCAAAGTTGTATTTGTATGGGGTCACGGATTTAAAGACGCCTGTCAGGACACTGGAACTTAATGAATTATCTGACATTGGTCAGGCGGTACCCTATAAAGATCAGTTTGTGCTGCTTAATGGGCGCAGAAAAGGTGAACACAATGGCCTGTACTACCTGCTTGATACCGAAACAGCAGCGCTGACGCAATTTACCTACAGTTCTGTGCCCGGCAGTGTCGATTTTGGCGCCGTGTTGTCACCCGATAAACATCACCTTGCGCTTATCAGAAGTGATGCTAGTCACAGCGTACAAATTTATCGTGTTGCCGACAAAAAGTTAATTGCGCAGGAGTCCTTTGCGAAGGGGGCTGTTGTTGCTGATGAGTTAAACCTGATGTGGCTTAATGCAGAAGAGTTGCTGATTAATTTTGCCGACAAGCATAAAAAACTCAATATACAGAGTGGTGTCATGACAGCTTTGCCCTGGCATGAACGTTTTACCGGCTTTGGCCGCGATGCTGCAGGCAATTATTTTGGTCTTTTGCTCAAACCACAAAACAGAGATTTTTTTCAGGTCCAACTTGCGGATTTGACGACAGTGCAGCGTTATTTTTCATTTAACGCTCAGGCGCTGAACCTGAGCTATGGCCGCACACCGGGTCAGCTCTGGCTGGTTGAACAGGCAAAATCAGCCTATCAGTTGTTCCGTTTTTTTCCGCAGACCGGTGAAAAAAAGCTCAGTCTGGAGCAAGCCCAGCCCTTTGTGGTGTTGGCCGAAACGCCGGACTATTTGCTGCTGTTGCAACAATATCAGTTAAAACTGTTGGATCTGCACAGTAGTGAACTCAAAAACATCTCTTTTGAAAATCAGCAGGTGCATTACGCCACTCCAGTGTTAAACGGGGAACAGATTATTTTTTCTGAACAAATAGGGGACGAATGGCTGGTTAATATTTACAACAGAAAATCCAACAGCCAAAGCAGGGTATTAAAAGGTTACCGTTTATTGTTGCCCTGGAAAAATCAGTATGTTGCATCTGATGCCACGGGAAAGTTTTATCTGCTGGATGCCCATTATCAGCCAATCAAAACACTTCCGCTGACACTGAATGTTGCACACCGGCATCAGGTTGGTTTATACGGCGATAAGTTGATGACAACCAATTTAATGGCTGATGGCAACTGGGCTTTGGCAAGTTTGAACCTGGTGACGCAGGATTATCAGCGCCAGCTGAGCAGTACTTTACCGATAAAATCACAGTTCTCTTTTAATAATGACGCCAGCTCCGTCATCATTACAACGCAAAATGAAGTTGTTAATCAATTAGTTAGGCTTGGTTATAACTTTGGTTATAACTTTTCAGGCAATAAGTCACAGTAAAGTCCGCTGCCGGTTATCGAATAGCCGATGCTCCGTGGTTAGTTTGTAGCAACACCTGATTGCAAACACACAACTAAAACACGGAGCTTTTTATGTTCAACAAATCCTTTTCGTTAACACCGCTGACTATTGCCATGATCAGCTGTGGTTTGCTGTTTTCTGCGAACAGCTTGGCCACACAAAACCCAGCCATAACCGGACAGTCCTCTGTTGCGGTTGCAGAGCGCCAGCAGATAAAAACAAGTCCTAACGATCAGCGCCAGTACCTCGCTATTACGCTGCAGAATCAGCTGGATGTGGTGTTGGTCTCTGATCCGGCCGCCGAAAAATCATCAGCGGCGTTAAGTGTGGATGTGGGCTGGCTGAACGATCCAAAACAGCAGCAGGGTTTAGCCCATTTTCTGGAGCATTTGCTGTTTATGGGCACTGAACGTTTCCCACAACCCGATGGTTATCTGAAGTTTATGAAACAGCATGGCGGCACCACCAATGCTTTTACCAACCAGCTGACCAACTATATGTTTGAAATTAATAACAGCAAGTATGAAGAAGCACTGGACCGCTTTGCTGACTTTTTCAAAGCGCCGTTATTGTTACCCGAATATGTGGATAAAGAACGCAATGCGGTAAATTCGGAGTGGTCATTAAACCGTAATCAGGATGGCTGGGCACAACGGCAAATAGCAGCGAAATTATTGGGTGAACACCCGGCGAATAGTTTCTGGATTGGTAATCTGGAAACGCTGGGTGATAAAACCAACAGCAAGTTGCATGATGAGTTATTGGCGTTTTATCAGCAGCACTATTCAGCCAACCGGATGAAGCTGGTGTTAATCAGCCCGCAACCCTTGTCACAAATGCAATTATTGGCACAGCGCTATTTTGCCGATATCAAAAATAAAGGCATCAATAGCCCAAGGCCTGTGGCGAAGATTGACTTTAGCAAGTTTGGTCCGAAGCGGGTGCATTATGTGCCTGGCACAGAAGCGCAAAGCCTGCAGCTGGAATTTATCATCGATAACAATCTGGCCGACTTTGGCGTTAAACCCAATGAATTTGTTGCGCACTTGATCAGTTCTGAAATGCCAGGTACACCGGCGCAGCAGCTGAAAACCATGGGTTTGCTGGATGCTGTGCAGGTTACTTATGACCCTAAATGGTATGGCAATTACGGCACGCTGCAAATTGTCATGGCGCTGACCGAAGCCGGTATGAAACAGCGGCCAGCCATTACCACTGTGATGATGCAATATCTTGACCTGATCCGCAGCAAAGGGGTAGATGCAAAATACTACAATGAGATCCGCACCTCACTGCAAAACCAGTTTAACTTCCTGGAAAAAACCGATGGCTTTAGTTATGCCGCCAGGCTCAGCGCTGCAATGCAATATTATCCGCTGCCTGCGGTGATCAGCGCGCCTTATCAATATGACAAATTTGAGCCAAAAGCTGTGAATGCATTGCTGGCTCAACTGGTGCCGGAACGGCTCACTGTGTGGCATATCAGCCGTAACGAGCCGGCAGATCAGGACGTGCCGCATTTTACCGGTCGCTATTCGGTGACTGATATTGGCAAGGATGAAATCCAAAGCTGGCAACAGCCAAAAGTTGCAATGAGTTTACCTGCGCTTAATCGTTTTCAGCCGGAAAGTTTCGCCGTCAGTCACAGCAGCAACAAAACTCCGGTAAAAGTATTGGAAGCTGAAGGGGTTAGTGCCTGGCTGGCCGGCAGCCAACATTTTGCCGATCAGCCGCGTGGTCAATTATTGATGCAGTGGCACCAGCCGGAGGCAAAAAACAGTGCCAAACAGGCAGTATTGCATCATCTCTGGTTGTTTAACTTTTTAATCAATAATCAGGCGCTGCTGCAGGAAGCCAGTGCTGCAGGGATGAAATTACAGCCGGAAGCCAATGAATACGATTTAGTGTTAAAACTGTCTGGTTTTACCGATAAACAAGCCGCATTCACCGGTTACATTGGTAAAGCTCTGGCGGCAACCATCAGTGAGCAGCAATTTAACCAGAGTAAAGACCTGCTGTTACGCAGCTTACGCTCCTCAGAGCAACAAATGCAGGCAAAGCAGGCCAGTGAGCTGGTGAAAACTGTGTTGTCCAGTGGCCGTTATGAGTTGCCGGCCTTATTGGACGCAGTCAAACAGATTAATTTGGCTGAGCTGAATCAATACATTCAGCAGACATTGGCGGACAGTCAGCTGCGTTTATTGGCACAAGGGAACTACGCTGAGCAGGATGTATCGGCTTTTGCCAAAGCCCTGGCTGGCCCGAAAAAAACCGCACGCCAGTACCAGACATATCGCAGCTGGCAGCCTGAACCAGGTCAGCGTCTGACAGTGCAGCGGGCGAATCCGCAAAACGACAGTTCAGTGATCCGGGCGCAGTTTTTAGTCAATGGCGGACACAACGGCAAAGCTGCGGCACTGGTGTTGTCAGGCCATCTGCATCAGGCGTTTTTTAACCAACTCCGTACTGAAGAACAGTTGGGTTATGTCGTACAGGCCATCCCAATGCCGCTGAATAAACATGCTGGTTTTGGTCTGATGATTCAAAGCCCGGTGTTATCCGGTTTGAAGTTACAGCAGCGGGTCGATTTATTCCTGCAGCAGTATAACGAACAGCTTGCCAAACTGACTGAAGCCGAGTTTAACAACCTGAAACAAACGCAACTGCTGGAATTAAAGCGGGCACCGGCAAACCTGGATGAGGAGTTTGATAGCTTCAGTCGCGACTGGCTGCGCAACAGACTGGATTTTTCGGATAAACAACAGCTGATTGCCGCGGTTGAATCCCTGACCTTAGCCCAGCTGAAACAGTTTTATCAGCAGGCTCTGGCAGCAGAGACCTCAGCCGCACTGCAAGTTGTATTGCAGGGGAAAGCGAAGCGGCAAAACAACAAAACTTTAGCTGGTTTTACGCTGCTGGATGATGTCACTGAATTTCATCAAAGCTTCTAAACCTGTTGTTCATTCGTTGGCATCACAACAGAGGCCCGGTTGGGCCTCTGGTTCTACAGTTTGATTAGGGCAGAAAAAATGAAGCTCATCATAGAAAAACACTCTGTTATTTTCGGCAGCAGCCTCTGGCTGATGGTATGGATTTCAGTGAACTGGGCCGGGCTGGCGGTGCTCAGCCAGCTGATGTTACCGGGGCCACATTAACATGACTCGTTTGCATCAATTGCGGTCTCTGTGGGTGATCGCTGTGGTTGTGCTGCTGTTTTCAGCCATGCTGGACACAGCAAGGGGTGAGCCGCCCTATGCTTTGGTGAATCCTCAGCACTGGCATGATGTCAGGATTGACTACCCTGAGGGGGCGCAGGTGAATACACTCTGGCTGCACAGGCGCCACGCCGCGATGTTGGATCTGAAACATGCCTATGTGTTAATTGCAGAAGATCAGCCGATACCGGTGCGGCTCAGGGTTATCAGTTACCCGACGCTGTACGATTCAGCTGTGCGGGTCGACTTTGAGCCTATTAATATTGCAGATAAAGAGATGATTTTAAACCAGAATACAGTGTTGCTCAGGCGGGTAAAATAGCCTGAATCAGCCCTAACCAGGGCCGGCATAGTGCTGATGTGCGGGATGAAGTCAGAGCTGGCAGCTGTTTCGTCTGGCAATATTCAGCAAAACTTCACCCTCCCCCTGTAATCTGTAGCTTGATCAATTAGAATATCGCGACAGAGCTTAAGCGCACCATTTACAGGGACCCTTCTTATGGCGTTAAACGTAGTGATCCTGGCGGCCGGTAAGGGCACCCGGATGAAATCCACCCTCCCGAAAGTACTGCATAAAGTGGCCGAACGTGCCATGGTGCAACATGTGATTGATACCGCCAATTCACTTGGCGCGGCGCAAATTAACCTGGTGTACGGTTATGGTGCTGAGCAGCTTAAAGCCGCTTTGGGCGAGCAACCGCTGCACTGGGTGTTGCAGGCTGAACAGCTGGGTACAGGCCATGCGGTGCAACAGGCCGTGCCACATCTGGCTGACGACGACACTGTGCTGATTTTATATGGGGATGTGCCTTTAACGCGCAAAGAAACGCTGGAAAAATTGCTGGCGGCGCGCCCTGCCCAGGGTTTGGCGGTGCTGACAGTGCTGCTGGACAACCCAACAGGTTATGGCCGTATTGTGCGGGAAAACGGCCTGGTGGTTGGCATTGTTGAACAAAAAGACGCGACTCCTGAGCAGTTAAAAATTCAGGAAGTGAACAGCGGCATTATGGCGGTGCCGGGCAAACAGCTGAAACACTGGCTGGCCAATCTGAAAAACAACAATGCCCAGGGTGAGTTTTATTTAACTGACATTATCGCCATGGCGCACCAGGACGGTGTGGAGATTGCCACGGCGCACCCGGCCAATCCCATTGAAACTGAAGGCGCCAACAACCGCGTGCAACTGGCGCAGCTGGAGCGGGCTTATCAGTTGCGTAAAGCAGAAGAGCTGATGTTAAACGGTGCCAATTTACGTGACCCGGCCCGCATTGATGTGCGTGGTGAAGTGACAGTCGGCAGCGATGTGATGATTGACGTCAATGTGATTTTTGAAGGCAAAGTGGTGCTGGGTAACGGTGTGGTGATTGGCGCTAACTGTATTCTGAAAGACGTCACTGTTGGCGACAACACCGAAATTAAAGCCAACTCTATGCTGGAAAACTCCATCATTGGTGCTGACTGTTCAGTTGGGCCTTTTGCCCGTATCCGCCCGGATTCAGTGCTGGCAGACGACAGCCATGTTGGCAACTTTGTGGAGCTGAAAAAAACCAAATTGGGCAAAGGTTCCAAAGCCAACCACTTAACCTATTTAGGCGATGCGGTGATTGGCAGTAAAGTGAATGTGGGTGCAGGCACCATTACCTGTAACTATGATGGCGCCAATAAGTTCCAGACCACCATTGAAGACGGTGTTTTTGTTGGCTCTAACAGCTCGCTGGTGGCACCTTTAACTTTGGGCGAAAACAGCACTGTAGGCGCAGGTTCAGTGATCACCAGCAGCGTGGCTGCCAATGAATTGGTGGTGGCTCGCACTAAACAGCGCCATATCACCGGCTGGCAAAGACCTGTTAAACAGAAAAAGTCAGATTAAGTCCGGTAGCCCGGCAACGGGCTCTGCTAGTTTCAGGCCGTCTGAGGCCACATTGTTGTGGCTCAGCGCGGCATTTTTATTGCCAAAGCGGCAGCTCACCAGGGGAAGAGTGATGAAACTACTGAAGTTCAGTCTGCTGTTATTGTTGTTGTGGCAAAGCCAGCTGCAAGCCAAAACCTCAGTGTGGCAGGTTAAAAAAGGGGACGATGTGGTGTTGCTTGGTGGCACAGTGCATTTGTTGCCCGCCGCTGAGTTTCCGCTGCCGGCAGAATTTGAAACCGCTTTTGCCCAAAGTTCAGTGTTGTTTCTCGAGGCGCCTGTGCCTGAGCCGACCGATCAACAAGCTATGCAAGCCATGATGCAGCAGCTGCAATACCCTGCTGGCACCGGCTTAAAACAAAAATTGTCGGTCGATGTGTATCAGCAGCTGGTGGCCTATTTCAAAAAGTTTGGTACCGATGTGGCGGCACTGGATAGCTTTAAACCTGGCTTTGTCGCTGTGCAGCTCAGCTTGCTGGAGATGAGTGCCACCGGCATTGCCGGTGAAGGGGTCGACACCTATTTTGCCAACAAGGCCAAGCAACAGCAAAAGCCTGTGCTGTTTTTGGAAACTCTGGATTTTCAAATTCAGCTGATTGCCGGTATGGGCGAAGGTTATGAAAGCGACTTTATCAAACAAAATCTGGAAAACACCGCTGAACTTGGCCCTTTAATGCACCAGTCGATCAAAGCCTGGCGTGCTGGTGACCTGGCAAAAATTGACGAGCTGTTATTAAAAGACGCCAGAGCAGAAGATCCAAAACTGTTTCAGCAAATGTTCACAGCACGCAATCAACGCTGGCTGGGGCAAATCCGTCAGATGTTTGGCAATAATGACAAAGAACTGGTGCTGGTGGGGGCAGGTCATTTACCGGGCGAAGATGGTTTACTGTTGCTGTTACAGCAGGCCGGTTTTGAGGTTAAGCCGCTGTAATAGCGGCCTTTTATTCGGGGTGAGATGATGTTGGCACTGCAGCGTTATTGTTGGTTATTTTGTGTGGTATTGCTGCTGACGTCCTGCAGTCAGACCAATCAGCTGGCGCTGTATCGGCTCAGTGAAGCTGAACTCAATCAGCAGCTTTCACAACAACTGCAGCAGCTGGCACAAAAAGCCACAGTGGCAGGTTTGCCGCTTAAATTGCAGGTGAAGCAACTGGATGTGCAGATAGCGCCACAAGGCAAGCCGGATGTTCAGCTGACCTTGGATACCGCTGCTTTAGTGCAGCTGGCTTTGGTGCAATTGCCGGTGCAGCTGAAATTGTCGCTCAGTGCCGAACCTTATTTTGACCAGCAACGTCAGGCGGTGTATTTACGCCGTTTTCAGCTGTTAGATTCAGAAATGGCCGCTGGCGGTATGCAGGGCAAGTTAAAGCCGTTGTCGGCGGAGCTGGCCGGATTATTACAACAACAGCTGGCGCAGATGCCGGTGTACCGGCTGGATCCAAATAAACTCAGTCATCGTATGTTGTTAAATATACCGCTGCAATTGCAGCTGACGCCGGGGCAAATCAGTTTGTCACCGGCCTATCAACAAGGCGGTTAACTAAGCAGCTTGCTTAATAACGGCAGCTGGCTGAGTTGCTCCGGGTAATAATAACTCAGCATGCCAACCCGGCTTTCCAACACCAACAGTACAACATGAGTCAGCACCATCGCCAGCAAGAACCAGCACAAGGTTTTACCAAGCTGGGCTAAATCCGGCAACATAATCAGGTCGTTGTGCTCATTGGGTTTCATGGTTGTGCTCCGTGGCGACTGGTCTGAACATTAAGTCGTAACCAGTTGCAAAAAAGTTTAACCGGATTTGTCAAAATGCCGCGGCTTTTGTGATAAACGGTAGTTTTGTTGTGAGTAGCGGCGCCTTGGCCCGCGAGAAGGACAGTTTAAGATGTTACGTTGGTTACCCAGTTTAATACTGATGGCTTTTGCCGGCTGGATGATTTATCAGGCCGACCGGGGGATCCCGAATCTGTTTATCCAGTTTGCCGATCAATATGTTTATGGTGACAAAATAGGCCACGCCATGTTGTATGGGGGGCTGGCGTTGTTCCTTACTGTTGCAACCCGGTTCCGGCAATGGCGTATTGGTGGCTGGCGTTTGTTTGTTGGTGTGGTGCTGGTATTGATTGCCGCTTTGCTGGAAGAAGGCAGCCAGTATTTTCTTAGTACCCGCAACTTTGATTTATGGGATGCTTTTGCCGATGTGGTTGGCGTGACGCTGGCGCAGCTGTTTTGTTGGCTGTGGCTTGGCACAGGCAACAGATACCGGCAAATGCGGCGTAAGTTGCGTTGAAGGTTAGAAAAAACGGGGTACCGATCCCCAGCAAATAAAAAACGCCGCTAAATAGCGGCGTTTTTTTCAATTTAAAACAATAACTTACTCAGGAAGTCAAATTACCAGCCGCAGCTGCGGCCTTTGTTTTGTTCATCCAGATAAGTTTTCAGCGGCGCAAAATAATCCAGAATGGCAGACGAATCCATTTCCGGTTTGCCGGTGATTTTTTGCAAAGCATTTTGCCATGGCTGGCTGGCACCCATTTCCAGCATGCTGTTGAGCGCAGCACCGGCTTCTTTGCTGTTGTAAATAGAGCAGCGGTGAATTGGGCCATTGTCTTTGGCTATTTCACACAAAGCTTTGTGGAACTGGAACTGCAGAATATGCGCCAGGAAATAACGGGTATAAGGGGTATTGCCCGGTACATGGTATTTAGCGCCGGCGTCAAAGTCGGTTTCAGTACGGGCAACTGGTGCAGCCACCCCCTGATATTTTTCCCGTAACTGCCACCAGGCCTGGTTGTATTGTTCTGGTGTCACCTGACCGGAAAACACCTGCCAGCGCCATTGATCTACCAATAAACCAAAAGGCAGGAAAGCGACTTTTTCCAACGCCATTTTCATTAATAAACCTATGTCTTTCGATTCGTCTGGCACCTGCTCCAGCAAACCAATTTGTTGCAGATATTTTGGGGTGACCGATAAAGCTATGGTATCGCCAATGGCTTCATGGAAACCATCGTTGGCACTGTCCTGATAAAACACCGGCTGGTTTTTATAGGCGCGCTGGTAGAAGTTGTGTCCCAGTTCATGGTGGATCACCGCAAATTCTTCACCGGTTTTCTGGATACACATTTTAATGCGCAGGTCGTCTTTGCTGTCTAAATCCCAGGCTGAAGCATGGCAAACCACGTCTCTGTCGCGTGGTTTCACAAACAACGAGCGGCTCCAGAAAGTATCTGGCAAAGGGGCAAAACCTAAAGAGGTAAAAAAGCCTTCAGCGCCCTTCACCATTTTTAATTCGTCGTAACCTTTGTCGGCCAAAAGTTTGGTTACGTCATAACCCGGATCTGAATTTTCCGGCGCGACTAAATCGTAAATATTGCCCCAGCCCTGTGCCCACATATTGCCCAGCAAATGCGCCGGAATAGGTTTATCCAGCGGCACTTTGTCGGCACCGTATTTTTCTGACAACTTGGCCCGTACATGGCAGTGCAAAGCTTCATATAAAGGTTTGACCGCACTCCACTGTTTATCCAGTTCAGTGGCAAAGGCATTGGCATCCATATCATATTTAGAACGCCACATAGCGCCGGTGTCGGCATAACCCAGTTCACGGGCACCTTCGTTGGCAAGTTCAACCTGACGCTGATACAAAGGCCGCATTGGCGCTGCTGTGTCATGCCAGCCTTTCCACATTTCCAGTTGTTCGTTGTAATCGCGTGAGCTGGCCATCACTGATGACATTTCACCTAAGTCCATACACTGGCCTTCGGCTTTACAATATTTGCCTTTGCCGTACATGGCATTGAGTTTAGCAACCAGTTCCGCCAGCTCGGCGGTTTTGGCTTTGTCCTGGGGGGCCGCCAGCGTCAGCGCCAGTTTCAGTTTATCCAGTTGACGTCTGGTGTCGGCATCTACTGTGGTCTGATTAAAGCGGGCAGCTTCATTGGCCAGCCGTACCACAGTTTCAGTCATTTTCTGACCTGCGGCTGCGGAAAGGGCTTCGGTATCTTCGGTAATAAAGTTGCTGGCGATCCAGTCGGCGCGGTTGACTTCCAGCAATAAAGTGGCCATTTCATCCGACGCTTTTTTCACAAAAGCTGTGGCTTCTTCGGCTGTCGGTGCACTAACGGCTGCTGCGGTGTTGTTTTCGACTGGTTTTTCGGCGGCTGGCTGGCAGGCGCTCAGTAAAAAGCCACCGGCAATCAGGGTTGCCAGTAAAGTTGGTTTCAATTGAGGTTTCATCTGAGGTTCCGGGCATTGTTATGGTTGTATGGTGTGAAGTGCAGTTGATAGTGGCTGCACTTCACAATGCCCGGCTAGTATTGTCAGCTTGTAAAGGATTTGCAAATCAGATGAGTGCGCATTGGCTTAGATAAATTCCAGTGCCTGCGCTAAATCAGCAATTAAATCATCGGCGTCTTCGACACCCACACTTAACCGCACCAGTTTGTCAGTGACACCGGCCTTTGCTCTGTCTGCTGCTGTCATAGCGGCGTGCGTGGTGGAGGCCGGATGGCAAGCCAGACTTTCTAAATCACCTAAACTTACGGCCTGTGCAAATAATGTCAGGTTATCTAAGAACTTAGCGCAAGCTGCAAAACCACCGGCCAACTCCAGCGCCACCATGCCACCAAAACCAGCAGCGGTTTCTTTAATCACCTGATGACCAGGGTGTGAGCTTAACCCAGGGAAAAACACTTTTTCTACTTTAGGGTGACTTGCCAAAAACTCCGCCACTTTGTGGGCAGCAGCTAAATGCGCGTCCATCCGCAGTGGCAGGGTTTTGACGCCCCGTTGTAATAAATACGCTTCCTGCGGCCCCATAGGGGCGCCAATATGTTTTAGCGCTATAGTGCGGATGCGCTGGATCAGTGGGCCATTGCCAGCCACCACACCGGCAATAATGTCACCATGACCGCTCAGGTATTTAGTGCCGCTGTGCATCACAATATCTACTCCAATCGACAACGGCTGGAATAAATAAGGGGTTAAAAAGGTATTGTCACACACAGTGATGGCACCAATTTGCCGTGCAACCGCCACTATTTTGCGGCTGTCGATCACTTTTAACGTTGGGTTGGTAATAGGTTCCCACAACACCAGCCGGGTGTTTGGGTTGTGATTGGCAACAAAATCATCGTCGCTGCTATAGCTTTTGACAGTGACACCGGCGCGTATCAGCGTATTACGTAAAAAGGCATCTGTGCCACCGTACACCGGGTCGATAAAAGCCACTTCGTCACCCTGCTGGGTTAAGGCGTACACAATGCTGCTGATGGCGGCCATCCCACTTGCCACTACTACAGCTTCATCAGCACCTTCCATGGCCGCCAGCTTTTGCTCCAGCGCCGTTGAGGTTGGGTTGCCAAAGCGGCTGTAAATAAAACCCGGGTTCTGGCCGGCAAAACGGGCCTGGCCTTCAGCGGCGGTGCCGTAGCTAAAAGTGCTGGTCAGATACACAGGTGTATTTAAAGCGCCTGTGCTGGCATCCGGCGCTTGGCCGGCATGAATGGCTAAAGTGCGAAATTTCATCAGAATACCTGTTAATAAAGCGCTGCAGGCAGCGCCAGTGCTAAACAATGTCAGAAAAGAGTAGCGCTTTGCGCCGGAAAAACAGAGCCTTCCGGACGCTCAGCGTTATGGCGCGCTATGGTGTTAACCACAGCCGGTGTGCTGGTAAAAACAGCGGTTAGCTGGCCACGGCCAAATCGGCATAGTGGCTGGCGGCCACGTCTTTATGTGAACGTAAGCGGCCTTTTAATACGTTGTCGCCTACCTGATAAAACAGCGGATTCAGTGGATCTGAAGCCGGGCCTTTGGCTTCCTGCGCCAAATGGGGTGGCAACTGCAATAAAGGCACTGTGGCATCGAGCTGCGCCGCCATAAAAAAGGCACAGGAAAAACGCTCAATACCGGCTTGTGGGCTGACCACCCGGTGTAAGGTGGCTTTCAGGTAACCGTTAGAGGCCAGTTCCAGCAGCTCTCCAATATTCACGACAAAAGAGCCTGCTAAAGGTTCAGCGCTGACCCAGCCGTCGTCGGTGAGTACTTCAAGGCCTGATTGTTCACCCTGCAGCACCAGAGTCAGATAACCCGGATCTTTGTGGGCGCCCACCCCTTGTTTGCTATCGCTGGCACTTTGCCCAGGATAACGGATCAGTTTCATATGCTGGTAAGGACCATCCGCAATGGTGCTTTGCAGCGCATCGGCCGGCAGTTCTAACGCCTGCATAAAAGCACTGAGCAAAGTTTCTGTCAGATCAGACAGCTGCTGTTGCCAGCTTAATAATTCGGTTTTCAGCTCTGGCATAGCGGCCGGCCATTGGTTGGGCCCTATTAAGCGGCGCCACGGCTGTTTGGCTGTAGGCAAACCTGTGGCGATATCTTCGCGCATAATATCAAACTGTTCGCGCTGATCCGGCTGACCCAGCGTCAGCTCACCGGCCACGCCGGTATAACCGCGAAAATGCGGTGAGTGGATCATCTGAATTTGTTGTTTGGCGGCAGCTGGCAACGCAAAAAACTGACGGGCTAATTGCAAAATTTGTTGCTGGCGGTTTTCACTGATGCCATGGCCAACCAGATAAAAAAAGCCAACATCACGCGCTGCAGCACGCAGCTGTGCAAAAAACTGCTGTTGTTGCTCTGCATTTCCGCCAAGCTGGCTTAAATCCAAAACGGGTAACTGCAATTGTTGTGGGTGGCTCATTTTTTACTCCGGTGTCACTTGCGCTCTGTTTCGCGAATGTGCGCATTTAACCAGCAGTAAAAAACATAAAAAATGACCGAAACGCTCTTGGTCAGATGATTTAGTTATAACCGGATGTCTGGATTTTTAGCCGTTTTCTGTTTTAAATGGCATAAAGGTCAAAACCGTGTGGCGGGTCGTCAAGCTGCGTCTTTTTATGGCAGGTAGAGTGGATTGGATTTTGTTTATGTTATTGATTTATAGATAAAATATAATAATCATTCCTGCTTGCTTTAGATTTTGGCATGCTGAATGTTTAGACATCCGCTTACAACATTCGGATCTGATATAGATAAAAATACTGCATCACATCACAGGGATATGAAGCCGGATAAGCGCCAATCGCAGGCGGATAACCGGGTGTTTTTGTGTGGCATCAAACAGGCGCAAGCGCTTAAGCAGGCTTTTTCAGCATAAAAAAAGCCCCGCTGTTGTCGCGGGGCCTGGTTTATTCACTCACAGCGGCTAAGGCCGGAGTTTTACATTTTGTAAGACACTGTGGTGTAAAAGAACTGACCCACGTTGTCGTAGCTGGCGCCTGCTGTGGTGGTGCCTGTGCTGACGCCAGGTAAACCACGGTCAAACAGGTTGTCGATACCCACAGACCAGTTCAGACCATTTTCAAACTGGTAACCCAGGCTGATGTCGGTCAGCACATAACTGCCGTAGCTCATCAAATCACGTGGATCCGGGTTTTTCGCCAGTTCCTGTTCAGTGTACAGACTTACGCCATTGATATGACGGGTTTTCCAGGTAGCGGTCCAGGCATCATAGCTGTAGCTTAACGACAGGTTTTCCTGCCAATCTGCTTCACCTTCAGTACCGGCACGTTGTTCAAACTGTGACGGATTGTTCTGGAAAGAGAAAGTTTTGCGTGAGCCTAAATAAGTACCAATCAGTTTGGTTTTTAAGCGACCGCCCAACAGATCCAGATCATAACCCGCTTCAAAATCCACACCTTCCGCCGTTTGGGCGGCCACGTTTTGTGACGTTGAAGTGATCAGTTTCAGCTCGTGGCTGACCGGGTCCCGTTGGATCAGGTTACAGAACTGCGCCGATAAACCGTTGCTGGCGTCCACACACTTATTCAGAATGTCCTGAGCTGATACTGTGCTGATGGCTTCGTCAATTTCAATAGACCAGTAGTCCACAGTAAAGGTGAAATCTTCAATCCATTCCGGCTGATAGACAAAACCTACAGTGTGGCTGTTTGACTCTTCCGCTTTTAAGTTTGGATTACCGCCAGAGCGGCCTTCAATGCTGGCGCCTGTTGCCTTGGCCACAAAGTCAGCCGGAATGCCCAGCGCAGCACAGTTGGCAGCCCAGGTGGCGTTTTGTTTGTAACGCAGATCACAAGGGTCCTGCAGCCGTGAGAAATAGGTCTGGTTCAGCGGACGATAGAGTTCACTGATGTTTGGTGCGCGCAGCGCCACTGAATAAGTGGAACGAACACGGATCTCATCATTGATGGTCCAGTCCAGGCCGGTTTTCCAGCTGGTGGCGTTGCCGATAGTGCTGTAGTCGGCAACCCGCACCGCAGCATCAAATGCCAGGTCCTGGATCAGCAGCATATCGGTCAGTAGCGGAATAGAAACCTCGCCAAAAGCTTCTTTCACGTTAAATTTGCCGTGGGTTTCCTGTAACGCATTGAGGAAAGTGGCACCTGTGGCGGCAAAAGCGTCAGGGGTGCTGTCACTTTGTTCACGGCGGTATTCCACACCCGCAGCCACACCCACGCTACCGGCTGGTACGTCAAATAAAGCGCTGTTGGAGACACTGCCGCCAGCCACTTGTTGTTCAATAGTGCTGGTGGACAATGATGAGGTATTAAACCAGTTGATGGCCGCCTGATTGACTGCACCATAACCAAACACTGACGTTGGCACACAACCGGCAGCACGGGCTGCTGTATCGCGGCAGACAATATTGCCGTTCTGATCTTTGATTGCATCAATCGACTGGGCAAAGTTTTTGCGGATCAGGTTGTTGCGGTTAATCTGCTCCAGCCGGGTACGGCCGTGGGTGGCAAAAGTTTCAAAACTCCAGTCGTCTGTCAGCTGGCCGCTTAAACTCAGGTTGAACTGGTCTGTGGTACGGGTGTTTTCTTCCATCCGCCGACCGGCGTCTTTGTTAAAACGGTGAATGGCAATGCTGTTTTTGCCATTGGCGTCCATTAACGCCGCCAGACCTGGCGTGATATAGGCATTGTCACGCTGAATTTGCAGCGCGCTGCCATATTCAAAGAAGCTTGGCTGATTTACCGAGTCGGCTTTGCTGACCACATGTTTAGCCGAGGCCGCCAGGTTCAGATCGGCAGTCAGGTCATAGTCGCCTTTCAGGTTAAAGCTGTAACGGTCAAAGGCTGGCTGTAAATCGTTATATTCACGCAGATTTAAAAATTCACAATCGACACAGGCAGCGTCCAGCGGGAACACTGTGCCCATGTTTTGTGGCCGTACTGTACCGTCCGGGTTAAAGGTGTACCAGACTTTATTCAGCAGGAAGTTGCCATTAATAGAGCTGTCGTAATAACCGGCATTGGCAAAAGTAATTTTGTCGGCAATACCGTCATGAATGGTATTGCCGTTGGCATCTCTGCTGTCTTTGCTGGCAGGGTTAGTCAAAGACATGTAAGAGGTGCGGGTTTGGCTGCGTTCAGTGGCATTAATGTCATTTTGCGTGGCAAAGTCGGCGGCAAAAGCGACGTTACCATCACCGTTGGCAATGTCCTGGCCATAAGAGAAAGTGTATTTCTGGTTTGCCAGCGGGTTGTCGTTGGCTTTACCTGCTGTAGCGCTTAATTCCAGGCCCTGAATGTCTTTTTTTAATTTGAAGTTCACCACACCTGTGACAGCGTCAGCACCATAAATGGCTGAAGCGCCGCCGGTGATAATTTCCACCGATTCTACCCAGGCTGTAGGAATGGTGTTGGTATCCACTGAAGCTGTACCTGCACTGCTGGCCACATGGCGTTTGCCGTTCACCAGCACCAGGGTGCGGGAGCTGCCCATACCCCGTAAGTCGAGCAAGCTTAAACCGGCTGTGCCAATAGAATTGCCTGAGTTTGCCAGAGAATAGGTAGACGCCAGCGCCGGTAATTCGTTTAAGGCTTCACCAATGTTGGTAGCGCCTGTGTCGACTAAATCGGCACCGCTGATTGAAGTGACAGGAGACGGTGCTATGGCACCTTCACGCAGAATACGTGAACTGGTTACTGAAATACGTTCAACAGCAGCTGTGCTGTCGGCGTTTTGTTGTTGTGCCTGTAACTGAAAACTGCTGAGTGCGGTGGCAGAGAGCACACTTAAGGTGACTGCCTGAGTGAATAATGAACGACGAAACATTTGTACCTCGAAATGCAGACGCAATTGGCAAAGCCTTTGGCGTCATCGGTGTCGGATCAAAAGCGAATAAAAGCCCCGGCAGGCGGGGCGGCGCATTCTATAGAAACAACACAGCGAGAGGCACAAAAATCGGCAAAAAATGGACGTTTAGATAGCTGAGTGCGCATTTAGTCACCAATTTGGCGACAAATTAATCGGTGTAGCCGAGCCATTGCCAGCAGGTGTTGGCAAAAATACAGCCTGGCAAATGGTGTTTTTACCCTCTGAGGGTGATGGGAAGCAGGCCTGAGACTGTTGGCGGTGGGGCAACTTGCGGCCTGGCAGATTCTGTGCAATTATTGCTTTTGAAACCGCTTACATTTTGCTGCTATTGGTGGTCATCCCCCGGTGACAACTGTTGGCAGATGTGGCAGTTAAAACTGTCTGTGCAGGGTTTCACGTGAAACTTTATCCGCCACCCGGCTTAAAGATGCTGGGGGGGACTCCTGACCGTCTGGCTGTGGTGGCCTCTGGGGCGGTGTTATACAGGACCGGATAAAGCTGCCTCTCCCACAGCTGCACTGCCGCCGTTTGTCATCCTCGGCCGGCAGTTGCGGCTGGTTTTAAAAGCGCAAAATCATCTCGGCGGCCGAACAGTGGCAGTCAAAACCACAACGTACACAGGCATAACCATTCAGGCTGTCCTGCCGCCATTTATCCGGATGCTCTTTGACCAGCACACCACCGTGCTGGCGAAAATATTTGACTGCGGCATTGCCCGGGCTTTGTTGCCATAAATGCGCAACTCCGGCGCGTGCTCCTTGTTGTTTTAATGCTTTAATAGATTGCAACAACAACTGGCCGCCAATACCCTGACCCTGAAACTGCGGTGCCACTGTATTACATTTAAAATAAGCCACCTCACCAGGTGGCAATTGCCACAAGGCCGGGCTGCACCACTGATCCGGCTGCCATTGTCCGGCAGCAAAAGCCAGTCTGAAACCGGCCAGGTTATTGCCGCAGCGCGCAATGCGACCGGCATTCATGCCACTGTAAATGCCTTGCTGATAATAACTGCCCAGCAATTCAGCCGTTAAATAACCGTCACCATGCACCTTGTTACCCAGGGCAATCACTTCTGCAAAATCAGATGGTTGGAGTTCGAAATACTGAATATCGTTTGACGTCATAAGCTGATCTGAATGGCTTGGCAATAAAGCCATATCTTGCCATGATGCTGCCAAAGAATGCCAGTTGCAGCTGGCTGATGGTTTTTGATGAGGTTTGTTATGTACGATCCGCTGCACGATACCTTTGCCGGTCAGGCTGAACCCTATCCGGACAGTTACTGGGCACAACATTCCGGGCCAGCGCCTGCTGCTGATGGTGTATTAAACCGCGATCTGGACGTTGACGTTGCCATTATTGGCGCTGGTTACACCGGCTTATCCACCGCATATCATCTGGCGGTTGACCATGGTGTAAAAGCAGTGGTGCTGGAGGCCAACCAAACCGCCTGGGGCTGCAGCGGCCGTAATGCCGGTTTTGTGCTCAAATCCAGTGGCCGTAAACCTTATGCCCAGATGCAAAAACAATGGGGTGACGCCGTAATGCGCGGCATTTACCAGGAGTTTTGTGCTGGGGTGGATACAGTCAAATCTTTGATAAACAAAGGTATTGACTGTGAAGTACAGGCGCCGGGTTACCTGCGTATGGCACATAAACCGGCCATGGTGAAAGTGATAGCAGCCCAGGCGGCGTTGCAGCAACAGATGTTTGGTTATCAGGTGGAAGTGCTGAGCCAACAGCAGGTACGTCAGCAATATGTGGACGATCAGCAATCTTTTGGTGCCTTGCGTTATGCCGACGGTTTTGGTGTGAATCCGCTGAAACTGGCCTGGGGTTATCAGCGACTGGCACGGGAAGCCGGTGCCCGTATTTATACCGGCAGCCCGGTGCTCAAGCTGCAAGCTGCAGGCGCTCGACAACAACTGCACAGCCCTCAGGGTATAGTGACTGCCAAAAAAGTGGTGATTGCCACCAATGGTTATACCGCCAAAAACTTCCATCCTGGTATTCAGGCTCGTACCCTGCCGGTATTGTCGCAAATTATTGTCACTGAACCTCTGACTGAAGCTCAGCTGCAAGCCTGTAACTTCCTGACCAGCCATGTGGTGATGGACACTCGCGCCCTAAAATATTATTACCGCAAACTGCCCGATAACAGACTGCTGTTTGGTGGCCGTGGTGCTATTACCGGCAAAGACGCTGAAAACCCCTATTATGCCGAACGTTTGTTGCAGGTGCTAAAACTGAGTTTTCCGGCGCTGCAGCAGATCCGTTATCAATATAAATGGGCGGGCTGGGTGTGTATGGCGCTTGATGATATTCCGCATATTTATCAGGCCGATGAACGTGGAGATGTGCTGTACAGCATGGGTTATTGTGGCAGCGGTTTGTCTTTTTCGGTGCAGGCCGGTAAAAGGCTGGCCGAGCGGGTGATGGGGTTGGCTTTACCAGAGCTGCCTTTATACCAGAGTGCGTTGCCAAAGTTTCCGCTGCCGGCACTGCGCCGTCTGGGCCAGTGGGGTTATTTCCATTATGGCAAATGGCAGGATCGGTGGTTTTAAGCAATAACAGGTAAATTTGTATATAAATTGTTTATTGTGGCCGCTACATAGTATTGATATTTGTTTCCTTCTTGCCTACCATGCGCCAGTCTGACCAATTGGAATGGAGCAAAGGCAAAATGGAACTATTGCCGGACTTAAACACTATATTGCTGGTGGTTGGGGTGTTGTATTTTTGGTATGCCCCTTTGTTGTTGATCTTAAGCCGGGTTGATCTGAATCTGAAACAAAGATTTTGCTGGAGCTGCATTTGTTTATGCTGCTCCTGGTTCAGTTATTTTTGGCTCAAAAAGCGTTATCGCCTCAATACTGAGGAAAACTTCACCAATTATTAGTCAAATTCGCCGCAGCGATCTTTGACAAATTTAATTAAATTGTTGATTTTAAATGTTTTTGTGAATGGCATCAGATTTGCTCTTTTGACTTATCTATAGTGAAAAGGACAATCTGATGACCAACTTCCCCGCTTTTATCAGCCAGTGCGCTTTACTGGCGCGTTTTGAGCTTTACCGCCTGGTCGGCAGCCCCCGTGGCTGGTTTGCTCTGGGCGCTTTTAGTGTGATTTGGTATTTCCTGCTGCGTTACCCCATTTTTGAAGCCAGTGCCCAGCTGCAACAACCTGAGGTTCAGGGCATGCTGGGCCGGGTCTTTGGTATGGTGGGTTTACATAATTTATTAAATTGGCCATTGCCGGAACTCAGTGTGTATTGGCTGATCACTTTATTGTTATTGCCGCTGGTGGCCGTGTTGACCAGCGCTGATCAAACCGCCAGCGACCGCTCGCGCGGCACTTTACGATTTTTGACTTTAAGAACCAGCCGCAGTGCCATTGTGCTGGGACGTTTTGCCGGCCAGATGCTGGTACAGGCACTGCTGGTATTGTTGTCTTTATTGGCTACTTTAGCGCTGGCGGCTTGGCGTTTAGGCTCGTTGCCGTTGGCAGCATTTGAACATGCGCTGATTGTGTGGTTAAACCTGCTGATAGTGTTGGCCCCTTTTACTGCGCTGATGGCGCTGTGCTCGGCGCTGGTGCGCTCGTCCAAACTGGCCATTAGTCTGGCTATTGTGGGCTCTGGCCTGCTGATGGGGCTGCTGAGTACGCTGATTTGGTATTGGCCGGATTTTCTCTGGTTACTGGAGTATCTGCCAGGTGCGCAGCTGCCGCTGTTATTGGCTGAACAAGGCTGGGCTACGTTGCAATATGCCGCTTTACCGCTGGCGCAAACTGCAGTGTTGTTGTCTCTGGCCTGGTTAGTGATGAAAGGAAAAGCATTATGACAGCGTTGATCCGGGCACAAGCCTTATCAAAAAAATTTGGTAGTAAAACAGTTTTAGACAATCTGAATTTTAGTCTGGAAGCCGGTGATCCCATTGCGCTGATAGGCCCGAACGGCGCCGGTAAAACCACTTTGTTTAGTCTGCTCTGCGGTTATTTAACCCCAAGCGCCGGTCAGCTGGAAATTCTGGGTCACAAACCCGGCAGCAGCAGTTTATTTGGCCGGGTCAGCGCCCTGCCACAGGACGCGCAGTTGGATCCGAATTTTTCGGTGCAAACCCAGCTGGAATTTTATGGCCGGTTGCAAGGCATGAGCCCGGCCACTGCCAAAGCCGAAACAGCGCGGGTACTGGCGCTGGTGGATTTGGCGGAAAACGGCGGGCAAAAAGCCACGGCACTGAGCCACGGCATGCGCAAAAGAGTGGCGATTGCACAGGCGTTGTTGGGTCAGCCGGAGCTGGTGTTGCTGGATGAACCAACAGCGGGCCTGGATCCGGTGAATGCGATGCAGGTACGTAAACTGATAGCGTCGTTATCCAAAGAAGCCACTTTTATTATCAGCTCGCACAATATTTTTGAACTGGAACGGTTATGCGGCACTGTGTTGTATCTGGAAAACGGCAGGCTGCAGCAACAACAGCCGACCCATCAGCAAGGGGTTGCCGGTTATCTGGCAGTGCAGCTGGAGCCTGGTGACAATCAAAGGGTGCAGCTGCTGCTGAGTCAGTTACCCGGTGTGCAAAAAGTGGAACTGCTGCAGAAAAACGAATTTGGCCTTTGTTATGACCGCGAGCTTTGCCCTGATTTGGATCTGACAGTGCTGGCGTTGCTGCGCGCTGAAGGCTTGCCGTATCGCCAGTTAACGCTGGGCCGTTCGCTGGAGCAGCAGTTATTCAGTGTGGTGAATGGGTAAAGCCGATGCAGGTTATTCGTCGGTTTGCAGATATTGCAGCTTGTCCGGCACGCCGTTCCACGCATCGGCGTCTGCCGGGGCTGGCTTAACTTCGGTGATATTGGGCCAGACTTTGGCCAGCTCAGCATTGAGCTCAATAAATGGAATTTGTGCTTCAGATAAGGCGTCTTGCTGGTAAATGGCATTGGCCGGGCACTCTGGTTCACACAAACCGCAGTCAATACAATCGGTTGGGCTAATCACCAGAAAGTTTGGCCCTTCATAAAATGCATCGGCCGGACACACAGCCACACAGTCGGTGTATTTGCATTTGATGCAGTTGTCTGTGACGACAAAGGCCATAGGTTGCTCCTGCTGGTTGCTGCTGAAAATGAGTCGCGGATTTTACGCAACAACACTGAAATTACAAGATAGCGTGGATTTTTTGTGCAATGGCAATTTGTTGCGCCAGCAGCGCTAAATTCACGTAAAATGGCCGGCCAATACCATCTTGTGAGCCCTGCCAGCAGAGGCTAAGACACCGATAGGAAACCGTCATGATCCGTTTAACCGAAATTAAATTACCGCTGAACCACGACGAAGCCGCGTTACCCGCCGCTATTGTCAGCAAATTAGGCATCTTGCCTGCCCAGTTAAAAAGTTTCAGCATGTTTAAACGGGGTTATGACGCCCGGAAAAAAACCGATATTCAGCTGATTTATACACTGGATGTTGAAGTGGAGCAGGAAGCAAAATTACTGCAAAAATTTGCCAAAGATCCGCATGTCAAACCATCACCCGACACCAGCTACAAGTTTGTGGCACAGGCACCTGCCACTCTTGATGAAAGACCTGTGGTGGTTGGCCTTGGGCCCTGTGGTTTATTTGCCGGATTGTTGCTGGCGCAAATGGGCTTTAAACCCATTATTCTCGAGCGTGGCAAAGAAGTGCGGGAACGCACCAAAGATACCTTTGGTTTCTGGCGGAAAAAACCGCTGAATACCGAATCGAATGTGCAGTTTGGTGAAGGTGGTGCCGGTACTTTTTCTGATGGCAAGTTATACAGCCAGGTAAAAGATCCAAAACATTATGGCCGCAAAGTGCTGACCGAATTTGTCGAGGCCGGCGCGCCGGACGAAATTATGTATGTCAGCAAACCCCATATCGGTACCTTTAAACTGGTGACTATGGTGGAAAAAATGCGCGCCCGTATTCTTGAACTGGGTGGTGAAATCCGCTTTAGCACCCGGGTTGACGATGTTCTGATTGAAGATGGTCAGCTGACCGGCCTGAAGTTATCCAATGGCGAAACCCTGCACAGCAAACATGTGGTGCTGGCTGTCGGACACAGTGCCCGCGACACTTTTGAAATGTTGTTTAAACGTGGTGTGTATATTGAAGCCAAACCTTTTTCGGTTGGGTTTCGCATTGAACACAAACAGTCGATGATCGACGAATGTCGCTTTGGCCCTAACGCCGGTAACCCCATTTTAGGTGCTGCTGACTACAAGCTGGTGCATCACTGCGACAATGGCCGCACTGTGTACAGTTTTTGTATGTGCCCCGGCGGCACTGTGGTGGCCGCGGCTTCTGAAGAAGGCCGGGTGGTGACCAACGGCATGAGCCAATATTCACGTAATGAGCGCAACGCCAACAGCGCCATAGTGGTTGGTATAGACCCGGAGCGGGATTACCCTGGCCATCCGCTGGCTGGTATTGAGCTGCAGCGTCAACTGGAAGCTCAGGCTTTTGAGCTGGGCGGTGGCAACTATGATGCGCCTGCGCAGCTGATTGGCGACTTCCTGGCCGGTAGAGCCTCGGCTGAACTGGGTGATGTGGAGCCTTCTTATACCCCAGGGGTAAAACTGACCGACTTATCCAAGGTGTTACCGGATTATGTAATAGCCGCTATCCGCGAAGCCATTCCGGCTTTTGATAAACAAATTAAAGGTTTTGCCCGGCCTGAAGGTTTATTAACAGGGGTGGAAACCCGCACTTCGTCACCAATTTGTATTAAAAGGGGTGCAGATTTCCAGAGTATCAATATCAAAGGTTTGTATCCGGCCGGTGAAGGTGCGGGTTATGCTGGTGGTATTTTATCGGCCGGTATCGACGGTATTAAAGTGGCCGAAGCTGTTGCCCTGGCCATAACACAGCAGGCCGGTTAATCCGGCTTGTAGCTGTGGCAGATGCTGGTTAATATGACGTAAATAATTGATAAAACAGGGTGTTGTCACCCTAAGCTTGCACTGCAAAGACTCAGGTCTTGCAATGACCAACAGGAGTGGAAAAATGCGTAAGACCCTTATTGCAGTTGCCGTTGTCGCCGCCGGCGCTTTGGCTTATTACCAGTTTGCCGGTAAAAGTGGTGCTGCCCCTGAGCTGGCAGAACTGGCTTATGTGCCGGCTGACACAGCGTTATTTTCCGGTCAGTTTACGCCGATTGATTTAGGCAGTTACCTGACCAGTCTCGGCATGGGCCCGCAATATTACGACGCTAATATGCAGCAGGTATTTGGCGACATGCTGAATGAAAGCAACGAGGCACAAAACAAATTTGTGCTGGCGCTGCTGCAAACTTATATGAAAGCTTTGTCTGATCCGGCCAGGCTGAGCGCCAGCACAGGTGTCAAACCTCAGATGCGCAGCCTGGTGTATCTGGTCGGCATGTCGCCGGTGATGCGGATTGAGTTGGGTGACGAAGCAGCGTTCTGGCGTTTATTTGACGAGGCCGAAAAAGCCAGTGGTTTTAGTCATATCGCCCAGCAAATTAATGATGTGAAATATCGTCAGTACCGGTTGGTGAAAGAAGAAGTGGCGCTGGATTTTCTGGTGTCGGTTAAAAATGGTTTTGCCACTCTGGCACTGAGCTCTGACAAATTTGATGCGCAGCACCTAGCGATTGTGGTGCAAGCGGCTCAGCCTGAGCAAAACCTGGCCAATACCAGTCTGCTGGCTGATGTGCAGAAAAAATATCAGTTAAATAACGACTCTATCGGTTTTTTAAGTTCTGAGCAGCTGCTGAAGTTTGTCACCAGCACAGATGGTAACCGTCTGGCCAAAGACGTGAATGCGGTGTTTGGTCAGGAGCTTGCTGTGGCGCTGGCGGCATGGCGTAATCCTGCTTGTGTGGCTGATGTTGCCGCTATCAGTAAAAACTGGCCTGGGTTGTATATGGACAGTCAGTTTGACCTCAAAGATGCCAGTAAAATTAAAGTGGCAGGCCGGTTATTAGTACCAACCGAAAATGCCGACACTGTGGCTCAGTTATCGGCCCTGCGTGGTTTTATTCCGGCGCAGCTGCAAGACCCGGCCAACAGCGCCATGATGCATACGGCTGTGGGTCTGGACGTTGCCCAGCTGGCACCAACCCTTGGCAAGTTGTGGACAGGTTTTACTGAACCTGCTTACAGCTGTGAACCTCTGGCGCAAATGCAGCAGGAAGCTAAACAAAATAACCCGCTGGCGGCGCTGGCGATGGCCGGAATGGCCAGCGGTTTGCAAGGTATTTCGCTGACACTGCATGATGTGGAGCTGGATTTAACCAATGGCAGCCCAAAAAATGCTGATGCGTTATTAACTATTTCAGCCACCAACGCCCGCGCTTTTGTTGAAGGTATCAAAGCCTTTTATCCACCACTGGCTGCTGTTGCCCTGCCTGCCGCCGGTGAAGAGCTGGATGTGGCTGCTGTGGTGCCGGAAGTGGCGGTACTGGGGGTACAGCCAAAACTGGCCATGACCGACAGTCATTTATTGTTGTATGTCGGTGACAAAGCCAAGGCGCAGTCTGCTGAGATTGGCAAAGAAAGCTTAAGCAAAAACGGTTTATTAAGTTTTGGTCTGGACTACGGCAGCTTCTTTAAAACCATGCAGCAGGCCATGGCTGCTACAGGTGAAGAAGTGCCAGCCGACTTCCAGACTTTTGCCAACAGCGATATGAAAATGCAGATGAGCGTCAACATTAACAATCAGGGTTTTGTGTTGCAGTCTCAAATGCAGGTCAGTGCCAAAACACAGGCCGCTGCAGCTGCACCGGCCACCAGCGCCGGCAAATAAATCTGTTGTTGTGATGTGAAAAAGGAGCTGTAATCAGCTCCTTTTTTATTGGCAGATTAAGCCCGGCTCAGCGGCTAACAAGCTGACCCTGCCGCAGCTGCTGTTATGGTGGTATTTCTGCCTGCAACCGGCGTTGTTGCCATTGTTGCTGCCAATACAGCAGCGGCCAGCCCAGCAGCACAATCAGCAGCGCGTATAACATCGCCAGTCCTAAGATCCAGGCCACTGCGGCGCAGACAACAAGGCTGATCCAGGCCAGTGGCCGGTAGCGGCGTGACAATAAACGTAAAGCCGCTGCCATACTGCCGAGATAAATCAGCACAAAAACACCGTTCACCCAACCTATTAAATCTTCTAGACCTGCGCCAAACCAGGCTGAGCCCAACAGCACCAACGCCATCAGGCTTAACATAAAACTTAAGGCGCGCTGCGGCATCTGATAACGATTCAGCGGCGCTAACAGGGCCGGCAGTACACCTGCGGCGCTAAAACTCTGGCACAGCCTGGCCACACTGGCGGTATAGACATTGACGGTGGCAAGACCACTGCACAAACCCAAAACTCCAATCAGCAAGGCGCCCCCTGCGCCAAACAGCCGGTCAAAACCCTGCGCCATGCTGAGGTTTTCACCCGGAGCGGCCAGCACCAGCAATAAATAACTGCAGCCAAGGTAAATCAGCCCCACCAGCAATAACCCCAGCAGCAAAGCCGGCAATAAATGCCGTTTCGGGTCGCGAAAATCCTGGACTAAATGCGTCATGGCTTCTACCCCCAAAAAACTCCAGAAGCCAATAGCAAGCGCCGCCGAAAAGCCAGCCAGCTGGGTTTGTTGCGGCCACATCTGCAATGGCTGGGCTGAGGATGGTGTGAC
Organism: Rheinheimera sp.; assembly: GCF_036782235.1. GTDB lineage: Bacteria > Pseudomonadota > Gammaproteobacteria > Enterobacterales > Alteromonadaceae > Pararheinheimera. The sequence goes on along the minus strand of NZ_DAIPZL010000004.1, from coordinate 295,006 downwards.
ATACACAAAACCGGCCAGCATCAGCAGCACCACCGCCACTATGGCTAAGGTTAATGCCAGCTGCAGCCTGGCGGATAGCTGAAAACCACGGCGGTTTAATAGCCACAACAACAGCAATAACCCAAGTTCAACCGGCAGCGCCATATGTGTCCCCAGCCAGGGCGCAACAAAAGAAAACGTCATCATCATGGCGGCCGAAGCCCCAAGTGGCACCACCAGCATAAACAACAATCCGGTCAGCCGGCCGGCCAGGGTGCCAAAGGCTTCGGCGACAAAATGGGCCGGGCCTGCGGCGTGGGGTAACACACTGGCTAATTTGGCAAAAACAATGGTGATAGGTACGGACAATAACGTCAGCAGCAGCCAGGCTGGCAAAGCGCTGGCGCCGGCAAACTGAATGCTGAGCTGCGGCAGAATAAAGACCCCTGTGCCCAATAATGTGGTGGCCAATAAGGCAGCTCCCTGCCATAGGCCAATGCCTTGCTGTTTGGGGGTGGTGCGGGAAGAATTTTTTTGCATGCTGTGGTGATGCCATCCTCTGTTCTGAAGGCCAATATGATAACTTAGCGCGCGCCAACAAGATGACGGAACCAGACGGCAAAACGTTGTTTTCACCGGCAAAATAACTTTATTGCCTCAAGCGGCAGGAGACTGAGTATGCACACCGGTTTAGATAAGTTTGACCAGCAGATCATAGCGGCATTACAGCAGGATGCACGCCAGAGTGTGTCAGCAATAGCCAGCAGCATTCATTTATCGCGTAGTGCTGTGTCAGAGCGGTTAAAACGGCTGGAACAAAGTGGCGTGATCCGCGGTTATCAGGTGTTGTTACAGCCTGCCGCCGGTGCTTTGGTATCTGCTTATTTTGCCATTGAACATAACAGCGCGCGTTGTGCCGACATTATCCCCAAATTACAGCAAATTCCTGAGATCCGCCGTTGCCATGGCATCAGTGGCGAAACCGATTTAATGGTATTTGTGCAGGCGCCCTCTGTGGCCCGGTTACATCAGATCCGTGAGTTGCTGGATGCTGAACCTGCAGTGGTGCGTATCACCACCCATATGGTGCTCAGTGAGTGGATTAATAAAGACGGGGATATAATAAACAGCTGAGCAGGTGTGCACCTGCCCAGCCGGATTTGTGCTTATCAGAACTTGTAGCTGACCTTGGCATACACATAACGGCCGCGTGGGCTGTAAATGCTGGTGACATAACCATACAAGTCGCTATCACCGTCGCCGGCAGCAAATGGCGGTTCTTCATCCAGCAGGTTGCTGACACCCAGCATCAGTTTGGTGCTGGCGTCCCAGTTGTAATACAGCTGGGTGTCGACAGTCAGTTGAGAATCAACCATTCTTGATGTTTTGGTATCAAAGTCCAGGGTACCGTCAAAATCGATATCCGGTGTATCTTCAAATTCGCCAATATAAGATAACGAACCTGCCACACCCCAGTCGTTCAGGTTCCAGTCGGCCCCTGCCACCCAGCGGTATTGTGGATAACGGTATTCACCGGCATAAGAACGGTTGTCTTTTTCAAATTTGTCCAGATAAGTCCATTCCAGATTCAGTTTGACGACACCGTTTTGTGCCAGATCCAGTTTGTAGTTGGCAGATAAATCCAGACCACTGGCTTCTTGTGAGCTGACGTTAAAATAACCGTTGTTAATACGGTCCAGGGTACCTAAAGTCTGGCCTGGCAGTGGCGCAAAGCGTACACAGATAGTGCTGTTTTGTTTACGACATTCGGCCTGATACACCTCACCAAAAGGCACTTCATCAATTTTGTTGTCTTGTGTAATGCTCCATAAGTCCACACTGAAATCCAGTGCATCATTCACCTGCCAGACTAAACCCAGGTTCCAGCTTTCCGATTCTTCGGCTTTCAGGTTCGGGTTACCGGCAAAAATAATGGTGTAGTCAGTGGAGGCACAAGCCGGGTTGGCCGGATTGTTGGTTGGGCATAAAAAGGTATCAACAAAAAATTGCGATTCCTGGGACGGGCCAAGGCCAATCTGCGCCAATGAAGGTGCACGGAAACCCTGGCTCCAGGAGCCGCGAACTGTCACTGTGTCAGACGGTGTGTAGTGGAAGGCCACTTTTGGATTGGCTGTGCCGCCAAAGTCGCTGTAATGGTCATAACGTTCGGCCAGTTGCAGCTCGAGGTTTTCCAGCACCGGCACCGACAGCTCAATATAAGCTGCTTTTTGCGAACGGCCTGCCGCTGATGATACCGACTCAGTTCCAAAAATCAGTCCGCGGGAGAATTGGTCATCCGGCGTGTCGCGGGCGTCTTCTTTGCGATATTCCACACCTGCTGCCAGGCCAATAGCGCCGTGGGTGATTTGCATCAGTTCACCGCTGATATGACCGTCCACCGAGGTCAGGTGAGATTTACCACGACGCACCAAGCTGGTGGTAATAGCATCAATCACCGACTGCGGATTTTGCACGCCACCAAAGGGGTTGTAACGGCCGGCGTTAATTTCGTTTTGCAGGAAATCAGTGCGTACCCAGCCCTGGTCCCGCTCACCGGTTTGGGTGGCGGCACTGCGGCCTTTTTGCGCTGCGGCTTCCCATTCCCAGTTATTAATATTACCGCGCAGCCCGGCCAATAACCGCAGTGTGTCAGAGGTAATATCCCAGCGTCTGTTGCCGGCATCTACAGTGCGGTAACGGCCAATTTTAATGTCTTTTTTCCATGGGTTGTTCGGATGGCTGGCCGGTACTGTTAGACCTGCGCCTTCATCCAGTGGCGTGGCGGCGCCCCCAGCGGTTGAAGTGTTATGTTGTACGGCCATTTCTGAGAAAATTTCAACGTCGTTGGCTAACTCGCGGCTCATGGTCAGAATGGCACCCAAACGCTCAGCGGCAGGGACAGCAATAGAATGCGGGCCATAGTCATAAACACAGGTCTGGCCGGCAATACTGCCTGCCGGGCAACCCGGGTCACGTAATGTCACACCGTCGACAATAAAACGGCCCGGATAACCGCGGGACGAGCGGAAGTCCTGACCACCATAAGGTTTTTGGTTAGAGGTACCAAAGCGGCCCAGTTCTGAGTTGTCGATTTGGCTGTTGTTAAAATAATCCAGAATTAAGGTGGCGTTGCTCTTATCGTCACCCGTCCCCCAGACCGAACTAAAGGTTTTTTCATCGTAGCTTGGACCTGTAGTGGCACCGTAGCCCAGCGAAACTTCAGTGCCGGTGTAATCTTTACGCAGCACAATATTGACAACACCTGCCACAGCGTCCGAACCATAAATGGCGGAAGCACCGTCTTTGAGGATATCAATACGCTCAATAGCGGCTACCGGAATACTGTTGATATCAACAAAAGAGTTCACTATGCCTTCAGCAAAGGCGCTGGTGGCAACACGGCGGCCGTTGATCAGCACCAGAGTGGCGTCCGCACCAAAACCACGCAAACTAATGGCTGCTGCACCGTTGGCGGTGGAGTCCTGGCTGTTACCCCGGGTTGAAAAAGTACCGGCGCCTGTGACAGGTAAACGCTCCAGCAGTTGCTGCAGATTATCAAAGCCTGATTTATCAATCATATTGCGGTCGATAATGGTGACCGGTAAGGCTCCTTCAATATCGGTTCTTTTAATATGTGAACCAGTGATTTGCATCCGTTCTACGGATTTGTCTTCTTTTGCCGCGGCTTGAGATTGCTGGGCCAATGCTTGTGAGCTGCACAGCACAGCAGCCACGGTTAGCGCACAATAACTGAGTTTATGTTGGGTAGTGTTCATAACAATCCTTTTATTCACCTGGTATTTTTATTGTTTTGCGCCCGGAGGCGGCCATTCATTTATAGTACAAATTTTGTTTTTCTGAAGCAGGTCGTGCAAAAAATTGATGTTTTTTTGTAAGCATCAGTTAATTTCTGATAGCCAGTCAGGTTTTGTTACAGAAATCGGCAATTAAATAATAAAAATCAAAGGGATTTATGTTGTGCCGCCACAGATAAAATGGCGATACTGCCGGATATTTCATCAATTCAACTGTTAGTTTGTGCACTAACCGGAATAATCAGTCTGAAGCAGAATACACACTGAATTTTCCACAGTAGCGGCTGATGACCAAGGTGCTGGGGCAACCTGGATTGCGGCGACTTGCCGTTTTATTAAACCGGGTGGGGGCAGCGCCTGAACCCGGAATCTGATGCTGGCCATGCCGGCCGTTAAAGGAGCGCAGGTGTCGGATCTTGTCAGTTTTGCGCGGTTAAAAAACCTGCCGGGCCCGGTCTGGATGTTGTTGTTTGGCAATTTTTTTGTCCGCGGCAGTTATTACATGGTGTGGCCTTTTATTGCGGTATTACTGTACCGCAAGTTTCAATTGTCTGCCGCTGAAGTGGGGCTCTGGCTGACCTGCGCTGCTTTGCTGGCAGTGCTCAGTGGCTTTTATGCCGGTTATTTATCGGACAAATTTGGCCGCAAACCTGTGTTGCTGGTGGCAGCACTGGTGGGGGTGCTGGCTTTTAGTGCTTTTGCACTGGCACAAAGCAAAATGGCGGTGATTGGCTGTATTTTTTTATCGACCTTGCCGCGGGCTTTGTGGGACTCACCCAGTAAAGCTTGGCTTGGTGATTTGTTGCCCGACAGCAAAGATCGCGAGCTGGCGCTGCAGGGTTTGTATTTTATGGTTAATGCCGGTGCCGCTATAGGGCCCTTGTTTGGCATCTGGGCCGGTGTCAGCGGTAATCAGCACGCCTTTTTTCTGACGGCCTTTTCTTATGCTTGTTTGGGCTCTGGTATTTTGTGGTTATACCGTTTTACGCCACAACCACAGCGTCCGCACCACCCCAGAGAGCTGAATTTAAAGCTGACGTTACAAATCCTGCGGCTGGACCAGCTGTTTTTGCTGGTGATAGTGGCCAATATTCTGATCAATTTTATTTATGCTCATGCCGATTCCAGTCTGATCCAATATCTGACCCGCGCTAACTTTCCCGAGCTGGTAAGCCTGATTGCCGCGCTTGGCATTCTGAACTCGCTGGTGATTGTCAGTTGTCAGTTTCCGTTATTGCGGCTGCTGTCGGGCTGGCCCGTGGTGAAACGTATTTATCTGGGCATTGTGCTGCTGGCGCTGTCTCAGTTGTGGTATGCGCTGAACCCTATTTTATGGTACTGGGGCTGGCTGGGTGCCACTTTGGTGTTAAGCCTGGGTGAAGCCATTTTATTTGCCAATATGAACGTGCATCTGGATCAGCTGGCGCCGCCTGCGCTCAGAGGCAGTTATTTCGGTGCCGCCAGTTTATATGCCATAGGTTTTTCTTTGTCGCCGCTGATTGGTGGCCTGGTGCTGGATTGGCTGGGGGGCCCTGCGCTGTATTTTGGCAGTTTTGTGCTTTGTATTGTGGTGGTGTTTTGTTACCGCATCAGCGGCCGGTTAAGCCGACCGGATTTTCATCAGTTTCTGAGCAGCAAACCCACAGATAGCTGATTGAATTTTCGCCAGATTTCCCATAGATTGAGGTTGGGATTTGTCCGGGCAGTCGGGTTGTAGTGGCTGCATTTGTTATGTTATGCACACGATTTCAGAAGGAATCAATATGAAATATCACCATGGAAGCATCCGTAAACCCACCTTGCTGCTGGCGGTTGCCAGCCTGAGTTTGCTGGTTGCCTGTAATAAAGCGCCGGAGCAACTGCAAGCCCAAGTGCCGGCTGCAGTGGCAGACAGCAGCAAAACAACGGTCGCTGCCGCTTTGCCTTCTTATACGGCAGAGCAGTTTTACGCCACCAAATCTTATATGGGCAACAAAATGAACCATAACGGTCAGTCGTTATTGGTGGCATCAGACGAAACTGGTGTATTTAACCTGTACCGTGTCAGCCTGGATGGCAGCAGCTGGCAAGCGCTGACTAAATCCACCACAGACGCCATCATGCCGGTGGACTGGTTCCCGCAAGATGACAGGGTGCTTTACACCGCAGATCAGGGCGGCAACGAGCTGCACCATTTATACGTATTGGCAGAGGACGGCACAGTGACCGATCTGACGCCGGGCGACAAACTTAAAGCGATGTTCCTGGACTGGCATGGCACCGACGCTTTTTGGGTGGCCAGTAATGAACGTGACCCGAAGTTTTTTGATTTATATAAATACGATGCTAAAACCTATCAGCGCACTTTGGTATATCAGAATAACGACGGTTTAACTGTGAATGCGGTGAGCCCGGATGGCCGTTATCTGGCGCTCAGCAAAGAACGCACCAATGCCGATAATAACTTGTATATCATTGATTTACAGAGCAAAGAGCAAAAGCCACTACATATCACGCCGCATGAAGGCAATATCACTTTCCAGATCCATGGTTTTAGCCGTGACAGCAAAACACTGATTTATGGTTCAGATCAAAATTCTGAGTTCAGTCAGGCCCAGCAGTATGACATTGCCGCCAACAGCAGCAGTTTGTATCAGCAAGCTGACTGGGACGTCAGTTTTATCGATTTTAGCAAAGACAATAAATACAAAGTGGTTGGGGTGAATGCCGATGCGTCCACCAAAATTCAGATCATCGACCAGAACACAGGACAAGAGCTGAAGTTACCGCCGTTGCCGGTGGGTGATTTGCGCGGCATTAATTTTTCCAAAGACAGCCAGTACCTGAGTTTTTATGTCAATGCCGACAACAGCCCGTCCAATTTATATGTCTGGAAAGTGGGTGAGCCACAAGCCAAACGCCTGACCCAGGCCTTAGACGCTGCTATTGACGAAAACAACTTGGTGATGAGTGAAGTGGTACGCTACGCCAGTTTTGACGGTCTGCAAATTCCGGCATTGTTATACAAACCAAAACAAGCCAGCGACACGGCCAAAGTGCCGGCGCTGATTTGGATCCACGGTGGCCCGGGCGGCCAGTCCCGCACCGGTTACAACCCGACTATTCAGCATCTGGTGAATCAGGGTTATGCCGTACTGTCGGTGAATAACCGCGGTTCCAGCGGTTATGGCAAAACCTTTTACCATCTGGATGACTTAAAACATGGTGAAGACGATCTGCAGGACATTGTATTTGGTAAAAAATATCTGCAGTCGCTGAACTGGGTGGCCGGCGAGCGTATTGGTGTGATGGGCGGCAGTTATGGCGGTTATTTAACCATGGCGGCCATGGCCTTTACCGACGAATTTAAAGTGGGCATTAATATTTTTGGTGTCACCAACTGGCTGCGCACGCTGGAAAGTATTCCGCCTTGGTGGGAGTCATTCCGCGAATCTTTATATGCCGAACTGGGCGACCCGGCCAAAGACGCCGAACGCTTAAAACGCATTTCGCCTGTGTTTCACGGTGATAAAGTGAAAAAACCTGTGCTGGTGGTGCAAGGCGCCAATGACCCACGGGTGCTGCAGGTAGAAAGTGATGAAATGGTGGCTGCTATCAAGAAAAACGGTGTGCCGGTGGAATATGTGTTATTTCCGGACGAAGGCCATGGTTTTGTTAAAAAAGCCAACCGCATCACGGCGCAACAGGCTTATTTAAGCTTCCTGCAAAAACATCTGTAAACAGCAAACAGCTTTCATCTTGCAAAATGCCAGTCAATTGACTGGCATTTTTATTGGCAGCGGCCTGGCGTGTGGCTTTGTGGTTTTTGCGGGTAAAAAGCTGTTGTTGCCCTGACGCGGAATTCTGGCTAAGCCCTGACTACACTTGTTGAACCTTCAGTTCTCAGCGCAGCTAATTTTTATGTCAGCCGAACTTCGCTGCTGTTATCAGGAAGACGACCCTCAGCATTGTTGCCACGCACCGGCCGGCCCTTCCGGCCTGTGTTATTGGCACGATCCCACTATTTGTAAAGACAAAGCCGAAGACAAAACCGCGCTGGAGCAATATGCCCGTGCTGGCGGGCAAATGCGGGGTTTAGCGCTAAAAAGAGCTCAGTTGGCTGGGCTGAATTTAGCGGCGGCGCCGGGCCAGAGTGGTTTTGATTTAAGTTTTTGCGACTTATATAGAGCCAACTTGCAGGGTGCCCATTTATACAAAGTAAATTTAACCCAGGCCAATTTAATGAAGGCCGACTTGCGCGATGCCAATGTGCATTGGGTCAAGGCTGAGCAGGCCAATTTGCTTGGCGTAAAATGGGCCGGTGCCCGGCTGGAAAATATGCAACTTGGTAAAACGCTACGGCAGGAAGCCATAGCACAACAGGCGGTCAAAGCCGGTGATCTGGCACTGGCGCGAGATTATTTTGAACAATCGGAAGAGATTTACCGCGACTTACGTAAAGCCGCCGAACACGAAGGTTTGTTTGTGTTGTCGGGGTTGTATATCCAGCAAGAGCTGCGGATGCGGCGTTTTCAGTACCCTAAATTCAGTCAAAAGCGCTTTTTGTCCAAGCTGATCGATGTGTTTTGTGGATATGGCGAAGAGCCCATCCGGGTGGTGTTGTTTTCGTTATTGCTGATTTTTTGTTGTGCTATTGCCTATTTTTTTCTGGGGGTGACAACAGCAGGCCAGTTGCTGCAGTTTAATCCGCAAGCGTCCTGGCTTGAGCAACTGCAGCTATTTGGCACCTGTTTGTATTATTCGGTGGTGACCTTTACCACCCTGGGCTACGGCGATATTACCCCTGTGGGTTTGTCGCGGCTGGTGGCTGCAGTGGAAGCTTTTACCGGCAGTTTTACCATAGCGCTGTTTGTGGTGGTGTTTGTGAAGAAGATGACCAGATAGGGGCTGGTTTTCAGCTTGCAGCTGAGGTTGCTGGTTTTGTGCCTAAGCATCTGGCTTTGTTGGTTCTTCTTGATGCCAGCGGCATGGCGCAAATGCGGGGTCTCGCCCCCGCGGGCGAGTCACTTTTTGTGTCGACAAAAAGTGACATAAAAAACGACCCCGGGATCGTTCGAAAGCCCGTAGTTTTGACTCGATTTTGAGGCGCCGCCAAAACTCGCGGGGTGCTAGCGTCACCCCGCTCAAACAGTTGGCGTCTTAAAACCTCAAAACCGGCCAAAACAACGGCTCACTAAACGGGGAGCAAAAGCGCTGGCTTGGTGATTTGGTTTTTCTGATGTGTCAAAAGCTAATAAAGGCTTCTTGTATTTGCGCCAGCCTATCCCGACGAACTCATCAAATAGCAACTGAGTAAATAATCAGCATTTCGTTATGAGTTTTTTTCTGCACAACTTGCGTACAAGGAGTATGGGTTTTGTGAATTTAGTATTTCTCGAATTTGGAAAAATAAGTTGAAAAATAGTAACTTAGGATTTAGCTTGATATGAGTAAAAATCATCAAAGAAGGCAGAAAAATGTTCGTCTTGCGAGCGCTCCGCCTTCTATTAAATTGTTATATTTCACGGAGGATTTGTGCGTAAACTACTTGTAGGGCTTTTACTGTTTGTTATCGCATTTCATAGTACTGCTCAGTCCGATGTTAAGGAAATTACCCTATCTGAATTAAGAGGCTTTGGTGTACTTGTTACTCAGATGGGTATTAAAGAAAATCGTGAGCAATCGGTCAATCTACGTTTTGGCGTCCCTATACTTGATAGCAATAACTGTAGTGTTACTGATATCGAACTAACTATCGAAAAGGATGGTCAGTTCATTGCTCATAATTTCCTTTCAAATATGTCGGAGTCGATAGAGCATTACTCAAGTCATATTATCGCTGCAAAAGCTGAAGGTTTGGCTTTAAGCATTGGTGCTAGATACAGTTGCAAAGACCAAATTGCACGCTCAATTTTTTATAAGTTTGGCGATTTGGTTCAAATTGAAAATTTTTATACAAACAATGGTTTATTAAGTGAAATATAACAAATTGCTTAATTTCGTTCCGGCCACAAAAAGCGTGGCCTCCACTGGACTGCCTACGCTACGCTGCGGCAGCCAATTAGCAAAGCGTTAAGTTTACAAGGTCGTTTCTTTGAAATTATCGGACATAAAAGAAATCCTGAGTTTGGATTGGACTGCCAATAAAGCGATTGGAGCAATTTTCGTGCTAGTCGCGAGTATGCTTTCGGTGTCTCTCCCTATAGCTATTGAACTGCCAATACTAACTAAGATATTGATTTTATTTGTTTTATATAGTGCCGTGTATTATGTCTTAGCAAAAGTTTTGCTAATTATGTGTCGCTGGATATTACGTGCATCTAAATATTTGCGTCGTATTTTTTCATCGATTAAAACTGTTGAATGCCTTTCCGACGACGAAGCAATTATTCTTAATAAATGTATTGAAGAGAATGGCGTTTATCGAAACCATCACGAGATAAAAAAAATAATCTCAAAAGGTGTTGGGTTCAAAAAACATGATATTAATTCAAAGGTTTTACTTCTGAATTGGTTTGTTACTGCTTTCGTTAAGTTAAAATTTAAGAGGTTAAAGAACAAACAAAAATCAGATATAGTACAAAATTTCAACGGAAACGTTGCTAAGTATCTTGCAGTGTTTTTCAATCGGAATGTTGAATCATTAAAGAATCAACATGGTCTTATGCCATACGAGGTAACAGAGTATTACGAAGAATTATCTCGTTACGGGCTTATTACGATTACTAAAAGTAAGTCATCTAGCGTTTATGCATTAGATAAAAATTTGTCAAAACAACTTGCCGCAAAATATTTCGAAGTAGTAAAAGATGTTGATCCTATTGAACTTAAAGATTCCGAAGTTCAGGCTCATATTTATACAACTGGTGGTGGTCTTGTATCGGGAAATACAACTTAACAAGCGCCTTAAACAACGCGGCCTGCGGCCGCTGGACTCGCAACAAGTTGCTCGCCGTTTAGGCGTGCGTTAGGCGTCACAACCACTATAGGAGCCTGCTGTTATGGCTGAACTTAAAACCAGGCCAACCGATGCAAGCATCGATGCATACATCGGCTCACGGGCGAATGCAGAGCAGCAGGCCGACTGTTATAGCCTGATGGCTTTATTAACAGGGGTGACCCAGGAGCAGCCTCAGATGTGGGGGCCCAGCATTGTCGGGTATGGTCTCTACCGCTACAGCTACGAGAGTGGCAGAACAGGTGAAATGTGCAGAACCGGCTTTGCAATCCGGGGTAAGGAGTTGGTTGTTTATCTTATTGCGGAAGGTGCTGAGCAAGAGGCGTTGTTAAAACGGCTTGGCAAACACAAGATGGGCAAGTCTTGTCTGTACATAAAGAGGCTCGCAGACATTGATATGACAGTCCTCGCGCAGTTGGTTATCGGCTCGCTGGCGCAGCTCAAAGCCAGGTATGGCTGAAACCACGCCTCATCCTCCGCTTAATCCCTGACCTGCTGCATACGCTGGCGTGGGCGAGTCTCTGCTAAAAGCAGAAAATCAACTTGCTGTGATAGTGGTATGAGCCGGCGCCGCCTCGCAGGTATCTGGCAAATCTATTGCGGCAACATCAAAAACAACAAGGCGCCCATATCCTGTCCGGATAAAACCAACCTGCTGTTGAATTCCACTGCCAAGCCCCCCATCTCAGAGCTTGCCCTTAAGCCGATTAGGAAATCACCATGCTTTATGATTTGACCGTAGTGCAATTTAGCAAAATGCTGAACAACCTCGATGCCATTCTGGATAAAGCAGAACAGGCGGCCAGTGCGAAAAAATATGATGTGTCGGTGTTACTCAACGCCCGTTTAGCGCCGGACCAGTTTAACTTTATCCGTCAGGTGCAAATTGCCTGTGACACCGCCAAGTTAGGTGTTGCCCGTCTGGCTGGTGTGGCCGACAGTGCGCCTAAACATGCCGACACTGAAAGCTCTTTGCCTGAGTTAAAAACCCGTATTGCCGAAACTCTGGCTTATTTAAAAACTTTTACGCCGGCCGATTTTGCCGAGGCGGCCGAACGTCAGATCAGCCAGCCGCGCTGGGAAGGTAAATACCTGACAGGTTTTGAGTTTGCGGTGCAGCATGCCATCCCGAATATTTATTTCCATATCACCACCGCTTACGCCATTTTGCGCCACAACGGTGTGGATGTAGGTAAAAAAGACTATCTGGGCCCAATGCCTTATAAAAACTAATGCCTTATAAGAGCTAACGCCATATAAAAGCTGAGCCTTATAAAAACGAACGCCTTATCAGCATCAATGGCTGATAAAAGTGAATCATCCGGGGCCTGTTGGCCCCGTTTTTTTCGCTATTGCTTTTGTATCTTGCTGTTCTGGCTAAAAAAAGCTCTGATCCTGCGCTTGTTTGCCCGCAGCCTTGCCGCTAGATTTAACTTCAGCAAGCTGACAAAGGAGCTTTGAGATGCAGCCATGGTCTGCGCCGGCGCAACAGGCGCTGGTGAAACTGCCCGACTGGGTGGCACAAGTTGTGAACTGGCAACAACCTTACTCCGACGACCAGGCCAAAATGGCGCTGGCGATAGAGCTTTCGCGGCAAAATGTGTTAAAGCAAACCGGCGGCCCTTTTGGTACTGCCATTTTTGACCGCAACAGCCATCTGTTACTGGCCGTTGGCGTGAACAGAGTTTTACCGCTGAATAATTCCACCTTACATGGCGAAACCGTGGCCATTATGCTGGCAGAACAACGGCTTGGCACTTTTACCCTGGCCTCCGACGCCGGCCGTGAACTTTTTACCTCTTGTGAACCCTGCGCCATGTGTCTGGGCGCTGTGCTCTGGAGTGGCGTGAACCGGCTGGTGTGTGCCGGTACTGCGGCCGACGCCCGGGCTATAGGTTTTGACGAAGGGCCGGTTTTTGCCGAGTCTTATCAATATCTGCAAAACGCCGGCATCGAGGTGGTGCGGGGTTTTATGCAGCCTGAGGCCAAAGCTGTGCTGGATTTATATGCCAGTTCAGGTGGCCGCATTTATAACGGCCGTGACGGCAATAAGTGAACAGCTTGTTGCAGTTTTGGGTTTTGTTCAGTGCTTTTTTGCTTTATCATGCGCGCCGCCCGGCAAGGGATGCACTCTGCCGGTTTGATGTTGATGAGCAAAGGAAAGAACCCATCATGAAATTGAAATTCGCTTTAATCACCACCCTGGTATTGGCGTCAGCTGCAGTGCAGGCAGACTGGTTAAAAGCAGCCACAGATTCAGTAAAAGGCAGCGTGACAGATTCGGTAAAACAAAGTGCCGACAGTGCCAAAGACGCGGCTTATGACAGTGCTGTGCAGTCTGCGTTAGGTTTAACTCAGGGTAAAACCAGTAGCAGCTATGTGCTGGAAAAACTGGGTGAACCGGTCAGCAAAACCTTAAAACAGCAAAAAGAAGTCTGGAGTTATGACCTGTCTAAATTGCAGCAAACTTACCCGGCATTACCGGCTTTGTTAGCCCAGTATCCACAGGCGCCAAAAGCGATTGAATTGTCTTTTGATAAAGATGTGGTCAGCAATATCAAGATGATTAAAGCTGAAACAAAATAACAGCGGGTCTGGGCAGATGATGTTGAGCTGCCAGCGCTGAACAGGCCGGGAAACCGGCCTTTGTTTTTCACAGTCCGGCCTTTTGCAAAGCAAAAGGCGTGAAAACGGCGCAAGCCAAATCGTTGGCTTGCTTAGATCCGTTTTCACCCGGCAATCGCCAGAGGCTCATGCGTTCATTCGGCAAGACGCAAAATTGTTTGCGTCTTGAGAGCCCGAATTCACCCTGCGGGACCAGCTGAAGCTGTCCACAAAATGGCAGGAGAGCCATTTTGCACAGCAAAGCTGCGG
>NZ_DAIPZL010000004.1:9750-281301 GCF_036782235.1 Rheinheimera sp. | reverse complement strand
GGGCGAGCGACATGGATGTGGCGAGTGCAAAACGCTCCTGGCGTTTTTGTGTTTTTACATCCCTGTAAAAATCTCTGCGGGACCAGCTAAAGCTGTCCACAAAATGGCAGGAGAGTCATTTTGCACAGCAAAGCTGCGGGGGCGAGCGACATGGATGTGGCGAGTGCAAAACGCTCCTGGCGTTTTTGTGTTTTCACATCCCTGTGAAAAATCCCTTTGGGACCAGCTGAAGCTGTCCAAAAACGCTCCTGGCGTTTTTGTGTTTTTGCAGTGGTATCATTCGCTGAAAAGATTGGGAGTTTTGCATTGCAACAAGCAGGTTTGGGAGATGCCGCAGCACAATTTTGTGTTTATGTCGCCAATAGCCCGCCAATGCCTGAGTATCAGCAGCTGAGCTCGGTGCAGGCGTTGCAGCCTGGTGATATTGATTTGATTTACCGCCATTGTGGTAACGGCTGGCGTAAAATTTTTAATGTATACGCCAAGCTGTTGTTTGCCCTTGATAAAAGCTTATTTCCTTATGCCGCAACAGCACAAAGCTGGCAACAGTTCAGAGACACAGCCTTGTTACAGCAGCACAGCAATACAGCGCTGTTGTTTAGCCCGCCACAGCTGTTGCCTGATACACCACAACAAATCCACCTGATTGCCGGTCGCACCCATGCCAAACAGCTGCTGGGCGCTGGCCTTGGCGCAGAGCTGCACTGGCTGAACGACGAATTTGCCATTGATCTTAAACAGCGGGTGTTAGTCACGCCTTTTTTTGATTATCGCCAGCTCAATAATGCCAAAATTATTGAAAGTGCCCGCTTACTGGCGTTATTGCGCCAGCAAAACCCGCTGTAAAACGTCAGCTGGCGCTTTTGGGACTGGCTTTTTTCCCTACACTGCTGTTGCTACAGCGCCGGCGTAAAACCGGGCTTTTGTGCTGAATCAAGACAACAAAATACAAAACAGGTTATGGTGACTTCTGCAACTGATGCTGTTGCAGCAATAAATGCAGTTTGGGGTCAGGGATTTTGTCAGGGAGAATAACGCCTGTGTCGGAACTGTTAGGGTTGGCGGCCGCTTTTCCGCTACTGAGTATTTTTGTGCTGCTGGTGGTGCTGCGTACTACTGTGGTCAAAGCCATGGCGCTGGCTTTGGCCGGTACGCTGCTCTTGGCGGCGCTGGTGTGGCAACTGTCCTGGCTGCAGCTGGCGGCCGCTGCGCTGGATGGTGTGCTGATAGCTTTGTCTATTTTATCGATCATCTTTGGTGCCATGTTATTGCTGTTCTGGCAACAACAAAGCGGTAACTTAAGCTTGCTGGTGCAGGCACTACAGCGGTTAAGTCCGGATCCGCGTTTGCAGTTATTGTGGTTAAGCTGGTTTGCCGTGGCCTTTTTAGAAGGCATTTCAGGTTTTGGCACCCCGGCCGCCATTATTGCGCCCATTTTATTGTCGCTTGGTTTTGCGCCACTGGCGGCGGCAGCCTTGCCGCTGATCGCCGACTCTTCCGCCGTTTCTTTTGGCGCTGTTGGCACCCCTGTACTGATTGGTATCAGTCAGGGTGCACCACAATTAACTACAGCAGAAGTGCAGCAGGTTTATTTGCTGGCCAGCCAGATTGACATTCTGGCGGCGCCGCTGCTGCCGGTCATGCTGGTGTTTTTATATTGCCGTTTTTTCAGCCCGGTCAAAAGTGTGCGGGTGTTTTTGCCGGTGTTGCCACTTTGTCTTGTTGCAGGTATGAGTTACAGCTTGCTGGCTTATCTGACCGCCTATTGGCTGGGGCCGGAGTTTCCTTCGATGCTGGCGGCGGCCGGTGGTTTTGCGCTCAGTTATGGCTGCAGCAGACTGAGCTGGCTGCAGGTTGCGCCTATGCCCCAGCCTGTGCCGTTGTGCACTGCCGGCAATCAGCCTGACAGCGGCGGTTGGCCCCTGTGGCGCGCGCTGTTGCCTTATTTACTGTTGGTGCTGTTATTGTTGCTGAGCCGCTTGCCGCAGTTGCCATTTAAAAGCTGGTTGCAGCAACAACAAATCAGTTTTAGTCAGATTTTCGGCACAGATATCAGTGCCAGCCTGGCGCCCCTTTATTTGCCCGGCAGCTTTTTTGTGCTGACTTTATTGCTGCTGGTACCCTGGTATCCCAAAGGCCTGCAGTTGTTGCAACAGAGCAGCTATCTGGCATTTGGCCGGTTAAAAAGCAGTGTGTTCACGCTGATGCTGGCGGTGCCGCTGGTGCGGATTTTTGTGTTAAGCCATAACCCAGAGGCTGATCTGGTGTCGATGCCGGCTTATCTGGCCAATGCAGCGGCTGCCACGCTGGGCGACGCCTGGTTTGGGTTGGCCAGCTGGCTCGGTGCTTTGGGCTCTTTTGTCGCCGGCTCTGCCACATTTTCCAATCTGATGTTTGCCCAGGTGCAGCTGCAAATTGCCGCCGATACCGGCTTGCCTGCTGTTGGCCTGCTGGCGCTGCAAATGCTGGGTGCCAATGCCGGTAATATGATTTGTGTGCTGAATATTGTCGCCGTGGTCAGTGTGATCCAGCGGCAGGGCATTGAAGCTCAGGTGATGCGCCTGACCTTAGTGCCGATGGCGCTGTATCTGTGCTGGGCCACGCTGCTGGCCTGGTGGTTATTAGGATAAAAAAGCCAGGAAATTGGTATTACCTGGCCGTTCAGTAGGTTAAGTGACAGCCAGCGGAGCTGGCTTTGTGGTTAATTCAGCAAAAAGGCAAAAATACCCTGGCGCCACAGCACCCAGCTGGCGACCACAACCACCACCAGAATCAGCCATAAACCGGCTTTGCTTTTTTTCTCGTAGGGGTCAATCAACGAGCGGCTGGAGCCGGCCGGAATGCTTGCCAGCGCCGTTAAGCGGGTGCCAAATTTAATGCTGAGTTTGGCATTGGTATTCACCGCCCAGCCATTGGCGTCTAGCAGCGGCGCTAAGTTGCGGGCGCGTAATTTAAACCAGGCCAATAACATCGACGGGCCTGAAATAAACAATACAATGCCCAGAATGGCCAGCGGCATTTGCCACCACAATAAACCCAGGAAACCGGTAACCACAGCAGCCAGCGCCGTGCCGATGGCGCCAATGGCTAAACCAATAGCGGCAAAAATACCGGCAAATTTGGCCACGTCAAAAGGCGCTGGCGGTTTGGCTGGCGCCGGCGCTTCGGCCACCTTGGCGGCATCACCCACCCCTGCGGCACTTTTGGCTTCAATTTCTTTGTCTTTGGCGGCGGCAAATTTTTGAATTTGATCAGAAATCATCCGGCCAATGCGCTGGTAAGGGGTAAAAAAGGCTTCGCGGATACTGATAGGATTGCTGACAATCTGGGTCACAGTGGCATCCCAGTCCAGGCCTTTGCTGTCGTAAAACACGCCGTTACGGCCGACCATTAAATTGCCGGCATCACCTGCTGTCATAGCGGCAACTACAGAACGTTTTTCGCCGGTGGCGCTGCGCACACAGTCGATATACAACAGATAAATGCCGCTTAACGCCGCCAGTTTGGCGTGTTTGCCGGCGTCATTGACATTCAGGCATAAATCGCAGCTGCGGCCATCAATATATAACCGGCCATTCTGGAAAATAGCCGGTTGTTCCAGGCTGTAAAAATTCTCGAAATTAACAAAATTCCGCAATAAATCGCGCAAATAACGCTGATAACGCACGAGTTTGTCCACATCAAGCACAGACTCAGCTTCAGCCTGCTGGGCTAAATCTGCGTCCATCAGCCTATAAGCGGCATCCAGGGTGGCTTGCTGCAGGCAGGCGGTCAGCAATTCAGCGTCCAGTGTGGCGGCATGGCCGGTAGGTTGTTGGGTTTTCCACTCTGCGTAAGCAGCCAGGGCTGTGGTTAACTGTTGCCACTGCGCCAGTTGGATCTGTTCCGTATTGCCCCAGACCGGCACTGCCAAAGCAGCAACTGCGGCTAAATCTGCAGCCCAGTGTGGGTGAATGCCGTGATTGAGGGTTAACACGCCGGCCGCGCTCACTTGCGCCAGCGGTAAATAACTGGTGTCTGAACTGGCTTGTGACAATAACTGCCGGGACAGCGCCGCATAATCTTCCGGCGCGCCGTTGAGCGCAGTGGCGGCTCTTTCGTCATAAGCGGCCAGCTGACAGCGGGTAAAATAGTCGGTGACTTTGGCGTCCAGTTTTTGCACCAGCTGATACAAAGCTTCAGTATTGTCGCCAAACACTGTGCTGATGCTGCTGCCTTGTTGTTGCCACTGGGTATATAACTGGCCTTCGCTGACAAATTGTTCCAGTTGTTCCCTGTGAATGCCGGGGGCGCCACTGCGATCTGTGCTGCTGATCCCCAGACCAAGCAGAGTGTTGACCAGTTGTTTTACTTTGTCGTCTGCGGCCAGCTCTTCGGTAATAATGCCGTCGCCGTTCAGCTGGTTGGCCGGAAATACCAGCGCCATATCGGCAGTGTCGGCCACACTGAGGCTTGCTGCATCAGCTTTGCCCAGGTTTTGCAAAATACGTTTGGCCGAAGCCAATAATTTTTGCCCTGCTTCGTTATGGCTGTTGATAGCGGCAAGAGGCAGTTCTTCACCTGACAACAGCACTTCCGGTTGTTGTAATACCGACAAAGCCCAGCTGACTGCCGCTTTAATTTCATCAATCCGCACCCGGCCATCCTGGTCGTTGTCCAGATAACTCATAGTGCGACTGTCAAACTCCAGCCCCTGCACCGGACAACTCAATGCAGCCCAGAGTTTTGGGTCCAGTTGATCCAGCTGTTGCCAGTCAGAAATTTTATCCAGTTTGACCTGATCAAAACCGCCGGAACGAAAAAACCGCCATTGATGTGCCATGTAATTTTCCTTTTAAACGATGCGGGAACAAAGCTGCGGTGACAGCTGTGTGGGCTAAATTAATATTTCACGCTTTTGCCTGCTCATCAAGTAAGCCCATGGCTTTGTTGCTGTTATTCAGGTTAGTGGCTGTACAAATCTGGCTAAATGGTTATGGTATGGGAACAGGTTTGGCGTGGTGCCCCTGGTAATAAATCAGGATAAAAGGAAGTGTGATGAAAAGCGTATTTTTCTTTGATGCAATGTTAACCCCAAAAATTATTACTTTTGTGTATTGGTTAATGTTACTTGGTTGTGTTCTCTCAGGTTTAGGTGCCATGTTCTCCAGTTATGGCGGTGGCTTTTTTACCGGCCTTGGTATTCTGGTGGGCGGCGCTATTGCCTCCCGCATTTGGTGTGAGCTGTTAATAGTGCTGTTTAAAATTCACGAAAATCTGCAAAAGCTGGCCAATAAATCTGACGAATAATAGTTCAGTTGGTACAGGCAAAGTTGGTTGTCTTGTGACAGGCAACCAACTGCTTCGTCCTTTATGAATGAGTTATTTTTGCACCGACAACAGATATTCAGCCACTGCCAGCCGGGTATCGGCATCCAGGTAATCCTGTTTTGGCATCAGTGGATAATCTTCGCGTTTTTTCACCGGGTTGGCGATGTAATCAGCCAGCGCTTGTGGGTCGTCCATATATAAAGACTGAATCACCTGCACGGGTGGGCCAATCAGCCGGCCTGTGTAAGCATGGCAACCGGTGCAAATCCCTAAATAGGCATATTTGCCTTTATCAGCCGCTGCCACTGAACGGGGCGCTGCCGGAGTGTCCAGCAAATAACTCACCACTGAGTCTGTGTTGCTGAAGCTACAGACCGGCCAACTGCTGACGCCGACTGTGACATATTGCTGGGCGTTATTAATACAGCTATTGTTGCTGTTGCCCACCCGCACTATGTCCGGATTGCCTTGTTTGAGCTCAGTGGTCATCAGCACTTTGGCTTCAGGAATGGTATCAAAGCCGTTGTTATACATCAGATTATTCAGCACCATCACTTCATCAGGTGTGGGGTCGGACTCAGGATCCAAAGTGGTATTGGGTGCATTCTGATGGTCAGTGATAATAATGCCGGCGGTTTTGTTATTGAGGATCAGGTTATCTTCAATCACCACTTTATCGGCCGCCATAATCAAAATGCCGGTGCCGGCCGGAATACCTGCCACCATACTGCCAACAGCACCAAAGTTTTTCGTATTGTTGTGGCTTATCCAGTTGTTGCGGATAATTACATCCACAGTGTCTTTAATAGGCAAACCCGGCGTGACAAAAGCCAGAATGCCGCCGGTGTTGTTGTGCACAAAGTTGTTTTCCACCACGGCATGGCGGCTGTTTTCAATTTCAATACCAGCCACACTGTCAAACACTTCATTGTTAGCAACGTGAATATAATCACTCATACCAATATAAATGGCGGCATCTTCAATACCCGACACCACGTTATGTTCCACAATGCCGTTTTCGCCCAGTTGCGGGAAAATGCCGTACACGCCTGTGTCTTCAATAATGTTATTGCGGATCTCAAAGTTGTTGCCGGCCTGGCCCATAATGCCGTTGCCTTTGTATTTGGTGATCAGGAAATTTTCCACCACCACATTATTGCCCGAATACAAAATGGCGTCGTTTAAATGGCCGTCACCAAAAAGTTTCGGTCTTTTGCCTTCCACTATCACACCGCTCAAGCGGATATTGTTTTTGTCGATATAGACGGTTTCGGTATAAGTGCCTGGCCACACCTGAATCACATCACCTGGCTGGGCAGCTTTGACCGCATCCATAATCAGCTGACCGTCTTTGACCTGATGTATGGTGCCTGTGGGCGCCGGGTTAATCACCGACTTTTTGGCATTAATGCTTTTGGCTGCGCTGCCGCTGTTGTAGCTGACTTCAGGCGCGTAGGTGGGCGCTACCGGGGTGTTTTTGCTGAAAAACTGGCCGGCAAAAAAGGCCGCAGGCAGCAATAACACCAATGTAATGGTGGTTTTTTTCATGGTTGTGTCCCTTGTTCGCTGGAGGGTGCAATGGATGTTGTTGTGCTTGAAGCGGCCGCTGCAGTTGTTGTGTTATTTTGCAGTTCAGCCGGCAGTGCTAAGCCGGAAGGCAGCGCTGTTGGCAGCTCAGGCATCAGGCTCTCGTCGGTTAAAGTGTGTAAAAACTTACTGATTTGGCTGATTTCTTCCGGCGTTAATTTGGGCTCCCAGATATGCCAGTGCAGCAGCAATTTTTGTTCAGGCACGGCATGGCCGCGGCCTTTGGTATAAAACTCTGCCGCTTCTTCTAAAGTGGCAAAACGGCCCGAGTGCATATAAGGCGCTGTTTTGGCGATATTACGCAGGCTTGGCACTTTAAAAGCGCCGCGTAATTTCTGTTTGTCGCTGTTATTGCCGGCGCCTTGATCAAAGGGCATGCCGTCCGGCTCAGGTGTGCCTATCACAGCGATCTGCTGATTGGTAAAAAGCGGTGGTGTATGGCATTCGGCGCAGCGCGCCACAAAAGAGCGGAATACGTTTAACCCTTTAATTTCTTCCGCATCCAGCGCCTCATGATAACCATGGGCGTATTGATCGTACCTGCTGTTCAGCGAAATAAGCGAACTCTGAAATGCCGCCAGCGCTGTGGCAACCTGGGATAACTCCAGTTGTGGCGCTTGTGGAAAAGCCTGTTTAAATAACGCCGGATAAATTTTGTTTGCCGATAAGTCAGCCAATAACTGCTCAGCCGTATTGGCCATTTCATGGGCGGCAAAAAGCGGGATCAGTGCTTGTTGTTCCAGTGAATCGGCGCGGGCATCCCAAAACAGTTTTTTTAAAAATGCCACATTCCACAGACTGGGCGCACTGCGGTTCCCCAGATCGCCGTGCGTGCCTGTGCTTAAGGCTTTGCCATCAGTAAAACCTTTATCCGGTTGATGACAGCTGGCGCACGCCTGACGGTGATTGCCGGACAGCAAAGGGTCAAAAAACAAATAACGACCCAAATCAATTTGTTGTGGGCTAAAACCATCCCGCGCTTTGGGTAACGCGGTTTGGGTGCCGCCCACGCCTTTATCGTGCAGTGAATCGTATAGATCATAACGGGTCACCAACAGGCAGCTGTTGTTACTGCTGAGTTCAAAGCTCGGCGGGCAGCTGTTTTTTAGCTGGATGGGGCTAGGCGGTACAGGGTCAGGCTGGACGGCCACCGATAAAGCGAACAACAGCGATAACATTATTGTGCACCCGCGCTGATATAAGCAGCAACAGCCTGAATCTCAGCGTCACTGAGCTGGCGGCTCATCAGCGCCATTTGCCGGCCCGGTTTGTCGGTTTTGGTCACACCACGCATGCCATCGCGGAAATGTTTTAACTGTAATTGCAGATAACTGTTATCCAGGATTTGCAGTGCCGGTGCATGTAACGCCGCATTGCCTTCGGCTTTGGCACCATGACAAGCGCCACAAGAGCCGATATATAAACGCCGGCCCTGATCAAGTTGGGCAGCATCAAGTTGGCTTGTTGTGTTCTGACTGTCGGGTTTTTGTGTGCTGTAAAACTGGCTCAGCTCTGCGATTTGTGCCTGGCTCAGGGTTTTTGCCATGGCCGCCATTTGTTGGCCAGCAACATCCCCTGCTGCTGCCCCCCGTTCACCCTGTTGAAACTGCAACAGTTGCTTTTGCAGGTAAGAGGCCGATTGCCCTGCCAGTTGGGGTGCCTGAGTTGCCTGACGAACCGCAGTGGCATGACAGGCATCACAGCTGTCGGCCGTTGTGGCAGCTGCTGTTTGTCCATTCAATAAAAACAATAAAATGGCTGAAATTTGCACTCTTTTTGTTGTAAGCATCGGGCTTCAGCAGGTGCTGCTCTTGCGGTTGAACATAAAGGCTAGCTTGCTTTTTCAGCGGCCAAGGTTCAAACCGAAAAGTGTGCAAAATTGTCCAGTTGGCTTTCATTCGCTTTTTGCATTGTTACTATCAATGCGACCAGGACCCTCACAGCTGCAAGGCAGCAGGACCAGTTTCAGGATCCGGCTCTGCACTTATAACTATTAAAAAAATCGGTTTAAAAATCGGAGAGAGCGATGTTTATGACTATAAAATCCAGCGGCGCAACGTCAAAAAAAACTCAGCAACCAGCGTTCAATCAGTCATTTGATCAACCATTGAGGCCGTTATTTAAAGTCCAGCCTTTAGCCCTTTGTATTTTTATGCTGCTGGCCGGTGTTCATAACCCCGTATTCGCACAACAAAACAGCGCGGCCGCACCGGACGAAGCAAATAAAAATGGCAATAACAAAGCCCAGGCCATTGAAACTATTACGGTGACAGCACAAAAACGGCAGCAGAATGTCATGGATGTGCCAGTGGCCATCGACACTGTTTCTGCCACAGATTTAAAAGAAACCAACTCAGTGCTGCTGGGGGATATTGCCGATTACACCCCGGGTTTTAAATTCAGTAAAGACGCTGTGGTGCAGGCTTCTGCCAGTATGCGCGGTATTTCCAGCAGCAATATCAGCACAGGTGGCGACCCATCGGTGGCGATATTTTTTGATGATTTTTACCTGCCACGCGCCGCGCAAAGTGTGATGTTTTCCGATATGCAGCGTATTGAAATTCTCAAAGGCCCCCAGGGCACACTCTTTGGTAAAAACGCCGCGGCCGGTGTGGTGAATATGATCCCCAACGCCCCTTCGCAGGACGATGAAGCCTTTTTAAAAGCGACGCTGGGCAACTATGCACTGCAGCGTTACGAGGCGATGGCCAATACAGCGCTCAGCGATGAGTTTGCGCTGCGGCTCAATCTGATGAGCAATCAGCGGGATTCATTTTTAAACAATGTGTATTCCAACTATCAGGGCGAGGAGCTTGGCAATACCGATCATCAGGCGGCGCGGCTGGCCGCTTTATGGCAACCGGGCGCAAATACCAAAGTGCAGTTCAGCTACGATTGGGACGACGTCAATCAGGGTTATGCCCCTTCCATTGGCGTCAGCCCTTATGCCTACAGCATGAACCCGCTCGACAGAACCATCAAAAACGACGTGATTGACGGCCATGAACGCCGTGATATGGACGCTTTGTCGCTGAAAATGACCCACGACTTTAACGACGACTGGTCGGGAAAACTCATTAGCAGCAAAAGGCAATGGCAAGTGTCGGGCCGCGATGACTCAGATGGCACCGCCGATAAAACCCGTTATCTCGATACCATCAACTTTGAAGATTCCGATATTTTTTATAACGAACTGCAGCTGAACTACCAAAAAGACAACTTGAGTTATGTTGGTGGTGTCACCTATAGCAAAGAAAACGTCTATCAAAAAACCAGCCTGAATATTATGGCCGACACTGTGGCCAGGCTCACGACGGCCAATCTGAACGGCATGCTGATTGGCGCCCTGCAAGGGGCTGGTTTGCCGGCTGAGATGATTAACCAAATGGGGTTGCCTGCTGATCATCTGTGGAATCCACAGGACTGGGCCAGCATTTTAAGTGTGATGGCGATGGTCGACCCTGGGGCCGGTCAATTATTACAAATGTTAGGTGCAGCGCCTTTTAGCCCAGAGCTGGTCGGTGCTATAGCCGCCACCGGCGATCTCACTTATCAGGCCGTCAGCGCCGGTCTTGGCATTAATGAAATTTTTGGCCCTTCCAATGCAGGTAAACTTTGGGCCGAAGATATTATCAACAGCGGTACATTTAACTCTTATGGTGTTTATTCCGACGTGGATTATCAGCTCAATGAACAATGGGGTTTTACCGCAGGTTTACGCTATAGCCGCGACGACAAAGACTTCAGCTGGGAAATTAAAGAACGTTCTTTTGGCGCTGCCATGCCTGGTTTAACCGACTTTTTATTCCCGCTGATGCCAAGGCTGGATGCTTCACATAGCTGGAGTAAATTAACAGGCCGTGCTGTCACCCGTTATCACCTGAACCAAGACAGCATGGTCTATCTTTCTTATTCAACAGGTTATAAATCAGGTGGTTATGACTCTTTAGATCCGCGTTCAGCCATCACACCTTTTGCGCCTGAAGAAGTAGGCAACTTAGAACTGGGTTATAAAGCCGACTTATGGGGCAAGCTGCGTTTGCAGCTGGTGGGTTTTCAGATGGATTTAACCAACCGTCAGCGTTCGGTCAACAGTAAAGAGCCCGGTGCTGGTGTTGCTGTGCCAATAGTGATTAACGGTGATCAGGACATTCATGGTGTTGAAGTTATTCTGGATTATCAGGCAACAGAAACCGTCAAATTGGGATTGGTGACTGAATACCGCAGCACCGAATCGAAGTGGCAGCAGTTTTACAACGCCGAAGGCAAGCTGGTGACTGATGTGGAAAAATCGTCCACTGCCGACTCTTATACTTTGAGTGCCGACTGGACGCCAAACCAACAATGGCTGGCCGGTGATATAAAACTGCACCTGGATTATGTATTTGAAGAGAATACCCGCGCCGACGACCCGGATTTGCTGGACGTGGCCAAAACCATTCCGGCTTATTTTGCCGACAGCAAAAGTCTGAATGCCAGACTGAGCTGGAGCAGCGCGGATCAACAATGGGAGCTGGCGCTGTGGGGTAAAAACCTGACCGACAGTGCAAGCACAGGCGGTATTGGCGGTTGGGCTGCTGATGTGCTGGGCACCCCTATTATTTCATTGAATCCACCAAGGACTTATGGTGCTGAAGTCCGGTATCAGTTCTGACAAAAATTGTGGTGTGTTGCCGGGCTTTACCTCTGGCATGGAACACGGCAGTATCTGTCACAGGCAAAGCCCGGTGTGATGCCGGGCCACTGAACACAGGAGCAAACCATGATTGGCAGCTTGTTGATGGCGCTTCCAGCTGGCCTGTTATTGGCGCTTTGTTGTTGCTGTCAGTCGCTGGCAGCGGCCGAATTAAAGTTAAATCCCAGATTGTGTTTGCACTATCCACAAGAGTCCTGTGAGCTGAAGGTCAAAGTCAGCTGGCAACAACAGGTGCCGGCTTGTTTGTATCAAAAATCCGCTACCGAACCTTTGTTATGTGGCAATGGCGGCGAACAACAGTTAAAACTCATGCTGACCAGCCATACCCGGCTGGAACTACGCGCCCAACAAAGTGGCGTTTTGCTCGATAGCCGACTGGTGCGGGTACTGCAGGTTGATTTAAATGCCGGTGATCAACTGCTGAAACGCAGCCGCGCCAGCTGGGGCACGCCCTGATGCATCATTTATTGCTGATTGAAGATGACCTGGAACTGGCGCGGTTAGTCAGCGACTTTTTGCAGGCGCAGGGATATCAGATCACCAGTTGTGGTAATACGCAAAAAGCAAAAAAACTGCTGTTGGCACACAAGTTTGACTTAATTGTTTGTGATGTGATGCTGCCTGGCAGCAGCGGTTTTGATTTAGTGCGGCAAATCCGTCTGCAATTTAAAGGGCCAATTTTATTTATGACGGCGCAAACCTCAGTGGGCGCGCAGCTGGAGGGGCTGGAGCTGGGCGCGCAGGATTATCTGCTCAAACCCTTAGACCCCCGTATTTTGCTGGCAAAAATTAAAGTGTTTTTAAGCACCACTGCACAACAGGCCACTGTCACAGTGCTGCAAAACCACAATTTAACGGTGGACAGAGTCAGTGGCCACACCAGCGTGGCGGGTCAGGAGATTTGTCTGACCAATGCCGAATTGCAGTTATTGCTGGCGCTGCTCGACAATTATGGCGTGGCCATCAGCCGCGAACGGTTATTCCGCGAACAATTAGGCCGTGAATATGACGGTGAAGACCGCACTATGGACGGCCGCGCTTCCAGGCTTAGACGTAAACTCCAGGCCGCTGATCCACACTGGAATATCCGGGTGGTCTGGGGCCAGGGGTATTGCATCAGTTATGCAGAAGCCCCAGTGGCCGACAGCACGGAGCGCAGCCAATGAGATCGGCCTTGTTGCGTTTTTACCTTGGTATTGTGCTGGTGGTGTTGCTGCTGTTTTTCAGTCTGAATCAGTTATACAGCTGGGTGTATCAACGTGACGATGTTGCCGAGGCCGCCCAGAGTTTGTTGTTGCATGTCAACGAATACAACTTAAAGCAAAAACTCAGTTGCCGCCTGTCCGATACCGACGATTGTACCGACGCTTTGTTTGTCACTTATCCGGCCGGTATGTGGCAGCCCCAGGCTGGTTTTTATTACGCCATTGAAGTGATGCGCGACAACAGCGGCAATGCGTCTTTGTGCAGTGAAGTGGGCGCCGGTGAGCTGTTGTGTTTAAGTAAACTGAATCTGCCGGACGGCACAGATTTTAGTATTGATTTAGCCCATGTGTTTATTCTGCTGTTGCTGCTTTGTATGTTCTGGCTCAGCCGCAATGTGTTTCGTGATGTGGAAATTTTAAGGCTCAGCGCTTTGCAGGAAATCAAACGCGGCCATTTACCGGCGTTTCGGTTAAGTGCCAAATCTTATCTGCAACCGCTGGCCCAATCTTTAAGCCGGATGAATCAGCGTATCGCTGATTTAAATTCACTACAGCGCGAAATGGCCGACACTGTCTGCCACGACATTAAAACACCACTGGCGCGGCTGCGTTTTATTATGCTCAGTATTGAATCACAACTGAGCCCGGCGCATTACGCCCAGGTGTGCCGGAATTTGCAGGAAATTGAAGACAATGTGTACGATTATCTGCGTTTGGCGCAGCAGGATTTTCGCGCTGATTTACAGCTTAGCCAGTTAAATTTACCGCTGTTGGTGCAGGAGCTGATTGATAAATTTGCCGCCAATTCTGAACATCAGCTTGCGTTGTTACCCGGACCCACACTGATCATTCAGGCCGATGAAAAACTACTGCAAAGGGCGTTGTCGAATTTATTGAGTAACGCCTTGCGCTATTGCCAGAATAAAGTCTGGATCGAGCTTAAAGTACAGGGCAGTGACTGTCTGATAGATATTTGTGATGACGGCAGTGGCTGGCAACAACCACAGCCTGCAGCCACGGGGGTTGCTGCAGGCCGGACAAATCAAAACATCCACATTACAACACAAGCCAGGCCCGGTGCTGTGCCACAGCATGGCATAGGTTTGGCGATAGTGTCGCGGGTGGCCCATCAGCATGGCGGTGACTTTATCCGGCTGGACAGGCCAGGTGGTGGTGCTATTGCCAGATTACGCCTGCCACTGGGTTCTGAAACAACAACAGTCGCAATAACCACAGAGAGCCAGCGTCGTCTTTCAGACTAAAGCAATCTGACTCAACACTGCTGAGTCTGTTGCTGCGACTGCACTTGTTCAGGCTTGTTGTGCGCATATAAAAAAACCACCTCAGCTGGAGGTGGTTTTTTGACTGCCTGAAGGCGTTAGAAGCGGTAGCGGGCACCCAGTTCAAATGAACGCTCAGGGCCTACATAAATACCTTCGCGCAGACCGGTGATATAACGTTTGTCGGCCAGGTTTTTCACTGAGGCAAAGAGGTTAAACTGGCTGCTGACGTCGTATTGCGCTAATAAATCCAGCACAGTGTACGAAGGTAACAAACCACCCCAGATCCCGCTGGCGGCATTGGTTGGAATATTCACCAGATTGCTTGGGTCACCAAACTGTTCACCACGGTGGTGCAGATTCAGCGCAAAATTCCACTGTGACAGGTCGTAGCTCAGGCCCAGGTTGGCAATCACTTTAGGTGCATAAGGAATGCGGTTGCCTGCAGTGCTGCCGGTTTTGAATTCAGATTCAGGTACCCAGGTCAGGTTAGAGTCCAGCATCAGGTTCGTGGCCAGGCTATAACCCAGGCTGAATTCCATGCCATAGTGGCGGGTTTCACCGGCGTTAGAGCGTGACAGGTTTGGATCGCTGTTGCCTGTGACCACCTGGTTGCTGAAATCCATCATAAAAGCGGCCACGTCGTAACGGGTTTTGTCTGTGGTGCCGCGGATCCCCATTTCGTAGTTGACTGAACGTTCACCGTCCAGCTGCTGATCTTTCAGGCCATCTAATGCCACGTTATTGGCAGCTGGCGAGAAAGCACGGTACAGACCGCCGTACAGCTGGTTGTTGTCCAGGCTGTAAGTAAAACCAACACCAGGCAACACTTCTGTGTTGGTGGTTTTGGCCTGGCTGTTGTTTTGCAGCAGGTTCAGCCGTTTTTGCTCGTAGGATTCAATACGGACACCTGGGGTCATCGCCAGTTGTTCTGTCAGCTGAATACGGCTTTGTGCATAAGCGGCCACGCTGTCGGCTGAATCCTGCAGGTGGGCAGCCAGAGTACCGCTGCGATCGGCAGCGCGGGTGGCGGCAATACGCTGATCATCCGACTCTTCGCTCATCAGGCGTAAACCAAATTCAGAGCTGCTTTGAAGGCCGGCCAGCTGATGTTCCACACTCAGGCGTGACTCAATACCCACACGTTCAAAAGCACGGTTGTTACCGTTCAGATTATTGGTATAAACCCAGCGACCTGCGGCGTTAGAAGCGGCGCTGTTCACGCCATAACGCCAGTAATCACGCGCCATATCGCTGTAATAAGCCACAGTGTTTAACGTCATATCGTTGTTAATTTGCCACTCGTGGTTGATATCAAAGGCGGTACGGTCAATGAGTAAAAAGTCGTCCGGGGCCGGGTTGGTTTTGACATCGGCCAGATATTCACCGAGCAGCAAACCACGGTAAGAAATATTGGCGTCGTTTTCATGGCGGGATACTTTCACACCCAGTTTCTGGTTATTGGCAAACTCCACACCGGCTTTGGCCAGCAGGTCGGTCATGTCATAACCTTTGTCCATAAAACCGTCGCTTTTGGCGTGGCTGGCAATAATGCCGGCATAAGCATCACCTGAAGCGTTGCGGTTACCTGCTTCTACACTCAGCTCGCGGGTGTTAAAAGAACCGAGGCGGCCAGACAATTCAACACCATCATCCGGCGTTTTGGTCTGATAGTTCACCACACCACCGATAGTGGAAGGGCCATAACGTAAAGAGGCCGAACCCTTTAATACTTCAACAGAGGCAACGCGTTGAATACGTGGATTAAAATAACGTTCGTTGCCGATAAATAAACCAGGCGCGACCGGTACACCATCTTCCAGCAGCAGAGATTTAGACTCGCTGGCCGACAGGCCGCGGATACCAAAGTTCGCCACTACCGCAGTTTCATCTTCGGTTTTGATATTAATGCCAGGAATACGGCGCAGTACGTCTTCGGTTGACAGCGGCTGCACTTGTTCAATTTGTTCCAGGCTGACCAGATTTACTGTGCCTGTTTCCAGATAATGGGCATCAGCGCTGCTGGCGGTAATTTTGATCACTTCTAAAGTGGGAGTGGCTTTTTTCTTTTCAGCCTTTTTTTCAATCACTGACACTTCATCAAGGGTGGCATTCGCAGCATCAGCGGCATAGAGGGGTGATGCAACACAAAACAGGGCTACGGCTTTTGCCAGTCGGGAATAACGCAAGGTGTTGGCAGACATCTAAAATACTCTCCTGATAAGAAACGCGCTGATACTAACACAAATAGTTCGCATTAACTCAATATTTATTTGTGTGATGTCTCAGCTATCGCGGCGTTTTTATACGGAAAAATAACACCGGCATGGCGCCAGAGTGCGTCAATACTGGGGTTGTTACCCAGGTCGGCAGGCAAGGCAGCAGAGCTGGGTACCTCTTTTGTTTTGGGCCTTGGCTTTGAATGGGCGGCTGGAGGTGTTGTGTTTTAGGCTGGAGCGCGGCGCTTCTGCTCGCCGCAATGAGCGCTGGTGTTAGTCTTCCGGCCCCTGACTGGTGAACACCAGATGTTTACGCATATCTTTTAAAATCACCCCACGTTTGAGCATTAAAGCGCTGAGGCGCTTTTGCCATAACAACAGCTGGGGCTGTGCCAGCGCCACGGCTTCATCCGACACCAGCTGCAACCGCACCAAGAGTGATGCCGGAAAAGCTTCATATTCCAGACTAAACCAACCTTGCACAAAACCGGGCAGTTCTGCAGTTGCCTGTTGTTCCAGCGCTTCCACGGCAGTTAATACGGCTTTTTGTTGTTTCAGTTGTACGGCAGAGAGTTTTTTCATCGGCATCACCGGGCTGCGGCAGTGCCGCGTCAAAAGATGGCCTGATGATAAAAGCCAAAGCTTTGCCCAGCAAGGAATTTAGGGCGGCAAGGAGTTTGCTGCAGCAGCTGTTAATCACAACACTGCATACAACAAGCTGCTGCAGCCCTGTTGTGCAAAGCTTTTATGTGTTTGCCAGCCGCCAAAAGCAGCAGTGGTCAGCATAAAAAAAACGGGCCACTGTTGTGCCCGTTTATCTGGTGCCGCTCAAAGCAAAGCAGCGTTATTTTGCCAGCAGCGGTTTTAAATACTGGCCGGTATAAGATTGTTCACAAGCCGCCACCTGCTCCGGTGTGCCGGCAATTAAAATTTCGCCCCCGCCATTGCCACCTTCCGGGCCTAAATCCACCACCCAGTCTGCGGTTTTAACCACATCCAGGTTG
Source organism: Rheinheimera sp. (assembly GCF_036782235.1). GTDB lineage: Bacteria > Pseudomonadota > Gammaproteobacteria > Enterobacterales > Alteromonadaceae > Pararheinheimera. The sequence goes on along the minus strand of NZ_DAIPZL010000004.1, from coordinate 264,000 downwards.
TGCTCTATCACCACTATGGTATTACCGTGGTCACGCAGTTTATGCAGCACGTTTAAAAGCTGCTGAATATCGTAAAAATGCAGACCAGTGGTAGGTTCATCCAGAATATACAGGGTTTTGCCGGTATCGCGTTTGCTAAGCTCGCGCGCCAGTTTCACCCTTTGCGCTTCACCGCCGGACAAGGTAGTCGCCGACTGACCGAGCCGGATATAAGTTAAACCTACATCCATCAGGGTTTGTAATTTGCGCGACACGGCCGGAATGGCATCAAAAAATTCCCGCGCGTCTTCCACCGTCATTTCCAGCACTTCGTGAATGTTTTTGCCTTTGTATTTCACTTCTAAGGTTTCGCGGTTGTAACGTTTGCCTTTACAGACATCACAAGGCACATAGACATCTGGCAGGAAGTGCATTTCAACTTTGATCACACCGTCGCCCTGACAAGCCTCACAGCGCCCGCCTTTAACGTTAAAGCTAAAGCGCCCCACCTGATAACCGCGAGAACGTGCTTCCTGGGTGCCGGCAAATAAATCGCGTACTGCGGTAAAAATGCCGGTGTAAGTGGCCGGGTTGGAACGGGGTGTGCGGCCGATCGGGCTCTGGTCGATATCGACACATTTATCAAAGTGCTCCAGGCCTTCAATAGCACGGTGGGGTGCCGGGTCGTCGCCCTCGCCTTTGTTCAGCACCTTGTGCGCCACTCTGAACAGCGTGTCGTTAATGAGGGTGGATTTGCCCGAGCCTGAAACGCCGGTAATACAGGTCATCACACCAAAAGGAATGGTTAAATCCACGTTTTTTAGGTTGTTGCCGGTGGCGCCTAACACTTTTAGTTCTTTGCCTTTTTTACCGACATGGCGTTTATCCGGCACGGCAATTTTGCGTTTGCCGGATAAATACTGGCCGGTCAAAGAGGCTTCAGAGGCTTCAATATCAGCCAAAGTGCCCTGCGCGACCACTTCACCGCCATGCACACCGGCGCCCGGGCCAATGTCGATAATATGGTCGGCCAAACGTACAGCGTCTTCGTCGTGTTCCACCACTATCACTGTGTTGCCGAGATTGCGCAGATGGGTCAGGGTGCCCAGCAGGCGGTCGTTGTCACGCTGGTGCAGGCCAATGGAAGGTTCGTCCAGCACATACATCACACCCACTAAACCGGCGCCAATCTGACTCGCCAGACGGATACGCTGCGCTTCACCGCCGGATAAAGTCTCAGCGCTTCTGGATAGGTTGAGGTAGTTCAGGCCAACGTTGACCAGAAACATCAGCCGGTCCTGAATTTCTTTTAATACTTTTTCGGCGATTTGGGCTTTTTGCCCGGTCAGCGTCAGTGCCTGAAAATACTGATAACAATCACCAATCGACAGCTCAACTATGTGTGGCAAGGTGGTGTTGCCAATAAATACATGGCGCGCCTCTTCGCGCAGGCGTGAACCTTCACAAACAGGGCAACATTGGCTGGCCAGATATTTTGCCAGTTCTTCACGCACTGCATTGGATTCAGTTTCGCGGTAACGGCGCTCCATATTGGGCAAAATGCCTTCAAAGGGATGTTTGCGCAGCACAATATCGCCGCGATCGTTCAGGTATTTAAACTCAATGTCTTTACGGCCACTGCCGTTTAAAATGGCCTGTTGTTGCTCTTTGCTCAGACTGTTAAAAGGGGCGTCGACGTCAAAACCATAATGCTCGGAAAGCGACTTTAACATCTGAAAATAATAAAAATTACGTTTATCCCAGCCGCGAATAGCACCACCGGCCAGACTCAGTTCATCACTGACAATGACTTTATTGGCATCAAAATATTGTTTCACGCCAAGGCCGTCACAAGCCTGACAGGCACCAGCCGGGTTATTAAATGAAAACAGGCGCGGTTCCAGTTCCGCCATCGAATAACCGCAGCTGGGGCAGGCAAAGTTGGCGCTGAAAATCAGCTCTTCGCTACTTTGGCCAGGTTCCACCTCCATAGGCGCGACTTTGGCAATACCACCGCTCAGCTCCAGGGCGGTTTCAAAACTTTCCGCCAGGCGCTGCTTAATATCGTCGCGCACTTTAATGCGGTCTATCACCACTTCAATGGTGTGCTTTTTATGTAAATCGAGTTTTGGCGGATCGGACAAATCACAAATTTCGCCGTTAATGCGGGCGCGGATATAACCCTGTGCCGCTAAGGTTTCCAGCGTTTTGACGTGTTCACCTTTACGTTCCTGCACCACAGGCGCCAGCACCATTAACTTGGTGCCTTCCGGGAAAGCCACCACTTTGTCCACCATTTCGCTGATGGTTTGGGCGGCTAAAGGTAAATCATGGGTGGGGCAACGCGGTTCGCCCACCCGGGCAAATAACAACCGCAGATAGTCGTAAATTTCGGTAATAGTACCCACTGTAGAGCGTGGGTTATGCGAGGTGGACTTTTGCTCAATAGAAATAGCCGGCGATAAACCTTCAATGTGATCCACATCGGGTTTTTCCATCAGACTTAAAAACTGCCGCGCATAAGCCGAAAGTGACTCAACATAACGGCGCTGGCCTTCAGCATACAAAGTATCAAAAGCCAAAGAGGACTTGCCTGAGCCGGATAAACCTGTGATCACTATCAGTTTGTCACGGGGAATTTGCAGCGAAATGTTTTTTAAGTTGTGGGTGCGGGCACCCCGGATATCAATTTTGTCCATCACAGTTCCGGTTCAGCGGCGAGTTGCTGGGGCAGTCAAGGCTGGTCTGAGCCAGCCTGCCATCTGTAGTTACAGCCTAAAGCCAACAGGTTGAAGCATAAAGTATGTCAGGATCTTGTGTTCGGATCAGTCTGGCAGCACACACTGAAGTTCAACCCATACAGCAAGATACTGTATATAAATACAGATTTTTTGGCAAGCCGGCATCAACACCCACTGCTAAGTCTGGTTATTACACCCTTTATTGCAGTACGGCCGGATAACCTGCTTCTTCCAGTGCGGCAATCACATCTGACACGTCAATGTCGCTGTGCACCTGTAAGGTCTGGGCTGGCAGGTCGATGTCAAAGGCTAAATCGGCCTGCAGCTGATTCAGTGCTTTGTTGATCAGGCTGACACAATGGTTGCAGGTCATAGTTTCAATTTTTAATGTAAACATCAGGTGTTCCTCTGTTGGTTAGTGCTGCAGGCCACAATCACAAAGCGGTCACTGTGACTGGCTGCTGCAAACGACAGGCCTCTGTGCTGCTTGTTTATAGCTTTGGCCGGTCAGCAGTCTGCGGTTTGCCCCCGGGGCAAGGTCAAGGCCGTTGTTGTCATTTTTTATATTTTAGCGTCAATAGCTTAAGCTGGCGTTATTGCGGGGTGAACAGTTGGCTTGCTGTGTTGCCGGATACTTGCATTAAAGGGCTTGACCTTACCATGATGGCAAGCTTTAGCCTCACCTGGCAGTTGCAAAACTTGGTGTGGCGAAAGCCGGTTCCGGCTGGCACAAAGGAGACAAAATGATGCGGTTACAAATCAAAGGCATGAGTTGTATGTCTTGTGTGGGTCGGGTGGAAAAAGCGCTGGCTGCAGTGCCTGGTGTGAACGCTGTGTCGGTCAATCTTGCCAGTGAAACCGCCAGTGTCAGTGGCGACCAACTCAGTGCTGTTGCGCTGGCGCAAGCTGTGCAACAAGCCGGATATCAGCTGGAGCTGACAGAGCAGCAACTGGCGGTGGTCGGGATGAGCTGCGCTTCCTGTGTCGGCCGGGTGGAAAAAGCGCTGGCGGCTTTACCGGAGGTGCTTAGTGTCAGTGTGAATCTGGCAACAGAGCAGGCGCAGCTGACGCTGATATCTGCAGTGGACGATGCCGCACTTGCTGCTGTGCTGCAAAAAGCCGGTTATCAGGCGCAGTTCCCACTGCCGGCGACAGCAAGCGGTGACGCCGCCGCTGCTGATACAGCACAAGGGCAGCGAAAGCCTTTCTGGCAACAAGACAGTTGGCCAGTATTTGGCAGCGCCGTGCTCACCCTGCCTTTGGTGCTGCCGATGCTGGCATTGTTATTCACACCCTGGCTGGGCGAAGCTGCCGCCGAACACTGGATGCTCCCACCCTTCTGGCAATTTGTGCTGGCGACCCCGGTGCAGTTTTATTTTGGCGCCCGTTTTTACCGCGCCGCCTGGGGCGCACTCAAAGCTAAAACCGGCAATATGGATTTATTGGTGTCGATTGGCACCAGCGCCGCTTATTTTTTAAGTTTGTATTTATGGTGGGACTCTTACTCTGGTTGGGGATCGGCCCAAAGTGGCCATCAGGCGCATGGGATGGTGATGCCACATTTGTATTTTGAAAGCAGCGCCGCTGTATTAACTCTGGTGCTGCTGGGGAAATATTTAGAACACAGCGCGAAAAAACACACCACAGATGCGCTGCGTGCTTTGGCAAATTTGCAGCCGGCACAAGCTATGGTCTGGCAGGCCGGCGCGGATGCACAAGACAACTGGGTGGTGATGGCCGCTGGTGCTGTGAAAAAAGGCGATTTAGTACAGGTCAAACCCGGTGACAGGGTGCCGGTGGATGGGGTGGTTGAAAGTGGCAGCAGCCATGTTGATGAAGCGCTGATCAGTGGTGAAAGTGTGCCGCTTGGCAAAAATGCCGGCAGCAAGGTCACAGGTGGTTCGGTCAATCTGGACGGTGTGTTGCAAATCAGGGCCACTGCAGTGGGGGCAGAATCAACCTTGTCGCGCATTATCAGCATGGTAGAACAGGCGCAAGGAGCCAAAGCGCCGGTGCAGGCGCTGGTGGATAAAGTCAGTGCTGTGTTTGTGCCTGCCGTGGTGCTGATTGCGCTGGTGACGCTGCTGGGTTTTGGCTGGCTGGCCGGTGACTGGGTGCAGGGCATTTTAAATGCAGTGGCTGTGCTGGTGATCGCCTGTCCCTGTGCTCTGGGTCTGGCCACTCCAGCCGCTATTATGGCTGGCACCGGCACCGCCGCCCGTTTTGGCATATTAATTAAAAACGCGGTGGCGCTGGAGCAAGCCAAAGCCATCACCCTGGTGGTGTTTGATAAAACCGGTACCCTGACAGCGGGCAAACCTGTGGTGCAACAACTGCAAGCCTTTGCCTGTACTGAAGCAGAAGCCGCCCTGTGGGCCGCCTCTTTGCAGCAACACAGTGAACATCCGCTGGCGCGTGCTGTGCTGGAACATAGCCGTCAACAACAGCTGCAGTTATTGCCTGTGACTCAGGTGCAGGTGGTGGCGGGCCGTGGCATTCGCGGTGAAGTGGCCGGGCGCAGTTTGTTGATGGGCAGTGGTGGCTGGTTGACTGAGTTGGGTCTGAGTTTGCCGCTGGAGTTAATTGCAGTGGAAGGGGCTTCAGTGTCCTGGCTGGCGCAGCAGCAAGGGGAGCATTACCAGTTGCTGGCGCTGTATTGTTTTGTCGACCAGGCCAAAGCAGAAGCCAAAGCAGCAGTGGCCGCCTTACAACATCAGGGCGTGACAGTGGCTATGTTGACCGGCGACAGCCAGGCCAGCGCCCGTTATACCGCAGCTCAGCTGGGTATTACCGAGTTTAGCGCTGAGATGTTGCCCAGTGATAAAGCCAAAGTGGTGCAGCGGTATCAGCAGCGGGGAGAGCTGGTGGCTATGGTAGGGGACGGTATTAACGACGCGCCGGCGCTGGCCCAGGCCGATCTGGGTATCGCCATGGCCACAGGCACCGAAGTGGCGGTGAGTGCTGCCGCTATTACGCTGATGCGGGGCGACCCGGGTTTGGTCAGCGCGGCGCTGGAAATTTCGCGGCAAAGTTACCGCAAAATTCAGCAAAATTTATTCTGGGCTTTTATCTTTAACAGCCTTGGCATTCCACTGGCAGCTTTGGGTTACCTGAGTCCGGTGATTGCCGGTGCGGCCATGGCCAGCAGCAGTTTGCTGGTGGTGAGTAATGCGCTGTTATTACAACGCTGGCGGCCAAAAACCCTGCCACAGCAAGTTCAGGAGGCCTTATGAGCAATACAAGCTTATTCACCATAGGTCAGGCTGCTGCCCAAAGTGGTGTGTCTGCCAAAATGATCCGCCATTATGAAGAATTGGGGCTGGTAAAAACCACACGCACTGCTGCAGGTTACCGCCTGTATAACCCGCAGCAGTTACAGCAGCTGGCTTTTATCCGTAAAGCACGGGATTTGGGGTTTTCCAGTCACAGGATCAAAGAGCTGATGTTGCTCTGGCAAAACCCAGCCAGGCCCAGTCGTGAAGTCAAACAGCTGGCGAGCCAACATCTGGCAGAAATAGCGGGCAAAATCAGTCAATTGCAGAAAATGCAGCAGATTCTGCAGCAATTGTCGGATGCCTGCTGCGGTGACGAAACGCCGGACTGTGCCATTTTGGCGGCCTTGCAGCAGGACAATAAAGCCGGTTAGGCAACAATTGCTGGCTTTGCAGCTGCAGCCATAGCTTACACACAGGGTCAGCGCTGCAGTTCAGAGGCCGCCCGTTGTTGTTGCAACCGGCGGCTCAGCCAATCATCCAGACTGACATAACGACCGGGCCCCAGCAGTAACAGACAGCACAACAGCAGCAGATAAGTGGCCGCAAACTCAATGCCGTTGTTCAGGATCACCAGTTTGCCACTGGCGGTCAGCCAAGGGTAATCCCCATGTTGTTGCAAAATGGCATTGGCGGCGGCCAGTTTTTCTGCCGCAGCCATAACCCTGTCGTTATAAAACAGCGTGCCGTCGGCCAGCCAGCTACCACTATCTGCAATAGCCAGCCAACCATAAGGAGCATGTACTGCCGCTATCGCCACCAACATCACAACAATCAGCGGCAGGCAAACCAGCCGGGTTGCCAGGCCCAACAACAAACAAAAGGCGCCGCCCAGTTCTACAACAATGGCCACTGTTGCCATCAGTTCAGGCCAGGGTAAAGCCAATCCCCAGTCTGGGTTGCCAAACCAGGCCACAGTGTCGGCAAAATGCTGATATTTCTGCCAGCCGGCCTGAGCCAGCACAGGCGCTAAATAGAGGCGCAATAACAAAGGCACTAGGCCGGCAAATGCAGCCAGCTGTTGTTGCAGCGCTTTTTGTTGCTGCTGGTAATAATTAAAAACTTTTAAGATCAGCATGGCCTGTTCCTGATGTAACGAACAATCTGAAGTGGGAGTTCTGTTAGAGAAAGGCTATCGGGCGTTTTTCTTTCAGTCTTGCCGGCACTGATTTGCATTGTGAAGGGGTGGCGACTAACCTCGGAGCATCAGTGCAGTAGATTTGTATCCCCACCATGACCGCTGAACAAATTTATATTCTGGGTATGATGCAGCTGGCGCTGGTGTTTTTTCTGGCCTGTTATCGGCTGCGTGGCCAACCTCAAACGGTGGACAGTCTGGGCTTTTTACAGCTGGCCTTTTTAGCTGATGCCATCAGCTGGTTGTTTTATCTGTGGCCTGAATGGCCGGCTGCCGTGGTGATGTCTAATCTGTTTTCCTGTGCCAATTTATGGTTGCTGGCGGCTTTTGCCATGCGTCGTGCTGCGGCGCCACTGCCTGGGTTCTGGCTGATTGCCGGTTTTGTGTTGCATGCGTTTTGGTACAGTTATTTTGCTGTGCTGCAGTATCAGCATTTTGTCTGGCATGGCCAAACCTTATTCAGCCTGCTGGTGTTGTTGCCGGTGATCCGGCTGATGTTATGGCATAAACCACAGCCTACCCGCTCAGATTTCTGGTTTGCGTTCAGTCTGATGTTGTGGCTGCTGGTGATGCTGGTGCGTTCTTTGTTATTGCTGTTGGCACCACATTGGTTGTTGTCGAGCCAGCTGGTGACTCAGGCCATCTGGCCCGGCGTGATGGCGGCTTATGCTATTTTTGCGCTGACCGGTTATCTGGAAGAAAATCAGCAGCAGCTTAAAGGTGAAGCTACTCATGATCCGTTAACGTCTTTATTAAACCGCCGCGGTTTTTCTGAAGCTGTGAATGGACAGCTGCTGCAGCTGGCGGCAAAACAGCAGCCTGCTGCGCTGTTACTGATGGATCTGGATTATTTTAAGCAAGTGAATGACGAGTTTGGCCACGATGTGGGTGATGAGGTGTTGATTGCTGTGGCCAACTGCCTGCAACAACATCTCAAAACACCGCAGTTATTGGCCCGTTTTGGTGGTGAAGAGTTTTTAGTGTTTTTGCCCAATGCCGATGCGGTCAGGGCGCAGGCGCTGGCGACGCAGTTGTTGCAGGCTGTGGCCACGCTCAGGTTGCCGCAGTTGCCAACTGACAGAGCACCATTGTCGCTGAGCATTGGGATCGCAGTATTTGGCCCGGATTATGATTTGTCGCGTCAAATGAAAAAAGCCGATATTGCCATGTATCAGGCCAAACAAAATGGCCGCAGCAGAGTGGAGCTTGCCAGCTGCTGATTTGCTGATGCCATACCCGCAGCGAGATGTGCTGTGCTACAATGCCGCCCTTTTGCACCGGCTGCCTTCCGTTCGCCGGTGTCCAGCACGAGATAAAAGATTCATGCAACAGTTAACCGCACTGGAACGGCGCACCGCCATCTCGTTGGCGTTGGTGTTTGCTTTTCGGATGTTAGGCTTGTTTATGCTGATCCCGGTTTTTGCCATTTATGGCAAAGATTTGATTGGCTTTTCACCGCTATGGATTGGCCTTGCCATTGGCGCTTATGGTTTAACCCAGGCCGTTTTGCAAATTCCAATGGGTTGGTTATCCGACCGTTGGGGCCGGCATCAGGTGATGTTGCTTGGCCTGAGTTTATTTGCGGTAGGTTCAGTGGTTTCAGCGCTGGCCGACTCTGTTTATATGGTGACTTTTGGCCGGGTGCTGCAAGGTATGGGCGCTATTTCCGGTGCCGTATTGGCGCTGGCCGCTGATTTAACCCGGGAAGAACAAAGACCTAAAGTGATGGCAGTGATTGGCGCCACTATTGGTCTTTCTTTTGCGGTGGCGATGATTGCCGGGCCTTTCATCGCCGCAGTTGCCGGTTTAAGTGGTATTTTTTGGTTTACCGCAGGTTTGGCTTTATGTGGTGTGCTGATTGTCAGTTTTTTAGTGCCCAAAGCTGTGCAACAGGCCAGCGACAGTGAAGCCCTGGCCAAACCCGGTTTTATTCTGGATTTATTTAAACATCCGCAGTTGTGGCAACTGACCACTGGTGTGCTGATTTTGCACCTGATGCTGACTGCGGTTTTTGTCGTGGTGCCACAACAGTTGTTAAGCCAGCAGCTGGCTTCTGAACAGCATTGGCAGGTGTATCTGCCGGTGCTGGTGGGCGCTTTTGTGCTGATGGTGCCGATGATGATCCTGGCAATGCGTAAACAACAGGAAAAAGGCTATTTTTTATTGGCCATCGGCTTGCTGATTGTTAGTTTATTGTTAATGTTTAGTGGTCAGCAGTTGTGGTTGAGTGTCAGTGCACTGCTGCTGTTTTTTATCGCTTTTAACTATTTAGAAGCCAGTATGCCGGCGCTGGTGTCGCGTATTGCACCTGCTGGCCAAAAAGGGACGGCCATGGGCATTTACGCCAGTGCGCAGTTTTTTGGCGCTTTTATCGGCGGGCTGATCGGGGGCGCTGTTTCCGGTTATTTTGGCCTGTCGGCTGTGTTTGCTGTTGCCGCCGGAATTGGTTTACTATGGCTGTTCATTGCCCGTTCGCTGGTGGTGCCCGCCCGGGCACAACGACTGACGTTTGCGTTGGCCGTGCCAGATGAAACGACAGCAAATTTTTATGTGGCGCAGTTAAGCAAGCTTGCCGGTGTGCAGGAAGCCACAGTAGTGCTGGCCGAACAACGTTGTTATTTAAAAGTGGCGCCGGGTGATTTTGATCTGCAACAGGCACAGTCTTTGTTAGACAGAGCGCAGCGTCAGACCGATACAGCCACAGCATAAAAAAGCAGGAACAGGTGGTTTAACCACCAAAAAATGAATCTCAGGGGCGCCTGCTTGAGCAGTGGCGCCCGATGTAAGTCAGCACAAGGATCACACTGCACAACTCTGGCCGGTACAGCCGGTGCTGCACAGCGGCAACAGTGCCCGGCAGCAGTTGTTCAGACTATTAATCAGAAGGTAATGTAATCATGGCAACAACTATTACAGGCAAGTTAAACAAAGCCGCCACTCAGTTCCAGGCCGGCGAATCTACCGGTTTTGGCCTGCGTCTGGGCGTGAAGTACTATGACCGTGAAACCAAAATGGAACAGTGGTGTAATTACGAAGCTGTGGTGTTTGCCAAAGCGCCGGCACAAATTCAGTTTTACCAGCAGGCGCTGGTGGAAGGCGCCATTATTGAAGTCAGCGGCGACAAACAACGTATCCGTCAGTTCCAGGGTGCCAATGGCTTAAACCTGTCGATTGAAATTCTCGATGCCAAACTGGGTTTTGTATTTTCACCAACACCAGGCATGAGTCAGGGCCGTCCACAACAAGCGGCACAACCTGCCTATAACCAGGCGCCGGCGCCACAGGCTTATAACCAGGCCCCGGCCCAGCCAGCTTATAATCAGGCTCCGGCACCACAAGCCTACAACCAGGCGCCACCACAAGCTGCCTATAATCAGGCTCCGGCTCAACCTGCTTACAACCAGGCACCAGCTCAGCCAGCTTATAACCAGGCTCCACCACAACAGGCTTATAACCAGCCACAACAAGGTGGTTTTGGTCAGCAAAACCGTGCGCCAATGGAACCAAGCATCGATTTTGATGATGATATTCCATTTTGACTTACACCTTTATAATTATATAACGTAAAAGTATAATTCTTAACGCAGGTAAGTAGATAAATCAATCACTTACCTGCACCGTTATGTTATAAAAAGTATAAAGAAACATATCGCTAACAAGCGCGATGGCCTTACCTTGTATGTTATAACCTATAATCTCGACCGTCTTTTGTTGTGGATTTTTGCCCAGAAAGTCCTGCATCAGCAACCGGCAGTCCATCTTGATCTGCCATAGCCACATTCTTCAATTCGCATACCACAGGTCACTCAGACCAATGACAATCTAACTGACAAATAAAGTCTTTTTACCCATACCCTTCATCGAGAACAAAATCAGTTTCGGTTGTGTTCATGTATTGTGATAATATAACATATCGTTAAGTCGGAATTTATTGGCAAGTGTTGCTAAGCACAATTCAGGTGAAAAGGATGAAAGATCTGTTAGGTGCATGTTTATCCGGACTCTGCATGGTGCATTGCCTGTTCACACCTGTTCTGTTGGCGCTGGGTAGCGCAGCGGCTATTGGTACCTGGTTTGAATCCGAGTGGGTGCATTATTTATTACTTGCTCCTATTAGCCTGATACTGGTCTGGAGCCTGCCGTTATCCTGGATCAAACATCGCAATACAAAACCATTATTGATGGGCAGCCTTGGATTTAGTCTGTTGCTGACCTCACTTTTTGTGCCTGCACAAGCAGAGCCAGTATTGGCTATTGTGGGTAGTTTAACTTTGATTTCAGCGCACTTGCTGAACAGACGACTGCTCAATAGCTCATCCTCCCACTCATTCCCGGATTGATTTATGACTGACACAACAGCTCAACGACTACCCGTTACCGTGCTCTCTGGTTTTTTAGGGGCAGGTAAAACAACCTTACTGAATCAGATCCTTCACAACAGAGCAGGCCGCAAAGTGGCGGTCATCGTCAATGACATGAGCGAGCTGAATATTGATGCCGCAACAGTAAAAAACGAAGTGAGTCTGAACCGCGCTGAAGAAAAACTGGTGGAGATGAGCAATGGCTGCATTTGCTGCACCTTGCGTGAAGACTTATTGCTGGAAGTCAGCCGTTTAGCAACTGAAGGCCGTTTTGACTATTTAGTCATTGAATCTACTGGCATTTCAGAACCATTGCCTATAGCCGAAACTTTTACCTTCGCCGATGAGAATGGCCAAAGCTTATCCGATATCGCCCGATTGGATACCATGGTTACAGTAGTGGATGCAGTGAACTTTCTCAAAGATTATCGGGAAGCGCAATCGCTCCGCGAAACCGGTGAAAGTTTAGGAGAAGAGGACGAACGTAGTGTGGCCGATCTTCTGATCGAGCAGGTTGAGTTTTGTGATGTACTGCTGATCAGCAAAGCAGATTTAGTCAATCAGCAGGATTTGCAGGAACTCCATGCCATACTGCGCAGCCTCAACAGCACAGCGCAAATCCATCAGGCCAGTCATGGAAAAATTGACATCGATAAAGTGCTGGGCACGGGCCTGTTTGATTTTGAAAAAGCTCAGCAAGCTCCTGGCTGGCTCAAAGAGTTAAGGGGTGAGCATCAGCCTGAAACGGCAGAATATGGCATCAGTAGTTTTGCGTTTCAGGCCCGAATTCCGTTTCATCCACAGCGGTTTTATGACTTTCTGCATCAGGATTGGCCAAAAGGCAAACTATTGCGCTCCAAAGGCTATTTTTGGTTGGCCAGTGAGCCGGATTATGCCTGGCAGTGGCATCAAGCCGGCGGTATAGCACGTTATGGCATGGCAGGCTTATTCTGGCATGCGGTACCGCAGGATCAGTGGCCCGATGATGCGGAGACAGTGTTGAGCATCCAAAGCAGTTTTGTGGGGCCATTTGGGGATCGCCGGCAAGAACTGGTATTTATCGGTCAGCGCCTTGATCAGGAACAGATGCTGAAACAATTGCAGTATTGCCTGTTGACTGAGCAAGAACTGGCGTTGACGCTCGACGACTGGCAAGCCCTCAGTAGTCCCTTTCAGGCAGAGTTTGCCTGATGTTCAGCACTGTTCAACCAATGCCACAGATGAAGCAGTTGCAAAGCAATTGCAGTGAAGTGCTGACGGAGCTATTGCATAGCGACGTTAATCTGGTGATCTGGCAACGTGACATAACTTCATGCATCAGTGACTATGCGGCGGCGCTCAGTTCTTTTGCCGGCTTGCAACTGGTAGCTGAGCCTGACGAACTTAACACAGTGTTACAACAGCGCTTACCGAAGGCCGAAGGTAAGGCTGAGTTGATTGCCGATCTGGAACTGCTGAGTCAAATGCTCTGCTGCTTAATGGACTGCACTGCGGTTGGGCTGCGGCTGAAACGACTGGATAAAGCCATGTGCCCGCGTTTTCATACCGACCATGTCGCAGCCCGTCTGCTGGTCACTTATTCAGGCCCGGGGACTGAGTGGCACAGCGGTACCTCAGCGCACAGCCAGCACTCCTATCAACAAATCCGGCATGGCGACGTTGCAGTGTTAAAAGGTTCGGGCTGGTACGGCAATAAAGACGGTGCCATCTGGCATCGCTCCCCACAGACCAATCAACCTCGCTTACTGCTCAGTCTGGACCCGGTAGGCGAATAACATAGATCTGGAGAATCAGCATGCGTTTATCTGTCATTTTGACCAGAGGCTGCATACTGGCTGCATTTTGCAGTCCGGCCGCCCAACCGGACAGCCGTGCTCACCAACATGGTGTTGCCCGGCTGGAGTTATTGAAACAGGCCTCAGATTTACATATTACTTTGTATGCGACTGGCATGGATTTGCTTGGTTTTGAACAGCAGCCACAAACAGCAAGTGACAGGGATACCATTAACAAGGTCAGTGCTTTACTTTCAGCGCCGGATAAATTGTTCCAGATCGAAGGCGCGAAGTGCAGCCCGGTAACACAACAATCGAATTTGACTGAGTTACCAAAAAAGCTCCTATCTGCCCACTCGCATAAACAGGCAGATGATCATGAACATGGCCATTCAACTTATAGCGATATAGAAACTACATATCACTTCAGTTGCAGCGCCAGTCACACACCCATTCAAGTTCAGGTGCAGCTTTTTAGTCTTTTTCCAGCCTTGCTGCGGATCGATACAAGTTGGATTACAGAGCAAGGTCAGTCAGCGGCTAGGCTGACGCCTGCGAAGCCCCAGCTACGACTGAACTAACAACTGTCTTCCGTTACCAATACAAAACAACAGAGAGAACTGAAGTTCAGCGGTCACGGTAAAGCCCTGTTATGGCTAATGTATCAGCAGCAGTGGACGTTTAGCTCATCAAGCTATACATGTCAGCTGACGCCTGGGTTATCCGGATTATTGGAAGATAAGGGACACCGATAATCCGGACTTTTAGAATAAGCCAATACATAAGGTATATCTTTCAGACAACCCAACTCTGTTCTGGGTCAAATACATCAAATCAGAGTGGTAGCGGGGATGAATTGGATTGTATTCATGACATCCGCCTGATGAATTGAACTCTGCCACGGGGTGAATTCAACAGCTAACTGAATAAACCTGGCTAATAAAATAACAGTATCGTTTTTACAAAAAGCATCATGATTTTTGTTGTTAAACCAATCATTTAATAAGTATTCATCGTGTGGCTCCAATAGGTGAAGGTAATTTATCAGCGAAAACACTGTTAAAGCCCTTTAGGTGATATTCGTTATGAAGCGGATCTTCAAAAATGGCCAAAACCCAGCATTGACAGTGGTTCTAATGTTATTTTCTTCGGAAAGGTTTGTACGACCTTTTGAGGATTCACCTTTAGAGTTTGATAACCTATAAACATAATGATTAACGCAGGTAATGAGTGAATTCAAACACTTACCTGCGTTTTTTTATTGGGAAAAGTTAACAGCGGTTAAACAAGGAAGATTATTTATAAAAACATCAATATCCGATGCATAGGCTGGGTCAGTTTGGCATGCCAGTCAACAGATCCAGCTGTACATAAGTTGAAAGCCGCAGAGCCCTGGGTGTTTAAGCACTTTGTCTTTACCTGAAGGTTTGAAAGGTGATGTGGCAGCGGGTTATTAAGATGTTAAAAATTAGCGGTTTATACATTGTTTTTACTGTTGCGCTTCATTATGGTGGGGTCAATAAGTACAAATAATTTATTCATTTAATTAAAGCTATCTGCTATGCCTTGCCCGCCATTTCGATTTTTGTCCGAGTTGCCAGTAAGCGGCGCTCAGGTACCCAGCCTCAGTGAGATCCAATTATTCTGCGACAACAGCCAACAGCTTTTGTTGGCCTGCTGTGGTTTTTCTCAGACAGCTTTCCGGCAAACTGACTATACCGGGCTGATGATCGAACTGCCGCCGGACATTGCAGATGCAGTACCTAAAAGGCAGATAGAGTATCTTGCGGGTCGTTATCTGAGCAGGATTTTGCTGCAGCACAGTGGGTTATTCCAATGCCAGCCACCTCAGCTTGGCGTGAGTCAGATGCGAGCGCCGGCCTGGCCTCCGTGCGTGACAGGGTCTATCACACATCACCAGAATCATGCCTGCGCTGTACTGTTAACCCGCCCCCTGGCTCCGGACAATTTTATTGGGGTGGATACGGAGCTTTGGCTGAGTGCACAGCAGGCCCTCGACATCTCCATATCAATACACCGGCCTGCAGAGCAGGAGATGTTGTTGCGCGCAGGTTTTACTGCAGCACAGGCCACGACTCTGCTTTTTTCAGCCAAAGAAGCACTATTTAAAGCCGTTTGCCCTTTTGTCGGTGAGTATTTTGGTTTTGATGCGGCCGAGCTAACGGATTGCTCTCAATTAGCGGCTGTCAGTTCTTTCACCACAGAGGGCGGCTGGTTGGAGCTGCAGTTGACCAGTGAATGGGTGGCGGTCAGGTCGCCACAACGGACTTTTCGCTGTTGGTTCAGTTGCAGCCAACAGGATGTGATCACTCTGGTGTGCAGTGATGCGATCAGTGACCGCTGGCAGTGTGCCTGAATCACTAAATATCGGGCGTCGCGGCGTCGGCCATCATTTGCGCTTCATCCATGAATGTTGGTTTAAATCTTATATTGGTCACAAAAAAAATGACTTCCGATTTTTCCGCTGCAGCGCTGGTGACTTTGGTTTTTATCCCGGTTGTGGTTGACCGGCCTGACGCAGTACCGTTTGTTTAAAAATCCATCGCAGGCGAAAGCCGCCATCAGCAATGCTGACAGTGCATAACAGCTGCTACCCCTTTATGAGTACTCAGGCAGATGAATAGCCATCGTTATATAACGGCGTATATTACGACTAACAACGCCGTCAAAAGTACAAGGTGGCGGGACAAGATAATCAGCGGCTTACTCTGCCAATGGTGTGTCGCCTGGAACCATCTGGAACACAGGCTCACTACCTGACCAACCCGGGAGTGCATTGATGATGCGTTTATGTCGCTTTGTTTTGGCAAGTGCAGCCTGGTGTTTTCTGAGTGCAGCCCCGGCACAAGCCGCTGCTTGTGAGCTGACCATTTCGGCAGCGGCTAGTTTAACTGCAGCTTTTAAACAAATTACCACCCACTTTGAGCGCAGTCAGGCCTGCAAAGTGACGCTGAATTTTGCTGCGTCGGGTGTTCTGGTGCAGCAGATGCGCCATGGCGCACCTGTGGATGTGCTGGCTACGGCCGATCAACAAAGTATGGATTTAGCGGCGCAGTTTGGCCTGATAAAGCCACAAAGCCGTCAGGATTTTATTGCCAATACTCTGGTGCTGATTGCACCAGAGCGCAGCACTTTAAGCAGTGCGACCGGGCTTAGCGGCGCGCCTGAAAAGGCCGGCTCTGAGGCCGCCTTACTTCAGCAGCTCACCGGGCCACAAATCAAGCACATTGCGATTGGCAATCCGGCCAGCGTACCAGCTGGCCGTTATGCCAAAGAGGCACTGCGGCATGCTGGTTTAGCCAAATCGCTTGATACCAGACTGGTGTTCGCCACTCATGTGCGTCAGGTGCTTGATTATGTAGTGCGCGCTGAAGTAGAAGCCGGTTTTGTTTATGCGTCAGATGCTAAAGGGCAACAGGTGCGACAGCTTGGGGTTGTAACAACGGACACAACAATCCGTTACCCCCTTGCTATCAGCGCCAAACCAGCCAATCCGGCAGCGGCCCAGGCATTTCACCGTTTTATCCGCTCAGAGGTCGCACAGCAGATCCTGCTGCAGCATGGTTTTAGCTCAGGCGGCATCTAAAGGAGTTGGCATGAACTGGAGCGCCATTCAATTATCGGTTTGGGTCGCCAGCGTGGCGACATTGCTAAACCTGCTGCTGGCCGGTGCTTGTGCCTATGTGCTGGCGCGGCGTAATTTTGCCGGTAAATCCTGGTTTGAAGCTGTGCTGACTTTGCCCATGGTGCTACCACCCACAGTGGTGGGTTATTACCTGCTGGTGCTGCTGGGTCGCAACAGCACCCTGGGCGCCTGGTTGGAAAGCTGGTTTGGCATCCGGCTGATTTTTACTCTTGAGGGCGCTATTGTGGCGGCAACTGTGGTGACTTTTCCGTTAGTGCTAAAACCCGCCAGGGCTGCTTTTGAGGCGATGGACCCGCAGCTGATCCAGGCGGGCAAAGTGCTGGGACTCAGTAATTTTGCGGTATTTTGCCGTATCAGCTTGCCACTTGCCTGGCGCGGTATTCTGGCTGGTTTAATGCTGGCTTTTGCCAGGGCCATGGGGGAATTTGGTGCCACCCTGATGTTAGCTGGCAGTATTCCGGGTAAAACCCAAACCTTATCTATTGCCATTTATGAAGCTGTGCAGGCGGGTGAACAAAGCAGCGCCAACGATTTGGTGTTAGTCACTTCGCTGCTTTGTGTGTTGTTGCTGGTGGTGGCGAATCTGCTGACACCCCCAAAATACCAACAGTCAGGCCGCTAAGCCGAAAGCTGGCAAATCTAAGTGGGGGTGAGGTTATTTTGTTTGAGATCCGCATCAAAAAACATTTTGCCGACAGTGCATTTTCGCTGGATGTTGCTTTTCAAAGCCATGCACAGCGGCTGGTATTACTTGGCCCTTCCGGCGCTGGTAAAAGTCTGACGCTCAAAGCTATTGCCGGCTTATTGCAGCCCGACAGCGGTCGGATGCAGGTTGGCAGTCAGCTGTTGTTTGACCATCAGGCTGGTGTAAACCTGCCGCCGCAGCAGCGCCGGTTGGGTTATTTGTTTCAGGATTATGCGTTGTTCCCGCACCTGAATGTCAGTCAGAACATTGGTTTTGCACTTAATACAAGTGTGCTGAATCCACGCCGCCTGCATCAGCATCCGCAGGTACAACTCTGGCTTGAGCGTTTTGAGTTAACCCCATATGCCCTGCTGTATCCACATCAGCTGTCGGGCGGCCAAAAACAGCGGGTGGCGCTGGCGCGAGCTTTGGTCGGTGAACCCGCAGCTCTGTTGCTGGATGAACCTTTTGCCGCTCTCGATCCAGCACTGCGGCAGAGCTTGCGTGCTGATTTATTACAACTGCAAATCCAGTTGCAGTTGCCGCTGTTATTGATCACCCATGATGAACAGGATGCGGCGGTGCTTGGACAAACTGTTATTGAATTAGCACAGGGGCGGCTGAAAAGCCAAGCCACGGCTGAATAACGCCGGGAAGGAACAGCATGGACAATCTCAACCCTACTTTTGGCCTGGAAGCGGATTTAAAGTTGTTGGTGAAAGGTCAGGTGTTAGGCGGCAAACAGCAGGTGTTGCTGCTGAGTGAAATCGACAAATGTGGTTCTATCACCCATGCCGCCAAAGCTGCCGGTGTCAGTTATAAAACTGCCTGGGACAGCATTGCAGCCATGAATCATCTGGCCGGTACACCGCTGGTGGCCAGGGCTATCGGTGGCAAAGGCGGAGGCGGTTCACAACTGACTGAGCGTGGCCGGCAACTGGTGGCAAATTTTCAGCAACTTGAGGCGGCACATCAGCGTTATTTAACGGATATCTCCAGTCAGACCGGCGGCTTGCTGGACGATATGCTGTTGTTACGCAGGCTCAGTATGAAAACCAGCGCACGAAATCAGTTTTTTGGCACAGTGGTCAGCATGAAACCCGGTATGGTAAATAGTGAGGTTACACTGCGCACTGCCGATGGTGTCGAGGTGGTTGCTGTGATCACCGACGACAGCTGCCAGCGGCTTGGCTTAACACCGAATGCTGAAGCTTTTGCGCTGGTAAAATCCAGTGCCGTGATCCTGCTCGGTGCAGAGCAGAACATCAAAACTTCGGCCCGCAATTATTATACCGGCCGGATCAGCACGCTGGTGCCGGGTATGGTCAGTACCGAGGTGCTGGTGGCACTGAGCAGCAGCACCAGTATTAGCGCCACTCTAACCAATGTCAGTGCAGAGCTGATGGCGCTTTGTGAAGGGGCGCCTGTCAGCGTGGCTTTTAAGGCGTCCAGCGTCATTATTGCGGTGCCTGCGTAAAAAATTCGCTGCTGTTATGCTTTTGCAGGGCACAATATTGTACCTATAAATAGCAAAAACCACCTGTTAGCGGGTGGTTTTTCAGAGTTTAGCTTTCGTTGTGTAGCACTGTGTTACATCCGCTTCAGCCCATATCTGTCATTGGCGGCCCAGACACATTGCAGTTTCAGTTGTTGTTTACCGACCAGCAAATCCACCAAAGTATTGAGCTGAAGTTTGGCTTTGGTTCTGATCGCAGCGCCCATGCCCGGGCTGTAATTTTCCAGTGCACAAGGGTGGTTTTGCTCGCCGACAGCCAGTCTGGTCTGAGTGGCAAAGGTTTGGAAACGGTCAAACTGGCGGCGGTTGCCACTGAGGTGCTGTGGCGGTAGTTTCAGACTTTCCGGCAGGTAATTGCTGGCTTGCATGCGCTCAAACACCGAGTCATGCACCTGCATCAGATGGCCCTGGCCTGGTGGTGTTGCCACTTTGCGGATATAGGGACTGTCCATCACTTTGCCAAACAACTGGTGTGCTTTGCCAAAAGAGTCGTGCAAAGGTGCCAGTGCACTGGGTGTCACCGAAGCTTGCCAAACCGGGTCCCGGGTATCAAATTCCAGCCCGAGCTGACTGGCTTTTTCCACCATCCACACCAGGCTCAAATCTGACACTCTGTGGTCTTCATAACCACCGCCAATATCTGAATGCACACCGGCAAACCAGCATTGTTCCACCACTTGATTGGCGGCTAAATCGCCGGTCCAGATCGAAGGGGCAAAAGGGCCCCGTTTTTCATCCAGTGCCAGAGCATGGTAAGCGTGGCGCACCAGCGGGCTGATTTCGGTATCAAAAAAACTGACCAGTGATTTTGACAACTGCCGAAGGCCGGGTGTTGGCACGCCGAGCGCGCCCACAGTGTCCCAAACGCCAATCATCTGAATGTCGGGCCTGTGATTGTCCTGGTACTGCCTGGTGTTTCTTTTGGAAGGTTCAGTACGGTAATACTGATAAGCCTGAGGTAGTTTTTCCCAATGATCTTTGGGCAGCAGACCTATGGCGTTGATCATGCCGGCAATAGCACGGGCGGTATAAGCTCCCCGGCTAAAACCAAAAAGGTAAATTTCATCCTGTGGATCGTAGTTATGAATAATAAAACGGTAGCCATCCAGCACGTTTTTTTCGATGCCCTTGCCGGTGGCTCCACCAATAAACTTATCAACAGCGCCACCTGTGCCCACGCCCTGGTCGTAAAACACCACTTGCTGGATGCCATTTTTGTCCACCGGTGCCAGATGGTGGGCAATTTTAATCACATTGGTTGGGTTTTGATCCGGTTCGTTCCAGGTACCGTCACAACAAATCACAATTCGTTTTTTCGTTTTCATACAGTGCCTCCGCTGGCAAAAGATCGGGATTGCCTCCTATGCAGCACGGCATGCTTATCTGCATCTCTGCAGTATAGGTGACGGAGCTGTGACTGCAGCGAGCTGCTTTAAAAAACAGCGGCTTGTAGTGCAGCAGGCAAAAGTAAAACGCAGCAGAAGCGGGCGGGAAACGGTCAGACGAAGAACAATTTTTGTTACAAATTCAAGCGCTCATTCAGCGACAGCCCCTTTGTGGTATTGGGTCAGCAAAGGGGCTGTTTGTGCTTAGCTGGCGGTTTTTTTTGCGCCTGTGACGAGGTCAAACAGATATAAAAATACCGGTCGGACCGCTTTATACATCACTGCCGCCATCAGCAGCAGCACACAACCAAAAGCCGTCGGCAGCAAGGCTCCAAAGGTGTAACTCATCGCCAGCACAAAACCCAATAAAAATTCGGCGCGGTACAAAGGGAAAAACAATGCCAGCAGCGGCAGGCTCAGCATCAGTTGCGACAGCACCTGTTCCCTGCCTTGTAAAAACAACACAGACACCAATACACCAAAACTGAGTGCGGCAGCAAAAGAGCCCAGCACTGCTGCCGGATAAGGATGATGTACCCTGCGGTAAATCCGGTTTAATAAAAACCAGCTTAATACCGGCATCAGCAGCGCGCCCCACCAGTTGGAGATGGCCGGTAAATCCGGTTGATTGAGCAGATGGTGACTGACCACTCCGCCGTTCAGATGTTCAAAAATCAATAAGGTCCAGATATAGAGACTGGCGACTAACGTCAGGATCCATTGCTGTTGTTGTGTTGTGGTTTTGATCATATTGCTGCTCCCTGAAGAACACTCAGTGTAGTGCGTAGATTGCATAAACCAAGGCGCAAGAATGTAAGAAAAGTTATCAGGGGGCGGATTTTTGTCAGTGCTGAAGTTTGAGCCTGACGTGCCCGTCATTAGGCCGGAAGTCATTTATTTTGGGCGGAAATATCGTGACTTCCGGCACCTGCCTTGGTGTTAGCACCTGCCTAGAATGGCGCCATGGTGTTCACTGTGGATGCCACAACACAGGATGCAAACAATGAAACTTTTTACTTTATTAATTCCGGCGGCATTATTGTTCGGCAGTTGTCAGGCGCTGGCGGCTTATCAGCTGGATTTGAATATTCATCAGCTCAAAAACCCACAAGGCACTTTGCATGTTGCTTTGTATAACAACGAAGCCAATTATGAAGCTGGCCAGCAGCCGGTGGCGGTGCATAAAGTGGCGGTCAGCAGCAACAAGGTGCAGTTGCAGTTTGACGGTTTAGCGGCCGGTACTTATGCCATTAAAATTATGCATGACGAAAACAACAATGGTGAGCTGGACAAAAATATGTTTGGTATCCCGACCGAAGGTTATGGTTTTAGCAATAATGGTGGTCAGTTTGGTCCGGCCAGTTTTAGCGAAGCCGCTTTTACGGTCAGTGCCAATCAGCAGTTAGCCATTCAGCTGCATTAATGATGCTGACAGCGGCAGGGGGATTATTGCGGTTGATTTCAGTCTGCAGCAGTTATTGCGACAAAGTGCCCTGGCTTGCTGTCGGAGTCTGGTCGGCCTGGGCTTACCTTGTGTTAAACTGGCGGCTCTTCTGATTTGAGCTTCCTGATATGCACAGCACCGACAAACCTCTGCATGGCATCCTTGCCATGTTGCTGGCCGTTTTTATGTTTTCTGGTATGGATGCCAGTATGAAAGCGCTGACCAGCCATTATAGTCCGATGCAGATCACCTGTTTGCGTGCCGCTTGCGCCTGGCCCTTTATTGTGGCCTGGCTGTGGCACGGCAACAGGTTGCAACATTTGCTGGATGCCCGTTGGTCTTTGCATATTTTCCGCGCTGTATTGGGTGTGGTGATGCTGGCGGCTTTTATTTATGCGTTAAAAACCCTGTCGCTGGCTGACGCTTATGCCATTTTTTTTGCCGCGCCATTGCTCATCACTATGTTGTCGGTGTGGTGGTTAAAAGATTATGTGGCGCCAAGGCAATGGGTTGCTATCGCTGTTGGCATGGCAGCTGTGCTTTATATGCTTAAACCTGAGGGTGATCAGCTGCTGAGTTTAGGTGCACTGGCGGCTTTGTTGTCGGCACTCTGTTATGCCATTTCCGCCATTACGGTGCGCATTCTGGCTAAAACCGATCATAGCGGCAATATGGTGTTCTGGCTGATGACAATGATTGGTCTTGGGGCCGGTGTTTTGGCCATTCCCGACTGGCAACCGCTGCAGGCAACACACTGGCCTTATTTTCTGGCTATTGGTTTAACCGGCGCTATTGGCCAGGTGTTTATTACCGAAGCCTTCCGGCTGGCACCCCCTTCGGTCATTGCACCTTTTGAATATACGGCGCTGGTATGGGGTTTGGGTTTTGATATTCTGTTATGGCAAGTCTGGCCCGATGCCACTTTGTTCATTGGCGCTTCGGTGATTATGGCCAGTGGTCTTTATCTGATTTGGCAGGAAAGGCGTTAATGCTTTGTTAAAAGGGTTGTGATCAGCCTTATTGGCAGCAAGCAGGCACATGGAAAAATAAAAACCGGCGCTATCAAAACGCCGGTTTTTTTATTGCAAGTTCGGTGGCAATCAGCTCAAGCGTAAATCAGACACCACAATGCCAGAGGCCCGCATTTCATCTTCGTGGCCCTGGTCGCGCCAGCTTTCGTTCAGCGCGGCTTGGTACCAGCTTTGCATGCCGGGTAAGGCCAGTATCCGTTTGGCATAAGCCATGGCCGGAGCACTGAGCTCCAGGCCATAACTCTGAATACGAAACACCACAGGGGCAAAAAATGCATCCACGGCGCTAAACTGGTTGCCACCTAAAAAAGGCCCGCCAAATTCAGTTAAACCCTGTTGCCATAAAGTATCGATACGCTGCACATCTTTGGCCAAAGCTGCCGGATACTGATGCAGCTTGACCCTGACCCCACAGTTCATGCCACAGATATTACGCAAAGCAGAAAAACCGGCATGCATTTCACTGGCAGCACAACGGGCATAGTTACGGGCTTTGGCATCTGCCGGCCAGACTCCGGCATGACGCTCCGCTAAATATTCGACTATCGCCAGCGATTCCCACACCACAGTGCTGCCGTCGTGCAAACAAGGCACTTTGGCGGTGGGCGAAAAACGACTGAAGTTGGCAAAGTTATCCGGCAGAAACTGTTGCAGTTGTTCAGTAAAGGGAATGTTCAGTTCGGTCATCAATAACCAGGGCCGTAATGACCAGGACGAATAGTTTTTGTTGGCGATATAAAGCTGATACACAAACACCTCCTTGCTAATGAAGTGGTTACAGTACGCCCTCAGCACATCAGGCTCAAGAGGCGTTTGCGGACAAAATTGTGCTGAAATGTAGTGTTCAGAGCTGGTGCCGCTTGAGCCAGCCGCCGATAGCAAAACAACTGCCGAGCAACAGGCAAATGGCGGAGCTCAGATACCAGAATGTCATACTGTTGCCCGGGAAAAACGGCATCAATAACGGAAACAGCAGGCCCCGTGCTATGAGCAGCAGGCTAATCAGTATTAAGGCTGTTTTGCGCAAGGGCAAGGTCCGGATCAGGCCTGCTGCTGACAACGCATAACAAGCCCAGATCAGCAGTATCAGGCTAATGGCCAGCGTGACCAGGCTTGGATAAGGATGACCGGCTTTTGCCAGTGCAGCCATGTGGGAGCCGGCACCCATAAACAGGTACCAGCGTTCACCCAATACAATACAAGCCAGATGTAACAGCGCCGCTACAGTGCTGGCGCCGGCCGCTATCAATAACAATAGATTGGCCAATTAAACTGACTCCTTGTTGGCAGACCATGCCAGACAGTTCCGGCCAGGTTCTGTGATTGTGCCTGCAGAGCCTCTTTGCTGGCAACAACCTTGTATTCAGCGGATAGCTGCTGCAATGCCTGCCCCCTGATCCCATCAGACCAGGGCAGTGTTACACTGCATTTTGGGCGGTTGAGATAGGCCAGCAATACAGCAGAACCGAAAGGAGGCGCAGCAGATGGATTTTCAGCAATGCCGTGATTATTGCCTGATGCAATTGCAAAGTAGTGAAGATTTCCCTTTTGGCCCGGACATTTATGTGTACAAAGTGGCTGGGAAAATATTTGCCATTTTAAGTGAAAACCTGCTGCCGGGCGCGCCGGAGAAAGTGGCCAGTATTAATTTAAAATGCAACCCGACTGAAGCACTAATGCTGCGGCAAATTTTTCCGGCCATCACACCGGGTTACCATATGAATAAACAACACTGGAATACAGTGTTGCTGGATAAGTCGGTGCCGGACAATGAAGTCAAACGTATGATTGAACAGTCTTATCAGCTGGTGGTAAACACTTTGCCCAAAGCAAAAAGACCGCTGCTCTGTTCATCCTGAAATCGGATGGCAAAAAGGCGAAAATTGCCAGCCAACTTTAAAAAATGGCTGTTTTCACGCTGGTTGTTGTCATGTGCTGCGGTTACGGTAATGCAGGTCTTTTACTGTCAAAGGAAACGCAAATGACAAGCTGCCCGCAACTGAAGTTATTTCACAATCCACAAAGCCGCTCTTCCTGTATCCGTATTCTGCTGGAAGAGCTTGAATTACCATGCGCTATTGAATTGGTTGATTTTAAAAACAAACCTGAAGCCTTATTGGCAGCGAACCCGCTGGGTAAAGTGCCCACCCTGTTGGCAGACGATGCAGTGGTCAGTGAACAAATTGCCATAGTGCAGTTTTTGGCTGAACTGGCGCCAGGCAAAAACCTAAGCCCGGCCCTGGGTGACCCCTTGCGTGGTCCTTATTTACGGGCGCTGGCGCTTTATGGCAGCAGTTTTGAACCTGCCATGATAGATAAAGCACAAAAACGCGACAGTGGTTCACCCGGCATGAGCCCTTATGGCAGTGTTGAAGCAGTGGAAGCTTTGGTTCGTACTCAACTCAGTAAAGGCCCCTGGTGGCTGGGCGAGCGTTTTACCGCCGCCGATGTGCTCTGGGGTTCTGCATTAAGCTGGATCACCCAGTTTGGTTTATTGGCAAAAACACCGGAAGTAGCTGCTTATATTGAACGTTTTCAGCAGCGTCCTGCGGTTGTGAAGGCACGTGCCAAAGACGCAGCAGACGCAGCTACTTTGGCCTGATGTGCTGGCCGCGGCTTCAGGCCATAGGTTCAGCTTTCTGCATTTTTACCATTTTTACGGTTATGATAAGCCCTGATTTTCCTTCAGGGCTTGGTTTTTATGCGGATCCTGCATAGCTCCGACTGGCATCTTGGCCAGTTTTTTATCGGCAAAAGCCGTCAGGCTGAACATCAGGCGTTTTTTCGCTGGTTAAAACAACAAATTATCCAGCTCGATATTGATGTGTTGCTGGTGGCTGGGGATATTTTTGACAGCGCCACCCCACCCAGTTATGCCCGCGAACTTTACCATCAGCTGATTGTGGATTTACAGCCAACAGGGGTGCAGCTGGTGCTGCTGGGCGGCAACCACGACTCTGTAGCAGTGCTGCAGGAAAGCGCCACTTTATTAACATATCTGCACACCCATGTGGTGCCGGGTTATCAAACCGATATTCAGCAACACCTGATTGCGTTAAAACACAAAAACGGTGAAGTCGGCGCCGTGCTGGCAGCTGTGCCGTTTCTAAGGCCAAGGGATTTGTCGCAGCGTCAGGACGGCAAAAGTCAGGCCGGCCAGAGTGCCAGTGATAAAAGTCAGCAGCTGCAACAACAAATTGGCAGTTTTTATCAGGAGTTGTATCAGGCTGCAGCAGACTATGCTACTGCCCTTGGTAACAGCCAGCTGCCGCTGATTGCCACCGGCCATCTGACCACTGTGGGGGCCAGCAGCACAGAGTCGGTGCGGGAAATTTATATAGGTACGCTGGAAGCTTTACCGGCCAGCGCCTTGCCCCCTTTTGCCTATATAGCGTTGGGCCATATTCATCAGGCGCAAAAAGTGGCGGGTTCTGAATTTATCCGTTATTGCGGCTCGCCAATTCCACTAAGTTTTGATGAAGCCAGCCAGCAAAAACAGTTGCTGCTGGTTGAGTTCAGCGCAGAGAACACCAAGCCTGAGGTTCGCAGTATTCAGGTGCCCTGTTTTCAGCCTTTGCTCAGCCTGACTTCTGACCTGGCTTCTTTAGCCACTAAACTCCAGCCGGCGCTGTTGCAGCTCGCGCCCGGGCAAACTTTGTGGCTGGAGCTGGTGCTTTGTGGTGAAGATGTGCTGTTGTCGGACATTCAGCTGCAATTACAGCAGCAGCTGGCGGATTTACCGGTTGAGCTATTAAAACTGCGCCGGGAAAGACGCAGCGGCACCACTCCTTTGTTGCAGGCCGACCCTTCGTTGCAGGAGCTGACAGTCGCCGATGTGTTTAGCGCCAGATTGTTGCAGGAAGAGCTGACACCTGAGCTGAATCAGCGTTTAACCCAGTTGCATCAGCTGGCGTTAGAGCAGCTGGCCGAACAACAATCTGTGGTTCAAACAACCGATCCCGCCATCTTGCTAAAACAAACTGAGGTGGCCGGATGAAAATTCTATCGCTGCGGCTGTTAAACCTGAACTCCTTGCGTGGTGAATGGAAAATTGATTTTCGCGACCCGGCTTTTGCTACTTCGAACTTATTTGCCATTACCGGCCCGACAGGCGCTGGCAAAAGTACCCTGCTGGATGCCATTTGCCTGGCGCTTTATCACCAAACACCCAGATTAAAGCTGCTCAGTCAGAGCAGCAACGAGCTGATGAGCCGGCACAGTGCTGAATGTCTGGCCGAAGTGGAATTTTCGGTGCAGGGCCAGGGTTACCGTGCATTCTGGAGTCAGCGCCGCTCCCGTGGTGCGCTGGACGGTAATCTACAGGCCGCCAAAGTAGAGCTGGCCAAACTGGATGGTGAGATTTTAACCGACAAAAGTTCGGAAAAGCTAAAACTGACCGAGCAATTAACCGGGCTGGATTTTGCCCGTTTTACCCGCTCTATGTTGTTGTCGCAGGGCAACTTTGCCGCTTTTTTAAATGCCAGCGCCAATGAAAGGGCTGAGCTTTTGGAAGAGCTGACCGGCACCGAAATTTATGGTCAGCTGTCGATGCAGGTATTTGCCCAATGCCGTGAGCTGGAAACCGAACAAAAACTTACCCAGGCGAGATTGCAGGGCATGCAATTGCTTGGCGCTGAAGAATTAGCGGCGCTGGCAACTCGGGAACAACAACTGAGCGCGGCGCAGCAAGAGTTGCAACAGCAACTACAAAGGTTGGTGCCGCAGTTAAACTGGTGGCAGCAACAGCAGCAGGCCTTGTTGCAACAGCAGCAGGCCGGGCAAAAACTGCAGCAGGCGCAGGATGCGATGGCGCAGGCCAAAGTGGGCCTGGCCAAGCTGGAAACTTATCCTGAAGTCACGCGGCTGCAACCTTTGTATCAGGCGCTGCTGCAGGCCAGACAGCAACAAGAACAGGCGCAGCTGCAGTTACAGCAGTGGCAGCAACTTTATCAGCCGCTGGCACAGGCGCAGCAGCAAAGTCTGGCACAGATCGCAGAGCTGAGTGCAGAGCGTTACACAGTGTTACAGCAGCAGCACCAGCAATACAAAGCTGAGCTGGCCACTTTAGAGCAGCAGCTGTCCGGCCGCCTTTCTGCCGGCATGCTGGCCGAATTACTGGCCGCTTTTCAACCGGCCTGGCAGCAGGCTGAGCAGCGGGTGCAGCAATTGGCCCATTTAGCGCAGCAACAGCAAAAACTTGAGGCTGAGCTGCAGCAGCTGTCGCTGGCAGGTCAACAGAAAAAGGCGCAGGAACAACAGTTTGCGACTGAACAAGCCAAAGCTGAACAACAGCTAAAGCAGTTGCTCGCGGCGCAGCAACTGCTGGATGCCGACGCTTTGCAGCAACAACAGCAGCAACTGCAACAACAGCATTTTGTACTGGCCGAGGTGCTGCAGCAGCTGCAGCAACTTTGCCAGCTACAGACCAAAGTGCAGCAGTTGCAACAACAAAGCAGTGAGCAACAACAGCGCTCACAGCAGCTGGAGCAGCAGGTGACACAGCTGCGTCAGGCCTACAAACAGCAGGAAGCAGTGGTCAAAGACAAAGAGGTTATTTTTCAGCAGCAGCTGAAAATTACCGAATTATCGGCACTGCGGGCCAATTTGCAGCCAGGGGAAGCTTGCCCGTTATGCGGCAGCGCCGAACATCCGGCTGTCGAGACTTATCAGCAGCTCAGCCCCAATGCCGCTGAACTGGCGCTGCAGCAGGCCAAACAGCTGCTGGAGCAATATTTACAGCAGGGCACAGTGGCGCAGCAACAACAAACCCGGTTACAGACCGAACTTGCACTCTGGCAACAGCAACAGCAGGAGCTGCAACAGCAGCAAGGGAATATCCGCCATCAGCTGCAGGCCCTGGCGCTGCCCGCTGAGCTGTTGATGCTGGTGCAACAAAGTACCCAGAGTCTGACACTGGCGCCTTTGGAAGAACGGCAACAACAGCTGAGCCGGACGTTAACCCAAATACAGCAGCAACTGCAGCAATATCAGCACAGTCAGCAGCAGCTTCTGGCGGCGCAGCAACAATTGCAGCAGGCACAACTGAATGTGCAGCAGCTGGGTCAGCAGCTGGCGCTGGATCGCCAGCACTATCTGCAGCTGCAAAAAGAGCAAAAACAACATCAGGATGAACAGCAGCGGCTTGGTGTTGAACTGGAAGCTCAGTTGCAGGCACTGAGTGCCGAGCTGCAAAAGCTCGGTGATGCGCCTGTTGTGCACAAGCCCGCCGCACTTTGGCTGGCAGAGCTACAACAGCGTCAGCAGCATTGGCAGGCGCAGCTGAAACTCTGGCAACAACAGGAGCAACAGCGCACACAACTGGAGCAGCAGTTGTTGCAACTGATGCCGCTGCAGGCTCAGGCGCAGGCCGAATTGGTGCACTGGCAGGCCATCAGCACAGAGCAGGGTGTGCATCTACAGCAGCAATTATCGCAGCCTGAGCCGGCTGCATCCGCCGAAACCTTGCAGCAGCTGCTGCAACAGCAAATCAGCCTGTGGCAGCAACAACAGCAGCAGCTGGCGCAGCTGTTGGGCCAGCAGCACAGTTTGTTATTACAACAACAGCAGCAAGAAGCGCAGCTTCTGGCGGCGCAGCAACAATGGCAGCAGGCGCTGGCGGCCAGCCCTTTTGCCACTGAAATTGCTTTTATTACCGCCCAGCTCAGCGAAGTGCAGCTGGTGCAGTTGCAACAACAAAAACAGCAATTACAGGACGCCGAAACCTCAGCCAAAGCTTTGCTGGCACAGGCCACTGAGCAGCTGGCTGCACTGGAAGCCAGCAAAGCTGACGCCTTGCCGGAGCTGGCGGTGCTGGAGCAACAGCAGCACCAGTTGCAACAACAGCAGCAACAGCTCAGTGAGCAGCTGGGTGAAATCCGCCAGCAGCAAAAACAACAACAGCAGCTGGCGCAACAACAACAGGCCTTGTATCAGCAGTTGCAACAGCAGCAGGATACCTATCAGGACTGGCAAAAGCTGAACAGCCTGATAGGCTCGGCCGATGGTGCCAAGTACCGCCGTTTTGCCCAGGGTTTAACACTGCAGCAATTGTTAAAACTGGCCAACCGCCAGCTGGACAAATTGCACAGCCGTTATCAGTTGTGCCGCAAAGCCGACAGTGAACTGGAATTACAGGTGCTGGACAGCTGGCAGGCCGATGCAGTGCGCGACACCAAAACTTTATCCGGTGGTGAAAGTTTTCTGGTCAGTCTGGCGCTGGCTTTGGCCTTGTCCGATTTGGTCAGCCATAAAACCCGGATTGAATCGTTATTCCTGGACGAAGGTTTTGGCACCTTAGACCCAGATACGCTGGAAACCGCGTTGGCCGCGCTGGATAGTCTGCAAAGCAGCGGCAAAATGATTGGTGTGATCAGCCACGTTGAAGCGTTGAAAGAGCGGATCCCGGTGCAAATCAGGGTGCAAAAACAAGCAGGTTCCGGCTGGAGCCAGCTGCTACTGCCAGGCTAAAAACGCCGGGCGCGGCCGATCTTGTTGGAGTATGGCTGTTGCGTCAGCAGCTCGGTGTCAGCTCGTTAGATCCGGCGTTAACAGCGCACTGGTGGCAGGTTGTTGCTGGCGCAGCAATTGTTCGAACTTTTCCGCACAGAGCGGTGGGCTGCACAGATAACCCTGATAATGGTCACAGTGTTGCTGGCGCAAAAACTCGAGCTGGGTGGTGGTTTCCACCCCTTCGGCCAGCACTTTAAATCCCAAGGTGTGGGCAATGCCGATAATGGCGGTGGCAATGGCCATATCGTCTTTGCTGGTGGGAATATCATCAATAAATTTTTTGTCGATTTTCAGCACATCCAACGGGAAACGTTTTAAATAGGCCAGCGACGAATAGCCGGTGCCAAAGTCGTCAATGGCCAGCCGGATCCCCAAACCGCGCAGCTGATTCAAGGTGTCTATCACCGCTTCTTCGTTTTCCATCAGCGCACTTTCGGTCAGTTCCAGCTCCAGTGCTGCCGCCGGAAAACCTGTGCTGGCCAGGGTTTCGCGTACCAGGGCTTTCATATCAAAACGTTTAAACTGACTGGGCGACACATTGACTGCCAGTGTCAGATCACACCAGCCCAGCTCACGCCAGCGCTGCCCCTGGGCACAACTTTGTTGCAGTACAAAACTGCCGATGTCGTTGATCAAACCACAACTTTCAGCGACCGGAATAAAACGCGCCGGGGATATCATGCCTTGTTGCGGGTCAAACCAACGTACCAGTGCTTCAGCACCAATAATTCGGCCGGAACAAATGTCGAGCTGCGGCTGATAATACACTTGCAGATGACCCTGCCGGATGGCTTTACGCAGGTTTGACTCCATCGTCAGCCTGTCGCGCGCCGCCTGGGTAAAAGCATCCGCATAAAAAGTAAAGGTGCTACGCCCTGCTGCTTTGGCTTTATAAAGTGCCGAGTCGGCACCCTGCATCAGTGCTGCGGTATTGTCGGCATGTTCCGGGAACAGACAAATGCCAATGCTGGCGCCCAGCGTGACCTCAAACTGACCATCCAGTACAAAGGGTTGAGTGAATGTCTGAATCAGCTGAGCAGCCAAGGCTGCGGCGTCTTCCGGCTTGGCCAGTTGCGGCAGCAGTATGGCAAATTCGTCCCCACCGAGGCGTGCCAGTAAATCACCGGTTCTGCTTTGTTTTTTCAGCCGGCGAGCCACCTGTTGCAGCAGTTGGTCACCAAGCTGATGGCCATAACTGTCGTTCACATGTTTAAAGTGGTCCAGATCGAGAATTAACACAGCGCCTTTGTGCTGTGCAGTGCGGGCCAGAGTTAAACTTTGTTCCAGCAGCTGCAAAAATAAATGCCGGTTGGGTAAATGGGTCAGCTCGTCATGATCCGACAAAAACTCCATTTCAGCTTCGGTGGCCCGGATTTGCGACAGATCGGTAAAGATGGCGGCATAATGGCTGATGTGTTGCTGCTCATCAAACACAGCACTGATACTGAGCTGCAGCTGCAACAACTCACCATCTTTGCGTTTATTCAGAATTTCGCCTTGCCAGTAATTTTGCTCCTGCAGCATCTGCCACAGCTGCTGATAAAATTCGGCCGGATGGCGGCCGGAGCGGAAAATAGCCGGAGTCTGGCCAATCAGTTCGCTTTCGCTGTAGCCAAATAACTGTTGCAGCGCCGGGTTGACGGAAATAATACGTTTTTGCGTGTCGGTGATCAGTATGCCTTCCCTGCTGCTGTTAAACACGGCGGCTGACAGTCTGAGTTTTTCATCCTGTTGTTTACGTTCAGTTAAATCCAGATCCATACAAAAAATCTGCGCCGCTTTGTCGTGAAGTTTGACAACGGCATGGCCGGAATACACCGGCACCAGATGGCCGTCTTTATGTTTTAACAACAGTTCAGCCGAGGGAATAGGTTCGCCGGTTTCGGCCATCTGAGCCACGGCGCAGCGCACATCATGCTGCATTGCTGCCGGAATAATCAGTTGCAGCAGATTCTGACCAATAGCCTCTTCTTTGCTGTAACCATAAATACGTTCGCTTGCTTTGTTCCAGTAAAAAGTGGTGCCATCGGCTTCATAACCCTGCACTGCAATTTCCGGAGTGTTGTCCAGTAAGGTGCGAAAACGCAGTTCACTGTCCTGCCACTGTTGTTCTGCTTGTTTTTGCCGGCTGATATCTTCAATTTCCAGCAAAAAGTGGCTCAGTTGCTGCTGGCTATCAAGAATGCGGCGCAGCGAATAAGCTTGCCAGTAACTGCTGTCGTCGGGTCTTTGCAACTGACACTGGCCGCGCACCGGCTCTTCGGTGGTTTTAAGTTGTGCCATGGCATTGAGGATATCCGGGCGTAACTCAGGCGGATACAGGCTGGGCAGTGCTGCGCCCAGCAGCTGGGCTTCTGCAATGCCGGTCACGGGTTCCACTTGTTGATTCAGATAACTGATGGTGCCGTCGGGATCACAAATCACCACAGCAACCGGGCTTTGTTCGACCGCTTTGGATAATAAATCCAGCATGGCTTTGGCATCGCTGCGCTCCACCAAAAATGCCGCCAGGCTAACGGTAAACTGAATTAAATCAATCTCTTCTGGGTTTGGTGCTCTGGTTTCGGCCAGATAAATGGCAAAGGTGCCGAGTAAGGTTTTCTGGCTGTTAAAAAAGGGCGTGGACCAACAAGCCCGTAACCAGGGATAAGGGGCAATCAGTTCGTGAAATTGTTGCCACAACATATCCTGATAAACATCTGTCACTATCACCGGCTGGCCTGTGGCCGCTGCAGTGCCGCAGCTGCCATTGCCATAACGGATCGGCAGTCCATCCACTTTAGCGTTGTAGTCTGCTGGCAGGCTGGGGCCTGCGGCCACTCTCAGACATTGGCGTTGTAAGTCGGCCAGCAAAATAGAGCAGCGCAGGCTGGGTTGCTGCTGTTCCACAAAATTCACCAGTTCGGTCAGCAGCTGCGTTAGCGGAATATTGTCCAGCAAACGGTGTAACAAATGGCTCTGCGCCTGTTGTTTGGACAGTTGTTTACGTTTTTCGCGGATGTTTTGAAAACACAGCACCAGCACAGTGCCATCATGGGATGGTGGCACTGGGATAGCGCGGTAAGCACAGGGGATCACTTCGCCGCTGGTATTCAGTAATAAGTCGGCCTCCCCGTTCTGGGGTTTGGGTTTTTGCAGTGTGGCGGCAATGTCGCGCCATACCGACAGTGCTGATTTTTGTTTGGCAACAATGGTCAGCATCGGCAGACCAAGTAATTGTTGTGGTTGTTGGTAACCCAGTTGGGTTAAGGCAGCATGATTCACAAAAGTGATGTCACCGCTTTGGGTCAGGCCAATAATAGCGTCGCCTGTGGCATCCAATAGCAGCTGCACCTGTGCCATGCTGGATTCCAGCGCCAGCACCGCCTGTTTTTTGGCGTCTATATCTTCAACCACGGCCACATAATAACTCTGCTCAGCTTCTTCGGCTCTGTGCATCGACACCGATAAATTAGCCCAGAAAAACGCACCATCGGCGCGGCGATAGCGTTTTTCCATGTCGTAATGTTCGATAGCACCACGGGTGAGCGCAGCCAGCAGCGTCAGATCAGCCGCTAAATCTTCTGGATGGGTAATGTCATGGAAACTGCGACCGGTCAACTCGGTTATGGGGTATTGCAGCATATCGGCAAACCGTTGATTGAGCGTGATAAAGTGACCGGTTAACGACACATGGGCCATGCCAACCGCAGCCTGGCCAAAGGTGCTGTGAAAATGCTGACTGGCCAGCGCAGCCCTGTGACTTTGATACTGCTGCAGGCGCAGCAGCCACAATAACAGTCCGATGCAGAGTAAAAATAATAACCAGCCATTTACCTGATGCAGTTGACTGGCTTGTTGTGCTGTCATCATGCCGGATAGCAACCACAAGTCCAGTTCGGTTAGCCAGCAGACAGCCAACAGCACAAATACCACCACGGCCAGTTGCGGGTAGACATATTGTTGTTGCTGAGTTGGATCTGCGCTTTGATGCCACATCGTCCTGATGCCTTGTTCGCTTGCTGTGGTGCAACCTTGCCTGGCGGGCTCCGACAAAAAGGCTTGGTTTGCAACCGCAACTGTGGAAACAAAATTGGTGTTATTTTCTGGTTAAGCGTAGTTCAAGCTATTGGAATGACCAATAAAATCGGGAATGGCAGTCGCCATTCCCGATACAAAGTCAAAAAGCGTAGACAAAAGTTAAGGAAGTTTGGGTGTCGGTTTTTTTCTTGCCCAGTGGCACCTCAGTGTCGTTTTGCACTAAAAAAGCCGCTTTCATCTGCATTTTGCCAATCAGACTGGCACTGATGGAGGATTCAGCGACTGTTCTGGTGTTTTCTTCGCCGTATTCCACACTGAGCGTTTGTTTAAATGAGGCTGTGTTAGAAAATGCCCAGTTAAAACTGGCGGCTGTACGTAGTATCAGTCCGTTTTCAGTGACATCGTCGGCGGTGCGGCCAGAGAAATAACCCGGACCAATTTCCGCATCCAGGGTTTTATTGTCATCCTGATATAAACGATCACCATAACCCACAGAAACCAGGCTGTATTTTTGATAAGCACCAAAAGAGTCATCGGTGTAAGAGCCCAGGATGTATAACTTGGCAAAATCATCGTCCAGTTTATAACCACCTTTGGCCGACACAAAAAAACGTTCTGCAGATTTTTCCGTACTGGTATTGCCGTCGGCGTCGGTAATTTCGTCTTCTTTAAAATAACCGCCCAGACTATATTCATTGCTCCAGTGTGTCAGTTCCTGTTTGCTGTCAATTTTACCTGTGACTGAGGTGCCTTTGGTATTACCCGACGTCATAATAGCGCCCAGTTCAGCCTGAGTGGTCCAGACTTTGGGTGTTTCTGCGGCCTGTGCCAGAGCGCCAAACAGCATAAGGGTCAGTGCGGATGTGATGCGGATTGTCATTCCTTAACCTCTTTTTTCATATGTAAACTCATCTGCGGGAAGGGGATTTCAATCCCCTGTTGGTCAAAATCCAGTTTTACTTTTTCCAGAATGTTCCAGTACACAGGCCAGTAATCCGCTGCCTGCACCCAGGGGCGCACCACCAGCTGTACTGCTGAG
Organism: Rheinheimera sp.; assembly: GCF_036782235.1. GTDB lineage: Bacteria > Pseudomonadota > Gammaproteobacteria > Enterobacterales > Alteromonadaceae > Pararheinheimera. The sequence goes on along the minus strand of NZ_DAIPZL010000004.1, from coordinate 228,438 downwards.
TCGGCCAAGGCGCTGACAGCAATCACAGGGGCCGGGTCTTTTAGTACCCTGGGGTCATTGCTTAAAATATCGTGCAGAATTTGTTTGGCCCGGCGCAGGTCTGAGTCGTAGCTGATACCAATCACCAAGTCGATCCGACGGCGTGGTTCTGCTGAATAATTGATGATAGGCCCGCCTGTGATCTGGGAGTTGGGCACAATAATTTTTTTATTGTCGCCGGTTTTAAAAATGGTCTGGAAAATATCGATGCGCTCTACCACGCCGCTGATGCCAGCCACGTCCACCATGTCACCGGCTTTAAAAGGCCGGAAAATAATGATCAGTACACCCGAAGCAAAGTTAGACAAGGATCCCTGCAGCGCCAGTGCAATAGCTAAACCAGCGGCACCTAAAATGGCAATAAAAGAGGTGGTTTGAATACCTAAATGCGACAAAGCGATTAACGCCACGGCAATCAGAGCGCCGGCATAAACGATGCTGGATAAAAAAGACACCACAGCACGGTCCACTTTACGTAATAACAAAGCTTTACTCACCAACCGGGCGGCACCCAGCGCTAACCAGCGGCCTATATAAAAAATAACGAGAGCAATCAATAAATTAACGGCGGAATTTAGCAAAAAGTCCTGGTTTTTGCTGAGATAACTCATCATTTGGTCCAACAACGGAACACTCCTTCTGAATAATGCATAAAGACAACACAGCCGCAGCTATGCCATTGATCTAAACTCAAATATCATAACCCGTTCTGGTGTTTTTGCCCGAACGGCAGTCTAGCTTTGTCTTATGAACCTCAGGTGAAGCCCTCTGAATGGAGTAATTTTTGTGGACCTGGCCAGATTACAACAACAGCTGAAAAGCGGCCGGCAGGCACCGCTGGAACAATGGCATCCACCCTTTTGTGGGGATATGCCAATCCAGATCAACCGCGACGGACAGTGGCATTATCAGCAAAGTCCGATTGGCCGGATGGAGCTGGTGAAGTTATTTGCCTCTGTACTGCAACGGAAAAACGGCGATTATGTGCTGACAACACCAGTGGAAGAAGTACGGATTCAGGTGGCGGATGCGCCTTTTGTGATTATTGATTGGTGCTGGCAACAGCTGGAACAACAACAGTTGCTGCAACTGACCGACAATCTGGATTATCAGTATCTGGTGAGTGCTGAATTTCCGGTGTTGCTGCAGCCCGAACCGGGTTCAGGGCTGTTATTGCCTTATTTGCAGCTTGGCCGGGGCCTGAGCGCCAAATTCAGCCGGGCTGTGTTTTACCAGCTGGCGGAACAGGCAGAGCTGGCTGAACTCAATGGTCAGCCGCAGTTAGTGCTGACAAGTGGCGAGTATCGCTGTAGCCTTGGCATAGCTGCAGATTAACAAGGAAGAAGTCACCAACGGCGCTGCAGTTAAATCACTTTGGAATAACGTTCGGCGCCACTGAGCAGATAAGCATCAAAACAAGCGGCAATCACCCTGACCCAGGGCCGGCCCAGTTCGGTGACGGTGAGCACATCTTCTTGCCAGCGCAGCAATTGATCTTTTTCACATTCAGCCAGTTGTTGCAGGCTGCTGGCAAAATACTGCTGAAAATCCAGCTGCCAGCTGTTGGCAAAAGCAGCGGTATCGAGGCGGAAATTACACATCAGACTGGCAATCAAATCGGCGCGGATCAGGTCGTCCCGGCTCAGGCTCATGCCTTTGTCTATGCTGTTCCCTTTATCATCAAGATCGCGGTAATACTGATTTAAATCTTTTTGGTGTTGCCAGATTTCAGTACCTACCTGACTGATAGCCGACACCCCAAGTCCCAGCAAGGCATCGGCATTGTCTGTGGTGTAACCCTGGAAATTACGTTGTAACACGCCTTGTTGCTGTGCTATCGCCAGGCTGTCGTCTGCTTTGGCAAAGTGGTCCATGCCAATCGCCAGATAACCGGCCTGTTGTAATGTGTCCACCGATAACGCCAATAACGCCAGTTTCTCGTGGCCATCAGGTAAAGCTTCAGTTGGAATTTTACGCTGGGCGGCAAACCGGTCAGGTAAATGGGCATAACTGAACAGTGAAATGCGGTCCGGATTCAGCCTAATCACTTGTTCAAGCGTGTCAGCAAAACTGTCGGTATGCTGATAAGGCAGGCCGTAGACTAAATCTAGGTTGATCGACTGATAACCAAGAATTTTGGCGCCAAGCACCAGTTCCTGCACCAGCTCGAAACTTTGCTCGCGGTGAATACTTTGCTGCACTTTGGCGTCAAAGTCCTGCACACCAAAACTCACCCGGCTAAATCCCAGTTCGCGCAACAGGGCCAGCTTTTTTAAATCGCAGCTGCGTGGGTCAATTTCAATACTGAGCACAGCGTCTGGGCTAAAGTGAAAATACTGACGGAGGTTCTGCATCATCAAGCGCAGCTGGGATTCATCCAGAAATGTCGGAGTGCCGCCGCCCAGATGCAGCTGTGTCACCTGCTGATGTTGAGTGGCCTGTTGATAAAACGCCATTTCCTGTTGTAAATATTGCAGATAACGGTCGGCTTTACTCTGGTCGCGGCTAATCACTTTGTTACAGCCACAGTAATAACAAAGCTGCCGGCAAAACGGTAAATGCAGATATAAACTCAGCGCCGGACCACTCTGACGCAGCGCTTGTAAGGCTTTCTGGCTGCTATAGCCACTGCGCAACAACAAGGCTGTTGGGTAAGAGGTATAACGTGGCCCTTTCACGTTGTATTTTTGTACCAGAGCTTCGTCCCAAATCATCGTGTTCATATCGCATTCGCTTCTGTGGTGCTGGCGACATCATAGCTGCTGTGATGTAGTAGGTTTTGATCCAACACAACAACAGCACAGATTGCTGAAAACAATAAGCCAGTGCAGCACGCTGGCATTAATCCGGGAACATCGATGAAAACAACATACAGTTTAATATGCAGTGCGCTGCTGATGCCGGCTCTGGCGCAGGCGGCCACCCTTATTCATGCCGGCACTGTTATTACCGCTGAAGGCTCACAGGTGTTAAAAAACCAGACGCTGGTGGTTGAAGGCGACAAAATCAGTGGCATTGAAGCCGGATTTCGCAGCCCGGCCAGCGGTGATGTGCTGATTGATCTGAAAAATCACACTGTGATGCCGGGTCTGATGGATATGCACACACACTTTTCTTACCAAAGCAGCCCGACAGCCTACAGCGAAGGCTTTACCATGAATGAGGCTGATGTGGCGCTGCGTGGTGCCACTTATGCCGAAAAAACCCTGATGTCAGGCTTTACTACGGTGCGGGAACTTGGAGACAGTCACCATATCAGCACTGCGCTGCGTAAAGCCATTGACGCCGGTTATGTCAAAGGGCCGCGTATTTTTACCGCTGGTAAATCTATTGCAACCACAGGCGGCCATGCCGATCCAACCAATGGTGTGGCTTACCAGCGTATGGGCGACCCGACACCGGCCGATGGTGTGATTAACGGCGTCGATGATGCGCGTAAAGCAGTGCGGCAGCGTTATAAAGAAGGCGCCGATTTAATTAAAATCACAGCAACAGGTGGCGTGCTCAGCGTGGCCAAAAGTGGCATGAATGCCCAGTTTAAAGACGATGAGCTCAAAGCTATTGTCGATACCGCCAAGGATTATGGTTTTACCGTGGCCGTGCATGCTCATGGAAAAGAAGGCATGGAGCGGGCCATTAAAGCCGGTGTTCATTCAATTGAACACGGCACCTTTATGGACGACAACACCATGAAGCTGATGAAACAATACGGCACCTATTTTGTGCCGACCATCAGCGCAGGCAAATATGTGGCCGAAAAAGCCAAGGTGCCGGGATTTTTTCCTGAGATGGTGCGGTTAAAAGCTGCGGCTATCGGACCTTTAATTCAGCAAACTTTTGCCAGAGCTTATAAAGCCGGGGTGAAAATTGCGTTTGGCACTGATGCCGGTGTCGGCATGCATGGTGATAACTGGCAGGAATTTGTATTTATGACAGAAGCCGGTATGCCGGCGCTGGCTGCCATCCAAAGTGCCACTATTGAAGGTGCCCGTTTATTGGGGGTTGAGCAAAATATGGGCAGCCTGAAGGTAGGGAAAATCGCCGATATTATTGCAGTGCCTGGTGACCCACTGGCCGATATTCAGTTGATGGGCAAAGTGAACTTTGTGATGAAAGCTGGTGTGGTTTACAAAAACTAACTCGCTCAAAATTGCAGTGTGCTTTACACACTGTAATTTCCTGCCATGAACAGCCTTGGCCTGAGGTGACAATTGCAAAGCGGCGTTGTTGTTAATGCCGCTGCTGCAATAAGGCCAATAAACCCTCAATATCTTTTTCAATGGCGGATTTGAGTTCAATTTCTTTTTGCTGACGCAGATGATCCTGCCGGCGTAATTCCTTTTTCTCCAGTGCCTTGCGGGCATCATGGGTTGGCATGTCTTTGATCAAATCATACATCTCAAACAGCGCCGGCCAGCGACAAGCCTGCGCCAGTTCTGGCTGCATATTTTCCAGCAATACCCAGATGCGCAGTGCCGCTTCTGACGGTTCACATTGTTGTTCCAGCGTGGCTTTGCCAATCAAAGTGATACTGTCGAGCAAATATTGCTGCCTTTCCGCCAGTTTTTGCTGATGCGCCTGCAACGCCTGCTGTTGTTTTTGCTGTTGTGCTTTTAACTGAAACAGCAACTTGCCAAGATAAAAAGCCAGACCCGCGATAATCAACAAACCGACAACAAACAACGTCATCCACATCACATTCACCTGTTGTTACTCTCCGAGTAAGTCTTTACGCCAATCAGTCTGTTCCAGTTTGGCCAGTGGATCTAAATCTTCGTCGTCTTCATCTTCGTCCAGATCTAAACCTAACAACGTCAGCAGCTCAGCATGGCGGGCGGTTTTGGCGTTAAAGTATTTGGCGTCTTTGCCGGTCAGAATCTCACCCTGCTCGGTGCGCTCTAATAATTCCGCCAAGCGTTCATCCTGCTCAATTTGCGCCAGCTCAACTTCAGGGGCAATTTCCACTGGTTTAGCTTTTGCCAGTACAGCTTTGGGTTGGGTGGCAGGTGCCAGCAATTTTTGCTCGGCAACAGTCACAACCAATGGAATAGGCTTTTTACTGCCGATGCGTGGATCTTTGTTTTTGCTGCCGCTGCTTTCGGTTTTATCAGCCTGCACTAAAGCGTTACGGCTACCGGATTTTAAGCCTGCACCTTTTTTCTTGGTTTCTACCGGACGGTCACGTTCCTGGCGGGCTTCTGCAGCCGGTTTATGCCTGATACCTATCTGGCCTGAGGTCCGTGATTTTTTTTTGCGAGTCATAATGTCTACCTGTAGAAAAGGGCGCGTATTTTAACCAGTTTTGCCGGTGCTGCCTATGTATTTTAGCGTTGATGCCAGATCTGGCGTTATTGGCTGTGTTTGAGGTGCAGGTTTTGGCTGATGTTATGGATTGCCAGGCGCCCATGCTGAAAAACAAGATGAAAGACGCCATAAAACAAAACGGCAGTAAGGGTTGCCTACTGCCGTCAAAGTGTTGCACTCAAAGGTGCTGAATTTTTGCATATCGTCCTGACTTACGTGAGACACCCTGTCTGGACAGTTTCCCTATATTGTTAGGTCATTTCCCTATTTAAATAATTATTCGCGATCGTCCTAATACTTTTTAATTCTTCCATGGATCGCGTTAAAAACGCTGCATCAGTCATGATGCTTTTTTAATGTAGCTAGCACTATTGCTATCCGTGCACATTGTCCATTTTGTTGAGTTGTTACAATCTGTAACGGGGTTTAATTTACTCCGATCTGACGGAATGGCAATACTGTGATCAAAAAAAAATCATAAAAAAAGTGAACTATTTTCAGCAGTCAAATTAAATCAGATAGTTAGCATAATTAATCAGATGAGTTTGCGATATTTGGAAGTCTTTTTGGGTTTTTATCTCACAGTAGATGTGAGACATATCTCACAAATGACAAAGAGACTATAGCTGTAAGTCCTGACTCACCCAATAAAAAAGCCGGCGACAGGCACCGGCTTTTTCAGAAAAACGAACGGATTAATGTAAACCGCCGAGGTATTTAGAGATGATTTCAATGTCTTCGTCGGTCAGTTTTTTCGCAACATCGCGCATCATACCATTCATGTCATTGGCGCGAGTGCCGGCACGGAAGGCTTCCAGCTGAGTTTTAATATATGCAGCATGCTGGAAAGAAATTTTCGGGAAGTTTGCCAGGCTGTGACCTACACCACGAGGGCCGTGACAAGCGATACAGGCGGCGATACCACGATTCATATCCCCGGCACGGAATAATTTCTGACCTGCTTCAACCACGTCTTCCGGTGTTGTGCCAGATTTCATTGTCTGACTGGCATAAAAAGCAGCCAGGTCCAGCATATCCTGCTCTGACAGAGCGGCAACCATACCGGCCATTACGGCGTTATTACGGCCTTCTTTACCACCGCTGCTCATGCCAAGTTTGAATTCTTTTAATTGTTTATACAGATAACCAGCATGTTGACCGGCGATTTTTGGATACATATCAGTAGGGCTGTTACCGTCTGGACCATGACAGGCGGCACAAGTGGCAGATTTAGCTTTACCTGCTTCTGCATTACCAACCGGAGCTGTTGTTTCTGCAGCAACAGCCTGACCGGCCAACCCTAAAAAAAGCATGACTGGAAGTGCGAATTTTTTCATGTTTATCCGTCTCTGTTCAGCGTGAACCTGCTCAAAAAGCAGGAATAAAAAATAATAACCCTAATAATTATGTCTATTTTACACGAATCTAAGCCAGATAAAATCCCATTCATGCGGCTAATGCTTCTTCAGATCAATCAGATCCGCTACACTATAGCCAAATTTGATGTCGGAGTAAGTTGTGTACAAAGCAAAATTTAATTATCAGCAGACCAGTTTTTTAACCAGCGCCCCAGATATTACCGCTCTGCCGCCAGATACCGGCATTGAAGTTGCATTTGCTGGCCGGTCAAATGCAGGTAAATCCAGCGCTTTGAATACCTTAACCCGGCAAAACAATTTAGCCCGTACCAGTAAAACACCGGGGCGCACTCAGCTGATCAATACTTTCCGCCTGGCCGACAATAAACGCCTGATCGATTTACCGGGTTATGGTTTTGCCAAAGTGCCGCTGACGGTGAAAGAAAAATGGCAAAAATCGCTGGGTGAATATCTGATGAAACGTCAGAGTCTGAAAGGCCTGGTGGTATTAATGGATATTCGTCATCCGTTAAAAGATTTAGATCAACAACTGATCCACTGGGCGGTAGAAAGTGATTTGTCGGTGTTATTACTTTTGACCAAAGCAGACAAACTAAGCCCAGGTCCGCGGAAAAAAACCTTATTGGAAGTACGTGAAGCTTCATTGGCTTTTATGGGGGATATCACTGTGCATACGTTCAGCTCGCTCAGTAAACAAGGTTTAACTGAGTTAGAACAGGTGCTTGACGACTGGTACAGTCGCGATGATGAAAGCCAGCTTTCGGCTGAATAATTCTGTAGCGCAATTGGCGATCGTTATACAAGATCGCCTTATTTAGCAGCTATCCCATGACAGTCCGCAAAATCCGCTTTATTCACTGCACTGCTTAAAACCAGATGTTATCCCGTTAAAAAAGAAAAACCGGCGTCTCAGAGAGAGGCCGGTATAGCAAACGGGGAGAAGCTATCAATAATTTCAAATCAACAGGGTGTCTTCAGAGAAGACGCTGCCATTATACATAGCTTTTTGTTTATTTAAAGTATTTGCTCTAAAAAATCTAATTAAGTTTCAAATTTTGGATAAAAAAAAACGCCCCACTGCAAGCAGTGGGGCGGCTAAATAAGCCTACTTTCTATGCGGATTCAGGATTTAACTCCTAAAACTGCCGAAAGATAGAACATCTTACCTCTGTACCCTACAGTTTTTGATTTTACTGCGACGAGTTCAAAAAGCAAGCGCATTTTGTAATAAAACTACATAAACTTGATTTTGTTTTTCTTTTTACGCTGATTCGTAATTAAGTTACGAGCTTAAATGCCCTAAACTTCAGATGTTGTGGGGATCGTCAGATGAATGGTTGTTGTATGGCGGGTAGAAAAAAGCCCCGCTCATGTCATAGCGGGGCTGAAAGGTGAATTACCAGGAATGGGTATGCTCACGGCTAAACAGACTGAGCCTGATAAAATAAGTTCAATCAGTTTCTATACTTAACATGCTTCTAGTGTGCTTCATCCCAATTCAGGCCAGAACCTGCCTCTGCCAGCAAAGGTACATCAAGTTTGGCGGCTTGTTGCATCAGGCTGACAATTTGCTGTTGGAATTCCGGTAGCAGGCCGGCATCCACTTCAAACACCAGTTCATCGTGCACCTGCATGATCATGCTGATTTTGCTTTGATCCTGCTGCTGCAACCAATGATCAACGGCCAACATCGCATTTTTAATAATGTCAGCAGCTGTGCCCTGCATCGGTGCGTTAATGGCCGCGCGCTCAGCGCCTTTTTTGCGTGCCATGTTTTTGCTGTTAATTTCCGGCAAATACAGTCGGCGGCCAAACAAAGTTTCGACATAACCAGCTTGATGTGCCTGAGCTCTGGTGTTTTCCATATAAGCCAGTACACCAGGGAAACGGGCAAAATAAGTGTCGACATAATGCTGGGCTTCACTGCGGCTGATATCGAGCTGTCTCGCCAGACCAAAAGCCGACATGCCATAAATTAAACCAAAGTTTACTGCCTTGGCACGGCGGCGTTGTTCTGTGGTTACTTCATTCAGCGGCACCGCGAATACTTCGGCAGCTGTAGCGCGGTGAATATCCAGACCTTGGGCAAAAGCGTCCAGCAAAGCTTTATCCTGAGATAAATGCGCCATAATGCGCAGCTCTATCTGCGAATAGTCCACTGCCAAAATACGTTTGCCGGGCGCAGCAATAAAAGCCTGACGAATACGGCGGCCTTCTTCGGTGCGGATCGGTATATTCTGCAGGTTGGGTTCGGTGGAACTCAAACGACCAGTGGCCGCCACCGCCTGATGATAAGAGGTATGCACCCGTCCTGTAACCGGGTTTACACTCTGCGGCAGTTTGTCAGTGTAAGTGGATTTCAGTTTAGCCAGAGTGCGGTGTTCAATAATAACTCTTGGCAATTCATAGTCATGCGCCAGTTCAGTCAGCACTTCCTCGGCCGTGGAAGGTATACCCGTTGGTGTTTTTTTCAGCACCGGCAAACCCTGCTCAGTAAACAGAATTTCCTGTAATTGTTTTGGTGATGACAGGTTAAAGGTTTTGCCGGCCAGGTTGTGCGCCTGTTGTTCCAGCTCACCAATCCGGTTGGCCAGAAATTCGCTTTGTTGTTGCAACAGAGCTGCATCAATCAGCACGCCGGTGCGTTCCATCCGCGATAACACTGAAAGCAGAGGAATTTCAATCTGTTGTAACACCTGAGCCAGGCGCCCTTCGGCTTGTAATTGTGGCCATAACTGCTGGTGCAGCTGCAGAGTGACGTCTGCATCTTCAGCGGCATATTCAGCGGCCTTTTCCAGTTCGATCTGATTAAAAGTCAGTTGTTTGGCGCCTTTGCCGGCAATATCTTCAAAACTGATGGTCTGATGATTCAGATATTTTTGCGCCAGGCTGTCCATATCATGGCGCGATGCCACGCTGTTCAGCACATAAGATTCCAGCATAGTGTCAAAAGCTACACCACGCAGGCTGATATTGTAGCGGGCCAGCACACTCATATCGTATTTCAGATTCTGACCGACTTTGGCTTTGTCCGGGTTTTCCAGCCAGCCTTTAAGTTTTTGCAGCACTTCTGTGCGTGGCAGCTGCAAAGGGGCGCCAATATAGTCATGACCCAGCGGCAGATAATAAGCCTGGCCCGGTGCAACGGCAAAAGACATGCCTACCAGTTCAGCCTGCATATAATCCAGGCTGGTGGTTTCAGTATCAAAAGCAACCAACTCAGTTTGTTGTAATAACAATAACAGCTCGTCAAAAGCCTGGGTTGTCAGAATAGTCTGATAGCCGCTGCGATCAAGCTGTGCGGCATTTTCAGCCGGGGTTTGGGGGGCGACAGCTGTGGTTGTTTGTTGTTCGATGGCAGCTTCAGTGCGCACTGTATTAATTTTGTCTGTACTTTGTACTTCAGCCAGCCAGCGACGAAACTCACACTGCTGGTAAAGCTCTGCCAGTTTGGTGTAGTCAGGTGTCTGGATATGCAAATCAATCAGCTGTTTTGGCAGCTCCACGTCGGTTTTAATAGTGGCAAGCTGATAAGACAATTCCAGCTGATCTTTATACTCAAGCATTTTATCAGCAATGGTTTTGCTGCCGCGAAAACCTAAAGCTGCAATGTCATCCAGTCGCTGATATAAAGTGGCAATAGAGCCAAGTCCCTGCAGTAATGCCTGCGCTGTTTTTTCACCGACACCGGGCAAACCAGGAATGTTATCGGCTTTGTCGCCCATCAGTGCCAGGAAATCGATAATCAGCTCAGGCCCTACACCAAACTTTTCCCGGACCCCATCAGGGTCGAGGATGGTATTGGTCATGGTATTAATCAGGGTCACATGCGGATTGACCAGCTGCGCCATATCTTTATCACCGGTCGAAATCAGCACGTGACGACCTACAGCAGTTGCCTGCATTGCGATGGTGCCAATCACATCATCAGCTTCAACACCGGAAATACACAACAGCGGTAAACCCAAAGCATGAATAATCTGATGTAAGGGTTCAATCTGGCTGCGTAAATCGTCCGGCATCGGCGGGCGGTGGGCTTTGTACTCGGTATAAAGTTCGTTGCGAAAGGTTGGCCCCTTGGCATCAAACACCACTGCCATCTGACTGGGATTATATTGCCTGAGTAAACTCTTCAGCATGTTCACCACACCATAAATAGCGCCAGTGGCTTCGCCTCTGGAATTGGTTAAATGTGGTGGTGAGTGATAAGCACGGAATAAATAAGAAGAACCATCAACCAGGATCAGTGGATCGGCAGGAATTTGTACCATGAGCTGAGCTCCGAATTTTTTATTAAGCATGCCACATCCGGCCTTGATCGGCCAGAATGCTTTTGCTCGGAAAAAGTGGATATGTTGTGGATAAGTTTGTGCAAAAAATAACAGGCAGCAGTGCGACTACCAAGATCTTTCAGGCATCAAAGTTAAGCTAAGTTGTTGAGAATAAAACTAAAAACGAAGGGGAGAACAACATGAACCCTTGTTATTATTCTTTACATCCTGTTGTGGAAAATCTTTTTAACCATCCGCCGACCGCATGCAAAAGACGAGAGCAGTAAGGGCGAATGGCTAAGTAGACTACCACAAAGACATCATTTGCAAAGCAGAAAAATGAAAAAAAATTTGTTGAATAACACAAGCTTTCAGTTAGTAATTCGATGAAAAAACCATCTGAATGTGTTCAGGTTTTTAAGTTTTGCCTGCCTTAACCCCAGAAGGCCGGTCAGTGCTTCTTGTTGGGGCTTTCCCTCTTTGTGTTGGCAGCGCTATAATGCCCCAGAATTTGTGCGGCTTAATTTTCCGGGGATCCCGATTTATGAAAAAAATCACTGTTGTTCTAGCTTTATTAAGCTGTGCTCTGGTTGCCCAGGCCAGCACCGACGACAAAAAAATTGATGAATTAAAAGCGCGGATAGCTCCGGTGGGCCAGGTTTATCTCGCAGGTTCTGAGCCTGTTGTGGCTGCGCCTACAGGCCCACGCACTGGCGAACAGGTTTATCAGGCTTCGTGCTTTGCCTGTCACGGTACTGGTGCTATGGATGCACCGAAAAAAGGTGATGCTGCCTGGAAACCGCGTTTAGCTCAGGGTATGGACGTACTGCACAAGCACGCAATTGACGGTATTCGTAATATGCCGCCACGTGGTACCTGTGGTGATTGTTCAGATGACGAAATTCTGGACGCTATTAAATTTATGACTGAAGGCGTTTAAGCCTCATCAAGCTGTGACCAGGCCGTCTGCTGTGCAGGCGGCTTTTTTTATTTGCGCTTTGATATTTTCTGCTTTGTTGTTAAGTTTTTTATAATCCAAAACTGTGTCGCTGCTGTACCAACGGCAAAATTGACGAAAAACTCCGCTTTTGTCTGGCGTACACCTCTTTTATCTGGTTAATCTTTGTGCATAATAGGGGCGGTTCTGCAAAAAAAGGTCCAACCTCCGGGCCGCTAACTATAAAAAGAGCATCAGTTGAAGGGATTAACAAAAACTGCTGGCCAGGCTGCCGGGCGCACTGTATCGCAGCGCCGACTCAAAGTATTGCTGGAACGCTACCGGCTGGCCTGTGCTGTGCAGCGTGCGTTATTAAATTTATCTGAACTTGCCAGTACTTTGTCTGATATGTCGGAGTTTTATCCGGCCATCCATTCTTTGCTCAATGATTACCTGCCAGCCGATAACTTTTATGTGGTGCTGACTGACCACGACTCGGGTGAGATCAGTCTGGAATATTTTGCCGATGAAAAAGACCAGCTGAATGTTGCCGATCTGAGTCCGGCCGATTTTGCCACTGGCCTCACTGGTTATGTGGTGCGTAGCCGTCAACCTTTGTTGTGTGATGAACAGCGTTTTGCAGAGTTAATAGCTCAGGGAGAAATTCAGTCGCAGGGCACACCAAGTCACCATTGGCTTGGGGTTCCTTTGTGCCGTGGTCAGCAACTGATTGGTGTGATGGCTGTGCAGGTATATGACAACTCCTACAACTATCAGCAGCGGGATGTCGATTTGCTGGAAGCGATAGCCGGCCATACGGTAACCGCCATCGACAGAGTAAAAAGCCGTGAGCTGCTGGAGCTGACAGTACGGGAGCGCACTAAGCAGTTACAAAATATCAATCAGTCTTTGCAGCGGGAGATCCGCGAGCGCAGTAATGCCGAAAAGCTGCAGGCGGCTTTATATAAAATTTCCGAGCTGACGGCCACCAACGCCGACATGCAGGGTTTTTACCGTGAAGTGCATAAAATCCTGTCGGGTTTAATGAAGGTGGATAACTGTTATATCGCCTTGCTGGATGAAAGCGGCAAAACCCTGAGTTTTCCGTTTTATCTGGACCAATATTCACCACCGGCGCAGGAAAGACCGCTGCGCAAAGGTTTTACTGAATATGTGCTCAGAGTGGGAGAGGCGCGGCTGATCAACCGTGAACTGTCGGAATTGCTGGTGGCACAAGGCGAAGTGCTGCGGCTGGTGTCTGATCCGGATCAGCAGGTGCCGTTATCGACCAGTTGGTTGGGTGCTCCATTATTGATTGACCAGCAGGCACTGGGGGTGATTGCAGTACAGTCTTATGATGAAGCTTATCTGTATAGCGAAAACGAACTGAATATTCTGCGTTTTGTGTCCCAGCATATTGCGGTGGCCATTCAACGTAAACTCAACGCCGAACAACAAAAACAACATCAGGAAGAGCTGGAGCGGAAAATTTTTGAGCGCACCCGCGAGTTGCGCCAAACCAATCTGTTTTTACGCCTGCAGGTGGAAGAGCGGAAAAAAATTGAAGAAAAACTGTTTCACGAAGCCAATCACGACACTCTGACCGGCCTGGCGAATCGCCAGCTATTTATGCAGCACTTAAAGCAGCAGTTTACCTTGCGCGGCCGGGAACCTGAGTTACGTTTTGCACTGTTATTTATTGATTTAGACCGTTTTAAACTGATCAACGACACTATGGGCCACCATGCCGGAGATTGTTTTTTAGTGGAAGTCAGTCAGCGGTTATTACGTACTGTGCGCGAACACGATTTGGTGGCGAGGTTGGGTGGTGATGAATTTGTGGTGCTGTTAACCCAGTTAACCTGCGACACTGATGCCGAAGAAGTGGCAGACCGCATTATTGAGGCTGTGCGCGCGCCGATGCTGCTGCAGGAGCAACAAGTGCACTCAGGCGCCAGTATTGGTATTGCCTGTTATAAACCGGATTACAAAAATGCCGACGCTTTATTACGCGATGCCGACGCCGCTATGTATCAAGCCAAAGCTATGGGGCGCAACAGGTTTGTGATCTTTACCAGCACGATGCGGATGCAACTGTTGCAGGAGCTCAGTATGGAGCAGGCGCTGCATCAGGCGTTGGCCGATAAACAATTTGAAATTGCCTTTGACCCTATCGTCTGCGCTGAAAAACAACATTTATTGGGTTTTGAAAGCAATATCCAGTGGGTACATCCGGACCTTGGTTTACAACAAAACTTCAGCCATCAGGCAGAACAGGCCGGTGTACTGGCGCAAATTGAATTGCAGATTTTGCAGCAGTTATTGCAGCAGCTGCAGCAACAGCCACAACCGGCCTTGTTCAGCCTGAAATTATGCCAGCAACATTTAATCAACCCGGTGCATTTTGACCGTCTGCATAAAGTGTTGTTGCCTTATCAGTCGTTGTTGCACAGGTTGGCATTGGGTTTTGCCGAAACCGACCTGATCCGGCTTGGCAGCAGTAACCTGAATTATCTACAACAGCTGAAACGGCTGGGTGTACGTTTGTCGATGGAGCAGTTTGGTGTAGAGATGATGCCTTTTGGCCTGTTAGCCCAATATCCATTTGATTTTGTCAAACTGGACCCTTCATTTAGCCGCAGCGTGCTGCGCCATCCGCATAAAAAACAGCTGCTGGAGTTGCTGCTGAACTTGTCACAAAACTACAAATTCAGAGTCATTGCAGCCGGCGTGGACGATGCTGAATTACGGCAACAATTACTAGAACTGGGTTGTTGTTATTTGCAGGGCCAGCTGGTGCGCAACCTGCAGCAGGCGCAGACGTCAGTCTTTCTTCAACAACTGGCGTAGCCGTTCCAAGTGCGCCAGGCCGGTTTGCTGGCGCTGCGCTTCGGTTTTCACCGGCGCCGTGTGTTGCGCCCATTCTAAATCATCCGCCGGTAGTTCCTGCAAAAACCGGCTGGGCTCGGGTTTCACCACTTCACCAAATTGTCTTCTTTCGCGGGCGTAGGTAAAAGTCAGCTCACGCTGGGCGCGGGTAATACCCACATAAGCCAGGCGTCTTTCTTCTTCCACGTTGTCTTCATCAATACAGCTTTGGTGCGGCAGTATGCCTTCTTCCATGCCGACCATAAAAACATAAGGGAATTCAAGGCCTTTGGAAGCATGTAATGTCAAAAGCTGCACCTGATCGGCATCATCGTCTTTGTCATTGCGCTCCATCATGTCGCGCAGTGTCAGTTTGGTGACCACTTCTGACAGCGTCATTGGCTCGTGCTCTTCGTCGCCTTTGAGCATTTCACTCACCCAGCGATACAGCTCATTCACGTTTTTTAGTGCCATTTCGGCCGCTTTGGGGCTGGCGCAGCTTTCAAACAAATAAGCTTCGTATTTGCTCTGGCGCAGCAGATCCCGAACCGCTTCGGACGGCTCAGCCCGCACTGCATTGTCGGCCAGCTCTACCATCCAGCGGGAAAAATCACGCACAGCCGCCAGGCTTCGGGCCGATAATTCGTCAGATAATTCCGGTGCACAACAAGCTTCAAACAGGCTGATATGTAATGAATTGGCCAGGCTGCCGATGCGCTCTAAAGTGGCTGCGCCAATTTCGCGTTTTGGCGTGTTGATAATACGCAGCAGCGCATTGTCATCGTCCTGATTCACCAACAGCCGCAAATAAGCCATCACATCTTTAATTTCCGGCCTGGAGAAAAACGAGGTACCACCGGAAATTTTGTAAGGAATACGGTTGGTCATCAGCGCTTTTTCAAACACACGGGCCTGATGGTTACCGCGGTATAAAATGGCGTAGTCTTTGTAATTGCTGCGGTTTAAAAAACGGTGGGAAATAATTTCCGCCACCACTTTTTCTGCTTCATCTTCTTCGTGTTTGGTTGGCAGTACTTTCAGCGGCACACCATAACCTAAAGTACTGAACAGCGCTTTGTCGTATTCGTGCGGGTTGTTGGCAATGAGAATATTGGCGGCCTTGAGAATGCGTTCGCAGGAGCGGTAGTTTTGCTCCAGTTTAATTACTTTTAAATTCGGAAAATCTTTGCCAAGCAACACCAGATTTTGTGGTTTGGCACCGCGCCAGGAATAAATCGACTGGTCGTCGTCGCCTACCACGGTAAAACGCTGCCGTTCACCCACCAGCCATTTCACCAGTTCGTATTGGCTGGTGTTGGTATCCTGATATTCATCCACCAGCAGATATTGCAGCTTTTGTTGCCAGCGCTGACGCACCTCCGCATTGGCGGCAAACAACAGAGTGGGCACCATAATTAAATCGTCAAAGTCCAAAGCGTTATAAGCACGCAGCTGCAGGGCGTATTGGGCGTAATAATTGGCAAAACTGATGCTTTGTGCGTCCATCGCCTGGGCCATGGCCTGTTGCGGCAATAATAAATCGTTTTTCCAGTTTGAGATTTTGCTTTGCAGCGCCCGCAATAAATCTTTATCACCCTGCAAATCGGTTTCGGTCAGCTCTTTCAGTAAAGCCATGCTGTCCTGATCATCAAACAACGTAAAATTGGCTTTATAACCAATGGCTTTGTGTTCTTTTTTGATGATCTCAAGGCCCAGCGTGTGGAAGGTAGAAACAGTTAAACCGCGTAATTTGCTGCGATCAAGCTGATGGGCAATCCGCTCTTTCATCTCGCGCGCTGCTTTATTGGTAAAGGTCACAGCGGCAATATGCCGCGCCGACATGCCACATTCTTCAATCAGATAAGCAATTTTATTGGTGATCACTCTGGTTTTGCCTGAGCCAGCGCCAGCCAGCACCAGACAAGGTCCGGAGATATATTTGACTGCTTCATTTTGTTGTGGATTAAGTTTCATCGGTCACCCTGTATTGCGAGGGCGCAAGTTTAGCAAAAAGCACTTTGGCGCAACAGCAAACTCTGCCGGCGCTTTTGTCGCAAAAGCGGTACTTTGCCTGAAATTTGCTTGAAATAGTTGTCGCCTGTCACCATCAAGGCTCGTAGAATAAATTGTTCCGACCCAGCAGAATCCGAGGCAACCCAGATGATAGATCCAAAAAAAATTGAAGATATGGCACGACAGATTGGTGCTGCTATTCCACCGAAATTCCGCGAAGTGGCAGACGATGTGGAAGCCAAAATTAAGGCGGTGCTGCAGGCAAAACTGAGCCAGCTGGATTTTGTGTCGCGGGAAGAGTTTGACGTACAAACTCAGGTGTTACAGCGCACCCGCGCCAGGTTAGAAGCATTAGAAGCACAGGTAGAGCAACTGTTGCAGGAACAAAACCAGGGCAAGGATCCGTCCTGATGCGGCTGCCTGGTACCTTACTTTTATGTAGCCTGAGCACAGCACCAGCTTTTGCTGCAGTTGATGGCGTGGTGCTGGCTGGTTATCTGCTGGATGTCAGTACCGGTAACTATCAGCGCGATCAGGCGTTGTTGCTCGACGGTGAGCGCATTGTCAGCATAGTGCCGGCAACCCAGGCGCCAAAACTGCCAAATACCATCGATTTATCGAATGCTTATGTGTTGCCTGGTTTAATCGATATGCATGTGCATCTGACGTCCGACCCTACTAAACATGGTTATAGAGCACTTGCTGAAACACCACAGCGTGAAGCCATTTTTGGTGTCAAAGCGGCTGAGGTGACATTAAAAGCCGGTTTTACCACAGTGCGCAATTTAGGCGCTGGCGGTTTTGCCGATGTGGCGCTGCGTGATGCCATTAACGATGGTGAAACCCCGGGGCCAAGGATGCGGGTGTCCGGCCCAACGATTTGTATGACCGGCGGCCATTGTGACAACAATCTGTTGCCGCATATTTACCGTGCCCAAAGCGGTGGTGTGGCCAACGGCAGTGATGAAATCCGCAGCAAGGTGCGCGAAAACATTAAATATGGCGCTGATGTGATTAAATTCACCGCAACAGGCGGTGTGATGTCAAAAAACACCGACGTGAATGCGGCGCAATATAGTCAGGCGGAAATGCAGGCGCTGGTAGAAGAAGCCCATGACAGAGGCCGTATTGTGGCCGCCCATGCCCATGGTTTAATTGGCATTAAAAGGGCGATCCGCGCCGGGGTGGATTCAATAGAACATGCTAGTTTTGTTGACGATGAAGCCATTGCACTGGCAAAACAACAAGGCACTTATCTGGTGATGGATGTTTATGTCAGCGACTATATTCTGGCAGAAGGTGAGGCCGCTGGTATTTTGCCGGAATCACTGGAAAAAGAACGCGCCGTAGGTCAGGTACAAAGGCAGAACTTTAAAAAGGCGGTGCATGCCGGGGTTAAAATGGCTTATGGCACTGATGCCGGTGTGTATACCCATGGTTTGAATGCCCGGCAACTGTCTTATATGGTGCAGTGGGGCATGACGCCACTGCAGGCGCTGCAAAGTGCCACTCTTCATGCGGCCACTTTATTAAATTGGCGTGATCACAACGGCACTTTGCTGGTCGGGCAATTAAAGGCCGGCGCTTATGCTGATTTGATTGCAGTACCGCAGGACCCGTTAACCAATATCAAGGTATTAGAACAGGCGCCACTGGTGGTTAAAGGTGGGCAACTGGTCAGTACCGGTGAACAACAGCTGGAATAACAGCTTTAATAAGGACGCAAAAATGAGCGAATTTGATTTTGATTTAGACCACCTGGACTTTGATGCTGCAGCGGAAAAAAATGCCAGACAACTGGAACTGGCTGATCAGGCTGCTGCTGATGCTGCCGCTTTACCGGATGAAGATGATTGTGCCGGTGGAGCCTGTAAAATCTAAGCTGGGACGCTGCTGATAAAAGCAGCGTTATATCCGAATTGACTAAATTTGTGTGTTGACCCGCTCTGCAGCGCCCTAGCGCTTGGGTATAATACCCCGCTCGAAACCCTGAGCCGGAGTGCAGATGCAAACAGTGTATGGATTATGGATCGGCGGCAGCCTGAGCGCCGTCGAACAATTGGTGGTGCAGTCTTATCTGCAGCACGGCCATCACTTTGTGCTTTATACCTACGACGGTGTGCAGCAGGTACCGGCGGGGGCCGAAATCCGCGATGCCAATACCATCCTTGATAAACAACATATTTTTGTGAATCAAAAAGGCAGTCTGGCGCTGTTTTCCGACTGGTTTCGCTGGGAAATGTTGTATCGGCATGGGGGTTATTGGGTGGATATGGACATGGTGTGTTTGCAACCGCTGCCGGCACAACCCGATATCGTTTTTGGCTGGGAAAGTGAGCTGGTTGGTTCAGGTTTATTATGTTTTCCGCCGGCCCATCCGTTTTGTCGATTTATGGCGGACAGCTGCGCCAATCCAAACCACTGGTTACCTTATGATGATCTGCGGCTCAAGTTGAAAAAGTTGCTGCGCCGTTACCTGCTTGGCAATCACAGAGGCAATGTTGGCTGGGGCGAAATTGGTGGGCCTAAAGGGCTGACCCGCGCTGTCAGTTATTTTGCTTTACAGTCTTATATCCAGCCGGAACAAATGTTTTATCCGGTGCATTTTGCCAACTGGCAGCGCATTTATCAGGGCGGTATTGCGCTGAGTGACTTAACCGGCAGTTACACTGTGCATTTGTATAACGAAATGCTGCGCCAGCATGGTTTTGATAAAAACCAGACTTATCCGCAGCAGTCCTTGCTGGAGCAGCTAAAAAGCCGCTACGGGCTGGGTCAGGGGGCGGCTAAGCCCGGGAGCAGCGTCTCAGCGCATGGCTTAACAGCAACACATCAGCCCTGATATGCTGTTACTTTAATTTCAATCAGCCAGGCCGGATTGGCCAAGCGGGCTTCAACAGTAGCGCGTGCTGGAGCCTGACCAGGTGCAACCCAGCTGTCCCATGCCTGATTCATACCGTTATAGTCGGCCATATCCGCAAGATAAATCACGGTATCCACAATAGCGGTTTTGTCGCAGCCACATCTGGCCAGCAAAGCGTCGATCTGTGCCAGCACGTCTTTGGTCTGAGCCACAATGTCCCCGTCGGTACGCTCCGGCACCATGCCGGCACAAAAGATAAAGTTGCCGGCAATCACGGCTTCTGAATAGCGGCTTGCTGGTAAAATGCGTTGAATACTCATTGGCTTAACTCCAAAAAAATGCCGCGCAGGTTGCGCGGCGAATTCAGGAGATAAGCATAACTTGTTTAAAGCGGGCTGACTATTCGGTCTGACCATCTGCTGATTTAAAGCTCAGCTGTAACCCTTTTTCACTGGTGTTGATCAGATCAAAAGCTGTCATGGCAGGCACCTGCTGCTGGATTTGTTGCTCCAGCTGGTCAAGCTGCTGCAGGTTCTGACAAATGCTGTTGCCACGTTTTTCTAACTGAGCACCACGACTTTCCATGTCAGCTTCCAGCTCTGCACCAAACTTTTCCATTTCCTGGCCAAACTGTTCCATCCGTTGTTCAAAGTTGCCTTCACCGCGCGACATGGCCTGACCCACCATCACCAGCATAGAGCCTGTCATTTCAGTCATTGAGCTTTCGATGGCTTGTTCAAACTCTTTGGAAAATTCCTCATCGGCATTATGTAATTTGCTGCCGTTGATTCGGATCTCATCACCGTTTTTAATCACCAGTTGGTCAATATTGCCACGCAATTTGGCTAACGATTTATCTATACCCAGCTGCACGTCGCTGTTGTCGCCGCCAAACTGGGTCACCACCCGGCCAATGGCTTCAGATGCCATTTGCAAAGCATCGGCAACCAGCAACACAGTTTCCTGTGCCTGACCGCGTAAACCCTGCTGATATTGTTGCAGTGCCAGTTGGGTGTTGGCGTCTGTGCTGACGGCTTTGCCATCTAAAAATAACTGGCCTTCGCTATTGATCAGCCATAACGACTGGTCGGCGCGTTGTAACTGAACTGACGTTGGGTTAATCACTAAATCGTCTTTAAATTGCAAAGCACAGTTTTGTGATTCAGTGGCAAAAGCAGAAAAAGACAGGCTGGCAGCAATAGCGGTGGCAATTAATGTTTTCATAGTAGACCCCTTGTGTCGGTTGATAACAACACATCGCAAGGGCTGTGCCAGATATTAAGTTGTTGTAGTTGTTGATTTATTTATTGAGTTATCAAAGTTGGCCTCACAAGGTGTCGTCAAAATGACTAACTTTTAGTCAAAACAGAGCAGTGTTGATGTTATTACTGCTATATAACCAAATCGCATAAAGCGGAAGGATCGATTCTTTCAGAAATATCCGTATAGACGGCTAAAATGCGGGCAGTTGAATAAAAACAGGTGTTGTTATGCTTTTGGCTTCACTGAGTGCACAAGCAAGCCCGCTAAGTGCCGAGCAAGTTAAAAATTTACAGGCGCTGGTTAGCCAGCTCAATCCGATCCAGCAAGCCTGGGTCAGCGGTTATCTGGCCGCAGCTGCACAACTCTCCGGCCAGCAGGCGGGGCCTGTGGCTGCTGCTCAGGTGGCTGAAGCTGCAACTCTGACTATTTTATATGCGTCCCAAACCGGCAATGCCAAAGGAGTGGCCGGCAAAATGAAAGCTGCCGCTGAGCAGCAGGGTTTTGCGGTGCAGTTGCTGGATATTGCCAGTTATAAAACCAATGCACTGGCCAAAGAGAAGTTTTTGATTATTGTCACTTCCACTTATGGTGAAGGTGAACCGCCTGAGTCTGCGGTGAGTTTTCATAAGTTTTTGTTTGGCAAAAAAGCGCCTCAGCTGCCGCAGTTACATTACGCAGTGCTGGGTTTGGGGGACAGCTCTTATGAATATTTCTGCCAGACAGCTTTAGATTTTGACAATAAGCTGGCGGCATCTGGCGCAAAAAGGCTGCAGCCTGTGGCCTTATTGGATGTGGATTACGAAGCAAAAGCCTCTGAGTGGCAACAGCAGGCGCTGTTGCAGTTTGCGCCTTTATTAACAGCCGCTAATACCACACCTTCGGCACAAGTCATTGCCTGGCCAGGTGCTACTGACAGCCATCACAGTTTGTACAGCAAACAAAATCCTTTGCTTGCTGAGTTGTCCGTCAATCAGAAAATTACCGGCCGCAGTTCCAGCAAGGACGTGCGTCATATTGAAATTTCGCTGGCAGGTTCAGGCCTGACTTATCAGCCGGGTGATGCGCTTGGGGTGTATTTCCAGAATGATCCGGCGTTGGTGAGCGCTATTCTGGCCGCCACCGGCATTGCTGCTGAAACTGAAGTGACGCTCGATGGTGCCCAAATCACCATTGAACAAGCCCTCACTGAACAGCTGGAGCTGACGCAGTCTTATCCTTCTTTTGTCGAAAAATACGCAGCGGCCACCGGCAATACAGTGTTGCAGCAACTGGCGGCAGACAAAACAGCGCTGCGCGAATTTTTAGCGCAACATCAAACCGCCGATATAGTGCTGCAATTCCCGGGTGCGTTAAGTGCGCAGCAGCTCGCCGACAGCCTGCGTAAGCAGCAACCGCGGTTATATTCCATCGCTTCCAGCCAGGCGGAAGTGGGTGAAGAAGTGCATTTAACAGTGGCTGTGGTGCGTTATGACGCTTTTGGTCAAACCCACTTAGGCGGTGCTTCCGGCTTTTTGGCCGAACGTTTAGCCGAAGGCCAGCAGGTAAAAGTTTTTGTCGAGCACAATGACAATTTCCGTCTGCCAGGCCACGACACACCAGTGATTATGATTGGCCCAGGTACCGGCATTGCACCTTTCCGGGCATTTTTGCAGGAGCGTGACAACGCTGGCTCCACTGGCCAGAACTGGTTGTTTTTTGGTAACCCCCATTTCACCCAGGATTTTTTATACCAGGTAGAACTGCAAGATTATTTAAAACGTGGTGTGCTCAGCAAGCTGGACGTGGCTTTTAGCCGCGACCAGGCGGAAAAAGTTTATGTGCAGCACAAGCTACTGGCCAAAGGGGCTGAAGTCTGGAGTTGGTTAGCGCAAGGTGCCCATCTTTATATCTGCGGTGATGGCAGCAAAATGGCCAAAGACGTGCATCAGGCGTTGCTGCAAATTGCACAACAGTTTGGGGGGTTAAGCGAAGAAGCGGCCGCCGATTATTTAGAACAACTGCGTGAACAAAAACGTTATCAGAAGGATGTTTATTAATGACAACGCCACAATACCCGATAGATCCAAAGCTGCAGGTGCAGGGCGCGCTGTCTGATAACGAACGCTTAAAGGCGGAAAGTCATCATTTACGCGGCACTATTACCACTGACTTAAAAGATGAAATTACCGGTGGTTTTACCGGTGATAACTTCTTATTGGTGCGTTTTCACGGCATGTATCAGCAAGATGATCGCGATTTGCGGGCTGAACGGGCCGAACAAAAACTGGAACCACTGCATAATGTGATGTTACGCGCCCGGATGCCGGGTGGCATTATCAAACCTGAGCAGTGGCTGGCTATTGATAAGTTTGCCAGTGAAAAAACCCTGTACGGCAGCATTCGTTTAACCACCCGCCAGACCTTTCAGTTCCATGGTGTGTTTAAACCCAACATTAAACCTATGCATCAGATGCTCAACAGCATTGGTATAGATTCAATAGCCACAGCTGGTGATGTCAACCGTAACGTGCTTTGCACCTCAAATCCGGTGGAGTCGGTGTTACATCAGCAAGCCTATCAATGGGCTGCCAAAATTTCTGAACATCTGCTGCCAAAAACCCGCGCTTATGCCGAGATCTGGCTGGATGAAGAAAAGGTGGAAACCACAGAAACCGAACCTGTGCTGGGTGATACCTATTTACCGCGTAAGTTTAAAACCACAGTGGTGATCCCACCACATAATGACGTGGATGTGCATGCCAACGATTTAAACTTTGTGGCTATTGCCGAAAATGGCCAGCTGGTTGGTTTTAACGTGTTGGTGGGTGGTGGTCTTGCCATGACCCACGGTGACAAAGGCACTTACCCACGCCGTGCCGAAGATTTTGGCTTTATTGGCCTGGAGCATGTGCTGAAAGTGGCTGAACACGTGGTGACAGTACAACGTGATTATGGCGACAGGGTGAACCGCAAAAACGCCAAAACCAAATACACCATCGACCGTATTGGCGTGGAAACCTTTAAACAGGAAGTGGAAAAACGGGTTGGTGTAAAGTTTCAGCCAAGCCGGCCTTATGAATTTACCCACAGGGGCGACCGTTTTGGCTGGGTGGAAGGCATTGATGGTAAACACCATTTAACGCTGTTTATCGAAAACGGCCGTTTGCTGGATTACCCGGGCAAACCGCTGAAAACCGGGGTGTCGGAAATTGCCAAAATTCACAAAGGTGATTTTCGCATGACGGCAAATCAAAACCTGATCATTGCCGGTGTGGCCGCTGAAGATAAAACACAGATTGAGGCTATTGCCCGGGCTCATGGTTTAATTGAAGACAGCGTGACAGCACAACGCAAAAATTCGATGGCCTGTGTGTCTTTACCCACTTGCCCATTGGCGATGGCGGAAGCCGAACGTTATTTACCCACTTTAGTCACTCATGTGGAAGGCATTTTAGCCAAACACAATGTGGCGGATGACCATATTATTCTGCGGGTGGTGGGCTGCCCTAACGGTTGTGGCCGCGCCATGCTGGCCGAAGCGGGTTTAGTGGGTCGTGGCCCTGGCAAATACAATTTGTATTTAGGTGGCAACACAGCAGGTACCCGTATTCCAAAACTGTATTTAGATAATGTGGCCGAAGCTGACATTCTGGCTGCGCTCGATACGCTGATTGGTCGTTGGGCGGTTGAGCGTCAGGCCGGTGAATGTTTTGGTGATTTTGTTATTCGGATTGGCGTAGTGGCAGAGGTGAAAGTCAGCAAAACCGATTTTCACGCCTGATCCGGCAAAAGTTTTGGAGTTTCGAACATTATGAGTTATCAGCAGTTATTACAGTTAGACGAGGCGGCGCAGCAACAAGCGCTGCTGGAAATTAACCAACGGCTGGCGCCTTTCACGGCGCAGCAGCGGGTTGAATTTGCACTGAAAGAACTGCCCGGTACTCATATGCTCAGCTCCAGCTTTGGGATTCAGGCTGCCGTGATGTTGCACCTTTGCTCCAGCATCAAAGCCGATCTGCCGGTGGTACTCACCGACACAGGTTATTTATTTCCCGAAACTTATCGTTTTATTGACGAGCTGACAGAGCGGCTGCAGCTGAATTTACAAGTGTATCGCAGCCATTTAAGCCCGGCCTGGCAGGAAGCCCGCTTTGGCCAGCTTTGGACCAGTCCTGAAGGCCTGAAACAATATAATCAGCTGAATAAAGTCGAGCCGATGCAACGGGCGCAGCAGGAACTTGCGGTACAAAGCTGGTTCAGCGGCCTGCGCCGTAGCCAAAGTTCCACCCGCGCCGATACACCCATTGTGAGTGTGCAACGTGGCGTGGTAAAAATTTGCCCTATTGTCGAGTGGAGCAATAAAGACATTCACTATTACTTAAAAGACAATAACTTACCTTATCACCCGCTGTGGGAGCAGGGATATGTGTCCGTCGGCGACACCCATTCCAGCCGCCCATTGGAAGCCGGGATGAGCGAAGAAGACACCCGCTTTAACGGCATGGGCCGCGAATGTGGTTTGCACACTTAATGCGATGATGTGTAGAAAGCTATTGGTTATGCTGTCCTGTTCTGGCCACAAGGTGGTTTTACCGAACAGCTGCTGGCACTGGATCTGTTATTGCCGGATGATGTGACGGCACCAAACGCTCTTATTCAGGCTGTGCTTGTCCGCTCTGGCGCTCGTTAACCGCCTGCAATTTTGCCTTATACATAGCTACCTGACCTTGCTCATAACTGTAACGCAGTGCCTGGCGTAACACTGTCCGGGCTGCGGTGTTGTTGTTTTGTTGCAAATACAGCCTGGCCAGCGCCAGGTTGGCTCTATGCAGGTAAGGCGCCTGCTCCAGTAGTTTCTGGTAATAAAGGATGGCTTTGTCTTGTTGTTGCTGTTGTTCGGCCTGATAAGCCAGATAAAACCAGTTATAAGGGTTGTCGTCATTGCTTTGCTGTAGCAGCGCTTCCAAACGATGGATTGCGGCATTGTCGTTCAGCTCCTGCGCCACCTGCAGATAGTTGCCGGCGATAGCTGCCGGATTGATGCTGTGTTTCAGACCAAATTCATACCATTGTTGCGCCGAGGCTAAATCTCCGGCGCGGCGGTACAAAATACCCAGCAAATTAATGCTGGCGCTGTAGGTGGGGTCTTGCTGCAGCGCAGCTTGGGTCAGCCAGAATGCTTTATTTTGATCATCGGCGAGCAGCGCATCCGCCGCCAGATTGTTGTACATCATGGCGGCAAAGCGGCGATGATCAAACATAGCGCCCAGTCTGTCTAACCGATCCGGGAAATAGTCGATAGCCACAGCGGCTTTTTGTGTGATCAGCCGGTCAGGGTCTGGCTCGTCCTGCGAAAATAAATAAGTGCGTACATGGTCTGAGCTGATAAATAAATCACCGGAAAAATTCAGCATGGGTTCGCCATAAGTGGCGCGATAACCTACCTCAATATTCACCAGCTTTGCCAAAGCCGTGGTAAGCACCGCCAATGACATACAATTGCCTGACATCAGCTGCATGGTTTGGCTGGCGCTGTAGTTTTTACCTTCATAATGAAAATTCGACAGTTGCTGATGCAGGAACATTTCCAGCCTTTTATTGCCGGGCAGCTGTTGTAGCTTTGTCTGGTGATAAAACTGTAAAAACTGTTGTTGTTGTGCTTCGCTCAACTGATAAAAAGCAGCAACTTGTGGAATGGCATCGGCGTCAACTTTGGCAAAATAATGTTGGGGCGTCTGTGGCGCAATGGCTGGCGGTGGCGCAGAAGTCTGACTGCAGGCCTGCAATAAACTGACGAGTAAAAGTAAAGGCAAAGTGAATTTCATTTCAGGCACATCCATTTACAACTATCTCACATTGATATCACGGTGTTCGTCAAAATCCAAGAGCAGGCAAAAGCCAAAATCCGCCTGCCCCTGCAGTTAAACAACATCGCCGCCGTACTTTTGCCGCTTGTTGCAGCACACAACTTGCTGCGGCAGCGCTTTAACGGCACAATCGGCGACAAAATAAAACAACAGGAACAATGCGCTGATGACTTCTACAACTTCAACACCGGGCTTTAAGCTGGGCCTGGTGCCGCAAATTATGCTGGGTATTCTTTGTGGTATTGTGCTCGCCAGCTGGTCGGCTGAAGCCGGGCAGGCGGTTGCCATTTTGGGGGCGCTGTTTGTCAAAGCGCTCAAAGCCATAGCACCAATTCTGGTGTTTATTCTGGTGGCCTCATCTATTGCCAACCGCAAAATCGACAGTCAGGCCAAAATGAAACCCGTGTTGGTGCTGTATTTAACCGGCACTTTTTTAGCGGCCTTAACCGCTGTAGTGGCAAGTTTTTTATTTCCAACCGCATTAAACCTGGCCGCAGCTGCTGAAGCTGTGACACCGCCTGAAGGCATTGCTCAGGTATTAAAAACAGTGTTATTCCAGGTGGTGGATAACCCGATCAATGCCCTGCTGACCGGTAATTTTATTGGTGTTTTAGCCTGGGCTATAGGTTTAGGTTTGGGGTTACATCATGCCAATAAAACCACCAAACAGGTGTTTACCGATGTGTCGCATGGTATTTCGATGCTGGTTACTTTTATCATTAAACTGGCCCCTATTGGTATTTTTGGCCTGGTTGCCGAAACAGTGGCCACCACAGGTTTTGCCGGTTTAGCCAGTTACGGCCAGTTGTTGCTGGTATTAGTGGGATCTATGTTGTTTATCGCGCTGTTGGTCAACCCATTGCTGGTGTTTATTACCACCCGCAAAAACCCTTATCCGTTGGTGCTCACCTGCTTAAGAGAAAGTGGTATTCCGGCCTTTTTTACCCGCAGCTCAGCCGCCAATATTCCGGTCAATATGATGCTGGCGGAAAAACTCAAATTAGACGAAGACACCTATTCAGTCTCTATTCCGCTGGGCGCCACTATTAATATGGCTGGTGCTGCCATTACCATCACAGTGTTGACGCTGGCAACAGTACACACCCTGGGCATTCAGGTGGATTTTGCCACTGCGATGTTATTGAGTGTGGTGGCCGCTATATCTGCCTGTGGTGCATCTGGTGTTGCCGGTGGTTCTTTATTGCTGATCCCGCTGGCTTGTGGTCTTTTTGGTATTTCCAGTGATGTTGCCATGCAGGTGGTGGCTATAGGTTTTATTATTGGTGTGGTGCAGGACTCCTGTGAAACAGCATTAAACAGCTCAACCGATGTGGTCTTTACTGCAGCTGTTTGTCAGCGTCAGGTTTAAATATTGTTCTGCTGCTGTTGCTTCGGTGAGTAACAGCAGCAACACCCCTTGCTGAGTTGTCATGACGCTTTAATTTCTGAATTCCCCTTTTGCTAATTCCATTTGGTTATAACTGAGCGCAATCCCTTCTTGGATTCAGGACGTTTAGACGTCTAATATCGCATCGTTGATGATCCGGCGGCGATGAGGGTACCACTCTGTCCAATCCCGCTGCAGGCAAGAAAATAGCTACTTGGTAGCGGGAGCAAGCAGTGCAGTATTTACCTATCTTCACCGATTTAACCGGCAAGGCCGTGTTGCTGGTTGGCGGCGGCCATGTGGCGCTGCGAAAAGCGCGCACTTTGTTAAGCGCCGGTGCGGTGTTAACTGTGGTGTCTCATCAGTTTGAAGCTGAATTTTATGCCTGGCAGCAACAGCAAAAAGCCCATTTAATTCAGGGGGATTTCGACGCTGCACAGTTAGCCGGTCATTGGCTGGTGCTGGCCGCTACCGACGATGACGGGGTGAATGCCGCTGTACATCAGGCCGCCACTGCCAGACAAATCTGGGTCAATACTGTCGACGACCAGGACAAATGTGAGTTTATTTTCCCTTCGATTATCGACCGCTCGCCTATTCTGGTGGCTATTTCCAGCGGCGGCACTGCGCCTGTGCTGGTGCGGCGGTTACGCGAAAAACTAGAAACTTTGTTACCTCAGCATTTAGGGCCCCTGGCTGAACTGGTCGGCCGTTTTCGCACCAAAGTGCAGCAAAAACTGCAGGGTTTTGCCGAGCGGCGGCAATTTTGGGAAAAAGTGTTTAATTCCAATATCGTCAGCCTGGTGCAAACACAGCAGCTGGGCGCCGCCGAAGCCGAATTACAGCAAGCACTACAAGACCAGCAAAGCAACAAAGGCGAAGTCTATGTGGTGGGTGCAGGCCCGGGTGACCCTGAGCTTCTCACTCTGAAAGCTTTGCAGCTGATGCAACAAGCCGATGTGGTGGTGTACGACTATCTGGTGTCCGAACCCATTATGCAGTTGGTACGCCGCGACGCCGAACTGATTTGTGTCGGCAAAAAAGCCGGCGCTCATTCAGTGGCGCAGGAGCACACCAATCAGTTACTGATAGATTTAGCCCTTGCCGGTAAAAAAGTCTGCCGCTTAAAAGGTGGCGACCCCTTTATCTTTGGCCGTGGCGCTGAAGAAATTGAAGTGTTATTGCCACATCAAATTCCGTTTCAGGTGGTGCCCGGTATTACAGCCGCTGCTGGTTGTGCCGCTTATGCCGGTATTCCGCTGACACACAGAGATTATGCGCAGGCAGTGCAGTTTGTCACAGGCCATTGCCAGAAAGACGGCAAAGAGCCGGATTGGCACAGCTTAAGCCGCCCCAATCAAACCTTAGTGATTTATATGGGGCTGATGAAATCGGCTTATATACAGGCGCAGTTGTTAGCCGCTGGCCGGGCGGCCGATACCCCCATCGCCATTTTAGAAAATGGCACCAGGCCTGAGCAAAGGGTGATCACCGGTACCCTGGCACAACTGGCAGATTTAATTGAACAACAGCAGGTGCAGTCGCCAGCCTTATTGGTGATTGGCGAAGTAGCGGCGCTGCAGCACAAGCTGGCCTGGTATGGCAACAGAACACAGGCCGCAGTATTTGCCCAACCTTTGGCCGCTTTGGCCTGAAGACTGGCACAACTTTAAATGTTTTAACTTGAGGGACATCCTGGTGCAAACCTTAACGCATTTACAACAGCTGGAAGCAGAAAGCATCCAGATTTTCCGTGAAGTGGCGGCCGAGTTTGATAACCCGGTGATGCTGTATTCGATTGGCAAAGACTCGTCGGTGCTGCTGCATCTGGCACGCAAAGCTTTTTATCCGGGCAAAATTCCGTTTCCGTTGCTGCATGTCGACACCGACTGGAAATTCCGCGAAATGATAGAGTTTCGTGACCGGCTGGCCAAAGAGTATGGCTTTGACCTGCTGGTGCATAAAAACCCGGAAGGTCTGGCGATGGGCATGAACCCCTTTACTTTTGGCAGCGCCAAACATACCGATGTGATGAAAACCGAAGGTTTAAAGCAGGCACTGAACAAATATGGTTTTGACGCCGCTTTTGGTGGTGCCCGTCGTGACGAGGAAAAATCCCGCGCTAAAGAACGCATTTATTCGTTCCGTGACCAATACCATCGCTGGGATCCAAAAAACCAGCGGCCAGAGCTGTGGCACACCTACAACGGTCAGGTAAATAAAGGTGAAAGTATCAGGGTGTTCCCACTGTCGAACTGGACTGAACTGGATATCTGGCAATACATCTATCAGGAAAATATTGAAATTGTGCCCCTTTATCTGGCGGCTTACCGCCCTGTAGTAGAGCGCAACGGCACCCTGATCATGGTGGATGATGATCGTATGCCGTTAGAGCCTGGCGAACAGCCACAGCAAAAGCTGGTACGTTTCAGAACCCTGGGCTGTTATCCGCTGACCGGCGCCATTGAGTCGGACGCCGACAGTTTAACTGCCATTATCGAAGAAATGTTGTTGTCGCGCTCCAGCGAGCGGCAAGGCCGGGTGATTGACCACGATTCCAGTGGTTCGATGGAAAAGAAAAAACGTGAGGGCTACTTCTGATGTCAGTCGCTATTGAATTGGAACAACTGGGGATTGAAGAATACCTCAGACAACAACAGCACAAGTCTTTGCTGAAATTTTTAACCTGTGGTTCAGTGGACGACGGCAAAAGCACGCTGATTGGCCGTTTGTTGCATGACAGTGCGCAGATTTATGAAGATCAGCTGGCGGCTTTGCATAAAGACAGCAAAACCCATGGCACCACAGGCGAACAAATCGACTTGGCGTTGTTGGTGGACGGTCTGCAGGCGGAGCGTGAACAAGGCATCACTATTGACGTGGCCTACCGTTATTTTTCCACCGCCAAACGCAAATTTATTATTGCCGACACGCCGGGCCATGAGCAGTACACCCGCAATATGGCCACTGGTGCGTCTAACTGTGACCTGGCCATTATTCTGATCGACGCCCGTTATGGTGTGCAAACCCAAACCCGCCGCCACAGTTTTATCTGTGCTTTGCTTGGCATCAAACAGTTTGTGGTTGCCATTAATAAAATGGATTTAGTGGGTTTTGCCGAAGACCGTTTTGAACAAATTCAGCAGGATTATCTGGCCTTTGCCGAGCAGTTAAAGCAGCAGCTTGGCACAGAGCAGGGGCCGGACATTGATTTTGTGCCGCTGTCAGCGCTGAACGGCGATAACGTGGTGAACCGCTCAAGCCAAAGCCCCTGGTATGCTGGCCCAACCTTGTTGCAAAAACTGGAAAACGCTCCGGTCACAGGTTTTAACTTTGCAGGTGAAGCGCGCTTACCTGTGCAGTATGTCAACAGACCGAATCTGGACTTCCGTGGTTTTGCCGGCACTATTGCCGCAGGTCAGTTTAACGTCGGTGACGCCATCATGGCGTTGCCCTCGGGTAAAAGTTCAGTGATCAAATCTATTGTCACCTTTGATGGCGAACTGCCTTCTGCTGTGGCCGGTCAGGCAGTGACGCTGACGCTACAGGATGAAATTGATATCAGCCGCGGCGACGTGATAGTGCCCAAACAACATCAGGCCAGAGTGTCCAACCGTATTCTGGCCAAAGTGGTGTGGATGCACGAGGATGAGCTGCAGCTTGGGAAAAGTTACAACATTAAACTGGCCAGCAAAAAAGTGGCGGGCAAAGTCACGGCTATCCGCCATGCCATTGATGTGAATACGCTGGCAGAATCTGCAGTGCAAAGCCTGGGATTAAATGGCATAGCGCTGGTGGAGCTGGAGCTGACCGAAGCTATTGTGTTTGACCCTTACCGGCAGAATCGCGACACCGGTGGTTTTATTTTTATCGACCGTTTAAGCAATATCACTGTGGGTGCAGGTTTGGTCGACAGCGACCTGGCCGCAGTGCAGCAACAAAGCAGATTTAGCGCAGCCGAGCTGGAGCTGAATGCTTTTGTGCGTAAACATTACCCGCACTGGCAGGCGGTTGATATTTCTAAACTGAGCTAACAGCGTCGCCCGGCAATACCCATTGGCTTGCCGGGCTGACTACAGCTGGTGCAGGGTTTTTACAGAGGTGTTATGAACAATATTGTCTGGCAACAACATCAGGTTGATCGCAGGCAGCGTGAAACGCAGAAACAACAGCAAGCGGTGGTGTTGTGGTTTACCGGTTTAAGCGGTGCCGGCAAATCGACTGTGGCAGGTGCGCTGGAACAGGCGTTGCTCGCTCGGGGGGCCCATACGTATTTGCTTGATGGTGACAATGTACGCCATGGTTTATGTGCCGATTTGGGTTTTTCCGAAGCCGATCGCAGTGAAAACTTACGCCGGGTGGGGGCTGTTGCCGGCCTGATGCTGGATGCCGGTTTAATCGTACTCAGCGCTTTTATTTCCCCACTAAAAAGCCAGCGTGGCGCCATTCGCAAGGCGCTGCCTGAAGGCAAGTTTATCGAGGTTTATGTTGCCACTTCGCTGGAAGAGTGCGAAAAGCGCGATGTGAAGGGGCTGTATCAAAAAGCCCGGTTGGGTGAAATTAAAAATTTCACTGGTATTTCCGACCCTTACGAAGCACCGGAGCAGCCGGATATCCAATTGGATACAGCGCTGTTGTCGCTGGAGCAAAGTGTACAACAGCTGCTGCTATTGCTGGAACAACGTGGCATTATCGGGCCACAACGCTAAATGCAGGACCTGATGTTGATGACTTCTTACACGCCGACGCAGCAACAATTAAGCCAGTGGTTACCGCAGATTTGCCAGATTGCCGTGGCCGCCGGCAACGCTATTTTGGCGATTTACCATCAGCCACAGGCAGTTGCAGTGCAGCACAAAGCCGACGACAGCCCGCTCACCGCCGCCGATTTAGCCGCACATCAGCTGATTATGCGTGAGCTGCAGCTGCTCACGCCCGAGATCCCGGTGTTGTCTGAAGAAGCGGCCGACATTCCCTGGACTGTACGTCAGCACTGGCCTTGTTATTGGCTGGTGGATCCTTTGGACGGCACCAAAGAGTTTATTAAACGCAACGGCGAATTTACCGTGAATATAGCTTTGATAGTGGCCGGTGAGCCAGTGCTTGGGGTGATCCACGCCCCGGTGCTGCAAAAAACCTACAGCGCAGTGCTCGGACTGGGTGCTTTTGTGGCAGAAGTGGATGCCCAGGGGCAAACACAAAGCCGGGTTATTCAGGCGAAAAAACCAGTAGAAGGTGAGACGGTCAAAATTGTCGGCAGTCGCAGTCATGCCCAGCCTGGGATGGACGACATTCTGGCGCTTTACCCCAAACACCAGCTGCTGGCGGTAGGCAGTTCATTAAAATTCTGTTTAGTGGCCGAAGGCAGCGCACACCTTTACCCAAGATTAGGCCCCACCATGCTGTGGGACACAGGCGCCGGTCATGTGATTGCAGTGGCAGCAGGGGCCAGTGTCAGTTATGACGGCATCCGGGGGCCTGCTTATCAGCGGGAAGAATTACGCAACGGTCATTTTACCGTGCAGTCCTGGTAACGGCCGTTGTTCCATCTTTTGTTCAGGCCATAGTCATTTCACTCAACCTATAAGTTTTGTTGGAAAAGTGATTGAACGGAAATACCATCAAGTACTTTTATTCGACCAATTGTTAGTACATCTTCGATAAATAGCGCTGTTGTTTCACCGCCGGGCGACGGATAATAGCGCTATAGTTTGGGTATCAGGCTGCATCGGCGGCGCGCTGGGTTGAGCAACGGGGATCGGTATGGGGCTGCTACGTCATCTGCACAAAGCACCGATCAGGGTGCTGCGGTTACAACGGCGCAAAAGTATGATCCGGATCCGTTTTAGTATGATCCGGTTAAAAACAGCGTTGTCGCAGGAAAAGGCGGAAACCCGCCAGATGTTGCGTATTTATCAGCGTTATTTATCCGGTGAAGCCAGCAAAGCGGATTTAGCTGCAGCCAATGCTCAGCTGGCCGATGTGCTGCGTGCCACAGGCCTGGGTATATTTGCCATTTTGCCTTTTGCCCCTGTCACTATTCCGCTGATTGTTAAACTGGGCCGTAAACTGGGCATTGAAGTGATGCCAAGTGCTTTTGCGCCTTCGGCAAAAAAGTCCGCCAAAGTTTTAACAAAGCAGCCAGAACAAAGAGCCGTTGTCGGCAATAAAAAAGCGGAAAAGCCACTGAAACAAGGTTAAGTTCTTGTGGTTTGACCCAATAAAAAAGCTGCCCTCAAGGCAGCTTTTTTATTGCTGTCAGCCGGAGACAACCAGGGCTGTGATTAACCTTTAATGGTCATATATGCCACTATGGCGATCAATAATGGTGCCACAATAGCCGCCATTAAACGGTACCAGTGCAACATCGTTTTGTTCATTTCTCCGGCCAGCACAGCGCGGATTTCCGGCCAAATGCGCCAGCCAACAAAAACAGCTGCCAGCATGCCACCCAGTGGCATTAATAAATTGGATGCAACAAAGTCCATTAAATCAAAAGGTGTTTTACCCAGGATTTTCATATCTTCAGACATAACACCAAAAGATAACGCCGCCGGAATACCCAACACCACGTAGTTACTGATGCTGACAATCAGGGTCGCGCTTTTACGGGCCAG
Source organism: Rheinheimera sp. (assembly GCF_036782235.1). Taxonomy (GTDB): domain Bacteria; phylum Pseudomonadota; class Gammaproteobacteria; order Enterobacterales; family Alteromonadaceae; genus Pararheinheimera. The sequence goes on along the minus strand of NZ_DAIPZL010000004.1, from coordinate 193,651 downwards.
GCCATATTCGTCAATCAGGAAGGCCACTGCTGGTTCCAGAATTGAAATTGAAGAAGTCACAGCAGCAAATAACAGCAGTGAAAAGAATACCAGTGCCAGGATTTGGCCACCGGCCATTTGGGCAAACAACGCAGGCATGGTTATAAAGGTCAGGCCAGGGCCCGCTGCCGGGTCGACGTGGAAGGCAAAGACCGCTGGCAGAATCATTAAACCTGCTAATACACTTGCCATAGTGGCCAGGCCGGCAATCCATAAACCTGCATTCACGACCTTGGTTTCAGCACTTAAATAAGAGCCATAGGCAATCATTAAACCTGCGCCCACCGACAGCGAAAACACCGCTAAGCCCAAAGCATCCAGTACCATTTTTACTGACAGTTTGCTCCAGTCCGGCGTAATAAAATACATCACACCTTCAACGGCACCAGGCAAAGTCAGGCTGCGATACACCATAAACAACATCAGTGCAAACAGCACCGGCATCAGTACTTTACAAATTCTTTCAATGCCAGATTGTACACCGGCGATGACAATAGCAGCGGTAATGCTCATAAAGCCCGCGGTGTAAATTAACGCCGCTGTTGGGTCAGCAATAAAGTGGGTGAAAGTGTCACTGAGCACTTTGGCGTCTGTGGTCAGAATGTCACCTTTAACGGCTTCCACTATATAAGCAATGGTCCAGCCACCGACCACACAATAAAAACCAAGAATTAAATACACACAAAGCACAGAGATCCAGCCAGCCAAATGCCAGTTACTTTTGCCTAACACGCGGTAAGCAGAGGTCGCAGATTTTTTTGCGCTGCGGCCAATCATCATTTCGGCCAGCATCATCACAACGCCCACAGAGAAGACACAGGCCAGATAAACCAGCAGGAAAACACCACCGCCATTGGCGCCTGCGACGTAAGGGAATTTCCAGATGGCGCCAAGACCAACGGCTGAACCTGCAGCCGCCAGAATAAAACCGATGCGGGAGCCCCAGCTGCCGCGGGCTGTAGTGGTATTGCTCATGATTGTCCCGAGGTGAAGTTAATAGTTCTAATAATTATTTGCTGCAGCAATGTAGAGGAAATGGCGGGTCTATTGCAACCAAAATAGTTGACCGGAGCAGCAGAAAAGTTAAAACGCGGTAAGCAACAGCAGCTTAGCGCGACAAGCGGCTACAGCCCGATTTAAACAGCAAGGAGCACTGGCCGGAGCTCTTAGCCGACAGTTTTGTATCATGCTGAATTATCGGTGAGTCAATGTTAATTAAATGTATGTTAACGCTGGAGTTCAGTGCATTGTTGTGGCATAAGTTTCAGCGCAGTCGCCTTCATTTTTAGTAAAGCGCCAACTAAGGTTATATAACAATATTGTCCGGGGGTAAAAATGGCCAAAAAACTACTACTGCTTTGTTGTTGGTTGTTTTTTCCTCAGTTATCGGCAGCTACTCAACTCACTTTGTATGCTTACCACAGTTCTCCGCCTTTTGTGATTAATGCCGAAGCCGAAACCGGCTTAAACTACGATTTGGTGCGGGCGTTGCAACAACAGCTGGGCGACAAGTATCAGTTGCAATATAAATATCTGCCGCGACCACAGCTCAATGCCCGGCTGCAGTCAGGCGAGCCTACCATAGTGTTATGGGCTAATCCGGCCTGGTTCAGCAATAAAGTGCAGCCATACAGCTGGACCGAAGAAATTTTTACCGACAGAGATGTGTTTGTCAGCCACCGCGAATTTGCCGGTGATTTAACCGAACTGAACAATCTGGCCGGCAGTACTTTGGGGGCTATTCGGGGTTACAGTTACCCAGGTGTCAACGAGCTGGTGGAGCAGCGGCGTGTCACCCGGCTGGATGCGGAGTCTGATAAAGAAAATCTGGCCAGATTGCAGGAGCGCAATGTCGACCATGTGGTGATCACCAGATCGAGCTTTTTATACTACGGCCGGCAACAACAATATCTGGGAAAATTCCGCATTGTGGGTGAGCCCTACCCAGCTTACAAAAGACAGTTGCTGCTGAGCCAGCATTATCAGAATTTGCTGGGCGCCTTTGATAAAGCCATTAACGAATTACCCAAACAGGAATACTGGACGGCCCGGTTGGAACTCTACGGTTTAAAAACACAATAACGGCATTGATGCCAGCCCGAGGTTGAGCGGCTGTGGCCGGCCCGTTACACTAGCCTCTTTTTGCCAGAGCCTTGTGATGCGTTTAGATAAGTTTATTTGTGATTGTACCGGCCTGACTCGCAGTCAGGCTGGCAAGCTGATCCGCCAGGGTCTGGTGTTGATTGACGGCCAACTATGTAAACAACCCGCCAACCAGCTTAAACCAGAACAACAAGTGGAACTGGACGGTGAAGTGCTTGCTCTGACCGGCCCCAGATATTTTGTCATGCATAAACCGGCCGGTTATGTCTGCTCAACGGATGATCCTGATCACAACACTGTGTTTGTGTTAATGGATGAGCCTAGGCTGGATAAACTGCACACTGTGGGCCGGCTGGATTTGGATACCACAGGTTTATTGTTGATCACTGATGATGGCCAGTGGTCCCATAAAATCAGCTCACCCAAACACGAATGTGCCAAAACTTACCGCGCCTGGCTGGCTGATCCTGTGGATGAGTCGGCCATCCAGTTGTTTGCCGAAGGTGTGATGCTGCGTGGTGAAAAACACCCGACCAAAGCGGCACAGCTGGAAATTGTCAGCCCGCATGAGTGTTTATTAACCATTCACGAAGGCCGTTACCATCAGGTCAAACGTATGTTTGCTGCTATTGGCAATAAAGTGGAAAAACTGCACCGCGAAAAAATTGGTGATTTTGTGTTAGACGCCAATGTTTTAGCTGAAGGTGAATACCGCGCTTTAACCGAAGCCGAAGTGGCGGCTTTTGTCAGCTGATGGTTTTGCCGGCGCAGCAGCAAGCTGCGCCCGGCGTGCTGCTTAACTTTGTAAAATCTTCAGTGGCAGTGCCAGTATGTCGTCACCTGAACTTGCAAAATACCAGATAATGCCAATCAGGGAACCGACAGTCAGCAGATACCAGATTGCCGAAAACAGCTGGCCGTATCTGTCCAGTGGCAGCAGGTGGCTTTGATGACGGCCACGCCATTCAAAGACAATTTCTAAACTGCCCACCAACAATAAAAAGCCAAAAAGCGCGAGGCCAAGGCTGTAACTGACATAAACGCCAAGCAAAGCACCGGCCACAGTACCCACTAACCCTGCGATGCTATTCATCGAAAAACTGATGCTTTTTAAAATATGGCCACCATCCAGTGGCAACACCGGCAGCAGGTTAAATAAGTTCAGCAGTGCGTTAAAAGTGGCGAGGCCTGCAAAAAAGATATTGCCGGTCAGCCAATAGGCCAGCAGGCAAACAAGGGAGAGCAGCAAACCAAAGGTTGGCCCCATAATGGAAATCACTACATCCTGCCAGCGGGTGTTAATTTTTTCGTCGGAAAGCGCCAGACCACCCAAAAACGGGATCAGGTAAATGCCTTTGGTTTTCATCCCAAAATATTTCATCGCGCGGATATGGCCATATTCGTGAAATACCAGACAAGCCAACAACGCCAGCGCAAACTGTAATGAAAACAACCAGGAATAAGCGGCCACACTGGCACCGGCCATTACAACTTTGATTACTTTGGCGCTTTTAAACAGCTTAAAACCTAAAGAAGCCAAGCCCAGCCAACTTTGTTGTGTTGGTTTTTCCGGAGCCAGTTCAGGCTGTTGCCGCTCAATATCTTTTGTGTTGCGCTCGCCGGCACTGTGCAGTTCGTTATTCACAAAAAGCCGGTACTTCAGCACAAAAGGCTGCCACTGCAGTTCGGTTTCAAGTGTTACATTCAGCAGTTGGCTGTCGTCTGCACCCTCATCAGGCAGTGGCATGCCTGTCACGGCATCGGCTTGCGATTTAGCAAGTAATTCAAACTGATGCGCTCGTACACTGGCATCTTCTGCCGTGGCACTGAGTTGTGACACCAGCTGCCTGTCCCAGAACAGCTGTTGCCAGCCCGCCATCGAACCTTCCAGTCGTAATTGTTTGCCTAAACAGTCGATTTTTAATAATTCCACAGCAATTCAGTTCCGAGATAAACATCAGCCAGCAAGCTGAGTGTCAAAAGCAGTAAGCAACAAAACCCGGCGGGCTTTGCAAAAAAGCAAAATTATGCCTGCGCTTTGCACTAAGCGGTACGACTTTGCGATATAGCGGCATTATCTGCTGGTTTTCTGTACAAGAGCGGCGGACGGCTGGTGTTGTTTGGGGTGACGTCAGACCTTCATTCTGGCCTGGTGCTGACGAATCGTCAGGGTTAAATAGCTTGTATCATCAATCACTTCTGTTAGTTTTTTAAGCAGAGCTGTCGGGTTTGTGGTGTTACCCAAGTGAGGCTGTTGTTTTTCTGCCGAGGCTGAACCTTTTGCCGGGTTATCTTTCTAATTAGAACTTTCTAATATATACTTATATCAGTTTAATCTAATGTAAGCCGGTGTGCCGGTTTCAGGAGTTCAGCATGATGAAGTTGCCTTTAAGTTTTGGCCTGGCGTTGATGCTTAGCCATAGTGTGATGGCTGCTGACTGGATGCAGCTAAATGCAGTGCAGGCTCCGCAATATCTGGAATTGCCTGCTGTAGTGGAAGCTGTGTCACAAGCCACAGTGTCGGCGCAAACCTCGGGTCGGATCGTCGAGCTGCCTTATGATGTCAACGACCTGGTGCCGCAAGGTGCTGTGGTGGTGCGTTTTACCGACACCGAACAAAAAGCGCGGCTGCAAAAAGCCCAGGGCGCCATGACCGAAGCTCAAAGCCGTTTTGATGAGCAGCAAAAAGAACTGGCGCGGGTGCAGGACATTCACAGCAAAGGTTTGGTGGCCAAGGCTGCACTGGATCTGGCGCAAGCCAATTATGCCGCTGCCAAAGCAAGGCTGGAACAGGCCAAAGCCGCAGTGAGTGAAGCGAATGAGCAGCTGGAACAAACAGTAGTGCGCGCGCCTTATAGCGGCATTTTGCAACAAAGGTTTGTCGAAATTGGCGAACTGGCGGTGCCGGGCAAAGCGCTGCTGCGCGGTTTATCTTTGGAAAATCTGCGTCTGGTCAGCCAGTTGCCACAAAGTCAGTTACAGGCTGCACAACAAAGCCCGGCGGCTGAACTGCAGCTTGCCAATGGCACAGTCATTCAGCTGGGTCAACCCAATATGACCATAGCGCCGCAGGCCAATAGCCAAAGCCACAGTTTTCAGCTGCGCCTGCAATTACCGGCTGCCGACTACAGCCCGCATTTGTTATTGCCGGGCAGCTGGCAGCGGCTGCGGTTACAAACCGGCGAAGTCAGTCAATTGCAAATCCCGGTGTCTGCTGTGTTGTGGCGCGGTGAAGTCAGCGCTGTCTGGTTAAAACAAGGGGAGCAGGTGATGTTGCAGCCGGTGCGGCTGAAACAACTTAGCGCTGACTTGTATCAGGTGTTATCAGGCTTAACGTCAGGCGCTGAAATTGCCACTGACGCCCTGGCTGAATTGGCAAAACAACAGGCGAAACAGCAAGGCCGGAGTCAACTATGAGCAGGTTAGGCATTTCAGGCCGTCTGGCGGCGCTGTTTAAACAAAACCAAATTACCCCTTTATTGGCCTTAGTGGGCTTTTTACTGGGGCTTTTTGCCGTGCTGGTGACTCCACGCGAAGAAGAGCCACAAATTGAAGTGACCTTTGCCAATGTATTTATTCCTTATGCCGGAGCTTCCGCCAAAATGGTGGAACAGCAGGTGGCAATACCGGCGGAAAAAATCATTGCCGAAATTGCTGGTGTTGAACATCTGTATTCGGTGTCTGAGCCTGGCCGCGCTGTACTTACAGTGCAGTTTAAAGTGGGAGAAGCCCGCACCGATGCTTTAGTGCGGCTCTATAACGCTTTTTATGCCAAGGCCGACTGGCAGCCAGCCAACAGCGGTATTGGCCCTGTGCTGATTAAACCCAAGGGCATCGATGATGTGCCAGTCTTTGCCGTGACTTTATGGAGCAAAAACCCACAAGTCACAGCCGCCGATTTAACTTCGGCCGCTAAAGGGCTGGAAGAGCAGCTGCAGCAGGTGCCGGGCAGTCGTGATATTTACAGTATTGGTGGTGTGGCGCAGCAGGTGCTGGTGCGGCTTGAACCGGCGAGATTGGCGGCTTATCAGCTGAGTTTGCCGGCGCTGCAACAGGCGCTGTTGCAAAACAATGGCCAAAGCCAGAGCCAGGCCATGCTGGCGCCGGACCAGCTGATTCAGCTGCAGGCAGGTAACTTTTTAAGCAGTGCCGACGAAGTGGCGTCTTTGGTGGTTGCGGTCAAAACTGAAAATGGCCAGCAGTTGCCTGTGTATTTAAGCGATGTGGCACAAGTCAGCCTTGGTAGCAGCGAACCTGTCAGTTATGTGCAGCAGTTACAGCGCGATGACGCCGGTCAACTGCAACAAAGCCCGGCTGTCACTGTGGTGGTGGCCAAACAACCGGGCAAAAACGCCGTGGATGTATCCAGCGCACTGCTGGCCAAACTGGATCAGTTACAACAGGGTTATCTCGGCCAGGATATTGAGGTCAGTGTCAGCCGTAACTATGGTGAAACTGCCAAAGACAAAGCCGATACCCTGATTCATAAACTGTTGTTTGCCACCTTATCTGTGGTGCTGCTGGTGGGTTTTGCGCTGGGCTGGCGCGAAGCTTTTGTGGTGGGCATGGCGGTGGTGATCACCCTGGCTATCACTTTATTTGCATCCTGGGCTTATGGTTTTACCTTAAACCGGGTGTCGTTGTTTGCGCTGATTTTTTCTATTGGCATTCTGGTCGACGACGCCATAGTGGTGGTGGAAAACCTGCACCGGCATTGGTTATTGGGTAAAAAATCCTTGGCCGAGGCCATTCCGCTGGCGGTGGAAGAAGTGGGCGCGCCTACTATTCTCGCCACCTTTACCGTGATAGCGGCCTTATTGCCCATGGCTTTTGTCAGTGGCCTGATGGGGCCTTATATGAGCCCTATCCCTATTAACGCCAGTATGGGCATGTTAATTAGCTTGCTGGTGGCTTTTATTTTTACCCCCTGGCTGTTTTTGCGGGTATTTGGCAACAAAAGCCCGGCCGGCCAACACCATGACGAAGCAGACAGCAAACTGGAACAGCTGTTTAACCGGCTGATGCGGCCATTTCTCTCGAAAAAAGCCGGCCGCACTAACCGGATTAAACTGCTGCTGGGGTTACTCACCGCTATCGGTTTGTCGGTGCTGTTGGTCACCACTCAGCAAGTGGCGCTGAAAATGCTGCCTTTTGACAATAAATCCGAATTTCAGGTGGTGGTGGATTTAGCTGAAGGCAGCACGCTGGAACAAACCCAGGCGGTGTTAAATCAGGTCAGTCAGGCTTTGCTGGAACTGCCGGAAGTGACCCATCTGCAAACTTATGCCGGTACTGCCGCCCCTATTAATTTTAACGGTTTGGTACGGCAGTATTATTTGCGTCAGCAAGCCTGGCAGGGTGATGTGCAGGTCAACTTAAAAAGCCGGCTCGAGCGTGATGAACAAAGCCACGCCATAGCGCTCAGAGTGCGTCCGGCTTTGGCCGCTCTTGAAAAAAGCACGGGCGCCAGTATCAAACTGGTGGAAGTACCGCCCGGCCCACCTGTGATGGCACCTTTGGTGGCAGAAGTTTATGGCCCGGATTACCAGTTACAGCTTAAGCAGGCGCAACAACTGCAACAAACCTTTGCGCAAGTTGCGGATATTGTTGATATCGACAGCACTGAGGAAGCGCCACAACCCTTGTGGCAGCTGGTGGTGGATCAGCAAAAAGCCGCCTTGCTGGGGGTTAGTGTGACTGATGTCAGTTTGGCGGTGCAGCTGGCAAGCAGCGGTGGTAACGCTGGCTTTGTACGCCAGCCCCATCAGCGCAGCTTAACGCCCGTGGTATTAAAGCTGGCCGAGGCTCAGTTGGCCGACTGGCAACAGTTGTCGCAGCTGCCGCTGCACAGCAATACAGGTGCGGTGATCCCGCTGTCTGAACTGGTGCAAAAACAACAGGTGCAGCGGGAAAATACCATCTATCGCAAAGACTTAAGGCCGGTGGTTTTTGTTACGGCCGACTTAGCCGGCGGTATCGACAGCCCGCTTTATGGCATGCTGGAAATTCAGCATCTGCTGAGTCAGGCGCCAGCACCACTGCCACAAAATCTGTTCAGCGCACCGGACAATACCGATGAGTTCAGCATCAAGTGGGACGGTGAATGGCAAATTACCTATGAAACCTTCCGCGATATGGGCATTGCTTATGGTGTGGGCCTGATCATGATTTATCTGTTGGTGGTGGCGCAGTTTAAATCTTATGGTGTACCGCTGATTATTATGGCGCCTATCCCGCTGACGCTGATTGGCATTATGCCGGGGCACTGGCTGCTGAACACCCAGTTCACTGCTACTTCGATGATCGGCATGATAGCGCTGGCTGGCATCATAGTGCGTAACTCCATTTTGCTGGTGGATTATATTCAGCAGCAACTGGCGCAGGGTGTTGCACTTGAAACCGCCGTGGTGCATGCCTCGGCAGTGCGGGCGCGGCCTATTGTATTAACAGCGCTGGCCGCTATGTTGGGGGCGTTTTTTATTCTGGATGACCCTATTTTTGGTGGTCTGGCGGTAGCACTGATTTTTGGTATTCTGGTGTCAACTTTGTTGACCTTAGTGGTGATCCCTGTGGTGTATTACGCCTACAGCTACCAAAAACAACCTTGATGCCCGCTTGGGATTAAGCAGCCGAATTGTCGCAGGGCGCTGGTAACAGCGCCCTGTTTTTTTGCACTTTTTAACGCGCGGTTTAAAGCTCTGTTGCAATTCAGCCGGGCTTATCTGCCGTTGAACCTGTTTTGTCACAGAAAAAAGCTGAAGGGCGGGTCTGTTGCCATGGTTTTAGTCAAAGCGGCTAAGCTTGGCTTAGGTACAGATCAATCCCTGATGGAGTGAATAATGAAAACATGGTTTTTAGGTGCAGCTTTATTGGCGGCAGCAAACCCGGTGTTGGCCGATGGCAGTGCCACGCCGGTGCAGTTTATTGATACTTTTGCCAAAATTTTTGGTGAGCATAAAGGCGAGCGTAAAGGCCACGCTAAAGGTTTTTGTGTCAGCGGCAGTTTTACCGGCAACACCAAAATGCAGCCTTACAGCAACTCGGCTTTGTTTTCCGGTGAAAGTTATCCACTGACCGGGCGTTTTTCGATGGCTGGTGGTAACCCTAAAGCGGCAGAAAACAGCAGAAGCCCCAGAGGTTTTGCCGCACAAATTAAGCTAAATAACGGTGAAATTCAGCATTTTGCCTTGTTATCCACGCCAATCTTTGGCGCCAAAGACCCCGACAGCTTTTTAGGTTTATTACAGGCGTCTATTCCCGATGCAACAACGGGGAAACCGGATCTGGCCAAAATTGCCGCTTACCGTAAAGCTCACCCCGATACGCTGGCGCAGGCGGAATATTTAGCCAAAACCGCACCACCGGCCAGTTATGCCAACGCCCGTTATTTTGGTTTGCATAGTTTTTATCTGAGCAATGCCGAAGGTAAACAACAAGCGGTGCGCTGGCAGCTGCAGCCGCTGGATGGTGTCAAAGGTTTAACCGACAGCGAAATAACCGCTGCACCCAAAGATTTTCTTGAGCAGCGTTTGCTGGCGCAGCTGGCCAAAGGGTCGGTGAAATTTAAGCTGCAATTTCAATTGGCTGAGGCCGGCGATAATTTACTGGACCCATCCATAGCCTGGCCGGCAGAGCGTACAGTGCTGGATGGTGGTGAGCTGCAGATCACAGCGGCAGGGGGCGACAGCTGCAAAAACATTAACTTCGACCCTAATGTGCTGGCTAGTGGCATCAGCCCCAGCGCAGATCCCATTTTACAAATGCGCTCCGGTGCTTATGCCATTTCTTTTGGCAAAAGGCTGAGCGGCCAATAACGGCTGAATCAGTGCTGTTTGCCGGTTCTTTGCTGCAATCGTATGCAACCGCTATTCCTGGCTGCTTTATTTGGTCTAAGCTGTAGCTTAAAAAATAACAGGGCCAGGATATGCGATTGAATTTAAGAACAAATTGGTTGTTGTGTTGTGTCGCCGCTGTGTCGGCTTGTCAGCCAGCCAGCGAAACCACGCCAGTGCCGGCCGCCCCTGCTGTGGCAGAGCAGGCAGCACAAGCTTCGCAAAACAGCAGTGGTAGAAGCTGGTGGCAAGATGCAGTGGTTTATCAGATCTGGCCACGCAGTTTTGCCGACAGCAATAATGACGGCCATGGTGACTTTGCCGGTATTCAATCAAAACTGCCTTATTTACAAGAGCTTGGTGTTGATGCCATTTGGTTAACACCGGTGTTTGAAGCCCCTTCTTATCATGGTTACGACTTTACCGAGTTTTATCAGGTTGAGCAGGATTACGGCACTATGGCACAGTTTGAAGCCATGCTGGCCGACGCCAAAAGCCGCAATATCCGTATTATTCTGGATTTAGTGATCAACCATATTTCCGACCGGCATGACTGGTTTGTGCGTTCTGCCAAAGGTGAAGCGCCATATAAAGATTATTTTATCTGGCGCAATGATTTACCGGCCGATGGCTGGGGGCCCGCCTGGGACAGCAGCAAAGTAGACCCTAAAGTGGTGTGGCATTATCACCCAGAGCGCAAACAATATTATTACGCCGCTTTTGGTGCCTCGCAGCCTGATCTGAATCTGCAACATCCTGATGTTATTGACGAAATGAAAAAAATGGCCAAATTCTGGCTGGATAAAGGTGTGGCCGGTTTTCGGTTAGATGCGGTGCGCTATGCCATTGAAAATGGCCCTGGTCAGCAGGCCGATACCAGCGAAACCATTCAATATTGGCAGGATTTCAGCAGTTATGTGCGCTCTATCGCCCCAGACACCCTGCTGGTTGGAGAAGCCTGGGCTGATTTGCCGGTCGCCGCCAAATATTATGGCAATGGCAAAGCGTTGGACGCCGGTTTTGATTTTGATTTTGGCTATAAGGTGCTGGCGCTGCTGCAAACCGATACCGCAGTGAAAGCCGAGTTTGGCACCATGAACAATAAAAATAACCAGGATCTCCAGGGGCAAAACCCGGTCGCTGTACAGCCATTGCAGGCCAATTATGCCGAGCGGGTGGCAGCCGCTGTGCCTATGGGGTATTTCAGCCCCTTTTTAACCAACCATGACCAACCCAGACTGGGCTGGCAACTGAATGCACATCAGGGCAAAGCTAAACTGGCGGCTGCGATGTTATTTGCATCACCTGGTACCACATACCTGTATTACGGTGAAGAAATTGGCTTGACCCAGGCTTCAGATGCTGAACATATTCAGCGCCGGGCCCCTATGCTGTGGGATAAATCGCATCAGGCCGGTTTCACAACAGCAAAACAAGCCTGGGTGCAGTCGGCTGAGTTATTCCCGCCACAGCAGGGCACTGCCTGGTGGTTGCCATTTTTAACTGAGCAACTCAGTGGTGACAACACTGTTGCCGATCAGCAAAAACAGCCCAAGTCGTTATGGAACCTATATAAAATACTGATCCAACTGAAAAAACAGCGCACTGAATTGTCGGTGGCCGGCAGTTATCAGGCCACTGCTTTGGCAGAGGGAAAATTGCTGCAGCTGGTGCGTGAGCTGGAGGGTAAAAAAACCGTCTTTTTGCTGAATATCTCCGACAAAAGCCAGCAAATTCCGGCTGAACTGTTACAGGATGACAACTTAAAAACGGTCTGGAGCGACAACGAACTGACCATACCGGCACTGGATGGCTGGCAATTAAGGATCTGGCAAAACTAAAGTTCGCTGATTAAGTTGCAGCTGTATTGACCGACTTGGTGGCACAGGGTAAATCGAGATAAAACACTGTGCCCTCTCCTGCTTTGCTGTCAAAGGATAAACGGCCGCCATGTTGTTCTGCGATGGCTTTACTAATGCTCAGACCAAGGCCTGTCCCGCCATAACTGCGTTGGTTGGACGCATCCGATTGACTAAAAGGCTGGAAAATACGTTGTTGAAATTCTGCACTGATACCAGGGCCTTTGTCTGATACAGCAAGGCGTAGCCAGTGCTCGTCCAGATAAGCAGCGGTTAGTTTAATATCTGAGCCTGGTGGTGAAAATTTGGCAGCGTTTGACAACAAATTTGCCAACACCTGCATCAGCCGGTCAGCGTCCACTACAAGCTGAATGTCGTTTAACTCAGTTTCGAGCACAAAATGCACCTGATGTTGCACCGCATAACTAGACAATTCCTGCACAGCAGCTTGCAAAATAGGTTTAATATTCTGCAGCTTAAACACAAAATGCATTTGCCCGGCTTCAATTTTCTGCATATCCAGAATGTCGTTAATCAGCCGCAATAAGCGCTGACTGTTTTGCTCGGCAATCTGCAGCAAGTCCTGCACCTGAGGTGGCAATTCTCCCAGCACCTTGGCTGTTAATAACTTCAGTGAACCGCGGATAGCCGTCAGTGGCGTGCGTAGTTCGTGGCTGACCGTAGACACAAAATTGTTTTTCATTTGCTCCAGCCGTTTGCGCTCAGAAATATCACTAAGCATCACCACAAAAACCGCAGGTTGTTGGCCGGCAATTTGGCTGAGCGAAAGTGCCAGTGGGAACAGATGGCCATCGGCATGTTGGCCTTCACTTTCATGACTGCTGCCGCAAAGTGCCAGCAGTTGGACTGCGGTTAAATGTTGCCAGGCCGGCACCAGCAAAGACAAAGGCTGGCCCGTCACTTTATCTTCGGCGTAACCAAAAATGTGCTGAACCGCCGGGTTTGCACTTAGTACCAAGCCGTTGTCACTCAGGGTGATGATGGCGTCCTGTATATGTTGCAAAATAGCGTTGGTACGGGCGGCTTGTTCCAGCTGCTGACTTTCTGCCATTTTGCGTTCGGTAATATCTTCAAACACCGTAATACCAAAGGCTAGTTTGCCATTGCTGTCATAACCAGGGCGACCCCAGGCCTGTAACCGCCGTTGTGGCCCGCCAGTGCCAACCGCCAAATCGTCGACATAACTGGTTTCGCCCAACAAAGCCCGGGCGGCCGGCATAGCCTGTGGCGGATAAGGGCTGTGGCTGGCATGGTGGAAAAACTGCAGCACAGCGCTCTCAGGTTGTTGTTGCAGCAAAGGCCCTAACATCCGCGCTGCGGCTTTGTTGTAATAATAGGGTTGTTGTTGCTGGTCCTGCACCACCAGGCCCAAGGGTAGGTCGTCAATCCATTGCCGGTACTGATGCTGACTAATGGCTTGCTGCGCTTGGCTATAACTGATGCCAGCACGGACCAGAATTAAAAAAACAATAGCGTTTACAATAAGGTAGGTTGCCCAAGACATTGGCTCGGTCAGGTAGATGTTGGCGTCCAGCGGCATGACCAGCCAACCCTGAATAAAACCAAGGGCGGTGAGTGCAAGAAAGGCAAAACTCAGGCAAAGAATGGCAAAAGCCAGCCGGGCCGAATACATCACATAAGCCACGACCACACTGGCCACCAGCCACCAAACCCCGGCAGACGCCATGCCAAAAGTCATCACGCCGGGCACTGCCACGGTCCAGAAAATCAGCATCAATAAAGCGGTTTTCAGCTGCAGTGGCAGCCTGTTGAGCAGCGCATAAAGCAGCAATACCAGCAGTGCAACACTGAGCTGAATGTTGTAAACCGGCAGCCAGCCGCTAAACCAGGCTCTGGACAGCGAAATGGGCGTGCCAATAGCGGCCACTAAAGCCAGGCCACGCCAGACGCTGTTGGCAAATTGATGGCGGATCTGGTTCAGTCGCTGCTGCAGATCAGTATAAAAAGGGTGCTGCTTGGGGCTGGTTTCGGGCAACTGCAACGCTCAACAAAAAAACCTATGGTTTCAATGTATGCAGCCTGCTGCACAACTGCAACTGTACAATTAAAAAACAATGTGTTGCCGGCAAAATTGCCGCACTATTACCGCACTATCGACTCAAGATGGGCGTAATATCAGCAGTGCACAAAGTTGGCTTAACTGAATAAATCCGGGGTAAAAGGGGTGTCGTCTGCTTCCAGGCTGCTGTCGGGTTTACCAGCCAGGCGGGCGGCGTCACGGCGGGCGCGGCGTTGCTCAAGCAGTTTTAAAATACGGGCCCGTTCGGCCACAGGTTTTTGATGCCAGTTAAACCGTTCTTCCCGCGAGCGCAAACAACCCACACAATAACCGCGGTTATTGCTTTGGCACACCCCAATACAGGGGTTGGGTAAGTCAAATAGCTCGAGTTGATCCATGGGTTTGTTGCGGGCTGACACAGCTCTGGTGGCTTCAGATATTTTTGAGTCTACTGAATTCATCAGTAGCTTGCCAGCACCGCAGCGGCAAGGCAGTGGGTGGAGCTCCAGCTTTTAAAGCGGGCTTTTGTTTACATCTGTCCCGCAAATGGCTGGTTATTTGCTGTGCATTTGTAGAGTGATGGCCGTTTTTACCGCTAATTTGCCCTAAACGAAAAAAAAGCATTGACTTAAGACTTTCAGACGGCTATTTCTAATAGCCATTCGCACCAGCACAGCTGGGCACTTTTTGTAACAGATAACCGACAGAGTTATTCGCTAAATGAATTTTACAACCAACCTGAACATTATTGTGGTCCTCGTCGTGGTGATTATTAGTCGCCGCGGGGGCTGCCGTTTGGGTTTTAGAAAGTAGAAAAAACCAGACACCAGCAAAACCCCCGCACCGCAAGGTCCGGGGGTTTTGTCGTTTCAGGCTCCCGGAAAATGCAAAACAGCGGGTTGTTCGCCCGGCAAAAAGCGAACAAAGCTGGATAACGGCCGTGACAACAAGCGAAAAAACGCCTTGTTACAGCAGCACAAAAGCACAAGAGGATGGAGTTATGACGGGCGCAGAATTGGTAGTTAAATTGTTAGCAGAACACGGCGTGGATAGCATTTTTGGCTACCCGGGCGGCGCTATTATGCCAATTTACGACGCGCTCTATCAAAGCCCGGTCAAACACTACCTGTGCCGTCACGAACAAGGCGGCGCTTTTTCTGCCATAGGTTACGCCCGCGCTTCTGGCAAAACCGGGGTTTGTATGGCCACTTCTGGCCCTGGTGCGACCAACTTAATCACCTCTTTGGCCGACGCTTTGCTGGATTCTGTGCCTGTTGTTGCTATCACAGGCCAGGTGTCACAAGCCGTTGCTGGCACCGACGCTTTTCAGGAAGTGGATGTACTGGGTTTGTCGTTAACTGTGACCAAACACAGCTTTTTAGTTAAAAATGTCAATGACTTAGCCGACACTTTGCGTCAGGCTTTTGCGCTGGCCCAAAGCGGCCGGCCAGGCCCTGTGCTGGTGGATATTCCCAAAGACGTACAGTTAGCGGCGGTGGAATACCAACCACCGTTGCAGCTGGCCGGTGCGCAACAAGCCTCAGCTTTGCCACAACAACAACTGCAGCTGGCGCGCACTTTGATTCAAAACGCCAAAAAACCAATGGCTTATATTGGCGGTGGTGTGCATATGGCCGGCGCTCTGGCTGAGCTGAACCAGTTTTTAACAGCCACAGGCATGCCAAGTGTGACCACCTTAAAAGCCATGGGATCTGTGGATAAACACAACCCTTATTATTTAAGTATGTTGGGGATGCACGGCACTCAGGCCGCCAATTTAGCAGTGCAACAATGTGATTTATTAGTCTGTTTGGGCGCCCGTTTTGATGACAGGGTGACCGGCAATCTGAAAAAATTTGCGCCTGAAGCCAAAGTGATTCATATCGATATAGATCCAGCCGAAATCAACAAGTTACGTTTTGCCGACTGCGCCATGTTAGGCGATTTAAAGTTGTTATTGCTGCAAATTGCCGTGGCAACAACCATCCAGCCATGGCAACAACATTGCCAACAACTGAAACAACAACATGGCTGGCGTTATGACCATCCGGGTGAGCGCATTTATGCCCCTTTGCTGTTAAAACAACTGAGTGAGCGGATGCCCGACAACTCAGTAGTGAGCTGTGATGTAGGCCAGCACCAGATGTGGGTGGCGCAGCATATGAGTTTTAACACGCCGCGTAATCATTTAAGCAGTGGCGGCTTAGGCACCATGGGTTTTGGTTTGCCAGCCGCCATTGGCGCCAAAATTTCCCGCCCAACCGACACCTCTATTGTGGTGAGCGGTGACGGCTCTTTTATGATGAATGTGCAGGAACTGGCCACCATCAAACGTTTTCGTTTGCCGGTAAAAATTGTGGTGATCGACAACCAGCGCCTTGGCATGGTGCGCCAGTGGCAACAGTTGTTTTTTGACGGCCGTTACAGCGAAACCGATTTATCCGACAACCCGGATTTTGTGTCTTTAGCTGCTGCTTTTGCCATTCCGGGCCACAGCATCAGCCGCAAAGACGAAGTGGCAGGCGCGCTGGACGCCATGTTCACCTGGCCCGGCCCTTATTTATTACATGTAAAAATTGATGAAAACGACAACGTCTGGCCTTTAGTGCCACCAGGCGCTGCCAACCAGGACATGATCACCACAACCCCAACACAGGAGGCCGCCCAATGAGCGCACAACACAGATTAACGATTCAAACCGGTTTGGAAGTTGTTGCACTGGAGCGGTTATTACAGGTGACCCGTTACCGTGGTTTTCAGCTGTGTGGCATGGAAATGAAACCGCTGGCCGACCACAGTGGTTTGCTGGTCACGCTGAATATTCAAAGTGACAAACCTATCAGCCTGCTGACGGCGCAGCTGAATAAGTTATACGATGTACAGCAGCTGGAGCTGCAAACGGCCGATATGGTCAATTCAGCCTTAAGTGCTTAAGAAATAAAAATACGACCAGCCCCAAGATGGGCTGGCGATAATAAAAATCCGGATCACCTCGCGCAAACAAGGATGATGTGGATAACAACCAAGTGGCCCTGAACCATATAACCCCAAAATCGCTAAAGTTTCAGCGAGCTGCAACTCAAGGATAAAGGGGATAACTTTTTGCTGACGCGCCTTAAACAAACGTCAGCCTATTTATAAAAGAAATGCAGGAGTAAACCGCATGCCTAAATTACGTTCAGCCACCACCACCGAAGGCCGCAATATGGCGGGTGCCCGCGCTTTATGGCGCGCCACCGGCGTGAAAGACACCGACTTTGGTAAACCCATTATTGCCGTGGTGAACTCTTTTACCCAATTTGTGCCTGGCCATGTGCATTTACGCGATTTGGGCAAACTGGTGGCCGAAGCCATTGAAGCCGCAGGCGGCATTGCCAAAGAATTTAATACTATCGCCATCGATGACGGCATTGCCATGGGCCACGGTGGTATGCTGTACAGCCTGCCTTCGCGCGAAATTATTGCCGACTCGGTGGAATATATGGTGAACGGCCACTGCGCCGACGCCATGGTCTGTATTTCTAACTGCGACAAAATCACCCCTGGCATGCTCATGGCCGCGCTGCGGCTCAATATTCCGGCCATTTTTGTGTCGGGCGGGCCTATGGAAGCAGGTAAAACCAAGCTGTCGGATCAAATTATTAAACTGGATTTAGTCGACGCTATGGTGTCGGCTGCTAACCCCAATGTGAGTGACGAAGACAGCGAAAAAATTGAAAAAAGCGCTTGCCCGACTTGCGGCTCCTGCTCGGGCATGTTTACCGCTAACTCAATGAATTGTCTGGTAGAAGCTTTAGGTTTAGGCCAGCCAGGCAATGGTTCTATGCTGGCCACTCACAGCGACCGTAAAGCGCTGTTTATCAGTGCTGGCGAGCGCATTATGGAGTTATGCAACCGCTGGTATAAACAGGATGATGTGAGCGCTCTGCCACGTTCTATTGCCAATAAAACCGCTTTTGAAAACGCCATGATGCTGGACATCGCCATGGGCGGCTCTACCAACACAGTGCTGCATTTACTGGCCGCCGCTATTGAAGCCAAAGTAGACTTTGGCATGAAGGATATCGACAGGCTGTCGCGTATTGTGCCGCATTTATCCAAAGTGGCGCCTTCCACGCAAAAATATCATATGGAAGATGTGCATAGAGCTGGTGGCGTCATTGCTATTCTGGCCGAGTTACAACGTGCTGGCTTAGTAAACCCGGACACACCTCATGTAGCGGGCAGCTCGCTCGGTGATGTGCTCGCGCGTTACGACATTATGACCACCCAGGACGAAGCGGTAAAAGACTTCTACCGCGCAGGCCCTGCTGGCATTCGCACCACCCAGGCATTTTCACAAAGTTGCCGTTATCCATCTCTGGATGATGACCGCAAAGAAGGTTGTATCAGAAGTAAAGAACATGCTTATTCGCAGGATGGCGGTTTGGCTGTGTTGTACGGCAACCTGGCACCGAATGGCTGTATTGTAAAAACCGCTGGTGTGGATAAAGACAACCTGACCTTTTATGGTGTGGCCCGTATTTTTGAAAGCCAGGACGATGCAGTTTCAGCGATCCTCGCAGGCCGTGTAGTGGCCGGTGATGTGGTGATTATCCGTTACGAAGGGCCAAAAGGCGGCCCTGGTATGCAGGAAATGTTGTATCCAACCAGTTATTTAAAGTCGATGGGGTTGGGTAAAGCCTGTGCGCTCATTACCGACGGCCGTTTTTCCGGCGGCACTTCGGGTTTATCCATTGGCCATGTGTCACCGGAAGCGGCCAGCGGCGGCGCTATTGCGCTGGTGCAAGACGGCGATGGCATTGATATTGATATTCCAAACCGCAGCATTCAAATCCGCATCAGTGACGCTGAATTACAAAAGCGCCGTGAAGCGATGGAAGCCAAAGGCAAACTGGCGTGGAAACCGGTGGACCGGGTGCGCGTAGTAAGCCCGGCGCTCAAAGCCTACGCCATGCTGGCAAGCAGCGCCGATAAAGGTGCAGTGCGGGATTTATCAAAGCTGGATGAATTATGAGTCAGGCCGTTTTAAAAACTGTAGTGCCAGAGACCACAGGGGAGCCGCTGGCGGAAACAGCGGCTGAGGCTGTGGTGAACGCCGGGCGCGCTGCGGCAACTGCTGAATCAGTCGCTGGGCAGGCCGATACGCCAGCCAGCAGCCGCAACCCGGCTTATCCAACAAGCGCAATCAACGACAGTGAAGCGCAGGCGTTGCAACAACAGTATTTACGGGAAATTTTATTGTCGCCTGTGTATCAGGCGGCGGTAGAAACGCCGCTGCAAGCCATGCCAAAACTGGCGCAGCGCCTTGGTCATCATGTTTGGTTAAAGCGGGAAGATCATCAGCCGGTGTATTCTTTTAAGCTCAGGGGCGCTTTTCATAAACTGCATAAAGTGGCGCAAGCCCATAAAGCAAGCGCCGCGGCTGCTCCTGATAAAGGCGCGGCAGCGCCGAGTGTAATATGCGCCTCCGCTGGCAACCATGCCCAGGGGGTGGCGATGTCGGCCAGCAAGTTGGGCCTGAATGCCACTATTGTGATGCCCATTACCACCCCCGAAATTAAAGTGGCGGCGGTAAAGGCCCGTGGTGGCCATGTGATGTTGCATGGCACAGCCTTTGACGAAGCCAACCGTTTTGCCATTGAACTGGCGGCCACTCAGGGCGCTGTCTACATTCCGCCTTTTGATGACGCCGATGTGATTGCCGGTCAGGGCACTGTGGCGAAAGAATTATTGACCCAGCACAACAAACTCGACGCGGTGTTTATTCCGGTCGGTGGTGGTGGTTTGCTGGCGGGCATGGCGGTGTATATCAAAGCGGTGTTGCCCAATGTGCGGGTAATAGGGGTAGAACCCGATGACGCCAACTGTTTAGAAGTGGCGATGCTGAACGGTGCGCCTGTGACTTTGCCGCGCGTAGGCTTATTTGCCGACGGTGTAGCAGTAAAACGCATCGGCAACGAAACCTTTAAACTGGCGCAGCTCTATTGTGATGATGTGGTGACTGTTTCCAGCGACGAAATTTGTGCCGCCATTAAAGATATTTTTGAAGACTTACGTGCGGTAGCGGAACCAGCCGGTGCTTTGGCGCTGGCGGGTTTAAAAAAATACGCTGCTAAGGCCGACCATAGCCAGAATTTTGCCGCTGTGCTTTCCGGTGCCAATCTCAATTTTGATACTTTGCGTTATGTGTCAGAACGTTGTGAGCTGGGCGAGAGAAAAGAAGCGGTTTTTGCCGTGACGATACCGGAAGAAAAAGGCAGTTTCCGCCGTTTCTGCGAAACCCTGGGCGGCCGTGCTATTACCGAGTTTAACTACCGTTATGCCAGTGACAATAAAGCGCATATTTTTGTTGGCATTAAGCTCAGAAACGGCGCGGAAGAGCTGCAACAGGTGAATCAGGCGCTCTCCAACGCGGGCTACGACTATCAGGATTTATCTGATGATGAACTGGCCAAACTGCATGTGCGTTATATGGTGGGCGGTATGCCACCGCGTTTAGTGAACGAGCAGTTGTATCAGTTTAACTTCCCGGAATACCCGGGCGCTTTAATGAACTTCCTCAATACCTTAGGCGAAAAGTGGAATATCACTTTATTTCATTATCGCAACCATGGCGCTGCTACTGGTGATGTATTGGCGGGCTTTGAAATTGCCGACCCATCCGAGATTGAAGGGCATTTGGATGCCTTGGGGTATCCATATCAGTTGGTGACGGGGAATAAGTCTTATAAAACGTTTTTAACGGCCCAGTGATGACACGGTGATGGCGCGGTGATTGCCCAATAGTGGTGAAATTACGGCAAAGCTGCTGATATAGAGAGTAAAAAGCGCAACCCAGGTTGCGCTTTTTAGTATCTGTTTGGCGAGGGGCTTTGTTTAATTGCTGAATTCTAAAGCCTTGGCTGTGTGCTTTTGCTGGTGACGTGCTTTTAGGTTTTGCTACTGTTGCAATAAAAAGCGCGACTGGGGCGAACCCAACAACCGGCAACAACTACGTTCGCCCGTTCGCGCCTCCCGCGCTCACTTTTGAATGCTCACTCCGCTGCTGCAGGTTGTTGGTTGCTGGTTATATGCGGCTATCCAGATCGGCAAAGATCAACATCTGCACTTAAGGTTCGCTGTTATATAAATGCTTGAGTTACAACATGTGTCGGGTTAACAATGAGCTTATGTAACGGAACATACAACATCCGACATCGTCGGGTTTTACAAGGACGAATGTAGTGGCATATATCAAATCAATATTTTCCGGTATTGTAATTGGTGTTGCGGCGAGTTATTTGCTTTCCGTTTTCGATCAAGAAGCAGATTGTGCCGATATCCGCCAGCAATCGGCTGCGGTGCAGACAGCAATAGCACCAACCTCCACCCAAACGGCACAACACGCTAAGCAAAGTGAACCGTTACCTGAGCAACCTCAGGCTAAAAATCCTGAATCGCAACAAGCAGCTACGTACCTCACATCAGATGCTGCAGCAGAAGAAACAAACAATGCACAACAAAGCCAACTCAGTGCTGATTTAACGGAGTTTGTTGCCAACAATCCGATGTATTTTACCGGCGTAAAATCTGCGCTGAAATACGACGAATATTATGTTGAGGGTGTCAGGGAATTAAGCAGAACAGGCGAAAAGAATGAATGGTCAACAAGTTACGAAAATGGTTTGTACAACGAGACAAAACTGTTCTCGGATTTTCTGATCAATCAGGAACTGCAATGCAATATTAAGGTCTGTGTGCTGACAGGTGAAACGAACAATAAAAATACTCTGAACGAAATCCAGGAAAAACTAGAAACAAAGGATATGACGGGTTGGGGTATCGATATCAAACAAAATGAAAATGGCGGTTATACATTTTACTTGGTAAAAAATAACAATAATGATCTTTGGCCAGCAGCTGAATAAATGGTTGGTCTTTGCCACTTTGTTAAAGTGAAAAATTAAAAAGTGCCGCAGCCTTAGTAAAACCTGACGGTGGCGAACCCAACAACCGGCAATAATTGCGCAGCTACAAAAAGTGGATGTGGAAAAAGGCTATTTACAAGTGCCGGGCAAACGCAGCACTGTGGGTTGTTATCAGGAATTTGAATTCAGGCCGCGGCAGTGGTTGTCGGGTATTAAAGAAGTGGAGTTGTCGTTTTTACCCGACGGTGCTTCGATGCTGCTGGTGGTGGAAGTAGACCGCAGTTTCCGCGGTGACAGTTACCGCACGTTACGTTTATCACCACAAAGCTCAAGCGCTGAAGTGCAACAAGCGCTGCGTGCAGTGCTGGGTTAGGCCCGTTGTTATCAGCCCGCACAAAACACAGTTTTGCTGTGAAAACGGGCTACAACAGGCTAATCCCCTAAAGGCGGGCACTGTAATACTTTGTGTTGTGGTGCCCTGGCCGCTTTGTGAATTTGAGCCTGGCTGTCCAGCAGTTGTGGATCGGCCGGGCTTATATTTAACGCCGCTGTAATCATCTGTTCTGCCTGTTGCGGGCAGCCCTGGCTGCTTAACAGCATGGCGTAATTATTCAGATAAGGCGCCTGGCTTTTTGCATAAGGCAGGCCTTTGGCAAACCAGTGGCCTGCAAGTTCAGGCTGGCTGGCAACATAATAATTACCCAATAAAAAATACGGCAGCCAATAGTCCGGCCATTGTTGGGTGGCGTTTTGTAGTGCCGCCACGCCGCTGGCCCTTTGCTGGGTGTTTAATAAGTCCTGCGCCGCTTTGCTGTATACAAAAGGGTTCAGTTGTGTGCTGCTTTTATCAGGCGGCAGCATCAGCAGCAGCCAATAATTGCCACGTTGCCAGGTGCGCTCAAAGGTGGCGAAGTTCAGCCGGTATTCCCTGGTGATGCCGCTGTGTAAAATCACTTCCCCGCTGGCGAAGTCATAGCCAATCACCACGGCGTAATGCCACTGCGGCCATAAACTTATCGAATTATTCTGCAGCACAATCACCGGGATATCTTCAGCCACCAGTTGTAACAGCTGTTGCATATTGCTGCGCTCTGCATAAGCCAGCAGCCCCAGTTGCCGCGTGGCGGCTGTCATTTCAATTTGCAGGGTGCCGGCCAGTTCAGGAATAAAGGTGTTGGGGGCTATCTGCTCCGGGCTTTGCTGCAGGCCATAAAAACCCGCGACTTCGGCCAATGTGGTCGGGCCGCAAAAAAACTGTTGTTGTGGATAAAAAGGCACATTGTTGATCAGGTGCTGTTTGGCAATTCTGGGCGGACTGTCCAGCAACTGTTGGGTTTGTATTGGTGTTTGGCAGCCGGTTAGCAGCAATAAAGTGGCTGCCACTAAGCAACCAACAGATAGTCTTAACAGGAGGTTTTGTTTGGTGTGTGCACTGCAACAGTCACAGCGCAGCCTGGATAACCAGCCAGACAACAAACCGGCCAGCAGGCCGGTATGTTGTAATAACAACTGCTGCATTAACCGCGGATAGGGTTAATAAAAGGGTAAACGTCGGTCAGGCCCATCAGATCCAGCACTGCCACCACCACTAACACTGTCACTATGGTGCCAACAATACCGCCGGCCGGCATTTCGTTCAGCTGGCTGTTCAGCGCATTCAGCTCTTCCTGGGTCATATTGGCAATACGTTGTTGTGCATCCACCGGGTTTACACCCAATTCAATCAGTTTGTTCTGTACTGCGGCATCGCTGACAAAAGACAACACTTGCTGTTTGTTGTAGTGAAACTGTTGACTGGCAATCACTTGATCTGAACTGTAAGCGCCGGCCACTGCCTGGGATAAACCTGCACTGGCCATCAGAAGCGAACAAACCACGCCGACTTTTAATAATTTTTTCATGAGGTCTTTATCCTTAACCAGATTGTTTTTAAAGAAACTTTTCGAAAAGAGCCTAGCATCATGCGGCCGGCGTCGCCAGTGGTGCGCTGCAGCGAGAGTAATGGATTGTGTGGCCCTGTGCAACTTTCAGACTGACGGTTGTTGCTTGTATATCCACAGCTTGTTGCCGATATTGATTGCGGGTTGTACCTTAAAAAAACAGTGCTTTTTGCCAGAGCTGACGGTTTATCAGCAGAAAAACGACGCGGTTTGTTCAGCTGGGGTAAAAATTGCAGGTTATTAAATGTATACCTATTGTTATCATCCCCTCTGATTTCCCTTAGCAAGGACTGTAATATGAAAAGTACATTAAACAAATTTATATTGTTGCTGCCATTGATTGTTCTGGCAGGCTGTAGCGCCACCGAATCTTCCCGCACTGTTGAAGCACCCAAAGTAAATGCCAGTTACCAACCTTACCAGGGACAGAAAAGTAAATTGGTGGTTGGTAAATTTCAAAACCGCTCTAACTTTCAGAATGGCATTTTTAACGCTGAAGTGGACCAGCTGGGTTCTCAGGCAAAAACCATTTTGTTAACCCACTTGCAACAAACTAATCGTTTTATAGTGATGGACCGCGCCAATATGGCCGAGTTGCAGCAGGAAGCGCAGTTTGCCGGTGCCAAACAGCAGGTGATTGGCGCTAAATATGTGATCACCGGTGATGTCACTGAGTTTGGCCGTAAACAAACCGGCGATCAGCAATTGTTTGGCCTGCTGGGCAAAGGCAAAGAGCAGGTGGCTTATGCCAAAGTAGCGTTAAACGTAGTGGATGTGGAAACTTCAGCTGTAGTGTTTTCTGTGATGGGCGCCGGTGAATTTAGCCTGGCAAACCGGGAAGTGCTGGGTTTTGGCGGCACCGCCAGTTATGACGCTACTTTAAACGGCAAAGTATTGGATTTAGCCATGCGTGAAGCGGTGAATAACCTGATTGCCGGCATCCAGAATAACCAGTGGCAACCACAGTGAGGCTGGTGCTGATGCAACTGAAAATCCTGGTGCTGCTGAGTCTAGCAGCACTGAGTGGCTGCCAGAGCACCCAACCTTTATATGATTACGGTGCTTATCAGGACGGCCTTTACAGCCATTTTAAAAATGAAGATGTTTCGCTGCAGCGCGAAATTGAAGCACTGGAAAAAACACTGGCCAAAAGTGCCGCCAAAAACAAGCCGGCAGGCCCGGGGCTGAATGCGCATCTGGGCTACCTCTATATTGAAAGTGGCCAACGGGACACCGGCATGCGCTATTTGCAACAGGAAAAAGCCTTGTATCCGGAGTCGGCGCGTTTTATCGACTTTTTGCTGAAAAATGCCAAAGCGGGTAAATCATGAAACAGTTTCAGTTTTTTGCAGCTTGTGTGCTGAGCCTTATATTGGCCGGTTGTGCCGGTGGCCGCAGTGCTATGGATTACAGCGCTTTTAAACAAAACAAACCTAAGTCTATTCTGGTATTGCCGCCTGTGAACCACACTAACGAGGTGATAGCCCCCTATGCGGTGCTGGCCAATGTTACAGTGCCATTGGCGGAAGCTGGTTATTATGTGTTTCCGGTGGCCTTGGTGGATGAAACCTTCAAAAACAATGGTTTAACTGTTGCCGAAGATATCCACGCTGTGTCACCCAAAAAACTGAACGACATTTTTGGTGCTGATGCTGTGATGTATATCGAAGTGCAGCAATACGGCACTTCTTACACTGTACTGTCCAGCGATACCGTGGTGGTCGTGCAGGCAAAACTGGTGGACAACAGAAGCAACGAAATTTTATGGCAGGGTAAAGCCCGCGCCGCCAGCAGCGAACAAAATGGCGGCAATGGGGGTGGTATTGTTGGTATGCTGGTTGAGGCTGCTGTGACGCAAATTCTGGAAACAGCGCTGGATACCAGTTTTGCGGTGGCCTCTACTGCGTCGGTGAGGTTGTTCTCTCCTGAATCGCCAACCGGCCTGTTATACGGCCCGCGCTCGCCCCACTATGGCAAGGACAAACCGCCAAAATAATGCTGGTACTAAAAATATAGTGTTGAGAGCCACAGCGGTTGTGACTGCAGGCCGCCTATGCTGGCAGTAAAAAGCAGCCGGTAGTAACAAGCCGCCGGTGCTGAGCCAGCGGCTTCTGTGTTTCATCTGATGTTTTATTGCTGAACCTTCAATTTGGCTTTTGCCGCCATCGACTCACTGAGTTTGCCGGTGACAGCCCAGACACATAAAGCGCCCCAGGCTATCCAGGACAGACCGGCCGGAATATTCAGCATGGCAATTTTGCCGGCATGTTTGCGGTTAAACAGCAGTGCCAGCAGGCTGGGTAAAAACCAGACCAGCAGAAAAAATGCGCCAAACAACATTAAAAACGGTGTGTCGGCCTGTTGCCAGATTTGCATCAGAGGGTCGATCAAGCTGTTGAGAGTTTCCATCATTGTATCCTTCTGTTGATTGGCTGATAGCCAGGATTTCTATATTAAATTGTTGATTTTTAATGTTTTTAATTGAGATATTTAAAGTTTGGTCTGGCTTAATGCAGGTAACAGCGCGCGCAGTTCTGCCACCTGATGGGCTTTACCGCCTTGCACCACAGTCTGAATGCTGTTTAGCGCTGTTAAGTCCTGAGTTGGATCCTGGCTTAACACAATAAAGTCCGCCGCAAAGCCTGCTTTGAGTTCCCCCAGATTCTGCAGGCCCAGATGTTTGGCGCCGCCTAGGGTTGCCAGTTGCAACACTTGCCAGTTATTGAGGCCAGCGGCTTTGCTCAATTGCAGCTCGCGCAGGTAAAAAGGGCCGCTGGCGCTTAGATCGGTGCCAATGGCTAAAGGCACCCCGGCGTCATACAGCCGTTTAAACAGTTGCAGTACCTTGGGCATTTGCTGTTGCGCTTGTGCCACTTCGGCTTTGGTCCAGTCGTAACTTGGCACCGCCATCAAACCACGCCAGCTGTTGCGGCTTTGTGGGTGAAACACCCACATCTGATCTTCCGGGTACAGGCGCTCCAGCTCGCGGGCAAAATAAAACAGTTCATTGACCACCAGGGTTAAATCCAATCGGGTTTGCTGGCGGGCCAGCGTCTGAAGCAGTTGCTGCATAGGTTTGCTGTCATAATCCACATGCTCAAACCATTCATAGATAAACCTTTGGTTCATCGGGTTTTTGCGGGATGCCAGATAAGCCTGGCGCGCTGGGCCTGTCAGCAATTCTGCGCTGGTGGGCAGAGCGTGGGTTAACATATCGATGCCCTGGTCGGCGGCAAATTGCCAGCTCACCTGATCCAGATGGGCAATGGTTTTTAAGCCCGCCGCTTTCGCCAGCCGAATCCCCATCGCCACTTCTGCCTGGCCCAGGCCAAAATACAGTTTGATCACCTGTACCCCCAGCGCTTTTTGCCGCGCTATTTCGGCTTGCCAGCCTGCTTCGTCTTTGGGGTACACCGAGCCGCCCAAAATAGGCATAGGTTCAAAGATATAACCGGCATAAAACAACTTGGGCCCCAGCCACTGCCCTTGTTGTTGCGCCCTGGCATATTGGGCATTGGCTTCGGGTTCGCCAGCCGGGCTAAAAGCCGTGGTGACGCCTGTGGCTAAGGTGCTGATGGCATGATATTGAGTGATTTCCGGATGGCCTTTCACTGTGATCGCTGGGGCGCCGTTCACCATTTCCACTCGGTGTGGGCCTGAGGTCAGATGTAAATGCACGTCAATTAAGCCCGGCATGACAAACTGGTCGTTTAAATTGATCTGTTGGCTGGCTTTGGGCAAAGAGTCAGCAGTATTGGCCTGGCCCTGGTCAATAATGTTGCCGTTTTGCACCAGCAACCAGCCGTTTTCCGTACGCTGTTGGTTGGCCGGATTGATTAAAGTGGCATTGTGATAAAGCACTGTGTCCATACGGGCCACCTGTTCTTCCGCCTTGCCGGTCAGGCTGCAGATCAGTGCCGGGATCAGTGCCAAACGAAATAAGTTGTTCATTCTATGCTCCTGTCTGTGATGACAAATATTCTGTTGTTGCTCCTTAAGTCGTTGATCTTGTTCTGGCTGTTACAGATTATTTTTTTGTGTAACACTTGAGCGCAACGCACAGACTCATCAGGTGCGCAGGAAAAAATAAGCAACAGGAAGGCAAAACATTTTGACCGCAACCACCACCACAACCGCAGATCGGCAGGCACAAACAGCTGAACAGTTTTTGCTGCAGCTGTGGCAGCAACATCAGGGCGCTATAAGCCGCACTCTGCTGGCTTGTGAAGCCGATGCCGCAGCGCGGCAGGACTTAAAACAGGATATTTACCTGGCGTTACATCAGTCGGCCGCCCGGCTGCAGACGGCAGAAAACCCCAGGGCTTATTTGTTTCGTATTGTGCATAACGTGACAGTGGACCACATTGCCAGGGCACAAAAACATAAATGGCAGCCGCTGGATGATGAAACACAAGCGCAGTTGCTGGACGAATGCCCGTCGCAGCAGATTGGTGAGCAGCAGCAAAATAACAGACTGCTGCGGGCGGTGCGGCAGTTGTCGGCGGCCAACCGGCAGGTGATTTTGCTGGCGATGGAAGATATGGACGCACCGGAAATTGCACAGGTGCTGCAAATCAGTCATGGTGCAGTGCGGGTGCGGCTGAACCGGGCAAAAACAGAATTGATGGAGTTGATGCAAGATGAATAATGAGTTTGATTTTGCCGCTTTAAGCAAAAGCTGGCAGCAACAGCCGGTGGCGGCTGCTACTGCGCCCACTGCCGCAGATTTAACCCAGGCGAGGCAACGTCAAAGGCAACAATGGGTTTTGCTGGTCGGTGAATGGCTGGGGGCTGCGGCTATGGCCGGCACGGCCTTGTGGTTGGTGACATCAATGCAGGACTGGTTCAGTTATATTGCCGCCGTATTTTTGCTGATTGGTGTGCTGATGAGTTTGTATGTCAGCTGGCATGTGCACCGGCCTTTATTGGCTTATGACAACTGGAGCAGCAGTGGTGTGCTGGCATTTCGGCTACGCAGCTGTCAGCTGTCGTTGTTGTATTACCGTTATAATCAGCTGGCCTGTGCTCTGCTGGTGCTGTTTGTATTGGTGTTGTGGGGCCTGTGGTTCTGGCAACCGGCATTAGTGCCGGCGGCGATGTTGAAGTTTTATAGCCTGATTGCGCTGCCGTTATGTCTCTATGGTATTTACCTGTTAAAACAACGTATTGGCTATAAAAATCAGGAGCTGGTTCAGTTGAGTGAGCTGGTTGCTGATTTTGAGCCGGATGCAGGACGGCACAACTAAGTTCTGCCGCCCTGTGCAGCTGGTGTTATTCCGCTTTATTCGCTCGATGTGATTTAAACCAGCGAATACCCAGGGCCAGCACTGCCAATACAAAAAGTACGGCAGATATCATAATCAGCGCTTTGGTCAGCAGATGATGATATTGCTCCAGCTGCGGCACTTTCATCAGGCTGGAGCTAAGCAGGCTCAGGGCGAAAGTCCAGCAAAAAGCACTAAAAAAACTCACCAGCGCCACTTTGGGCAGTTTCATGCCGGTCATGCCCATCAGCATGGGTGTTAATACCCGGACAAAAGGCACAAAACGGGACGAAAACATCGCCATAAACCCATGTTTTTCCAGCAGATCATGGGCGCGCGGCAGGCTGCCCTGCGGTACCATCCGTTCTATATGATGCATAAAGCGGGTGTGAGCCAAGGCATAACCCTGCCAGTAGGCCAACAGACTGCCAAGACCGGCTGCCAGCGGTAAATACAATAAAGTCACTTCGTGACCTATGACACCGGATGCGACCAAACCGCCACTCAGCAGCACCAGACTATCGCCAGGTAAAGGCAAAAATACAAAAGCAGATTCTAAAAATAAGATCAGGACCAGGCATAACACCACCATAGCAATGGCGCCGTGGCTGACCAGCAGTTGGTAGTCTTGATGCCAGATAGCAATTAATGCTTCGTACATGCAAAAGGCTCCGTAGAAAATGCGTCAAACCATGCTGCCAAAGGCGGCAGGCTTGTAGAACGGCAGCGGGCTTTTTAGCCTGATCCGGGCTTGGGGTCAACCAAAAATACCGGTTTTATGTTGTGCTATTGCTGTGGTAGTTGGCAAAAGGGTTGTATTTAAACGAAAAATAACCTTATGCCAGCAGCGGAAAATTGGCGGTGCTGTTGCCGTCTGGCCGCTGATTATACAGCAGGCCAGTCTGACACCGACCCTTTGTGATTGCTGAGGCTTAACCTTCGATGGCAAAAAGTTCAACATCAAAAATTAGTGTGGAGCCCGGTGGAATTTTGCCTGCATTACGGCTGCCATAAGCCAGATTCGACGGGATAAAAAAGCGGAACTTGTCGCCTGCTTTCATCAGCTGCAGCCCTTCGGTCCAACCCGGGATCACCCGGTTTAGCGGAAAGCTGATGGTTTCACCACGTTCTACCGACGAATCAAACACTGTGCCGTTTATTAAAGTGCCATGATAATGCACTGTCACAGTGCTGGCTGGGCCTGGGTGTTTGTCGCCGTTGCCTTGTTGTAACACCAGATATTGCAGGCCGCTGTTGGTGGTTTGCACCCCTTCTTTTTTGCTGTTTTCAGCCAGAAAAGCCGAGCCTTGTTCCACATTCAGCGCCGCAGCTTTGCCGTTGTTGGCACTGCTGTAAAAATAATAAACAACACAAGCTAACACAAAGATTATTAACGCAATTTTCATCATAAATCCGATTGTAGGCAAAAGAGCTTTATCTTAGGGTTATTGTGGCCTGCGGTCAAAATAACTCTGCCTGCACTTTGACTCAGGAGAAGCGGAACGTTAAACAGCCAAAACCCGCTCTGCGCTGCAAGCCCTGGGAGCTGGCAATAAAAAAGCAGGCAGCGCCTGCTTTGTTGCTGTAGGTACTGACGAGTACTTAGATTTTGGTTAACCAACCATGTTTATCTTCGGCTCTGCCCCACTGAATATCATTCAGTGCCTGGCGCAGTTTGCTGGTGGTTGGGCCTGGTTCGCCTGAACCTACTTTAATTTCTTTGCCCTGATAAATCAGCGTGCCAACAGGGGCCAGCACCGCTGCAGTGCCGGACAGCGCTGCTTCTGTGCCTGGTTTGGCGGCACGTTCCAGCAGTTCAGCCACTGTCAGCTCACGCTCAGACACTGTCATGCCTAAATCGCGGGCTAACGTCAGGATACTGTCGCGGGTGACACCATGCAGGAAAGAAGCATCCAGTGCTTTGGTAATAATTTCGTTGCCGTCAATCAGCAGGAAGTTGGCTGCGCCGGTTTCCTGCACATCGCCATTCGGGCAGAACAACACCTGATCGGCCTGATATTTGGCTTTGGCCTGCATGGTCGGTTGCAGTGCACTGGCGTAGTTGCCGCCACTTTTAATCATGCCCATATGCGGCGCGCAGCGCGCGTTGTCTTCCATCAGCAGACGCAAAGCGCGGCTGCCGCCGGCAAAATAGTCACCCACAGGCGACAGCAACACATACAACATAGAGGTTAAGGTTGGTGTGGCGGCTTTACCAATGGCAGGTTCAGTGCCGATATGGGTTGGGCGGATATACATGGAGCCCGGAGGTGTTGGGACATCGGCTGCATAATGGCGCACTATGTCCACAATCATCTGGCTTAACAGTGCCGGGTCAAACTTTGGTAACGACAACAACTCTGTGCTTTGCAGCATACGGGCAACGTTTTTATCCATACGGAAAATGGCCACTGAACCATCGTCATGGCGAAAGGCTTTTAAACCTTCAAAACAGGTGCTGGCATAATGCAGCACATGGGCGCCCGGATGCAGGCTGATGCTGTTGGCGCTGACTATAGCGCTGCTGCCCCAGGTGTTACCGTCAAATTGGGCCATTGCCATTTCAGGCATAAATACACTACCAAATGCTGCCATTTTTTCTTCCTGTTGCTGATTAGTTTGCCGGCCCGGCCGGCGAAGGCAAAGACCATCAGCACAAGGCCGCTGGCTCTGTGCATCACATGGTCTGAGTAAAATTTGTTGCCTCATTGTACTGACAGTTGTTGCTTTCGGCATCAACTATCTGAGCATCAAGCCGTCTGTCTGGCTAACAAAAGCTGACATTTGTCACTCGACATTGCTGATGTCTGACACTAACTTAACGGCAGGCAGAGCGGCATCATTGTTTCGACAACGCCAGGGTGGCGTTTTAACGGAGCAACAATGATGAACTTTCCACACAATAACTCTCAGTTACAGATGCCGGCTATGCGCAAGGTGCTGCGTCCGCTGTTGATGCTGGCTGTCCTTAGTCAGCCAGCGCTCGCGGCTACCGATTTGACCGCCATTGATGTTGCGGCACAGCGGCTGGATCTGGCCGCACTGCAACAACAAAGCGCCATAGCGCAGGATGATTATCAGTTTGCCTATGCCCAATACCGGCTGGCTGTTACCGCTTCGGTGCGTGGTGACGAGACGCTGTTAAAGCCTGCGCTGCAAGCGGCAGCTGAGCGGTTAGAGCAACTGCTTAAAGCTGAGCCGGATACCGATTTAACCACGGAAGCACTGGCGCTATTAGCGCTGACCCGCGGCATGCAGGCTGGTTATTATCCGATTAAAGGCGCTTATTATGGCAAGCTGTCGGGGGATGCACTGGCTAAAAGTAAAGAAATGCAGGCTGACAATCCCCGCGTGTTATTAGCCGCCGCCATTCTGGCTTATCAAACGCCCAGTTTATTTGGTGGCGATAAAAAACAGGCCTTAGTGCAAGCCGAAGCCGCAGTACAGGCTTTTGCCAGACCCTGTGTTGCCATTTGTTGGGGCAAAGCTGAGGCTTATGTCTGGCGCGGTTTAGCGAAAAAAGAAGCCGGTGACAGCGCAGGGGCCAAAGCCGACTGGACTGAAGCTTTGCGCCAGCAGCCGGATTATGGCTGGGCCAGACAGTTATTGCAGGGGTCTTAACAGGCCAATCTCAGGTCAAAAGCAACAGGCAACAGCAATAGTTGCCTGTTGTGCCGCATCAAGGGGATGCCGAATTGAATAAACAGCAGAGTGCCGCATGCTAACAGGAACACTTCGCTGGGGTTATCTGATTTACCTCGGTTTTTATTTTTTACCGCCACTGCTTATTCAAGCCACGGGCCCATGGCAATGGGCCGGTATTGTGCTGGCATTGCTGGCTTTTATTGTGGTGTATCACCGGATTGCAACCGGTAACAAGCAGCAGCGCTGGCCCTTATTACTGGCGATGTGGCTGATTGCCACTGCGGTGACGCCGATGAATTCCGGCAGCATGGCGATGTTTGCTTATATTGGTTTTTTTATAGGCTTTTGGCTTAACAACGGCCGTTATCTGCTGGCGATTGTACTGTTGCTGTTATGGCAGGCAGCCTGGTTCTGGTGGTGGTATCCGTCTCTCTGGTTACAGGGGTATGCGCTGGTGGTGGTGCTTGGTGTCAGTGTGTCCGGCCTGGTGGAACAAATGCGCCTGCATAATCATCTGCAACAAGAGCGCAGCCATGCCGAATTACAACAAATGGCCAGGCAGTTGGAACGCGAACGTATTGCCCGCGATTTACATGACGTGCTGGGTCATAGTCTGGCCACCATAGCGCTCAAAGCAGAGCTGACCCAAGTGTGGCTGGAGCGGCAACAACCGCAAGCAGCGCAGCAACAATTAGCAGAATTACAACAAGTGGCCAGGCAAAGTTTGCAGCTGGTGCGTGACACTATCAGCGGGTATCGCCAGCAGGGACTGGACGTGGTGCTGCCGGCTTTATTAGCACAATTGCGCAGCAGTGGCTGGATTTGTCATGTGGATGTTGATTTTGCCGCTTTGGCCGCAGACAGCCCGCAGGAACTGGAGCTGATCCTGACTGAACTGTGCACCAATGTGCTTAAACACAGCAATGGCAAAGAGTTATGGCTCAGGGCCAGTAAAGATCACAGCGGTTGGCAGCTGAGGTTACAGGATGACGGGGTTTGTACCGCCATAACGCCAGGCCATGGTTTAACCGGCATTGCCGAGCGTCTCAAAGTATTGGGAGGGGCTTTACAATGGCAACTGGCGCCCACCTGTTTTATTTTAAGCTGGCCGTCACAACAAGCAGACAGCGGGCAGGGTGTTACATGAATATTTTATTTGCTGAAGATCAGGCTATTTTACGCAGCACCCTTGCCACTTTATTAAGGTTGCTGGGGCAACATCAGGTGGTGGAAGCCGAAGACGGTCAGCAAGCCAAACAGCTGCTACGCCAGCAAAAATTTGATTTGTTGTTAACCGACATTGAAATGCCGGGTCTGACAGGGCTGGAGCTGATTGAGTTTTTGCAGCAGGAGCAAGCAGGGCAAAAACAGCGCTGTAAGCTGTTGATCCTGACTACCTTTTCCCGTGCCGGTTATGTCAAAAGGGCCATGCAGGCCGGGGTGGATGGTTTTTTACTAAAAGACACCCCTGCCACTGAACTGCTGGCGGCCATAGAGAAAATTATGGCCGGTGGCAAAGTGATAGCGCCTGAGCTTGCGATGTTGGCGCTGGGGCAGGATAACCCGCTGCATGATAAAGAGCGGCGCGCGCTGCGGCTTAGTGCCGAAGGCAAAAGCACGGCTGAAATTGCACAGTTATTGTTTTTAGCCGAAGGCACTGTCCGTAATTATTTGTCGGACGCTATCAATAAACTTAATGCCGCCAACCGCGTTGACGCTGCCCGTATTGCTCAGCAGCGGGGTTGGTTGTAGCTGTTGTTAAGAGCTGCGTGGCCGGAGCCAGCCAGAGCGCAGCAGCAAAAATTTTTTACTTTGTGCTGCGCCCTCAACTGAAATTACTGCTTTATTCGGTTTTGTTCATCAAACCCAGGCTGTAACTGAGTAACCCGGCATCAGCCACATCGCCATGGCCCGGTACCAGAATTTTGATGTCCGGATAAGCCTGTTGGATCCGTTGTAAGCTGTGTGGCCACTCTGCCACATCGGCGTCGGCAATATTACCCAGGCCAGGATAACGGGGCGCTTTGACCGCACAGCCGCCCAGCAGCAGTTGGTATTGTGGCAGCCACAATACAATATTGTCGCTGGTATGGCCGGCGCCCGGGTAAAACCACTCGACTGGGCCGTCCTGATATTTTTCTGCGACCTGAAGATTGACCACAGCTTGCACCGGCAGCAGCAGATCCTCAGTTTTGGTACGCTGCTGCACTAAAGCGGCGGTTTGCGCTGTGACCTGCAACGGAATATTACGCTCAGCAAGTGCGGCAGCGCCGCCAACCCTGTCATCGTGACCATGAGTGGCAATGGCTTTGACCACCGGTTTTTGCAGCACTGTGTCTATCCAATGCAATAAATCCACTGTGGGGTAATAACCCCAGGCGGTGTCCAGCATCCAGATACCTTGTGGCGTTTCCAATAACAGGCCATTGGCGGTAAACAGCATGCCGTTACCGAGTTTTTGTTCGGTGCGGTGTAACCACAAGCCAGGTGCCAGCTGTTCAACCTGCACTTCAGGGGATATTTGCTGCACTTTGTCATAAGGGTGGCTGGATAAGGTGGTTTGGGCCTGTGCTGTCAGCGACAGGCCAAACAATATAACAAGCAGAGGCAGGCTGAAGGTACGCATCATCATCTCCATATAAATCAGTGGTCAGGGCTGGTGAGCCGGTGTCAGTCTTTGCAGTTAAATGCAGATAACGGCCAAATGCAAATACCAGTTGGCGCACTGTTGTTTTAGGTCAAAAAATAAGCGGCAATAAGCTTGTGGTGATGGTTTTGCCAGTGAACCCCTGTATTTGAACTGAGTGTAAAGGTGTCAGAAGTCACTGTGGTGTTGCAGCTTAACTGTTGGTGGTTTTGGCATTACCGGTTAGCAAAGCCAAACGCAGTCGCAGTTGTTCCAGCGTTTGGATATGTGTGAGCAGCGTTGTGGTTTTGCGCTCGGCAGGGGCCAGTTGTAACAACTGAATTTCAATCTGAAACTGGTTATAAATTTGGTTCAGCGCTCTGGATTCATTGTGCTGAAACAGCAGCTGCCATTGTTGCTCCAGCTGCTGCAGCCGATATTGCCACTCTGGTGTGTTGTGCACACGGACATGGCCTTGCTGAGCCGCCAGAGTTAACAGCGCCGTGACTTGTTTGAGCTGTAGATCCAGCAACAAAGCCGGGTGCTGCAACCTTTGCTGCAGAGAAGTGGTGCTGAATCTGTCTGCGCTGTGGCCGGCAGCGTTTTTATGGTCACAGGCCGAGCCTGGCAGCGGGCTTTGCAGCAGTAATAACAACAGCCATAACACTTTGGTTTTCATGCCGGGCTCCGTTAAAAGTACCAGGCGTAAGACAGACTGATAAAATCAAGGCCAGGGTTTGGCTTTTTAAAACCAGCGTTTGAATAATGCAAATACCTCAGTGTCACCGACTGTTCCGGGCTGAACCAGGCCACCAGGCCCAATCTGTCTTCGAACTGGTAATGGGTGCTGACGTTTTTACCGGCAAAACGGGTGTCATCCAATAAGGACACACCAATACCAAATTCAAGATCCCAACGCAGGCCCAATTGTTCACCCAGCGGGTAGCGCAACACAGGCGAAAACGCCAGCACTGCATTGCTGTCGGAACTATTGGCCGGGCCATAACGCCAGAAATTAGCGCTGGCCTCCAGCAGTACTGTTAATTTTGGGCTGATACTCTGTAGCCATGGCATCTGTTGCTGGTAAGCCAGCTTTAATCCCTGAACATCACCTTCTCCTTGCAGGTAATCCACAGCAATAGCCTGGGTATTGGCGCGACCTGCAGCGCTAAATAGTGTCAGGCTAAGGGTTAGCAACAACAGCAAATAAGTTGGGTATGCGCCTTTCATGTGTTCCTCATTGCCAGTCATCACTGGCTTGGCAGCTTCTGTGATGGCTGCTATTATCAGGAACTATTGGTAACTAAAAGTGCCATTTAACTTGCAGAGAGTATCAAAATGGATAGGTTAACCCCGTTACTTGCACATTTTTCGCCAAAAGCTGCGGTGTATTTTCATGGCAGCAGTTGCCAGAAAACCCGGTTTTGCCCTCAATCCGGCCAGGCTTATTTACACTTGGTGGAAGCGGGGCAAGGGGCGTTGTTGCTCAATGGCGAGCGGATTGCCGTGACCGAACCCTGCCTGATTTTTATGCCACGTGGTGATGCCCATCAGTTTGAAGTGCAGCATCAGCACTCCTTATTGTTGTATTGCGCAACGTTGGATTGTGGTGAAGTGGCCGGCAATCCGTTATTGGCGGCTTTGCCGGATTGTAGTGTGATCCCACTGTCTGAGTGTGCTTCATTGCGTGCGCTGATCCAGCTGATCTGGCAGGAAAACCAGCAGCAATACTGTGGCCGGGACGCTGCTTTGCAGCGGTTAACCGAATATCTGCTGATTTTGTTATTGCGTTTTATCATGGCGCAAGGTTTAGTGCAGGTTGGGTTGTTTGCCGGTCTGGCCGATAAAAAATTAGCAGCTGTGTTTGATGCCATTCATCGTCAGCCTCAGCTGGAATGGACATTAGAGGCCATGGCGCTGGAAGCGGGCATGTCGCGGGCCCGTTTTGCCGAACATTTTCGCAAAGTGGTGGGCCAGACACCGGCCGAATATTTGCTGAACTGGCGTTTAACTTTGGCACGCAAAGAATTGCTGGCCGGTGCTTCGCTGAAACAAATAGCCCCGGCCGTTGGTTATCAGAGTGTGGCAGCTTTTCACCGTGCTTTTCGCCAGCGGCTTGGTGTGTCGCCAAAAGAATGGCTGCATCAGCTGCAACCCACAGCTGAGCAGGCTGCCTGAGGCCTAGAGCGCTGATGAGGCTGCAGTTTGCACAGCGGCCCTGAAGTCATCTTTATAGCGGCGCGATAACGCCAGTTTCTGGCCGTTTTTCAGCTGAATTTCACCGTCGCCGCTTGGTTGATAACTGATGCTGTCGATAGCATGGTGATTCACGGCAAAACTACGGTGAATACGGCTAAACCCCTGAGTGGTCAGCTGTTCCATAGTGTGACTTAAAGTGGCGCGCAGCGGGTAAATACGGCCTTTGCTGTGTAAATTCACATAGTTGCCACTGGCTTCCAGCCATTCAATATCGGCAATGGCAATTAAAAATTCTTTATCCAGTTTTTTCACCAGAAAGTGGCGGGGCGCTGCGGCCGAACTAATGCTTGCGGGTTTGTTGTCTGCTGCCGGGCTGGCTGATGCCTCTGTATCATCGCCGGTCTGGATCAAACTGGCTTCGCCTTTGAGCCTGCGATACACAAACTGCAGCAGCTGAAAAAGGCCAAAAAAGAATAAATAACCCCAGACATCTTTGCGGTATTCGTAAAAAAATTCCCGCAGCACAGGGCCAAAGCCGTAATCCTGTTGCGCCAGGCTATAAGCAACACTGCGAAACCCAACCATCAAAGTCACATGTGCCACGCTAAACACCAAAGAACCCAGCAGATGCGTCAATAACAGCGTCTTGAGATGAGTCAGCCGCATCGGGTGACGGCTGAACATCCAGTGTAAAAACGGGCATAACAATAAAGTGCTGAGCGCACTGCTGTATTCCCATAAAAAAGGTTCCCACAGTTGCACTGTGTTCAGTGGGTTACGGCTGTGTTCCATCCAGACCGACGTGGCATTAATGCTGTTATTGATCAGCAGATAACACCCAAGCAGCAGATAGCTATACCACAACGGATGTTGATCAAAGCGCGCCAGCAAGCTGGCTTGCGTATTTTTCGTCACACTATTCCACCTGTTATCCCTGAAAACCACCACCAACACATCGGTGCCTTGGGGCCTGCTGTGTTGTTGGGCAGACTGCGCTGGTTACTTTAACCGGAGTTATCAAATGACAGAAACAGTATTTCCAAAACACAGCAGCTGGGCAGGCGCACGCCGTTACGATTTAGACTGGTTGCGTATTCTGGCGCTTGCTGTGCTGATTTTTTATCACATTGGCATGTACTACGTGGCCGACTGGGATTGGCATGTAAAAAGTACACAAACCTATGGCTGGTTGCAGGACTTAATGATTTTAACCAACCCCTGGCGGATGAGTTTGTTGTTTTTACTCAGCGCTATGGCGCTCAGTCTGGCGCAGCAGCACATCGGCAGCGCTCGTTTGTTCCAGCTGCGTAGCCGCCGTTTATTTATGCCTTTGCTGTTTGGCATGTTTGTGGTGGTGGTGCCGCAGGTGTATTTTGAAGCGCTGAGCCAGCAGCTGATAGAACCCGGTTACCTGCAATTCTGGTGGCAGTATATCAACCCACAAACCGGCTTATTGCCAGAGCACCATAGCCCTATTGGGCTGCTGACCTGGAACCATCTGTGGTTTTTGCCTTATGTCTGGTGTTACAGCATGCTGCTGTTGTTAGGTCGGGTACCACTGAATCGTTTTGCAAAAAGCCGTTTTGTGCAACAACTGCCCGCCCGTTATGCCTTGTTAATGGTGTTGTTGTTGCTTGGTATCAGCTGGTATTGGCTGCGGCAAGTTTTTCCAACCACCCATGCGCTGCTGGATGACTGGTATAACCATGCTAAATATTTTGCGGTGTTTGTGGCAGGTTATCTGCTGGCCCAACAGCAACAATGGTGGGCTGCACTGGTGCGTCACAGAAGGCTGTTTTTCGTTTTGGCTTTGTTATGTTATGCATTGATTATTCTGGATAAACATGATGTGTTTGAACCTTACGCCTCAAAGTTCGACGAGCTGCTGCTGGTACGGCTTTGTTATGCCGCAGTGGTGGCGCTGAATCACTGGTGCTGGTTGTTGCTGGTGCTGGGTTATGCCGGCCGTTATTTAAACCGGCCGGTCAATGCCATAGACCGCAAAGGTGCCATCTATCGGTATGGCAGCCCTGCTATTCTGCCCTGGTATCTGCTACATCAAACTTTAATTGTGGTGTTTGCCAGCTGGTTAAAGCCTTTGGCTATTCCGGCCGGGCTGGAAGTATGGCTTTTGCTGCTACTGACTATAACGGGTTGTGCTTTGGGTTATTGGCTGATCCGCGTTGTGCCGCTGCTGAGTTGGTGTTGTGGTTTAGCTACGGCAAAAAATGTCGGGCAAAAAACAGATTCAGAACAGATGTTTACTGGTAAAGACAGCGTCAAAACCGGCTAGCCAGCGCCTTTTGGCAAGCGCCTGAGAGCATGGAAGCCGCAGCACAAGCTTAAGCAGTTGGCTGCGGCAATTTTTCTCCCTGATATTTTTTCATGTTTTGTACTGCATTGCCCCAGAACAACATAGCGCTGCTGTCTTTGCGGCGTATGGCACTTTGCAGCCCTTGTTGTGCTTTTTCGCTGAAATTGAATGCTTTATCGCTGTTATTGGCATCTCCGGCCGTAGCGGAATAAATCAGCGTTTTAAACACAGCTTCCTGCTCCGGCACAATTTTGCCGCTTTTCAGGCCTTGCTGCAGCCACTGACCCAGTTGTCTGGCGCTCATCTGGCTAAAATCGGCATGAGTTTGCACCGGTTTGGCTGGCTCTGTTGGTGTTTTGCCCGGTGTGGTCACCGGCTCTTTGGTTTTATCTTTTTGCTGATAACTGGCCAGCAGGCTTTGCTGGCGGTTGTGCTGCTGACTGCGGATTTGTTGCAGCGTATCAAATAAACTGATGTTGGTTTTCATCACCCTCTGTCCCTGGCCGGCGCTGTAAGAAGTGAATTTTTTGTTAGCAATAGTTGTGCCAAAAACGGTGCCAAAAAATGCCGGCCAGATCAACCAGGCCTGTTTAACCAGCGGCGGGATAGATAAAAATAAAGCCCGTGCTGGCGGGCTTTCAAAGTAATGCTTACAGTTCTACTGGCTTTCACATGTATAAAGCTCAACACATGAATTAGTGCGGTGGTAGTTTGCCGGTCATCGCCAGTGTTTCCAGCTGCCGGGCTAAAGGTTTAAGCAGATTCTTGTCTTCCCAATATTCCCCATGCGACATAGGGTTCCAGCTTTTACTGATCCAACCTAAAATACCACCACCGGCATTGATACGGATATCTGTCACCAGCTCGCCATAAGCGGGTGATAACTCGGCCAGCGGCCAGCCTAAAACGTCATCTTTATCGTAATAGTTATGCCAGACAAAATCTTTGTTGGGTTTGGCAAAAGGTACAATGTCGGATTGTTTATGGGCGGCGACAAAAATCGGAATATTACAGCCTGTGGTCACCAGCAAAGCCAGACGTTTGCCCTGCAAAAATTGGATGTCTTCCGGGCTGAGCTGGTCTTTTCCGGCTATCGCCTGAGCGTGCTGCTGAATATGACGCCAGATACCGGCGGCAACTTTGGGGTTTTCCGGGTTGGCTGCTGCCTGAGTTGCGTCCCACAAATAACAGGACATCACCTGACAGCCGAGTGAATGCGCCAGCACTACCACTTTATCTGTGTTGTCCAGCTGTTGGCTGACCTGATACAAAGAACGTGCTATTTCCAGCTGCGCCTGCAGATAAGCGCTGTTTGGTAACTCTTTACGATGCTCAAGCCCGGCGGCGTCGGCAAAACCAAACAAAATAAACTGTCGCAGCGCGTCCCAGCGCAGTTTGCCAGCCAATTTGTGCCAGACTTCCGTTTCGTTGTCCTGCAAAATATGTTGGTAATACACTTCTTTAAACACCACTAATTCAGCAAAGTGGTTGTTCATTTTGCGTGTTAAATCCTGCACCAGCTCGTGACTAAATCCCCTTTGGGTTGAGCCCATACCGTGAATCGCCAATAAAGCAACTTTGTTCATCACAACCTCCGTCCATAGCAGTTTGAGGGGCGCTTTACTCTGTTGCTGCAATCAGGTTCATCAGCAGCACAGTCTGGCAACAGCGCCTGAAAAAAGTAGCGACTTTTTCCAGGGGTAGCAACCAGGTTGCCATAGTGCTCTGATCCTGAAGGTTGTGCTGGCAACCAGCGCGGACAGCGGCGCTGCGCAACAGGCTACGGTTTTGGCTGCCAGACGGTGAAAGTTGTGGTCTGTGCTGGTCAGTCGCTACTGAGTGCAGGTTATAATCGGCGTTTTCCGGCCGGTTTAAGGAGCCTTTGATGGATGAATTAAAAATTGAAGATCTGGTGGTGGGGGATGGTAAAGCGGCAGTAAGAGGCGCTTTAATTACCAGCCATTACCGCGGTTTTTTAGCAGATGGCACTGAGTTTGACTCTTCGTACCGCCGTGGTGAGGCTTTTCAGTGTGTACTGAGTAACGGCCGGGTGATCCAGGGGTGGGTGCTGGGCTTGCAGGGCATGAAAGTAGGCGGCAAACGCCGGCTCTGGGTGCCGGCCCATCTGGCATATGGCGAGCGGCAAATCGGCACTATGATCCCGCCCAATTCAGACCTTAGTTTTGACATCGACTTGCTGGAAGTACTGACGCGTGACGATTAAGGGTTGCGCACGAACTTGTTATCCCGTTTGAAACCTGATGGGCTGCGGCTTTTGACCGCAGCCTCAGGCTAAAGCAAAAGCCGCTTTAACCACCGCCCAGTTTTTCCAGTAGTTTGTTTTTTAGTTTGTCTTTTTGTGTGTCCACTTTTTGTTTTAAATGTTGTTCAAACAGCGCTTTGGTGTCGAGCTGATATTTAGGTTTGGTAAAACTACCGCTAATTCTGAGCGGAATTTCAATATTGGCCAGTTCATCTTTGCTTTTACCACCCTGACCTTTGAGTGTATTGACCAGCGCCGTTTTTAACTGGTAATCCAGTTGTTCAGTGCTCAAATTGGCATTGCCAGTGCCCGATAAACGCAATAGCGGTGCCGCCAGTTGTAAGTCGTGGTTTTCCAGCACGGCTTTACTGAGGGTAAAACTGCCGGTCAGGCTGGAAAAGTCGGTTTTTTTCGCTTCACCGGCATCCGGGGCAGCTTCATTTTTTAAAGCAGCGCGGGCACTGCGGATTTGCGCCGGAATATTAATGCCGTTGATAGCACCATCTGTCACCTGAAAATCGCCTGTTGCCACTAACGCTGTTTTAACGTCATCCGGCAGTAAACCCTGGCCCTGTGCTTTGAGTTGCAAAGCGGCGGTGCCACTTAATAACTCCATGTCGGCAGCGGCTTTTAGTAGCGCCAGCATATCCAGGCCTGCGAGTTTGGCATCCAGCTGATAAGCAGCCAGCGGTTTACGTGTATCCAAAAAGCCACTGGCGTTGATGTTGCCCTGATATAACTTAGCGCTGGCTTGTTTCAGGCTGAGCAGACCCTGTTTGTTCTGCAATTGCAGCTGACTGTTGCTGAGCGCAAGCCTGGCAAGTTGCAGCTGCTGGATCTCTAACTTCAGCTGCATATCAAATTGGCTGAAAAAACTCAGGTCCGGTTGTTGTGTTGGGGTTTGGGTTGAATTGGCGGCTGCGGTTTGCTCAGCGCTTTGCAGCTGCCATTGATCCAGCGTCAGCCGGGCATTAAGCGCCGGAATTTTGCCAGCGTAATTCAGACTCAAGTCGCCGCTGCCCTGGCTGTTGGCAATTTTGAGTTCCTTGAATTGCCACTTCAGCTGTTGAGTTTGGCTATCCAGCATCAGCACACTCTGGAGTTGCAGCGGCTGTGCCGCCACATGCCCTTTGAGCTGAAATTTATCCAGCTGCAGCGTTTTGCTCTGTGGTTGCCACGCCAGCATGGCCCCCGCTTTGACATCCAGCTGGTCCGGCACTGTCAGGTGAAAACTGACAGGTGCTGCTTTACCCGGCTGAAACTGCTGCATGCTGAATTGCTGCAGACTGAATTGTTGTGGTTTTTTGCCGTTTTGCTGCAGGCTGAGTTGCACCTGGCTGAGCTCCAGCGCGTCCAGTTGCAGTTTTTGCAGCATAGGGTTGGTGGCAGCTTGCTCTGAACTTGTATCTGAAATGGGCGCTGTGGGGGTGTTGCCGGCGCTTTGATTCAGGCCGCTCCAGCTATTGAGTTTGCCTTGTTCAGTAATAAAAATATCCACCTGATGCAGCCGGAGTTTTTTCAGCTGAATTTTTTGGTCCAGCAAAGGCCAGAACGCAACAGCGGCCTGCGCTTCAGCCACCTGCAGCATGGCGGGGCCGGGCAGTCCCTCAGGCTGCGACAAACTGATCCCTTTCAGTTCCAACGCCAGATCAGGATACAGACTCCAGCCAATGTCCTGTTGGATCTGCAGGGTTCGACCGGTTTGTGCCGCAACCTTGTTGATCAGCTGCTGTTTAATATCGTTCAGATCAAACCAAAAGGTCAGATACAGCGTCAGCAGCAGGACGGCACTGACCAAACCCAGCAGCAACCATTTGATCACTTTCATTTTTGCCTCCAAAGCACAAGCCGATCCGGTTTTTTATAACAAGCCAGGCTGAACCTGCACTGATCGCTTTAATAGAAACTGATACCGCAGCATAGTTCAATCCGGCCAAACCAAAGGTTTGGGTTGGGGCTCTTTCCGGGTTCTTTTGAGGGGGGATTTACCACACTAAAGGCAGAGGCCGGCTGCTAACCGGCCTCTGCAATGCCTGTTACAGGCATTGCGACAAAAAGCGGGTTTAGGCTCTGTTTAATACAAAATCCAGCGCGGCACAGATGGTGGTGACCTGTGCCAGATTACACTGCGCCGGACTGGCTTTGGGGCTGTCCGGATAGACTTCAGTGGTGGTGACATACAGTGCATTGGTCATGCCACCACAAAGGCCCAGTGCTTTTTTCGGGTAATTCACCACACCAAATTGTTGTAACTTTTCGCCAATCAGGCAGCCGTTTTCATCCGCTTGCGCGATATGAGTCACTTTGGCCACGGCCTGAATAATGGCGTGCTGAAAGTCCGGTTGTGGATTATCGGTATCGCCGACCAGATAAAAACCATCCGGAATATTCCAGTTGGTATTCACCACACCGTCACGGGCGGCTTTGGCCGGGCGAAACTCGCTGTTGTCTGAATCTGTGGTTTCATGTAAATCCACATGAACCAGTACCTGTGGTGCTTTGCTGGCCACTAAAGCCATAGCGGCAGCAGCTTCCTGCGACGGGCTATTGGCCGTAAAAGACCGGTTTGGGTCAATCGCCAGCGGGTTCCAGCGGTTGATGGTCTGGTAACCCCAGGGGCTGATACAAGGCAAAATCAGCAGATTAAAATGCGGCTGATAGAGCGCAAATTTGTTGCGGATAAAATCTAAAGCACCATGCACCCCACTGGTTTCATAACCATGCACACCGCCTGTCACCAGCACTGTAGCTTTATCGGCCTGCCAGTTTTTGCTGGCAACGGCATAAAGCGGATAACTGCCAAGGCCAAGTGCCTGATAATCCAGGCTGCCGTACTGGAACAGCTCAGCCTGTGCTGCCAGCTCGGTTTTATCGGCAAAC
This sequence comes from Rheinheimera sp., assembly GCF_036782235.1. GTDB lineage: Bacteria > Pseudomonadota > Gammaproteobacteria > Enterobacterales > Alteromonadaceae > Pararheinheimera. The sequence continues at coordinate 148,736 of NZ_DAIPZL010000004.1, read as the reverse complement.
AGCCGGGTTAAAGGGGTGATCACATCCTGTTGGTAACTGCGTTTTTGCTGTTGCTGGCTTAACCATAAAGCTTTTTCGGCATCACCCCAGGGCTGGCCCGGAGTGCCAATGGCATAAAGTGCACGGGTTGTTGTCATCTGAACCTTCTGAAATATAAGTGTGTTATCTGGATGATGAATTTGCTGACTGCTGCTCGTCGGCAATTTGTTGTAGTGCCTGTGCCAGCACAGCGGGCTCCTGTGCACCGGAAATTAAATAACGTTGATTAATAATAAAAGCCGGCACCGAATGAATGCCATTGTGCCGCGCTTGCTCGAGCTCTGCGCGCACTTCAGCGGCATATTGTTCCGATGCCAGCAGTGTTTTGGCTGCTGCGCTGTCCAGGCCGGCTTTGGCAACACAATGTGATAACACCTCGGGTTCGGCCATATTTTGTGCTTCGCCAAAATAAGCTTCAAACAAGGCCAACGCCAGTTGGTCCTGCCGGTTAAAGCTGCTTGCCCAATACATCAGGCGGTGAGCATCAAAAGTGTTGCAGGTGTAGCGCTGCTGCATCTTTTGAAAATTCAGCCCCAGATCGGCGGCAATGGCCATTAAGTTTTGTTGTGACTGGCGCATCGCCTCTTCACTTTGGCCATATTTTTTACTGAGGGCCGGTAAAATCGGCTCCGGCACCAGATTTGGATCCGGATTCAGTTCAAAAGCACGCCAGTGCAGCTGTAGCTGCAGTTCTGGTAGGGTTTTAAACGCCTGTTGTAGCCGGGCAAAGCCGATGGCACACCAGGGGCAGGCAATATCTGATACCAGATCAATCCGGATAGTTTTCATCGGCGCTCCAATCTTGTGGTGATGGCGAAGGGGCTGATCATAACCATGCGCTGGCGCTGCTGCTATAAGGTTGCGCCAGAGCGCAGGAATTTCAGCGTTGACGCCACCACTGGCTTACAAGCGCCAGTGGCAACAACAGCAAGGTCCAGCCCAAAGACAAGATAAAGACCTGGCTAAACATCGACAACAAACCCGATTCCAGTTCGATATTCAGCGCAAAAATCACCAGCAGCGATAGCACCAGGCACAGGGTCGTGGGTTTCGCCCAGTGCCAGGGGCAGAGTTTTGGCAAAAATTGCCTGGCCGTTAACCACAAAATAATGCAGGGGCTGAGCGCCAGTGCCAGGCCAAGACCCAGCATTAAAAGCATAAAAATGGCGGCAACGGCCTGTTGCAGCAGTTCGGCCATCAGCAGTGCCCGGGTTTAAGATGAGGGTTGTGCAAAGCGCCAGGTGTTAACAACAACGTTTGACTCCCTGCCATTTTTGCTGCTGCTCCCGCTTAAAAAAAGCGTGGCGGCACAAAGGTGTTTCATCCGGGTGATGCAGCGCCTGATGCTGTAAATAACGTTCATAAGCATCATCACCGCTCAGTTCCCGCAACAAAGACCAGCCTTGTTTTAGTTTTAAGCGTAGCGCCTGGCCAAGTTGGCGGCAGACACTGCGTGCTGTGGCAAGTTGCATCAGGCGGTTGCTCCCTGTTGGGTTTCCAGTCTGGTCTGCTGATAAGGTGTTTCTTTAGACTCAGCCACAGGCAAACCACGCAGATGGCGGCTGGCCATTCTGAGCATATCTAAAATAATGATCCACAAGAGCGCAGCAAATAACATGGCAAGCCAGGCGTCGAGCTGCTGGTTAAAAATCAGCTGGGGTGCTACTGCGGCTTTTTCCGGGGGTAACACACCACTGGCCAGTTTTTGGCTCAGATCGTCAGCGGCAGCAAAAAAACCAAGCCTTGGATTGTCGCTTGCCACTTTTTCGTACACTGCTGTGCTGGTCAGAATGGTTAACCACAGCAGTGGCAGGGCTGTCACCCAGACATACTTTAACTTGCCGGATTTAATCAGAATGCCGGTGCAGACACAAAGGGCAATGGCGGCCAGCATCTGGTTGGCAATGCCAAACAGCGGCCACAGAATATTGACGCCACCGTTGGGGTCGATCACGCCTATATATAAAAAATAACCCCAGCCCGCGACGACCAAAGCACTGCTGACAATCACCGAAGGATACCAGCTGGTACGGCCCAGTTTGGGCCAGAGATTACCCAGCATATCCTGCAGCATAAAACGGCCAACCCGGGTGCCGGCGTCCAGTGTGGTCAGGATAAACACGGCTTCAAACATAATGGCAAAGTGATACCAGATGGCTAATAAGTGCTCGCCAAAAGCCGACGCAAAAATGCTGGCCATACCCACAGCCAATGAAGGTGCACCGCCGGTGCGGGCAAATAAAGTGGCTTCGCCCATAGCTTTGGCTAAAGCGTCCATTTGCTCTACGGTCACAGGGAAACCCCAGCTGGTGATAGTAGCCACTGCTTCGCTGGGTAAAGCACCGACAATACCGGCCGGGCTATTGATGGCAAAATAAATACCAGGTTCCAGCACTGTGGCGGCAATTAACGCCATCACCGCAACAAAAGATTCCAGCGCCATACCACCATAACCAATCATCGGGATATCCCGTTCATTACTCAGCAGTTTTGGTGTGGTGCCGGATGCGATCAGCGCATGGAAACCGGAAATGGCACCACAGGCGATGGTAATAAACACAAATGGAAAAATGGATCCTGCAAAAATAGGCCCGCTGCCGTCGGTAAACTGAGTCAAAGCCGGCATTTTAATCTCTGGCTGCAACACAATAATGGCGGCGGCCAAAAGCAGCACGGTGCCGAGTTTCATAAAGGTGGATAAATAATCCCGTGGGGCCAGCAATAACCACACCGGCAATACAGCGGCGAGAAAACCATAACCAATGACACCAAAAGCCAAAGGCAAACCCGGATGGTTAAACAGCTCACGCAGCACAGGTTGTTGGTCTACCCAACCACCACCGCCGACTGAAAGCAGCAGCAAAATGACGCCAAGCAAAGAGCCTTCCAGCACCCGACCCGGGCGGATATAACGCATATAAATGCCGACAATAATGGCAATAGGGATAGTGGCAATCACAGTCGAAGTGGCCCAGGGCGAGTGTTTCATTGCGTTCACCACCACCAGCCCCAATACGGCAATCAGGATAATCATAATCAGCAAGGTGGCAAAAAGTGCAGCGGCGCCGCCAATGGGCCCCAGCTCGTCACGCGCCATTTGGCCAAGGCTTCGGCCATTACGGCGGGTGGAGAAAAACAGCACACACATATCCTGCACACAACCGCCAAGCACACTGCCGGCCAGAATCCACAAGGTGCCTGGCAAATAACCAAATTGCGCTGCCAGGGTTGGGCCAATTAAAGGGCCAGGGCCGGCAATAGCAGCAAAATGATGGCCGAACACCACCCAGCGGTTGGTCGGCAGATAATCACGACCGTCATTGAGCCGTTCTGCTGGTGTGGCGCGGGTATCGTCCAGCATTAAAATCCGGGCTGCCACCCAGGCGCTGTAAAAGCGGTAACCAATGACATAAACACAAACTGCGGCGACAATAAACCACAGGGCATTAATAGATTCACCGCGGTGCAGCGCTATGCCGCCCACTGCGGACGCGCCCAACACCGAAATCCCCAGCCACAATAAAATATGGCCAATACGCTGCTGCATAAAAACTCCCTGTTTTTGTTGTTTTTTTATTCGTTTTTTATTCTTTGTGGCCAATCTTGTATCGGGCAGCGCTTTATTGTCAATCAAGTCAGGCCTTTAGCCCGGCGCTTTGTTGTGTGCTATTCCGGGCCTGCGTTGGCTGTTTGGTGCTTCTCAGGCATACTGCCGGTTTTTCTGCCTGAATTGTTGAGGTGCCGGATGCAAAAGGCCATTGGTATTTTTAGTGTGTTGTTTCTGCTCAGTTATTTAGTAGCAGTTGCTTATCAGTGGTTTGGCCTTGGGATCTGGTATTCCGGCGAGTTGCATTTGCAGCTGGTGCTGCTGAGTCTTGGTCTTTGGTATTTTGTCCGTTTTGTGCAAAGTGGTTCTGTACTGGCGGTGATCTTCGCCAGCATTTTATTACCGCAAGTGAAGATGTATTTTTTGTGGCAACAAGGCCAGGTGCTGCAAGCGGATATGATGCCGGTGTATTACCTGTTGTTTTTACTCAGTTATGCGCTGGTGATTTATCAAATTGCCAAACTTAAAAAACAATTAAAACAACAGCAACAGGATAAGGAATAACTAAATGAGCAAGGATGACAGCGGGCAGGCACAGGGTGATAAGGTAACGGTTCCGTCATCCGCCAGGCTTAGTTATCGTTTAATGGACAATAACGACGCAGACTTGTTGTTTGAACTGGATCAGGACGAAGCTGTCATGCGTTATATCAATGGCGGCAATATCAGCAGCATGCAGGATATCCGGGAACGGATGTTGCCAAGAATGAACAGTTACCGCGACCCGGCAACAGGTTTTGGCCTGTGGCAGGTCAAGACCCGTGCTGATTATGCGCCGCTGCCCAACCGTTATATTGGTTGGGTGCTGATAAGGCCAATGGATTTTTTTGTGGGCACAGCCAAAAAAGATAATGTTGAGCTGGGTTGGCGTTTTTTCCAATCCAGCTGGGGTTATGGTTTTGCCACTGAAGCCGCCAGGGCTGTGGCAGAAGCAGTGACCGCAGCCAATCCGGCTATTTTGTATTGGTCAGCTATTGCCATGCCCGACAATAAAGCCTCCACCCGGGTGATGGAAAAACTCGGCCTGAGTTATGTCAAACAAGGACTGCATCAAGACCCGCTGGGGGATGTGGAAGTGGTGTATTACCGCAAAAAGCTGGCGCCTTAGAGCGCCAGCCTGTGTTGTTATGACCGCCTGTTATTGACACAACACCAAAGCGCGGTATTCATCAAAAGCAAAATGGTCTGTCATGCCGCTGATCCAATCCTGTAATAAACGGCTGCGGTAATAACATTCGTCCAGCGCATAACTGTTGTCGGCAATATTCAAAGCGGCAACAGCCTGTTGGTAACTGACTTTGTGTTTTGTCGACAAACGTCTGGCCAGCCGGCTTTCCAGCGGAAATTCTCTGGCACCCTGACTGCTGATGCAACGCTGAAAGTCCTGGCTGTTTAAGCTTAACAGCGGTAAATAGACATCCAGCAAAGCTGAGATGATCTGAAAACCCTGCACTTCCAGTAATTCAACTTCGCGGTCACTGAACACATGTTGTTGCGCCACTGTTTTAAAGGTTTGGGCTATCGCATGGTATTGGCTGTCGTCCTCCAATAAAGCGCGGTTAAAAGTGCCCTGGCTGATGGCATCCAGATGCAGAATAAACTGCTCAGCGGCATGGTTCACCAGCGGATGGATCATGCTGACCCTGAGCTGGATAAAAAATTCATAAGTGGGATTCAGCTGCTCGTCTGTAGCCTTGGCCAGCGCTTTATCTATGAATTCAGCAAAACTGGCACTTTTGCCCCCTAAACCTTTAATGGGACTGTTGGCATTTTTTTGTCGGGCAAATTCAGTTTTCAGTAGTTCGGCAAGTTGAGACAAGCTCAGAATGCCTTTTTCTACAGCATCTTCAATATCGGCCAGACAATAAGAAATATCGTCTGCGGCTTCCATAATGTAAGTCAGTGGGTGGCGGCCATATTCAACAATACCCAGCTGCTGATTTTGTTCGGCAATAAAAGCCGCTTCACTACGATAAAAACCGGGTTTTTTCATCAGGTAACTTAAATGTGCTGGCACATCGGCTTTGGGCAACCAGGCCGGTCTGGTGTATTTCAGAATACAAGCCGATTGACTGTAGGTCAGGTTCATTTGTTGCAAACTTACCACCAGCCGGATGCCCTGCGCATTACCTTCAAAATGGCATAACTCTTCAATATCCTGCTGCGCTTTTTGCACCAGCGCCGCATCCTTGTTGTCCGGCCTTGGATAAATTTGCCCGATATGACGGGCAAACCAGCGGTTAATGGCACTTTCACCACTGTGACCAAAAGGCGGATTACCGATATCGTGCATCAAACAGGCCATTTCGACCAAGGTTTCGCAGGCGCGTTCCAGCTCAGATAGATGGTATTGTTGCAGCTGCTGCTGGCTGAGTTTGCGGAAAATGGTTTGCACAATAAAACGGCCAACCTGTTGCACTTCCAGCGAATGGGTCAGCCGGCTGCGTACAGCGGCATTACGTTCTAATGGGAATACCTGGGTTTTTTGCTGTAAACGCCGCACCGCAGCTGAGTTGATGATCCGGCCTCTGTCACTTTCAAGCTGCATTTGTAAAAACAATGGTGAATAGTCTTTTACCGCCGATTTGCTGCGTTTGGGTCGGACCGGGCTAATTTTTCCGGCAAAAGAACGGGTCATAACGGCGTTTTCCTGTGGGGCTGGTATCAGATGAATGCTGTTGGATCAGTCAGATAGTTACAGATTTGGCCAGACTGCGCCAGTGGTTCAGATTTTGGTGCAGTGGGCACGACTTTGGACGAAGTGGAAAAAACGGTTGATTTTAGACCTTTTTTAGGTTTTTTCGTTATTTTTTTGAAAATGAGATTGTTGATATTTTGTTCTTTGGGTACATTACAGCCTCACAAAAAAGTCATAACAAGGACGCTTCCATGAAACAAGCAATGATAGTTTTAGGTTTTTCGTTATTTACGCTGGCAGGTTGTGGCTCAACAGCGTCAAACAGCACTTCAGCCGCACAGGCCAATAAGCCAGTGGAAGTGAAAAAAATAACCAAAGATACCGATGACTCAGCTTTAGTTTGTCGCAGTGAAAAGAAAACCGGCCGCCATATGGCAACCCGCGTTTGCCGCACTGTAGCTCAGATCAAAGAAGACAACAGAAATGCTGAAGCCATGATGCGCAATTCTTCGGCAACGCCTGTGACCAACAACTAAGTTGTTATCGCTCCTTTGTGCACAACGCTTCCAACAAGAAGCGTTTTTTTTTGCTGTTTTAACTCAAGTACAGCGCTATTATTGCAACTGGCTTTCCCTTGGCTCCAGCCTTGGTTATAGTGGAGAAAAAGCACAGTTCCGGGGTTCGTTTTTGTTATGGCTGAGCATATCCAACAGGTTGAAAATCGTTTAAGAGAAATTAACCGGCTCAAACGCAAGATTACTTTTGGCAATATTCCTGCCTTTTATCATTCAGTGTCGACGTCATTGGGTATGGCCGAAGGCATGCTGAAATATGGGTTTGAAAACTCTTTAGATGTGCTGACCGACAAGAAGAACTGGAATATCAAATTATTAGGTGGTACCGAAGATAAACTGGGTGACATTGTCTGTGAGCAAAAACCACGGATGTCGATTTACAAGGTGTTTACCAAAAACGGTTTTGAAGTGCATTGTGTGGCCTGGAAAGGCGACCATGAACTGCACACTGATTTGGTTAATCATCCACAGATGGATTTTAAGTTCTGGCACCCGGGTTCGATGAAAGTGGTGTTTCGTATTGCCCAGCTGCATACCTTTATCAAAATGTATTTTGAACACGGAGATGAAGCGGATTTACAGCTGATCCGTTGTGCTCACAATATTGCCGAAGACTTTGTTGACCAGCTCATGCCCAAATTTAATGTGCAAAAAGTGTATGGGGTCAGCGTGCGGAACTTTTTTGATTTTGCTGAGCAAAAATTTAAAGAAAAAGGTGAGCTTTACCTGCCGAACGTATATCCCTTCCAGAATGACTAAAACGGCAAAGCTGTGGTGTAGTTACCATAGCCACAACTTTGCAGGCCCTGTATTCACCAGGTTTAGAATAAATAGCTGACACCCAGCGCCAATACCGGCCAGGCTTTCAGATCTTTGGTGTCGTCTTCAAAATTGGCGGTTTCTTTGTCCAGGTTTTGTTGTAATAAGGCCTGTGCAGCCGGGTCGCTTAGTTGTTTGCTGGTGCTCAGTTGCACCTGGGGGGCGCCTTGTAAAAACACCCCAATGTCGAGGTTCATGGCAAAACCACCATCACCGGCAAAAGCATTGCCCCAGCCAAAACCCAGATAAGGCGCTGCTGACTTAAAGTCGATGCGGCCATTGACGGTGCCAACATCGGCAGCGCTGTACACATTATCGCCAATTTCATAACTGCCACTGGGCACAGCGGCACCTACAAATTGATTGGCATTGTTGCCATAACCAGCGGTCAGACGAAAGCTGCCCGCCAGCGGGTGATAGTCGACCAATAAGCTGGTTGCGCCTAAGTCGAGGTCCAGATCAAATTCCAGATCGCTGTTACCACCCGATGATGATTCGGTGATCTGGCGACTGAATCTGCTGTGTTGTAAACGTAGATTAAAATAATCGTTGGCCTGAGCCACCACTTCTACCCCCAAACCCAAAGTTCCGGCTTTAACACCAACGGCTAATACTTCTGCACCGGCCTGAGTGCTGGTGAGGCTGCAGGCAACAACAGCGGCAAATAAAGTGGTTTTCTTGAACATCTGATCTTCCTTTTCTCGGATAAGGTGTAGTGAGCAGCAAAACAGAGCCTTATTGTGCCGCCTTTGGTTATTGGGGACAACCTTGAAAAACAACATGTTCTGTACTGTGCTGAGATCCATGTTATGTTGCAGTCCGTTTTTGTTTAGGTTGGAAAATAAGAGTGGTTTGAGATGGATTCGTTGTCACAAATTGCGCTGGGTGCAGCGGTCAGTATTGCAGTTTTTCGCCGAAAGCAGCCCCTCTGGCAGTCGGCGGCTTTGGGCGCAGTGCTGGGTACTTTGCCGGATCTGGATGTGCTGATCCAGCATGGGGATCCGATTTCGGACATGACACTGCACCGCACCCAAAGCCATGCGTTGTTTTATCTGACATTGCTGTCGCCTTTATTGGTCTGGTTCTGGTTAAAAATCAGTGACAGCAGTAGCAGTTTCAGGCGGGCATTGCTTGGCGTCTGGCTGGTGCTGATCACCCATCCGCTGTTGGACATGCTCACCATCTACGGCACTCAGCTGTTATTGCCTTTTACCGATTATCCCTTTGGGATAGGGTCGGTGTTTGTGATAGACCCGCTTTATACCTTGCTGCTGTTGTGCGGGCTGATCTTCACTTTGCTGAAAAAAAATCCGTTCTGGAATCAGCTTGGTTTGATGTTCAGCTGCGGTTACCTGCTGTTTGGACTTGTAGCGCAACAATGGGTGCAGCAGCAGGTTGAACAACAATTACCAGCGCAGCAGGGCAAGCTGCTGGTCAGTGCCGCGCCTTTTAATACTTTATTGTGGCGGGTGTTGTGGGTGCAACCGCAGCAATACAGCGAAACTTATCTGTCGTTGCTGGACCCAACCCAAAGTTTGCAGTGGCAACACTATCCCCGTCAGCCGGAACTGATCAGCCAATGGCAGCAGCAGCCGCAAGTGGCCAGAATTGCCTGGTTCAGTCATGGTTTTTTCCAGCTAGAACAGCAGCCAGGGCAGCTGGTGCTGACTGATTTACGGCTTGGGCTGGAGCCTGGTTACAACTTCCGTTTTGTATTAACACAAAATGACCAGGGCGAAGTGACCAATATCGCACAGCTGGAAAGACCACCTGCCGATAGCCGCAGTCTGCGCTGGTTATGGCAAAGGATGCAGGGCAATACACAACAGACACTGGCGCAGTATCTGGCGGCAACTGAAGCTACAGCTGCTGTCACAGGTGACAAGGCAAAAGTAATGCAGGGTAAAGCAGCAGACTAACAAAAACAGCCTGGTGCAGCTTTATTTCACCCAGCGAAAAGCTCTTAACAGCTCGGCCATCACATGCCCGGAATACCAGCGGCCATGGGACAGGATCAGTCTTTTCGGTTGCCATGCCAGCATCTGCAACACGGCGCTACGTAAAGCCCCTTTGTGGTGGCGGAAACGCCAACGTAAGTCCAGCGGGGCTTTGCCGTCTGGGTCCACATTGCCAGCCAGCCAGAATAAAGGCCTGCTCCAGAGCGGGCATTTATCCAATTCAAAATTTTCAATCAGACAGGCCAGGATCAGTGTTTTGCTGGGCGGATGAAAAAATACGGTTTCCTGATGATCGGAACTCTGCTGATCGGTGCCGGCGCTGACCAGTAAAAAGCGTATTTCAGCGGGCCAGGCCGCAGCGGCAAGGCTATCCGGGACAAAACCCAGCTGATAGTCCGCTTTGAGCGTTAAATGGCGTGACAAGGCTCTTTGTTGCACAGCAGGCGGCAGCCATACCAGCGCATCAGGGCACGCCTGTTGCCATTCTTGCAGATAGGCGTAATGCAGCCAGTTGGGTGTGACCAGATGTTGTATCGGGCCCAGTTGTTGTACCTGAGCCAATAATTGTGGCCTGAATGCCACAGGCGCATGCAACCAGATGCCACCGTTTTCCAGCCGGATAACGGTCATCCGGGTGGGGAAAGGTAAGCCAAAATACGACACTGCCGGGCCATCAGCCAGCCAGATATTGTAGGCAACAGGTTTTAATACAAAAAGCGGCGGATACATAACATCACAATCCTTGTGCGGCCGGGCTACGCCGTTATTCAAGCGGAACTTCGGGCCAACCGCAACAAAACAATGTAATAAATGTAAATAAAATGATTTAATTTATTGAGGTGTATTGTTTTTCTAAACATGGCGAATTGGGTAGTCTGTGCTGGCTCGCCGGGCTTAAGCGCGCGGTGACGCGAAAAGCAAAATATGCAGTCTGGTGATGCTGCCGTACCGGCAATGTAAGCTGTTTGCCGTTTTATTAGCTGCGGTTCCACAGGTTCTGATTTTTTAACAGGGTAAAAAACTCATCCGGTCCCCAGCATTTTGGGATCAAGTCCATTTTGCTGCGTTCTTCAAAGTTTGACACCAGTTTGCTCAGGATTTCTTTCAGGCGTTCTTCGCTCATCCGCTCCAGCTTTTTCTGCGCTTGCGGAAAATATAAATTATTGTCGCGTTTCACTATCAGATTGTTGCCGGCATGGGTGTAATTAAGGTTACGGGTGACCACCCGACAGCCCGGTTGGTCGCTTTCTGCTGGGTACAGACTGTTGACGATGGCGTATTCGTATCTGTCTAAATCTTTTTGATCAGAGTCTTTTGGAATATAGGTAATACCATAACCCTGTGGGAAGTCACCGGTAATCTGCAGCAGGTTGTCCACTATGGCTGCATGGTACCAGCCTTTGGCGACACCGGCCCTGAGTACAGCAGCCACTTTAGGCAGCTGGTCATAACGGTAGTTTTGTTTGCTCGGCAGTACCACGGACACATACACTTGGGGTATTTTTAACAGATTGCCGATACCGTCTTCAGGTTGAATGGCTTCTTTGAGTAAATGGCTGATAAACAGTTGTTTATCCTGTTCCTGCAGATTAAAACGGTCCCGCTCTGTTTTGGAATTACCAATATAGGTATCCAGCCCCAGACCATTTTTCAGGTAGTCCTGACTTTGTTCATAACTGATACGCAGCAGTTCCTGCCGCTCCTCACTTGCCAGAGTGCGAAACTCGTCCAGGTCGCCGTTGTCACCCAGCAAAATTTGCCGGGCTGCCGGATGCTGCAGGCCAATATCCTGCAGCAATACTGCCATCACCAATGGCAGCTGAATTTCTTCCAGAAAAGGTGAATACAGCAGGTCGGTTTGCTGGGCTTTTTGCTGTTCGGTTTCCAGCACTTTATTCAGCACATATCGGTTTTTAATTTGCTGATCTGCCAGTAATTGATCCAGCAACAGTACCGCCAATATGGCTTTATAAGCATGTTTATGCCGCTGGTTAATTTGCGGCACCTGTCGGCCTTTGGTCGGCGAAATCAACTGAATAGTGCCCAAAGCGCGGGCGGCCTGTAGCCGGATTTCCTGTGGATTGTCACCTTCGAGCAAATGCAGTAGCTGGCGTGCCACTTGTTTTAAATTACGGATGCGATCCAGCCGGTAATCCTGTTGCAGCCGGCGCTTTTCTTTTAATTGCTGACGAATGTCGCTGAGCAGCTGCGTTGTTTTGCCGCTGCTTTTACCAGAGGTTTCCTGTTTTTCCGCCAGTTCCTGCTCGCGTTGTTCAAGCTGGGCAATTTCCTGCACTTCAGGTGATGAAAAATACTGGTTGGCCTGCTCGTAAATCGAGTCTCTGCGAGCAGTCACATCATAAATTTTGCTCAGCAGATCTTTGATGCTTTTGGTGGCTGCGGTATTGCCAAACTGAGATTGATTCATCCACTGAGGTCCTTGCACTCAAAGCCTACAACAAAGTCCGTGCTTTGTGACTGCTGCGGTGTTGTGCCACAGAGTTCACTAACTCTAGTCTTGTTTCTGTTTGATGCCAGTTATCACAAGAAACAAAATATACCGCAATACGTCAGCTGCAAAAAAGGGAATTCGACAAATTCTGTAAAAGTTGCTTTGCTGTAACAAGGAGTTAGCAACATTGAGGCAAAGATGCGGATAGCAGTGATAGGGGGCGGCATTAATGGGCTGGCCAGCGCATGGCAGCTGGCGCTGGCCGGGCATCAGGTGGAACTCTTTGAACGCGATGCGCTGATGCAGGCGACCAGCGCTGCTTCCAGCAAATTGTTGCATGGTGGTTTGCGTTATCTGGAACAGGGTCATATCCGGTTGGTGCAGGAGGCGCTGCGCGAGCGACGCTGGTGGATCAAAAAGGCTCCCAGACTGACCCGGCGTTTACCTATTCTGTATCCAATTTATCAGGATGGCCGCAGGCCTCGCTGGCAACTGAAAATTGGTCTTTGGTTATACGACTTTTTATCCGGACGCAAAGGCATAGGCCGCCATCGCTGGTTGACACCGGCGCAGCTGTTGCGCTGCAGTCCGGAGTTAAATCCTGAGGGGCTCACCGGCGGTTATTTATTTTTTGATGGCCAGATGCAGGATCAACAACTCGGCTTGTGGGTAGCGGCACAGGCTGAAAAACAAGGGGTGAAAATCCACCAACATTGCCCTGTGGCCGCAGTGAGAGCCAATGGCGCATTGCGATTACAGGGTAATGCCGAATGGTTGCAGTTTGATCGTATTGTGAATGTCGCCGGGCCCTGGAGTAATCAGTTGCTGGAACAATCCGGCCTTGTAGTGCAGCAGCAGCTGGATCTGGTGCGTGGCAGTCATTTATTGCTGCCGCCGGTCAGTAAATATGGCCATATGCTGGAAGTACCGGGCGAGCAACGTATTGTGTTTGTCTTGCCCTATCAGGGGCAAACCTTATTGGGCACCACAGAAGTGCGGCAAAGCCTGGCCGAGCCTATTGCCTGTAGTCACGGCGAAAGAGCCTATCTGCTGGATCTTTATAACCATTATTTTGTCACCAGCCGCAATGCCGCTGATATTATCCGCGAATTTGCTGGGGTGCGGCCTTTGCTTGGTGGTAGTGACAATGCCAGCACTGCAAGTCGTGAATACAGCATGCACTGGCAGCAGCAGCTGTTAACTGTCACAGGCGGTAAATGGACCACAGCCCGCGCCTTGGCGCGGCAAGTGGTGCAGCAAGTGTTGTTGTCCGGCAAACACTAAGCTGTTGTTGCTGCAGGGTGGGCACAGCTGCAACAATTTTTTTTTACCGGGCCTGAACCTCAGGCTGTGCTGCCTCGTCTTGAGTACAGGTTCACATCAGCAGTACAACACAAGGGCAGCATGACCAAAGCACAACTGGATTTATTGGTACTGGCCTGGCAGGACGGCCGCTCTGAAGCTTTTGTCTTGTTGTATCAGTTTTATCAGCCAAAACTTTGCCATTTTGCTGCGTATTTACTGGGAAACAATGCAGTTGCCGAAGATTTAGTGCAAAACGTCTGGTTAAAACTCAGCCGTCGTTTGCAGCGGCTGGAAGATCCAAGGCTGTTTGCCAGCTGGTTATATAAAGCAGTGCGCTGGGAAGTGCTCGACTGGCAAAAAAGCGCCAATCAGCGCCGGCAAGTGCCGCTGGACGAAACAACTGAGGCCTTGTTGTGGTATACGCCCGCCGAGCAAGATTCTGGTTTATATCAGGCCATTGCCTGCCTGGCGCCTGCTGAGCAACTGGTGCTGTTGCTGCATTATTTTCATCAGTGTGAACTGACTGAAATTGCGCTGATCCTGAACCTGCCAACCGGCACGGTCAAATCGCGGTTATTCCGTGCCCGCCAGCAACTTAAACAACAGCTCGACGGAGATTATGATGAATAATAAACAACACGCAGCAGAACTGGCGGCACAAGCCTATCAGTTGGATAAACTAATGCGGGAAGAGCAGGGTTTAATGCCGTTGATCCAATCCGGTTTTCGCGGTGGTTTAAAACCTTTGATGATCCTGGCTTATCTGTTGGCGCTGCTGCTGACGGTTGCCATTGTGTTTTGTGCTTATCAGTTTTTTACGGTAGAGGCGGCACAACAAAACTTTTGGGGTTTTTGTCTGGTGCTGGCTTTTCAGGCGCAGGTGGGCACCAAAATCTGGATCTGGCTGGAAATGAACAGGGCATCTACAGTGCGGGAACTGAAAAGGGTAGAGCTGGCGCTGGCACAGCTGCAGACCCAGGCTGTCGCACAGGCAGCTGCTGAGCGCTGAGCAGAACTACAATAAAAAAGGCAGCCTTTGTGCTGCCTTTTGTCGTTAAGTTAAATCCAACGCCAGAATTTTGGAGCGGCGCTGGTAGTTATACAACTGCTGTTTTTTCGCCGGTAAATCTTCGACGTTTTTCAGCTCAAAACCATGTTCTAAAAACCAGTGAATACTGCGGGTGGTCAGTGCAAACAGGGTTTTGTATTTACGCTGGCGCGCCAGTTGAATAATGTTTTTTAACAGCAAGGTGCCACGGTCGGCGTCGCGGTAATTTGGATGCACGGCCAGGCAGGCAAATTCACCGACGTTTTCTTCCGGAAAGGGATATAACGCGGCGCAGCCAATCACTAAACCATCGCGTTCTATCAACACAAACTGGTCAATTTCCATTTCCAGCTGTTCGCGGGAACGGCGTACCAGCAAACCCTGTTGTTCCAGCGGCCGGATCAAATCCAGAATACCGCCAATATCATTGATAGTGGCGCCACGCAGCCGTTCGGCCGCTTCGGTAACAATCTGGGTACCAATACCGTCGCGCGAGAACAGCTCCTGCAGCAAAGCGCCATTGACGCTGTTACTGACCAGGTGGCAACGCGGAATACCGGCGCGGCTGGCGCTGATAGCAGCATGTAAAAAGGCCAGAGTGGCAGTGCAGGCGCCGGGTTGTTGCTCCATTTGCTGCATAATGACTTCAGCGTCATTGGGCATCAGCTCGGCAATAATTTCGCCGTCTGCATCCACAATACCGCCAATGTCGGTAAAACCTATCATTTTGTCGGCACGCAGTTTAATCGCCACCTGAGTGGCAATTTCTTCGGCGGTCAGGTTAAAACTTTCGCCTGTGACCGAAGCGGCGACCGGTCCCATCAACACAATACAGTTTTGATCGAGCTGACGGCGGATACCCGCCACGTCAATACGGCGTACCCGGCCACTGTGGTGGTAATCCACACCTTCATCCACACCCAAAGGCTGGGCAATGACAAAGTTGCCGCTGACCACGTTGATCTGGGCGTTATGCATAGGGGTGTTAGACAAACTCATCGACAAGCGGGCGGTGATATCGAGCTGCAAAGCACCGGCCACTTGCTTAATCAGTTTAAAAGAGTCGTCGTCTGTGACCCTGATCCTGTTGTGGTATTGTGCCAATAAACCATGTTGCTCCAGCGCCTGGTTAATTTGTGGCCTGGCGCCATACACCAATACTATCTTGATACCAAGGCTGTTTAGCAAGGCAATGTCATTGATAATACTGCGAAAACCGGGTTGGATCATGGCTTCACCGCCCAGCATCACCACAAAGGTTTTGCCACGGTGTGCATTGACATAAGGGGCCGACTGGCGAAATCCATCAACAATTTCAGTGGTACGCACGCTCTGTTTGGTTCCTTCTGGATAAGTGGTTCATGTCATACAGTTTTTGTATGACAGCAGCATGAACTTGAGTGTAGTGGAAAATTATCACAACAGCGCTGAGCGAAAGCTCCGCGGGCGGAAGCTGTTGTGGTTCGGGTAAACGGCGCGTACTTTAAAGCAAAAGTGGATAAATATCCAACAGAAATTTTCTGGTTTATCTCGGGTTGTTCTGGTGGTTTTTTCCAACGGAGCTCTATTGTTGCTGCAAGTTGATGCTCTGGATTTTCTGGTGATGTTATATCCTGTTTTGCTGCATGATTATGCGCCTTGTCAGGGCGGCATTTTTTGTTTTTACCTCGCCAATAAAAAAGCAGCACCAGGTGCTGCTTTGATATCGATAACTGTCAGATCAACAGCTATTTATTTAGTCCAGAATGATATGAGGTAAAAAGCGGGAACTGTCTTTTGTGATCAAAGTGTTGTCTTCACGAATACCCATACCGGCGGCACTGTCACCGACCAGCCAGGAGCCAATTAAAGTGTAACTCTGGTCAAATTTAGGCAGCGGATAAAACTCCTGCCGGATAAAACCAGCATCGGTGTAAGGGCCGTCCACTGTCAGTTTGTTACCTTGTGGGTCTATCAGCTCAATATTGGCGCCTTCGCGCGAATACAAAGGTTTACGCACCCAGCCAGAACGCAACGAGGCTTCACCCGGGCTTTCAAAAAAGCTGGGCAGCAGGTTTGGATGATTGGGATACTTTTGCCATAACAGCGGCAATATGCCTTTGTTGGATAACAACATTTTCCAGGCAGGTTCCAGCCACTGAGTGTCTGAGGTTAATAAATGCTGGCCAAACTCTTCCCGCAGCATAAATTCCCACGGATACAGTTTAAACATGGCCTGCACCGGAAAATTATCCGCATCCACCAGCTGGCCGTTAATTTCACCCAGTTGTTCCAGTGCTAAAAAACGCCCGTCGATGCCGGCCTGAGTGGCAATATCCAGCAGATAATTCACCGTGCCTTTGTCTTCAATATTGTTGCCAATACAGCTGAAATAACAGGGCTGACGCAGTGGCATGGAGGCAAAAGTCTGTTCCAGTTTGTCCTGCAGCGAATTAAACTGGTCGGCGCCTTGTGGCAGCTGACCACGCATCATTTGATCTTCCAGCCACACCCACTGGAAAAAACCGGTTTCAAATAACGAAGTAGGAGTGTCGTAATTGAGCTCCAGTAATTTGGCCGGGCCTTTGCCATGATAAGCCAAATCCAGCCGGCCATATAAATGCGGCTGCGCTGTACGCCAGGACTGTGCCAGCCAGTCCCAATATTGCTCAGGTACTTCCAGCAGCCTTAACTTTTGCTCATCGGCCAGAATATCCGGCACCAGTGACAGAGCCATCTGGTGCAGCTCTTCAGTCGGCGCTTCTATATCCTGTTCAATCTGCGCCAGGCTGAACTGGTAATAAGCGCTTTCGTCCCAATAAGCTTCACCGTCAAAGGTGTGAAAATCAAAACCGACACTTTCGGCATATTGCCGCCAGCCTGGCCTTTCGTTGATCGCAACTTTTTTCATCCGCGCTTAACCACCGCTGCTCATGGTCTGACGCTGCTGTGCCTGAGCACCAAAACCGCCACGGCGCACCATAGAACCCGGCTGCGGCTGCATTTTTGACGGTAACACTGACACAGGGCCGGACTGACGCGCAACCGGCTGATTGCTGGCGGTGCGGTAAGTGCTCATATCATCACGGGATTTATATAAAGGCTGGGTTGGCACTGATTGTTTTGGTGCGGCCTGACCACTGCGATTCAGCATCTGGCCTGCTAAAAAGCCCATCATCATCGGCATAAAAAAGCCTGAGCTGGCCTGTTGTTGCTGCACTGGTGCTGCTGGATCTGTTGCTGTGCCGTCTGTTGTGTTTGCAGTGTTGTTTTGCGCCAGGATGTTGGTTGGCGTTTCACATTGGCCAGCCCCAAAATCGGCTTCACATTCGGCCTGGGACTGATACTTAGGCGCAACCTGGGCATGCAGTTGCTGCGCTTTGGCAAATTCAGCCTGACATTCGGCCGGTGGATTGTAATAAGCGGCACATTCATCTGCGTTCTGATACACAGCGGTTTCCACCGGCTCTTCGCTGCTGCAGCCGGCCAGCAACAAGGTTGCAGTTGGCACCATCAGGATCAGCGCGGCTTTTTTACTGCGTTTAAAAGATGTAGACATAATAACTCCTTAAAACGTCATGCTGGCGGCGTTGATCATGCCGACAGCCACAGAGCAGCAGGCAGAAAACACACCGGCGGCAACTTCGCCATTGGTGATCCGTTGTGGCAGCTGACGCAAGGTAAAACGCACCACCACAAAAGTCAGGCTTTGCACCACCAGCGCAATGGCACCCCAGATAGCACAATCTGCCAGCGAAATTGAATGAGTAATAGCGCTGGACAGTGGCAGCGCAAAACCAACTAAAGCACCGCCAAAAGCGATGGCAGCCGCAGTATTGTTGGATTTAATCAAAGCGATTTCGTCATGGGGCGTCAGCCAGCTGTAAAAACGGGCAAATAAAGCCATTAATAAAATAGCGAGGAAAAAGAAACTTAAAAACTCAGGCAAACCGGCAATTGAAGCAAGCAGCGTATCAGACATCAGATCTTCCTTTGATTTAACGGGTGGGTCTGGCGCTATCATCCTGAATTTAGCAGTAAAAGGCAATTGTCTCGCCGTTTTGCGCTGTGTTGGCTGCAACCAGACCTAAGCACGGCATAGTGAAAAGAGCGGACAACAGTGGCTGCTTGTACTAGGCTCAAAGAGATGAACGGACTCACGGAAATTGCTGCGGTGATAACCAGATTGAGGTGAGTTTATGTTAAATCAGATCAAAGTCCGCACCCGCTTGATCGGGTTGGCGGCTATTCCGTTACTACTGCTGATCCTGGTCAGTCTGATTGCTGTTTATAACATGGGACTGTTAGCCACAGGCGTGGACAGCTTGTATCACGACAGAATCAAACCCCTGCAACAAATTAAAATTGTTTCTGACGCTTATGCCGTCACCATTGTGGATACGATGCACAAACACAGAGCCGGTTTGTTGAATGTGCAGGAAGCCAGCAGCCAGATCCGTCAGGCCGCTGATACGGCCCAAAACGCCTGGCAGGCCTATCGCCAAACCAGGATGACCGCTGAGGAGCAGCGTCTGGTGGATGCGGCCAATCCCTGGATTGATAAGTGGCAATTGCAGTTACAGGGATATCTTCAGAGCATTGCCGATGGCTCAGTGCTGAACCAGCCCAATGCGGATTTTCAGCAGCAGATGTATGGTGTGGCCGATCCGCTCAGCACTGCGCTGGCGAACCTGATCCAGCTGCAGCTGGATGAATCACGGCTGTTTACCGGCGAAGCAGCAGAGCGCCACAGCAGTACTTTGCAGTTATTTACTGTGCTGATGTTGCTGACCATTGCCGGTTTGTCGTTATTGGCCTTATTGGTGTACCGCTCTATCCAGCGGCCGCTGCGTGATTTACGCCAGGTGATTAACAATGTCGGGCAAGATTCCGACCTGCGGTTGCGGGTAAAAATTACCGGCAATGATGAAATAGCCGAAGCAGCCGAATCTTTTAATCAGACTATCAGCAGAGTGCAGGCCTTTTTTGTTGAGCTGGGTGGTGCAGTGCATATGCTGGCGTCGGCTTCAGAGCAAATGAGCAGTGTCAGCGCTCAGGTCAGCGACACAGCTTTTGCCCAGGAACAACAGGCTAATCTGATTGCAACCGCCATTAACCAGATGTCGGCGGCCATTCAGGAAGTGGCCGCCAGTGCGCAGGCCACGTCGGTGCAGGCGGCAGATGCCGATAACAAAACCCGGCTGGGTCATAGCAAAGTATCGCAAAATGTCCGTGCTATCCGGCAGTTATCCGATGCTATAGGCAACGCCAGTGTGGTCATCAACGGTTTAAACGATGAAACCGATAAAATTAGCCAGGTGCTGCTGGTGATCCAAAATATTGCCGCCCAGACCAACTTACTGGCGTTAAACGCGGCCATTGAAGCCGCCAGAGCCGGCGAAGCAGGCCGTGGTTTTGCTGTGGTCGCAGATGAGGTTCGCACTCTGGCGACGAACACGCAAAAGGCAACCGAATCTATCCGTAATATGATCGATACCTTACAGGGT
This sequence comes from Rheinheimera sp., assembly GCF_036782235.1. Taxonomy (GTDB): domain Bacteria; phylum Pseudomonadota; class Gammaproteobacteria; order Enterobacterales; family Alteromonadaceae; genus Pararheinheimera. The sequence goes on along the minus strand of NZ_DAIPZL010000004.1, from coordinate 128,809 downwards.
GCAGCCAAAGAAGCTGTCAACGCTATGACCCAATCACAACAATATGCCGGTGACAGCGTACAGAATGCGCAGCAAGCCGGTGATGTGCTGGAGGAAATCCGCAGTTCGGTCGGTACCATAGTGGATATGAATGTGCAGATTTCAGCGGCCACTGAACAACAAACCGTAGTGGCCGAAGATATTAATAAAAACATCACTGAATTTAGTGGCAGTATCAGTGAAGTCAGCCACAGCGCCCGTCACAGTGCCGAGGCCAGCGGGGCTTTAGCTGAGCTGGCGGCGAAATTAAGGTTACAGGCGGCGCAGTATCAGGTGTAACTGCAGCTCTGGCGTCAGGCTGCGCTTTGCATTTCTGCACAGCGCGGCCGTTTTCGAGCTCTTTTTTACGAATCGTTCATAAATTCAGCCTTTTATCGCAGCTGTTGCCCCTTATATCCGCCGTGGCTGGACATTCAGATCGGATTCACTACACTCGGGCCTTAATCAGCATCAAGATGTTATGCAGGAAATCCCGATGAAACAAAAATCTTTAGTCGCCTTAAGTATCGCTTTGGCTTTTGGTCTGGCCGGCTGTGAACAAGCCAGCAAAACTGAAGCGCCACAAGCACAGGCACAAGCTCCGGTTGCGGCTTTAAAAAGTGGTATTGAACTGGGTAATCTCGATACCCAAACCAAACCCCAACAAGACTTTTTCCGTTATGTAAACGGCAACTGGCTGGCAAAAACCGAAATCCCGGCGGATAAATCGGTGTGGGGCAGTTTTCATGAATTACGCAAAGGCGCTGACGAGCATGTGTTAACGTTGATTAAAGCAGCGGCGGCTAAACCGGCAGAGCTAGGCACAGATCAGCAGAAAATCGGTGATTTGTTCCGTGCTTATCTGGATACCGCCAAAATTGACAGCCTGGGCTTAACACCACTGCAGGACGAGCTGGCGGCCATTGATAAACTGACACAACCTGCCGAGCTGGCAGCTTTCTTAGGTCAGATGCAGCAAGACAGATATGGCTCGCCAGTGGCACTTTATGTCGGTCAGGATCAGAAAGATTCCACCAAATATATTGTCAGTGCCAGCCAGTCAGGCCTGGGTTTACCGGACCGGGACTATTACCTGAAAACAGACGAAAAATCTGAACAAATCAAAAAACAATACCAGTGGATGATTGCCAAATTCTGGGAACTGGCCGGCTGGGCTGAAGGCGGCAAAGCGGCAGAGCAAATTTTTGCGCTGGAAAGCAAACTGGCAGAAGCACAGTGGAGCCGGGTACAAAACCGGGATCGCAACGCCACTTACAACAAAATGACTCCGGCTGAACTCAGCACTTTAGCACCTGGTTTTGACTGGGCGGCCTTTATAAAAGCGGCACAGCTTAATAGCGAAGATGCACTGGTGGTACGTCAGCCTACCTATTTTACTGCCTTTGCCAAATTGCAGCAGGAAGTAACGCTGGAACAGTGGAAAACTTACCTGAAGTTTCATTTGATCCGCAATAATGCATCATTACTCAGTGCCAATTTTGAACAGGCCAGTTTTGATTTTTATGGCCGGGTGCTGAGCGGATTGCAGGAACAAAAACCACGGGAAGAACGTGCCGTAGAAGCCATTAACAGCGCGCTTGGTTTTATGGTTGGCAAAATGTATGTGGAAAAATACTTTAAGCCAGAAGCCAAAGAGCGGATGGATCAGCTGATTAAAAACCTGCGGGTGGCTTTTGAGCAGTCGATTAACGAGCTGGACTGGATGAGCGCCGAAACTAAACTGGCGGCTCAGGAAAAACTGAAAAAATTTAATACCAAAATTGGTTATCCGGATGTGTGGCGTGACTACAACTGCCTGAGCATCAGCGCCGACGATCTGATTGGCAATATGCAGCGCAGCAGCCAGTGTGAATATCAACGTATGATTGGCAAATTGGGCAAACCTGTTGATCGCACTGAGTGGGGCATGACACCGCAAACAGTCAACGCTTATTACAGCTCGACCATGAACGAAATTGTGTTCCCTGCCGCTATTTTGCAACCCCCATTTTTTAATGTGGAAGCGGACGATGCCGTGAATTATGGCGCCATTGGCGGGGTCATTGGTCATGAAATTACCCATGGTTTTGACGATCAGGGCAGCCGCTCGGACGGTGACGGTAATTTGCGTGACTGGTGGAGCCCGGCCGATGCTGAGCAATTCCGCCAGCGCACTCAGCTGATGGTGGAGCAATACAGCGCCTTTAACCCTATTGATGATTTAAAACTGCAGGGTGCATTAGGTTTAGGTGAAAACATTGCCGATTTAGGTGGTTTAACTGTGGCTTACCGTGCTTATCAGAACTCGCTGAATGGCAAACCGGCTCCGGTGATTGATGGTTTTACCGGCGAAAAACGCTTTTTTATCGGCTGGGCGCAGGTATGGCGCACCAAGTTCCGTGACGAAGCTTTACGCCAGCAAGTGATCACAGGCCCACATTCACCGGGTATGTACCGGGTGTTAGGTGTATTGTCGAATATGCCGGAGTTTTATCAGGCTTATGATGTAAAACCAGGTGACGGCATGTACCGCCCTGACGATCAGCGGGTGAAAATCTGGTAACAGCGATTGTCGCATTGTCTTAAAAACGGAGCCTGTTGGCTCCGTTTTTATATCACTCAAAAGTGCAAAGTCCGGTTGGCATCAGCAAAGGCGAAAATAAGCACAGGGGTTGAACGCGGTTGGCGCTCTGGCCGCAAGGCCTTATAATCGCCGCCAAAGTTGGCATCTACTACAAGGATTGACGGTTGAGAACTCTTACATTCCCGCAACGTCTGGCATTTGGTTTATCGGCCCTGGCTCTGAGTTTACAGGCGCAGGCTGGCTGGTGGATTGAAGCGGACGATTTGGCGCTGCGTTCAGATATCCAGTTATTGGCGGATATCGGTATTATCAAACAACCTGTCACTACTTTCCCTTTGATGTGGCAGGCCGTGATCAGCGATGTGCAGGCGGTCGATCCACAACAATTAAGCCCACAACAAGCAGAAGTGCTGCGCCGGGTAGTGGCTGCTTATATGCGCGACAAACGCCCAAGTCAGGCCCGTATCAGTCTTGCCGGTGAAACCGAGCAACCACAGTTTGTCCGTTTTGGTGACACTTTGCGTGACGAAGCCCAGCTGGGGCTGCAATACAGTTATCACAGCGACAACCTCAGTGGCCGGCTGCAGGTCGGCAGAGTGCATGCACCTGTGGACGGCCAGCGCACCCGGCTCGATGGCAGTTATGTGGCTGTTAAAGCCTGGAACTGGGTGGTCAGTGTAGGTGCTTTAGAAAAATACTGGGGTCCAAGCTGGGACGCCAGCACTATTGTCAGCACCAATGCCCGGCCTGTTGCCGGTATTAGTTTTAGCCGCCATTCCAGTGCTGCCAAGGCAGATGATTGGTTGCCGGCCTGGACTTTTACCACCAGTTTTGGCCAGCTGAGCGAAAGAGCTGCTGTGCCTTCAGCTAAGTTATGGCAAGCCAGATTAGGCACTAAACCGCTGGACTCACTGGAACTCGGTTTTAGCTGGGTGATGCAATACGGTGGTGATGGTTATGGCAATGGTTTAAACGACTGGTTTAATGCCTTATTTGATGGCGGCACCCTGGAAGGCACCGAAAATATGCTGGCCGGTTATGATGCCCGTTGGTCCGGCAGTGTGCTGGATAAACCTTTGGGTGTTTACTTCAGCGCCACTGCCGAAGACTTTAACAGCAAAAAACTTGCGCTGTATAAAGTGGTGTATCAGCTGGGTGCCGATGTGTTCTTGTCTTCCATCGACAGTCGCATTTATGCAGAGTTTGTGGATACCACTATTGATTGCAGTGATGATCGCGACTGGAACTGCATGTATGAACACAGTGTGCATCAGGACGGATATCGCCGTTATGGCCGTAACTTTGGCTCACCGTACGACAATGACAGCCGGGCTTTTAACTTAGGTGTGTTGACGCAGCTGGATATCAACACCCACTGGCACAATAAAATTGCCGCTTTGCAGCTGAATATCGACGGCGGCCGGGTGGATTTACCATCCCAATGGACCCAAACCCAGTTGCCGGCGCGAAATGTATTGTTGTGGCGCACTGAGCAGCAATGGCGTGAAGACTCGGATCAGGTCAAATGGGGGCTGGAATTTAGCCGCACCACTTACAAAGCCAGCAACAGCAGTGACTGGCAGACCGAACTTTTCCTGCAGTGGCAAAGGTTGTTCTGATAACGGCCAGTCTGGTTGTTTGCAAGGGTCACTGCGGTGGCCCTTTTTTATTGTTTTTGTCTATACACTGAGTGAAAGCTGGCCGCAGTGCCAGCTGCACCTTATTTGCGGTAGCTATCGTCACTGCAGCACTGATCCTGGGATAAATTGCATACGTATGCAGTTTAACCAGCCGGTATTCAGCAGCTGCTGCTGAGGTCTGTGAGCAACAGGCCGGCGCTCTTTGCGCTTTTGCTTGCACCAGCTTAGTGCTTTGACCGGAAGCACCGGCCTGACAGTCAATTGATGTTGCAGACTTGTAGCCAGAACTACACTGCGGCGGGCGGTATCAGCCAGATTTTTGGCCGGCCAAACGGCATTTTTCTGTACAAAAGCTATGCTGAACAAGCAGATGCAAATAATGGCTTGCACCCGCTTTGGGCAAAGGCCTAGCGGGGCGCACTAAAGTCGTGCGTTTGCGTTGGTATGAATACGTATTCATGTTGTGTAGTTCAGGTAATCCACATAGAAATAGCAAGGTTGTCATACTTCATACCGGTTGGTGTGGAGCGAACAACCTAAAAATCAGAAACACCACACCGGGGATGAAGGGCATGAAACACTATAAATTAAATTTACTGACGCTCGCGCTGGCGACGGCCGGCTTCAGTGCAGTCAGTTATGCTGACCAACAGGCAACAACAGAAACCAAAGCCAAAGCAGAAGAAAATATTGAGGTGATCCAGGTATCTGGTATCCGCCGCAGTCTGCAAATGGCACAAGCATTAAAAATGGAATCAACCTCAGTGGTTGAAGCCGTTTCAGCAGAAGATATCGGCAAATTACCGGACATGAGTATTGCCGAATCTATCGCCCGTTTACCTGGCCTGGCCGCACAACGTTTGGACGGTCGTGCCAACGTTGTTTCAGTGCGTGGTCTGGCACCAGATTTTACCACCGCCACTTTAAATGGTCGTGAGCAGGTGACTGTGGGTGATAACCGCAGTGTGGAATTTGACCAATATCCATCTGAAATGATGAACAACGTTGTGGTGTACAAAACACCAGACGCAGGTGTTATGGCACAGGCCATTGGCGGTACTATCGATATGCAGACAGTACGTCCGTTATCGCATGGTGAACAGGCCATGGTGTTTAACTTACGTGGTGAGCGTAACGACCTGGGCGCCTTAAACGCCGGTTCTACGGCCAACGGTTACCGTGGCAGCTTCTCTTATATCGACCAGTTTGCTGACGACACCGTGGGTGTGGCTTTTGGTTATGCCAAAATGACATCACCAAACCAGGAAGAACGTTGGCAGTCATGGGGTTATGCTGATGGCCCTAATGGCTCTAAAGTGATTGGCGGTGCCAAACCTTATGTGCGTTCCAGTGAATTAGAGCGTGATGGCTATTTAGGTATTGTTGAATTTAAACCAAACGACAAATCCAGCACTGTGGTTGATGCTTATTATTCTGAGTTCCAGGATGAGCAACAATTACGGGGTATCGAGCTGCCGTTATTATGGGGTGGCGCGCCACTGAGCAATGCAGTGATCCAGGACGGTCTGGTCACCAGCGGCACTTACACAGGCGTAAAATCGCTGGTGCGTAACGACGTCAACCTGCGTGATGCCGATACACTGGCGCTGGGTTTGAACCACGAATACAAGGTGAACGATCAGTGGAGCCTGGAAGCTGACTTAAGTTATTCCAAAGCCAACCGCAAAGATTTTAACCTGGAAAGTTATGCCGGTACTGCCCGCGGTGATGCCAATGGTGCCAAAGACAGCTTAGATTTTAATTTTACTCCGGGTGGCATTGTTACCTTTAATCCAACTTTGGATTATTCAGACGCCAATCTGATCAAACTGGGTGCAGCCCGCAGCTGGGCAAATGGCATCACACTGCCATCTGACGCTCAGGACGGCTTTGTGAACACCCCGGATATTGAAGATGAATTACAAGCTATCCGTTTAAGTGCCAAACGTATGTTTGCTGACGGTGCTGTCAGTGCTGTTGAATTTGGTGTGAATTACAGTGAGCGTGACAAAGGTAAAGTAGACACTGGTAATTATCTGACGTTAAAAAATTACCCTGTGTCAGCACCTGTGCCAGCTCAGTTCCTGTTAGCCCCAACTTCGCTGGACTTTATCGGCATGGGCAACATGCTGAGCTACGACTCAATGGCGCTGTACAACAGCGGTGCTTATAACGAGGTTTCTGAGTCATTAACAGACGCAGCCCGTTACAACAACACCTGGACAGTCAGCGAAGATGTCACCACTTTCTTTGTGAAGTCTGATATCGAATCACAAGTTGGTCGTTTCCCGGTGAAAGGTAACGTTGGTTTACAGGCGGTTCATACCGATCAGATGGCCACAGGTTTTGCCACTACTAAAAACTCAAGTGGTTTGGTGGTTGCCACGCCGGTTGAAGGCGGCGACAAATACTGGGAACTGTTACCAAGCTTTAACTTAGGTTTTGATGTTGCTGAGCAACAAATGGTGCGTGTAGCTGCTGCCCGTACTCTGGCGCGTGGCCGGATGGACAAAATGAATGCCAGCACTGGTTTCTCTTACAACGCCGCCAATCAGTCCAGCAGCGATATCAACCGCTCGCCATGGTCTGCTCAGGGTGCAAACCCGGCGCTGCGTCCATGGATGGCCCGTCAGTATGACGTCAGCTACGAGAACTATTTTGATGACGCAGGTTACTTTGCAGCTTCGGTGTTCTACAAAGACTTAGAAAACTACGTCTTTGACCAGGACCAGCTGTTTGACTTTACCGGTTATGCCTACACAGGCCCGGCGCCAGTGTTAAATCAGGGTTATATCAAAACCCCAACCAATGGTAATGGCGGTTATATCAATGGTATCGAACTGTCGTTGTCACTGACAGGCCAGATGTTAACGCCGGCACTGGATGGTTTTGGTGTGTTGTTAAGTGGTTCTTACACCGACAGCGAAGTGAAAGAAAAATCTGACTCTAAGCCAATGTCGTTACCAGGCTTGTCAGAAAAAGTAGTAAACGCCACTGTGTATTATGAAAAACATGGCTGGCAGCTGCGCACCAGTGCCCGTTACCGTTCAGAGTTCTTAGGTGAAGTCAGCGGTACCAGTCTGACCCGTGTGTATGACATGGTGTTAGGCGAAACTGTGGTCGACGCGCAAATTGGCTACGATTTCAGCCAGTCTGGTTTTGCTGACCTGCACGGTTTGTCAGTCTTGTTCCAGGTCAGCAACCTTACCAACGAACCATTTGTGACTTATCGTGACGGCGACACCCGTAAGATCCGCGATTATCAGAACTATGGCCGTAACTTTATGTTTGGTATCAGCTATAAACTGTAATAGCGCGTGACTTTGTAAGCTTGTCAGAAAACCCCTGCTGCACATCTGTAACAGGGGTTTTTTTATCGGGTTAAAGCGGAGACTTTGTATGCAACAAGTGGTGATTGCAGGTGGCGGTTCTGCCGGCTGGATGGCGGCGGCAATGCTGGCCAAAGTGATAGGACACAGGGTGAAGATCACGCTGGTGGAGTCTGACGAAATTGGTATTGTTGGGGTGGGGGAAGCCACTATCCCACCTATTTTGTTTTTTAACAAAGCCTTGGGAATTGACGAGGCTGAGTTTATCCAGGCCACCCAGGGCAGCTTTAAACTGGGCATTCAGTTTGAAAACTGGGCGCGCCAGGGCGACAGTTATATGCATGCTTTTGGCGAAATCGGCAGCCCTATTGGCTTGTCGGCTTTTCATCATTTGTGGCTGCGGGCCAAAGCAGCAGGGCATCCCAGTGATTTTTGGGATTTTTCGCCCACTTTTCAGGCAGCCAAAGCCGGTAAGTTCTCCGCCGCAGTGCAGTTAACAGGCACTCCCTTTAGCCAGTTTTCTTATGCATATCATTTTGACGCCAGCCTCTATGCCAAATTGCTCAGACAAAAAGCTGAGCAAAACGGGGTACGGCGCCTTGAAGGCAAAATCAGCCAGGTAGAGCAGGCGGTAAATGGGGATATCGCTGCGCTGGTGATGGAAAATGGCGAGCGGATAGCCGGTGATTTGTTTATTGATTGCACCGGCTTTAGGGCATTGCTGATTGAACAAACACTAAAAACCGGTTATGAAAACTGGAGTCATTGGCTGCCGTGCGACAGAGCCATGGCGGTGCCAAGTGCCAACATCAGCGCGCCTGTACCTTATACCAGATCCATTGCCCATCAGGCAGGCTGGCAGTGGCGTATTCCGCTGCAACACCGTACCGGTAATGGCCTGGTGTATTGCAGTGCCTTTTTACAGGACGATGCCGCTAAAAGCCAGTTGCTGGCCAACCTTGAAGGCGAAGCTTTGGCAGAACCCAGACCCATTCGTTTTACCACAGGGCGACGCAAGCAGCAGTGGTCGCACAACTGTATTTCGCTCGGGCTTGCCAGTGGCTTTTTAGAACCGCTGGAATCCACCAGTTTGCATTTGATCCAAAGTGGCATTATCCGACTTGTTAAGCTTTTTCCATCAGGCAGCGATATGGCGCTGCTGCGCAACGAATATAACCGCCAGTCGCAGCTGGAGTTTGAGCAAATCCGCGATTTTATTATTTTGCATTATCACCAGACCGAACGCAGCGACAGCGAGTTTTGGAACTACTGCCGCACTATGACAGTGCCGGACAGCTTAAGCCGTAAAATTGAACTGTTCCGCCACAGCGCCGTGTTGCAGCGTGAACAAGATGATTTGTTTACTGAACTGGCCTGGCAGCAGGTGTTGCTTGGGCAACGAGTGTTGCCGCAGCATTATCAGCCGCTGGCCGACAAGCTGAACCTAGCCCAATTGAGTGAGTTATTGGAGAATTTGCGCCTGATAGTGCAGGGTATTGTCAAAGCCATGCCAACTCACGCCGAAACACTCGTACGAATGACCCAAAGGAGTTAATGGATGAACTGGCCCCAAGCGATAGTGTTTGGCAGCAGCAGCTGGTTGTGCTGCTGCGCCGCTGCATCCGCAGTTCCTGCCGATTTGCAGCGCCCTTCACCCGACTGGCGTGACCAGGTGATTTATTTTGTATTAACCGACAGGTTTGCCGATGGCAATCCGGCCAATAATGATCAGGGCGCGGGTGAATTTAACCCGGCAAGTTCGGCCCATTACAGCGGCGGCGATTTGGCGGGCATTCAACAGAAACTGGATTATATTCAGAAGCTGGGGGCAACTTCGTTGTGGCTGACGCCGCCAGTGGCCAATCAGTGGTGGAGCCAGAAGGTGCAATACGGCGGTTATCACGGTTATTGGGCCACTGATTTTATGGCGGTGGATGCCCATTACGGCACCCTGGCCGACTATCAGCAATTATCAAAGGCCCTGCACCAAAAAGGCATGTATCTGATCCAGGATATAGTGGTAAACCATACCGGCAATTTTTTTGGTTACGACGGCCCTTATGACAACAACAACACCGCAAAAAACTTTGTGTTGTATGAAAAAGGTCGGCAAGCTGCACCCAGCCAGGCACCTTTTCATTTGATCAACAGGTTGGATCCGGTCGCCGCCAAAGCCAATATTTACCACTGGACACCGCCTATTCAGGACCCAAGCCTGCCAGGGCAGGAATTTAGCTATCAGCTGGCGAATCTGGCCGATTTAAATACCAGCAACCCGGAGGTGCGCCGGGCGCTGAAACAAAGTTACCGCTTCTGGCTGGAGCAGGTGGGGGTAGATGCGTTTCGCATCGACACGGCCAAATATGTCGAACACGACTTCTGGTTTGATTTTTTACATGCATCTGATGGCATTAAGGCCAAAGCGCGTGAACTGGGCAAACAACATTTTTTCACTTTTGGCGAAGTGTTTGAAGCATCCAAACCCTTTCACAATGACGGTGAGCAAAAACTCAAAGCTTTTCTGGGCAGCAAACAAAAACCTGAACTGGATGCTGTGATTGCCTTTCCGCTGTATTTTGATATCAACGCTGTATTGGCCGAAGGCAGGCCGCCTGCTGTCCTGGGTTACCGGCTGGCTGAGCACAGTAAGTTTGCCACCCCCCATTTATTACCCACATTTTTAAATAATCACGATACCAAAAGGTTTTTAGCGGCCGGCAGTGTGGATGCTTTTATTCAGGCTTATGCACTGCTTTTTACCATTCCCGGTATTCCGGTAATTTATCAGGGCGATGAACAGCTGTTAGAGCAAAGCCGTCAGGCGATGTTTGCCGGTGGTTTTGGCTCGGCAGAGGATCAGTTCCGGCCCGACAGCCCGATGTACCGAACTATTCAGAGCTTGGCCAAACTGCGCCTTGAGCATAAAACCTTAAGCCGGGGAGACTGGCAGTTATTGCAGGCCGACAGCGCAGCGCCCGGTGTGCTGGCCTATCAGATGAGGTTGCCTGAGGCGGAAAAACAGCAACTCTTTGCAGCTGGCAGCGATTCGTCAAAACCGCAGATAACCGACCAGATTGTGGTACTGATGAATACCGCGGACAGGTCAGTGTTGCTGGCAAATTTGCCATTTAACTCAATGCAAGGGCAAACAGCAGCAAAACCAAGCCGCTGGCAGCTGTTATGGCAGCATCAGTACAACGCAGATTATGTTGACACCGACGCCAGTGGCCGGCTGAGCTTGTTGTTACCAGCGCGGGCTGTGCTGGTGCTGACACCTGAACCGCAGACGGACACAACAAAAACCGCAGCAGCTACCTCAGTCAAAGCAGCGCCTTCGCTGATATTTCAATTGCAGCCTGTGCCTTGCGCGCCCCGTTGTCGCCAGGATTTTCGTTTAACAGGCAAAGTCAGCCAGCCCGGTGTTTTACTGCAGTTGGTAAAAAACGGCGAAGTATTGCCGCAAATTCAGCACAGTGATGCTCAAGGCAACTTTAGTTTTGTGGTGCAGGTGCAGGATTTAGGGCAGCAACAAAATCAGCTGGCGGTGTATGCACCAGAGTTACATCAGGTTAGTGACAGCCTGCAATATCAAAGCAGTGTTACCACAGCAAAGTGGCAGGCGGGCAAACAAGATGCGCTGAATGATGATAAAGGGCCGAGTGGCAAATATCAGCAGCCGCAGCAGGAACATTCACAAAATCAGATGGATATTCAGGCGGTGAGCGCCAAAGCCTCAGGGGCTAATCTGGAGCTGACTGTCAAAATGGCGCAGATCAGTCAGTTCTGGGCGCCAGCCAATGGTTTTGACAATGTACATTTTTCGATTTTTTTCCATTTACCACAAAGCAGCTTGCCCGGCGCGCGGGCACTGCCGGGCTTGCAAAGCCTGATGCCTCATGGCAAAAACTGGCAACTTGGCCACTTTATGTTTGGCTGGGGCAACTCGGTGTTTAATGCCAATAAGGCAACCAGCAGTAAAACCGGTGACAAGCTGGGCGCGGCGCCACAACTGGAGGTTGACGCCAAAGCCGGTGTTATTACTGTGTCTTATCAGGGGCAGGCGCTTGGCATCAACAGCTGGGATGGAGCCGGCATTTATATCTCCACCTGGGATAAAACCGGTGAAGGCATGTTGCGTTCGATCCAGCCTGAGCCTTCGCCCTGGAACTTTGCCGGTGCCAGCGCCGATGCGCCCAAAGTGCTGGATGATATCTGGCTGGAATTAACACCGGCTGGGGTCGAATCCGCAGTGTTGTCCGGGCAATAATGGGTAGTTTTGCCAGCAGGATCTGGCGGATCAAGCCGGATCCTGCAACTGCAACAAGGCAGATCGTGCGGTTTTTTTGTGCGCTAAACGCCTGAAGTCATAAATAATTCACCGGACTTCACTGAATTTCGTGATCCCGCTGCTTTTTTTTCGGGCAAATCAAAATAAAATCCTGTATATTGTCGCCCTATTTTCAAACCCTAGCTTAATCGAGATGACTATGTCAGCAGATTTATCCTTATACAGAAACATTGGTATCTTCGCTCACGTTGATGCCGGTAAAACCACCACCACCGAACGTATCCTGAAACTGACCGGTAAAATCCACAAGCTGGGCGAAGTTCACGAAGGTGAATCAACCACAGACTTCATGGTGCAGGAAGCTGAGCGTGGTATCACCATCCAGTCAGCCGCTGTTACCTGTTTCTGGAAAGGTCACCGTTTTAACGTGATCGATACACCAGGCCACGTTGACTTCACAGTTGAAGTTTACCGTTCTCTGAAAGTATTAGACGGTGGTATCGGTGTATTCTGTGGATCTGGTGGTGTTGAACCTCAGTCAGAAACCAACTGGCGTTATGCCAACGATGCAAAAGTATCGCGTCTGATTTTCGTAAACAAGCTGGACCGTATTGGTGCTGACTTCATCCGCGTAACAGAACAGGTGAAAAAAGTTCTGGGCGCTACCCCACTGATCATGACATTGCCAATCGGCCGTGAAGATACTTTCACTGGTGTTGTAGATCTGCTGAGCCAAAAAGCTTATGTATGGGATGAGTCTGGTCTGCCAGAAAACTACACTATCACTGACGTTCCAGCCGACATGGCTGACGACGTTGAAATGTACCGTCAACAACTGATCGAAACTGCTGTTGAGCAGGACGATGACCTGTTAATGGCGTACATGGAAGGTGAAATGCCAACTGTGGAACAAGTGAAAGCTTGTATCCGTAAAGGTACCCGCGAACTGGCATTCTTCCCAACTTACTGTGGTTCTGCTTTCAAAAACAAAGGTATGCAGTTAGTTCTGGATGCTGTTGTTGATTACCTGCCGAACCCGACAGAAGTAAACCCACAGCCACTGACTGATGAAGAAGGTGCTGAGACTGGCGAACACGCTATCGTTTCTGCTGACGAGCCGTTCCGCGCTTTAGCATTTAAGATCATGGATGACCGTTTTGGCGCCCTGACCTTTATCCGTATTTACTCTGGTGTGCTGAACAAAGGCGACACAGTTCTGAACTCTTACACTGGTAAAACAGAACGTATCGGCCGTATGGTTGAGATGAACGCAAACGACCGTACTGACCTGACCTCAGCTCAGGCTGGTGACATCATCGCGTTAGTAGGTCTGAAAAACAACACTCAGACTGGCCACACGCTGTGTGATCCAAAACACCCATGTACGCTGGAACCAATGGTATTCCCAGAGCCAGTAATTTCTATCTCTGTGACGCCAAAAGACAAAGGCGGCATGGAGAAGATGTCTGTAGCTATCGGTAAGATGGTTGCTGAAGATCCAACGTTCCGCGTTGAGACTGACCAGGATTCTGGCGAAACCATCCTTAAAGGTATGGGCGAACTGCACCTGGATATCAAAGTAGACATCCTGAAACGTACTTACGGTGTAGAACTGATCGTTGGTCAACCACAGGTTGCTTACCGCGAAACTATTACCCGTGAAGTTGAAGACAGCTACACCCACAAGAAGCAGTCTGGTGGTTCAGGTCAATACGGTAAAATCGACTACCGCATTCGTCCGGGCGAGCCAAACTCAGGCTTCAAGTTTATCTCTACCGTTGTTGGTGGTAGCGTTCCAAAAGAATTCTACCCAGCTATCGAAAAAGGTTTCGAGTCGATGATGTCGACCGGTACTATGGCTGGCTTCCCGGTATTAGACGTAGAAGTTGAACTGTTCGACGGTGGTTTCCACGCAGTTGACTCATCAGCCATCGCGTTCGAAATCGCTGCTAAAGGTGCATTCCGTCAAACTATGCCTAAAGCTGGTCCACAGCTGTTAGAGCCAATCATGAAAGTTGACGTATTCACGCCGGAAGACCACGTTGGTGACGTTATCGGTGACTTAAACCGTCGTCGCGGCATGATCTCTGGTCAGGAATCAGGCGCTACTGGCGTACGTATCAAGGCGACAGTTCCGCTGTCAGAGATGTTTGGTTATATCTCTACCCTGCGTACTATGACTTCAGGTCGTGGCCAGTTCTCGATGGAATTTGATCACTATGCACCGTGCCCGGCTAACGTGGCTGATGCAGTAATCGCCAAAGAGAAAGAAAAGAAAGCTGCTGCTAAAAACTAATTAGCCGTTAGCTTTAAAAAGCCCCGCTGGTGCAAACCGCGGGGCTTTTTTTATGTTTCTGGCGGCAAGAGCGGCCGCTATGGCAGGGTGGGTACAGGCTTTACACTCTCAGCAATAAACGAAAACCGCGGGCGGCATAATAAGACTCGGCGCCGTTATGGTATACAAACACCCTGTTGTAACGTCTGTCACCAAAAATAGCGCCGCCCAAGGCGCGGATCTCTGCTGGAGTACAGAGCCAGCTGGAGGTTTTTTGATCAAAGTGGCCGAGTTGCTGTAAGGCCCGGTACTGCTGCTCGGTCAGCAACTCAGCACCAAACTCCGATGCCATTGCCACAGCGGCGCCTGAGGGTTTGTTTTCTTTGCGTTTATCAAGTGCGGCCTGGTCATAACATAAACTGCGCCGTCCAGAGGGGCTTTCGGCGGCACAATCACAAAACAGAAAACAGTTTTGCGCGGGGTCCTGCCCAATCACATCGGGTTCGCCACCACTTTGTTCCATCAACCACAAAGTCTGCAGTTTGGCAGGTTGTGCTAATAAGCGTTCCAATACCTGCGGCCATTCGATGCCGGCATGACGCTGCATATGCTGCACAAAACGCTGTTGTAACTTTGCTAACAATGTTTCGGTATTTGCCTTATCCATAGCTTAAATTTCCTGTTGTAGAGAGCCACAACAGCATAACCAGCATTTTCCCAAGAATACAACAGTCATCTGCAGGCTTAGTCCGGTCAAAATGCTGTAAAGGTCAGACCAGAAAAACTGAACTTCTGCTGAATTGTGGCAGTCACACAAGCAGCGATTTCACCGGAATAGCCAGCGACAGTCGTATCGCCGCGGGGGGAATGGCATAATTTCTGGCCGAGGGGTGTGCCGGTTAGCTGTGTCAATTCTGGTGGTTGGTTGTGATGGTGAAACCGCGCTAACCCTATTGCAAACAAGAGGTGAAAAGCCCATGCCACACAATGCGCGACCCCGTATTCTGCAATTTCTGCAATTAGCCCATTGTTCTTACCGTGTTGAAGGTCAGCAGATCATCACACAAAACGCTGTGATCACGCTGGCAGAACAACACATCAGTATCGCCCGCCAGGGCAAACCGCTGCGCACTATGCCTTACCAGCGACTTAATCTGGACAGATTGTTGTCTTTAATTACGGCGCAAGCCGAGCGTAAACATCTGGCCTGAATACTTGCCGCCATCTGGTATGGCGGCATTTTTGTACAAAGCAGTTTGTGATTAGAAATGACACTGCGCCTGCAAAGCGGCGATGTCGGTGGGCGTCAATGCAGTCTGCTGACTGGTTAAACTGTGATACATAATAGAATCGTCAGTGTCAGTGTGACCCACACCAAAAGCATGACCAAATTCATGTGCCAGTGTTGCGACTAAATCCTGATTCGACGCAAAAGCAAAAATGGTCATGGTTCTTTGACCGGCTTTGATATTCATTAAACCCACTTCAAAAGGCACCTGTTGTGTTGGCGTTTTTGCTGTTGTCAGCAGCTCGTTACGCTGTTTAATAGTTTCATTTAAATAGTCCTGATCGCGCATCAGTTGTTGTTTTTGCTGATCAAGCCAGGCGGCTTCCTGTTGCAATTGTTGTTGGCGGCGCATCAGCTGTTCCCGCTCAGAACTGGCATTTGGGCCATCGGCCCGGTACGCCGCTACGTCTTGCTGCAGGCGGGCATTTTGCTGGTTAAAGCTGTCAATCTGCTGCTGTAGCTCGGCAAACTTTTGTGGCAGCTGTTCGATGCCGGGTGAAATGGCCTGATCGTATCTGTCCAGATTACGTTTTAATAAATGTTGTTTCAGCAGTTGTTGCTGGCGTTCGTCATAACGAAAATCAATGCTGAATCCTTGTGCATCCTGTTGCAGCAAAGTACGACCAAAAGCCTGATTCCACATCTGGGCCGCCTGCTCTATGGCAGCTGTTGCCTCAGCTTCACTGAGGTTAAAAGCCGGATCCAGGTAACCCAGTTTCCAACCCAGCGGTGTGCTGCAAAGACCACTGCTGAGCACAGGCAAAGCCAGGGTAGGTTGTTCCTTTTGCCAGAAGCTGAAACCTAAATAAATTAAAATGCCAACAAACACCAGCTGTAACAAACGTTGCATAAAAACTCCTTGTTTGCCTGCGATTAAACGGCAGCAACCGGCTTTTGGCAAGCGTTGTGCTGTTTTTGTGCAATCTGCTGACAGGGAAGGCTCAAAGCCACAATGACGCTGGGCAAGCGCCGCAACGCTGGCTACAATCGGCGCCAGTTTTGTCACGGAGTTCAACATGGAATTACAAGTGCAATATCAAGACAGCAGCCTGCAGGTCAAGGTGCAGCAGCTGGTGGAAAAAAACTGGTTTACCCGGTTGATTTTAACGCTGATTCTGCTCAATGCAGTGCTGCTTGGCATGGAAACTTCAGCGGTATTAATGGCGCAATACGGCACTTTGTTGCATAACCTGGACCGGCTGTTGCTTGGTGTTTTTGTGCTGGAACTGCTACTGCGGATTTTTGCTTACCGGCTGTCATTTTTTAAAGACGCCTGGAATTTATTTGATTTTGCCGTCATAGCCATAGCGCTGGTGCCGGCGTCCGGACCTCTTGCCGTACTGCGTTCTTTAAGGGTGCTCAGGGTATTGCGGGTGTTGTCGATGGTGCCTTCGATGAAAAGGGTGGTGTCGGCCCTGCTCGGTTCTTTGCCCGGCCTGGCTTCTATTGCCACGGTGTTATTGCTGATTTATTACGTTTTTGCCGTGATTGCCACCAAATTGTTTGGCGCGGCTTTTCCACAGTGGTTTGGCAGCATAGGCCATTCTTTATATACACTGTTTCAGGTGATGACACTGGAAAGCTGGTCTATGGGCATAGCAAGGCCCGTGATGGAAACTTTCCCACTGGCCTGGCTGTTTTTTGTGCCTTTTATTCTGATCGCCACCTTCACTATGCTGAATTTGTTTATTGCCATTATCGTTAACACCATGCAAACCTTCAGTGAAGAAGAGCATGCTGCTGAGCGGGCAGAAGATAAACAAGCCGAAGCGCTGGAGCAACGACTGTTGCATGAAGAGCTGCGTGAAATCCGCCAGGAGCTGAAATTATTACGTGCCGAACTCAACAAGGAGCAGTCGGACAGGTGAGCTTAAGCCTTCGTTTTAGCAGCTTAAATTTACAAAACTTTGCCGCACCACCGCTGGCGAGCTACGAGTTTGACAATATTTATAGTCAGGCGCAGTGGCAACAAAAAACCAGCTGGTTGCGCCGCACCATTGCAGCTGCAGCCCCCGATGTACTGCTGCTGCAGGAAGTCTTTAGTGTGGATGAGCTAAGGCAATTGTTGCTGGAGTTGGGGTATTCCCATTTTGTCGCGGCGGCCGAGCCGCTGCTGGTGGATGGGCATTTTTATTTGCAGCCGGTGGTGGCTATTGCGTCGCGTTATCCGCTGAAACAACACCACTTGCCTGAGCCTGATGCGGCGTTATTAAAGGCGCTGGGACTTCATCATTTTCAGTTTAGCCGCACACCTTTAGCGGCCACAGTGTATTTGCCCGGTATAGGTGCCTGTGATTTTTATGGGGTGCATCTGAAATCCCGCCGGGCTTTAACTGCAGTGCTGGAGCAAGGCGGCAGCGATACGCTGGGACGTTTTGCAGCTTGTGCCCAGCGCGGTTATGAAGCGGCCATATTGATGGAGCTGGTGCAGCGGCAACAACAGCTGCACGGCCATCCTGTGGTGCTGGGCGGTGATTTTAATGACAATCTGCAGTCAGGGTTTTTACAGCCACTCACTATGCCAAGGGCGGCATTGCAGCTGAAAGACAGTTGGGATTTGTGGTCAGATGCACCACAGGCAAGGCCTGCCACCCACTATTATGGCGCTAAAGGTTCGGTGCTGGATTATCTGTTAATGTCGGCCGACTTTGACGCTCTGCAGGCGCACAGCCTTGCCGGGGTGTCTGAAGTGCATATCAGGGATCAGCATTTGCTAAAGCCGGATTATCAACTGGATGCTTACAGTAGTGACCACGCTATGGTCACTGTCACTATCAGGCTGCGGCACTAGGTTGTCGCAGCCCTCTGTTCAAACGCTGTGTTATTCGGATTGCTGGCTGTTATTGTCGCTGGCGGCACTTTGTTCTGCTGTTGGCTCAGCACTGCTGGCCTCAGCGGCCTGCTTGGCTTGTTTGAGCCGGATCGAGTTTTTCACCTGAATATTTTTTTTCTGTTTGGCTCTTTTACTGATTTTCTTTTTTAACGCTTTGATCGAACTCATATTGCCGCTCTGCCTTTCACAAACTGGTGCTTAGTGTAACCCAGAAGCCTTATTCGGCCAAACTCCGAAGCAAAGCACCGCGGTGGCTTTTCAACGCCGGAGTAATTACACTGTCGGCCGTTTTTGAAGAGGCAAACTGATGCGAATCATACTGGCACCAATGGAAGGGGTGGTTGACCACCTGATGCGTGAAATGCTGACCGAGATTGGCGGTTTTGATTTATGCATCACCGAGTTTGTGCGGGTGGTGGATCAGCTGCTGCCCAAAAGGGTTTTTACCAGGCTTTGTCCTGAATTATTACAGGACGGCAAAACCCGTTCCGGCACGCCGGTGCGGGTGCAGTTATTGGGGCAAGAGCCACAGTGGCTGGCCGAAAACGCCGCGCGGGCTGTAGAGCTCGGCTCGCCTGGTGTTGACCTGAATTTTGGTTGCCCGGCCAAAACGGTGAATAAAAGCAAAGGTGGTGCAGTGCTGCTGCGCGAAACCGAGCAGCTTTATGCCATTGTGAAAGCTGTGCGCGCTGCGGTGCCCAAAAACTTTCCGGTGACCGCCAAAATGCGGCTGGGTTATGACGACACCAGTCTGACGCTCGACAATGCCCGCGCCTTGTATGAAGCCGGCGCTTCCGAATTAACAGTGCATGCCCGCACTAAAAGTGATGGTTACCGGCCACCGGCCTATTGGCCCTGGATAGCACAAATCCGCACTGTGGTGGATATTCCGGTGATCGCCAATGGTGAGATCTGGCAGCCGGCCGATGCTGCACTTTGCCGCGAACAATCCAACTGCAGCGACATTATGCTGGGCCGCGGTGCTTTAGCTCAGCCCAATCTGGCCGCCCGTATCGCCAATGGTGGCGAGGCTATGCCCTGGCCAGTGGTGCTCAGGCTACTGATGCGTTACTCCGAGTTTGAAATTGCCGGAGATAAAGGTTTGTATTACGGCAACCGCATTAAACAGTGGTTTAGTTATTTAAAACTGCAATATCCTGAGGCCGCCGGTTTATTTGCCCAACTGCGGTTGTTGCGCAAAAGTACCGACATTGTCAGTTTATTAACAGCTGAACTTCAGGCGCTGGACTGATCAGCAGCGGGTGCCTTCAGGATAAAAAGCCGCGCCAGGCTGATGGCCAGTACACCTGCTAACATCAACAGCGCAAAGGGCAGGGTATTTTGTTGTGGCCACAAAGCTAATAAAGGCCCTGCTACAGCACCGGCGCCAAATCTGAGGGTGCCAATCACCGCTGTTGCGGTGCCGCTGTGGTTGGGAAAAGCCATTAAAATCAGTGCGTCAGCATTGGTGGCTATCAGACCAAGGCTTGCCATCAAAGGCGCTATCATCAGCACAGTCAAAGTCAGAGTTAAATCCAGGCTACTGACCAGCACCAGGCCTGTGGCAAAACATAAAGCACTGAGCCAGCCGGCTTTAAGCATCTGATGGCTGCCAAGGCGGCTCACTAACCTGCTGTTGATAAAATTGGCGCTAATCAGCATCAGCACATTCAGGCCAAACAGCAGGCTGAACATTTGTTCGCTGACGGCAAAATGGTCGATATAAACAAAAGGCACCGCAGTTAAAAAACAAAAAAAGCTGAAGGATGAAAACATCGAAATGGCAATCAGCGGCCTTGCTGTTTTGTGGGCAAACACCACCTGATAAGAGCCAAAAAAGTTCAGTTTTTGCCGTTCGGCTTTTTGGTTGATCTCAGGTAAATACCGCAGCGAAAATGCCAGGATCAGCAGCGCATAGGCTGCCAGCACAATAAAGATCCAGTGCCAGCTGCCCCAAAACAGCACCAGACTGCCAATGGCCGGTGCCAGTAAAGGGGCCAGCATCATCATCATCGACACATAAGACATGCCTTTGGCGGTATGCTCCTGATACAGCGCCCGGATAATACCAGGCACCACCACAGTGGCAGCGCTGCCACAAAGCGCCTGCAGCGCACGCCAGCTTAAAAAGGCTTCAATACTGTCGCTTTGACTTAACAGCAGGCTTGCCAGCACAAAACCTGTTAGACCCCAAAGCGCCAGCGGCCGGCGACCAATGGCATCGGCCAAGGGACCAAACAACAACATGCCGAGGCTATAAAACGCCAGAAAAATACTAAGGGATTGTTGCACCAGTACTGAGTTGCTGTGCAGGCTGTCGGCCAGTTGCGGCATGGCCGGCAAATACATATCAATGGCCAGCGGTGTGGTGGCGATAATGGCGGCAAAAAGCAGAATAAGGGCAAAAGAAGGGCTGGCGCGTGACATGCTGAAGTTCCGGCTTAAAAAATGCCGTTATTGTAATGGCTTCACGGTTCGGAAAAAGCGCATAAAATTGGCCGTTATACGCTATAACCTGTCGATTTACTGCAGCTGTAGCCGGAGTTTAACTGCTCATTTGGGGTTTTTATGCACTGACCTGCCGCACTGGCCTTGCCGGATTGCCCTGCACCAGCATACCGGCAGCCACGTCTTTGGTCACTATGCTGCCGGCAGCAATCACGGCTTCGTCACCCAGGCTCACCCCAGGTAATATAATGGCACCACCACCAATCCAGACTCTATTCCCTATCACAATAGGTTTGGCCAGTTCCATGCCTGTGACTCTTTGTTGTGCATCCAACGGGTGAGTGACGGTATAAAGCTGAACACCAGGACCAAACATTACATCGTCACCAATCTGCACCGGTGCGGCATCCAGAATGACACAATGATGGTTGGCATAAAACCGTGCGCCCAGGCTGATATTAAAACCATAATCACAATAAAAATCCGGTTCGATATAACAGGACTGCACAGCACCAAAGAGTTGTCTGGCCAGCTGCTGATGTTTTTTAAAAGGCTCTGGCCCCTGCTGATTTAGCGCACGGCAAGCTTGTTTGGCCAGACTTCTGGCTTTGGCAAGTTCAGTATCACGCGGATTAAACCATTGCTGATTGAGCATTTTTTCTTTTTCGGTCATTCAAATTCCGGCAAACGTCAGTTGTCCAACAGTTCAGTGCGGTTCCACAGGTTCTGATGGCGGGGGTCGGCAAAAAACTCATCCGGATGCCAATAACGGGGTAATAACCGCCGCAAGCGGCCAGGCGCAAAATCTGACGACAGCTTTTTTAATATTTCCTGTAACCGCTGCTGTGGTACCACTTCCAGTTGTTCCCGTGCCGGTTTGAAATACAGGTTGGAGGCCACGCTGATATGGCAGTTGGGCAGGTTGTTGCGGTAATGCAGGTTGCGGGTGACGATGCGGCACAAAGGTGCTTCCGGCTGCGGCGGGTACAGTGAGTTCACAATGGCAAATTCGTACCTTTCCTGTGGCTGACCGCTGGCATCTCTGGGTAAAAACACAATACCGTAACCCTGCGGGAAAATGCCGGTAATACTGAGCAGCGACTTTACCATACGTTCATCATACTGCCCGGCAGCTGCGCCGGCTTTTAGAATAAGCGCTACTTTGGGCAGTGCCTGGTAATCAAATCTGTTGCGCCCTGGCAGCACGGCAGAAGCGTACACCTGAGGAATTTTCAGCAGATTACCTACGCCTGTGCCCGGGTTGCCGGCATTTCTGAGCAAAGTGGCGGTAAAAGCCAGTTTGTCCTGCTCGTTTTTATCAAAGTTGTCGCGCTCGGCTCTGGAGTTGCCTCTGTATTTGGGCGCACCTATGCCCTGCAATAAAAACTGCAGGCTGGCCTGTAAGCTAATGTCGAGAAAACGGTTGCGCTCGTCGCTGTCTAATTCGCGGCTGCGTGGCAATTTGCCCTCTGGCCCGGTCAGAATATACAGTGCGTCGGGGTGGGTGTGGCCAATGTCCTGTAATAACAACGCCATCAACAAGGGAATTTGCACATCATCGCGGAACGGGCAATAGTCGCCCATGCCTGCACCCGGATTACGTGCTTTTACTTTTTGCAGAATATAACTGCTACTGATCATGCCCTGACTGAGCAGATGATCCAATAACCTTAAGCTCAGCGTGGCTTTGTAAAAAGGTTTGTATTTTTGCTGCACAGTGGCAATTTGTTCACCTTCGCTTGGCGCCAGTAATTGCAGGGTGCCGAGCATTTTGGACGAACGTAAAATAGTCTCAGCTCTGTTGCTGCCTTCCGTCATTTGCAAAAACTGCTGACATAACAAATACAGCTGGCTGTAGTTGTTCAGGCGTTTCTGCTCTTGTTTATCCTGTTCGGCACGCAGAGCCTGCTGACATTGTTGCGCTTGTTGCACCAGCCTGGCTTCGGTCTTGGCGTTGGCCGTTTTTAGCTGGCGCTGTGTTTGTTCACAAGCTTGGTGCAGTGCCACCAGCGCACTTTTGTTTTTCTGCTGGTGCTGGAAAAACTGACTGGCCTGGCCGTATACCGAATGCTGAAACCTGCTGACCGACAACAAACTGCTGATCAGTTTTTTCAGCTGACGGACATAAGATTTGTCGGCATGGGGATCTACAGTCAGCTGCATCTGAGCTATTTCCTCTGCAAATCATCTGGTTAATAAACAATGCCAACACCTTAGCGCAACAGCGGCTTTTCGCAAAGTGCTGTTTTGTTGCCAAAGAGAGGACAATTCAGCAACAAAGTTGCATGCGCTCTAGTGGTGGCTTAGTATTTGAAGATTACCGAGTCTTAAGCTAAGTCGTTCATGTGACTGTTGATCTATCTGTTTCAGTCATCATTGTTGTTATCCGGGCCAGTTGGGAGCCTACATGAGAAAAAATAAAATTATTACCACAGAAGAGATCCTGTTAACGCTGTGTTCTTCTGTTACTCAGGTGCTGGCGGCTGCCGGCAATGCACAGGTGGCTTATTCACCTATGGTGCAGAAAATTCATAAAACCTGCCTGCGGCCGGATCTGGGTTGTTTTGTGTTATTTGACGGAGGTTTTTCCGGCCTGGTGATTATTAACTTCACCTCAGAAGCAGCGATGGAAATTTACCGTAAATACATGATGAGTATGGGCATGCCGGAGTCTGAGCTGGCGCAGTTCCACACTTCAGACGAAGTGGGCAACGTGATGGGCGAGCTGATGAACCAGATTGTTGGTGACTTTACCAACAGAGTGCGGGTGGATTTACAAACCTCTATTAACCAGAGCCAGCCAAAAATGATGGCCATTAACAAGCAGGTGCAGATTTTAATTAACACCCAGCTTGACCAGCCACAGGCAAGGCGCGTGACCTTCAGTACGCCGTTGCATAATATTTTTTATATGGAACTGGCGATGGATAAAACCGAGTTTATTCAGCTGCATGATTTTGAAAAAGCCGAACATGAAAATGTCGACGATATTCTGGCCAATGCCAATCAGCAAACGCAGCCGGAACAGGCCGATGCTGAGAACCTGGTGGATGACGACTTTTTATCCAACCTGGGGTTATAACACCTCAGGATTTTGTCACCTGCGGTTGTTTAACAGGCAACCGCAGTTCAAATAAAGCCCCGCCCAATGCTGAATCGCCAATGTTGATCTGGCCTTGATGCCAGCTGACAATACGGCTGACAATAGCCAGGCCCAAACCAAAACCACCATGGCCTTTACTGCGGCTTTCATCAAGCCGCACAAAAGGCTGCAAAATGTTGTCTCTTTGTTCCGGGGCTATACCAGGGCCATCATCTTCCACCCGGACGAGCAACTGATCCTGCTGTTGGCTGAGCGTCAGCTGCACCTGATGTTTGGCGTATCTTTTGGCATTGACCAGCAAATTTTGTAATGCCCGCTCCAGATAATGGGCGTCACAACATAACCACAAGGCGTCCGGTTTTTGCAGCTTGATGGCAGCGCCCGGTAAAGGGGTCAGTTTTTCTACCAGATTATCGGCCAGTTCCGCCAGGTTGACCTGTTCTTTGGTTAATTGCACTGTCTGTGATTCCAGCCGGGCATAATCGAGCATTTCGTCCACCAGCTGATCCAGCTCTTTAACGTCCTGCAGCATGGCCTGTTTGTCGGCGGGGGCGATATCCTGCATTTCCAGCGCAAAACTCAGCCGGGCCAAAGGCGTGCGCAGTTCATGAGACACGGCATGGGTCATTTCGCGTTGCAGTGCCACTAACCGGCGGATTTGCTCTGCCATTTGCTGGGCACTGTTGGCAATAGGGGCTAATAACGAATGGGCAGGCAGTTTTTGTTCCGGCAGTTGCATGCCCTGACCAAACTGTTTGAGCTGATGCTGCAATTGCTGAATATCGCGCGCCAGCGGCCATAACCACAAGGCCACAGCAATCGCCAGCAAAGCAAAAAACAATAAAGTAAAAAAATAGCCTTGATGGCTGCCAGCTTCGATTTCAACCGGACCAAACTGCAACAGTTGTTGTTCGTCGTGGCTGTGGCGGTAAAAATACACAGTGTTACCGCTAAACAGCGGTACCAGTTGGCCGCGGCTGAGCGCCTGTTGTTCAGGTTCGGACCAGGCAATAGCATTGATGGCAAGGTGCTGCAGTGGTAACTGCAGCTGGCTGGCAATTTGTTCGGCGCTGGCGTCGGGCTGATTCAGTTGTGACGCCAGGCTCTGACCCAGTAAACTGACCCAGCCTGGTTGTTGCTGCGGCAGGCTTTGTTGCCACAGCCGGTCAACACTCCAGCCGATGCCGAGCAATACCAGCAGCATAAACAGATAAAAATGTAAAAACAGCCGGCGCATCTCAGTTCCAGGCGTCGGCAACAAACAGGTAGCCTTTACCCCAGACGGTTTTTATGCGAAATGGCGTGTCGGCGTTATCGCCCAGTTTGCGGCGGATATGCGACACCCGCACATCCACGGTGCGGTCCAGACCGTCGTATTCGCGGCCGATGATCTGTTTGTGAATGGCTTCACGGCGCACTGTCTGGCCGGCATTTTTCGCCAGCATCCACAATAAATCAAACTCGTAGCTGGTCAGTTCAACCAATTGACCGGCAAAATAAGCTTCGCGTGCAGATTGACTCAGCTTCAGCTGGCCAAATTCGAGTTCAGTGCTTTCCTGACTGCCGCCGGGTTGGCTGCGGCGTAACAAGGCATGAATGCGCGCCAGCAATACTCTGGGTTCGACCGGTTTAATCACATAGTCGTCGGCACCAAGCTCAAGACCAAGCACCTGATCAATATCACTTTCTTTGGCCGTTAACATCAGAATAGGTTGTTTAAACCAGGGGCGGATAGCACGACAGATGGCAAAACCGTCCATGCCGGGTAACATCAGATCCAGCACTATCAACTGGGGTGCAAAGTCGCGGCAGGCCGCTTCCACCGCCAGGCCATTGCTTTCCAGCCGCACCTCAAAACCCTGCTGCACTAAGAAACTCTGTACCAGTTGCGCCAGGCGCTGATCATCTTCCACCAACAAAATTTTGTTCATCAGAATACACTCCAGGGGGCTACCAGTCTGCGTCGCCGTTCCGGCTGGCGGCTTAACACTGTTAATTGCTGTTGCAGCAACACTTGTTGTTGCATGTCGCGTAATTCAAGATTTGCGGGCCCGGCCAGCGACAGTTGTTGTTGCAACTGACCCTGCTGACTGGCGGACCAGCACTGGAGCCGGCGGTCGTTCAGATAAGCACAGGCCGACAGCGGCTCGGCACTTTGCCAGTCTAGTTGCAACGGCAGCTGACAGTTGTTCTGCTGCTGATCAAGCAAGCAGACTGTGGGCGCAACCTGCCAGCACAACATTTGCGCACAGGGAGGCGCCGCCTGCGCCACCAGGCTCCACAGGCTTAAAAAGATCACAACAGTGGTACGTCCTTGCATCAGAAAAATTGGTAAGTTACTCCCACAAACCAGCTCCGGATATGGCCTTCATTGACCAGCGGGCTATTGGTCATAGCGTCATCCAGAAAACGATGGCGGTAAAACGCCAGAGCAGACCAGTCTGGAGTTAGCGGATAACTCCAGGACAATTTCAGCTCGGGTTGCCAACTTGAGCCGGTTTGATAATAACTGGAAAAATACTGTTGTTCAGTAACACCATAATAGGTATTGATCAAATCTGCATTTTTCCACAACAAACTGCTGCTCAGTTGCCAATGGCCAAAGCTGCTTTGCCAGCCGGTACTGACGCTGACACTGGCATGCTGACCGTGATACTGGCCTGAAATATCATGCCACCAGTTGGCTCTGAGCTGCATATTGGGTAAAAACCAGTCCAGCTGCAAGCCACCATCAACGGCGGTCGGGCGTTTGGCCAGGTTATCAATAGAAAGTTCGGGAGCTGTCGCCATTTTTTGTACCGGACCGGCCAGGCCCATTTCACTGACCAGCGACTGACTGAACATATTGCTGGCGTCGGCACGGCGGAAATAACCCCTTTCTTCATTCAGCCGGCTGACCAGACTCAGTTGTAATGCCGAATTCAGCTGCAAGTTATAACCCAGGGTGCCGTTGTCAAAAAACCAGTGTTTGCCGTAATAACTCAGGTCGGGGATCAGCCACAGTGGAAAATTATGGCCCCCATTCAGTGGGTTGGATCTGTGGCCAGCCCCTGCTGCCAGCGCAAAATGCCATTGCCCCGGCTCGGTACATTGGCCGGCCGTGGCATTGGTTTCTTGTTGGCATTCGTTGCCCCAGGCCCATAAAGGTAAACTACAGGCGAGAACTAACAGCAGACGCATAGACTACAGCTCATCTTAGGAATACCCGGGCACTTTAGCATTTGTGCATGCTGAGCTTAAGTGCAAATAACAATGTTTCACAAAATGCAGGCAGATTTGTCACAGAGCTGTCGCGTCGATTTTTTTACACTGCAGTTCTGTTTTGACTGACCGGAGAACAACATTGTCTGAAATTGAGCCACAACCTTGGTTGGTGATCCGCAATCAGCTGCTGGCTTTTGCCTTGTTAACTGTGCTGGGTTCTTGTGTGCCTTTACCAAAGCAGCAAGCTGCAGACCCTTTGCAAGCCGCAGCCAGTCCTGAGTACAGCAACACAACAGACAAAAATCTTGCTGCAACAAGGCTGAAATCCAGCCGTTGGTACAGCGCCAGATAACAAACGAAGATCGCATCAGCCTTGCCTTTGGGGGCAGGGTTATGGCACCTTAGCACTCCTTATGAACAGGTGTTTGCGCCTGTTCTGCTCGCAGTTCGGCAAAGTCTGAGGTAAGTGCGGTGTCAGTCTCCATCATCAGCAGCATTCTTTCCCTGTCAGCACTGGGTTTTGACGGGGGACAGCCATGAAAGGTAAAGCCACATCATTTGATATCGCTTATCAGGCCGGAGTGTCTCAATCGACGGTTTCCCGCGCTTTGCGTGATAGCCCGGCGGTCAATCAGGAAACCAAAGACCGTATTTTTGCCATCGCCAAACAGCTCAATTACAAAGTGGATAAAAACGCCAGTAACCTGCGCAAACAACGCAGCGGTACTTTGGCGTTATTGTTGTTTGAAGATCCCACAGTAGACGATTCACAAATTAATCCGTTTTTTTTGTCGATGCTGGGCAGCATCACCCGAGCCTGCACCAAAAGAGGCCATGACTTATTGGTGTCTTTTCAGCAGCTGTGTGACGACTGGCATGCCGAATATGAAGACAGTAAAAAAGCCGACGGTATTATTTTGTTAGGTTACGGCGACTTTATTGATTACGAAGAAAAGCTGAACCAGCTGCTGGCGCAAAAAACCCATTTTGTGTGCTGGGGCGCCAAGGTGCAGGGCCATCCGGAATTTACCATCCGCAGTAACAATCAGCAGGGTGGCCGGTTAGCAGGTGAACATTTACTCAAACTTGGCCGCAGCTCTTTTGCTTTTATCGGCAATGCGTCTGAACATAGCCCGGAATTTTTTGAGCGTTATCAGGGCTTTATTCAGGCGTTATCAACGCAGAATATCAAAGCGGAAGCTGTGCCGCAGTATGATGCTATCTCCACTGAACAAGCCGGTTTTGACGCCACCTTAAAGTTGCTGGCGGCGGGCCATCAGCCGGACGCCATTTTTGCCGCCAGTGATTTGATTGCTATTGGTGTGATCCGCGCCCTCCAGCAACAAGGCATGCAGGTACCTGCTGATGTGGCAGTGGTGGGTTTTGACGATATTCCGGTGGCTTCTTTTGCCTCGCCGGCACTGACCACTATTCAGCAAAACACCACGCTGGCTGGTGAAATGCTGGTGGTGAATCTGCTCAAGCTGATTGCGCAGGAAAATATCGAACAAACCGAAATTGAACCTAAAATCATAGTGCGACGCTCTTGTGGTGCCGCACCAACTGACTCAATCTGACCTGCTTTTTTATGAAAAAACATTCTGTCCCGCAGCGCGCCAAGGCCGCTGCGGCCAAATTGCATCCGGCCAATCCGCATCAGCAGGGTTATGATATGGCGGCGCTGTGTAATACTTTGCCGGCCTTAACCCCATTTTTGCAAACCACAGCGGCAGGTACACTCAGCATCAATTTTGCCGACCCCAAAGCGGTCAAAACCCTCAATCAGGCGTTACTGGCGCATCATTATGGCCTGACACACTGGGATTTACCTGAAGGTTATTTATGCCCGCCTGTGCCGGGACGGCTGGATTATTTGTTGTATCTGGCGGACTTGCTGCAGCACAACAATCAGGGTAAAAAACCAAAGTTCAGCCAACTGACACTGCTGGATGTGGGTTGTGGTGCCAATTTAATTTATCCGTTGCTGGCGGTAAAAACTCTGGGTTGCCGGGTGCTGGCCTCCGATATTCACAGCGGTGCACTGGCCCACGCCCAGCAACTGATTGACGCCCATCAGCTTGGCCACAAAATTGAACTGCGCCAGCAAACTTCAGATCAGCATATTTTTGATCATCTGCTCAAAGCTGGTGAGTATCTGGATGCCACCTTATGTAATCCGCCTTTTCATCAGAGCGCGGCTGATGCCGGTGCCGGCAGTGAACGCAAAAGACAGAATCTGGGACTTGGCGACGATGCAGCTGCACTGAATTTTGCCGGTCAGGCGCACGAGCTCTGGTGTGAAGGGGGTGAGCTGGCGTTTATCCGCCGCATGATCAGCCAAAGCAAAGCAGTGGCTTCCCAGGTGTTCTGGTTTAGCTGTCTGGTATCCAAACAACAACATGTGGCGCCGTTACAAGCTGCATTAACACAAGCCGGCGTGACAGCACAACATCTGGTAGAGATGGCACAAGGCAATAAACAAAGCCGTTTTATTGCCTGGACCTTTTTAACCGAAGCGCAGCAGCAGCTGTGGCGTCAGCATCGCTGGCGCTGATTGTGCTACCCGATACCTGTCAGCAAAAGCACGTCAGCTAATGCCTGACGGCTCAAGCCCGATGACGTTTGTGCCAGTCCGATGAGCGGCAAAGAAAAACCCCCGATGTTTGCATCGCAACAAGACACCGGGGGCGGGAGAGTTGGTGATGTCAAATGACAGTTATGGTTTGCTGTAACGCTGCTCAACCGGCTGGTATCTGTCCCATACCTGTTGATCGTTCAGTGAACGCA
The DNA here is from genome assembly GCF_036782235.1 of Rheinheimera sp. Taxonomy (GTDB): domain Bacteria; phylum Pseudomonadota; class Gammaproteobacteria; order Enterobacterales; family Alteromonadaceae; genus Pararheinheimera. Next base: position 99,012 of record NZ_DAIPZL010000004.1, on the reverse strand, counting down.
ACAGTTTGATATATTCAGCATGGCTCCAGGCCAGTGGTGTGGCGCCGTTGGTGCCTTCGCCTGCGCTGTACTGATACACCGAATTATTGCCAACGTTATCAAACACCTGCTCAGGCAACATCATGCCTTCATTGGCAAATTGCTCCATGGCCTGCACATAGTTGTGACGCAGTGGTTGCAGCTGTTCGGCTGTCAGTGGCTGTTGTTTCTGTTGCAGTACAGCCAGTTCATAATGACCACGTTCGCCTGAAAAAATTGGCCAGACGCGGCCACGCTGGCCGGCGGTATTGCTGTCGTTGGGGCCTTTGGCATAACCCATGCCGGTGTCGGTGTCTTCCCCATAACCATCCAGGCCATAACGGCGCCAGCCCGGTAAAGTGCCTTCGATGCCGGCAAAGCTGAACTCATATTTAACGCGCAGTGCATCCGGCAGGCTTTGATTGTCCAGCTCACCTAAAGTGGCCAGCACGGCCGGGTGCTCAGCACTACGCACGCCATAACGCACCAGTTCCAGGAAACCACCGTCCACTACATCACTTTCGTTGACATTACTGATGCCGTTGCGATCAGCCAGTTTGCTCTGATCGTTTGGATCTTCATTGCTGTTAATGCGCAGATAATACTGACCATCGCTCGGAGCTTTGTTTAACGTACCTTGGGTGGTAAAGGTTTTGGCTTCCAGACCGGCGCTGTATTCGTCCGCTTTGGTTAAATACAGTTCAGCAGAGGTGGCATCACCACTGACTTTGGCAATATCAGCCGCTACCACCAGACCGCTGATCACAGCGGCAATAGTGGAAGGTGAATAACCCCCTTGTTCTTCCCAGCGCTCCTGTTGGGTTGAAGGTGGTGTTAAGTGAATGTCATTCCAGTCCAGTTTGACATTGCCGCCTTTGGCCAGAAAATCGGCGGCAGGTTTGAGCATACGCTGATACCAGTCTTTGAGCTCAGCCTCAGACAACAACCCCTGTTGCCATAAACGCCAGCCCAGCATAATAGGCATAGCGGTTTGATCCAGTTGAATCCCCACCCATTCCAGAGTGCCGTCAACATGGGTTTTTTGTAAAAACCAGCCAGGAGCGCCGACATAAGCCGGCGTTTTGTCACTGACCTGTACCTTGGTTAAATATTCAAAAGCCACTTTGGGGCTTTGTTCATCACCCAAAGCCAGCATCGCCATGGCCACCTGATAAAAGTCGCGTGGCCATACCGCTTTATAACCGGTCTGGCTTTGTTCGGCCGACTTTACATCACCCCAGGGGTTGGACAAAGACGCGATTAACGCACCGGCATGGGTTTTATCTTCCTGAGCTTTAAGTACCATAGCGCTGGTGAACAGCAGTTTGCCGTTGTCCATCGCCGTATTGGCCAGAGTGTTCAGTTGTGGCAGGCTTTGCAGATAATCTTCCCAGCCGATGGCATCCCCCAGGCCATTATATTCGGCTAAAACCTTGTCTAAACCACGTTTGAAAGTTGCTTCAGCGGCTTGCTGGCTCTGCTCAGTGCTGTCGCCAAAACCAATCACCAGATCAAACTGGCCGGTTTCACCTTTGTTGACTGCAGGTAATTGTGCTAAGGCGGCCACATTGCCTGCTTTGTCCCCTGTGCTTTGGTAAATATTGTCAAAGCTCTGGCTGGTTTTGAGTTCAGTTAAACCGTCTGACACCCCGACAAAACCAGTGCTGGCTTTTGTAAATGCCGGCTGGCTGATTAAAGTTAACGCGGCTTTGCCTTCAGTGGCATGGATCATCTGGTTTTTAACAAAAGCCTGGTCATTGCTGCCGGTGTTGCCAAGTGCAGGGTCCAGATACACAAACAGCTGCAGATTGTCGGCTAAAGGGCGGAAATAACTGCGCACCACCAGGCTTTGGCCGGATGGGTCGGTAAAAATATGTTTTTCAATTTCGTATTGACCGTTTTTGGCTTTATTCACCACTTTATAAGCCAAAGACAAAGGCCGACCGGCGGCGTCTTTGTATAAATAATCAATGCTGGACACAGTTGCGGTTTTTTCTTCATCAACAAAACCGGCACCTTTGACCACAAACTGCATTTCCCGCAGCTGTGCCTGATGAATAAGGCCCGCCATGGTTTCGGTTAATACCCCTTGTGCCAGTGAAAACCACACTTTGGACACTGTCCCTGTTGCTGCCTCATTGCTATAAGCGCCCTGGTGATACTGCTCGTAGGAGCTGCCAATGCCCTGTTTACCGGCATAAGCCCAGGTCGAGGCGGCGCCGGGCGCACCTGGCGCTGTGCTGTTGGTGGCGGCTGAGTCAGCTGCAGGCTGGCAGGCACTGAGCAGCAGTGCTGCGCTCAGGGCAGCAAAAGGAAACATGGGTTTTATCAGCGATTTCATCAGAAAGTTCCGTATGTTGTGCGCAAATGCGTCAGTTTTACATAGAGTGTTGCTGGCGTTTCACTTTGATACTCAGCACATACAAGGCGGCTATCACCAGACTGGCGGCACCCAGAGCCAGGGCATAAATGGCCTGACCGTCAAAAAATACATTTAATAAAGTGCCCAGCACTGAAGCGGCCAGCAGCTGTGGCAATACAATAAAAAAGTTAAACATGCCCATATACACGCCCATTTTCTGGCTGGGCAAAGCGTCGGCCAGCAGTGCATAAGGCAAAGACAAAATAGAAGCCCAGGCAACACCCACGCCAATCATCGACAACCACAACAGTGCCGGGTCTTTGATCCATAAAAACGACACTAAACCCAGAGCGCCGCAGAGCAAATTGATGCTGTGGCTGATTTGTAATGAGGTACGTTTAACCACCCAGGGGATCACAATGGCGGCAATAGCGGCAAAACCGTTATAAATGGCAAACAACAAACCGACCCAGTCGGCACCGTCGTTGTAAGCGGCTGACGTTGGGTCTGAACTTCCGTAATGCACCGAAGTGACAGCGGCCGTGGTATAAATCCACATGGAAAACAGCGCAAACCAGGAAAAAAACTGCACTACGGCCAAGTGGCGCATGGTGTTTGGCATGGTAAATAAGTCGTCGACAATCTGCACTAACATGCCCTTGCCTTGTTTGTTTTTCTGCGCGCTGACCAGCCACTGCAATAAACCAAAAGCCAGTAAACAGCCGCCCAGTACATACAGCTGTTTATCCAGACTGTACAACCAGACAAAAGCCACAGCAGCAGCGCCAATCAGGCTGAACACAGCGCCACTTCGCCAATAACGGGCCGGATTTTCGCTGGCAGGGGCAACTTCATCTTCGGCTTCACCAAAGGCCTGCAGCTGCGCCGGGCTGTATTCGGTAGAACGCATCACTGTCCAGAGCACGGCAGCAAAAAGCACCACACCACCGGCGTAAAACGAATATTTGACTGAATCAGGAATTTCACCGGCCGGCGCTGTATTGGCCACATCAAACCAGTTGCTGAGCATATAAGGCAGGGCAGATGCCACCACGGCGCCAATACCAATAAAAAAACTCTGCATCGAAAAACCGAGCGGACGTTGTTGCTGGTTCAGGTTGTCACCGACAAAAGCACGGAAAGGTTCCATGGTGATGTTAATGGAGGCATCTAAAATCCACAGCATGCCGGCCGCCATCCACAAAGTGGGTGAATTGGGCATAAAAAACAGCGCCAGCGTGGTGAGCACAGCGCCATAAAAAAAGTAAGGGCGACGCCGGCCCAGTTTGTTCCAGGTACGGTCGCTGAAATAACCCACCACCGGCTGCACCAATAAACCGGTCAGCGGGCCAGCAATCCATAAAATAGGGATTTCATCAATGCTGGCACCCAAAGTCTGGAAAATCCGGCTGACGTTGCCATTTTGCAGGGCAAAACCAAATTGAATGCCCAAAAAGCCAAAACACATGTTCCAGATTTGCCAAAAACTGAGATTGGGCTTTTGTTGTTGCATTGTGATTCCCCGTCAAAGTGCTCTGTATCCGTGGTCGGATCGCTGTTTTTTTGTTTAGGGTCTGCTGACCCATTGTTGTATGTTTTTGCTGCTGCCTGGCTGGCTTTTATACAAGGCAGCGCTCGCGATGTGCAGTGATTCTGCATGAGCGTGCGCTAACACCGTAGAAATGTCAGCCTGGCGCAGCCCCAGGGGTTCAACCGGGAAGACGCCAGCCCTTTGTCACTCGCCACTCGCTTAGAAGACTAAGCTTCGTGGCTCCTTTCGCGGGCTAGCGGCTCCCGATTGAACAAAACTCACCCAACAATGAGCCAGCAGACCCCTAGCATAGCAGACAGATTTTGCGTGCAGAGTGCACCTTTCAGCTGAAAGGACCAAACAACAATAAGGCGGGGTTTACCCGCCTTATTTGCCAGCTTTTTCTGCAAAAACATGTTGTTATGAAGTAGTTCGGCGCTTGGTTTGCGCTCTTGTCTTCAGTTGCAAAACTACAATGTCTGCTTTGATAACGTGAATTGACTGTGACAACAAGATGAATACGTATTCAGACAGCGGCAGTTGCCCAATACTGGTGCAGTCTGGCGCTCTGTTGAACCGCTGCAGTGCAAAAAGGGTCGTCCTTTGTTGCACTGTGGCGCGAGACTTTGCAGTGGCAGATCAGTGCCAGGCTTTAACGGTGATAATGGTTTTCAACGCCGTTTTGTAATAAATAATCACCTAAATCCGGCATTTGCATTTCGTCCAGCTCCAGAATATCCAGTACAGCTTCACCGTACTGGCGCCATTCCTGCTCTAAGGTCACATCAAACAGGCTGGCTTCTTCGCCAGTCAGGTGTTCGGCCAGTTTTAAAATGGCAAAGAGTCGTTTTTCATATAAATCAGTGGATAACAACACCGCATCCGGATTGTGATGGTTGGCAATCACATTAATAATTTCCGGCGCCAGCCCCCAGGCCTGTGCTATCAGATAACCCAGAGTTTCATGATTGGTATGGAAATATCTTTGTTCAATCTCGGTGTAGAGCATCTGATTGCTCAAACCGACTTTCAGCACCTTGGCGTAGTCGGGAAACTGCGCCTGGATCAAACTAATGCCGGCATTGTGAAATAAACCCAGACTATAACAGTCGTCGGCACAGTCACTGCCCAAGCGCAGCTGCTGCGCTATCAGCATAGCGGCGCTGCCGACATTCATCGCGCTGTTCCACAGTTTGAGTGTAAAAGGGTCGCTGCGGCCGTCGCTTAAGGTAAAACGCAGCACCACACTGGTAACCAGTTTAATCACCCGGTTTAAACCAAGAAATTTACAGGCATGTTCAATAGAGCTGATTTTGCGGCGCAGGCCAAAATAGGCTGAGTTCACCACTTTGAGCGTAAAACCGGCAATGCCGATGTCCATATTGATCAGCGCCGCTATGGTATTGATATCCGGATCTTCCAGTTCAATTTCCTGTTTGATCCTCAGCAATACGTCGGGTTGGGGCGGAATGGTAAAACCAGCCAAAGCATTTTCAACCAACGACATATCAATAGGCTTCACCATACAGCAGCTCCAGAGGCAAAATAAAAAAACAGTATATCTGCTCGTGGCAAGAACTGCAGTGGGGCTTAGTGCAGAAAAACAAAAATTGGCAGGAAAAGGGCAGCGCCAAAACGCTGCCGTTGCTTATTAACCTTTTAATTGTTTTATAAAGGTTTTTAATTCGTTACGCAGGTTTTTCTGCGCCGGTTCTTTCGCCAGTAACGGCGCTATGGTTTGCTGTGCTGCGGCTTTGTTTTGGCTTTTGAGCTGAATTTGCGCCAGGCGCAATAAAGCCCAGGCATAAGACGGATGGTCACTGTCGCGGAAAAACTCAATAAAACGACTCAGCGCCTGTGCGCCTTTGTCAGGCTCAATACCTTCAACCGCAGCCAGGCGGCCCACCTGATACAAACTTTCATATTGTTTGCCGGGTTCGGTAAATAAAGCGGCAGCTTGCTGGTGGTAATTGCTGGCTTGTTGATGCTGTTTATCCATGCTCAGCAATGTGGCATAACTTTGCAATAACTCGGCCTGTTGCGGCTGTTGCTCTATAGCGGTTTTTAACAGCTGCAGCGCTTTTTTTACATCGTCCTGCTGCAACACTTTGGCTTTGGCCAGAACGCCCTGTACCCCATCTTTTTTGGCTATAGCTTCTGCAACTTTATTGGCTTCGTCGATATCACCACCGGCGATGCCGGGCGCTGCGGCATAAAAACTTACCAGCGCCTGCTGATATTTTATTTCATCCGGTTGAAGTGCAATGGCTTGTTGTAACAAAGCCAGACCTGCTTTAGCCCGGCCTGGTGCCGAAAACAAACTGCCTGCCTGGGCCAGATTAAATTTGTTGGCGGCAGACAGGTAAAATAACTCAGCGTCGGCCGGATATTGTTTGCGCTGTGCTTCCAACAGCGGTTCTAAGGCCTCATCTTCGCCCAGTGACAACATGGTTTTGTAGTGCAATAACTGCAGTTGCGGCTGGCTGGCAAAGTCGGGCACGGCAGAGAGTTGCTGTTGCAGTTTGCGGTATTGCTGACGTTCGAGCAGTGGCTGATAAGGGCTCAGATCAGTGTCAGCGGCGACAGCGCCACTGAGCAGGGCAGACATCAGCAGACTCAGCAGAAAAGTGGTTTTCATCAGAAGCTTCCTTGTTTTGCAAATCAGGTTATTCGACGTTAACACAAAGTTAAATGTGATTGTCGGTACAATTATGCATTTGTGTTGTCGCGCGGGTGGCGATTTTTTCTGCAACGTTCTGAACAATATTTCACCTGTTGCCAGTCGCGTTGCCATTTTTTGCGCCAGGCAAAAGCTTTACCACAACATAAGCAGATTTTTTCCGGCAAATGCAGTTTGTGATGGGCCATCTGAATTTTGTCTGAATAATAAAAGATACAGCAGCTTACGGAGAAAACGGGGGCTTGGATTGCGCCCGGCAGCAAAAGGCCGGGCCAGCAAAGGTTAAGAGTCGAGGTAAGGGCGGCCGGCCATCATTTGTTGTGCCAGCTGCAATTCGGCGTCGCTGTCGGACAACTGCAATTCGCCAAACTGCACATCAAACTGAATCAAGTCGTCTTGTGGCATGTTTTGCGCAATCAGTTTATCCGGCACCTGACCGACCTGACGGTAAGCGTTAATGGCCACCTGAGCGGCTTGTTCCATTAACATAAAAAAGTAACCCAGCGGGAAGGTGCGGAATACTTCGTGATCCAGCTGTGCCCAGCCTAACAGGTCACCACTGATGCTGCCGTCGGCATGATCGGTAAATAACAGCGACACTGCAGGGAAAGGCGGGTTTTCACCTGAGCGGTATTCTTCAACATCCTGTTCGGTAAATAACAACACATAACCAAATGCCGGGCAGCCTTCGGCGTCCATATCATCAAAGGCAGCGTCGTAAACTAAAAACAGGCGTTGATCGGACATCAGGGTGGATCCACTAACTAAAGGGCGCACATTCTACCTAAGGCAAGGCCAGAGCTAAAGAATAAATTCGCTGGCTCTGGCGGTTTTTTCGACATGATGCCGGTTGCAAGTCGCAGCCCTTAGCGTGACCAGGCGCTCGGTACTTTTGGGATCTCCAGCACCATCAGCAACAGCTGCAGCAATAACGCCTCGTTTTCATTGGTATTTTTATCAGCAAGCACAGCCGCTTCCAGCATCTCGGCCAGTTGTTTTTTTAGCATAGGCGCAGTGTGGATTAATTCCGGCAGCAGCTCTGACAATTGTGCCGGGCTAACTTCGGGCTGCGCTGTGTGGGCGTCTAACGCCACAGCGGCCAAACCGGCCTGCCAGGCCGATGTTGGATCTGTACTTTGTGCAGCACACAGGCTCAGCAATTGTAGAGCTGGTTGTTGAACCTGATGAAAACGGCTGGCTCGGTCTTTTTTATGCAGCAGGCTGCTGTCAAAGTGCACACCAATCCACAGCTGCAGATAAGCCAGCACACAGGACTCCAGCAAATCTTGCTGGCCGTCGGCTTGCACCATGGCCTGACAGAGTTCACTCAGTTCGCGGAACTGCCAGGCGGTCAGTTGTTTCAGGCTGGGGGCTATTAACTGCAGCAGCTGCAGTTTTTGCAAAGGTTGCAGCAGCTGCACCTGATCATACAAGGTATCCACATCCTGCAATAAACCGTCCTGACCCAGTTCTTTAATCAAATGCCAGTGTTTGGCCAGTTGCTCTGGCTGCACCAGACAGGCGCATAACAAAGCAGGTGCCGACGGAGCGTGCTGACTGCTGTGCAATAACAAGGCGGGTAAGGCATTTAAGAGTGCTGCCGCCTGCGGCTGTGATGGCCTGGCAGACTGTACTGTGGAGCTTGCCGTTGTGCTGCTGGCTGCTGTGTTGTTGTGATTGCCCTGACGGCGTTTTTGTAGTTGTTCGGCATTGGGAAACTGGCCAAGCCAAGTGGGCTCAATTTTTTTAATCCGCTCTGCCAAAGGCGGATGGGTGGCAAATAAACTGGTCCAGCGGCTGATGGCTTCACCAAAAAATAAATGACTCATTTCATCGGCATTGGGGTTTTGTACCCTGCTGCCAACACTGGCAGCGCCTATCGCTTTGAGCGCGCCAGCTATGCCTTGGGGGTTCCGGGTAAATTGTACAGCGCTGGCGTCGGCCAGAAATTCACGTTGCCGGCTGACAGCGGCTTTGATCAGGTTGCCAAAAAAAGACCCGAGATAACCCAGCACCATCAACCCCAAAGCCAGCCCAAGCAATCCACCACCGTTATTTTTGCTGTTACGCCCTGAGCTTAACACTGCAGTGCTGCGGCCACTGCTACGCAGCAGGTAATAACCGGCGTGGCCAATAAACAAAATACCGTGTAGCAGCGCAATCAGCCGGATATTCATCCGCATATCACCGTTCAGAATATGGCTGAACTCATGGGCGACCACCCCTTGTAATTCGTCGCGGCTAAGTAGATCCAGGCAGCCCTGGGTGATGCCAATTACAGCGTCGGCCGGTGAATAACCGGCAGCAAAAGCATTAATAGATTTTTCCGGCAACAAATACACCGGCGGCACAGGCACACCGGCGGCGATGGCCATTTCGGCCACTACATTCAGCAGCACTTTTTGTTGTTCGTTGGCATTGGCTTTAATCAACAATTCGCCGCCAAGGGCCTGAGCGACCACTCTGCCACCTTTACTCAGTTCGGCTTGTTTCGACAAAATCACGATGCTGATCACCAAAATCAGCACCAGACTGGTGATGCTGATGGCTTTCCACGGCAGAGCCGACCAAAACTGCGGATCTTGTGGGTTCAGCAGTAACGCACTTTGTTCAGGCTGCATCACACCAAGGGTGATACAGAGCAACAGATTGGTCAGCACTAACAGCGACAGCACGGCCAGGCCAAATAAAAACACCAGCAGTTTAGTGTTGCGTCTGGCCTCGTCCTGCGCCTGAAAAAAATCCACTGCCATCGGGATTAAAAGCTCACCTTAGGTGCGGCCTGAATGGCCACAGTGTCGGTAAACTCCAGCAGTTTAGCGTCTTGCTGATGGCCAAAGATGCCGGCAAATATCACAGGCGGGAAACTCTGTTTGTAGCTGTTATAGGCGGTCACCGCGTCGTTAAAGGCCTGACGGGCAAAAGACACTTTGTTTTCGGTGGAGGTGAGCTCTTCCGATAGCTGCAGCATATTTTCGTTGGCTTTTAAATCCGGATAAGCTTCCATCACCATATTAAACTTGCTCATGGCGCCTTGCAGTGTGGCTTCGGCGCTGGCCAGATGGCTGATGGCGCCGGCATCTGACGGGTTATTGGCTGCGACTTTTAACTCGGCAAAGGCGGCATTACGCGCCTGGATCACAGCTTCCAGCGTTTCCCTTTCATGTGACATATAACCTTTTGCTGTTTCTACCAAATTAGGGATCAGGTCATAACGGCGTTTAAGCTGCACTTCAATCTGGGCAAAGGCGTTTTGAAAACGGTTTTTCAGTTTGACCAACTGGTTAAAGATACTGATGACGTATAACAATAATAAGCCAATGATCAATAAGGTAATAAGGCTGCTCATAAAGTCTCCCTACATTGAGTGCGGATGGTTGCGGCGAACAAAAAATTACTCTAGCACCGTTAACATTAAATTAATAGCAAAGGTGCGGCAAGGCGCAAAACCTTAAAACAACAGGGCTTTGGCTGCTATTTTTCTGCGGTTGGGCTACTATGGCGTTCAACATTGCCGGCCTGTTGTGGCCGGAACCATCCGTTGTTTTGAGGTTGTTATGTCTGATTTTAAACATATTTCCATTGCTGAAACCTTTGCCAGATTACAACAAAAGCAAGTAGTGATTGCCGATATCCGCGATGAACAAAGTTTTCATGCCGGTCATATTGAAGGTGCCTATCACCTGACCAATACCAGCCTGCATCAGTTTACCCAGCTGCATGACTACCATACCCCTGTGGTGGTGGTGTGTTACCACGGCAACTCCAGCCAGGGTGCGGCGCAATATCTGGCGCAGCAGGGTTTTGAAGAGGTGTACAGCATGGACGGAGGTTTTGAAGGCTGGCGGCATAATTACCCTTTTAGCCGCGGCGAGGAATAACAGCCGATGTTAAAACTGGCTGAGCTGAATTCTGCCAGCGCGGCGCAAACCTTTGCTGATTATTGTGTGAGTCAAGGCTGGCATGTCAGTGTGGTGGTGCAAAACCCGCAACGGGCGGAGATTTTTAGCGCGCCCGACTGTATAGAACAGGTGCAGCAGGAGCTGGAACTGTTTTTACAAAACCCGGAACTGGACAAGTACAGTCAGGCAGCCTGGAGCCGCAATCAGCCTGCTGTGGCCGGCCAAAGCCTTGGCCTTGGTGATATCTGGCAGCGGATGCGGCTGATGTCGGGTTTGGTTACCCAAGCTATCGCGTTATGCTGTGTGCTGGTGTTTGTAGCCCAGCAAATCTGGCCTTTGCCTTTGTATCAGACACTGACGTTTTTTCACAACAGCAGTGAGCTGCAACAGTGGTTCAGCTGGCGTTGGCTGACGCCTGCGCTGCTGCATTTTTCGGCAGCACATCTGATATTTAACCTGCTCGCCTGGTGGTTATTTGCTGGCCGGATAGAACGTCAACTTGGTGGTTTTGTGCTGCTTTGGCTCAGTCTGGTGGCGGCGGTGCTCAGTAATACTGCGCAGTTTTTATTTAAAGACGCCAATTTTGGTGGTTTGTCCGGTGTGGTCTACGCGGTGATTGGTTTTGTCTGGGTGTACGGCTGGCGTTTTAAGCAGCAGCCGCTGCATCTGGGGCGCGCCGATATTGGCATGGCGTTGCTGTTTTTACTGCTCGGTTTTGCCGACATGCTGTGGGTCAATACCGCCAACTGGGCGCATCTGTTTGGCCTTGGCAGTGGCATGTTGCTGGCCTTGGCACAATCCAGGCCTGCAACACAAAGTCACAAGGCTGCATAGCACAAGCTAAATCCTGACTAAACCCAGACGATAAAAAAACGCCGGCATGCCGGCGTTTTTTTATCGTGAAAAGCACTGCAGTTATTGATACAGGTACTTGGTAAAAAGCACATCCTGTACTGCTTCTACCCCTGTTTCCTTTTTCAGTAACTCATTGAGATTACGCAATATTTTTAATCTGATTTCTTCACGGCCGGTCAGCGACTTAATAATATCTTCCGGCTCTTTGCCAAAAGTAGCCACTATGGCGTTCAGGATCAGTGGTTCGTGGTGCTCAATAATCGGCAGATATTTTTGATCTTTAATCATCAGCTCCATGGTCACCCGTACATAACCCAGGCTTTTTTGCCCTGTGGTCACGTAATTGGTCACAATATCCGGATCAAAACCGTAATAAACCACTTTGGGCTTGGCTGGTGCCGCCTGCTGGGCCAGTGCAACCGAACTTACCAATAACAACAGCAGCGCAAATATGTTTTTCATCTAAACCACACTGAGATTTGTTGAACTCCTGAGGCTGACAAGTGTACCTGAGGCCGTCAGAGCTGGCTATCAGGAAACAGCAATTGCCCCTGCCAATTCGCCACAATCAGCCACCTGGCTGGTGCGGCCTATTAACTATGATCACAGGCTGTTACTTTGCCAGAGCAGCTGGTTATTTTTACGCACAAACCCAGGCACTCTGATCACTGGCTGTGCTGAAAAAGCCGGTTGAAGTTGTTATGATGCCGCCAGTTTTTGTTGTTGATCACTGGTTTATGCTGTTAAGTCCCGAACATTTGTTTGAATCTTCGCTCTGGCGTGCGCTGGAATCGGCATCTTGCCCGCCGGTTTGGTTGCCCTGGTTGTCGGCGCAGGGGTCGTTAACCCGCCTGCTCAAGGCCTACAAACCGGGTTTTCACCTGCAGCTGTTGCAACAACAACATCAGCCGTTACCCGCGGCTTTGGTCAGCCGCTGGCAATGCAGCCATGGTTTGTGTCGTGAAGTGCTGATGTCACTGGATGGTCAGCCTGCGGTTTTTGCTCAAAGCTGGTTACCCGACAGCACCATAGCTGCGTTGCAACCGCTGGCGATGTTGGGTGAGCAGCCGCTGGGGGAATACATTTTTACCCAGCCCGGTTTAAGCCGTGGTGGTATTGAGGTGCTTTGTTTGCCACAAGGGCTGCAATTGCCTGCAGTGCCTGGCGCGGCGCACACCGAACTCTGGGGAAGGCGCTCGTATTTTTCGTTGCAACAACATGAATTTCTGGTACAGGAAATATTTTTAACCGGATGGCTGGATTGATGAAATTAGCATTAACACTGCAAAACTGGCGCCCCTACAGCAGACTGATGCGGCTGGAAAAACCTATTGGCACTTTTTTATTGTTATGGCCGACTTATTGGGCTTTGTGGCTGGCCAGTGATGGCATGCCGGAGTGGTCGATGTTGCTGGTGTTTACCCTGGGGGTAGTACTGATGAGGGCTGCCGGTTGTGTGATTAACGACTATGCTGACCGCCACTTTGACGGCGCTGTAGAGCGCACCAAACAGCGGCCTTTGGCCACTGGGGAAGTCAGTGCCACTGAAGCCTTGCAGCTGTTTGTGTTGTTATTATTGTTGTCGGCTTCATTGTTATTGTTTCTGGATTGGCGCAGCGCCCTGCTGTCGCTGGTGGCTGTGGTGCTGGCGGCCAGTTACCCCTTTATGAAAAGAGTCACCCATTTACCGCAGGTGGTGCTTGGTGCCGCCTTTAGCTGGGGCATGGTGATGAGTTTTATGGCGATTCAGGGCCAGTTGCCGCTGTTGGTCTGGCTGATTTATGCCGCCAATTTATTGTGGACAGTGGCGTACGACACTTTTTACGCCATGGTGGATCAAAACGACGATGAAAAAATCGGTGTAAAATCGACCGCCCGGTTATTTGGCCGTTATAACCTGTGGATCATCGCCATACTGCAGCTTGGGGCGCTGGCGCTTTTAGAGTGGGCCGGTGCTATTGCCGGTCTGGGCTGGCCTTTTGGTGTAGCGCTGGTGGTGGCCTTGCTGCTGTTTATGCAGCAGCACCGGATGGCAAGACGTGGCCGCGACGGCTGCTTCCGCGCTTTTTTACACAATCATTATGTGGGTATGGTGATTTTTGCCGGCATCCTGGCTGGCCAAATCTGGCAGTAAATTCAGTTTTTTCTTCCGGTTTTTCTTCTTCAGGCTGCGGCAGTTTTGCTGCTGCCTGCCTATGTGTTTTTGGCTGTTTGGCCATAGCTAATCCAGCCGGGTTGTTGCTGCGTATAAAATTCAGGTTCAGATTTTCGCGAAGAGCAGTATGCGGTTATTACAAGCGCTGGGTTATGCCGGCTTAATTCCTTTTTTGTTATTAACCTCGTTGGTGTGGTGGCCGCTGCTGCCGGGCTTTGACGCGCTGGCGATGTTTCAGCGCTACAGCGCCATTATTCTGGCTTTTATGGCTGGTGTGCTGTGGCCTGTCTGGTCACAACAAGCGCCCTTTAAACCCCTGGCTATTTTTGCCGTAGCGCTGCCGGTGCTGAGTTTTAGTGCCGGTGTCTTGCCCGACAGCGCCTTGCTGGCGATTGAGCTGCAGCTGTTTTTACTGTTAAGGCTGGGCGAGCGCTGGTTTGGGCTGGACCAGCAGTATCATCCGCTGTATTTGCAGCTGCGCAACAGACTGACTCTGGTGGTGGTGTGTTGTCATTTGTTGCTGATATGGCATTTGCTGCGGCAATAACGCCGGTGCGCTGAAAGTTTTTGCCAACAGTGCCTGTCTTATCTTGCAGCAACAGCAGATCGCAGGAATGCAGATGAACAAGATCAAATTAAAAGCTGGCCTTCAAGCTGTATTTAAGAGCTGCGCCTTGTGCCTCACAGTGGCTGGTCTGCTGCTCAGCAGTCCTGTGGTCAGGGCTGAACAAAACAAAGCTGCCCTGGAGCAACTGGTGCTGGGCGCCGGTTGTTTTTGGGGTGTGGAAAAACGTTTTGAAGCTTTGCCCGGCGTGGTCGACGCGGTAGCAGGTTATGCCGATGGCCGCGGTGTGCGCCCGACCTATCAGGCCATCACGGCGCCGGAGCAGCGGATGAATCCGGATAATTTTGCCGAAGTGGTGCAGGTGACTTACAACCCGGCGCTGATCAGCAGCAGCACCTTGCTGCAGTTTTATTTTGAGCAGCACGACCCCACCCAGAAAAACCGGCAGGGCAATGATATTGGCACCCAATACCGCTCGATAGTGCTTTACAGCACGCCAGAGCAACAACAAACAGCTTTGGCATTAAAGGCGCAATATCAGCAACTGTTGACAGCGGCAGGTTATGGTGAAATTCAAACCCAAATTAAAGCACTGAAGCGTTTTTATCCGGCCGAAGATTATCATCAGGATTATCTGGCCAAAAATCCGGCTGGTTATTGCCCCGATCATGCCACAGGTGTGCGTTTTGCCGTTCAATCAGAAGCCACGCCAGATACAACTCCCGATAACAGCGCATTATTAACAGGCCAGCATATTCTGGTAATAGACGCGCCGTATTGCCCTTATTGCGCCATTTTTAAACGTGAGGTGGCGGATCATTATCAGGGTTCGATTCCGATGCATTTTCGCCGGGCGCAGCAGTTGCAGGGGCTGAGCCTAAAAACGCCCACTTTTGCCACTCCCACTATTTTGTTTTTAGACAATGGCGTGGAACAGTTCGGTCGTCAGGGCGCCATGAGTGCCGCTGAGTTTTATCAGGCGTTGGGGTATTTTAAATTGGGTGATTCTGAGGCCTTTCGGGTGGCCTTTGATAAAGGCACCGACAACAGGTTTTGCCAGCAATATGAAATTTTTAAAAACACCCCGGACGGTGTTTTTACCGACAAACTCAGTGGCCAGCCCTTGTTTGATACCCGTGACCGTTTTGATTCGGGTACTGGCTGGTTGTCATTCCGCCGGGCGGTAAAAGGCGCTGTGATAGAACAACCGGATAACAGCTATGGTATGCAGCGTACTGAAATCCGGGCGAAAAAGTCCGGCATTCATTTAGGCCATTTGTTTTTTGACGGCCCCAATGGCAGCGCCCGTTATTGTATTAATGCCACAGTGTTGGATTTTGTGCCGCGTGGCAGTTGACCGCTATGACATTAGTTGTGGCTGCTTTAATTTTGGTGGTTTTAGTTATGGCGGCTTTAGCGCTCGCCGGTTTGTGGTGACGCCGGCTGGGGTGCGCCGCCTGTTGGTAATAACCTCAGCTCAGGGCACAACAACTGCTGTTGTTGGTCGCTCTGCCAGCGCAGCGCCTGACCTGGTTTATGTGGCATCACGGCGATGGGCGAAAACTGCACCAATGCAGGCACCATAGCAAGTTGATACGCCTGGGTTAAATCCAGCCATTCGGTATGGATTTCGCCCGGTGCTAACAACAATAAATCTTCTTCGGCCGGTTCGCCTCTTTTGGCTTTGGCTCCCTGATACAGCAGCTTTTGGCCATTTTGGCTGATATGTAAAAACTCACTAAACCAGGCGTCCAATGGGCTGTGCCAACGCAGGATCAGCCAGGGATTTGTGTCTTTGTTCTGAATTTGCACCTGCAGCTGCCAGGCTTCGCTGCCGGCACTGGTGCTACAGTACAGCGGTAGCTGTTGGCTGTCTTGGGCGCCCTGGCCGGTGTTTGGCATAAAAACTCCCAGCAATACACAGAACAGAATGAATTTTGGCATCTGAAAAAAAACGGGTGATGATTTTGTATTTACCATAACCCGTTCCTGCTGCGTGCACCAGCCTGATCATCACATCAGGCCGGTGTTGTGCTTGAGAGCACTGTTAGTTCTGTGCCGGTGTATTTTCGGCAAAATATTCATGGCTGTCAGCATTTTGCACTGCTTTGGCCGGGTCGCTGATTGCCAGCGATTTAGCTGCACTGTGGCCATAGGCCAGATCGTCAGTACCAGCCACCACGTTAAAGTGGCTCATCTCGTGCACTATGGTGCCGCCTTTAGAGTCGGTACCGCTGGTTGGTGCAGTCCAGAAGGCGTTACATAAATACACTTTGTACGGCTGGGTTGGGTAGACATAAGCAAAATAAGACTTTTTGCAGCTGCAGTCGAAGGTCAGTGGCTGGGTATTCAGTGCACTGTCGATATTGTTAAAGTTACCCCGTACTGTGCTCCAGCGGCCAGCATCGTAGTTACCAAACCAGGTTTTGTAACGCACTGAGCTGCTTGGGCTTGAGTAGCTGGTCAGGTAGTTTTTGGCATCAGCTGACATGGTTTTAGCTGCAGCTAAACCGTCCAGAATGGAGGTTTGCTGGGTGTTGCTGCAACGGCCGGTAAAAGTCACACCATTGACCGTAGTGCCGCCGCCATCACCTGGCTTGGCTGTGGTGGTGATGCTGCCTTGTTTGGCTTCCAGATAAAAGCTGACAGGTGCTGAGCTGATACCAGTGATACCAAGGCGAGCCAGCTTTTTGTCCTGACCAGGGTTGTTGGTAAATAAGGTATAAGATTCAGCATGGTAGCTAATCTCATACTGGCCGGTTTTGCTTAAATCGTACAGGGAAGACAATTCCACTTCATAACTGACACTTTGGCCACTTTTCAGCTGGATATAGTCTTTTTGTTGTGCGGCCGGTCTTTTGTAATGAGCACCGAGATAGTCGGTTTCCACACCGTTGACCGACACTTTAAATAAAGCTTCTTCGACCCCCTCAGCCGGGGTGTACCATTTTAATACCCGTACCGGTACCGCTTCTTCGTTGGTCAGCGTCACCTGAACTTTAATGTCTTCGGCCGAGGTAAAATTGGTTTTGCTTAATGCCAGGCTGGCGCGAATGCCATCAGCCAGCGCCTGAGTGCTGAACAGCCCGGCAACCAGCAGGGTACCCAGCAAATAATGAGCGTGTTTCATCATGTTCCCTTTTTATTAACTATTTTATTGTAATGTTGCATTTTTAATGCTTAACCATTAAAGGCTAATAAACGAAATTCTTCAATAAGGTTTTTACAGTTGTAATTTTCTGTAAATTGCACAGAGAAAAACCGCTATTCAAAGTGCAGTTGCTGGAGGGGTGAGAGTAATGTTATTTATATTCAATTGGTTATTGTGGTTTGGTAGATTGGAGGTTATCTGGATTGCTGGGTTGTGGCACAAAATCTCACTGTGCAAGCAGCAGCGCATTTTTGTAAAAATAAAATTTATTTTATTCGAGCAATCAGAAACTTAACTGCAGTACCTTACTGATGTTAGCTTTTGGTTAAAAAAAGAACTGTTCAGACCAGCTGCTACCGTTTAAAATGCGCGCCCCTTGTCACCTGATGCTGTTAAAAACGGAGCACACATGAATTTTTTAACCACCGCATTTTTGGTTGTTGGTTTATCTCTCTGGTCTGTTGCCGCTCAGGCCACGCTGATCATTAACGGTGGTTTTGAAGCCAACGTGGTGGCCAAAAACAACTGGAAGTATTTTAGTGCCACCCAGGTGGCTGGCTGGGAAGGTAGTAATATCGAAATCTGGCACGGCTTAAACGGCATCAAAGCCGCTGAAGGCAATCAGCATGCAGAGTTAAATGCCGACGGCAGCAACAAAGGTGCCTGGGAGATCTATCAGAATTTTGCCACTGAAATGGGCAAAACTTATGACTTTTCATTTATGTACCGCGCCCGTACCAATAATAAAGAAGCCTTTTTGTTCAGCATTGGTGATATTAAAACCACAGTGAACAACCACTCTTTGGGCCAGTGGCTGAAATTTACCGGCAGTTTTACCGCTAACAGCCTGCTGAGTACCATTCGTTTTACTTCATTAAACAACGGCACAGTGGGGAATTTCCTCGATGATGTGCAGGTGAGCGCTGCGCCGGTGCAGCCGCAGAGTGTGACAGTGGATGAAGCCTCAACTCTGTCTGTGCTGGCGTTAGGTTTGGTCTTGCTGGCACTGCGTCGTCGTCGTTCTGTTTAACCGACTGATTTGCAACTGCAGATAAGCCCTGTTTACAGATAAAGCACAGTTAAAAAAATTACCCCAATAAAAAACCGCCTGCAGGCGGTTTTTTTATTGGGCGTTTTAAAGCCTTAATGCATATGCCTGTGGCCATGTTTGGCGCTGTTGCTGGCTGTGCCCTGAGGCATTGGCGCACGTTCAATCACAGGTTTGTCGCTGACAAAAGGTTTGATGCCCATGGCCTGATAAATATCAGCCGGATACATGGCTTTGCCCTGGGTGATCACCAGCGCCAGCTTGCGGATATCACCAATATTTTTGGTTGGGTCCCCGTCCACCAGCAATAAGTCGGCGTCTTTACCAACCGCAATCTGACCTTTTGTGCTTTCTACCTTGCTGTAACGGGCACCATTTAAGGTGGCAACCTGCAGCGCCTGCGCCGGGGTTAAACCCGCCTTCACCAGCAGTTCCAGTTCACCCTGTAAGGTAAAACCGGCCAGCTCGTCGGTACCAGCCACCACCGGAATGCCGGCTTTGTACATCATTCCCACAAACTCCACCATTTTGGCGTAAGACTTGGCATAAAGTGCTGCTGTTGCCGCATCCGGAATATCCAGCTCGGCTGCGGCGTATCTGCGCTGCACATCAGGAGGTAAATGATCAACGATGGCTTGCCATGGCTCGCCGACAGTGCCATCCACTTTTTTCAGAAAATCAAAGGTCGCCAAAGTTGGGTCTACCACTATGCCTTTGTTTTTCATCAGCTTGATATAGTCCTGCACCGCTTTGCCCTGTAAATCCAGGCTGGCTACCTGTTTGGCCGGTAAATAAAACCGCTCCAGGGTGCGGGTGTCGGTGTCGGGTTTGACCAGGAAGTTCAGCAATAACTGGTTAATGTGCTGAATTTCGTCATAACCTGCAGCTATGACATCTTCCGCTTTTAAAAAGGCCGGCACATGGCCACTGACCCTTAAACCCCGTTGATGGGCATAAGCCACAGTGTCTTTTAAAATGGCTTTGGGAAAAGAGTTATAAATTTTCAGCTGCGGGTAACCATGAGCAGCGTACCAGTCGATGGCCGATTTAGCACCGGCTAAGTCTTTGATCACAAAACCGTTGCGTGCTGAATATGGGCTTTCGCCTTCGAGGAACCCTGTTGGTACCACTGTGGGTGCCAGCAGCTCGCCGGTGGCTGTTTCGCTGATCATGGCCTGAATACTGGCGTTGTCATTGCCCATATCACGCAAAGTGGTGACACCGGCGGCTAAATGTAGTGGACCTTCCCAGCGTGACAAGTGGCCATGCATATCAAATAAACCCGGCAGCACAATACGGCCTTTGCCGTCGATGCTGTTTTGCGCTTTGGTGGCTAAAGTGCCGGTTGGCACTATGGCAGTAATTTTGCCCCGCAGCATAAACAGATCCGACGGCGCACCTAGTTGTGCCGTTACGCTGTCAAAAGGCCGCACATTACGCAGCACCGTCAGGCCAGGTAAATCCTTTGGAATGTCGGTGGCCAGGCTGGATAACAGCTTGGTTTCGGTTTGTTTTTGCAGCTGTGCCATTGTGTCGGCATTGTGCTGCCAGCCTTCTTCAATCAGCGTTAAATAACCAGGCGCTATGCTGGCAAATAAACGTGGGTTTTCCCCGCTGGTGGCCCACACCAGATTGGGTTCCAGCCCAACGCCGGTTTGTACCAGCAGTTGTACCTGCTGTTTTTCCCCGTCTTTTTCCACAATCAGTGACGCAACCTTTTGTTGGGTCAGGGTGCCGGAAGGTAATAATGAAATGCTGTTACCGCCGGTTTTGGCAATAGCAGCAATGGCCACTGAACTCAGTTCAGGCGAGCCGTCGACCGGTAAATACAGGGCCGGGCCTGTCACTTTGGCCTGGCCTTTTTTCTCCCCAGTGCTCCAGCTGGCATTGTCGCCCTGGCGGTCAAATTTTTCGTTGATCACAGAGCCAAAAGTGGATTTGCCCTGACCGCTGTAGCTGGCAATGGTGCCGTCGGCGTTCAGCTTGATGCTTTCGTTGAGCTCAGGGCCGCGGCCATTGTCTTTAAAAATAAACCGTACTTTGAGTTCGCCATTATCGGCCACATCGACAATTTGCTCCCCGGCTTTCACGCCGTTGTCGACCAGAATAGTGTAACGGCGCTGTTCGCCAGCCATGCTCTGCAGCGCTGTACTGGCCAGCAGCAGAGCTGCAAGGTAACGAAGACGCATAAAAATCCTTAATAATTGCGGACATAAAACACGACAATAACAAAGCCGCTGGCAAAAACACAATGTAGCTTTAGCTGCTGTGTTTGCTGGGGGCGACTACAGCCCGTTCTTTGGCAACGGATTGGCTGCTGTGTCAGATCATCACAAAAAAAGTGCCGGCAACGCAGGTCAGACTTTGGCCGGCGGCCGATTTGCGGTAGCATAAGCCCCCTTTGCCTGAAATAATTGAACTTTTGCATGTCTGAAGTGGTGTTTCCTGTTAGTGCAGCCACGCTGCAACTTTGGTTTGATCCCGGTACTTTTCAGCGCGCCCGCGCTTATTGGCAGGCTGGCAAAGTGATCAAACTGGAATACAGCGAAGATCTGTCGCAAATCAGCGCTCAGGTATGGGGCGAGGCTTTGTCGCCGTACCGGCAGTTTTTATCGCTGAAACCCCATGGTGCTGAATGGCGTTTAACGGACTCCTGCAGCTGCCCTGTGGGCGGTCGTTGCAAACATGTGCTGGCGGTGCTGCTTAAACTAAAACAAGTGTATGAGCAGCAGCAACTTGGCCTGCAGCAGCTGCCGCTACGTCAGCTGAGTCAGTGGTTTAGCGACGTTGAACGGCTGGCCAAAACCGACCCCAGCCTGGAAAAACTCAAAGATGTTGTGCTTTATATCTTAAGTTATGGCCAATCCGGGCTGCAGCTGTATCCACGCCGGGTAAAACAAAATAAAAAAGGCGGTTACAGCAAAGGCCAAACCATAGGCGCGCAGGAATTTTCCGGTTATTTAGTGCCTTATTGGATAGAAGAAGCCGATTTTCGGTTAATTAATCAGTTCCGCTCACAAAATATCCGCGAACAGTCGTTGCTGGAAGACGAGTGGGGTTATCAGTTGCTGCAGCAAATTATGGCAACGGGCCGTTGTTATTTTGGTGAAGCCCGCCACGAGCTGCAGCAAGGTGCCCCCAGACCGTTAAAACTGCAGTGGCTGGCCGGCAAAAACGGTCATCAGCTGGTGTGGGATTTAGGCGACGATGCCGAGCTGGAAGTGGTGTACACCACGCCGCCCTGTTATCTGGACACCACCCATTTTGTCATTGGATTACTGGACACCGAGCTGACCGGCCGCGAGTTAAAGCTGCTGGCAAAAATGCCGCCTGTGCCCAATGACGTGGTGCTGGACAGTGTTACTAAGCTGCAGAAATTATTCCATAAAGTCAGTTTGCCTGTGCCCAAAGGTGTGGCGCTGGAGCGGTTGGAAATAAGCCCTGTGCCAGTGCTGCAACTACTGATGCAGGCGCAGCAGGGCGGGGCGAAAAAACCAACAGCACAACTGGGTTTTGCTTATGGTGACTTTGTGTTACCGCTGGATTTACAGCAGGCGCAGCACGAAGTGAAAGAGCCGCATCGCACCGTATTTATTAAACGCAGCCGTGCTGATGAAACCCAGGCACTGGAGCAGTTGTTAAGTTATGGCCTGGTGGCTTTACCGGAACAAGCGCAGCCGGTGTTGTTTGGTGTTGGTGAAGGCCCGGATAACCCAGAGTTGTGGCAGCCCTTATTGCAGGCGGTGCCCGATTTAACAGCGCAGGGTTGGCGGGTGAGTCAGGCACCGGATTTTAATTTAGATATTCTGGCCGCTCAGCCCTATTTGCAGGTGCAAGACGGCAAGCAGGGTGGTTTTGAGCTGGGCATATCAGTGGATATCGACGGCCAGCAGGTGCCGCTGCTGCCACTTATTACCCAATGGCTGCGCCAATATGGCTTGCCGAGTGCAGGCCAGCAAATCTGGCTCAGTTTACCCCAGGGCAAGCTGGCGCTGCCGGTTAGTTTAATTCAGCCTTTGATTGATACCATTATTGAACTGCTGAATCTGAGCAAATCGCCGTTAATGCTGGAGCTGCCCGACTTTAAAGCAGCGTTATTACCGCCACCTGGCGCTGCGGAAATTCAGTATCTGAACGCTGGCCGGTTGGAGCGGTTAACCAGTCAGCTGCATAATTTTGCCGGCATCAGCGAAGTGGCTAAACCCCAAGGCCTGCAGGCAGAACTGCGGCCTTATCAGCAGCAGGGCCTGAACTGGCTGAGCTTTTTACGTCAGTATGGCTTGGGCGGTATTCTGGCCGACGATATGGGCCTGGGTAAAACCTTACAAGCGTTAAGCTTTTTACAAAACGAAAAGGAAGCCGGCCGGTTAACAGCGCCTGTGCTGATCGTATGCCCCACCAGTTTATTGGGGAACTGGCAGCAGGAAGCGGCACGTTTTACCCCTGAACTGAGAGTGTTGCAGCTTTATGGCGCCAAACGTCAGCATTTATTTGAGCAGCTGTCGCACTACAACATTATTGTGACCAGTTATCCGCTGCTGGTGCGTGATATTGCGTTTTACCAGCGAAGCCGTTTTAGCGCTGTGATTCTGGATGAAGCCCAGCATATTAAAAATGCCGGCAGTCAGGCGGCGCAGTCGGTACGGTTGTTAAAAGCCGATTTTCGTTTAGCGCTGTCCGGCACCCCTTTGGAAAACCATCTGGGCGAGCTCAAATCCTTATTTGATTTTGTGTTGCCGGGTTTATTGGGCACAGAACAACATTTCCTGCAGGTGTACCGTCGTCCTATCGAAAAACAAGGGGACAGCGAACGGGCTTATGCACTAAAGCAAAAAATTGCGCCTTTTATGCTGCGCCGCACCAAGTCGCAGGTGGCCACCGAATTGCCGGATAAAACCGAAATTCTGCAATTGCTGGAGCTGGAAAGTGACCAGCGCAATTTATATGAAAGTATCAGGTTGGTGATGGAAACCAAGGTGCGGGAGTTATTCCTGCGCAAAGGGGTGGCGGCCAGTCAGATTGAGTTTTTGGATGCCTTGTTAAAACTGCGCCAGGCCTGTTGTGATGCCCGGCTGGTGCCGATAGAGCAGGCGCAGTCGGTGAAACATAACGCCAAGTTGCAGTGGTTACGCGACAATTTGCCGGAGATGCTGGAGGAAGGCCGCAAAATTCTGTTATTCAGCCAGTTTGCCAGCATGTTGCATCTGATTGAACAGGAGCTGGAATATCTGGGCATTTCATACAGTAAGCTGACAGGCCAAACTAAAAAACGCCAGGATCAGATTGACGCTTTCCAGCGCGGTGAAACATCGGTGTTTTTAATCAGCTTAAAAGCCGGTGGGACCGGCTTAAACCTGACGGCGGCTGATACCGTGATCCACTACGACCCCTGGTGGAACCCGGCGGCGGAAAATCAGGCAACAGACCGCGCCCACCGTATTGGTCAGGACAAAGCAGTCTTTGTATATAAGCTGATAGCCCGCAACACTGTTGAAGAAAAAGTGCAAAAATTACAGCAGTTTAAGCAAGGTTTGGCCGACCAGTTATTTGCCGGTGGTAAAGGCCAGTTATGGCAGGGCAATGCACAGGATTTATTGTCGCTTTTTGCTGAAACCGAAGTGGTGGTGGCCGAAGCCGGCACCAAAGCTTTACCGGGCGCCAGGGCTTAAGCAGGTTGTCACTGAGACCTGCGGCAACAGGGGTTGCCGCAGATGATTTGTCCTCTGGCGGCGAATCCTCCAGGCGACTTTGAACCCACACGACTTTTACCTTAAACGACTTTTACTTTAAATAACTGGTGCTCACAATATAAAAGCTTTATTGGCTTGGTGTTTTGGCTTTGGCATCGCCGGCCGGTGCCGATGTTTTGGCAGTGTCATCCACTAAATGCTGCTGAATATGGCCAATCAGTTGTTGCAGCTGTTTTTTACTTTCATCGTCATACCAACTCAGCATATGCTTTTGATACAGCGGATCCGGCCATAATTGCAGCAGCTGTTGATTCACCGCTGTAATGACTTCAGCAGCTTTAGGGTGTTTACTACAGGCCACATAAGTGGCGGCACGGCCTTCGGCGCCTGCTATCTGGTAATAATCTAAATCCAGCAACGGCTGGCGTGAGCGGCTTTGCAGATAGCTGATGCGGTGCGGGTAATCAATTAAAAAATCAATACGGCCAGCCAGCAATAAATCCACCGGGTTATTTTCCATAAAACTGCGCTCGGCCAATAAACCCCGGGAGTTTTGCTGTGCCTGCTCTATGACAGGTGCATAACTGCGGCCTTTTTCCAACAAACCGGTAAATTTGCCCTGGCTTAATAACTGCTGTAAGTCGGCAACGCCACCCTGTTGTAGCTGCTGGCTAAGGGCGCTGCCGCGCACTGTGGCCAGTGCAATATGCATCACCACTGCGGCCGGAATAGACAACTGCATCTTGGCTTTGCGATCGGCATTGGCCAATACACCAAAGCTGCAATATAAAGCGGAGGGGTCGGCATGCAGCACTTCCCGTCGTTCAAAACTAACAAAACGGCTTTGATGCTGATATTGCGGCAACAGTTTGATCAACATTTGTTCCATCTGATCGCTGGAGCCTTTGCCTTGTTCAGGGCCATGCATCAGCCGAAATGGCGCTAAATCCACCATCAGCCAGTGAATGGTGGTTGGGGTATTCGCCAGACTGGCGCTGGTGGTGAACAACAACAAAATGGCGAAGAACTGGCGCATTTGGGTGTTCCGTAAAAAGGACTGGGGTTAACATAACAAGACTCAACAGCAGCCGCAAGCTGCTGCTGAGTTGGGAACAAATAGCGCGTGCCTGGTGCCTGAGCAATTGCTGTTTTTATCGCTGTGATCAAGTTAAAGTTCTGAAATTCTTTGTGAAAAATGCTGGAGCCTTATGAAATCTTTGCTGCAGACCTTTGCCGGCCAACAACCATGGCTGGACCCGCTGCTGGCCTATTATGGCCTGGTGTTGTTGTTTATTCTGTTGTTGTCGCTGGGGCTGCATCTGCTGTTACACCATGGTTTGTTGCGTGTTATTGCCGCCAGATCAGGTGCGCAGGCCTTGTGGCGGCAAAGCCATTTATTAAGCCGGCTGGCCTTTACGCTGCAGGGTGTGGTGCTGATGTGGCAGGCCAACTTCTGGCTGGAGCCGGGCTCTGAAACCCTGCATTTATTAAACCTGCTGACCCAGCTGTGGGTGTTAGGTTTTGGTACCGCCAGTTTTTTTGCGCTGCTTAATACGCTGGAAGCTTTGTTACAACAAAAGGGGCTGGGTAAACAGGCGCCGATCCGGGGGTTATTTCAGAGCCTGAAACTACTGACGTCGGTATTGGTGCTGATTCTGGCGTTGTCGTTATTGCTGGGTAAATCACCGCTGTTGTTATTGAGTGGCCTTGGTGCCATGACCGCCATTTTATTGCTGGTATTTAAAGACCCGATTTTAGGTTTTGTTGCCGGTATTCAGTTGTCGGCCAACCGTATGCTCGCCTTAGGCGACTGGCTGGAAATGCCTAAATATGGTGCCGACGGCGAAGTAATAGAAATGAGCCTGACCACAGTCAAAGTGCGCAACTGGGACAATACCATTACCAGTATTCCGGCTTATGCGCTGATTTCCGACTCTTTTAAAAACTGGCGTGGCATGAGCGAGTCGGGTGGCCGCCGGATAAAAAGGTCGGTCTTTATTGAGGCCAGCAGTGTGCGGTTTTTAACAGAAGAAGATATCAACCGCTTGCAACGCTCGACTTTGCTGCAGCCTTATCTACAGAAAAAGCTCTCGGAAATCACAGCTTATAACGCCCAGTGTGATATGAGTTCGGTGCTGAACGGGCGGCGTTTAACTAACCTTGGCACCTTGCGCGCTTACCTCACCGAGTTTTTGCAACAACACCCTGATATTCATAAAAATATGACCCGCATGGTACGGCAGCTACCTTCGGGCCCTACCGGCATTCCGCTGGAAATTTACGCGTTTTGCAGCAATACCGCCTGGTTGCACTATGAGGCGGTGCAAGGTGATATTTTTGACCATATTTTTGCTGTTATTAGTGAGTTTGATTTGCGGGTTTATCAGCAGCCTTCGGGGTATGACTTAAGGCAGTTAAAACTGGGTTAGCCACTGATGGGCTTACTAGCCGAAGGCAATGTGCCGGATGGCGGCTTTGTTTGGCACCACCAATGCGGTGCAATTGATGCCAACGGCATGGCGCGAACGCTTTTCAGCTTGCAGCTGATGGCGCTGTTGAAGCGGGGTTTCGCCCCCGCGGGCGAGTCACTTTTTGTATCGACAAAAAGTGACGCAAAAAACGACCCCGGTAAGCCTTCGAAAGCCCGCTAAAAATCAAAAGTTTGAGGCGCCGCCAAAACTCAGCGACCGCTAGCGTCGGTCGCTTCAAACAGTTGGCGTCTTAAAACCTCAAACTTTCAATTTTTATCGGCTCGGCTAAACGGGGAGGGAAAGCGCTGGCAGGGTGATGGGTATCTTTTATTTCGATAGCCTCAGTTTACTTATTGTATTGTCACTGATTCGTTGCCAATCAGCTATGCGGGTTTTCCAGGCTTTTATACCATGCAAAAATTGCCGCTGTTGTAACCACTTGTCGCGAATCATACTTTTCTGTAGCGTTGATGCATATTGGAATGAAAGACGGAAAAACCACGCTTTTAATTGTAGTTTTTCCCGTTGATTAAGTTGTTAGGAGTAATAGTCAATCATGGAAAGTATTTTTGGATTTTTTGAAAGTTTATTTAAAAACTTCACCTGGGGAAGGCTGACATTTATTGTACTGACGTTTCTCTTGGCTGCGGCCTGTTTATTGACATATGAATCCTACACAGGTTATTTGAAGCTAAACAGAATCAGTACCGAGCTTAAGATAATCAACGAAATTGTGGAGTTAGAAAAGAAAATAGAAACTCTTCCTGAAAAATCTCCGAGCAAATTGTATTTTAACAGGCTTATGGTAGAAGCCGAGAAAAGCCCCATGGAGTTCAAATTTCAGCCAGGATTTTCATCTTACAAATTTGAACGACTATCATATCAAATCGCGCCATGGGCGCTTTTGCTTGTACTTATATTCCTTACCACTTCGAAGGGTAAAGGTTCTGCATTAGCAGGTGTTACGATGATTGGAAGTCCTTTCGTTATTCTTGGCTACAACCTCCCTGAATTCGAAAAATCTTGGATCGTAAATTATCTTTATCCTTGGGGGACGCTTTTATTAATTTTAATGATGATACTTTGGTGGCAAAGCCGACAAAAGAAGTAGGATAGGGTCACATCTCGCATTTTGCCTTTACGATAAATCGCCATCAATCATCACAACAAAAACCAACAACCGGGAACTGCGGAGTGAGCATTCAAGAGTGAGCGCGGGAGGCGCGAACGGGCGAACGCAGTAGTTGCCGGTGGTTGGTTTGTTCGTTCGTGCAGAGCTTTTGTTTTAGTGAATATAAATTTCATTATTAATCAGAATGCTACCCTTGTGCTTTTAAAAATGTCTGCAGGCAATAAACCGGGGGACATCTCGTTTTTTGCCTTTTACGATAAATCGCCATCAATCACCAGAACCGTCAGGGTCAGGCTTTGCATTTTGCGAGCTCTGGCCTTCATCCCCTGATGCTAAGGTTTTTTCTTTTTCTGTAGCGCTGGCATTGCCACTGGCCACACA
Organism: Rheinheimera sp.; assembly: GCF_036782235.1. GTDB lineage: Bacteria > Pseudomonadota > Gammaproteobacteria > Enterobacterales > Alteromonadaceae > Pararheinheimera. Next base: position 71,071 of record NZ_DAIPZL010000004.1, on the reverse strand, counting down.
CATTTGTTTTGCCAAAGTCGCCGTTTATGTGCGGCGATATGCATAGCTTGGCGTGGGTACTGCCCTTTCCGCCTGATGATTCGTCTGCTTCGTGATAATTATGTTAATCTGCGCGCCTTTTTTAGCATGCTGTAGCTGGAACCCGTGCAAGCAGCGGATGCCGCAGATTGAGTAGTGTGATGACAAAAAGCCAAACCTTATCAACCCAAAGCTGGATGTTAGTGCTCAGCCTGATGTTGATTGCCCTGACGTTAAGACCTTCAATGGCATCTATCGGGCCTTTATTGCCGCTGATGCAACCTGAACTGCATTTATCTTTTACGCAGGCGTCGTTATTAACCATGTTGCCGGTGCTGGCGATGGGGTTGGGCATCTTTTTTGCGCATCAGCTGGTGGTGCGTTTTGGCGTTTACCGGGTGATCTTCTGGGCTTCGCTGGCAATTGCTGCGGCCACAGCGCAGCGTTATTGGGCTGTTGGCGCTTTGGATTTAACCTTAAGCGCTATCCTGGCCGGTTTAGGCATTGCGATGGTGCAGGCCGTGGTGCCTGGTGTGATTAAACAAAAGTTTACCAGCCAAGCGCCGTTAATTATGGGTTGGTATATTTCTGCCATTATCGCCGGCGCCGCCTTCACTGCGTCGTTAGCGGCCTTTTGGGCAGACTGGGCACAAAGCTGGCGGCTGGCGTTATCCGGCTGGGTGTTGTTGTCTGTATTGGCGTTAATGTGCTGGCGTTTGCAAAAAGGGCAGATCGCCGCTTTACCCGTTGCAAAAACTGAGCAAAAACCGCTGAGTTTTCGCCGTTATGGCCGCTCCTGGACTTTAGCTTTGTTTTTCGGTCTGGTTACCTGTGCTTTTACCTGCGTACTCGCCTGGTTACCTGCTTATTATGTCGAGCAGGGCTGGACTGAACAAAAAAGTGGTTTGCTGCTGGGTTTATTACTTTGTATGGAAGTGGTGTCAGGTTTTATCAGCCCCTGGCTTGCCAGCCGTAATACAGACCGTCGTCCCGTGTTGCTGGGGTTATTAGTGCTGATGGCGCTGGGTTTTACCGGTTTAGTGCTGGCTCCGGCTATGGGGTTGTTATGGGCGTCTTTATTAGGTTTAGGGATAGGCGGGCTCTTTCCATTGTCGTTAATTGTCGCGATGGACCATCAGTATCAGCCCACTGCGGCGGCAAGCCTGACCGCTTTTGTACAGGGCATAGGTTATACGCTGGCGGCTTTTTCGCCGTTATTGGCCGGATTTATCCGCGATCTTAGCCAAAGCTTTAGTATCAGCTGGTTATTGCTGGCGGCTATGGCCGTGCTGTTGATGGGTATGGCAAGCCGTTTTAATCCAAAGTTTTATCAGAGCAAATTTTAACTGGCGTTGTTTCATCGTTCCCCGCTTTCAAAGAACACACAGAATGGGGCACATCTTGCGTTTTACTCTCATGTTGATGACTTTAACTTTTGATAACCAATGCACTTTGGTTATTCAATTAAAAAGTTGTATTTATAAATAAGGATAATTATTTTTTTTGGTGCTATTAAGTTTGATTTAAATTTATAAAATTCCTGAATCTTTTTCTGTTTTTACTGTAATCAGCTTAGAAGCATCGGCAATAAAGTCTTCCAGGCTATTTTCAGTTTTATAGCCTGAGCCAGAGACCCAGAAAATGTTGTTTTTATAAGATAGGCAGATTTTAAAGCTGGAGCTTTTATTTTTTATGATGATTTCATCATATGAAAACTTCTCACCGTTAATTATTGCAAAGTCTTTTTGTAGTTCTAATTCACAAGATGCCTTCTTCAGAAAAAATCCCAACATATCAAATAAAATATAAATACAGGCGGCGCTGCCAGCGAGCAAAATAAAATAATTCATTTTATATATGCCACCATCCCCGGCAGGACCCCAGACAAATATACGAAAATATGCATAAAGAGTTGCCAATGGAAACAACAACATCGGACCCTTCTGGGTCATCCAGTAAAAAAAAGACTTCTGCAAACAGAATTTCATCTAAATAACTGTTCCAATTAGTTCTCGTTTTTCTAATAAAATAAGCAAGTTAGCTAAAGCTCAGCCCATAGTACTGTATTTCGCCTGATGCTCCCCACTTAGAAGCAACAAAAGGCGTAAATTTTACGGCAATAGCCACCAGCAGCTGCAATTATCACTCGCCGGTTTCTTTACTCTGGCTTTTATCCAGGGCGCGCATAATGTCGCGCCAGCTTAAAATGCCGATGGGGGCGGAGCGGGCGTTCACCACCGGAATACAGGACACGCCTTGTTGGTTAAATAGTGCCACTGCATCCATCACACTGTGTTGTGCAGTTAAGCTCAGCGGTTTGCGATGCATCAGCTGATGCACTTTTTTATTTAAGGTGGCTAAGTCGCGGCTGGTTTCGGCGGCAGTGCCAATATGAGGGCTCAGGCCTTTAAACAAATCACGGTCGGAAATCACCCCCACCAGCGCACCTTGTTCCACCACCAGAATATGGTGAAATTTCACCTTATCAAAAATACTTTTGACCACTGCCAGGGTGTCGTCGGGTGAAACACAGACCGGGTTGGTACTCATTAATTTTGCTACTGTCAGCATCTGCGCCCCTGCTCAGCCTGAGTCATTCTGTATTGCACCATAATACAAAACCACGGTTTTTTGTACGCCAGCCCTGCGGCAGCTATGCTGTTGGAGCTGAGTTTTTGGGCTTTAGGCTGAGCCTCTTTGCCAAAAACTAAGAATATTGGCGCTGTGGGGTGGCGAATGATGTAGAATGCCGCGCTTGTAGCCGCTTGTGCTTTGCCACCATTTCCTGAGAATTCCGATGAAAAAAACCTTCGCTTTAAGCCACGACAAACATCAACCTGCCCGTTTGGTGGATTTAATTAAACATGAGATTAAAAAATACCTGAACCGCGAGCGGCGCAAAACTTTGCCACAAGGCACAGACTACTGGACCTTTGATTGTCGTTTTGGCGCGTCAAAAGATGTCGCAGAAAAAGTTTTTACCTCGGAAATTAACAAACATATCGACGCAGCGCTCGCTGCACAGTGGCCGTCTTTTTATATTGAAATTCTGGCCCGTGCTGCCCAGCATCAGCCACGTGCTGGTGGTGACAACAACAACAACGCTTAACAGCTTAAAAAAACGGCAGTGTTTTTTGATAACACTTCCGGTATTTTTTACTTAGCCGCCAAAGCCTTAGCAGTTTTATCCTGTGGCAAAACGCCGGCAGGTAAAAACAAAACTCTGCGCCAGCGGCAAAATGCTGTATATTTCGCCCCCAACTTTTTGGACTGTAGCCATTCTACAGAGGATTTTTTATGCAATTTTCATCTTTAGATTTAGCATCAGACTTACAGCGTGCGCTGCAAGAATGCGGCTACAGTGACATGACACCGGTGCAGGAAAAGGCCATAGTGCCGGCGCGCCGTGGTAAAGATTTACAGGTAACAGCCCAAACCGGCACAGGTAAAACCGCCGCTTTTGCCGTGCCACTGTTACAGCGGATGTTAGATAACCCCAAAGCCACAGTGGAAAAACGGCCACGGGCGCTGATTTTAACGCCAACCCGCGAACTGGCTGAACAAATTGCTGAAGCGGTAAAGGCTTATGCCAAATATTTGCCACTGAGTGTCACTGCTTTATATGGTGGCGTTAAAATGGGCGGTCAGGCCAATAAGTTAACTGCCGGTGTGGATATGGTGATCAGCACCCCTGGCCGTTTGTTAGAGCATATGGCGCTTGGCAATGTGATTTTAAGCGACGTGGAATTTGTGGTGCTGGACGAAGCCGACCGGATGCTGGATATGGGTTTTAGCGCCGATGTGCTGAAACTGATGCAGATGACGGCCAATAAACGTCAGACACTGCTGTTTTCTGCCACGACTTCACCTGCGGTGAACGAGCTGTCGCATAAAATTCTGCATAACCATCAGCAAATTAAAGTGACCAAGGTCAACAGCACCGCCGACACTGTGCACCATGTGGTCTATGCGGTGGAAGAAAGCCGCAAAATTGAATTGTTTGAGCTGTTGCTGAACGAACAAAACTGGTTCCAGGTGCTGGTATTTACCAGTACCAAAGAGCAGGCCGACCGTTTATTGGCCGGTTTGCAACAACGCAAAATTAACGCCGCTGTCTGCCATGGTGATAAAAGCCAGGGCGCACGCCGCCGTGCCATTGCTGATTTTAAATCGGCCAAGCTGCAGGTGCTGATTGCGACCGAAGTAGCGGCCCGCGGTTTAGATATTCAGGGCCTGGACTATGTGGTGAATTTTAACCTGCCATATTTGCCGGAAGATTATGTACACCGTATTGGCCGTACCGGTCGTGCTGGTGCTGCAGGCAAGGCACTGTCTTTTGTCAGCCGCGAAGAAGAGCTGACACTGGAGCGGATTCAAAAGCTGATTGGCAGCAAAATTGAACGTATTATCCAGCCGGGTTTTGAAGTCAGTAACCGCGAGTCGTTGTTAAAAAGCATCTCCCGCAAAATAGTACCGGGCCGTGCCAATAAAAAGTCGGAAACTGTGATTGAAGCGCCTGCGGCCAAAAATAAAACCAAGCCGAAAAGCCAGGCTAAACAGCCTAAAGCCACAGCTGGCCGAACTAAGGCTTTGAAGGGGTAATATCGTTTTTTACTTTCAGTGTTTTTGTGAAAAGCCAGGTTAAACCTGGCTTTTTTATTGCTTTGTCGCTGGGTCTTGCCGGGGCCTTTTTTATATAAAAATTATCTTGGTAAAGCCAAACTCAGTGCGGACGCACTGAACTCCTGGGCGTTATTTAGAAATCTGCATAAAACTTGCGCTCAATTAATATTTTTCTAATTTAAGCCACTACACTGATCCGATATGAATGAGTACGGTAAAAGGCCCATGCATGGATAACGCCTGCAGTCTTATCGCGTCAGCACCTGCCAGACATTTATTTGCCAGCCAGCCGGAACATGCAGACCGGGTCACTGGGCACTCCTTCCCAACGCAGGCCGCAGCACAACGTATTTTGCAATTATTACCCGACATTACACCACAGCAACTGGTGATGCATGTGGGCGCTGGCTCAGGTTATTTCAGTGCCATTCTGGCCAAAATGGCGGCCCGGGTTTTTGCCATAGAACGTAATGACTTGCTGGCGCGTACCACCTGTGAACATTTTCATGCATTAAATATCAGCAATATTGAGGTTATAGAATTAGATGCCAACTTAAGTACGCCCTTATGCGGCCAGTGTCAGTTGATTGTCACCACCTGTATCTTAACCAGTTTTGATCATCTGTTGCCCGTGCTGGCTGAACGGGGTTTTTTGGCAACTCTGGAAGATGACAAGGACCATGTGTCTAATCTGGTGTTGTATCAAAAGCAGCAGGGGCAGTTGCAGCGGTTAAATAATCTGGGTTGGGTTGATTTCAGCCGCCGTTTAGCCGACATGGTGATTGATTTAGGTTATGTCGACGATGCAACCTTGCAGGCCGCTAAAAATGATGCCCGGAAAAATGCCGAACCGCTGATTAATGCGATTAACCGGATTAAACAATTAAAAAACCGCGCCCTGTTTGAAGCTGTTGCCAAAGAGCGGCAATTAGCCTTACTGGATTACGAAAGCCTGATCCAGCAGGTGGACGCCTCTTTATTCCGCCAGTTTTCGCGGATTTTTCTCGATCGCAGCCATGCCTTACCGGTCAATATTAGCAACAACAAACTGCTGGTGGTTACAGACGATCCGGACGCCGACTTTGCCGAGCTGGCGGTGATGAACGGCAATGGCCATATCAGCCTGGCCTTGCTGACCCCGGAAGACTTCAACAGGTTATGGACCCAGCTTGACGTCAGTACCAAGGCACAGTATCGCGCCCAGTCTGAACAAATCAAAAGTACTGAAGAAGCTAACGCCGATAGCAAACCCAACCCGGTCAATCCTTATCTGGTGTCCTTGTATGATGCGTTATTGATGGAAGCCATCAGCGAGCATGCCAGTGATATTCATATTGAGTGTTATCAGCAACGCACCAGGATTCGCCTGCGTATTGACGGTGACTTACAGGACATCACCCAGTTTCAGGTGTCGATGGCGGATTTAGCCGGCCTGATTAATGTAATTAAAATCCGCGCCGAACTGGATATTGGTGAACGGCGTTTGCCGCAGGGTGGCCGCAGTCAGGTCAAGCATGGCCAGCATCAATATGATTTGCGTATTCAAACCCAGCCTTCATTACATGCCGAACATATTGTGATCCGGCTGTTAAAACAAACCGGGCGCGCCCTGAGCATGACAGATTTGGGCATGTCGGCGCGTGTCACCGGCATGTATCAGCGCTTACTGAATAACCCCGCCGGCCTGGTGCTGGTGGTTGGCCCCACAGGGTCGGGCAAATCCACCACCTTATACGCCGGTTTGCAATTGCTGGCAGAAGATGGCAAACGCAAAGTGATCACGGTCGAAGATCCGATTGAATATTCAATAGATAACATTCAGCAAACCCGGGTGAGGGCTGATATTGGGTTTGATTTTCCGGATGCATTACGGGCTTTTGTACGGGAAGACCCGGATGTAATTCTGGTGGGGGAAATACGGGACCACGCTACAGCGCTTGAAGCGGCAAGGGCATCACAAACCGGGCATCTGGTGTTATCCACCTTGCACTGCAACGATGCGGTAGACGCTATTCAGCGCTTGCGCGATCTGGAAATTCATCCCAATTCTATTGCCAGTGAATTACTGGCCGTGATGGCGCAGCGGCTGGCAAAACGTATCTGTCCACATTGCAAACAGCAGACAGAACCCGATGCGACTATAGTTGCAGAGTTATTCCCCGATGAAGTACCGGCCAATTTTCGTTGTTTTGCAGGCCTGGGTTGCCCGCGCTGTAACGGCAGAGGCACCCATGGTCAGGTGGCAGTCTTTGAATTTATGCTGGTGAATACCGACATCCGTAATGCCATTTCACAACAAAAAACCGCCACCGAATTGCGCTGGCAGGCGCTGGATGCCGGCATGATCACCATGCGCGATAGTGCGCTGAATCTGGTGGTTGAAGGTGTGATCCCGCTCAGCGAGTTACCCAAAGTGCTGCTGCAGGAGCGGATGGCTCCGGAAAACCGCGGTGGAGTGAGGTCATCCTTATGACAAAAACGGCACAAAAATTATCAGCGGAGCAAACTTATGCCCGTGAGCTGGATCAACTGCAACAGCAGGACACAGCGCCTGTGCCTCCCGGTTGGGCTATGTCGGCTATTGCGGTGGAGCGTTTTATCTGTGGTGACAGCGCCAATGGCATCAGCCGCAAATTTGTCGCCGAAGCAGGGGTGGTTACCCGTATTATTTTGTCGTTATGCACCCAGCGTGGCATTTTGCTGACCGGCTCTCCCGGTACCGCCAAATCCTGGTTATCTGAATTGCTGGCCGCCGCTATTAGTCGTGATTCAACCCAGGTGATCCAGGGAGGCGCCATCAGTAACCTGAGCCAGCTGCTGTATAGTTGGAATCCACAACTGATGCAGCTGCAGGGCCCAAGCCAGGAAGCTCTGGTGAGTACTCCCCTGTACAGAGCCATGCGCGATGGCAAAATTTTGCGTTTTGAAGAAATTACCCGCTGCCCGCAACCTTTGCAGGACGCTGTGTTGTCTATTTTATCTGAGCGTATTCTGGTGGTCCCGGAACTGCCCTCAGCCCAAAGTACCCTCTATGCTATGGCCGGTTTTAATATTGTGGCCACCGCCAACAGCGTGGATGAAGGTATTCAGCGTATGAGTTCAGCACTAAAACGGCGGCTGAGTTTTGAGCATATAAAACCTATCCGTCATCTGGATGATGAAGCAGAAGTGATACTGCAGGAGTGCAATAAACTGATGGCAGTCAACCAGATCAAAGTGGAACCGGCGCCTGAGCTGATCCAGGTGCTGGCGACCATTTTTCACGAGCTACGCAATGGCCAGACGCTGGATGGGCGCAGCACCGATCGGCTGGCGGGCGCCACTATGTCAACCGCCGAAGCCGTCAGTGTTGCCCATGCCATTTATACCCATGCTTATTATTACCAGCAAAGCCGCCCTGATGCGACTTTGCTGCTGCACGTGCTGTTGGGTTCAGCCTTAAAAGACCAGCCCAAAGACAGGCGGCGGTTAAAACACTATGTGGAAACCGAATGCGCCGACCGTCAGGGCGAATACTGGCAAAGCTTATATCAACAAAGACACTTGATCTAATTGGAGATTTTTATGCTGAAAAACAATGACAAGCTGTTAGTTTGTTATCGCAGACTATTCATTAACGATGAAAATCGCTTTTTCCTGGGCACCGTAGATGAATACGACAATGGTCTGGTTAAGATCACCGGGCACAGCTTTCTGCGCGACGGCATTACCGGGCAAATGGCGGAAAAATCCAGCCAGGCGACCAAAATTTTGTCAATCAGTGCAGGTTCGCTGATTGTTTATCTGTTACCGGATAGCGTCGATATAGACAAGCTGCACTTTTCACAACAAAAGTTGAAGATCTGTCTGACGGACGGTCAGGATTTTAGTCTGGATTTAACGGAAAAGTCGTTGCGAACCAGCTAAACCAGCCGCGTTAAAAACACAACCTTATGCAGATTTAGTCTGGCTGTAACAGGCTTTGCCATTGCCGGCAAGGGCTGGTTGCAGCCTGGTACTGAATAACCTGTGCGCTGAGCCGGAATAAGGAACATGCTTGCGTTGCCTGCGCCCTGAAGTTAAGGTGGATTTTTCTAAATCGCGTTTGTAAAGAACAAACAAAAGTTAGGATGAAGTGTTGGTGCAGGTTGAATATGTAGCATTATTGGTCACTGGCACTTCGATGAATGAAGCTGTGCATCGGGTTTTGCCTGCCGACAGTCAGGTGCGGTTTATCCGCGTCGATAACAGCCTTGACGCTATTGCTGTGCTGAAGCAACAGGCTGTTCATCTTATCATCTCTGAAATTGATATTGGTTCTATCGACGGCTGGCGCCTGGCAAGACTGGTTCGTGCCAATGTGCTCAAGTGTGATGAACACACCCCATTTATTCTGCTCAGCTCAACCTATTGTGAACGGATCACCGAAACCACGGCACGGGCTTATGGTATTAACCTTGTGGTAGCAAAACAACAGCTGGCGGAGTTACCCCACTATATCAATCATTTATTGCCAAAAGCTGCACATACTCAAAGCCGGCAATGCATTCTGGTGGTGGAAGATGAGCCGGATATTGCTGAACTGGCACGCCGCATCCTGCAGCCCAATTATGATGTGGTAATTGCGGCCTCAGGCCCACAAGCGCTGGTTTGTTTTGCTGAGCAGGAATTCACGTTGGTATTGCTGGACGTGATGTTGCCTGGCTTGAATGGTCAGCAAGTATTGGCGGAAATAATGCGGCAAAAACCACAACAATCTGTGGTGGTGATGACAGCGCATGGCGGTATTGAAATTGCTGAGCAGATGATGCTGCAAGGCGCTGCCGATTTTGTTAGTAAACCCTTTAGGGCGGAGCAGTTGCGGCGGGTCATTGACGTGGCCACCCAACGCGAAGATTTTCTGGTGAGTAATGAGCAGTTTAAACAAAAAGTTGAGCAGCTCGCGGGCAGCGAGGAGCGCTACCGGGCCTTATCTCTGGTTCATCAGCGGGTATTGGACCATGTCTCTACAGTATTGATGGAGTTAGATCCGGCCGGGAACATCCGCTTTGCCAACAAAGCCTGGTACGACTTGGTGGCTGGCACCGGTCTGCAGGAAACAACCAGGCTCGGCAGTTTTTTACATCCGGCCGATCGGGTGCTGTTTGAACAACAGTTACAGTCCTTGTGTCATGGGCAGGCGCAGCAATGGCATATTGAGCTGCAATTGATGGTGCCGCTATGCTGGGTCGCGCTGAATATGGCACAGCTGCCGGATCAAATGACAGGTGTCACTGTTACTTTAGAAAATATAGAAGAGCGCAAACGTGCCGAACAAGAGCTACAGCATCTGGCGATGCACGATCCGCTGACCAGTTTATATAACCGCCACTTTTTTGACCGGGAACTGATCCGGCTGGCAGGTCAGGCTTCTGCTGAAAATACACATGCTTTACTCTATATCGACCTGGATCATTTTAAGGTGATTAACGATTCCCATGGTCATTCGCATGGTGATGCCATATTGCGTGAGGTTGCATTGCGGCTGGCAAAAGAGCTCAGTGCAACAGATTTGCTGTGCCGGGTGGGTGGCGATGAGTTTGTGGTGCTCACCCAATATAAATCCATGCAACAAGCCGTTGAGCTGGCGGAGCAGTTATGCCAGCAACTGCAAAACCGGCCTTACACTTTAAAAGATAAAGTGTATTCACTTAGTTGCAGTATTGGTATCAGCCTGATTGATGGCAGCATGTCAGATGCACAAATCTATCTGCAACAATCTGATATCGCTTTGTATGTTGCCAAAGACAAAGGCCGGAACAGGGCGCATTGTTACAGTGTGCAGGATGCGGCAAGCCATACACTGCAAAATTCATTGCAATGGTCACAACAACTGCGCGAAGCCATAGTGCGTGACCAAATTGTGCTGCATTTTCAGCCTGTGGTCTGTGTCAAAACCAAAGCCGTGGTTTATTTTGAAGCTTTGGTGCGTCTGAGTCTGGCCGACAGACTGGTTTATCCGGGCGATTTTATCCAGGCGTTGGAGCAGGTTGAGGACATTAACCTATTGGATCATCAGGTGATTGCCAAAACTATCGCCATGATGAGCCGGCATCCGGTGCTGAAAAAAGTGGCCATCAATTTGTCTGCGCAGGCGTTTCGGGACGAACGGCTGGTACCGCTGATTGAGCAAAAATTGCTGCAATATCAGGTGTCACCAAATCGTATCGTGTTTGAACTGACTGAAACGGCCAGTTTAAACAATATCAGCGGCACCTATGCCATGATTGAACAGTTAACCAGGTTGGGCTGTGAGTTTTCGATCGACGATTTTGGCACAGGTTTTAGTACCTTCAGTTACCTGAAACAGTTGCCGTCCGGCAGTATTAAAATTGACGGTTCTTTTGTCAGAAATATGCATCAGGACAAAATGGATTTCACTTTAGTGAAATCTATGGCGGAAATCGCCACCGCACTTGGCCGTAAAACTGTGGCCGAATTTGTCGAAAATGCGGACATTTTTGGCATGTTGACACAGCTTGGCATCGATTACGCTCAGGGTTACCACATCAGCAAGCCGCTGCCGATAGAACAAATAGAAAAAACATTCTAATACAATATCTTAGATATACTGCTTGCTGTTATTTTGACCAACCCTGTGATATACCCATGGCTGGGGGAAATGAACTCCCATGACTTTTTAAAAGGTATATCAAATGCACGATCAGATGATTGAGCATGGACAGCTGATTGACAAGGAGCAAGTGACCTATGCAGATCTCGTCGTTGAGTATCTGAATTTATTAGGTGTTGACTATGTTTTTGGCGTGCCGGGCGGCGCCATTGAACCGCTGTTTAACGCACTGGCACGCAGTGAGCGCCGCGGCGGTGTGCGTGCAGTGGTGGCACGGCACGAAGCCGGTGCTGCTTTTATGGCTGATGGTTATGCCAGAGAAACCGGAAAATTAGGTGTTTGTTGTGCCACCACAGGCCCTGGGGCGACCAATCTACTGACCGGTGTCGCCAGCGCTTATGCCGACAATGTGCCAATTTTAGTGATCACCGCCCAAACCCCCTTACCTAAGTTTGGTCGGCGTGCCTTGCAGGATTCTTCCTGTGCAGCCATTGATATTGTTGGCATTTTCCGCCATTGCACCCGCTACAACTCGCTGGTCAGCCATCAGGAACAACTGGAAAACAAACTGATAGCAGCGGTGATGGCGAGCAGTCGTATTCCGGCCGGGCCCGTGCACATTTCGATTCCTTCTGATATTTTACGGACCGAAGCAGGTTACCTGCCCAAAGTCAGGCCTGAATTATTAACCCAGCAATTTCAACTCTCCGACAGAGTGGCGCTGGAAAAACTGATTCAGGAGCTGTCACAGGCAAAACACATAGCGCTTTTTATTGGGGATGGTTGTAAGGATGCGTCCGGCAGCATTATGCAGCTGGCCACTTTGCTTAATGCACCTTTTGTTTCCGGCCCTATGGGCAAACGCTGGGTGGATGAAACTCATCCGTTGTATCGGGGCGTTTTTGGTTTTGCCGGACACAGCAGTGCCGCCGAGTTATTGGCTGACAAAGAAAACAAGCTGGATTTGGTGCTGGCGATAGGCGCTGCGCTTGGTGAGCTTGGCACCAGTGGCTGGGCGGAAGAGTTAATTAATCATAAGCTGATCCATATTGATTCGAGCGTTGAGCATTTCACCCGTTCACCAATGGCCAGGCTGCACGTCTGCGGTTCTTTGCCGGTGATCTTTAAAAAACTGGTGGAGGAAGTTCGCCAAGCCCAGCTGAAGTGGGGTAAATGCTGGCCAGAATTTGGTGCGGTACCTCCACTGAATGCCTTGGGTGGCCGCAGCCTGTGGCGCGATAGCATGGCGATGGAACACCGTCAGACGCCGTTAAAACCACAAAGCCTGTTTTGTTTGCTGGCCCGCATCTTGCCTGAAGGAACCCGGTTTTTTGCCGACGCCGGCAACGCCTGGGCCTGGGCTATTCATTATTACCAGCGTGCTGAATCTAACGGTAAATTCCATATTGCGATGGGATTAGGCGCTATGGCATGGGCTATAGGTGCTGTGATTGGTTCTGCGCTTGGTGATACCACAGGGGCGGCGCACGTTTGTGTGACAGGTGATGGCGCTTATCTGATGAGCGCGCAGGAGATCACTGTCGCCAAACAGCAGCAGTTGCCAATTTTGTTTATTGTGCTGAACGATGGGGTGCTGGGCATGGTGATGCATGGTCAGCGGCTGGGGAACGCAGAAAAAATAGGTTTTGAACTGGGCGCGGTGGATTACGCTGCGCTGGCACAGGCGCTGGGCGTGGATTCTGCGGTGATCACCAGTGCAGAGCAACTGCTGGCGCTGGATTTTTCCGCTATTTTTCAGAAACAAGCGCCAACGCTGCTGGATATCCGGATTGATCCTGAGGAAATTCCGCCGATGTTATCGCGCATCCAAAGTCTGCAGAACCAATCGATGACTCCGGGCGGTTAGCCGGGGAAGGCATAAGCTGCGGTATGGCAGCAGATACTTAGTCAATTAAAGGAACAGTGCGGGCAGGATGCCCCTGATAGCTGATATCGGCACATTGTAAAGCCAGAAAACTGCGTTCAGTCTGATCAAGTTGATCAACGTAACAAGCCATCACACCGCTGGCAACACAGAGGTTTTTGATGCGGTACACTTCATCCGGACTGAAACCCTGATCGGACATAAAAGCGGCAGTGTAGCCGCCAATATTAATGCCCATGCCAAAAGTCGCCAATAAGTAGTCTGACAGCTGATTGGCCAGAGTCAGGTGCGGGCCATCGGTAAAACCCAAAGCTGCTGTCATGCGTCTGTGGGGTTCAATGCGTTCGTCGTGGCGGGCCACAGGACGGGCAAAACCAATAATGGCCGGTTTGCCGTGTTTGAGCGGTACCCTGGCCACCAGTTGTTCAATGCTTACACCTTGCTCAACCTCAAGACGCGCCTGTTGAATAAATTCCATCGCCAGTTTTGAGGTAAGGCTGCCGCCGTAAGCGCGGGAATCTGCAGCCAGACAACCAGCGGCTGTGGCTGCGGTCGGACTGCTGTGTAATTCACCGGCAAAGGCGCCAATCTGGTTACACCAGATACGTGCATCCGGATAGCTCATCACCATAAAATTGTTTTCCAGCCAGCAACCAAGCTCAGCGCTAATCAAACGACCTGTGGCATTGAGCACCAGCACCTGCATGTAACTTTTTTGCAGGAACAAGTCATTGAGCAGTGAATATTGCCGGATTTGTACATCCTGACCGCCAACCCATTTACCAATGCGGCTGACAATATGGCCACGGCGGGAATCCCACAACGCCAGTTTATTCGACTTGTTGGTATTCATAATCTTCGTCCGCGAGTAAAGGCGAGGCGGTAATGGGCCTGTGTGTTTGTTCCATACCATGCGCCAGTAGCCCAGGTGCACGCAGCAGCTGAAATAAACCAATACTTTCACGTTGGCCAATGCCAAGGTCGAGACAGGCTGCGGCACAAAGCCCCACATCCAGAATACCCTGTTGTTGGGGTTGCCACTGTTGTTGTAATTGCCGGCATAAAGCGAAAGCCGGGCCTGCTGCCGGTAACAGTGCCAGCTGCTGTAGTATGTCAGCCATCAGCGGATCCGCCTCCCCATAAAGCTGACCAAATCCTGCGGGCGGCAGCTGATTGTCTGAAGTGCTCCCGTCCAGTCGCTGTTTCAGCGCTTGCCAGGCGGTTGCCACAGCCACAGCACCCTGACGTTCTCCGCCCAGTACCTGCATGCCAATAGGTAATAAATGTTCAGGCCGCGCTTTACTGACAGCCGCCGTCATCACAGCTCTGGTGGCCGGATGGCGGGGGCCGGCATTACATAAGGCAATTTGCAGCTGTTGTAACAACTGCGCCTGTGCAGCATCTGGCAATTCGCCGGTCAGCAATAAAAACAACAGATCGGTAAAACTGCGTTTTTGCATCAATTCCAGTAAGTCATAACCACAGATACGTTGTTGTACCGCCAGATAAGGATTGTCCGTTGCCGCAATCTCCTGAGTAATGCGGCTAGTGCTTTGTGCGGCATAAACAAAATCCTTGTTCATGTTATGGCTGCCAGTTGTAGCTGATTTGTAAGGTCAGGCTGCGGCCTTCCAGCAGGAAATCATTGCTGATTGCAGTACTGCTGGGCTCATAGGCTTTTTTATTCAGCAGATTGCGAATAGCAGTTTTTACTTGCCATGAACTTTGATCAGGCTGGTAATTGAGCGACAGATTCCACAGTTGATAATCGGCCAGCGGTGCACGGTTGTCATTGGCGGCGCGTTGGCGGTCTGCTATCCAGTGGGCCCAACCCGACACTTGCCAGTTGCTGTTAATGTCGTAATACAACCGCAACGAGGCCGATTGTCCGGGCGCATTGGCAACCTGAAAATCAGTGGCCCTGTTGGTCGTGTCCTGATAAGCAAAGTTAAAGTCGGCACGCCAGTGTGCCGCCGGGCGCCAGTTCCATTCAAACTCGGCACCCTGGCCGTCCAGGTTATACAGGTTGGCAGTTTGTAATGAAGATGTCCCGGGCACTGCTGTTTTGTCGATTAAATCCTTGGCCCTGTACTGATAAAGGTTAAATACCAGGTGATTGTCAAAGTTGATTTGGTAATCAAACACCAATTCAACGGTATCTATGGTTTCCGGATCCAGATCGGGGTTACCCAGCGCTGACGGGTTATTTTGTAAAAACAATTCGTTAAAAGAAGGGGCCCTAAAAGCGCTGCCATACAGCAGTTTAGTGGTCAGATTATGCGCTGTGTCCCACACCACAGCGAGGCGTGGGTTCACAGTGCTGCCAAAGTCGGAAAAGTGGTCGTAGCGGACACCATAAGTGAAGGCCCAGTCGGCCGCAATCTGCCAGATGTCCTGCACACTCAGATGCACATTGGTGCGGCTGACCGGTTTGACATAGATATAGTCAGTACCTGTGACATCCGTCAGTTGACCGTCGATTTGCGCCACTGTGCCATCAATCACACCTGGGCCAAAGTTTTTGAGTTCTCTGGGGCTGAGTTTTTGTTCAAAGGCGCCAAACTCCAGGCGCAGTTCATGCTCGTTCACGCCCTGATAGTTCAGGATACTGTTAAAACGGCTATCCTGATGGTTGCTGCGCGGACTGCCGATATAACCCTCAGTAAAGGTAACCCGCCCGACCGGCCTGGTAAAATTGGCATTGCCATCGGCGCCGATGGGGAGGCGGGTTCCGGCCGGAAACAACACAAAATAAGTTTCGCTACGAGCATCGAGATACGACAAATCATTGGTCCAGGACAAAGTGTCATTGAGCTGATGCACATGGCTGAGTTTAGTGCGGTAATCGCGGAATTTTTGGTAGCCATCGGGGTCCAGCGCCTGAGCGCCGCCAGGACCAAGACCACCATCTCGTTGCTGCCACCACCAGTGCTCCCAGGTAAACCCCTGATATTGCAAAGTGGCGTGTGCATTCAGAATATCGTAGCGGGTTGCCAGTGCGCCGGGCGCTCTTGATGCTTTGGTGCCAAAAATGCGGTCAAATACAGTTTGCTGGTCAGCGCTGACCACCCGATCGCTATCTCCATCCGATTGCTGATGTTCCAGCGCAAAACCCAGCGCCAGCTCTTGCCAGTTTCCACCCGTTTGCAGCCACAAATCGCGGCTGCCAAAACTGCCAATACGCGCGCCCGCGCTATTGGCGCTGGAGCTCAGGTTTTTGGTCACTATATTAATCACACCGGAATAAGCATCAGCACCATAGACTGCAGTGCCGGGGCCGCGGATCACTTCAATACGCTCAATCAGATTGGCCGGAAAACGAAAGGTATAAGGTAAGCCGCCGGAAAAACTATTTTTAAATTCGGTGCCGTTGAGCAGCACCAGCACCTGAGGGTTAAAGCCGGTTTGAATGCCGCGGATGGAATAAACCGAGTCCAGCCGGCTGATGGTCGAAGGCGCAACATGTAAACCCGGTACCATTTCCAGCACTTCATCAAGATGGCTGGCTCCGCTGCGGGCAATGTCTTCGGCCGTGATTAAAGTGGTCACTGCCGGTGCTTTATCAATACGTTTGCTGGTACCGGTGGCAATGCTCACCATGTCCAGTTCACCATAAAAATCGGCAACTTCTTCTTCGATGGTGTTTTGCCGCGCAGCCCAACTAGCCGCGCTATGCAATGATGCCAGCAGCAGGATAGCACGAACAAACGGATTAAATTTCATACGCAGTGATCTCCAACGTGACATTTGCTCAAATTACCTGCCCGGCGTTTCTACAACATAGCAGTATTTTGTATAGAAGCTATTGATTTTTATGCAGTTAAGTTTTTAATATCGGAACGTATACCACAAATTCCGAGCCCACCCCGGGCTTGCTTGAGACCTGAATTTTGCCATTCATCAGGCGGACAAATTGTTGGGTAATGGCGAGTCCGAGACCGGTTCCGCCGCTCTGTCTGCTTTGACTGCCATCAGCCTGATAAAAGGGAGTAAAAATTTTATTCAGCTCTGCCTCTGTCATGCCGATTCCGGTGTCGGCAATGCTGAATTCACAGCCTGTTTCCTGATAGCGCACTGTTAAGTTAATAATGCCGCCCCGGGTAAATTTGCAGGCGTTGCTCAGTAAATTCACCAGAATTTGTAACAGTTTTTCACCATCCAGATAGAGTTCCGGCGAGTGTTCCGGCAGCTGCAGTTGTAGCTGGTTTTGCTGTAATAAAGGACGGATCAGTTCCACCGCCTGGGTCACTACCGAATTCAGCCGGACAAAACTACAATGCAGTTCCATTTTTCCCGCTTCTATTTTTGCTAAATCAAGCAGGCTGTTGATCATTTTGAGCAGGTTCTCAGCATTCTGTTGCGCCCGGTTTAAGTCGGTGGTTAAGTCGGCATATTCACTAAATTCCAGCTGCTCGTTCACCAAATCGATATAGCCAATCACCGATTGCAGCGGGGTGCGCAGTTCGTGGCTGATATTGGCCAGAAATTCGGATTTGTGGCGACTAGCCGTTAATGCCGCATCGCGGGCTGTCGTTAGTTCTCTGGTGCGGATTTGCACCAGAGATTCTAATTTTTGTTGGTGTAGTTTCAGTGCTTCGTCGCGTTCAGCAATGGCGGCGGCCATCTGCTGATAAGACTGGCTGATGTCCTGGATCTCAGAGCTGCCGGCCAAGACAGGTTCAGTGGCTTGCTGTAAAAAGTCTTCACTTTTCATCCGTTCAGACAATTGATGCAGTGGCTGGGTAATTTTTTGCAACCAGTTGCTGATAAACAAAAAGATACTGACCACTGCCACAGAGAGTACCAGCAAACTTAACATCATCAGGTCGCGGTTTTGTTGTTGCAGCCGCTCTTTGCTAAAGACCAGCAGCGCATAACCCAGGTTTTGCATCTTGGCAGTGTCCAACGACAATTCCGATTCGCTGTGCTCTGCCTGCGACTGCACAAGCACTGGCGCAGCCAGATAGATATATTGCTCGTTTTGCCAGATCAACATCTGGTCAGAGTGGTTGGTTAAATTGTCACGAAACTGACGTGCATGGATGTCATCACCACGCCAGACCAGCATGGCTTTTTCATTGCTCCACAGGCCTGCACCAATTAAATCAGGAAAGGCCTGCATTTGTTGCAGTACTGAATCGGCATTTTCCGCACTGGCGGTTAACAGCGCTAAGACCGATTGTTGTGAAAAGGACAAAGCCAGCTGCTGGGCATTGGACAACATCTGCTGATTGCTGGAACGGGAAGTTAGGGCAATCAGCAGGATCCCAAGAGTGGCAACCAGCACAAACAGGCTGGGAAGCAACAGATTAAGGAGTTGGCGCTTCAGTGTTGGAGTGTTTTTTATTGCCATCTTATTGTTTAATTATTTGAATATAATGGCAATTTGTCGCAATACTTCCGGTTTGTATTCCATGCCAAGGTGTGCGGCCGTGCGTAGATTGACTGCCAGCTGAACTTGTTGCAGTGGTATTACGGTAGCTGCGATTTTTGTCTGGTGCAACTGTTCAACCATCAACACCAGCTCGCGACCCAGCTCAAAATGATCCGGAAAAGTGGAAAATAATACGCCTCTTTTGGCATGTTCAGGTTTACTGGAAAACAACACTATATTGCGCTCCCAGGCGACTTCCAGAACTTTTGGCAAAATGACCTGTTCGTTGACTGACACCGGGTCGAGCGGCAACCAGACTGCCGTGGTTTTGGCATCGATGTTTTGCCATAACTCCTGGTATTGCCTGACCGCATCTTTGAGATCTGTCACCTTTTGCGCAATAACTTCAATGCCTTGTTGCTGGCCCTGTTCTATTGCAATTTGAATGAGCCAGCGGCTTGATTCGGAATACAACACATGGACTTTATCAATAGCAGGCGCCAGCATTTTTAACGAGCTGAATAACACTTTGGGATCGGTCAGTAAACTAATGCCAGCCAGACCAGCCGGCTGAATGGGCAGGGCGCCGACCACTACACTATTGCTGCTGTGAATTTGTTGGGCCACCTGATAACCACTTTTACCAAGCGCAATCACCATGGTATTGCTGTCGACACGCAGATCTTTAGCCAGCTGCGGCAACGAAGTGGCAGCGTCTAGTTGTTGCAGACGCATTTCACCCTGATGCTGATGTTCAATGCCGCGGATGATTTGTTTAAAAATGTCGTCATAAGGTGCTTTAACCTGAGGGTACAGCACTGTTAAAGGTGCAGCTGCCCATGCTGGCCATGCGGTCATTATCCACAGCAAAAAACAGCAGAAGATGACGGGGCTGAGGCGCATGGACATCCTTATTTACAAGCCGGGCCTGACTGCATTGGTTGCCCATGCAGTTGTGGCATAAAAAGCCAAACCATAGTGGTACAAATTATAACCATTTGTCAAAAAAGCAAATTCCACTTGATTGACGCCGGTCAAACACAGTTGTGGTATTCAGACCTGAGCAAATGGTCTGACTGTGACAGATAACCATAACATTGCCGGCTGCATTCGCACAGCCCCTCTTGGCGGCTGGTTGGTAATTCAGGGGATCAGCCAGAACTTCAGCCCCTGTTGTTGTAAAAAAGCTTCAGCGCCTTCGCCTTGCAACAGTGCTGTGGTGGCTAATAAACCAGCCATCACACAGCTTGGCGCTGACACTGTCACAGAGCGGGGTGCATTGGGTACTGGCCAGCCGGTTTTGGGATTCAGAATATGGCTGTAGCGGATGCCGTCTTTTTGTAAAAAACGCCTGGCGTCGCCGCTGGTGGCCAAAGCGCCGGCGGTAAGCGCCACTAACATAGCGGGTTCGTCTGGTTTGCTCGGATGTTCAATGCCGATGCGCCAGGGCTGCTGGTCAGCTTTGCGGCGCACTGCCAGCATATCGCCACCAAAATTCACCACCATGGCCGTGCCTTGTGCTTTGCTGGCATCTGCCAGTAGCTGCGCTACTTTATCCACCGCATATTCTTTGGCGATACCGCCTAAATCCAGCTCCATACCCTGCGGCAGCCAGAGCTGGTGGTCGGCAAATTTCAGTTGGTCAAAACCAACCAAAGGCAATAAAGCTGTAACAGCGGCAGCAGTGGGGATTTGGTCTGAACCGTCAAAACGCCAGACTTTTCGCAGCACACCCGAGGTAATGTCAAATAAACCGTCGGACAGCTGATAACAGGTGTTGGCAAACTGCAGCAAAGCAGCGGTTTCGTTATCCAGCTGTTGCCAGCATGCAGTGTGTTGATTGAGCTGGCTTAACACCGAATCAGCTTGATAACGGCTGTATTTTTGTTCAATACGCCAGGCCTCATTAGCCGCCAGTTGGGTGAGTTCAGCCGCTTGTTGTTCAGTAACAGCTTCAAGCAGAATTTCGCAGGGGCTTGCCATAGCGCGGAATTTGCCCAGCCAGCCGTAAGGGGTGGCTTCCAGGGTGATGGTCGTTGCTGCGGCGGTAAATGTCATGGGGTTATCCAAGTAAAATCAGCAGTTTAACAAAGCTTATTGCAACAATACTGCAGGTTGGATGTTTTTGGTAAAAAAGCGGGCTCTTTGCTGGCCCGCTTGTACAAAGGATAACGGCACAAACGGATAACGGCGCAAGGAGTGCTGATCCCTGCTGTTGTCAGCTCAGGGGGAATGCGCCATAACTGTGCCTGAGCAGCAGCTATGGCCATGCCATTAAAACGAGTAGCTGACCTGCAACATCACCGCTTTAACGTCACCAAACAGCTCCAGATCTTTCAGTGCGCCCGGCAGTTCCACACCCGGGTTATTCGGGTTTTGCTGGTAGTATTCCAACCGCACGGCAAAATCATGGCCGCCATCCAGCACTGTGCCCACTTTGGCACCCAGAGTGTAAGCATCCATCTGGCCAATACGGTAGTCGGCGCTGGCAAAAGCCGGTAGCGGCATCCCTTCACTTAAAAACGGCTGATAAAACTCTGCTTCATCCTGGGTGTAATACCGGGCGTGTGGTTCTATATACCAGTTACCCGCTACCGGGAAACGCCAGCGTGCATCAGCAGTATGGGAATTCAGGCTCCAGTCGTCCCACATATAACGGTAGGACAAATCGAGATAACTGCCGCTTAAGTGCCATTTATTCTGCCAGTACAAACTCTGTTTGGTGCGCGCATCTGGCCTTTGTTCGTACAGGTTTTGCTGGGTGATGCCGTTACTGTTTACCACACTCAGAACTTTAAATGGGTCAGACAAATATCCGTCGGCTTTGGCAATTGAATAATTCAGTTGCATCAGCCAGTTGGGGTTGATCACCTGAGTGACGCCAAACAGCAGCTCGGCCGTGGTTTTGGTATCGCTGTCGGTGCGGCGGCTGCCATCAAAGGCCTGCTGATAAGCCCCTTCACTGGCAAAATTGCTGCGAAACAGCATAGGAGTAAAAGCTGACGGAATGCCACCTTCCGGGTTAATGCTGTCGTGGCTCAGGGCAGTGCCCACAGATAAAGTTGTGTTTTTATGGTTAAAGTCGCGGCTGATATTGCCGTTGATGCCCAAAGATAAATAGTCATATTCTTTGGAAAAATGGCCGCCCACTGTACCCCGGTAATTGCTGGTGAGCGGCTGTTCCCAGCTGGCGTCAAGCTGCACCCTGGTGTCGCGGAAAGTGTCATCCAAAGGTGTAGCACCTGCGGCTGTGGTATAACTGCCGGCACCGGATGGCCGGGTAAAAGTCTGGGCGTCAGGCTGAGCCACAGCACCAGTGGCTGAAGCGCCGGTCAGGCTGTCGAGTACCAGGTTTAAATTCAGAAATTTATCGTCACCAAAGTCACCGCGTGCACTTAAAATGGCTTCGGCCGCTTTGACTCTGTCGGTTTCGCCGTAATACAGCAGCGCTGAATTAAACTGCCAGCCTTCGATTAAAGCACTGGCCTGGCTGTTGGTATTGCTGTCGGCAGCGATAGCATTGGCAGACAACAAAGTGCAGGTGGCTGCTGCTAAAGCAGCGCTGATACTGCCGGTTTTGCTTAATTGCATCCACAACCTCCGCCTGCAAAACTACGGCCGCCACTGGAGCCTTCTTTACTGAAATAAATGTGATCATCTAACGCATTGTCGAGACCTGCTGAATTGAGCTGCATCTCTTTTTTGGCCAAGGTGCCGCGTTGCCAGGGTTTAACTGTGTCGAGGCTGGCGCAGGCGGCCAGTTGTGACAACGCCAAGGCGGTGATTAATACCCTGATTTTGTTATTCATTTTGTGCCCTCTTGCAGCAACTGCTGAATTTCGTGTTCGTAATCTGTGGTTTTAGCGGTAAAAAAGCCGGCGTGGCTAAAGCGGATCTGGCCTGTTCTGTCGAGAACAATGCTGGTGGGCATGCCTTGCAATTGATAGTGCGAAGCCAGCTCGCCTTGTGGGTCAAAAACCAGAGAAAATTGGGCAGGGTACTTTTGCAAAAACTGCATGGCGTCAGCGTGTTCTTCATCTTCATTCACGGCGATGATCACTAAACCCTGGTCGCGGTATTTTTGCTGCATCTGATTTAGCCAGGGAAAAGACTGGCGGCAAGGGCCACACCAGGATGCCCAAAAGTCCAGTAACACCACTTTGCCCTGGTATTGCGACAGGTTCAGCGCTTGGGCTGGTGTTGGGGCAGTTTCGCTGGCAATAGTGGAAAAACAGAATAAAAACAAAAAGCTGTACAGCAGTTTCATGGAGACTCCTTCTTGATATAGCAGGAGCTTAAAAGGCTTTACTTAAGACAGTCTTAAGACTGAGGGAATGTGCTGCTGAGGTTCAACCTTTGGCTGGTTAAAGGTGACGACCCGGCAAAAACACTGGAACTGCAGCAGGGGCAAACAGACTGGCACCTACTCAGTGGCAACCAACGCTATAGCTGGTTGCCCGCTGAAACTGCCATAGGTATGAAAGGAATTAAGGTGTTGCAGTCACGTCCTGGATAGTGACGGAACCACGCAAGCGGCGCTCTGTTGGCTCCAACAGCTTCACCACTTTGACCGCCTGCTCAGCACGGGCAAAGTCCATCAGCGGCTGGCCGTTACACACCACTTTTTCCACCACCGCTTTGCGCTGAATACGGTGTTCTTTCATCGTTTTTAATAAAGCCAGCTTATCGTCAGCCTGGGTATTCAGGCAAATTTGCCGGGCTGTGTCTTCGGCGTAAGTAAAGCTGCCGGCACTGGCTGTTGCCGGTTGTTGCAAACTCAGGGTGAATAAAGCGCTGGTGATCAATAAAGCAGTTTTCATGGTCAGTTTCCTTGTGTTTCATTGGTGGTATGGCTTGTTGTCAAACGGGCTTGAACCTTGCCATAACGATATTTTGTGCTGAACAGCGTGGAAATAACCGCAGGATGTGGTTAGCGGAAGCTACTTTGGGGCCAAGTGATAACAGGTAGAAAAGCAGGGATAAAGCAGCAGTGTGGAATAGGCAAGAGCCTTGTGAAACCGGGCCCTTGCCGCCATTTGTTACTGTGGATTTAGTTATTCTCCAGCAGATCACCAGTATCGATTGGGCCTGAGGCCACCGGCAGCACTGTGCTGCCCAAATGACGCTGGTAGTGGTTAAAGTTGGCGGGCAAGCCTTCCACATGCAAACCGGCGCCGCTGCGCAGTTCATAATGCGGATGGGGGTTGTTGGAACTGCCGGAGTTGCCCATGCTTGCCAGCATCTGGCCTGCGGTCACTTTGTCGCCGGGTTTGACCAGCAGGCTACCCCGTTGCAAATGACCCAACAGACTAAATTCTCCATTGCCGTGGTCAATCAAGATATAGTTGCCATAAAAGTGCATCGCATCGGTTTTTACCTGCTCTGGCCGGAAAAAACTTGAACCTCCTCGGATGTTATCCGGCACATTGCCAACGGCTTGCGCCACTACGCCATCACCAGCAGCATATACTGGCGCATTCCAGGCATACCAATCTTCATTGCGCTCGCCTGTGCCGCGAAACAGCGCAAAGTTGTGATCGGTGCTGTTTAAATCCAGGCTAAAACGCATAAAATTTTGCGTCAGACCAAGCTCGGTTGCCGCCGGATGTTCGGTATTCAGCCGGCGGTGATGGGCATAATAATCATGACCGTCGTGCACCATCATTTTGCCTTTGAGTGGCAATAACAACCGAGTTTTACTCTGATACAGTCTGGGTTCTATTGTGATGCTGGCTGTGGTTTCAGGGGCTGCATTGACAATACTAAGGCTGAAAACAAACTGCAGCCGGTGTAATTCAACATCGGGCCTGAAACTGTGAAAAGGGTTAAATACCAGGCTGCGACTGCCTGGTGCCAGTACCCGGCCCGGTAGCGTTTCAATACTGGGGGCAAAACCATTGCTGTCGATACTGCGACGCAGCACCAGTTTGTTGTTGCTGTCGTAGGCTTTCAATTCAATGCTGTCGATGCCAACCGGTGTTGTTCCCTGATTCTCCAGCAAAAAATCGAAATTCAGTGCTTGATGGTGTTCGGCCGCTTCCAGCCAGATTTGTTGTGGCAAAGCACTGATGTTGACGGGACCTGCAATCTCTGATTGTTGGTTCAGCGGGTAAAGATAAAACCAGCTGGCGCCAAATAACGCCGCCAAGGCAATTAGGCATAGCAGTGTGCGGTGCTTGAAGCTAGATAGGGTCATAGGATCAGAGTCTGTTGTATTTGCGTCAGCAGACTCTAACACGGCGATGAGGAAAGCAGCAGCACAGGCAACAGCTGCTTACAATTGACGCTGTTAACACTCAGAGAGCTGCTTGCTCCAGTTTTGTTTATAACGCCTCGATGCATTGATCACTTTGCCGTCGGATAAGGTGAACTGATAGTCGTTGTTATGCGGCTGCACTTTATGCACATGGTGTAAATTGACCAGAGTAGACCGATGTACCTGCACAAAATGGCCGGGCAGGCGCTGCAGCAGCTCTTTGAGCGTTTCGCGGATCACCAGGCTTTCGCTTAAGGTTTGAATACACATATAGTTGCCGGCCGCTTCAATCAACACTATGTCAATGTCTTCGAGCAGCAGGGTGGAAGCGCCGGTACGAAACGACAGTTTATGATTGGTGCTGGGCGGCAGTTCAGGTTGTTTATCCAGCGCGGTGCGGGCGTCCAGCAGGCATTGTGCTAACCGCTGGCGCGACACAGGTTTGAGTAAATAATCAAAAGCAAAATGTTCAAAAGCGGAAAACGCATATTGTTCATAAGCCGTCACCAGTATCAATAAAGGCGCCGCCATGGCCGAGGCTTTATTCAGCTGCTTTAAAATATCGATGCCTTTTAACCCCGGCATCTGAATATCCAGAAACACCAGATCGACTTCATGCTGATGTTGTTGCAGGTATTGCAGCGTGTCGTCGCCGTTGTCAAAACAAGCTTTGATGTTCAGGTTGGGATAATTGGCCAGCTTGGCTTTCAGATTGCTGATGGCCAGGGGTTCATCATCGGCGATCACCAGATTAATGGTCGACATATAAAGACTCCAGAGGTAAACAGAGTTCAGTGTAAAAAACACCGGCTGATAACTTCAGTTGCAGCCTGGCTTTTTGCCCAAACATTAAATCCAGCCGCTCTGCCAGCTGACTGAGGCTTGCTGGCCATACCGTGGCTTCGGCGTTGTCCTGCTCCGGTTGTGGCACCCGGCATAAAATAATTTTCAGTTGCTTGTCGTCACATTGCAACTGAATGTCCAGCTGCACTGGCCCTGAGACTTCCGCCACTGTGTACAACACGGCATTTTCGGCCAAAGGTTGTAATAACAAGGGGGGGATTTGCAGTTTGGGCAAAGGTTGGAGCTGCCAGTTCAGCACCAGCCGTTCGCCAAAACGTAGTTGCTGAATGGCCAGATAAGCTGACAATGCGTCGAGTTCCTGTGGCAACGGTATTAGTTTGTCGTCTTTGTTTTTCAGTGAATGGCGCAGGAAAGTGGACAAATGCTGGATCAGCTCTTCAGCCTGTAATCCCTGACGGCTGACAATCAGTGAATTGAGGGCATTTAAGGTATTAAACATAAAATGTGGGTTGAGCTGATAACGCAGCACCTTCAAACGCGCCGCTCTGGCCTGATTTAACAGCGCCTGCTGGGCAATAAACTCCCGTTGATACAACTGATTGGCTTTGATCAGCATATAAACCGCTGCCCAGCCGGCCAAAGGCAGCAATATCAGTTGTGAGGTGCCAATCAGCATGTCAAACCAGGTCATCACTTTTCTGTTGTCCAGCGCATAAAGTTCCAGCAGGCGCTGGCGCAGCGGTAACAGCAAAAAAAACAGCGGGATTAACCAATACAGCAGGCGTTTGAGTTGTTGTGTCAGGCTAAAACCAGCCATCAGGTAATGCTGACCCAGCAAGCCTGTGACCAATAACGCCAGGCTAGTGACAGTGCTATAGCTCAGCAGAAAAGGCCAGGCCTGGTCACCCTGCCTTGGCACCAGCACAGCAATATGGGTAAATTTTAGCAGCAGATAAAACAGCCAGTACAGCAGGTGAAAATACCAGAATCTGTGTTGGGGTTGGGTAGACCAAAGTGTCATAGTTATCCTCTTTAGCCTTGCCACGGCAAACAGATATTGACCTGAAAACCAGTGGGGAGCGCTTTGATCACCAGGCTGGCTTTGTCACCAAAATGCTGTTGCAAACGGTTTTTGATATTGGCAAGACCCACACCTGAACTGTGGTTTTGGTCCTGATGCAAACTGCAGCCTGGGCCATCGTCGGTGACTGCCAGTAACAGCTGTTCGTTCTGATGGCTGCCCTGAATACGGATAGTTGCGCCCTGCGAGCGGCCGGCCACCGCGTATTTCACAGCGTTTTCCACCAAAGGCTGTAACAACAAAGCCGGGATCCGTTGTGCTTTCAGGCTGTCGTCAACTTCCCAAATGACCTTGAGTTTGTCGCCAAAACGGGTTTTTTGTAAGGTGAGATAAGCTTCTATTGCTGCCAGCTCGTCGGCCAGTTGCACCAGGCTTTGCGGGGATTTACTTAACGAATAGCGTAAAAAAGTGGCCAGCTGTTCTGACATCAGTTCAGCGTCTTCATAACGTTCAGCTTCGAGCAAAGCACAAACTGAATTCAGCGCATTAAAGGTAAAATGGGGATTAAGCTGGTGCTGCAGCGCCTGTAATTCCAGCTGCTGAATGTTCTGATGCAATTGTGCCGATTGGCGCAGCTGTTGCTGTTGCTGCTGATAACGCCAGAAGGTCAGATAACACATGACCCAGATAAACAGTGGCAGACTGGTGGTATCCAGCTGATTTAACAGCATGGCGGCTTTAAACTTTTCTTCATCCATCAGTACCATCCAGCTCAGATTGCTGACCGGGGCGTATAAACACAACATCACAAAAGCGGCCAGCACCACCTGCAATTGCGGTAACTGACGGGAAAACGACCAGTTGATAAAACGTTGGGAAATAGCAATTTCGAGCACCAGCAACAACAACCGGGCAATCACATAAGGCAGGTGAAACTCATATTCTTCATAACTCAGCAGCATCAGCAAGCCATTCAGACCATCAAAGGCCACCAATGCCAACCAATAATACAGGTTGTAGCGAAGTAACTGACGTAGTTCAAGATTTGGCATGGGGTGTTATCCATATGAAGCTCGCCAGAGTATAAAGACAAGTTTGCAGTTGTGCTGCTATCAGCTTGATAAAAGGATGAAAATACGGGACGGTTTTTGCAGAGGGAGGATCCGAAGTTACATAGACTGTCGCACTTGAAAGTGCTGGAACGGTTTGTGGGGGGCTTAGGCACATAACTAAATGAAATTAGGTGTTTTGTGTCATTTTTATTTGCATTTAATTAACGCTTTGGGTACATTTCAAGCGAAGCGACTTGATGCATTATTAATGTTCACGAAAGTTAGTTTATCTAAGTTGTGGAATTTTATTAAATATTAGAGGGAACTATGAGCTTTTTAAGCTTGTTACTTATGGGTGTGCTTACATCTTTTTCATTTTAAACTAAATCTGAAGACTCGTTGAATGTTGTAGTTTGTGATGGCTGCACGTATAACCAATACAAGACAAAAGTTTTGGAGACGTACACAACAAATAGTGATGTTATAGTCATGGATGTTGTAAATCGAGTCGTTAAAGCTTTTTATCGTGAAGTTGATTTCGAACCTGATCGTCGAGTGGTTACAGTTGCAGATTCTGTGGTTCCCTATGAATATCAATATTCTTTTGACGAGTATCTAAGAGTGTATGATCACATCATGCGCACACATACAACCATAAAAATATGGGATGCTTACCTCTCCAATTGTCATCTCAAGGAGTTGTGTCAGCATGAGAGAAATTTCAAGGTGTGCCGTTTCCTGTACCATCTACAGTCGCACAATCAGCCTATGATTTAATGAATGACCATAATAAAAAGAAGCATGTTGCGTTTCTGCTTAATGCAATATATACAACTAGACTTTCCATGCGCTTTAAAATTGCAATACGTCAATTTTTTACTTCCAGGCTTTTTACAATCACAACACAATATTCAGACTATACAAAAATAGATTTTTACCTGAATAATCCCGAATAGACATTGCCTTGGGATATTTTGCCAGATTCAGCATTAGACGCAAATGGCTTTCCAATTCGTCCAGAGCCAAGCGTGACTGGTGGTTATGGTTCTGGAAACTATCGTGCTGATAGAACATTTAAGCTACCAACATTGCAGATAAAACAATTTTGTAGAATGACATTTACCAGCATAAGCGGCTCTGGAAGCTCATCAAGTTATTTAGTTTGCTGGTCAATCCCTTAACACCGCTTGATTATGGCGTAAAATTGCAGGGTTTTATAACTTTTATTATTTTTTTTGTTGAAAATCCTGCTTTAAAATTTATATTTTAATTGTGTAAGGCAATGTGATGAAAAATTTTAGTATTCTTCAGTTGTTGATATCTTTTTTGGCTGGATGCGTGATTTCTGTTGTGGTTGTTATTTATTTTGTTTTTGTTCAAATGAGCTTTGATGTCGCTCATGCACTAAGCAGCGCTGTGTACAACTATGAAATGGCTAGCCAGGCCTCGTCGAAACAGGAAGTTGAAAGGATACTGAATGCAGGTATTTCTTGTGCACTGAATGGTTATGAAAAAATAAATGGGAGTTATGCCGACTTGGGGGTGTTTGAAAATTACAGTCACATTATTGATAAAGCATACAAGATGAAAAGTGTACCCTGTGATTATTATGAAAAATGAGTGATAAATATTATTTAGCGTGAAATTCTGGAGATATTTGACGTTGTGTTTATATTTGGCATTATCGAATGAACGTTGTCGATGATCAGTAATTATTTTTATTTTGAATAAGGCTATTGGTGTAGTTAAACAATGAGGTGGCATCTGCAATTGCAGCCTTACATAACCTGAAATGTAAAAGGTTATTGTTGTAAATATTGCAGCAACCGGTCAAAGGCGCGGTAACTTAAGGCTTCCAGCAGCTGCGGTTTTTCAATATTGTTTTGTTGTTGTAAATCCGCGATGGTGCGGGCCACTTTCAGCAATTTGTGGTAACTACGGGCCGACAGTTTCAGCTGCTGCAGGCAATGTTCAAAAAAGTCAGCGTCCTGCTGGCGCAAGCGGCAATGCTGGTTCACTTCAGAGGCGCTGAGTCTGGCATTGGCTTTACCCTGGCGTTGCAGCTGCAGGCTGCGGGCGGCGGCAACCCGGGCGGCGATAGTGGCCGAACTTTCGTCCTGATGTTGTTGCTGGCTCAGTACCCCTTTGGGTAGCAGCGGCACTTCAATTTGTAAATCGATACGGTCCAGCAATGGCCCCGAGATACGGCTTAAATAACGTAAAATTTGCTCGCGGCTGGCACGGCCATCCTGATGATGGCCGGTCGGGCTTGGGTTTAATGCCGCCACCAGCTGAAACTGTGCCGGAAATTGCGCCTGATGACCGGCGCGGGCAATATGCACAAAACCGTTTTCTAAAGGTTCACGCAACACATCCAGCACTTTACGTTCATATTGTGGCAGCTCATCAAGGAACAGCACGCCCTGATGGGCCAGCGAAATTTCACCTGGTTTAGGTACTGAACCACCGCCCACCAGCGCTATGGCAGAGCTAGTGTGATGCGGCTGGCGAAAGGGCGGCAGATGCCAGTCCTGCAAAGCGCGCGGCCTGGCCAGAATGGAATAGACAGCCGCACTTTGCAGTGCTTCATCTTTACCCAGTGGTGGTAATAAACCGGGTAAACGCTGTGCCAGCATCGACTTGCCGGTGCCTGGCGGGCCAAACATCAGGATATTGTGTTGCCCTGCTGCTGCCAGTTCCAGTGCTCTTTTTGCGCTGTGCTGGCCTTTGACGTCAGAACAGCACAACAGCTCAGCAGGTTGCTCCGGGCTTGGCAAAGCCGGAATGGCGGGCAGTGGCTGCTGGCCGGACAAAAAACTGTGCACCTGCAGCAAGTGGCTGGCACCGTGAATACTGGCCCCCGGCACTTGCTGTGCCTGACTGGCATTGGCCATCGGCAGCACTGCGCCACGCTGTGCGGCCTGGCAGGCGATAGCAAGTGGTATTTCGCCCACTATGGCGCGGATCTCACCTGATAACGCCAGTTCACCATAAAATTCAAAACCCTGGGTATGTTCTGCCGCCAGCTGGCCACTGGCCACCAGGATGCCGATGGCGATAGGTAAATCAAAACGGCCACCTTCTTTGGGCAGGTCGGCCGGTGCTAAATTAACGGTAATTTTGCGATCCGGAAATTCAAAACCGCTGTTGAGTAAAGCGCTGCGCACTCTGTCGCGGGCTTCTTTCACCGAAGTTTCAGGTAAACCTACCAGCAAAAACCCAGGCAAACCCTGGCTTAAATGCACTTCCACACAAACCTGCGGTGCTTCCAGCCCTAAACGGGCTCTGCTGTACACTATGGCGAGTGACATGCGACATCCCTGACGCTTGACCTTTGCTTTAGGTGTAGCAAGATGTAAATAAAATGCAAATAAATGCCATAACAGTGCAGCGTGCCGCTGTGCTGACTTTCTAAATCTCGGATAAGTCGCTACACTGCAACCAGATTTTTCAGCTTGGGCAACAGCGTTTTGCCCAAAATGTCCGGCAGTCCTGCCGCTGATTTGAGAGATAAGCAGTGCGCTCAGCAACAAGTCGGTTTTTGTTTTATCGGGTGATTGGTTATTTGCTGGTGATGCTGGCAGGCGCCATGTTAATCACCACAGCTGTTGCTGTGTATTACGATGAAAAGAGTTTCTGGAGTTATCTGGTTTCTGCTTTTATCACTGCAAGTTCTGGTTATTTTCTGGTGTACAAAGGCCGCCACGAATTTACCCTGATCAAACGCCATCTGTTTTTATTAACCACCTTCTGCTGGTTGGCTATTTGTTTGTTTTCTACTTTACCTGTGGTGCTGGTGTTGCCCAATATCAGTTATGTCGACGCTGCTTTTGAAACTGTGTCGGCCATTACCACGACGGGGGCCACAGTACTGACAGGCCTGGACCAAATGCCAAAAGGGTTATTGTTTTGGCGCGCTATTTTACAGTGGATTGGCGGGGTCGGTATTATCGTGATGGCCATTGCCATTTTGCCGGCGTTAAAAATCGGTGGTATGAAGTTATTTAAAACTGAAAACTCTGATATTTCCGAAAAAATCCTGCCCCGAAGCTCCAGCCTGTCGATGTATATAGGCCTGGTGTACCTGATTTTAAGCGCCAGCTGTATGCTGTTGTTTTATATCGGAGGTATGAATGGCTTTGACGCTATTACCCACGGTATGACTACTGTTGCTACCGGTGGTTTTGCCAACTATGACGCATCTTTTGGCCACTTTAACGACAAACCACATCTGTTATGGACTTCCGGCATTTTTATGTTGTTATCGGCGTTGCCGCTGGTGTTGTTGGTCGGCACCATCAGGGGGCACAAATGGATTTTGTTTAAAGATCCGCAGGTAAGGGCATTTCTGGCTATTACCGCTTTTTGTGTGCTGCTGCTCACCTGGTATCAGCATGAACACAATGCCAGACCCTGGCTCGACGGCCTGACCCACAGCTTCTTTAATGTAGTTTCCATTATTACCACCTGTGGTTATGCCTCAGAAAATTATTCAGCCTGGGGCGGGCTTTCGGTGATCCTGTTTTTTTATATTACCTTCTCAGGTGCCTGTTCTGGCTCCACCTCGGGGGGGCTCAAAATCTTCCGTACCCAGCTGGCCGGTTTATTACTGATTAAACAATTTAAATTATTGGTGCACCCCAATGCGGTCTGGGTGCAAAAATATGGCAGTAAACCGGTAAATGACCAATTGCTAGGCTCGGTGCTGGCATTTTGTTTTATTTATTTTGCTTCTATCGGCGCTTTGGCTTTGGGGCTGTCGATGTTTGAACTGGATTTTGTCACCGCCTTAACAGGCGCTGCCACTGCCATTAGTAACGTTGGCCCAGGTCTGGGTCCTGTGATTGGCCCTGACGGCAATTTCAGCAGTTTGCCCGATGGTGCCAAGTGGCTGATTAGCTTTGGCATGATATTAGGTCGGTTAGAAATTCTGACAGTGCTGTTGTTATTCACCCCTATGTACTGGCGTTATTAACAGCGCCGGTATTTGCCTTTTAGTCCCTCCTTCCATTGCTGCCGGCCTGGTCTTGCCGGCAGCATTCAACCGCCGCTGTTGGTTTTTTGCTGTTTAAACTGGTGTTATCTGGCGGATTAATCACGCTGTGCAGCCCGGGATGGGCCCTTGTTTTTTCAGCAAAAGTTCTGGTTTTTATGGCCATTGCAGAAAAAATAACCTTGAGTTCTGCGTTTGATTGACTATTATGACGATTCGTCAAGTTAGTCAGCGCAGGTTGCTGCCATGATAGAACCGCAAAAGCCCACAGTCAGTGCAGCAGAACAAGGCTCAGGCAACCGTGCCCGTCTGAAACAGCAGCGTGAGCTTCAGCTATTGCAACTGGCACAACAGATATTGCAGCAGGAAGGTTTTGCCGGTTTAACCATGGACAGGCTCACTGCAGCGTCTGAAGTGTCCAAAGGCACTATTTATAATCATTTTTGCAGTAAAGAAGATTTAATCACTGCACTGAGTGTCGATAGTCTGCAGCGGCAACTGTTGTTATTTCAGCAGGCACTGCAGTTCAGTGGTCACAGCAGAGAGCGGGCGCTGGCGTTGCATTACGCCTATTTTTTATTTTCGACCACTGAACCCACGTTGTTTTTATGTTTGTTAAGTGCAACTACGCCGGCTGTGGTGGAAAAAAGTTCGGCCAGCCGGATGGCGCAACGTCAGGCGCTGGAGCAGCAGCTGCTGGGGTTTTGCCAGCAGGTGATAGAGCAGGCGCTGGTCGAAAACGCCATCAGTTTACCGGGCGGGCGTTGTATTGAAGAGCTGACTTATCTGCAATGGGCACTGGCTTTTGGCGGTAATGCGTTATACAGACCCACTCAGCAGATGGGCTTTTTTCAGGGGCTGGCGCAGCAGCAGTTGATATTATCCGGCGTGAATTTATTGCTGGATGGTTTGGGCTGGCAGCCTCTGTCTGCCGATTTTGACTATCAGGGCTGCTGGCAACGAATTGCGCAGGCACTACAGCAGCCTTAAACAGCTACAACACCAGACAACAGGGAGTACAAATGAAACAATTCTGGCTAAATGGTGCAATACGCCATCCCTGGTGGAGCTTGGCATGGGTGATGCTGCTGGTGGTGCTGTTGAGTATTGGCACCAAAAACCTGTATTTCCGCGGTGATTTCCGCATTTTCTTTTCAGCTGATAACCCGCAGATGCAGGCCTTCGAACGGATGCAGGCACGTTTTAATAAAAGCGACAATATGCTGGTGGCAATAGCACCGGCATCCGGCACTGTGTTTGATGCCAAAGTGCTGAAAGTGGTGAAAGAGCTGACTGACGCCGCCTGGCAAACCCCTCACTCGTTGCGGGTCGACTCCATCACCAATTTTCAGCATACCGAAGCGGCCGACGACGACTTGCTGGTGGAAGATTTGTTATTAGACAGCAACAGTCTGGACGATGACAAAGTTGCCAAAATGAAACAGGTGGCGCTCAACGAGCCGGCCTTGGTTGACCGTTTAGTGTCAAAAGACGGCAGCATTACGGCGGTGAATATTACAGTGCAGTTGCCGGAAAAAAATCAGAATCAGGAAGTGTCTGATGTGTACAACTCGGTGCGCTCTTTAACCGACAAACTGGCGGCCGAGCACCCTGAATTGCGTTTTTACCATGCTGGCGTGATGTCACTGAACAACGCTTTTAGCGTGGAAGCACAACATGATGCCAGCACTTTGGTGCCGCTGATGTTTGTGGTGATTATTCTGATGCTGGCGGTGATGCTGCGCTCGGCGCTGGCGGCACTGACAGTGGTAGTGATCATTCTGGTCACCATCAGCAGCACTATGGGGATTTCCGGCTGGGCCGGTATCTTTTTAAGCACAGCCACTGTCAATGTACCCACTTTGGTAATGACACTGGCGGTGGCCGACAGTGTGCACTTGATTGCCTCCACCCAGTTTTTTATGCGTCAGGGCCAGAGCAAGGCGCAGGCCATCGAAAAGTCTGTGCAGATCAATATGATGCCGGTGTTTATTACCAGTGCCACTACAGCGGTTGGCTTTTTAACTTTGAATTTTTCCGAAGTGCCGATTTTACGGGACTTTGGCAATCTGACCGCTTTGGGTGTGATGCTGGCGTGGTTTTTTACTGTCACCTTATTACCGGCTTTATTGTTATTAATGCCTATCAGCCAGGGTTACCGCGAAGCCCAGGACGGCACTTCGATGATGGACAGGCTGGCTGATTGGGTGATCCGCCACCATAAAGCTATTTTGCCGGTGACCGCTGTGCTCACACTGCTGGGTGGTTATCTGACCTTACAAAACAACGTTAATGACGAAGCGGTGAAATATTTTTCCACCGACACCGAATACCGGCAGTCGGTGGATTATCTGGAAGAGCGGCTGGGTGGTGTGGCCATGCTGGATATTGCCATCGACAGTGGCAGCCCCTCTGGTGTCAATGACCCGGTTTTTATCAAAGCCGTCGATGAATTTGCCCGTTATCTGCAAACTTTGCCGGAAGTGACCCATGTCAGCAGTATCAGTGACGTGTTTAAGCGGCTGAATAAAAACATGAATGGTGACGATCCGGCGTTTTACCAGCTGCCGGAGTCGCAGGAGCTGGCGGCACAATATTTATTGATGTACGAAATGTCTTTGCCTTTTGGCCTGGATCTGAATAACCAGCTGAATCAGGATAAAAGTGCCACCAAAGTGGCGATAGCGCTAAAAAACCTTGGCAGTAAAGAGATGCTGGCACTGGAGCAACAAACCATGGGCTGGCTGGCCGAACATTACCCACAATATAAAGCCGAAGCGTCCAGTACAGCGTTGATGTTCGGTCATATTGGCGAACGTAATATGGAAAGTATGCTGAAAAGTTTACCGCTGGCGATGCTGCTTATTTCATTGTTACTGGTGTTCAGTTTAAGGTCGTGGCGCCTGGGGGCCATCAGTTTATTACCCAATATGATTCCGGCTTTACTGGGTTTTGGCTTATGGCAGTTATGGTCGGGGGAAATCAACCTTGGATTGTCTGTGGTAGCGTCGATGAGCCTTGGCATTATTGTGGATGACACTGTGCACTTTCTGGCGAAATACCAGCATGCCTGCAAAGAAGGCCGCAATACTGAGCAGGCTATTCGTTATGCGTTTCACAGTGTCGGTCGTGCCCTGACGATCACCACTGTGGTGCTGGTGATAGGCTTTGCCGTGTTGTTGTTGTCAAACTTCAGGTTAAATTCCGACATGGGTTTATTAACCCTGCTGATTATTGCCATCGCACTGATTGTCGACTTTTTGTTTTTACCGGCCTTTTTACTTTTATGCGACCGGCAGCCGAAAACTGCGGTTGCAGCAACAGGAGAACAAACAAATGAAGCTGCTTAATGTTAAAGGCGCTGTGACTATTGGTGTGTTGTTATTGGGTTTTACTACGCCTGTATGGGCTGATGCCGCCAAAGGTTTACAAATTGCCACAGAACGAAAAGCCCGTGATGAAGGTTGGAAAGACAGTGAAGCCAAAACCACTATGGTGTTGAGAAACGCCCAGGGTGAAGAAAGCACCCGGCAGATCCGCACCATTGCACTGGAAGTGGCCAATGATGGTGACAAAGGCCTGACCATCTTTGATGAACCCAAAGACGTGCGTGGCACTGCCTTTTTAAACCACTCCCATACCGGTAAACCGGACGACCAGTGGTTATATTTGCCAGCGCTGAAAAGGGTAAAACGTATTGCTTCACGCAATAAATCCGGCCCTTTTATGGGCAGCGAATTTGCCTATGAAGATTTAAGTTCGTTTGAGCTGGAAAAATTCAGTTTTAATTACCTCAAAGATGAAACGCTGAACGGCGTAAATACCTTTGTGGTAGAGCAAGTGCCAACAGATGAGTTTTCGGGTTACAGCAAAACCCTGGTCTGGGTTGATCAGCAAGACTACAAAGTGCTGAAAATTGAGTTTTATGACAAAAAGAACAGCCTGTTAAAAACCCTGTTGTTGCAGGACTATCAACAGTATCTGGGTAAATACTGGCGGGCATTAAAAATGACCATGCACAATCACCAGACCGGCAAAAGCACAGATTTGCTGACCCAGGACATTCAGTTTGGCAAAGGCCGCACTGATGCTGATTTTGATACCAATGCGCTACAACGCAGTAAATAAAAAGCGCAGTAAATAAACTTCAACCCAGCAAGCTGGCGCGACATTTGCCTGTCAAAAGTCTGCGCCAAAATATTGCCGGCGCGTTGCGAAGGAACTGATATGCGTCTGACTCCTCTGTTACCCCTGCTCTGTGGTGGCCTGTTATGGCCACTGGATGCGGCTGAACTTGGCCCTGTGACCAGTAAAGATACCTTGTGGAGTCTGGCCAAAGCGGCGCGGGGAGATGCGCCTTACAGCATGTACCAGGTCATTATTGCCTTGCAGCAGAAAAACCCTCGCGCTTTTATCGGCAACAATGTACACCATGTGCAACATGGCGCCCGGTTGCAAATTCCAACAGCGGCTGAAATTGCCGCTATTGATGTGGAACAGGCACGGCAAAAAGTAGAAACCGACGAGCAGTTATGGCGGCAGTTACAAAAGCGCGGACCACGGCATCAAGGTCGTTTTGTTTCGGCCACTGACCGGCTGATTGCCACCCAAAAACAGCTGGCAACAGCACCTGCCCCGGTTCAGGCTGTGCTGCCAGCAGCACCAGCAGCACCAGCAGCACCAGCAGCACCAGCAGCACCAGCAGCAGCACCAGCAGCACCAGCAGCACCAGCAGTTGCCGCTGCTCCGGCTGCCCCTTCTGCCCCGCCAGTGCCGGATAAAGCCCCGCCTGTGGTGGTGGCTATAGTGCCGGGGCAGAGCCGCAACAGCAGTCCTGTCGCCAGTAGCTGGACCGATAGGGTGCAAAGCAACAGCACACTAGGATTGGAAAGCCGGTTTTTTGCCAAGCAGGGTTTGCAACAACAAGCAAAACTGCATAACAGTGTAAATTTGCTACAGGAATGGTATTGGCAGTCGAAAGATGAAAGCCACAGTTGGACGCTAAGCCCTTATCTGCGCTGGGATCAACGCGATGCCGAGCGGCATTTGCTGGATATTCGCCAGGCGTTCTGGTTAACGGTGGGCAGCGGCTGGGAGCTAAAGCTGGGGGTTGATCAAATCTTCTGGGGGGTGACTGAGTCCCAACATCTGGTGGATATTATTAACCAGACTGATTTTGCCGATAACATTGATGGTGAAAGCAAACTGGGTCAGCCGATGGCACAGTTCAACTGGTTTGGGGACTTTGGCAATCTGCAGACTTTTGTGTTGCCTTATTTTCGTGAACGGACTTTAGCTGGGCCCAATGGCCGGCTGCGTTTACCTTTGCTGGTAGAGCAGGACAAAGCTGTTTTTGCCTCGGATCAAGAACAACGTCATATCGACTGGGCGCTGCGTTACAGTAAACAACTGGATCAGCTGGATATTGGTTTGTCCTATTTTAGCGGCACCTCCAGAGAACCCGGATTTGTGCCAACAGCGCAGGGTACTTTGTTGCCTTATTATGGCCAGATCAAACAATTTGGCCTGGATGCACAGTGGATAGTGGATAGCTGGATCTGGAAGCTGGAAACCATCAGACGCTCCGATGGTCAGAGCCATTACCGGGCCTTGACCGGCGGTTTTGAATACAGCATGGTGGGCGTGTTTGATTCGGATTTTGACCTCGGCTGGCTGATGGAATATCAGTACGACAGCAGAGGTATGTTTGCCACTACGCCAGGCCAACGTGATTTATTTATCGGTACCCGACTGGCGTGGAACGATGCGGCCGGAACTGAGCTATTATTTGGTATCGCGCAGGATCTGGACGACAGCAAAAGCCGTAGTGGTTTATTGGAAGCGTCAACAAGGTATAACAATAACGTGCGGTTGCGGCTGGACGCCTGGTTTTTTCAAACCCGTTCGCCGGAGCAACAGATTTGGTGGTTACGTCAGGATGATTATCTGCAACTTGGGATAGACTACTACTTCTGATTGCAGTGCGCAGTTGAATCCAGAGGTATATCAATGAAGTTGTGGTGTTTGCTGTGGGTATTGTGTAGTTACAGCGCGCTGACGCAGGCCGGCAACTATGTGATCGGCATCGAAGAGATTGACTACTATCCGCATTACGATTTCAGCCGTGGGCAAAAACGCGGTTATTTTGTTGATCTGATTAAGTTATTTGCTGAGCACAGCGGTCATACTTTTAAGTTTGAACCTTTGCCGGTAAAACGGCTGTATCACTCATCAACCTCAGGCATTGACCTTATTTACCCAGACAATCCAAATTGGCAACAATATCTGGAAACAGGGGTGGAAAAACATTACAGCGAACCGGTGATTTATACCTTGGGCAGCACTCTGGTGCGGCCTGAGCAGCAGCATATTCATTTAAAGCAGTTCCGCACTCTGGCGGTGATCCATGGTTTTGCGCCGACCAAGTGGCTGGCGCTGCAGTCGCGTTACAATTACCGCATTGTCGATGTGCCCGACGTGGCTTCGGCGCTTGGCCTGGTGCTCAAGGGGCGGCTGGACGGTGCCAATATTGAATACAATGTGGCACAACATTATCTGCGTGGTATTCAGCAACAGGATAAGCTGGTGATAGGGGAGTTTTTGCCTTTTACCCAACTGCCGTTTTTAATATCAACAGCCAAGTATCCTGAGCTTATTCAGGAGTTTAACCGCTTTTTACAGGAAAAAGCTGCTGAAGTGGCGGCGTTAAAACGCTTGTATCAGCTGCAGGAACAAAGACCAACGCCTGTGGCACAACAACTGCCAGAAACCCAGCCCGACAGCTAAACGTCACCACAAAGGTGGGTTCAGCGGCGGGCTGACAACAGGTTTATCTCAGGGGGCTTTGGCCGGCATCAGCTCCTGCAGTGCCCGCACTGTGGCTTCCACACCGGTGCGGATAGCAGGTTCAGCTTCAATTTTAAATAACGGACTATGATGGCTAGGCACTGCAGGACCGCCATTTTTTTCGGCAATAAAAGCCGTTTTGGGTGTACCGCCCACGGCAAAATACAAACTCGGAATATAAGGTTTTGTGGTTAAAAACGGGAAGTCTTCAGCTCCCATACCTAACCTTTTGTAATTTTGGTCAAAAATATCGTCGCCCATGGTTTTGCGCCAGCTGGCTTTAATACGCTGGGTGAGCGGAATATCGTTGACTGTGGGTGGTGTGGTTTGTGGGTCCACTTTCACTTCCGGCAGTTTATCTTCAGGTAAACCGGCGGCGCGGCCGAGGTTTTTTGCCACCCGCTCTATGGCGCTGATCAGATAATTGCGGGTTTCCATATTGTCATTACGCACTGTCAGCTGAAGATGCGCCTGGTCCGGAATAATATTGTGTTTAGAGCCGGCATGAAAAGCACCCACGGTAATGACCCCTGGCTCTTTGGGGGCCAGTTCACGGCTGATAATGGTTTGCAGCGCCAGCACTATTTGTGCACCCAGCACTATTGGGTCTTTGCCGCGATGTGGGCTGGCGCCGTGAGCGCCAATGCCGTGAATAATAATATCAACACTGTCGACACCGGAATAAGGTGAACCTTCGACAGCTACCAGTTTACCGGCTTCAATTTCACTGGACACATGCAGCGCCATGGCATAATCGGGTTGGCCAAATTTTTGGTATAAACCATCGTCCATCATGCCCTGAGCGCCGCCGCTGCGCTCTTCCGCTGGCTGGCCTATCAGCATCAGGGTGCCGGACCAGTCATTTTTGCGCGCTGCCATTTGCCTTGCTGTGCCCACCAGGCTGGTGATATGCACATCATGACCACAGGCATGCATCACTGCGACTTCATTGCCATCCCAGTCTTTGGTGCGCACCTTGGAGGCATAAGACAACCCGGATTTTTCTTCCACCGGCAGTGCATCCATATCGGCACGCATCATCACCATGGGGCCTTTGCCATTTTTTAAAATAGCCACCACACCTGTTTTGCCAATACCGGTATAAACGTCAAAACCAGCCTCTTTGAGCTCTGCAGCCAGGCGTTTGGCGGTATTCACCTCCATATGGGATAGCTCAGGGTTTTGGTGGAAATGGCGGAATAACGGTGCCAGATGTTGTTGATAATCCTGGGCAACAGCTTCTGGCAAAGATGGTGCAGCAAATACAGCGTGGCTGCTAAATAGCAATGGCAACAGCAGCGCAAGTTTATGCAGTTTCATGAAAAAGTCCGGGTGAGCAGGGTGTTTTTTGAGCATAACAGTCATCTGCCCCTGGCGGCCAGCACCAATAAACGCAGATTTTATTGTGCTGGTCGAAAGCAAGCCAAAGTCCGATGTTGCTGAGGAACTGCGCAGTTAAACATAATTTCTATTTGCAACTAGTGGCGGCTTTAGCCAGCGCTGGTACACTAACCGGTCATTGTTCATTTTAATCAACGGGAATTATATGTTTGAGTGGATTGCCAGCCCAGAAGCCTGGATTGCACTGGGAACCCTTGCTGCACTGGAGATTGTGTTAGGTATTGATAACATTATCTTTTTATCAATTTTAGTCGGCCGTTTGCCAGAAAAACAACGGGCTTTTGCTCGCCGTCTGGGTTTAGGATTGGCGATGTTTGCCCGTCTGGCGCTGTTATTCTCCATTTCTTGGGTGATGGGGTTAACCGAAACCTGGTTTACTGTGCTGGGCAACGACATATCCGGCCGCGACGTGATCCTGATAGGGGGGGGCTTATTCCTGCTGGCCAAATCTACTCAGGAAATTCACCATAGTCTGGAAGGTGCTGATGATGAAGAAACTTCAGGCCCTAAAGTGGTGGCGAATAACCTGATGATGATCCTTATTCAGATTATGATCCTGGACATAGTGTTTTCGCTGGATTCGGTGATCACTGCGGTAGGTCTGGTGAATAACATTGAAATCATGGCTATTGCCATTATTGCTGCAGTATTGGTGATGATGTTTGCTGCCAAGTCGATTGGTGATTTTGTTGATGCGCATCCTTCAATAAAAATTCTGGCGTTATCTTTCCTGATTATGGTGGGTGTGATGCTGATGATTGAAGGTTTTGATGTGCATGTACCAAAAGGTTACATCTACTTTGCCATGGCGTTCTCTGTCACGGTAGAGATGATCAATATCCGCATGCGCAAGAAAAAAGCTGTGCCTGTGAAACTGCATAAAGAACTGTCGGAATAAGCGCCAACAGCCGCAATCAGCGAATAACTTCAACACAAAGGCCGCATCGCGGCCTTTGTTTTTGCTCAGGTTTTTTGCTTAGCCTGTTGCGCCGCTTTACGGGTCTATTTTACTGCTGCGGCTAAACACCGGAATGGTCAGATGCCAGCGGATAGCAGCGAGACGCAGCAACAGCAAGGCCAGCATACCGGCAAACATGGCCGGCATTTTTTCCACCCCCAGTTGCAATAAACCTGTGTACACCAACCCCCCAAAAATACAGGTGACGGCATAAAGCTCACCCCGAAATACCAGCGGAATTTCCCGGCATAACACGTCGCGGATCATACCGCCACAAACCCCGCTCATGGTGCCCAGCATAATAGCCACTAAGGTGGACGTGCCGTGGTCCAGCGCTTTTTGTGTACCCATCACCACAAAAAAAGCCAAACCCAGCGCGTCGGCAACTTGCAAGGTGTTATTGGGAATGGTCAGGCGTTTGCGCACCAGCAGAATAGTCAGAGCTGTGGCGGCAAAAATCGCATAAAAAAAGCTGTCATTACGCAACCAAATCACTGGCACATCCAGGATCAAATCACGCAAAGTACCACCACCAATAGCAGTGACCGATGCCAGCACTATCACGCCAAAACCATCCATCTGCTTGCGCCAGGCGGCCAAAGTGCCCGATACCGCAAACACGGCTATGCCCAATAAATCAAACCACTGAAAATACAGCTCCATACCAGACTCCGGCGAAATAAATTTATCATATCAACGGTACAGAGCTTTGTGATAACTTCAGCAAAAAATAGCTGTGATAGCGCGTACTTAGCCCATGTATGCAAAGGTTTGGAGCCCAAAATGGCGCGGTTTTTTTCAGCAAAATATCAGGCATTGTTGTGGCTGACACTAAATCTGTTGTTGCTGTGGTTGTTGTTGCAGTTGTACGCCCGCCATCAGGTGCAACAGCAACTGGATGTGTTGAATCAGCAGTATCAGCAGCATGCCCGTGCTGAAGGTTGGCCGGTATGGCAGCTGCAGGCTTTTGAGGTGCGTTTTATATTTTGGCGTGACGAGCTGCAGGTGCAACAGCTGCAACTGAGTTTGCCATCCGGTGCTGTGCTGGCCGAAATGTCCGGCATCAGGTTGCAGGGCATTCTGGCCTCAGCGCTACTGCAACACAGTCGTTATCAGTTGCACTGGCAGCAGTTACAAGCTTCGGCAGCGGTCCGTGCTTGGCTTGAACCGCAGTGGCAGACGCTATTAAAGCCGTTGTCGGGCTTTATACAATGGCAAAAAGGGCAACAGCAGCAAAACGATTGGCAAACTGAAATCGGGCTTAACATGGCGGATCTGGTTTCTGTTTCGTTACAGCTCAGGCTGGAACCCATTTGGCATGAGTTTTATGGCACTGGGCTACAGGCCGACCAGCTGTCCCTTGATATCCGGCAACAAGGTTTGGCTGACATGCTGTCAGGTTTGAGCGAAACACAAAGTGCCGCGATACAACAGCAACTACAACAATGGCAACGGAAGTTAGCTAACCCATTACCGCCACAGCAACAACAGTGTGACATCGTCAGATCGCAGCTGTCCGCTGTTTTGCTGGCATGGCCACCACCCCCCCAGTTGCAATTGAGTGGAAAAGGGCCTCTGATCTGCTGGTTGCCCGGGTTCAACCCTGGTGTTAAAGCGGCTGCTCGTTGTTGTAACAGCGCAGACTAACCAGCTTTGTTGTCATACAGACGCTTCACTGCCGAGAAAGATCAGATAAAAAGGTCAAACCATGCGCGGTCGTGCCTGTTTTGATTATGATTCAAACGTGGCTGGCTTGGTGTGTGCCCTGTCACAACCACCTTAAGCTCAGGGTTGTGAGCACTTCTGCAAAGCAGAATCTTCCGTGGTGTTGCTGCCCGTGCTGTGGCGCTCTGATGTCAGCCTGATGACAGATGTTTTATAAAAATCTTATATTGTATTGATGCAGTTTTGCCGAAGTTTTAATCCGCTATGGTTGCTTGGCTGTGTGCAGCAGCACGCAGTAAAACCAGGAACATCAGATTAAATACAAGAGGCAAACCTCAATGAAACATCAACATTTATCCCGTTTAACAGTCGCTATGCTGCTGGCTGGCTGTGGTTCTGTGATGGCGGCCGATGTGGTACCCGCTGAACAGGTGTTAAACGGGCAGAACCTGCAAACGCTGACCCAAGCGGCCGCTGATGATCGCAAATCTGAACCCTTGAAGTTTGTTGCCAAACAACAAATCAAAAGGGCCGATGGCAAAATGAAAGTGCGGTACCAGCAAATGTACCGTGGCGTACCAGTGTGGGGCCACAGTGCGGCGGCCAGTAAAGCAGGCAACAACTATTCTGATATCAGCGGCACTGTTGTGACCGGCATAGAGCAGGATCTGCCGGACGTCACTCCTCAGTATAAAGCCATTGAAGCCATCACCCTGGCTCAGGGCAGTCTTTCGGCGCAGCAGCTGCTGTCGGCATCCGATGAAACTACGTTACTCGCCCATCAAAGTGCGCAGGCTGCCAAAGCCAAACTTTGGGTTTATCTGGACGAACAAAACCAGGCGCGGCTGGTGTACATCACAGATTACGTGACCAGTCATAACGGCAAACCCAGTCGGCCTTTTGCCATTATTGATGCCAACAGCGGCCAGTTATTACAAAGCTGGGAAGGGATTAACCATGCCAATGCCACGGGACCTGGCGGCAACAGTAAAACCGGTCAGTATTTTTATGGCACTGATTATGGCTACCTGAATGTCGACAGCAGCTGCCGTATGAGCAACGCCAATGTGGATACCATTAATTTAAATGGTGCCACCTCAGGCGGCAGCATTCACCTGTTCACTTGTCCGAATAACACTTTTAAAGCCATTAACGGCGCTTATTCACCACTGAACGATGCGCATTATTTTGGTGGTGTGGTGTTTGATATGTTCCAAAGCTGGTTTGGCGTGAATCCGCTGAACAGCAAACTAAGAATGCGGGTACATTATGGCTCTAATTACGAAAATGCTTTCTGGGACGGCAGCCAGATGACTTTTGGTGACGGAGCCACCCGCTTTTATCCTTTGGTGAGCCTGGATGTATCAGCCCATGAAGTCAGTCATGGTTTTACTGAGTTTAACTCAGGCCTGGTGTACAGCGGCCAGTCGGGTGGTATGAACGAAGCTTATT
Source organism: Rheinheimera sp. (assembly GCF_036782235.1). Taxonomy (GTDB): domain Bacteria; phylum Pseudomonadota; class Gammaproteobacteria; order Enterobacterales; family Alteromonadaceae; genus Pararheinheimera. The sequence goes on along the minus strand of NZ_DAIPZL010000004.1, from coordinate 26,131 downwards.
CCGACATGGCAGGTGAAGCTGCTGAATATTTTATGAAAGGCAGTAATGACTGGATGGTGGGCGCCGATATTTTTAAAAGCACCGGCGCTTTAAGGTATATGGACGACCCAACCAAAGATGGTCGTTCTATTGGTCATGCCAGCAACTATACCAGCGGTATGGATGTGCATTACAGCTCAGGGGTGTTTAACAAAGCCTTTTACCTGCTGGCCAATAAAACCGGCTGGAATACCCGCAAGGCTTTTGAAATATTCACCATTGCCAACCAAATTTACTGGACCAGCAGCAGCACCTTTGTGGCCGGCGCCAATGGCGTTTGTAAAGCCGCCAAAGACAAAGCCTATAACCTGACTGATGTGGCGGCTGCCTTTAGCAGCGTGGGTATTACCGCCACTGAATGTGGCGGTGTGACCAATCCGGGCAACTCCGGCACTCTGACCAATCTGGCAGCAACCACAGGTAACTGGACCCGCAACACCATTACGGTACCGGCCGGTATGACCAAACTGACAGTGACCATTTCAGGTGGTACCGGTGATGCCGATTTATACCTGCGTTTTGGTTCACAACCAACCACCACCAGTTATGCCTGCCGCCCCTATAAAAACGGCAACAGCGAAAGCTGTGTGATCAATAACCCAAGCGCCGGCACCTGGCATGTGGGCTTAAGGGCTTACAGCACTTTTAGTGGGGTCACCCAAAACTGGAATTATCAATAAGGGCAGAAGTCATCGCCTTATTGCTGCCTGAAACATCAACCCCACCGCCTTGGTGGGGTTGTTTTTAGTGACAGCTTAAAACCTGAAACTCAGTTCAATACCGGCAAACCACTGATAAGGCTCAGGGTTTGGCAGATAACCCTGTTGCCACAAGGGCTCGCGGTAATATTGTTGTTCCAGACTGCGCAGGTAACGATAACGGGCAAAAGCGTTAATTTGTATAAAATCCAGTTGTAAACCACCACCAACACCGGCAAACCAGTCGATAGGACCCTGGTGGCGGTGACGGTAGCCGAAGTTGTCGTAATATTCGGTTTCTTCTTCATCAAACACCAGCTCGTCCAGCGCGACGCCAACTTCAGCATAAAGACTAAAATCGTCAAAACGGCCTAAACGCAGTGAGGTATCAAAATTGGTAAAGCCGATGTCGCTGCCACCCCACTGTTCCTTGGCATGGTAAAAACTTAAGCTGGTGACCACGGCCACCGACTGACCCGGCAGGCCACCCCATTGTAAACCCACACTGCTGATGCGGCCGCTGTCGGAACTTTCAACCGCCAGCAAGGGCCTGACACTCCAAAACTCAGGTTCGGCCTGACGCGGGTAATAATGCCGGTATTCTAAAGGTTGGGCCTGCACTGTGCCTGCAGTGAGCAGAAACAAGATGACCGCCAGCAGTTGGCTGCCACTGTATTTTTTGCAGAATGACGCTGTCAAAATGTGGTTTTGCATGGTGAATTTGCCTGTGGCTGAGGGAGCAGATGTGAGCCTAAAGCGCCTCATCTGAACATATTCTTAACATCAGCCCTTGTGGTGCGGCAGCATTGGTTTTAAGGTGCAGGCAGCTGAACCAAAGCAGCTGGAGTGCAGTACTATTTTTTATCTGGCCTGCTATCTAGCCTGTTATCTGGCATGGTGTTTGGAAGTGCAGCCCAGTGAGTTACAGCTATCAGGCGAACAAAGATACAAAGTGTTGCAGCAACAACGAATGTAAGGAGTTCATGATGATGGACCAAAAACAACAACACCGCCACACCAGGCTGATAAGCTCAGTACTGGTTCTGTTGTTACTCAGCGCCTGTGGCGGCGGTGGTGACAGCGGCAACGTCACTCCGCCCGGTAATGGCACCACTAATCCGCCAGCGACAGGTCCGGTCTGGCAAGCCGGGGTTTATGCCGCTGAGAGTCAGTATCAGGCACAGTGTGCCGCACCACGTTCAGGGATAAATCCATACAGTCAACAACCTTACCCGGATAAAGCAGGCAGCGCTTTACATGAAAAGCTCTGGTTAAGATCCTGGAGCAACCGTACTTATTTATGGTATCGCGAGCTGCCGGACCGGGATCCAGCCGGTTATAGCGTCACCGATTATTTTAAGTTATTACGCACTACAGCTTTAACCGATTCGGGGGCGGCCAAAGACAACTTCCATTTTTCCGAAGCAACCGCCAGTTATCTGCAGCGCACTCAGGGTGGCGTGGAAGCTGGTTATGGCATTGAATGGCGTATTGTGGAAGGCCGGCCACCGCGCAAAATTTATATTGCTTACACTGAGCCTGGCTCACCCGCTGCGCTGCAGGGGCTGCGCCGTGGCGCTATGCTGGTGGAGGCCAATGGGGTTGATGTGGTCAATGACAATACCCAGGCTGGTGTTGATCTGATTAATGCGGCTTTGTTCCCGGCACAACTGGGCCAAAGCAGTCAGATGACCTTTGTCAAAACTGACGGCAGCAGAGTGAATCTGACCATGCAGTCGGCGCAAGTAGCGTCAACGCCGGTGCAGAATGTCAAGGTGCTGCAGACCCCGGCTGGCAAAGTGGGTTATCTGCAGTTTAACAGCCATATTGCGTTGGCTCAGCCGCTGTTGATTGACGCCTTTACCCAGTTCCGTGATCAGGCTGTGCAGGAGCTGGTGCTGGACATCCGTTACAACGGTGGTGGTTTGCTGGCGCTGGCGTCGCAGCTGGGTTATATGGTAGCCGGACCTAATGTGATCCAGAACCGTATTTTTGAAAAAACCATGTTTAACGACAAGTACCCCAATACAGATCCGGTGACAGGGCGGGCGTTACAGCCGATGCCATTTTACAACCGTGGTATTGATTATCAGCTGAGTCAGTTTACCAATCAGACGCTGCCAAACCTGACGTTAAAACGGGTGTTTGTGTTAACCACAGACAGCACCTGTTCGGCCAGTGAAGCTTTCATGAATGCTCTGCGTGGGGTCGATCTGGAGGTGATCCAGATTGGTGGCAAAACCTGTGGGAAACCTTATGGTTTTTATCCAACCGACAACTGCGGCACCACCTATTTTACTATTCAGTTCAGTGGGGTGAATGCAAAAAACTTTGGTGATTTTGCCGACGGTTTCAGGCCAACACCCGCACCACAGTTTGCCGCTGATGTAAAAGGTTGTCCGGTCAGCGACGACTTAAACGCTGAGCTTGGTGATCCAAACGAGAAGTTACTGGGTGCTGCGCTTAATTATATGACGAGCTTAAGTTGTCCGGCTGCCAGTTTGTCCAGCGCAGCTGCGGATAAAACCCAGGCATTGAGGCAGTCAGAGGGTTTGTCGGTGCTGACCAAAGATCCAAGAAAAGAAGCCTTCATTCTGGACAACAAACTGCATCAACCGCTGTTGCCGGAACAGCTGTAACAGGCTTGAGTTAACCACAACAAACAAAAAGGCGCAGGTTTTGCGCCTTTTTGCTGCTGATGACTGCTTTTGTTGCCTCAGTACTGCTTCAGGCCAGATGGTAATCGCCGCCATCTTTGGCGCGGTAACAGGCTCTGCTTTGACAACTGGTGCTGGCGTCCTGCTGCAACTGGCCGCGGATCATACTAAACCAACGTTGTGGCTGACCTGATGACGATAATTCCAGTAACACATCTTCAATACCGGCGCTGTCGTGTGACCCATGTTCACCCTGTTTGCTGATCACCAGCTCAATATGGCGCCCGGCATTACATAATAAAATCGACTGAGGTTTTTCTTTACTGCCGCACAAAGCCACAAACTGGGTTGGATTGGCTAAACCACTGTTGCTGCCATCGGCAAAAAATGCCAATAAATGCTGGTAATACACCACGTAACTTTTCACATCCTGATGGGAGCCTGCTGATAGCGGGAAGACTTTATCCAGAAAACCTTTGGAATAATTCAGCACCTGCTTCAGGTGGCTGTCGTTCAGTGCACTGATGGCGTGCATTTGCTGACGGATGATCTGATCCAAAGGTTGTTCGGTCTGTGTATTGTGGGTGGCATTTGTTTGCATTTGGGTATCCTCGCTCACTCTTGTTATCTGCGCTGACTTCCTTGTGCTGCATCAGCAGCTGGCGTCGTCGTTGCTTCCTGTCATGGTTGAGCCCGGTAGGGTGGCGGGCGTTGTGTCGCAGTCAGTCATTGCTGTTGCTTAGAAACTAGTCTATGTTGTTTTTGTGCATAATTTGACAATTAAAACTTCACAGTGTGAATTTTACAAAATGACAACACCCAAAAGCCTGATCCGCAAATCACATTTTCTCGGCACTAAAATCAGAAACCTGAGAAAACGCAATAACTTAACTATGGAAGATTTGTCGACCCGCTGCATTCGCATCGACGCTGAATACGCACCTTCGGTGTCGTATTTGTCGATGATTGAACGCGGCAAAAGGGTGCCCAGTGTGGAAATGTTGACTGTGATAGCCGCAGTTTTTCAAAAAGAGCTGGACTGGTTTTTAGACGGTGAAGAGCAGCAGCTGGATATTACCCCGGCCAAAGGCAGCAGGGGGGGGATCAGCGGTATGGCGCTGGAGCCCGGTTTTTTGTTTTCCAACGATATTTTGCAAATTGCCATTCCGGAAATGTTGTCGCAAACCGGCATCAGTGGCAAACAGTTTGCCCAGTTGTTGATCCGCGCCCATCAGGAACATCACCAAAACCATTTCCCTGAGCTGGAAAGAGCGGCTGAAGAAGTGGGGCAAAAACGTATGCCGCTCAGTGTTGAAGAGCTGCTGCAAATTGTGAAACAACTGGGTCTGGCCATCAGTTGGTTTGATGAAACCCCCAAAGCAGTGCTGGATGAGCTGGGGGTTTTTAGTAAAAACGTGTCCACCTCGTATTTTTTGCCGCCTAAAACCCTGCACTTAAACCGCATTTTAAAAAATCATCCCACCCGGCTGAAATACGAGCTGGCGGTGCATATTGGCCATGCGGTGCTGCACAATAAAGACGGTGTAAAAAGCGGTATGACAGTGGGCGGTGCTTATGAAACTGTGGAGGCGGATTCGGGTTTAGTGGCGCCACAGGATATTCTGCATGCCTGGCGCGACTTTGAATCCAGTTTTTTTGCCGGTGCTTTGCTCTGTCCTAAATTGCCGTTTCGCCAGTTGCTGGACCGTAACGGCTATGAAATCAGCTCCCATCAGCTGGCCGGTGTGTCCGCTTCTGTCGCCATGCGCCGTATGACGGCAGTGTCGCCTTATAGCCACTGGCATTATTTTGATGCTTACACCCCGGGTAAACTGAAAGCTGTCTATCGGGGCAATGGTATTCCGCTGCCCTGGGGCAATATGCGAAAAGTGGAAGACCCATGCCAGCACTGGGCTGTGTTCCGTATGTTTGATGTGCAGGGCGAACAAAGTTCGGCGCAGTTGTCGTTGCTGGATGTGCAGGGCCAACCACGGATTTATTGTTGTGAGTCAGTCAAGGTGCAGGACTTGGCCGGTAACGCCCATGTGCTTTGTGCCGGTATCGACTTAAATCCGGCCATTGCCGCCCAGGGCATGGATGCAGATGCCATGGCGCAGGAGCTGAAGTTTTTGTGTAACAGCCAGGGCGGCGCCGGCAAGATTCCGGCGGCGATGAAAAGCACCTTAAGCACAGTGGCTAATATTCTGAATATTAACTGGGTGGCACGCAGTTTAGAAAAACCGGCGCAGCTGATTTGCGCCCGCGGCAATCATTGCCCGCGCAGTCCGACCTGTTATCAAAGTTGCGGTGGCTAAATTGATGAATTACATCAGCTTTCAGACAAGAAGCTGACAGATTGCGATAAAAGGCCAGCGCGCAGTTTTAAGCTGACGGAACTTTGTGCAAAGAGCTGCAGCCAATGCAAAGGTTATGTAAATTGTTTTTGGTGGTACCGGGGCAGCTGGTACATTCTTTTCAGTTTGAAGTAGGGACATCAATATGTTTCAGGTGGTTGCGGTAAGTCTGAACCCAGCGTTGTTAAGTTATCTGCGTAAATATTGTGAGCTGAATGACCCACGCTGGCAGCTGAAAATTTTCCCGACTGTGGGCAGTTTTGCCACAGCCCCCCGCAATAACGACAGCATCGATTTGTTGTTTTTTGATGCCTTGGGTTTAACCAGTTCGCAGGAAGAAAAACGGCTGGTGTGTTTTATGGCGCCGCTGGCGCTCAGAGTGGTGGTGACCAATCCGGAGCATGATGATGTAGTGTTGTCGCATCTGGACCACTTTCATAGTTTTATCGGCGCTTCGGTTGAATTTGATCATCTGACGCAGTTGTTCCGTAATGCTGAAAGAGTCAAACAGCTGCCACAAACGGCGCTCAGTAAAAGGCTGTTGTCGTCGTTTTTGCATTACCCGGTGTTTCCAAGGTTAAGCGAGCAGCTGCAGCGCAAATTGCAGGATCCCAAAGTGGAAATCAGTCAGGTGGCACGTTTGCTGGAGCAAGACCCTGTGGTGGTGTCCAGGCTGATGCAGCTGGTGAATTCACCTTATATGGGTTTTGTCAGTGAAACCCTGTCGCTGGACATTGCCATCAGCCGGCTGGGGTTACAGGTGGTGAACGCGCTGGTGCTGATGTTATCGCTCAGAAGTCAGCTGCAGGGGCTGGATCAGGCGGAGCACAATAAGGTACTGGACAACGCCATGCAATTTGCCAATCAGTGCCGTGAACTGGCCAAAACCGCGAAGTTACGGCGCAGCCAGCAGGACCATGTGTTTATTGCTGCCATGTTCAGCTGTTTTGGCCAGTTATTGTTATTACAAAATGGGTTTGTGCTGGACGACCCGCAGTTACAAAACAGCGAGCCAGGTGCAGTGCGCTCTGATGTGGCTGTGACTGCTCATCTGCTTTGTTTGTGGGGTTTTGACAACCGTATGTTGCAGCCGCTGTTAACCCAGCATCAGTTTATCGCCAGTGATGAGCCTGATGCCGATGTCAGCAATTGTTTATATCTGGCCAGGTTAAGCAGAAGCGAATTGCAGGCTTTGCCGGCGGCAGAAAAAGAGTTGATTGCCGCTTCTGTATTTTCGGCATCTTTAGGGCTTAAACCCTGATTATCGCTGCAAAATAGCAGCAAATCGCAGCAGTACTGGTCATTTTTCTGCAAGTTGGCACAATGAGCCGCAAAACGGATAGGCCTTGTCGGGCCGCAATAACAGCCCTGGCCGGATAAGACATTCGGCCAGGGCTGAATATCACCACAAGGTCGCAGTTGCTGCGGCTACAGGTTTTACACAATAAGAGTACAGGTGCATAAAAAGCGCCTGTCACACAGCATTTTGCAGGGATCACAACAGCATGCCGAAATTTACCAAACCCACCTTTTTGATTGTTGCCGGTGTTTTATCCATTGCGGCCGGAGCCTGGTGGTATCAGCAGAGTCAGTCAGAGCCGCAGGCTGGTGTGGCGGGCAAAACACAAAACGGCGCTGCAGCCAAAGCAGGCGGCGCTCAGGCCGGGCAAAGACCACAAGCAGCCCGGCCAGGCGGAGGTGCAGGTGGCGCTAACCCCTGGAATGCACCAGTGCCGGTGAGGGTGATTGCCGCCCAAACCAGCGATTTAAAAGTACAAATTAAAGCCATTGGTACAGTCACACCGCTGCAAACTGTGCTGGTGCAAAGCCGGGTGAGTGGCCCGCTGCAGCAGGTATTTTTTACTGAAGGTGAAAAAGTAGAAGCTGGTCAATTATTGGCACAAATCGACCCTGCGCCTTATCAGGTAAAGCTGGCGCAGGCGCAAGGCACACAACAACAAAATGTGGCCCAGCTGCAAAATGCAGAAGCCGATCTGGCGCTTTACCAAAAGTTAAAACAACAAAATTCTATTTCAGCGCAGCAGTTTAATGCGCAGCAGGCGCTGGTGAATCAACTCAAAGGCACATTAAAATCCAATCAGGCACAAATTGATGCCGCCCAGCTGGAACTGGGGTACACCCAAATTAAAGCGCCGATCAGCGGCCGCTTAGGTTTGCGAAAAGTGGACGCCGGCAATTTAGTGCAGGCCAACAGCGCCGAAGGTTTGGTGACTATCACCCAGAGTTCACCTATAGCGGTGCAATTTACCATTCCGGAAATCCAGTTACAGGCGGTGCGGGCTGCAGTGCAGGCCGGCAAAAAGTTAACAGTTGAAGCCTGGGACAGAGCGGAACAACAAAAAATCAGTGACGGCCTGTTAACCACACTGGATAACCAGATTGACCTTGCGACCGGTACCTTAAAACTCAAAGCGCAGTTTGCCAATGATAACGAAGAGTTGTTCCCCAACCAGTTTGTCAACGTCAGGCTGAATGTAGCGGTGCAGCAAGGTGCCGTCACTATTGTGCAAGACGCTGTGCAATACGGCTCACAAGGCACTTATGTCTACACAGTGGACGACAACAACAAAGCTCAGTTAAAAATGCTGAAACTGGGGGCTGTCGACAATGGCCTGATCGCAGTGGAAGAGGGGTTAAAAGCCGGCGACCTGGTGATTTTAGAAGGCCTGGACAGATTAAGACCGGGCCGCGACGTTGAAGTGGTACAAAAGCCGGCGCAGGGCTAAAACATGAATATGTCCAAACCTTTTATTCTGCGCCCTGTAGCCACTTCATTGCTGATGCTGGCGCTGTTGATCGCTGGCATGCTGAGCTGGCGGTTATTGCCGGTGGCGGCATTGCCACAGGTCGATTATCCGATTATTCAGGTCTTTACCTTTCAGCCAGGTGCCAGCGCCGACATCGTTGCCCGTACCATTACCGCACCTTTAGAAAGGCGGCTTGGCCAAATTCCCGGTTTAAAACAAATGTCGTCGGCAAGCTCCAACGGCGCTTCTGTCATCACTTTGCAGTTTGCGCTGGTGGTGGATATGGGCGTGGCAGAGCAGGAAGTGCAGTCGGCGATGAATACCGCAGGCTCGTTATTGCCCAATGATTTGCCAGCGCCGCCTGTGTATCGCAAAGTGAATCCGGCCGATGCGCCTATTCTGACGTTAGCCGTCAGCTCCGACACTTTGCCTTTGCCGCAGGTATACGATTTAGTCGACACCCGGATGGCACAAAAGCTGGCGCAATTAACAGGGGTGGGCATGGTCAGTCTGGCGGGCGGGCAGCGCCCGGCCATCCGGGTCAAGGCCAACCCGGCGGCGCTGGCGTCGCTGGATTTAAGCCTGGAGCAGCTACGTACCGCCATTACCGGCGCCAATACCAATCAGCCCAAAGGCAGTTTTGACGGCCCCTTCCGCTCGACCATGCTGGACGCCAACGACCAAATCCGCGACACCAAAGAATATGAAGAGCTCATCGTTGCCTGGCGCGCTGGCGCACCCATTCGCCTTAAAGACGTGGCTTCGGTAGAACAAGGGGCGGAAGACCGCTTTTTAGCGGCCTGGGCTAATCAGCAGGCTGCAGTGTTGGTGAATATTCAGCGTCAGCCGGGTGCTAACGTGATTGAAGTGGCCGACAGAGTGCAACAACTGTTGCCACAACTGACCGCCACTCTGCCGGCCGCAGTGAAAGTAGAGGTACTCACAGACCGCACCCAAAGTATCCGTGCTTCGGTGCATGACGTACAAATGGAGCTGATTTTTGCGATTGGCCTGGTGGTGGCTGTGACCTTTGTATTTTTACGCACTATTCCGGCCACTATTATTCCCAGCCTGGCAGTACCCCTGAGTTTAGTGGGTACCTTTGCTGTGATGTATCTGCTGGAGTTTTCAGTTAATAACCTCACCTTAATGGCGCTGACCATAGCCACAGGCTTTGTGGTGGACGACGCCATTGTGATGCTGGAAAACGTGGCGCGCCACAGAGAACAAGGCGCCAGCCCGCTGGAGGCTGCCCTCAAAGGTGCCAAAGAAATTGGTTTTACGCTGATCTCTTTAACCTTTTCGTTAATTGCCGTACTGATCCCACTGCTGTTTATGGCCGATGTGGTAGGGCGGTTATTTTTTGAATTTGCCGTAACCCTGGCGGTCGCCATTTTAATTTCGCTTGTGGTGTCTTTAACTTTAACGCCGATGCTCTGCGCTAAGTTACTGACTAAATTGCCAAAACACGATGATGAAACCGACTGGATGTCGCGCATTATCCGCCGTTATGGCCGCATGCTGCAGTGGGTGTTGCAGCATCAAAGGCTCGCCATGCTGACGATGCTCGGCACTGTTGCCCTCACTGCGCTGCTTTATCTGGCGGTGCCCAAAGGCTTTTTCCCGGTGCAGGACAGTGGTGTGATTCAGGTGGTGACGGAGGCGCCGCAGGATATTTCTTTTGCTGCTATGGCCGAGCGTCAGCAGCAGCTGGCAGCCACTTTGCTGCAGCACCCGGCTGTTGCCAGTTTAAGTTCTTTTATTGGGGTTGATGGCAGCAACAGCAGTATTAACAGCGGCCGCATTTTGCTGAACCTGAAAACACATGCAGAGCGCGAAGAAAGTGCCACAGAAATTATCCGCACCCTGGAGCAACAAGCCAGCAGTGTCAGTGGCATTAAAGGCTGGTTCCAGCCGGTGCAGGAGCTGAGTATTGAAGATAAAGTCAGCCGCACTCAATACCAGTTCAGCATCACCACACCCGACAGTGAAGTGCTGGCGCAGTGGCTACCGGATCTGATGGCGGCGCTCAAAGCAAGGCCGGAGCTGTCAGAAGTGGCGCACGACTTACAGCAGCAAGGTTTGCAGGCATTTATTGATATAGACCGCACAGCGGCAGCAAGGCTTGGTATCAGCGTCAGCCAGGTAGGCGCCGCTTTGCAAAGTGCCTACAGCCAACGTCAAATCAGCACTTTGTTTACCCAGGCCAATCAATACAGGGTGATTCTGGAGGTCGACCCGGCGCAGGCGCAGGGCATAGCGGCGCTGGATAAACTGTATCTGACCACAGCTGCCGGCACTGCAGTGCCGCTGTCTGCTGTTGCCAAAGTCAGTCAGCGTCCGGCCAAACTGTTGATTAACCATCAGGGCCAGTTCCCGGCTGTCACTTTGTCTTTTAACCTGGCGGCAGGTTATTCGCTGGGTGAAGCAGTGGCCGCTATTGAAGAAGTGCAACAACAGCTGCAACTGCCGGCCGAAATTGAGCTCAGTTTTCAGGGTGCTGCTGAAGCTTTCAGAGCATCCCTCAGCAACACTTTATGGCTGGTGCTGGCGGCTGTGCTCACCATGTACATAGTGCTGGGTATTTTGTACGAAAGTTTAATTCACCCCGTGACCATTTTATCCACTTTACCTTCGGCCACTGTTGGCGCCTTATTGGCGCTCCTCATCATGAACCAGCCGCTGGATTTAATAGCGGTGATTGGCATAGTGCTGCTGATCGGCCTGGTGAAGAAAAACGGCATTATGATGGTGGATTTTGCGCTGGAAGCCCAGCGCAATCAGGGGCTGACGCCTCGCGAAGCCATTTATCAGGCCGCCTTATTGCGTTTCAGGCCTATTTTAATGACCACGCTGGCGGCACTCTTTGGCGCTGTGCCTTTATTGCTGGCCAGTGGTTCAGGCGCCGAGCTGCGCCAGCCGCTGGGTTTGGTGATGGTGGGGGGGCTCATTGTCAGTCAGGTGCTGACCTTATTTACCACCCCTGTGGTGTATTTATGGTTTGACCGTTATTTCAGCAATAACAAAGCCCAACATCAAGCGGCGGATCAGGCGGTGGTGCTATGAATCTGGCGGCTCCTTTTATTCAAAGGCCGGTGGCCAGTGGTTTAATTGCCAGCGCCATTTTGCTGCTGGGGCTGTTGTGCTGGCGTTTATTGCCGGTGTCGCCGCTACCGGCGGTGGATTTTCCAATGATAGTGGTCAGTGCCAGTTTGCCGGGTGCCAGTCCTGAAAGTATGGCGGCCACTGTGGCTACACCGCTGGAGCGGGCGCTTGGCAGTATTGCCGGTATTCGGCGGATCAGTTCCAATAGCAATCAGGGGTCAACCCAGGTGCGGCTGGAGTTTGAACTGGATCGCAACGTCGACGAAGCCGCCCGGGATGTGCAGGCCGCCATTAACGCTGTGCGCGGTCAGTTACCCTCCGGTATGCCGGGCAATCCGTCGTACCGTAAATTTAATCCGTCACAAGCGCCGGTGATGGCTTTGGCGCTGAGCTCCGACAACCTGGCCGCCAGTGTGTTATACGACGCTGCTGCCACTGTGATTGCGCAAAAACTGCTGCAAATTCAGGGCGTAGGCGAGGTTGAAGTGACAGGAGCTTCTTTGCCTGCGGTGCGGGTGCAGCTCAATCCGGCCATGCTGAGCCATTTTGGCGTGGCGCTGGATGAAGTGCGAAGCGCAATTTCCAGCGCCAATGCCACTGTGCCTGTCGGAGTGGTGGAGCAAAACGGGCAGCGCTGGCAGCTTGCCACCAACCAGACCATGCGCCGTGCCAGTGACTATCAAAAGCTGGTGGTGAAGTATGTGAATGGTGCCCCTATTTATCTGTCCGATGTGGCCACAGTGTCAGACTCGACCGAAAACCGTTACAGCGCGGGTTTTCACAATGAAAAAAGCGCCGTTATTCTGCAAATCAGCAGGCGCAGTGGCGCCAATATAGTGGCCACCATTGATGCCATTTCGGCGGCTTTACCTCAGTTGCAGGCTTTAGTGCCGGCCGATGCCGAGCTTGCCGTGGTGATGGACAGATCGCCTGTGATCCGCGCCACTTTGGCTGAAGCGCAAATCAGTTTAATGCTGTCGGTGCTGTTGGTGGTGCTGGTGGTCTGGTTGTTTTTGGGCAAATTACGCAGTGCCCTTATTCCAAGCCTGGCCATTCCGGTGTCTTTGGTGGGTGCTTTTGTGGTGATGTATCTCTGTGATTTTTCACTGAATAACTTATCTGTGATGGCGCTCATTGTTGCTGCAGGTTTAGTGGTGGACGACGCCATAGTGGTGCTGGAAAACATTAAACGCCATATCGAAACCGGTTTAAGCCCGCTGCAGGCGGCGAAAAAAGGTGCGGCCGAAGTGGGTTTTACCTTGGTGGCGATGAACTCGGCACTGATTGTGGTGTTTTTATCCATTTTATTTATGGGCGGTTTAGTGGAGCGGCTGTTCCGCGAATTTTCCATTACCCTCTGTGCCGCCATGTTGATTTCGTTGTTTATTTCTTTAACCTTAACCCCCAGTTTGTCGGCGCTGCTACTGCAAAAACAGCAGGCCAAAGCACCAACACAATCGCAAAAAACAACGTTATTTCAGAACTTTGCGCACAAGTATCAGCGCAGCCTGGGCTGGGTGTTGCAGTATAAAAAGTCGGTGCTGACGCTGATGTTACTGGTCTTTGGTGCCAATGTCTGGCTGTATCAGCAACTGCCGGGCGGTATGTTGCCGGATCAGGACACAGGCCAGCTGAGTGGTTTTGTGCGTGGTGACGACGGTTTTTCTTATCAGGTGATGCAACCAAAAATTGAAGAATTCCGCCAGTTATTGCTCAAAGACCCGGCCGTTGCCGATGTGACAGGCGCCAGCGGTGGTGCTATGGGTCTGAGTAATTCCTGGATGCGGGTGCGGTTAAAACCGCTTAGTGAGCGCGGTGTTTCAGCACAGCAAGTGGTAAACCGGCTGCGGATGAGCGCGCCCAAGGTGCCGGGCGCTATGTTGTTTTTAAGTGTGGAGCAGGACATCAGGTTAAGTTCACCCTGGAACAGCAGTGACTATGAGCTGCTGTTATTGTCAGGTGAGCTTAAACCGCTGCGCGAATGGGGCAAAAAAGCCGCTGAAGCGATGAAAGAGCTGCCTGAATTAGTGGATGTAGACGCGCCGGGCGGTGAAGACGCACAACAAGTGGTGCTGAGCATTGACCGCGAAGCTGCGCAGCGCCTCGGGGTGGATATGCGCACTGTGGCCACTATGCTGAACAACTCGTTTTCGCAGCGTCAGGTGGCCACTTTATACGATGAAATGAACCAATACCGGGTGGTGATGGAGCTGGCCCCAGGTTACACAGCACAACCTGAAGTATTAAAACAGCTGATGCTGATTTCCAAAGACGGTAGCAGGGTGCCGCTCAGTGCCATTGCCAGTTACGACTATGGCCTGGTCAGCGACAGGGTGCGGCACGACGGTCAGTTTGCCTCTATGGGCATAGGTTATGGCCTGGCGCCTGAGGTGACCGCAGAGCAGGCGGCAGCGGCGATAGACCGTATGCTGGCCAAACTGATGATCCCGTCTGTGGTGCATACGGTGAATGGTGAAGATCAGCGCAACGCCATGTTTCAGAACGAAGATAATTTCTGGCTGATGGTGGGGGTGGTGCTGGCGGTGTATCTGGTGCTTGGGGTGCTTTATGAAAGTGTGGTGCAGCCACTGACCATTATTTCCACTTTGCCTTGTGCCGGTATTGGTGCTTTGCTGGCGCTGTATTTAACCGGCTCGGCCTTTAGCCTGATTGCGTTATTGGGGCTGTTTTTATTAATTGGCATTGTGATGAAAAACGCCATTTTGCTGATTGATTTTGCCTTGGCGGCTGAGCGCCAGGGCTTAACACCGGAACAAGCTATTTTGCAGGCGGCCAACCAGCGGCTGCGGCCTATTTTAATGACCAACTGTGCTGCGGTATTAGGTGCTGTGCCTTTGTTGCTGGGCATGGGCGAAGGCTCTGAGCTGCGCCAGCCGCTGGGTATTACCATAGTGGGTGGTTTACTGGTCAGTCAGCTCCTGACCTTATACAGCACCCCAGTGGTGTATTTGTTATTAAGCCGCTTCAGGCGCAAAAAAGCCGGTGCGGCTGACAGTCTGGCTGCTGAAGGCTGACAACGATCACAGCCAGCTTGATGATGACAGATAAAAAAACCACCTTGCGGTGGTTTTTTTATCTTAGCCTTTTCACAACAAAGGGCTGCAGTGGTTAGCGGAAGACGTCGGTCAGAATATCGGCCACCACCAGAGTGGCGATAGACACCAGCACTAAGTCGGTACCACAAACCTGCCACTGATAACCTTCATGTTGTGGCAACTGACTCAGCATTTGTGAATGGCCAAGTTTTTTTGCAATGCCTGGTGGCAGCGGTTTACCCCGCGCCAGATTTTTGCGGATGCCGGGTGGCAGTTGCTGGTAACCGGTTTGCTGATAACTCACCGCCAGTTCACGCGCCTGACCAAAACTGATACCGGCTGTGACATTGACACCACCAATCTGGCTGTTAATAGCCACAGTACCACCACCCAGGGCAGCGCCCGTTACAGCGGCGCCTGTCAGCACGGCGCCGCTGTCGCTGCTATAACCTGCCTGGGTAGATTTCTGGGCTTTTTGGCCGGCTTTTTGCGCTTTTTGTTCAGCTTTGTGGGCTTTACCTGGTTTGTTATCTTTTGGATCAGCCTGTACCTGACTGGCAGTGAAGGCAACTGCGGCAGCCAATAACAGGTGCAACAGGGTGTTTTTTTGCATTGGTAACTCCTTGCGCCCAAAGGCGGCTGCTGTGAGAGGTGGTGCGGCTGCAGGGTTGGTTGCCTGGTGTCAGCCTGTTGCCTGAGTGTAGCGCTCCGGCAGCGACAAACCAAGGGCTAAAAATCACAGAAAATTTACCGGAAAATCCTTACAAATCTGAGCATGACTGTTATGCTGCGCGCCGTTTTTCCAGGTGGGTTTGTTTGTATGTTTAATAGTCAATTCAGTCAGTTAGAACAGTCCATTCAGCGTTTAGTGCTGGATAACCAACAATTGCAGCAAGCGCTGTTGCAAAAAGAAGCGGCCTTTAAAGCGCAGCAGGAAGAGCTGGAGTTATTACAACTGAGCATGCTGGAGTCGGAAGAACAGGCACAACAGGCTGCCAGCCGGCTGGATGCGCTGCTGGCGTTATTCCCAAAAGCTGTAGCGCAGCCATAATCGGGGGGCAGCAGCGATGATCAATACTGAATATACCGAGCTGACGCTGGAGATTGCAGGGCGCGACTACAAACTCAAAACGCTGGCGCAGCAGCGAGAGGGTTTGCAGGAAGCCGCCTCTTTGTTAAATCAGAAAATTTTTGAGCTGAAAAACCGCGGCCGGCATTTAAGCAACGAACAGGCGGCCATTCTGGCGGCTTTGCATTTAAGTTACGATCTGCTGACTGAACGCGAATTATTGGCGCAAGACCGGCAACGCATTGAAGAGCGGCTGGCGCAGCTGCAACAGGCCATTGAAGGGGCTTTACCGCAGGGATAGCGAGTGCTGTAGCCGTTAGCGCAGCTGGCGTTGTAAGCTGGCGCTGCCGTTGGTTTTGCCCGGGGCGCTGCTACTGTAATTGCTCTAAATAACAAGGCGTTGTTGCATTAATTCCGGCGCAGCGCGGGCAGCCAAGGCCTGTGACGCCGTTCGCCCGCGAATCGCTCCCCGATTCGCTTTTAAATGCTCACTCTGCAACAAGCCTTTGCTGCTGGTGTTGGACTTTGCGCTGGGTCTGTTGCATTAATTCCGGCGCTGCACAGGCAGCCTAGGCCTGTTACGCCGTTCGCCCGCGAATCGCTCCCCGATTCGCTTTTAAATGCTCACTCTGCAA
>NZ_DAIPZL010000004.1:0-9650 GCF_036782235.1 Rheinheimera sp. | reverse complement strand
CAAGCCTTTGCTGCTGGTGTATCTATCTGTATGCCTTTTTAGGCAACAAAAAAGCCAGCATCAGCTGGCTTTTGATGTCACGCAGGGCGATTAGCTTATTTATAAAAAGCTTCAACCTTGCCTTTGACTGTCATTAACAGGGGCTGGCCGCGACGGTCCAGTGCTTTTGGTGCCGGGAATTTTACCCAGCCTTCGCTGATACAATATTCTTCTACGTCAAAACGTTCTTTGCCGTTAAACAGAATACCAATCTCATGTTCAAAAATTTCTGCCACATAAAACGGGCTACGTGGGTGAACACTCAGGCGGTCTGGTAAAGCTGGGCGTGTGCTGTTGTCGGTCATGATAAAAGTCTTTGCTGAATAAAAAGTGCGCCATTGTAGGCAAAGCGCGCTTTGGGCTCAAGAGTGGCGGGTGGAAATATGCCACGGACGGACTGGTGTAACAGCGGTTATTGATCATATGCTGCGATGTTTTTTGTCAGTAAGGATTGTGGTGTTGTTATGAGATGGATTTTCCTGTTATTTCTGTTGCTGTTCGCTTTTGTCGGCAATTTTTTTGTATTTGAACATTTTTCTTTGCTGCGCATGGCGCTTGGGGTTGCCACTAACATGGGGATGGTTGCGCTGTTATTGATATGGCAAGCGGCGTATTTTTTGTCCGGAGTGCAGCGAGCCCGCAGGCAGGTTGTGGGTCACGCCTGGATCATGCTGGCGATTGCAATAGTTGTTATAGCGGTGGGCGCTGATATTGTTTTGCATAATAGTTGTGAATATCTGCTAACAGACGTTAAAGAAAATAGCCTTAAGAATCAGCTGCTGGGTTATGTATTATCCGGCGGTTATTGTGCTGAATTGGGGGTGGTGATGATAGGGCTTGGGATTTTTATTGGCTGGCCCAGCCTTCGCCTTTTTTACCGGTTGATTGCTTCTGGGGATAAGGTGTTTTGAATCTTTTGGTTAATGGAGTCTTTGCTTTTTATGGTTAGATGACATGTGCAAGAGCTACCCCCATAGTTGAAGCATTAAAAAGAGATAAAAAGCCCTGATACAAGGGTTATTTACGGGTAAGATACGGGTACGCATTAATTAAAAGGAGTTTATCAGTGTCTGTTAAAGTGTTTATTAGTTACTCCCATAAAGATGAATCGTTTAAAGATGACTTAATTGAGCATATGGCGGGCTTAACTCGTTCTGGAGCTATATCAGAGTGGAATGATAGGAAAATTCTTCCAGGTCAAGATTGGAGTTCAGAGATCTCTGATAATTTAACTAACTCTCAATTAATTCTTTTTCTGATAAGTTCATCATTTATGAGCTCAGAGTACTGTTTTAATGTGGAAGCTCAAAAAGCTCTCGAATTACACAAAGCAGGTAAGGCAAAGCTAATTCCGATTGTTATTCGTCCGGTAGATTGGGGGGGGTCCGAATTAGCCACTTTACAGGGGCTACCCAAAGACGCAGATCCAATTTCTTCATGGAGTGATTCAGACGCTGCTTGGCTCAACGTGATTAAAGGCATAAAAAATTGTATAGCTGAGTTCAAACCTAAGCAGGATGTTGCGATTAAACCAATAGCTAATTTGGAATCTATTCAATTAGCAGACTCAATGATCCAATGGATGGAAGATACAGAAATTGTGTTGACACATCGAAAGGTTGATAAAGTTTTACTTTCAGATATTTATACAATTCCTGACTTGGAAATGGACGATAACAGACAAAACGATTTGAGAGTGTTCCGCTCTGCTGATTTTGTTTTTAGAGACAATGAAAAATTAATAATTTGTGGAGAAGAGCAACAAGGAAAAACTTCACTATTAAAATTTTATTTCAAGTTAATGTTAAAAAGTGGCCTTCACCCTATAATAATAAATGGGGATAAAATTAAAGATGCTAACGTTGAATTCGTTATAGGAAAAGTGCTGAAAGAACAGTATATAGGTGTGGACTATCAGACCTTTGTTTCAAGCAAAAATGCAGTCGTTTTGATTGACAATATTGATGAAGTTACATTAAATAAGAAATTTAGAGGCAAATTTCTAGATGATTTAAATAATATATTTTCTCGATTGATTTATACTGCACAGTCTTCCTTTTCCTTCGTTTTAAGTGAAACACCTTCGTTAGACGGCTTCATAAAAGTAGACATTCTTGGGCTTGGAAATAAAAAGCGTGAAGAACTCATTCAGCGTTGGATATCATTAGGAATCGAGCAAACTATTACTGATGAAGAGCTTTACAGGTATTGCGATGAGTTAAAAGAAAAACTTAACTCGGTTGTGAAAAAGAATATAGTCCCTTCAAAGCCCATTTATGTTTTAATGCTTCTTCAGATGTTTGAGGCCCACTCAAATTTGAACTTAGAACTATCTTCCCATGGTCATTGCTACCAGCAGCTTATCTACCAAACATTTAAAAATGCGAAGATCAATGATCGAGATTTCGAAAAATACTTGAATGTATTAACGGAATTGGCTTGGTGGATTTTTAAAAATGAATCAAACCCGAACGAAAATCAATTGGACGATTTTTTTAAAAAATATAAAGAAAGTTACTTGCTTAATGATACGGATACGGTGCTTAGGAAATTAGTTGATAATTGTATCTTAAGCAAGAAGGAATTTAAAACCGGATTTAAATACCCTTATATTTACTATTTTTTTGTTGGTAAAAAAATTGCAGAATCCTATGCTGATGACACCGAATGCAAGGCGATGGTTCTCAAACTATTACAAGGCTTACATAGAGAAGACTTTGCGAATATTATCATATTTATTACGCACCATACGAAAGACTCATGGGTGCTTACCGAAATTAACTTGGTATTAGACGATTTATTTGTAGAACAAAATCCTGCATCCTTAGACAAAAATCAGCTGTGCTATATGGATGATTTCATGAAGCAAATACCCGAATTGGTAATAGAACAGCGTGAAATACAGCAAGAAAGAGACAGATACAATGAAAAGCTCGATCTGACTGAAAGAGAAGAAGTTACAAATGAAGATTCCGATGGTTTAGATGTTCTCGCTAATATAAACAAAACGTTTAAGGGAATGGAGATTGCCGGTCAGATAATAAAAAATAGACATGCTTCTCTTAAGATAAAAACTCTCTCTGAACTCGCAAGTAATGGAATAATGTCTGGTTTAAGATTTCTCAGCTATTTTATTGCGATAACCGATGTAGCAAAGAATGAAATTGTTAAAGTCATTTCAGCACACCTTTCTGATAATCCTTCATTGACTGACAGAGAGATGGAAAAACTTGCAGAGAATGCCTATTTGCATATGACATACGGTGTAATTAATGGAATGATTCGGAAAATCGCAACCTCTGTCGGCTCAAAAGAAGCAATACAAATTTACGATTTGATTGCGAGCGAAAACCCAACTCCAGCACTCCAATTACTCAAGCAGTCAATTGATTTGCACTTTAATAAGCGAATCGATATCAAAAGTATTTCTAAATGTGTAGAGGACTTAAGTGGAAATTTTGTTTGTTCAAGAATTCTAAGGGAGTTAGTAGTTCAACATATCTACATGTTTCCGGTTGAATATCAAGAAAAGCAACAGCTCTCCAAGTTGCTAGGTCTTTCGGTTAAAGGACAGCATTTGATTGAGCAAAAACAAAAAAGGATTAGATAGAATTGAACTACAGCAGATAAAAAGAGCAGTTTTCAAAAAACGCAGCAAAAGCTGCGTTTTCTATAACTGTGTAGTTAGCATCATTTACTTGCTGCTAAGTGTAGCTCCAGCCTCATGCCACTTGTTACATCTCAATATACTGCGGCCAGCCCAGCAATGGGTTTTGCATACCTTGTTTATGTTCAAAAGCATCCAGCTGTTCTGGTGAAGCGTTGGCTAATGCCTTTTCGCGGTATTTCACCGCAAAGTTCAGAGTTTTGAGCAGCGCTTGTGCAAAGTTTTGCCCTATATCGGGGCGGATGGCTTCGCTGATGCCGGGCGGGAGTTCGGCCAGGGCTACTTCGGTTTGCAGCTGTAAATAAGCCACGTCAAACCAGCGGTCCTGTAATTCCACCTGGCGGATGCGCTGTTTTAAGTCCTGTTTTACTTTGCTGTGGCCGCAAACCACACGGTAAATCACCACTTCGGCCAGCATGGCTTCCAGGTTAAAGTGCTCAAAAGGGTCGAGCACTGTTTGCTGGAAAAACTGCTGTTTCAGCACAGTGATGGCATTGCGGCGGTTGGCTTCCAATAGTGCATTTTGATAAATCTGCCAGCCTTGCCACTCTTCGGCGTCCGGCGGGCTGGAAATATCATTGAGCAGCTGCTCGTCCACCTCACCAAACAGCGATTTACGGTTGGGTTGTTTGCTGCTGACCGTAACCAGCATGCTCCAGCCTTTTTGAAAAGGTTTCATCACGCTGTCGGGGCTGGTCAGCAGTTGCAATGCTTTTTGCATATCCTGACCGCTGAGCTCTGCCAAACCTAAACTAATCACACCAATCACATCGTGAGCGGCTTGCTCCAGCAGGTGCATTTTGTATTTGTTGTAAAACTTATCGGCAAATTTCAGGCTCATCAGCACAGCTTTGCTTTTAATTTGCGCCAGTTCAGCATTGCTCAGTTGCTGCTGTTCCTGCGCCTGTCGCAGCACTTTGCTGAAAAACGGGCCTTGATTGCTATCGCGTATGGCTAACTGCATGGCAAACCTTAATCCAGAAAACTAAACATCTCGTCCACTTCGGCGTATTCGTCGGTGGCCTGATTTTTCTCTTTGGCTTGCATCACCAGCTCAGTGGCAAACTTATTGATAATATTTTCCCAGCCGGAGTTCTCGTTGCGGATCAGGCTTTTAATCGACTGTTCCACTTCTGGGGTCAGCTGGCGAATCAGCGCCAGTAAACTGCGTGGGTCGTCAAAACCCAACCCATGCACTTCTTCGTTTAAATGGCGTTCGGTGTAGCTCACCGCTTCTTCTAAATCCTGCTCTTCTTCGTGCAGAATGTCATGAATTTCGTCTTCATCTTCAATCACTTCACCGCGGTATAACTCGATAAAAGGAATGGACAGATAAAACAAACCGGCCGGATCTTCGGCAATACACTCGAGAATTTCGGCTTGTTTTTCTTCGGTTTCCTGAGTGCGGATCAGGTAAGTTAAAAAATCAAAAGTATGCTGTTTTAATTCTTCAGCGTTATTTTTGATTTTTTCTTCCCAATACAAAGGCTGCTGACACACGATGTCGCGGATTTTTTCCACTGTCATCAGCTCAGAAATAATCGAAGGGAAGGAAATATCGTGTTGGCTGTTAATTTGCGTCAGCGTTACAATGTCAATATTTTCAATGACTTCAACCAGCTGGGCGTCTGACATTGTATTGGCCATCAGCTCAAATCTTTTGCTGGCCTGCTTAGGTTCAACCACGGCCAGTTCTTTAATTTCCGCAACTGCAATCTCAATCAGACTATTCATCAGCGACCTTCCCGTTTAAAGGTAATTTCATCATATTGATCATCATAACCTTCTTCGTCTTCATCATCATGACCATCGTAATCGTCAGCTGCTTCGTCACGCTCGTCACTGTAATCTTCTTCTTCGTAATCTTCGTCATCATCCTGAGCGCCTTTGCTGCGTGGTGCCGGGGCTGCAGTTTCATTCGACAACATAAAAAGCACGGCACAGGCTTCAATCAGCAGGCTTTCGTTATAAGCACGAATGGTTTTTACCAGAGGTAAATCGGCGTTATTAAAAGCCACTGTGGTTTTAAAATCATCCCAGGCCGGGGCATTGCCGGTTTTTAACCACTGCGACCATTTTAGTTTGGCCTCACCCGGAAACTTCACCCGGCCATAGAGTGCCACCGGCAAATATTCCGGCACCGACTGCAGCATATCCGGTGCAGCCTGCAAAATGCCTTTAATTTGTTCAGTAAAAGCGGCCAGTGCTTTGGGCGTGTCCGGGTCGTTATAAGATTCAATGTTTTCATAAGCATCGCTTTTGAGTTGTTCCAAGCGTGCTGCGTTAAATTTCTGGCTCATGGTGGGTCCTGCTATGCTGTGTGCGACCAGCGCTGTGGCATGGTTCCGGCTGCGGTCTGTCCGCTCAAATCTGGTTTTGGCTGCTATTACTGCGGCGGATAATATTGCTCCCACAGCTCCTGCATGGCGGCTGTTGGGTCCGGTACTATCACGTTATTAAAATCTTTAATAAAAGCAGCACGTTGTTTGGGGTCTGACAAAACGTCATAAGCTTCTTTTACCCTTTGCAGCTGCACAACGGCTTGCTCTTTTTCATCTTCAGAGCTGTTTTGTAATTTATCCGGATGGTATTTGTTCGACAGCCTTTTATAGGCTTTTTTAATCTCTTCTTCGCTGGCGCTGGCTTTAACCCCAAGCACACGGAAATAGTTGATCATACAAGGTTCCTGCAGAGGGCGGACTGCATTGTTGCTGTTGCGATCGCGCTGACCGGTGAATGCGGCGATCATAGCAGAAAACCGGCCTTTATCAGCAGGCTAATCTGCGTCCATTAAACATTGTTGTAACTGGCTGACCGTTTCGACCACTTGCCAGGCGCCGGCAAAATCATAATGGCGGCAAAAGCTGTGTTTAAGCACCACACAACGTAATCCGGCGGCAATGGCGGCCTGCAGGCCGCGTGGTGAATCTTCCACGACGATAACCTGCTGTGGCGGCTGGCCGCTTTGCGCCAAACCGCGTAAATAAGGCTCAGGATGGGGTTTGCCCCGCAGCACCTCATCACCGGTCAGTACAAACTGAAAATATGGCAATAAGTTGCTGTGCCTGTGGATCAGCTCAAAATGCTGGCGATGTGCGCTGGTGACAATACCATGTTGATAACGCGGTTTGAGTTGTGCAAAGAGCGCCGCCATACCTGGCACAGGGGCAATACAAAGTTCACTGAGCATGGCGGCATAACGCTGGTTGCGCTTAAGCCGTAGTGGGGCAATTTCAGCTTCAGTCAGTTGCTGCGGCAATAAATGCCAGGCGCCGATGTTATCGAGTAAAAAACACTGGAAAAACTGCTGTTCGGTCAGCTCCAGACCCAGTGGCCGATAAAAGTCGCGGTTACATTGGTAATACAGCACTTCGGTATCAACCAGCACCCCGTCGTTGTCCCACAAAATAAAATTGGCCATGCTGCTGCCTGTGGCATTAAAAATTGTGGCGATTATTCACAGCAGTTTGTCGCAGCACAAGGGGGATGCGCCCAGCCGCCGGTATTTGCCGCTGTGGCCTGTGCCTGATCATTCATGCCTGACAGCTAAATCCTGGCTCATAAGACCCTGACCCCAAGTTACCGCTCACAAGGGGCCGACTTGCGTTTTTCTGAAAATCACCGACAATGCCGCCATTGCAGCACCCTTGCTTGCAGCAAGCTTTAAAAGGCCACCTGATGCAGATAATGCCAACCAAAATTCCTGATGTGTTGATATTACAACCGCGCGTTTTTACCGACGAGCGTGGTTATTTTTTGCAGAGTTTTCAGCAACAGCAATATGAACAGTTGTTATCGAGGCCGCTGAATTTTGTGCAGGACAACCATTCTCATTCCAAAGCCGGTGTATTGCGTGGTTTGCATTATCAGTTGCAACAGCCACAGGCCAAACTGATCCGGGTGGTGCAGGGTGAAATTTTTGATGTGGCTGTAGATTTGCGGCGTTCATCAGCCACTTTTGGTCAGTGGGTGGGGCAGCTGTTATCGGCAGAAAATCAGCAGCAGCTGTGGATCCCGGAAGGATTTGCCCATGGTTTTTTAGTGTTGTCAGAAAGTGCCGATGTACATTACAAAACCACAGATTATTACAACCCGGCTGCCGAGCGCAGTATCAGATTTGATGATGTACAGCTTGCTATTGACTGGCCGCTGCAGGGCTCCCCTTTGTTGTCGGCCAAAGATGCCACAGCGCCGGCTTTTGCCGACGCTGCCTATTTTGCTTAATGCTTGCAGCCTCTCGCTTCAGGGCTGATAGGTGACGGTAAATAAGGTTTTGGCGCCCGGCAAATGCCGTTGTGTTTCTTTATTAGCGGCTGTGATAAACACATGTGGAATCGCAGGTAACTGCGGTAATACCTGCATATAATCAAAAGGTTCCGGTGCTTTTTTCAACAGCAGGTGATCAGGCGTGCCGCCCAGTTCAATTTTCCGGTATTGATAAGCCGGGTATTGTTGCTGATACCAGGCCAGGATCTCAGTGGCAGACGCCGTTGAGGCAAAAGAAACGCCGGGTAGACTTTTGATACTCTGATCGCCGAATTGCACCATGCCCTGCGCCGGTAAATGCACCAGCACTTTACTGCCAGGATACATAGGTGCCGGAATATTGGCCGTGGTGCCCTGACTAGCGTTCACCAGCAGATCCACGTTCGAGCGCAGTTGTTTTATGCCTTCTTGCTGCAGTTTTTCTGTCAGTTGCTCAATCTGCATTTGTTCGGCGGCCGTTGGTTCCTGGTCGCCAATTTGGTCAAACAGCGCGGCCAGCTGAGTTTCGGCCGAAGATTGCTGTTGTTGTTGCTGAGCCTGTGCTGCCAGTTGTTCACACTTTTGTACTGCCGCTTTTGACACCCCGGTTTTTTGGATCAGCTGAGTTTTGACACATTGTTCACTGGGCATGCCATTGGCAGCGAGCGGGCATTGCTGCAAAGCACTGGCTAAATGTTGTTTTAAATTGCTGCTACTGACGCCGCTGCAGTTGGCTACCTGCTGTAATAAGCCGGACTGCTCGGCCATTTGTAATAACATTTGTTGTTGTGCTGCTGGCATCGTTTGGGCGCTGAGACTGGCAGAAAACAACAGCACTGTGCTGAGGCCGAACATTGGTAATAACAAAGTTTTGAACTGATACATATCGCTATCTCCTTGCTGCAAAAGTGAAAAACACAGTATCTGGCAGTTCGCTGACTATCGGATGAATAAACTCCGCCAAATTATTATTGTTTACATATTTGTTTACAAAATGTAGTCGCAGCATCATAGCCTGACTGTTATAACAGCAAAACTGGTTTTGAATGGCTCAACAAGGAATTGACATATGATAAAAAAAATCTTCTTGGTTGCCGCTTGTGTTTGTGCACTGCAGGTGCAGGCACAAAGTGGCGAAAAGGTATCGATGTCCAGCAGCGCTTATGATGGTAAATACAAAGCTGCACTGCGGATGGCTGAACACGAAAAAAGCGGTAAAGCTTTTGAACCTATGCTGGAATATGCCAAATATGGCGAAAAAACAGCACAATATCTGGTCGGAACTTATTATCTGGCTGGTATCGGCACCGAACCTAACCCGACCGAAGGTTTAGTCTGGCTGGGGGTGGCACTGGAGCAAAAAATTCCGGATTGGCAACGCCGTTACGACGCCCTGACCGCCAAGTTATCCGATGAACAGAAAAAAATGCTGGCAGATTTAACCGCTGAGCGAAAAAAACTCTACGGTGCAGAAGCACAGATGATGAAATGCCGGCTGGAAGCACCACAAATAGGCTCCAACATGCGGCAATTTGTTTGTGCCAAAGTGCGGGACTCCAATCAAAGGGTAACAGTGGTCAAATATAAAGAACCGGTTTAACCAACAAAATATACAACAAAAAAATGCCAGTTGTTTGACTGGCATTTTTTATTGTCAATTTAAAACCACCTCCTATGGAGGTGGTGATCGGCTCTGGGG